>JAFUFK010000022.1 GCA_017469925.1 Bacteroidaceae bacterium | reverse complement strand
GAAACCAGTCACTGGTTTCGCCGAAAGGAGTCACTGGTTAAAATTTAACCAGTGACTGGTTGCCAGGGAAGCAGATTCTCGTCCAGGGCAGGCCGATTTGCCGTTTCCGATTATTTTCCGTAACTTTGGCTTCGCCGAACTTACTGCCACTCGGCATAAAAAATAAACAAGCTTATTTTGTTCTGCGCTCGTTTTTCCGTAACTTTGTCCCCACATTAAGACTGAACCATGAAAAAGCAACACCTGTTACTCTATATCGCTGCCCTGCTCCTGCTCTCCGCCTGCACGGGGGAGAACCGTCGCATGCAGGCCCTGCTGGAGCAGGCTGAGGAGATGAACCGGACCGACCAGCCCTTCCTCTCCGACTCCATCGGAAAGGCACTCGTCCGCCACTACGACCACGGGTGGCACAGCCGGAACCTCCGCATGCGAGCCTACTACATGCTCGGCTGCGCCTACCGCGACATGGGCGAGGCGCCGGCCGCCCTGCATTACTATAACGTGGCCGCAGAGCAGGCCGATACCTCCAGCGCCGATTGCGACTATTCTACCCTCTTCCGTGTTTATGGGCAGATGGCCATGATATATGAGTTGCAAAATCTCCCCTTTAATGAGTTAGAGGCGCTGGAATCCTATAGCAAGTATGCTTTATTGGCAAAAGATACCTTTAACTATATTGTAGGTATTGAACGAAGCGTGATACCCTGTCAGGAAATAGGCGATTCCATTGAAGTTTTACAAAGGACAGAAAAGGCACGCAGACTATACCTGAAATTTGGACATCGGGAATACTCTGCCCGCGTCTATCCGACAGCAATATATGTCAGCCTTCTTAACGGCAATTATCCTCGTGCCCTTCATTACATGGATATCTTTGAAAAAGAATCTGGCTTGTTTGACGAAGAAGGGAACATTGTCAAGGGACATGAGCACTACTACAACAGCAAAGGGCTATATTATAAAGGTACTGGCAGGCTGGACTCTGCCGAATACTATTTCCGCAGGCTGCAATCATATAACTACCAATTAGAAAGCAGCGAGGGGCTGCTATCCGTCTATGAGGAAACTGGAAATACCGATTCCATCGTAAAATATTCCCGGCTTCACGAACAGGCGCTCATGCAGTGGAGAGGTACAAGGCAAGCCGAGGCTATCATCCAGTCCTCTGCCATGTACCGATATGAGAGGAATCAGCAAATTGCCGAACAAAAAATTAGAGATACAAAGATATCGCTATACCTCCTTCTGTTTTCATTATCAACTTTCGCGATAATCATCCTTCTTTCTTATATTAAATATTACAGAATTAAGACGCTGGCATGGCGCCGTCAAGAGGAGTACCGACAGCTGACAGAGAAGTATACATCTGCAATAAAAGAATATCAGCAAAAGACCAAAGACTATGAATTGTTAGAGAAAAATTACAATCTTCTCAGGCAAACATATAACGATAAAGAATATGAAATTGCAGACGAGACAAGTAATCGTTTATTGCAGAGATATCAGGAAATGGAGAATCTCAAGTCACGCATCAGTGATTACGAGCAGAAAATAGCAACTATGGCTGCGAATGGCATAGCGGACTCGATTGACAAGAATAGGCACGTAATAAAATGCCGTGAATGGTTTGAAAGAAAAAATGTCCCACGGCCTAATGAAAACGACCTCAACAAATTACAATCAGCATTTAAGTATCATTACCCTCGTGTTTATGATAAGATGCAGGAGGTCCGGCTTTCGAATCAAGAACTGCTTGTATGCATTCTGCTTATTCTCGGATTTGACACATATAAAGTAACTACACTATTAGACAAAACGCCACAAAGCATCTCCAATTCTAAAAGTAAGGCTAACAAAAAGTTATTTGGAGAGAACGGGACTGAAAACCTGGAAAAGAGCCTGCAAAGGCTCCTCCGATGTAATTTGATGTAAAATTCATTGCAATTATCTGTTTTTCAACCCTTTAATACTCATTTAGGACCACGCTATGATGTAATTTGATGAACTATACCCCAATCTAAAATAGATTATATCTTAAAACTTTTTCATATTTTTGTGCCATTACATTTCAAAAACATAAAGATATGAAAAGATTAATCTACTTATCCGTCTTCATCGGGTTACTATCCTCCCCAACCACATCTTATGCAGACGGGGGAGAGCCCGTACCTCTAACAGTCAAACCCACTAACACAGGTAGTGAGCAGACACCACTCGCCAAATCCCCCATTCTCGTTCCAGAGGTCTATCTGGACGGCAACGTGCTGACCTTCGACGAAGCCCTTGAAGGCTGTACGGTACGGCTGCTTGATGAAGACGAAACCGTCGTTTTCTCCGATTTCATCGAGGAAAACCAGACTTCCATCGTATTCCCCGCCACCCTTTCCGGCACCTACGAGCTGCAAATCATTTGCGGTAGCATTACTTTCTATTGCTACATTGAGCTATAATTAGCCCATAGTCAAATCGCAATATTTAATAAAGTTGATGATGGCAAAGAACCTGTTCGTGAAGATCTGCGAGGAACTGCATATACCCTTCACTTGCAGTTATACCAATCGAAAGTTCGAAGAACACCCATACAAGCACACACTTTATGGGCTACATTGTTTGCTGGCAGAGTATGGAGTGGAAAGCGAGGGGATTCGCTTTAACAATAAAGAGGTAGTATTATCCGACTTGAAAACGCCCTTCATTGCCCAAGTATCTGGCGATTTAGTACTGGTTACCTCCATTACAGCAGACGAAATATCTTATCACTGGTACGACACGGCCATTCACATATCACACGAGCAATTCAAGGGGGTGTGGAGCGGCGTTATATTATTGTTATCCCACACAGACAATGCGGGTGAACCACATTATAAAGAGCATCATCGCGCAGAAAAGATACAGGCCCTAAAAATAGGAGGGGACATTTGTTCGGTAATCATTATCTTGAGTATTGCTGCCATTCTGCATGCGTCCCAATATTCTCTTTCTACACTCATACTCTTCATTCTTAATCTAGTTGGCTTTTATCTTAGTTACTTACTCTTGCAACGTCAACTAAACAAGTCGAACAATGTGGCCAATCGGCTTTGCAACCTATTAAAGCATACCACTTGTACAAACTTGTTAGATACACCTGCCGCCCAAGCGGTTGGGGGAATCAGTTGGAGTGAGATAGGAGAGGCTTACTTTACGGTTAATCTTCTCGTCCTCCTTTTTTCCCCTGATGCTGTTCCCATTCTCGAAGTATTCAGTTTTGCAGCCTTAGGATATACAGCATGGAGCCTATGGTATCAGCGTTTTCGCGCACATGCTTGGTGCACACTTTGTTTGATGGTCCAAGGTATCTTTATACTTCAGGCCATCACCTCCTTTGTCTTCATATCCTCTCCCTTTGCTAAAATAGGAATTCTTCTATCTTTCTTCATTGTATTCCTCCTTTATACCATCGCAACTCTTAGCATTCATCTGCTACTCGCAGTCGTTTCGAAAGCACATCAAACAGAACAATGTCGAAGAAACTTTAATAATTTTAAATTGAGGCGAGAGGTTTTTGACTCCATCCTACAAAAAGAAAAAAGATTTGAGGTAGAAGCTAACCCTTCCATCCGATTTGGCAACCCCAACGCACCCTATCGATTGACCGTTCTTACAAATCCTTACTGCAATCCATGTGCTACGATGCATGCCCGCCTTTCCAGTATCAACCTTACCATGTGTTGTGTACAATTTGTTTTCTCCTCTTTCGGTAAAAAATATGACCACGTGTGCAGGCTCTTAATTGCCATATATCAGCAACTGGGGGAGGAAACTGCATGGCAGCTATATGGGAAATGGTACACAGGAGGTATGACGAAGCGTTATTTATTTTTTAAAAATCTAAATTTAGATGACACGGCAGATACTGTAACAAAAGAATACAGCCAACATATTGAATGGCGCAAGCAGACTGGTTTCAGTGCCACTCCAACAGTTCTTATCAACGGGTACCATATACCCCGAACATATAGCATAGAAGATTTTAAGAAAATAGTTATTACATGATGCCTATGAGTTCCGCTCCAATACAAGTATATGTGCCAAATCTCAAGAAAAGGACTGACCGCAAAGCGTCTATTCTGGCTCAATATGCTGGACGCGAAGAGTTTGAATTACATATTGTGCCTGCTATAGAACACAAGCACGGTGCTTGGGGGCTATGGAAGACTTTCTATCAGATAGTATCCATGGAATTCCAAAAAGGTTCTCCTTATTTTATATTCTGCGAGGACGACCATCAGTTTACAAGCGAATACACCCCCGATGTCCTATTCACAAACATTCATAGAGCTGACGCATTGGGTGCCGATTTGCTATCAGGTGGCATGAGTTGGATGGACAAACCGATTCAAGTCAGCGACAAGCTATTTTGGGTAAACGCGTTTAATGGTATGCAGTTCACCGTTGTATTCAAACGCTTCTATGCTTCTATCCTTTCCTGCACCACAGAAGAAGGACATGTGACGGATAGTTTCTTGTCAAGACTTTCGGATAATATTTTTGTAATATATCCTTATATTAGCACTCAAGCAGACTTTGGATATTCCGATGCTACAAGTGCAAATAATCAAAAGGGACGAGTCCCTTCCCTATTCATAAATACGCTCAAGCAACTCCAATGGCACAATAAAGTCCGTCAGTTTTACCAACATCCACGTTTTGAGAATCTACCGTCATTGGAGAGCCCTGAAGATATAGCTTTGCCGACGTACATAATAAACCTACCAAACCGAACCGACAGAAAAAGGCACATAGAGTTACAATTCGCAGAACACGAGGAGTTTGATTTGCATTTTGTTAACGCTTGCTCCCATTCTCGCAGAAACGTGGGCCTGTGGCAAAGTATCTGTAAGATTGTAAAGAAAGCGGATATGGACGGAGAAGACGTTATTCTCATTTGTGAGGATGATCATACTTTCACCCCCAACTATAATCGCTATCTGTTTTTGAAACAAGTATGGGAGGCAGGATTGATGGGAACAGACATGCTCTCTGGAGGCATTGGCGGTTTTGGTTATCTTGCTCCAGTCAGAAATGGGCTATTCTGGGTTGACTGGCTTTGGTGTACACAGTTTATCGTCATCTATAGGCGAGCATTTTCCAAAATTCTTAATGCTGAATTCAACGATACTGATGTCGCTGATGAATTCCTCTCCCGCATACTCACGAATAAACTCATTACTTTACCTTTTATTTCCATCCAAAGAGACTTTGGCTATTCTGATGTTACCATAGCGAACAACAGAAAAGGAGAAATAACACGTTACTTTGAAAAGAGTAAAGAAAAAGCGGATGACTATTTGCGGGTAATTAAGAAATATGGAATCATGAAGCATGAGTTTACTCTCCGTGATGAAAATATCGCCTCTATTCTATCAGGTATGCCAATCAAGGCATTACACTTGGGATGTGGGGAGAACATCTTAAGAGGCTGGTTGAATACCGACTTGCATACACATGGGCCTGTCTCATATTTAGATGCCAGTGAACCTTTTCCTTTGGAAAAAAATACACTTGACTACATTTTCTCAGAGCACATGTTTGAGCATCTATCGTACGAGAGTGGTGTTTCCATGCTAAAAGAGTGTTACCGAACCTTAAAGCCTGGCGGTGTTCTCAGGCTAACGATGCCAAGATTGGATTTCCTTATCAAGCTATATAATGAGCCATATAAAGAAATTCACCAACAATATGCTCTGTGGAGTCTGCAACAATTTTCACCCCGAATGTATGCGGACTTTATTCAAAAGCATGAAGACTTGCCGATGGCACTTGTTATAAACAACTTTATGCATTTGTGGGGTCACCAGATGATATATGATTATTCGTCCCTTCATAGAATGCTGGAAAATGCGGGGTTTAACAATATAAAAGAATGTCTAATGGGGGTAAGTGAATATCCTTATCTACAACGGCTGGAACATCATGGTTATGTTATCCCTAAATGGGCAAATGAATTAGAATCTATGACTATAGAAGCAGTAAAAGAAAATATCAACGGAGTCTGACTCCATATCATTAACAATTAAAATTTACAATTATGAAGAAAATGAATTTCAATGGAGCACAGCCTATAGGAGAAGTGCTCACACCTGAGGAAATGAAAGCTATTTCCGGTGGATTTGGCAGTGGCTCTGGCAGTGGCTCTGGCAGTGGCTCTGGCAGTGGTTCTGGCAGTGGCTCTGGCAGTGGCTCTGGCAGTGGCTCCGAGGAAGGCTTGTGTACTTGTACACTTCGCATGGAGGATGACTCTACACAAGAAATCCCCCCCTTCAAAGCTTTTGACGAAGAGGATTGTGCCGAGCAGTGTCATGATTACTGTTTGCAAAATGAAGATTGCGTTCAATCTTCCAGCACTTTTTTTTGATTGAATCGTTGAAAAAACACCTATATCGTTTGCAGGGGTTTCCTATTATACGTAACTTTGTCGCGAGAGCTTGATAATAACATCTTTATGTTGCACCGAATTACGTTTATAACGCTATGTATGTGTATCGCGGTAATCTCGCCCTCAAGGGCTGAGATTATCCGCGGTCGCGTAATCGATGCCGAAACCCGCGAGGTGCTACCGGGTGTTGACTTGCTATGTAGCGGAGCATACAAACAGAACGACAGGGATATCCGATACAATAGCCATCTGCCTACGGATTCCCTGGGGCGATTCCTGTTCTTCTCCAACACTTCGGGCAAAATCACGGCGCGACTGATTGGCTACTACCCGAAGGAGGTAAACTATATTGCCATTTCCGACAATGACCGAGATACTGTAGATTTGGGCGACATCCTGCTGAAGCCATCGGAGGTGATGATGAAGGCGTTGGAAGTGAAAGGGCGTATGCGACGCTTCACCATGAGCGGCGACACCATTGTGTTCCACCCCGAGGCGTTTCATCTGGAAAAAGGGGCGCGGCTGGAAGAACTCATCGCGCAGTTGCCTGGTGTGGAGATGAACGGAAACGACCTGACTTTTAACGGGAAACCCATCCGGGTAGTCATGAACGGCGAGAAGTTCTTGGGTGGCCCAGGCTTTTACAACCAGCTGCCGGCCGAAGCCGTGGAGACCATCAAGGCATACAACAAGGCATCGGAGTTCAGCGAGCGGACGGGCCGGGACGATGGGCGCGAGGATATGGTGCTCGACTTGAAGATAAAGAAGAGTTTCCTCGATAAGTTCTATGGCGACGTAAGCGGTGCCTACCAGACGCCCAAGCACTATGATGCTGAAGCAACCGTACAACGTCTCTCGGAGAGCCACCCCATGATGCTGACCGCCTCGGTAAACGACCTTGCCAAACAACGCCGCGTGGCTATGGGGAGAGCATCTGCAACCATGTCGAAGGGCTTCGGTCGGGAGCAGTATGGTGCAGCGGGCTACCAGCACAATTGGAACCGGAAGGAGGCGGGACAGACGCTACGTAACTATTGGTCGGTCAGTGGCGGTGTGGCGCACGATGACAGCTGGGCCTACCGCCGCAAGGACACAGAAAACTTCTTCCCGGGAGAGACATATAATTATACGGCAAGTTCCAACTACCAGCGCAGCCACGTCCTGAACCCCAATGCAGAGGCCAGATTCCGAAGGGCGTTCAATGTCAAGAACACGGTCAGTCTGGGTGCTACATTTAGCCATTATCGCCTGCGTGATCGCAGCGAATATCGTGCGGCACAGTTCGACAACGACCCCTACGACGTGTGGAGACAACCCCTCGCTGCGGCCTTCGACTCACTGGGATTGCCTGGTATGCTACTGAGGAATCGTACACGTGAGGTCTATGAGAAACATTCTACGATAGTGGGGGCCAATGCCAGTTGGACACATTACTTCAAGACGGGCTCCGTGAGTTTATCGGCCAGTGTGGATTACAACGAAAGCCTTCGGAATGGCCTGACCGAGAGAAACATCGAACATTTCGTCGGGGATGGAACGAGAGAGACGCTGAAGCAGTCAACCCACACCCCCACGAACGGCCTTACGACCCTCCTGACAGCATTAGGGCGAAAGTGGGTGCACAGGAACGTGTTGCTCAATGTAACTTATCGCTTTCGAGATATGTACCAACACGATGTGGAGGATTTCTTTGCGGACGATATGCGAGACCATGGCAACAGCTATGACGACCGCTATAGAAGCGACATCCACAGCATCAATCTGGGTTCAACCATCAATCTCAACGCCTTCCAACTATTGCCCAAGGTGTCCTGGGAAGCCGTACGCGAACATGAGCACTATGGACGTGGCAACCTCGATACTACGGCAACCCGCCACGCCCTGCTTTGGCGGCCTGAACTGAAAGTGAAATGGAAGGTAAAGAAAACATCGGCCTTAGAACTGAGCTACGACTTCCGCACTACACAACCTAAACTCATCGAGACCCTGCACTATCGCGACGACAGAGACCCACTGTATATCCGTGAGGGTAACTCCGGATTGCGCAACACACACAGCAACACCCTTTCGCTCAGCAGTAACAATGTCAACAGCAAGAGACAACGAATGGTGGACCTCGCCTTGAATTTTCAGAACAATGACCGTGTCGTACAATATGTGCAGACGTACAATCCGCTGACCAGCGTCTATACCATACACCCCGAAATGGTGCGCGGTGGCCGTCAGGAAGGAGTGAAATTCGGATATGACCAGGGTCTGGGTAACGAGTTCCGTCTGAAAAGCACGCTGAACATACGGTTTGCCCAGACGTATAGCTACCTTACACGAACGGATGAGACAGGTCCGCTGCAGCGAAACCGTTGCAACAATTTTTCCCCCTCGGAGGACCTCACGCTCAGCTACGACCACCTATGGCTGAAATGTTCGGTGTTTACAATTGTTGGCATGAACCAACTACGATTTTCCAATACGTCGCAGCAAAACACAACGCTCTGGAACGAACGTGTGGGAGCGGACATTACGCTGGAGTGGGAACATCTGACGATAAACTCAAGACTGACGGAATACTTCCGCCATGGTTATCTCATTGATGCCATGAACAACAATTACCTGATTTGGAATGCTTCCGTCACATGGAAATTCTTGAAAAATAAGGCCCGACTGCGACTGGAGGCGAACGACATCCTGAACCAGATTGACACCTTCTATACCCAGCAAACGGCTTATCAGAACATCTATACGTGGCGGAACCAGAGGCACCACTTCGTAAACCTCTCTTTCACGTATCATTTCGACGCGAAAAAGAAGTAGGTCCTGTCACTTCTTACCGAGGAAAAATGGGACTTTAGTATGCCACTCTTTACAGATTGAGCTCCTTTATCAGGCGGTCGGCATGGCCCCAGCGGTCGATGAGGTAGAGGACGAAGCGGATATCGACGCCGATGCAGCGCTGGAGGTCGGGGTTGAAGGTGATGTCGCCCGACATGGCCTCCCAGTTGCCGTCGAAGGCCAGACCTATGAGCTCACCCCGACCGTTGAACATGGGGGAACCGGAGTTGCCGCCCGTAATGTCGTTGTTCGAGAGGAAGCAGAGGTGGAGGTCCTTGTCCCCGGGGTCGGCATAGCGTCCGAAGTCACGCTTCTTAATTAACGATACGATGTCATCTTCCAGGGCATAGTCTTCGATTTCCCCTTGCTTGGCAGCCTTGTCAAGCAGGCTCTGGCTGGAGGTGTAGTAGTCGAAGTGCTGCGAGCCGGCCGTGTAGTCCTGGATGTAGCCGTAGGAGAGGCGCATCGAGAAGTTGGCGTCGCTATAGTGCGGTGTCTCCTGGTCGCGCTCCAGGATGGCCTGGGTCAGCATGTGCTCGTTGTAGTCGATGGTCTGGCGGTCGGCGCGAATGCGCTTGGCAATATCCGTCTGGAAGTCGCGGACGCTCTCGTAATACTTGAACATGGGGTCGGTCTGGCGCAGAGTACTGTCTGCTGCGAACTTCTCCACACAAGAGATGTCCTTCAACACGGTACGCGAGAACAGGTCGTGGGCGTAGGCCCGGGTGTCGCCCTTGAAGAGGCTGTCGATGTCCTTATACAGGCTGGGCAGGTACTCGGGTCCGACTTGTTGGCGATAATTGTCGAGGAGGACAGCCATCGTTTCCTCATCCACGCGGGCATCATAATCCTTGAAGAAGGCCTTCGCCTGTTCGCGAGCCAACTCGACCTCTGTTGAATCCATATCCGTTGGCTTCGATGCAGCAACGGCAGCCACGCGACGCAGTTCGATACCGCGAAGGAAAGTCTCTGAGAAGAATCCGTAGGCTCGCATAGCTTCGAAGCGATTGCCATAAGCCTCGGAGAGTTCGTCGAACATCGTGCCGAAGCGGGCCTTCAAGCCTGCGTTCTTGCCGTACCAACGGCGGATGTCCTGCTCCAGTTGCTGCTTCTGGCCGATGACATCCAGTTCCCGGACGGCCTTGTTCATGCCGATGGAGTTCTTCCAGTAGTTCGACGACGAAGCGAACTTCGAGGCGTACTTGATGGCAATGGCGCGGTCCGAGTCCATCCACCGCTTCCACA
The DNA here is from genome assembly GCA_017469925.1 of Bacteroidaceae bacterium. Taxonomy (GTDB): domain Bacteria; phylum Bacteroidota; class Bacteroidia; order Bacteroidales; family Bacteroidaceae; genus Physcousia. Next base: position 20,905 of record JAFUFK010000022.1, on the reverse strand, counting down.
CCTCCTGCTTCTTGCCGCGCACGTCAATCATCGAAACATTGATGCCATCCACGCGTTCGCGAATGCCATAGGACGAGAGATAGCGGTCGGTCGAGCCGGGATAGCCCACCGTCATGCAGTAGTCGCCAGGCTGGAATCCGTCGATGGACACTTTGGCGTAGCGCTTCGGTTTCAAGGGCACATTGTCCCGAGAATACTCGGCAGGTTCGCCATCCTTGTCGGCATAGATGCGGAATACGCTGAAGTCGCACGTCTGGCGCGGCCACATCCAGTTGTCGGTATCGCCGCCGAACTTACCCAGCGTCTGCGTAGGTGCGAAGACCAGCCGGACGTCGTTATATACCTTATAGATAGATACGTAGTAGGCGTTGCCGCCGTAGAACGAACGCACAAGGCAATAGCGGCCGGGATTGGCCTCCGTATATTCCTTCTCTACGGCCGACATCACCGAGTCCAGGTTCTCGTAGTCCAACCGCTTGGGGTCCACCTTCGGGTTGGCCTTGTAGATATCGTCCATGGCGCGCATCACGCGGCCCGTGCACTCCTCGGTGCGCTCCAGGAAGCGCACGAAGAATCCCTCCACGGGGCGCTCCTCCTCGAAACTTCTGGCCGCAAAACCGTTCTTCAGGATGTCGTCCTCGGTGGTCGAGAGTTTCTGTATGCCGGAGAAGCCGCAATGGTGGTTGGTGAACACCAGTCCCTGGGGACTCACTACGACACCCGAACAGAAGTCGCAGAAATCGACCACGCAGTCCTTCAGGCTCTCACCGTCGGGGTTGTAGAGTTCGCGGGGCGTAAGCTGGAGGCCCAGACTCTTCATCACTTCGGCCGTCTTCGGGTCGATTCGGTTGAGCATCCACATGCCCTCGTCGGCCTTGGATGCCATGCTGCACAGGAGCAGCAGGGGGAGAATAATTCGTTTCATATCTGTCATTTATTTCTTGTCGGGGTGCAAAAACTTCATCCAGTCTTCCTTCTTGAATTTCTTGCCTCTGGGCTCGGTATATCCGCGCTCTTCGCGACTGGGCTTCCGCTTCTTGCCTTTCTTCTCGGGTTTGTCAAAGAAGTCGGTGGGGAATCTGTTTTCTCGCTTACTGCCCTTGCGGGGCTTGTCGCCATCCTTCGGAGCCATACTGCGCTTCTTGTTGCGGTGGTCGTTGGGTGTGTCGGCCCGGTCAACGGTCAGCACGCGACCACGAACGCGCACTCCCTTCAGGCCCCGCAGTACGCGGTCGGCATCCTCCTCGGCCACCTCCACGAAGGAGATGTTCTTCAAGAGGTCGATGCGGCCAATCTCTACCTTATCGCCCTCGACGTGGTCGTTGATAAGTTTGATGATTTCCTTGGCAAAGTATCCGTCGATCTTGCTCACCGAGAGGAACAGTCGCGTGTAGCCCTCCTCGGCCGTATGGTCGCCCTTCTTACGCTTCTTCTCACCTTTCTCTTTTCCCTTTTCACTCTTCTCGGCCACTTCCTCTATCTCGGGTGCATTGGCATAGTAGCGCAGGAAACGACCGAACTCACGACTCAGGAGGCGCTTCATGATGTCCTCCTTGTCGAGCCACTCCCAGCGCTTGCCAACCTCCTCCATGAAGGGGGCTATCTGTTCCTCATCCACCTCCACGCGTTCTATCTCGTCGATGACGTGGTAGAGCTGTTTGCCGCAGATGTCGCGCGGCTCGGGCAGGGGTTGGCGCACAAACTCCTTCTTGATGACCTGTTCTATCTGGCGCATACGGCCCCGCTCGCGGCTATGGACGATGCTTATCGAGGTACCCTTCTTGCCGGCGCGGCCCGTACGGCCACTGCGGTGGGTATAGTTCTCTACGTCCTCGGGCAGACCGTAGTTGATGACGTGCGTCAGGTCATCGACATCCAGCCCACGGGCCGCCACGTCGGTGGCCACCAGGAGTTGGACGCGGTGCTGGCGGAATCGCTGCATCGTCAGGTCGCGCTGCTGCTGCGAGAGTTCGCCATGCAGGGCGTCGGCGTTGTAGCCGTCGCGGATGAGTTTGTCGGCCACCTCCTGCGTCTCCAGCCGGGTGCGGCAGAAGATGATGGCATAGATGCGGGGGAAGTAATCGACCACACGCTTCAGGGCCAGATACTTGTCCTTGGCCTGCACCATGAAGTAGATGTGGTTGACGTTCTCGGCCCCCTCGTTGCGGCTGCCCACCTGTATCTCGTGCGAGTTGGTCAGGTACTTCTTGGCGATGCGCTCTATCTCCTTGCTCATCGTGGCCGAGAAGAGCAGCGTCCGATGCTCGGCGGGCACACCCTCGAGGATGGCGTCGAGGTCCTCCTGGAAGCCCATCGAGAGCATTTCGTCGGCCTCGTCCAGGACAACGTAGCTCACCTCGTCCAGGACGGCCACCCGCTTGCGCTTCATCAGGTCAACGAGTCGGCCCGGCGTGGCCACGATGATATCTACCCCAGCCTTCAGGGCACGTATCTGCGGCTCGATGTTGGCTCCGCCATAGACGGCCAGGATGCGCACCTCGGGCAGGTACTTGGCAAAGCCCTGCAGGTCGTCGGCTATCTGGAGGCAAAGTTCGCGCGTGGGCGAGAGGATGAGCACCTGCGGCTGTCCCGTAAGCGTGGCATCCTGCAAGCGTTGCAGCAGCGGCAGCCCGTAGGCCGCCGTCTTCCCGGTCCCCGTCTGGGCCAGGGCCACGAGGTCGCCCTCTTCCCCGCCCAGCAGCCAGGGGATTACCTTTTCCTGCACGGGCATGGGATGTTCGTAACCCTGCTCTTCGATGGCCTTCAGCAACTCGCCGCTAAGGCCCATTTCCTTAAAATCTGTCATGTATCGTTGGATTTTGGGCGCAAAGGTACAACAAAAAGCCGACATTACCATCTTTCTTTCAGAATTATTCCGTACCTTTGCGCTAAACATTACTTCAGCATGCGCACAGTAACGGCGATGGGCGAGACCATCATGGACATACTTTTCCGCCAGGGGCAACCCGTGGCAGCGGTGCCGGGCGGCAGCAGTTTCAACAGCATCATCAGTATCGGCCGCTCGGGCCTGCCCTGCCGGTTCATCGGCTATACGGGCCACGACCGCGTGGGGCTCGACACACAGGCTTTTCTTTCAAAAAACGGCGTATCCATCGATAGTTTTGAGGTTCGCGAGGGCGAGCGGAGCGCCATCTCGCTGGCCTATCTGGACGAGAACGGCGACGCCACCTACCAGTTCTATAAAGACACGCCCAAGGCCCACAAGGAGTGGCTGATGCCCGAGTTCCACCGGGACGACGTGCTGCTCTTCGGCTCTTACTACGCCGTGTGCGAGGGCATGCGCCCCCAGGTGGCACCCACACTAAGGGCTGCCCGCGAGGCCGGGGCCATACTGTACTACGACCTGAACTTCCGCCGCTCGCATGCCCACGAACTGGAGGCCCTCCTGCCCGCCATCCACCAGAACTTCCGCGAGAGCACCCTCGTGCGCGGCTCGGCCGACGACTTCGAGGTCATGTACCAACTGCGCGACGCACGTCGCATCTACGAGGAGCACATCTCGAAGTACTGCCCCCTGTTCATCTGCACGGCAGGCGGCGGCACCATCACCATCTGCACGCCCACGTCGGCCTTCGACTTCGAGGCTCCCCGGCTGCCGAACGTAGTGAGCACCGTCGGGGCCGGCGACAACTTCAACGCGGGCTTCATCTACGGTCTCGTCCGCCTCGGCATCACGCGCCAGCAACTGCCCACCCTCGACCGCGACCAGTGGCAACGCCTCGTCCACTACGCAACGGCCTTTGCCTCGGAGGCCTGCCAAAGCACCGACAACTTCGTCAGCAAGACGTTCGCCCTTAACCTTTTAGACCAAAACACATGATTCCCCGCATAGCCATCATAGACCAAAACACACTGGAGGCCACCGGCCTGAAGAACATCCTCAGCGACATGGCTCCCATGGCCGACGTCAGCGTGTTCTCCTCGGTGGAGGCGATGGAGCAGGAGGCCGACGCCGCGGCCCCCTTTGTCCACTTCTTCGTCTCGTCGCAGGTGCTCATTGCCAATGCCGACTACTTCCTCCAGCGCCAGCGCCAGACCATCGTCCTGACGGCGCAACCCATCGCCGGGCCACAGTTCTCCCACCTCCACACACTGAACACCTCGCAACTCGAGCACGACCTGCTCAGGAGCATCCTGCAACTCTTCCAGCGCGCCCACGGGGGCACCCCAAATCCCCACCATGAGGGCAGGCCTCAGCTGTCTGGCATGGGTGAGTCGGAGGAGGCTTTGTCGCCCCGCGAGGTCGAGGTCTTGTCCCTCGTCGTCCGCGGCTTCATCAACAAGGAAATTGCCGACCGCCTGTGTATCTCGCTGCCCACGGTCATCACCCACCGCAAGAACATCTGCGACAAGCTCCACCTGCGCAGCGTCTCCGCCCTGACCATCTATGCCGTGACCCACGGCATCGTCTCGGCCGAAGAAATATAATCCCCCCCGGGGTGCTTCAGAATCTCCAATTAAGGCCCATGCTGCACTCCAGCGTGTGGCTGCTCACGTCGTCGAAGTGGCGGTAATGGGTGTGGCGGCGGAAGTAGTCGGTCTGGAGGAACAACGACGGTCCGCTCTCCAGGTGCAGTTCCAAGGTGGGCGTAAGGACCCACTGCAGCGAACGCCCGGCATTGCCCTGGCGGTAATAGCCCTGCCCGAAGCGGGGACCGTCGTAGTCGTACCACGTATAGAGGCGCATGAGCCACGCATCGAACGACACGCGGAGCCACTCCCCCACGTCCAGGTAGGCATGGGAGCGCAGGCTCCAGCCGCTACCGAAGTTGTAGGTGCGCGCGGGGAAGTGGTTCCCCGTATCGTCCTGCGAACATCCCATCACGACGCCGCTGGCATACAGTTCCTCTCCGACATGGTTGCGTCGGCCCCACTGGCGGTCGATGTTCAGCCCCGGCCCCGCGCTTGCCGCCTCGCTTATCTGGTAGGGCCTTTCGCCCTCGCCGACGGGGTTCGACGCGTAGTAGTTGAAGTGTTGGTAAATACCAAATCCCGCCTGCGTCTGGCGCCCCTCGCCGTACCTGCCGAGCGGCGTTCGCCACAGGTTGCCCACAACGTTGAAGCGGCCTACGACGTCCTGCCGGCTGCCTATCACGGCACGCAGGGTCGAGCGGAAGAACTGGAAGGGCCTGCCCTGGTCGGGCCGGGCGGGGGAGCCGTAGTTCACCAGCAGTTGCAGGTAGGCCGTCCAGAAGTCGGCCCTTCCCGGGCCTCTGGCGGAGAGGTGGCGGGCGCCCGCTCCCAGCGTTATCTCGCCCTCCCTGTCCCTGCGTGTCGTGTCCGCCTGATGCTCGACGCGCCAGGTCTCGCCGCCGATGAGCCTGTTCAGGGCCCCAACGGGATTCAGCACCAGGTAGCAGAGTTCGCTCACCACGCGCCGCCCTCCCCTTTGGCGGTTGTCTATCACCAGTTGCGACGTGCGGTACATCACCTCGCCTATTATCACGCCCCCGGCGGCGGTGGTCACGAAGTCGTTCACCGAGGGGAGTTCGTTCTCCCCGTGCACCTCCCACAAGAGGTCGCCCGCCACGACATAGGGCACCGACTCCCAGAAGGACAGATTGTTGGTGCGCGCCATGTTGAAGTAGAAGTTGCCCATGTAGGGATGCTCGAAAGCGTTGGTCACCAGCTTGTCGCAGTCCCAGAACCAGTGGTTCAGTTTCATGTTCTCCCTGAGCGACTCCTTCGTGATGTATGCGAACGGTGCCTTCTTCACATACCGGTTGATGGCCATCTGGCCCAGGTTGTAGCCCTCCACCTCGAGGGCCGCCACCCACGGATGGCGGCGTCGGCGATAGGGTATCCGCCCACCGTCCGTCCGGGGCAGGGAGGGCTGCTCCTGGTCGAGCGTTATGCTTATCGCGGCAGAGTCTTTCTCCTCTTCCGCCTGCCCCATCCTGCCATCTCCTGTCAGGTAGCAGACCAGCGACAATACTTTTATGACTAACAGCATATCTTTGCCTTGTCCTGTTTCCGAAATCTTCCACAAGGTACGGACTTTTCTTGGAAAAAGCGCACCCTGGCGTTCACTTTTAACAAATGTTAAAATATTCACATCGAGGGTGGCCGTTTATCTACCGAAAGTTTCGTAACAGGCTATAAGACAATTTGTTATAGAAATATGTCGCGTGTCGTCTTCATGATACAAAATTGTCATGATACATGACGATTTGTCGTCATGTATCATGAGGGAGTTGCGTCATGTATCATCACGCCACAGCGGCATGATACATGACAAATTAGCCTGGCGTACACCGCACCGGCGCGGCATGAACACCACACCCGTGCGGCATGATTTCCGGGGAGGGATGCCTTGAGCATCCGCCCCCGCCGTTTTCTTCATAAAAGGGTCAGAAGTTCACCGTAAGGTCGGCCCCGACCTGTAGGGGAGCCCCGCGCTGGGCAAAGTAGAGCCGGCTGCCCGTAGCACTGCTGTCGAAGGCAAAGGTGTTGTAGCGGGCGTTGGTAAGGTTGCGGCCCCAGAGATTCAGGGAGACGTTGTGCCTGAAGTCCAGCCGCACGTGGGCCCCGAGCGTGGCATGGAAGGCCTGGCTGTACGTATTGGCCTCGTCCCAGTAGATACGGCCGCGGGCACAGGCGTTGGCCCCGAGCGTGAGCGCCTGCAGGACAGGGGAACCGAGGGGGATGCGGAAGTCGATGCTGCCCGCCAGCGTATGGGCGGGGACGAAGGGAACAAGATTGTCCCGGTACGAGACGTCCCGGCCGTCGATGGTGTCCTCGAAACGGCGGAAGGCCGCGTGCGTGTAGCCGTAGAAGAGCGTGTAGGAGAGGCGGTTATCGACCGCCCGTCCGCGCAGGGCCAGTTCCAGTCCGCAGCTGTAGCTCTTCGCCGCGTTCACCGTCAGTCGGCCGTAGCCGTAGTTGTTGGCAAACTTGGAGACCTGCTGGTTGTGTACCTCCATGTAGAAGAGGGCCGCGTCCAGCAGGAGGCGATGCTGGAAGAGGTTCAGGTGGGTGCCCAGTTCGTAGTTCCACGACGTCTCGGGCTTGTAGCGGATGGCGTCGCGAATCTGGGCGTACGCCGCCTCGTCGTGCGCGACCGTGAGGTCGGCCCGCGCCTGCTGGGCATACCGGCGCAACTCGGGCTGCAGTATGTCGCCAAACGACTGTATGTTGTAGCCGCCCGCGCGGTAGCCCTTGTTCAGGGAAAGGTAGAAGTTGCCCTCCACGGCCTCCCGGTAAGGGAGGGAGTAGGTCAGGGCTGCCTTGGGCAGGAGTTGGTTGAAGTAGTCGGCCTCGCGGTGGGCCAGTACATCGGTCACCCGGGCATCTACGTCGATGCCCAGCACGCTCTCCACCAGATGGGCCTCGGCCCCGGTCCGGTAGTCGATGGCTACGTGGCTCAGGTCGTAGCGCAGGCCGAGCGTGGCCGTCAGCCGACTGGCCAGTCGGACTCGGCTCTCGTGGAACAGACCGAGGTTCTGCTGCGGGGTGGAGAAGAGGCCGAAGATGGGCTGGTCGATGTCCATACGGATGTGGCAGCCGCCGCGCGCCTCAATGTCGGCAATGGTCTCGGCATCGGCCTGCCGGAGCGCCTCCTCGCGCGACATGCCCTGGGCCATGAGTTCTGCCATACGACGGCCCGACATGGCATTGAGCATACCGTTGTAGGCATAGTCCTGGATGGTCTGGGAGAGGTAGTCGTTCATGCCGGGACGGAAGTCGATGGGGGCATCGGTCTTCTGCCACAGGGCAGAGACGAAGGCACCCGCCACCCACTGCCAACGGCGCTCCGGGTCGCGACTCTTCAGGGTCACCTCCTCCGTCAGGGCACGCTGGCGCTGATGCTGGTGCATGCGCATGAGGTCGCCCCGCGTGTAGTCGATGTCCATGTGCATGTGGTCGCGCAGCAGCTGGAAACTGGTGGTGCTCGTGAGCGTAAACCTCGGGGCCACCCACTGCGTGGTCAGGCCCGTAGTGAGCATGTGGCGACGGTAAGTGCCCTGATAGTCCGACGCCGGCAGGGTGGCGCGGCCGGTCCCGAGGTCGAGCTGGCCGTAGGGGAAACCATTCTGGCCCACCCACTGATAGTCGGCCGTGAGGTCGAAGGAAAGTGCCGACGTGGGATGATAGACCGTACGCACCTTGCCTCCGGCCTCGTCCAGTCGGTCGGCTCGTTGGCCCGTGGTCTGGTTCTTCCAGAAGCCATTCTGGCCGTCGTAGAACGAGGCCACGGAGAGGGCCACGCGGTCGCCGAAGCGGTGATAGTGGGCCAACTCGGCGTCGCGCCCCCCGTAGGTGCCGCCCCCGAGGCGCAGGTCGGTGCCCTGGTAGTTCATGGGGTTGCGGGAGTACATGCGCACCAGTCCACCCTCCGAGTTCATGCCGTACAGGGTACCTTGTGCACCGCGCAGGACGTCGATGCGCTCCAGGGCGTAGATGTGCTGGTTATACATGCTCTTCGTCGCCAGGGGGATGCCGTCCAGGTACATGCCGATGGCCGAACTGCCCTCTTTGGCACCGATGCCACGGACGTAGGCCGACGAAGTGTAGCGCGAACCGTACTCGGGCATGACGAACGTGGGCACGTAGCGGCTGACTTCGCGCACGTCGCGCAGGCCCAGGTCGTGGAGGTCGCGGGCCGAGAACATGGTGCTGCTCAGGGGCTGCATGCGCAGGCGGCCCGTCTCCTTGGGCTGGGCCACGACGACAATCTCGTCGAGGTCGGCCACGCGGGAGGTGTCGGCTGTAACACCCTCAGCACGGAGACCCACGAGGGCCACCGTGCTGAAGAGCGCAAAGAGAAATCCTTCTTTTATGTGCATTTATTCGTCCTCGGTCAGCATTTCACCCGTATGGAAGGTGAAGGTCATGTCGCCGTGGCCGACCTCCATGTAGGCCGAGATTACGGCAATCATTTGCTGCTTGCTTCCACTGACGGTTCCGCTCTCGAGTTTGCAGGCAAACTCCTGAGTACCGCCCTGTCGGGGGTTGTTCATGACGAAGGAGCCCTCGCCCCCCGCCAGCGTGTAGCCTTCGCCGGCCTCTATCTTGCTGGCCTGAATGCCCTTGATGGTGGCTACGCCCCATGTGGCATCGGTGAAGGTGCCCGTCAGCGTGCCGTCGTCGGCCAGAGCCAGGGTCAGGGTGTCGTTGGCGTAGTTCCGGTCAAGATAAGTGGTCTTTAGGTGGGTCCAACCGGCATAGGTGCCCACCACTTCTTTATTGACCTCGGAGCCCTTGCCCTGAGGTTTGGGGTCGTCGTCACTACAGGCTACGAAAGCAATTGCGCCCATCACGAGGGCCAGCAGGGGGAAAAGTCTTGTGAGTCTCATCTCTAATCTCTTTGTTTGTGTTGGTTTGCGGCTGCAAAGTTAATGAGGATTACGCACGTGCGCAATCCTCATTTATTATGATTTTACGAAAAGGGGAGGCCTATTCTTCGGGCTCCTGCTTGGGCTCTTCCTCCTTCTTCTTGGCCAGGTAGTCGGGCAGCGACATGCCTGCCTGGTCGAAGAGTTCGCCCAGAGGGGGCACGCTCTTCATCAGTCCGGAGAGGAAGTTGGCCGTGCTGGTCTGGCCGTTGCCACCGGCGCCGTTGTCCCAGACGGTAACCTTGTCGATGTTGATGCCCTTGATGGCCTCGACCTGCGTCTTGACCAGGTCGGGCAACTTCTCCAGGAGCAACAGGGTATAGGCCTTCGTGGCGTCGCCACCGGCGGCCTGTATCATCTTGTCGTAGCCCTGTGCCTGCTTGGTCAGAATCTCGTAGAGACCCTTGGCCTCGGCCTCCATCTTGGCGAAGATGGCGTCGGCCTCACCCTTGGCGTTGACGCGCTTCTGCTCGGCAGCGGCTTCGGCTTCGATGATGAGACGGCGCTTCTCGATTTCCTGGGCCACGATGACGTTGGCATTCTGCGTCGAGCGCTCACGCTCGGCACGGGCGTTCTCGGCCTTCTGCTCGGCAGCATACGACTCCTCGAGAGCCTGGGCCTGGGTCACCTTCTCGGCAGCCGTGGCACGACGCTGAGCCTCGGCCTCGCGCTCGCGGCGGTCGGCGTCGGAGTTGGCGATGTTAATCTTGGCCTCGTTCTCACCCTTCACGGCCTCGGCGTTGGCGGCAGCCGTACGGATACGGGTCTCGCGGACGGCGTCGGCCTTACCGATTTCGCCCATCTTCTCCTGCTCGGCCACGCGCACCTTGGCCTCGTTGATGGCCTTGGCTGCGGCTTCCTGTCCGAGGGCCTCGATGTAACCGCTCTCGTCGTTGATGTCGGTCACGTTGACGTTGATGAGGCGCAAGCCTATCTTCTTCAGTTCCACCTCTACGTTCGAGGAGATGGCCTCCAGGAACTTGTCGCGGTCGGAGTTCAGTTCCTCGATGCTCATGGTGGCGATGACGAGACGAAGCTGGCCGAAGAGAATATCGCGGGCCAGTTCCTGAATCTGTTGCGGAGTCAGGCCCAGCAGGCGCTCGGCGGCGGCCAGCATGGAGTCGGGCTCGGTGGAGATACCTACGGTGAAGCGGCAGGGCACATCGACGCGGATGTTCTGCCGGCTAAGGGCGTTGGTCAGGTTGGCATCGATGCTGATGGGGGTCAGCGACAGGTAGGCGTAGTCCTGGATGACGGGCCACACGAAGGTGCCGCCGCCGTGGACGCACTTGGCGCTCTTGCTGGAGCCTTGTGTGCCATAGACGACCAGAATCTTGTCCGACGGACAACGACGATAGCGGTTGAGGAGGGCCATCACCAGCAGCACGCCGACGATGACGACAATCAGAATAAGATAGAAGGAATCCATAATTAAGGGGTTAAAAGGTTAACGGTTAAAGGGGGTTAAATCCTCTCGACGAGGAGGGTGTGGTCGCCAACGACTTCGAGCACGCGCACCTTGGCCCCGCTGGGGATTTGTTCGCCGTCGGTGATGGCGGGCAACTCCTGTACGGAACCATGGAAAGAGTACTGAATCTTACCCTCTCCCTGGCGCTGGGCCGGGATGCGCAGATAGACGTCGGCCACCTGGCCCACGCAGTCCTGAACGCGGAAGGCTCCGTCGTGCTCCAGCTTGCGCATCTGCCTGTAGATGAAGGCGAACAAGGCCACGAAGGCGCAGCCCGTCAGCAGGGCCACGAAGGCCAGCAACGTGCGGCTGCCGATGCTGGAGGAGAAGCAGACACCACCCCAGCCCACACCGAGCAGGAAGTTTATAATGTTGCGGACAGAGAAGAGCTGCAACGTACCGCCGGCATCGAGCGTGCCGTCGCTACTCGCGTCGCCACCGAAGTCGAAGTCGGCATCGGCCCCGTCGGCGTCGCCAATACCGATGAAGGTCATAACCATCTGGATAAGGAACACAAGCGAGGCAAAGATGGCAATGCCCCAATAGACGCGCATCGTAGGGTCGAGTGCGCCGAACCAAGTCGATATTGTCTCCATATTCGTTCGTATTAAGGATTAGTGGGTCAAAGGTAAGCATTTCCGCGCATAACTGCAAGAAAACGGGGGATTATTTGCACTCGGTCGGGACCTTTTGGCCGCAGCGTGCAGTCCTTATCATCGTTCAATCATGATGGAACGTTCGTTCAATCGTGATGGAACGTTCGTTCAATGCGCATTGAACGATGAAAGGTACGTGAAGTTCGTGGCCAAAGTTTATGGCCGTATCAGAAATTCTTCGTAAGTTTGTGCCGGAATAATCACGAAAAAGTAAGCTATGCATAACGAACCGAACCGGGAACACCCCCTGCAACTATTCCGCTTCTGCCCCAAGTGTGGCAGCCAGCGATTTGTCGTACACGACGAGAAGAGCAAGCACTGCGAGGCCTGCGGCTTCACCTTCTACACCAATCCCTATGCCGCCACGGTGGCGCTAATCCTGAGAGGGGGGAAGGAACTGCTGGTCGTGCGCCGCGCCAAGGAGCCTGCCAAGGGCACGCTGGACCTGCCGGGCGGATTCAGCGACCTCTACGAAACGAGCGAGGAGGGCGTACGGCGCGAGGTGCGGGAGGAGACGGGTCTCCACGTCACGACCACCCGGTATCTCTTCTCCCTGCCCAACCGGTACCTCTATAGCGGATGGCTGGAACACACGATGGACATGTTCTTCCTCTGCGAGGTGGAGGAGACGGAAACGGCCCACGCCATGGACGATGCGGCCGAACTCCTGTGGATTCCGCTTCAGGACTTACGTCCTGCCGACTTCGGGCTCGATTCGGTGCGCCTCGGCATAGAGAAATTTTTGGGAAATTTTCCTATATAAATAAGGTATAAATGAGATTTTTGCCCTAACTTTGCAGCCGCAAAACCAAAAAACAGAGCTATGGCGAAAGACAACTTAGTCATTGTAGAGAGCCCCGCAAAGGCCAAAACGATAGAAAAATTCCTGGGTGAGAACTATAAGGTCATGTCGAGCTACGGACACATCCGCGACCTGAAGAAGAAAGCCTTCAGCATCGACACCAAGACCTTTGCCCCGCAATACGAAATCCCCACCGACAAGACACGCATCGTCTCCGAACTGCGCTCGCAGGCCAAGAAGGCCAAGACCGTATGGCTGGCTTCCGATGAAGACCGCGAAGGAGAAGCCATCTCGTGGCACCTGTACGAAGTGCTGGACCTGCGGCCCGAGAACACGAAGCGCATCGTCTTCCACGAAATCACGAAGACGGCCATCCTCGATGCCATCAAACATCCCCGAAAAATCGACCTCAACCTGGTCAACGCCCAGCAGGCCCGTCGCGTGCTCGACCGCATCGTGGGCTTCAAGTTGTCGCCCGTCTTGTGGCACAAGGTGAAGCCCGCCCTGTCAGCCGGTCGCGTGCAGAGCGTGGCCGTAAGGCTTATCGTCGAGCGCGAAAGGGAAATCAACAACTTCCACGGGTCGGACTTCTACCGCATCACGGCCACCTTCCAACTGCCCGACGGCGTCACCGTAGATGCTGAACTCAACCACCGCTTTGCCACGAAGGAGGAGACCGAGGCCTTCCTGGAGAAATGCCGCACGGCAGAATTCACCGTCGAAGACATCCAGACGAAGCCCACCGTACGCGTACCTGCTCCCCCCTTCACCACCAGCACCCTGCAACAGGAGGCTGCCCACAAACTGAACTTCAGCGTGGCACAGACCATGATGGTGGCGCAACGACTCTACGAGAGCGGACACATCACCTACATGCGTACCGACAGCGTAAACCTCTCGAACCTCTGCCTCTCTACCTCCAAGACGTACATAACCGAGCAGTTGGGCAAGGAATACGTCAAGACACGCCGCTACCGGACCAACTCGAAGAGCGCACAGGAGGCCCACGAAGCCATCCGCCCCACCTACATCGACCGCACGGCCCTCGAAGGCACCAGCCAGGAACGCCGTCTCTACGACCTCATCTGGAAGCGTACCATCGCCAGCCAGATGGCCGACGCCCTCCTCGAGAAGACGACGGCAACCATCCGCATCAGCAACTCGGACTACCAGTTTGTGGCCTCGGGCGAAATCGTGAAGTTCGACGGCTTCCTCCGTGTCTATCGTGAGACGCAGGAGGACGAGAGCGCCGAAGAGGCACAGGGCAGCCTGCCCCAGATGGCCGTAGGCGAACAACTCGGCCGCAAGGAGGTAACGGCTACACAGCGCTTCGCACAGCGCCCTGCACGCTACAACGAGGCCAGCCTCGTGCGCAAACTGGAGGAACTGGGCATCGGCCGACCCTCGACCTACGCCACCACCATCACGACCATACAAAACCGCGAATATGTGGTCAAAGGCGACAAACCCGGCGAGAGCCGCAACTACACCATCCTGACCCTGAAGGGCGACAAACTGAAGGAAACGGAGAAGAAGATTACCACTGGCAGCGAGCGCGGCAAACTGATGCCCACCGACACGGGCATCGTGGTCAACGACTTCCTCTTGGAACACTTCCCCACCATCATGGACTACAACTTCACGGCCGACGTCGAGAAGTCGTTCGACGACATTGCCGAAGGCAAGGAGGAATGGACCGAGGCCATGCAACAGTTCTACAAGGAATTCAATCCTCAGGTAGAGGCTACCATGAACTCCCGCGACGCCCACCACATCGGCGAGCGCGTGCTCGGCAAGGAGCCTCAGACGGGACTCGACGTAGTGGCCAAGATTGGTCGCTTCGGTGGTGTCATCCAGATTGGCTCGGCCGACGACAACCAGAAGCCCCGCTTTGCCCGGCTGAATCCCGACCAGAGCATCGAGACCATTACCCTCGAGGAGGCCCTCAAACTCTTTAGCCTGCCCCGCACACTGGGAGAACTCGACGGCGAACCCGTCACCGTAGGCACGGGACGTTTTGGCCCCTACGTACAGCATCATAAGCAGTACGTCTCCATCCCGAAAGGCGTTGACCCGATGGCCATCACGTTCGAGGAGGCCAAGGAACTCCTCGTACAGAAGAAATACGAGGAAGCCCGGAAACTGCTGAAGACCTTCAACGAAGAGCCCGAACTGCACATCATCAATGGCAGGTTTGGTCCCTACATCCAGTACAAGGGCAACAACTACCGCCTCTCTAAGGCCGACCAGAAGCGCGCGACGGAACTCTCCCTCGACGAATGTCGCAAGATGATTAGCGAGCAGCAGGACGAGAAGACTACAACAAAGACCACCAGCGGACGCACACGCCGCACCTATACCCGACGCACACGATGACACGCATCATCCTCATAGGATACATGGGAGCCGGCAAGACCACCATTGGCCGACAGTTGGCCATGGCCTTGGGCTTGCAGTTCTACGACCTCGACTGGTACATCGAGACACGCTACCACAAGAAGGTCTCCGAAATCTTCGCCGAACAGGGCGAAGAGCACTTCCGTGACCTGGAAAGGCGCATGTTGCACGAACTGGCAGAGTTCGAGGACATCGTCATCAGTTGCGGCGGAGGCACACCCTGCTACTACGACAACATACAGTACATGAACCAGCAGGCCGAGACCGTTTACCTGAAACTCGACCCCGAGGTCCTGTGCATGCACCTGAAGATGGGGCGCACGGTACGCCCCCTCATCCTCGGCAAGTCGGAGGACGAACTGCTACAGTACATCAAGGATTCGCTCCGCGAACGCGAACCTTTCTACTCACAAGCCAAACACACGCTCGACGTGAGCCTGATGGACAATTACGAGAAAATTGCAATAACTATCAAACTTTTACGCGAAGAACTGGGCCTATGAGAAAGTGGCGCATCGAAGACTCAGAAGAGCTTTACAACATCAAGGGTTGGGGAGTCAACTACTTTGGTATCAACGACAAGGGACACGTCTATGTAACCCCTAAGAAGAACAGTGTGCAGGTCGATCTGAAAGAGGTCGTCGACGAACTGGCTACGCGACACGTCACGGCACCCATCCTGCTGCGTTTCCCAGATATCCTGGACAATCGCATCGAGAAGACCGACGAGTGTTTCCGCAAGGCAACCAAGGAGTACGACTACCAGGCAGAACACTTCATTATCTTCCCCGTGAAGGTCAACCAGATGCGACCCGTCGTAGAGGAAATCATCAGCCACGGCAAGCGTTACAACCTCGGTCTGGAGGCCGGTTCGAAACCCGAGCTCCATGCCGTGCTGGCCACCAACATGGACTCGGACTCGCTCATCATCTGTAATGGCCACAAGGACCAGAACTTCATCGAACTGGCCCTGCTGGCACAGAAGATGGGCAAGCGCGTCTTCCTCGTCATCGAGAAACTGCCTGAACTGAAGATTATCGCTGAGACCGCCAAGCGACTGGGCGTGCGTCCCAACCTGGGCATCCGCATCAAACTCGCCGCCAACGGCAGTGGCAAGTGGAGCGAGAGCGGAGGCGACGCCTCGAAGTTCGGCCTCAACTCCTCCGAACTACTCATGGCCCTACAGATGCTCGATAGCATGGGACTGCGCGACTGCCTGAAGTTGCTCCACTTCCACATCGGTAGCCAAATCACGAAGATTCGCCGCATCTCAACCGCCCTGCGCGAGGCAGCACAGTTCTATGTCCAGCTCCACGCCATGGGCTTTGGCATCGAATTCATCGACTGCGGCGGCGGACTGGGTGTCGATTACGATGGTACGCGCTCCTCGAACTCCGAGTCTTCGGTCAACTACAGCATTCAGGAGTACGTCAACGACTGCGTCTGGACACTCGTCGAAGCCGCCAACCAGAACGGCATCCCCCACCCCAACATCATCACCGAGGGCGGTCGCTCGTTGACGGCCCACCACAGCGTACTCATCGTCGATGTGCTCGAGAGCGTAACGGCCCCCCAGATGCCAGAGGACTTCGAGCCTACGGCCGACGACCACAAACTTGTCCATGACCTGACGGAGATTTGGGACAAACTCTCCTCGCGCTCCCTGCTCGAGGACTGGCACGACGCCGAGGACATCCGCGAAGAGGCACTCGACCTCTTCCGCCATGGCATCATCGACCTGAAGACACGCGCCCAGATTGAGAGCCTCTACTGGGCCATCAGTCACGAGGTGGCCGAACTGGCCCACCACCAAAAGCACGTGCCCGACGAACTGCGCACGCTCGATAAGCAGATGGCCGACAAGTACTTCTGCAACTTCTCCCTCTTCCAGTCCATGCCCGACTCGTGGGGCATCGACCAGCTGTTCCCCATCATGCCCATCGCCCGACTGAATGAGCAACCCACCCGTTCGGCCACCCTTCAGGACATTACCTGCGACTCCGACGGCAAGATTACGGCCTACGTCAACGGCGGTCAGCAGACCAACTACATCCCCCTGCACCCCGTCAAGGCCGACGAGCACTACTACATCGGCGTCTTCCTCGTGGGTGCCTATCAGGAGATTCTGGGCAACATGCACAACCTCTTCGGCGACACCAATGCCGTCCACATCTCTGTGTCGAAGGAAGACTATACCATCGACCAAGTCATCGACGGCGAGACGGTGGCCGACGTGCTCGAGTACGTCCAGTACGACCCGAAGAAACTCGTCCGCCGGCTCGAGATATGGGTCAGCCGTGCCGTAAAGGACGGCAAGATTACCGAGAGCGAAGGCAAGGAGTTCATCTCGAACTATCGCGCCGGACTCTATGGATACACCTATCTGGAGTAATCGGAAGAACTATTTATAAGAATTTGCGTGGCTTCCTGCATGGAAACCACGCAAATTCTTTTTAGAACATATAACCGAACGACAGGGAGAAGTTTCGGTTCTTATCCTTCGAGGCAGAGGAAAGATGCGTCAGCCCCCAGTCATAGCCTATGGCTACCTGATAACAATGGGCAAACTCGGCACCGGCGCGAAGTCCCAGACCAGCATCGAAGCGATGGAGGTGGTGGAATACGTTCTGAGCAACCGTCATGGTCGTCTCCACACCATTAAGCGTAGTGTTTACTTTGCTCTTGCCGAACAATCCTACGCCGAAATACGGACCAAAACTACCAAAAAGGTTTACGTTACGTCCTACCGAGAAGCGATAGCCCACGTGCAAGGGCACTTCAAGATACGTAGGATGCAACGTCCACTTTTGCGCAGTCCCCGCCAAAGACGGATCGGAATAGGCCGCCGGATAGTAAAATTCCTTACTCTTGTACCCCTTCTCGCTCAGCAGGACTCCAAAATCGAGGAACAGCCCCTTGTCAGGACTGCGGAAGTCCCATTCTCCGCGCACACCCAACTGGTAGCCCAATTTGTTGTCCTGTCCCGTAGCCCGGCTGACGTTCATGCCCACGGTCGAGCCAAGACGAAGTTTCCCGCCTTCGATGTTCTCTTGTGCTTGGCTGCCCACACACATCATGCCGAGCAACACAACCATCATTGATTTTCTCATCATAACAGATTACTTTTTTGTTAAACTTACTTTGTTGTTGATTTGCAAATCGGCGACAAAGGTATGCCTTTTGCCTCACACTTGCAAATGCCTTTAACGCACATTAAGATTCCCAAGGACCACTGACCGGATATTTAATCCTTCTTAACGAAAGTTTACACATATTTACACGCAGTCCGGCAGTTTGTCTCGTATTTCTTTGTTTTATTAAAAATATAATGCGTACCTTTGCCCAAAAATAGAGGAAATGAACAGAAAAGTAATTATCCTAAAGGTCGGTGGGGCCGTGGTTGAAGACCCTGTGGCCCTCGCCCGGCTCATCCAGGAGTTTGCAGCCATCGAGGGGGCCAAGGTGCTCGTACATGGCGGCGGTCGCTCCGCTACGGCAATGGCCACACGGCTGGGCATCGAGACCCGGATGGTCGATGGACGCCGCATTACGGACGACGAGATGTTGCGCGTCGTCACCATGGTCTATGGCGGACTGGTCAACAAGACCATCGTGGCCCAGTTGCAAGCCGCGGGCGTCAATGCCATGGGGCTCACGGGCGCCGATGCTGACATCATCCGTAGCCACATACGCACCCCCCGCTCCTGGGGCTGGGTCGGTGATGTGGATAGCGCCGACGGCGACCGTCTGGCCACCCTTATCCGTGAGGGCATCGTGCCCGTCATTGCACCCCTTACCCACGACGGCCAAGGTCACATCCTCAACACCAATGCCGATACGATGGCACAGACCGTGGCCTGCGCACTGGCTCCCCAGTTCCAGGTGTCGCTTCGCTATCACTTCGAGAAACGCGGCGTCCTGTGCAACCCCGACGACCCCGAAAGCCTCATCCCCCGCATCACCGAGGCCGACTTCGGACGCCTGCAAGCCGAGGGCATCGTATCCGGAGGCATGCTCCCGAAACTGCAAAATGCCTTCGAGGCCATCCGTCAGGGGGTCAGTGAAGTGAAAATCGGTGAAACCTCCATTACGGCTTAATCACCCATTTTCGCCCATTTCATCGACGTTTTCCCTCCCTTGCCTGTTGCAATTTGTCCTCCTGCGACACATTGCGACAGGTTTTTCTTTGTGCTACGACCAAATAGGCCTAACTTTGCACCGACAAAAAAGGCAAAGCACATGAAACGACGCAGCATCCTACTCCTACTCCTCCTCGCCCTGTCGGTAACGACGATGGCACAGGAAGTCCGTGAAGAAAAAACCGCCATTACCTACCGTCCGAGGGGCTACTTCGGCTATGTCGAGGCCTCGGGCGGGGCCGTGGGTTGGCCCTTCCTCGGGGTCTCCACCAGTCACGGTTTCCGCTTCAACCCCAAACTTTTTGTGGGTGGTGGCATGAGCCTCAACACCGAGGGGCTGAGCCTCTTCAGCAACGTACGCTACAACTTCACCCCGAAGCAGACCAGTCCCTTCCTCGACGGAAAGTTGGGATGCAACGTCTGGTGCATCGACTCGCCCGAGTACATCACCCTCTCGGTAGGTGTCACCCACCAGTTCGACTCCAAGTGGGGCCTATCCTTCTCCATGGGCTACATCCAGCAAGATTCGGAGAAGGGCTGGGCCATGCACCTCGGCTTCGAGTTTTAGGAAAGCAGGGCCGTGCCCAAGTGCTCGCGGACGCGGGTTATCTTGCGATAGACCGTCGAGCGGTTCTGCGGCATCAGTCGGGTGATTTCGGCATCCTTCAGCCCCGACTTCATCAGGCAGGCGATGTGCAGTTGGTCGGGCTTGATGTCGGGCCATGCGGCCAGCACCCCGCTGCCCCAGTCGGGATAGAGTTGCTCCAGTGCGGCATATAGTTCCCGCCAGTCGTCGTCGCCAATCGTGCCCTGCCCCAGAGCCGCCGCGTGGAAGCGGTCGAGCACCTCCGAGGGCGACGCCTCCATGCGTGCCGACAGGGCCAGTTGGGCCAGGTTGTCGTTTACCACCCGTTGGCGTTCGATGATGCCCATCTGCCGCAAGAGCCGTTGCGCCATGCGCCGCTGGTAATAGGCAAAAGCCAGCAACAACAGCAGCAGGGTGATGACGAAACCGCTCGCCCACAACGTACGCTGCTGGCGGGCCTCGCTGGCCTTGCGGTAGGCCTCGGCCTCGGCCTCCATGTCGCGACGGTACTGGAACTCATTCTTCGCATCGCGCGTCTGCTCCAGGCGCACGAGTTCGGCCACCGAGTCACTGGCCTCGGCATAGATCAGGGCATAGCGGGCCGACTGGCGGTCGTCGCCCAACCGGTGGTAGATGTCCATCAAGGCACGGCTGGCCTCCTGACGGGCGAACAGGCGCGACCGCGCGCCACACTTCTTCTTATAATAATAGATGGCCGAATCCAGCGGGCCATACGTCTCGAAAAACTTCGCCTTGCTACCGTCGTAGTTGTGGGGCCGACGTTCGGCGGGCAGGCTGTCGAGCAGGCCGAGGCACTGGCGAGCCATGGCGCTGTCGGGCTCGGCTACGGAGCAGTAGATAAGCATCTCGCCCACGATGTCGGCATAAGTGGCCAGACTCTCTTCGGCCCGAATCTGGCGCAGGGCCTCGGCGTAGTAGTGGCGCGTACTGTCGGCCTGGCCGAGGCGCATGTAGGCCGTAGCCACGTCGGCGATGTAGATGGGGTCGAGGAATCCGCCCCGCTGGGCCGCGCGGTAGCCCTTCAGGGCATAGGCGAGGGCCGACGGGTTGTCGAGTTGCACATGGAAGAGGCTCGTCAGTAGCGAACAGGCCTTGGCCATGCTCCTGAGGCCCAGCGTGTCGTGCTGCTCGGCCAGTGCCACACAGCGCAGGGCGCTCGTCATGGCCCGCGGGCGGTCGTGTCCGTCGTAGGCCGCGATGGCCTCGGCATAGAGTTCGTCGATTTGTCGGGCCGCGTCGCCCGCCGTCCTGTGGCAGGCGGTCAGCAGCAGGCTGGCGGCCAGCAGGCACAAGGCTTTCGTCATTTTCTTCATCATTACACTTTTTGCGGGCGCAAATATACGAAAAAAGGTTGTAACAAACGAGGGATTTTGGAAGATTAACGCAGAATGACCGTAAAATAAAGGCAATACGGGGAAGAACGGGGAAGTCCAGAAATCGGGATTACGCAAATTTGGGAGGATTGATGAAGAAGTTAGGT
>JAFUFK010000021.1 GCA_017469925.1 Bacteroidaceae bacterium | reverse complement strand
TGCGTCTGCGACGCTGTCACCAATTGTCCGAGTCGCTTCGCTGAGCGAGCTCACCATGCGGCTCGGCCATCGTTGACGCACTTCCGTATTGGGTCCCGACGGCAAAGAAAAACCCAAAAAACAATCCTTCCGATACTCCAGTACTTACTATCTCCCTGTGAGGTTTTTAATGTTTTTCTTTGGCAAGGGCCAAGGCATGTAATGCCGTGGCGGGGAGAGCGGCAAGGCACGAAACAGCGTTTCAGGGCCATGCGGCTATCCACGCCAAGAGGGCTGCGGAGCAGGCTGGGCCTTGGCCAAAGGGTTTTATTGGTTTTGGTTATGAGAAATAACGCGCTGGTGAGAGGTGCCGTGGTGAAAAAATTGGCCGGGAATTGTTGGCGTAAGAGATTTTATTCGTATCTTTGCCCCGACATCGTGTGTGTACGTGTATTTATGATAAACGTGTGCGCACAAGTATTAACCCCCAAAAGAACTATTAACTAACCTAACTAATTTTATTAACATTATGAAGAAGTTTTTACTCCTTTTGTGCACACTGCTCGTTGGAGTGGGTGCATGGGCAGATGTGACCTACACGGTCAGCAATCCTGTTCAGGTGACAGACATTGCGAATTTGTCCGCTGACAAGTTTTATGTGCTCCAAAGCGCAGGAGGCAGCAACCTGTACAACTACTATGATGCCGAGAATTCTGCAATGAGTTCGAAGGCGGATTACGACTACTCTGCCGTTGTACGTCTGATTTATGATGGAACAAACGTACAAATCCAACAAGTATGCACATCGGGCTATTATCAGACATTGGCTAATGGAGCGCGTGTGACCTTAGGCGAAAATGCAGCAGATTATGCCATTAGCTCCGCTGGCGATGGCAAGTTCTTCCTTGACAACAACAATCTGAAATTAAATACCAACAACACTGGAAACCTTCCTCAGGGAGCAAACAGCTCGTGGACTGGTGCTTTTTCACAATGGATGATTTTCCAGGTGGATGTTACGACAACGTGGACTTCTGCTGACAACTGGGAATATTCGAGTGGGGGCAAGGCCAATGTTAACTACTTTGGCATTTTGGCACCTGGCACGACCAACGACCATTTCGAACTTTCCAGTTTCTCTGTATTTACATTATCTGATGGCGGTCAAACCCGCTATGCCGCCATTGCTTCGGACAATCCCAACTCTACTGCCACTGTAGCCGAATCAATCGTATTGGGAGTTTCTTCCAATACTGTTACTGCAAGCACAGAAGGTTATCAGGAGTTTACGCTTAGCAGTCCCGTTACAATCACGGGCGGAGTGACCTATTACATTGTCTTCCTTAGCAGTAACGAAGCGACGGACGGGAACTATACTCAAGGCCAGTTGCGTTGCGGATTGTATAGTACGACATACGCTCCCAAGACCTATTGGAACACTTCGGGTACAGACGCATGGGCTGCAGGCCTTACGGCAACTCTGTCAAAGGCCATTGCATCTTCTATCAGTGTAACCTATGAGCTGTATGAGTCCGACGGCACCACACTGGTAAGCAGTGTAGTAAAACCACAGGATCCTGAAAGCGCCATCAACATCCCAAGTACCCTGAATGCTCTTACCTATTATACCTATACTACCGAAGGTACCATTGGTAACGAAGATTGCACGATTAAGGTCATCCGTACGCTAAAGGAAGGGGTCGTTATCAATGTCAGTGGCTTCAGCAACAACAAGTGCTACACCATCTCTACAAAAGACCGTGGCTCGTGGGTTGTTCCTTCTGGTGCCACCCAGGTAACCTCCACAACCAAGGCCAGCCTGGCTTTCTCGAAGACAGACGTTAAGCAACAGTTTGCATTTATCAACTACGAAGACCATTATTATCTGTATAGCGTAAGCGAGAGCAAGTTCATCTCCAAGTCTGGCCAATACACTACACTGACAGCAGAGCCTGGGGATAACGTTACCCTACTAGCAAGCCAGGGGAGCAACTCTCATCCTGTAGTTGTAGCCTTACAAGATGGAGCCTATCATGCAGGAATATCCAATGGCTATAATCCCGCAGTAATAACATCATGGAAGAGCCTTACAGACGATGGAAACCGCGCTTTGATTGAGGAGGCAGATGCTTTTGATCCGACCGCAGCCCTTGCTGCGCTGGAAGAATACTTCCATCCCTCATACACTATAACATACGTTGTGAAGGATGTCAACAACAACACGCTATTTACATCCGACCCTGTGGGTACAACATTGGGAGCCAACGTCACAACTTTGCCGACAGAGTATCAGCGTAGTGTATTCTATTCTTACAATACAGTGGACATAACAATTAGCGAGCAGAGCACCACTATCGAATTTACCGCTACACCAAAGGAAGATGCTCCTGTGAAGTACACCGTTGATACAAGCAACCCCTATTATTATAACCTAAATATCCGTAGCAAGTATTTGGTATATAATGCCAGTGCTACGGGCGAGGTTACCTTACAAGATACAAGTGAACCCTTCAATGCAGATGCATCGTGGGCATTCATCGGCGAGCCATATGCTGGATTTAAAGTTATTAACAAGACCAAGGGTACGGGGTATGACCTGACCTACACCAGTGTGATTACTGGTGGTAATAGTGGTGGTGACGGAAGCAACAACAATGTTCAGTTTGTGGCTGACGAAAACTTCGGAAATCGCTATTGGCTGATTGACACAAATACTGGTGGCATCGTTCTCCGCATGAAGGAAAACACCAGTATCTATTTCCACCATCAAAATATCTCTGGTTCAAATGGTTACCTGCGTACTTGCAGCGTATCTGAATGGAGTGCTGTACACAACGATGCTGGTTCTACAATTGTCGCTGCAACTGACGAAGATGTTCTCGTTGCCCTGTACAACGAAATGAAAAACTTTGTCTTTGGCGATGCTATTGGACAGTATTCTATCGAAGGCACTACTGCTGCTGAGGCCAATGCCGTTATCGCTTACGCTGGTCAAGTTATTGACGAAGAGACAACCAGCATGTATGCCGAGGCATACGAAGCCCTAAAAAGCATGCAGGCCGCTATGACCCTGAACACTCCCGCAGCCGGTTTCTATCGTGTGAAGAATGTGGCAACGGGTAAATACCTCACTGCCATTTCGGCACAGGGATACAATAGCACGACGAAGGGCGTATTTGCCAATGGCAATGCCACCAGTGCTGCTACGGTCATCCAACTTGTGGAGAAGACGGATGGCCTCTACATGTACAACCAAGGTGACGGCTTCGGTTGGGTTGCCGCAAACTATGGCAGCGGCAATGTATGGGTTACTCCCTCACCCGACAAGTACATTCATTGGTTCCCCGGCAATGCTGCTGGCCAAATTGGCTTTGCCATCTGCCTGGGCAATGGTACAGGTGACTATGCAAGCTATCTGATGCAAGGCATCTTTACGACTGACAGCGAAGAGGCTGTTGTTGCCGGTACTGACTACACTGTTGATGCCGCCCAGTGGATCTTCGAGGAGGCCACTGAGGCCAGTGTTGCCCTGAACAAGGTGGGCGATGAGTACTATGCTACGCTGTGCGTTCCCTTTGATGTTACGCTCGCTGGCGCAGAGGCTTACACGCTGACCGTGAACGAGGACAAGACGGAACTCGACCTGGGCGAGGCCCTGACCGAGGTTACCGCCGGTACGCCCGTCATGCTGAAGGGCACCAGCGCCACGGCTACGGCCACCATTGGCAGCAACTATGTGACAGTTCCCATTGAGAGCACGCTGACGGGTGTGTTCTATGCAACGACCGTTGCTGCCGAGACCGACTACTTCCTTGGCGTAAGCGAGGGTGAGGTTGGATTCTACAAGTGGACGGGCACTACGCTGAAGGCTAACCGTGCCTATCTGCCTGCCTCGGCTGTCAGCAGCGAGGTGAAGGGCCTGAAACTGAACCTGGGCGATGCCGATGCCATCCATGGCGTTGAGGCCGAGCAGGAGCAGGGTGCCATCTACAACCTGGCTGGCCAGCGCGTGAGCAAGGCCGTGAAGGGCATCTACATCATCAACGGCCGCAAAGTGGTTGTAAAGTAAAAAGCGGACCCTCTCCCCAACCCCTCCCCCATAATGGGGAGGGGCCACGGGAAGGCGAAATCGTAACTCATAATTCGTAACTCGTAATTGATAAAAGACTATGAAAAAAGTATATTTGCAACCCGAGACCGAGGTAGATGTGCTGAACCTTGAGAGCAACATCCTTATAAAGATTAGTGACACGACCGTCGAAGGCGACGATGGCGGTTGGGTGAAGGAAGATAAGGATTGGGACATCTGGGGCGAAGAAGAATAATAATAAAAGTTTAACGTTTAATCGGCCCTTTGGGCCTGTTTCTTGCTCCCCTGCGGTACGCAAGCGTCCTAAAGGCCGAGCGAAAGGTTTAACGATTAACTCCCCAAAATAGAATCCTCCGCAAGCAATCGGGCTTGCGGAGGATTTATTTTTCCGTTAAACGGTTAAACGCTTAAACGGTTAAACGCTTAAACGGTTAAACTTTTATAGGTGTGCTTACTCCACCGGGAGGGTGAGAGTGGCGGGTTTCAGGCCCTTTGCCTTGGCCGTAAGGGTAAGCGTGCCGGAGGCCGTGGCGCTCTCGACGATGGCGGTGAGCTGACCGGCGAAGGCGTGGTGGCGGGGCAGGTGGAAGAGGTCGAGGTTGGTGGCGTCGCCATTGGCTGCGGCACGGAACTGGCCGGCGCCCTTCGCCGCGAACTGCACGAGGTGGGTGGCCGAGGGACAGAGATTGCCGTCCTTATCTACCACCGAGACGGTGACGTAGGCGAGGTCTTGGCCGTCGGCCCGGAGCGACTTGCGGTCGGTGGTGAGCAGGAGGTGGTGGGGACGGCCTGCGGTGCGGATGGTCTGCTCGGCCATCTTGCTGCCGTCGGCACGGTAGGCTACGATGCGCAGTTCGCCGGGTTCATAGACGACGTTGTCCCAGATGAGGCGGTAGCGACGCTGGAGCCACAGGGGGTCGGTGCCCTTGAGGGCTTCGGACTCGGCCTTTGAGAGTTTGTGCTGGCGGCCTTGGCTCTTGCCGTTGACAAAGAGTTCGGCCTCGGGGGCGTTGGTATAGGCGAAGACGGGTGTCACCTGACCCTCGCGACCGGGCCACGTCCAGTGGGGCAGGAGGTGGAGTGTCGGTTGGTCGGGCGCCCACACGCTGCGGTAGAGCCAATAGCGGTCCTTAGGCAGGGAGGCCAGATCGACGATGCCGAAGAGACTCGAGTGGCTGGGCCATGCGTCGGTGTCGTAGGGGGTGGGTTCGCCCAGGTAGTCGAAGCCCGTCCAGACGAACTGCCCAATGGTCCAGGGATAGTCGTCGGCCAGGGCAAAGTCCTCCTCGGGCAGGTTGCTCCACCAGCAGGCTTCGACGTCGTAGCCCGACGACTGGTGGTTGTCGTGCTTCACCCCGCTCTTCACCACGACGGGGAACATGTAGGTGCCGCGACTGCTGACGGTGCTGGCCGTCTCGCTGCCGAGTACAAGGTTCTGGGGCAACTGGGCATAGGCGGGGAGGTACTTCTGGGTGCGGTAGTTGAAGCCGGGCACGTCGAGCATGGCCGCAAAGCCGTTGGCAAGGACGGCATCGACCTGATCCATGCCACAGGTGACGGGGCGAGTGGGGTCCTCGCGATGGCAGATGTCCTGGAGGAACTTAGCCACGCGATAGCCTTCGCGGCGGCCCTGTGTGGGCACTTCGTTGCCGATGGACCACATGACGACGGAGGGGTGGTTGCGGTAGTGCTGGAGCATGTTGACCATGTCGCGCTCGGCCCACTCCTGGAAGTAGCGGTGATAGCCGTTGCGGCACTTGGCTACGTCCCACTCGTCGAAGGGCTCGAGCATCATCATGAAGCCCATCTCGTCGCAGAGTTCCACGAGTTCGGGCGTGGGCATGTTGTGGCTGGTGCGGATGGCGTCGCAGCCCATCTGCTTCAGCATCTCGAGCTGGTGGCGAATGGCAGAGCGGTTGACGGCAGCGCCGAGCGGACCGAGGTCGTGATGGAGGCAGACGCCCCGGAACTTGCGATGCTGGCCGTTGAGGAAGAAGCCGCGGTCGGCCACCAACTCGATGGAGCGAATGCCGAAGGGGGTCGTATAGGTGTCAACCTCCGAGTCGCCGACATAGACCTTTGAGACGGCCTTATAGAGGACGGGGCTCTCGGGCGACCAGAGTCGGGGATGCTCGACGGTGAAGTGTTGCTGGAAGGGCTGGCCGTGGAAGAGGCGCAGGGTGTTGTCCTTATGGGCCACGACGCGACCTTCGTCGTCGAGGATGTCGGTCAGTATGCGCACGGGCTGGTCGCCGGCGCCCTCCACCTTGGTATTGAGGGTCACGGAGGCGTAGGCAGACTCGACATGGGGCGTGGTGATCTGTGTGCCCCAGACGGGAACGCGGACGTCGCCCGTGGTAATGAGACGGACGTTGCGATAGAGTCCGGCACCGGGGTACCAGCGACTGCTCTCGTCGCGGTTTTCGAGCCGGACGGCAAGGGTATTGGGCGTGCCATCGTGGTGGACCTGTTCCGTGACATCTATATAAAAGGAATTGTAGCCATAGGGCCAGAAGATGACCTCGTGGCCGTTGACATAGACGTGGGCCTCGCTCATGGCACCATCGAAGACGAGTGTGGTACGCCCCGCGGCGGGTGCAACGAAGCGGGTGCGATACCATCCGACACCGGCATAGGGCAGTCCGCCCGTGCGACCTGTCTTCAACGAGGCCTCGGTCTCGCCGTTTTGGGTGACGGCCACGTTCTGCAAGTCAAACGAACTGCCAAAGGGACCATAGACGGCCCAGTCGTGGGGAATGGTCACCCGTTGCCAATTATTGTCGATGAAATCGGCGTTTTTTGCTTCTGGCACATCGCCGCGATGGAAGAGCCAGCCCTCGCGCAGAAGGGTCTCGGTGCGCTGGGCATAAACGGTTATCGACAAGAGAAGGAGAAGGAAGGAAAAGAAACTCTTTTTCATGGGAATTATAGGATTTATGGGAATTATAGGGGCAAAGATAACGATAAAATCACAATTCATAATTCACAATTAAAAAATATTTTGTATCTTCGCATTAAAATTAACTCGTAATATCATGAACATAGGCTTTCAATTGCACTATCGCACCGTGTGGGGCGAAAGTGTGTCCGCAGCCCTGACATGGGCCACAAAGACGGGCAAGGAGACAAGCATGGACATTCCCCTTTCGACGGTTGACGGAGAGGTGTGGCGCGGCGAGGCTACGGTGCCTGCCAGTGCCGTGGAGGCATGCTATCAGTACCGAATCGTGCAGAACGGCGAGACCGTTCGCCAAGAGTGGAGAACACTGCCCCGACAACTCAGTCTGCCGAAGGGGAAGAACCGCGTACAGACTCTCGACCGCTGGCGCGACCAGCCCGCCGACACGTATCGCTATACGAGCGCCTATACCGAGGCCTTCGTGCGTCACGAGCACACCGAATGGCCCACGACGGAAAGCGAAAAGGCGTTCGTGCTGCGCGTCTTTGCGCCCGAAGTGCCACAGGGCCAGACACTGGCGCTGCTGGGCAGCCTGCCCGTACTGGGAGAGTGGGAGGCTGGGCGCGAAGTACGGCTGACCTGCGTCGATCCCAACGAGTGGGCGGTAAGCCTGGACCTGGAGAAGTTGGACGGCACGTTCGAATATAAATTCCTGACCATCGACACGAGCACGGGTAAGCAGTGTGTGTGGGAGATGCACGACAACCGTCGCATGAACCGCCCGAATGCCGAACGGCGCATGGCCGTAGTCTATGAGGACGAGCCCGTGCGGTTGCCTTTTGCCCCATGGCGCGGTGCGGGCTGCGTGGTGCCCGTCTTCAGCCTGCGTAGCGAAAAGAGTTTTGGCGTGGGCGACTTCGGCGACCTGAGCCGGATGGTCGATTGGGTATCGATGACGGGACAGCACGTGCTGCAAATCCTGCCTATCAACGACACGATGATGACGGGCAAGTGGACCGACTCGTACCCCTACAACAGCATCAGCATCTATGCCCTGCATCCCATCTATGCCGACCTGAGCGCACTGCCGCCCCTGGCCGACGCCGCACAGCGTACCGCCTACAAGGCTGCACAAAAGAAGTTGAACGCCCTGTCGAAGGTCGATTACGAGCAGGTGATGGATACCAAGCGGCACTATCTGCGCCGCCTCTTCCATCAGGAATGGAAAACCGTGAAGGCCAGCAAGGCCTACAAGACGTTCTACGCGGAGAACGAAGAGTGGTTGATCCCGTATGCTGCCTTCTGCTACCTGCGCGACCTGTATGGCACGCCCGACTTTCACCAGTGGAAGACGCTGAGCAAGTACGATGCCAAGAAGGTAAAGGAACTGACCCTGAAAGGTACGGAAAGTGCCGATGAAATCGACCTAAATTGCTACATCCAGTTCGTCCTGGACGAGCAGCTGAGCCGCGTCAGGACACATGCCCGCGAGAAGGGTATCGTGCTAAAGGGCGACATTCCCATTGGCATCAGTCCCACGAGTGTGGAGGCCTGGACCGAGCCCCACTACTTCAACCTGAACGGACAGGCTGGTGCCCCACCCGACTTCTTCAGCACCAACGGACAGAACTGGGGCTTCCCCACCTACAACTGGGACGCCATGCTGGCCGACGGCTGCAAGTGGTGGCGCAGGCGCTTCGAGAAGATGGCTACCCACTTCGACGCCTATCGTATCGACCACGTGTTGGGCTTCTTCCGCATTTGGGAGATACCGAAGGACAGCGTGCACGGATTGCTGGGCCAATTCTCGCCCGCACTGCCTATGAGTATCGATGAAATCGAGCATTTTGGGCTCCCCTGGCGTGGCGATACCTACACGAAGCCCTACATTACGGACCGTATCATCTACCGCCTGTTCGGCGACGACACGGCCGAGGTGCGCCGCCTATACCTGGAGCCTCAGCAGAACGGCCGCTACAGCCTGAAGCCCGAATACGACACTCAGCGCAAGGTGCAGGCAGCCTTCGCCAACAAGGGCGACGAGCGCTCGCTGAAGATTCGGGACGGGCTATACACGCTGATTAGCAACGTACTCTTCGTACACGACCGGAAGAATCCGGAACTGTACCATCCGCGCATCGACGCCCATCGCGACTTTCTCTTCGAAGACCTGGGAGACTGGGAGAAGAATGCCTTCAACCGCATACACGAGCACTTCTTCTACCACCGCCACAACCAGTTCTGGTACGAGGAGTCGATGAAAAAACTGCCTACGCTGGTGGGAGCCACCCGTATGCTCGTCTGCGCCGAAGACCTGGGCATGATACCCGAATGTGTGGGATGGGTAATGAAGCAGTTGCAGATACTTACCCTCGAGATTCAGACCATGCCGAAGGCCTCGTGGCAGACGTTTGCCAACCTGTGGGAGAATCCCTACGTCAGCGTGGCCACCATCTCGACACACGACATGGCCACCATGCGTGGCTGGTGGGACGAACAGCGCGAGGCGGCCCAACAATACTTCAACCAGATGCTGTACCACGAGGGTGCAGCACCCCACCCCATGCCCGGATGGGTGGCCGAGGAGATTGTAAGCCGCCACCTCGAATGTCCCTCGATGTTGTGTCTGCTGAGCCTGCAAGACTGGCTGTCGATTGACGAAGCCGTGCGCTATCCCGACCCCGAGGCCGAGCGCATCAACGTGCCCGCCAACCCGCGTCACTACTGGCAGTGGCGCATGCACGTGAGCATCGAGCAACTGATGGCCAACACAGCCCTGAACGAGAAGATCCGGGGCCTGATAAAGAGCTATGGAAGGTGAGAGGTGAGAACACGAATAAAGGCAACCAAATTTGGTTGCCTTTATTCGTAGCGGGAAAGGGACTTGAACCCTTGACCTTCGGATTATGAATCCGACGCTCTAACCAGCTGAGCTATCCCGCCATCATCGTTTTGCGGTTGCAAAGGTAGGTCAAAATTCCGAATCTGCAAAGAAAAAGCATCGTTTTTTTTATTATTAACAGTTATTTGCTTCGGGTATCGCATTTTTATTCGTACCTTTACGCCCGATTTGTATTTACCATAGAGGTACGCGCACACGTATGAGAGTCATCAAGCGACTGGACTTGTTCATTCTGAAAGCATTTCTGCAACTGCTTGCAGCAACGTTTTTCGTGTGCCTCTTTATCTTCATCATGCAGCTGACCTGGCTGCACATCGACCGCCTCATCGGGCAGGGACTGTCGATAGGGTTCCTGGCCGAATTCTTCTGGTACATGGCCCTTACGGTGGTGCCCATCAGCCTGCCATTGGCCATATTGCTGGCCTCGCTCATCACGTTTGGCAACATGGGCGAACAGTTGGAGTTGCTTTCGATGAAGGCCGCAGGCATTCCCCTACTGCGCATACTGGCACCGCTGATTATCCTGGTGGCAATACTTAGCCTGGGCAGTTTCTACTTCCAGAACAAAATCGGGCCCGAAGCCTCCAAGCAACTCTACACCCGTCTGTGGTCGCTCAAGCAGAAGTCGCCCGAACTGGACATCCCCGAGGGCATCTTCTATAGTGAAATCCCCGGTTATAACATCTTCGTGGAGCACAAGGATAAGAAGACGGGTATGCTCTACGGCGTGATGATATACTCGAACGCCACCACGCAGGACGACACACAGATTGTGCTGGCCGACTCCGCCCGCCTGCAAAGCACCGCCGACAAGATGCACCTGATGCTGACACTATACAGCGGAGAACGCTTCCGCAACATGGACGCCCATTCGGCCAACATGATGAAGGCCCAGGTGCCCTACATGCGAGAGACGTTTACCCACGAGGTCGATCTGATTGCCTTCGACGCGAACTTCAATGTCATGGATGCCTCGCTCTTCGCCGGAGACGCCAGAACGAAAGACCTGATAACGATACGGCAGGGCATCGACTCGCTGACGCAACGCATCGACAGCACGGGCCATGCCCTCTACGACATGGAACAGCGTACGGTGATGGACCGCAATCTACCCGTGGGGCAAAGGGACTCGGTCCAGACGGCGGCCAAGGTGGACAAGACACAACCCTTCGACTCGCTCTACATGGCACTGAGTCACGAGCAACTGCAATCGACCTTCCGCACGGCCACGTCGAAGGTGCGCCAGCTGAAGGCCGAATACGAGTTCCGTCGCATCATGACGGACGAGGACAATCACGCCCTGCGCCTGCACCGGGTACAGCAACATAAGATGTTTACCCTCTCACTGGCCTGCCTGGTGTTCTTCTTCATCGGCGCGCCACTCGGAGCCATCATCCGCAAGGGCGGACTGGGCATGCCGGTCATCATCAGCGTGTTTATCTTCATCTTCTATTACATCGTGAACGCGGCCGGTGAGAAACTGGCCAAGACTGGCGTGTGGTACATCCCCTTCGGTGTGTGGCTGAGCACGATGGTGCTGGCCCCGATAGGCACGTTCCTCACCTATAAGTCGAACCAAGACTCGGCCATCTTCAATATCGACGGCTACCGGATGTTCTTCATGCGACTGTTTGGCTTGCGCGAATCGCGAAAGATAAGCCGCAAGGAGGTTATCATCAAAGACCCCGACTACGACCAGCTGCCCAACGACCTGAAGACCTTACAGGCCGACTGCAAGGACTACGTGACGGAGCACCACCTGATACGCATGCCAAACTACCGGCGCATCTTCTTCGAGTACGAGGAGGACAGGGCCGTTATCGGCATCAACGACCGCCTGGAAGCACTTATCGACGAGTTGCACAACAGCCGGGACAACAAGATACTGGCCATGCTGAACGAACTGCCCGTACTCGTGCCCGATGCCCATACGCGGCCCTTCCGCAACGCCCGCTACAACCAGATTGCCGGCATCGTCTTCCCCGTAGGGCTGTTCTTCTTCCTGCGTATCTGGCGCTATCGTGTCCGGCTGCGCCGCGACATGGACGTCATACAGGAAGTGACGCAGCATATTATTGAAAGGATTGAGAAAATGAGAGAATAAGAAATATGAACGAGAACTTAAAAAACATTGAACTGGCCCTCGAAGACTTCCGACAGGGGAAGTTTGTCATCGTGGTCGATGACGAAGACCGCGAGAACGAGGGCGACTTCATCACATCGGCCGAAATGATTACGCCCGAGAAGGTGAACTTCATGCTACAGAACGGACGCGGAGTACTCTGTGCGCCCATTACCATTAGTCGGGCTGAGGAGTTGCAACTCCCTCATCAGGTGGAGGAAAACACCTCGATGCTGGGAACGCCCTTCACGGTGACCGTTGACCTCCTGGAAGGTTGTACCACGGGAGTCAGTGCCCACGACCGCGCGGCCACCATCCGCGCCCTGGCCGACCCCGAGCGCAAACCCAGCGACTTCGGCCGCCCGGGCCACATCAATCCGCTTTATGCCCAGGACAAGGGCGTGCTGCGCCGCGCCGGCCATACCGAAGCCGCCATCGACCTGGCCCGTCTGGCCGGACTGCAACCCGCTTCGGCCCTCATCGAGATACTGAACGAAGACGGCACCATGGCTCGCATGCCCCAACTGCAGGAAGTTGCGAAGAAGTTCGACATGCGCATCATCACCATCAAAGACCTCATCTCGTACCGTCTGCAACGTGAGTCGCTCGTAGAGAAAGGCGTCGAGGCCGATATGCCCACCGAGCACGGACACTTCCGCATCATCCCCTTCCGCCAGAAGAGCAACGGGCTCGAACATGTGGCCCTATTCAAAGGCGAATGGAAGGAGGACGAGCCCATACTGGTGCGCATGCATTCGAGTTGCATGACGGGCGACATCTTCGGCAGTCGTCGGTGCGACTGCGGCGAGCAATTGCACAAGGCCATGGAACTCATCGAGCACGAGGGCAAGGGCGTCGTCGTCTATCTCAACCAGGAGGGGCGCGGCATCGGATTGATGAACAAGATTGCTGCCTACAAACTTCAGGAGCAGGGCGACGATACGGTCGATGCCAACATCCACCTCGGCTTCCAGCCCGACGAGCGCGACTACGGCGTAGGGGCCCAAATCCTGCGCTCGCTGGGCGTGACGAAGATCCGACTCATCACCAACAATCCCGTGAAGCGCGTAGGCCTCGAAGGCTACGGGCTGGAGATTGTGGAGAACGTACCCATCGTCATCGAGCCCAACGAGTACAACCGCCGCTATCTCGAGACGAAGAAGAACCGCATGGGGCACAAATTATAATTTAAGAATTAAGAACGACATGAACGCTTTATCTGAGAGACTTAACCGCCTGTCGCCCAGTGCGACACTGGCCATGAGCCAGCGCAGTAGTGAACTGAAAGCACAAGGCATCGACATCATCAACATGAGTGTGGGCGAACCCGACTTCAACACGCCCGACCACATCAAACGGGCCGCCATTCAGGCCGTCGAGGACAACTGGAGCCGCTACTCCCCCGTGCCCGGCTATCCTGGTCTTCGTCAGGCCATCGTCGATAAGCTGAAGCGCGAGAACGGAGTCGATTACTCCCCCGCCCAGATACTCTGTTCGAACGGCGCCAAGCAAAGCGTCTGCAACGCCATCATGGCACTGGTCAACGAAGGCGACGAGGTCATTATCCCCGCCCCCTATTGGGTAAGTTATCCCCAGATGGTGCTCCTGGCCGACGGCACTCCCGTGACCATCGAGGCCGGTATCGAGCAGGACTTTAAGATTACGCCCGAACAACTCGAGGCCGCCATCACCCCCCGCACTCGTGCCCTCATCCTCTGTTCGCCCAGCAACCCCACGGGAGCCGTCTATACCCGTAAGGAACTGGAGGGGCTGAAGGACGTGTTGCTGCGCCACGAGCGCGTCATCGTCCTGGCCGACGAAATCTACGAACACATCAACTACATCGGCGAGCACGCCTCCATGGCCCAGTTCCCGGAACTGAAGGACCGCGTGGTCATCATCAACGGCGTGTCGAAGGCCTACGCCATGACGGGGTGGCGCATTGGTTTCATTGCTGCCCCCGAATGGATAGTAAAGGGCTGCAACAAGTTGCAGGGCCAGTACACCAGCGGCCCGTGCAGCGTCAGCCAAAAGGCTGCCGAGGTAGCCTTCTCTGGCCCGCAAGAGTGTGTCGAGGAGATGCGTCAGGCATTCGAACGCCGGAAGAACCTCATCGTGCGTCTGGCTCGCGAGATTCCCGGGCTCGAGGTCAATGAGCCCCAGGGCGCCTTCTACCTGTTCCCCAAATGCAGCAGTTTCTTTGGCAAGCGCGACGGTGACCGCGTCATCCATACCAGCAGCGACCTGGCCATGTACCTGCTCGAGGTGGGCCACGTGGCCACGGTAGGCGGCGATGCCTTTGGCTCGCCCGAGTGTTTCCGCATGAGCTATGCCACGAGCGACGAAAACATCGTCGAGGCCATGCGCAGAATCAAGGAAACCCTGGCGCGACTTCATTAATGCACAATTCACAATGCATAATTCATAATAAAGGGCTGCGCCACAATTGAGCATTCCGATAGATAATTATGAATTGTGAACTATGAATTATGAATTGATTATGAATAAGACACGACTGAT
The DNA here is from genome assembly GCA_017469925.1 of Bacteroidaceae bacterium. Classification (GTDB taxonomy): domain Bacteria; phylum Bacteroidota; class Bacteroidia; order Bacteroidales; family Bacteroidaceae; genus Physcousia. Next base: position 7,519 of record JAFUFK010000021.1, on the reverse strand, counting down.
ACGAAACCTGTTCACGCCCCGCCAGCGCCAGCTCGACCGCTACGCGACGGATGCCGAATACCTGCAGCGTAAGGCGCTGATAGGCCTCCTGCGAAAAGGCAAGCAGACCCTGTGGGGACAGGAACACGGCTACGACAAGATACTCTCGTACGAGCAGTTTGCCAAGTCGTCGGCAATAAACAGTTACGAAGAACTGAAGGACTACATCGACCGCATGCGCCACGGCGAAAAGAATGTACTCTGGCCGGGCCAGGTGAGGTGGTACGCCAAGTCGAGTGGCACGACGAACGACAAGAGCAAGTTCATCCCCGTCAGCCAGCAAGGTCTGCACGACACCCACTATCGTGGCGGGACCGATGCCGTAGTCTGGTATCTCCGCAACAACCCCCAGAGCCGCATCTTCGACGGCCGGGCGCTCATCCTGGGCGGAAGCCACCAACCCAACTACAATCTGCCCCACTCGCTCGTGGGCGACCTTAGCGCCATACTCATCGAGAACATCAATCCACTGGTCAATCTCGTCCGCATCCCGAAGAAGGAGACGGCCCTGCTCAGCGACTTCGAGGAGAAGCGCGACCGCATAGCCCGCGAAGCCATTGGCAAGGACGTGACCAACCTGAGCGGAGTCCCCTCGTGGATGCTTTCGGTACTGAACCGCGTTCTGGAAATCAGCGGCCGCAACCACATCAACGATGTCTGGCCCAACCTCGAGGTGTTCTTCCACGGAGGCGTGGCCTTCACGCCCTATCGCGAGCAGTACCACCGCATCATCACCAGTCCCCAGATGCACTACATGGAGACGTACAACGCCTCGGAAGGGTTCTTCGGCCTACAGGACGACCCGTCCGACCCCGCCATGAGCCTCATGCTCGACTACGGCGTATTCTACGAGTTCATCCCGATGAGCGAACTCTACAGCCCCCGCCCCACCGTCGTCCCCCTTTGGGAGGTGGAGACGGGCAAGAACTACGCCATGGTCATCTCTACCAGCAGTGGCCTGTGGCGCTACCTGATAGGCGACACGGTACGCTTCACCTCGCTCCAGCCCTATAAGTTCGTCATCACGGGCCGCACGAAGTCATTCATCAATGCCTTCGGCGAAGAACTCATCGTCGATAACGCCGAACGCGGACTGGAGGTGGCCTGCAAATCGACCGATGCCGAGATTCGCGAATACACCGCCGCCCCCGTCTTTATGGACGAGCACGGCCAGTGTCGCCACCAGTGGCTCATCGAGTTCAGTCGCGAGCCGTCCGACCTGGAGGCTTTCGCCAATCGTCTCGACCTGGCCCTGCAGACACTCAACTCGGACTATGAGGCCAAGCGCTACAAGGACATCACCCTGCAACGGCTCGAGGTCATTCCCGCCCGCCCGGGCACCTTCGACCGCTGGCTGAAGGAGAATGGCAAACTGGGCGGCCAGCACAAGGTGCCCCGCCTCAGCAACGACAGGAAGATTATTGAGCAAATAATGCAGAAGACCCTCCCCCCAACCCCTCCCTTGTAGGGCGGGGAGTGGTCACTGCTGACACTGAACCATAAGAATGGAGAACCTTATTTCAATGTTACGTAAGCATATACTCCCCTCCATACAAGGGAGGGGCTTGGGGGCAGGTCTTCTTCTCCTCCTCCTTTCTTCCTGCGCCAGCATCGGCAGCCCCGACGGCGGTCCCTACGACGAGACGCCACCCCGCGTGGTCGAGTGCTCGCCCAGCAACAAATCGACCGACAACGACCGGCGCAAGATCAGCATCCTCTTCAACGAATACATCAAGATGGAGAATGCCAGCGAGAAGGTCGTCGTCTCGCCGCCACAAATCGAGATGCCCAACATCCGCGCCGTCGGCAAGCGTGTCAAGATCGACCTCTACGACACCCTCCGTCCCAACACCACCTACACCATCGACTTCAGCGACGCCATCGTCGATAACAACGAGGGCAACCCCCTGGGCAAATACACCTACTCGTTCAGCACGGGCGGCGACATCGACACGATGGAAGTCTCCGGCACCGTGCTCAATGCCGAGAACCTCGAGCCCGTCAAGGGCATACTCGTCGGACTGTACCCCATCGACTCGCTCTTCCACGACTCCCTGTTCCAGACCCAGCCCCTCGTGCGCGTAGCCCGCACCAACGGCAGCGGCCAGTTCACCATCAAGGGCGTGCGCCACGGCCAGTACCACACCTATGCCCTACAGGACATGGACGGCAACTACCACTTCAGCCAGAAGAGCGAGGTCATCGGCTTCGACACGACTACCATCTCCACCTCCCACCGGCCCGACATCCGCCCCGACACCATCTGGACACCCGACAGCACCATCGAGAAGATTCGCATGGTGCCCTTCATCCACTACTACCCCGACGACCTCGTCCTGCGCACCTTCCTCGAGGCCGGCCAGGACAAGCACCGGCTGAAGGACGAGCGCAAGACCTACGAATCCTTCACCCTCTACTTCACCGCCCCGCAGGACACCCTGCCCCACATCGAGGGCTTCGGCTTCGACGCCTCCCGCGTGCTCCTGCCCGAACCGTCGCTCCACAACGACACCATCACCTACTGGATTACCGACACGCTCCTCTCCCACCCCGACACCATCAGCTTCGCCCTCACCTACCCCGAGACCGACAGTGCAGGCATCGACCGACCGCAGACCGACACCCTCCAACTCGTGGCTAAGCAGACCTGGGCCAAGATGGAGCGCGAACGCCTCAAGCAGTCGGAGGACTGGCAGAAGCAACACGAGAAGCAACTTAAGAAAGGTCGCAACGTCAGCGACGAGCAGAACCCCTACGAGGTCACCTACATGACCCAGCAACTGCGCCCCGGCGGCACGCTCGACCCCAACCAGAACGTCACCCTCACCTTCAGCGAACCCATCGCCCGGGTCGATACGAGCCGCATCCGCTTCAGCCTCAAGGTCGATAGCAACTACGTGCCCACCCCCTTCCTGCTGCAACCCGTGCCCGGACAGATACGCCAATGGCGCCTCTATGCCGAGTGGGAGCCCGAGGCCCGCTATCGTCTCGAGGCCGACAGCCTCACCTTCCTCAGCGTGCTCGGCCACTACGCCCCGAGCATCAAGAGCGACCTGCGCGTGCGCTCGCTCGACGAGTACGGCTCCATCTTCGTCCGCCTCATCGGCATCGCCGCGTCCGACACCGCCCAGTACATCGTCCAACTCCTCAACAAGAGCGACAAACCAGTTGCCGAGGTGCGTGCCAACGACGGCCGTGCCGACTTCTTCTACCTGAAACCCGGCGAGTACTACATGCGACTCATCATCGACCGCAACCAAAACGGCCGTTGGGACACGGGCGAATACCAGTCGCTCACCCACCCCGAGGAGGTTTTCTATTTCCCCAAACCCATCCCACTGCGTGCCAAGTTCGACGTCGAGCAGGACTGGAACTTCCGCTCCATCCCCCTTGCCAGTCAGAAGCCTAAGGCCATCACGAAGCAGAAGGCCGACAAGGAGAAGACCGTCAAGGACAAGAACCGCCAGCGCGAACTCAACAAAAAACAATCCAAACGATAACGCCCTATGAAACGCCTACTTTTCATCCTTCTTACCATCTTCAACCACCAACTTTCAACTTTCAACTTTGCACCGGGATCTGCCCTCCACGCCCAGTGTCCCGTTGAGAACACGGCCTTCCAGAGCGGCGAACGACTCGAGTATAAACTCTACTTCAACTGGAAGTTCATCTGGAAGACCGCCGGCACGGCTTCCCTTACCACCCGCTCCACTACCTACAAGGGACAGTCGGCCATGCAGTCCGACCTCATCACCACCACATCACGGCACGTCGATCGCTTCTTCATGATGCGCGACACCTTGCGTGCCATCTACACCCCTCAGGTGGTGCCCCTCTTCTATCGTAAGGGAGCTACCGAGGGCAGCAAGTATCGCTTCAACGAAATCACCTACAGCTACGCGGGCGGCAAGACCCTCCTCCATCAGGTCTATCGCCACGGAAATGGGACTATCACCACAGCCGACAACGTCGCCACGCCCTGCGCCCACGACATGGTGTCCATGGTCATGCGTTGCCGCAGTTACAAGGCCAGCGACTTCACCAAGGGCCAGCGCGTACCCTTCCAGTTTGCCGACGGCGACAAAGTGAAGACCGAAACGCTCATCTACCGTGGCATCAAGAAATTCACCACCGAGGGCAGCCAGAAGAAGACCTACCGCTGCCTCGTCTTCTCCTACCTCGAGAAGAACAGCAAGGGCAAGGAGAAGGAAATCGTCACCTTCTACATCACCGACGACCGCAACCACATCCCCGTCCGGCTCGACCTCAACCTGCGCTTCGGCACCGCCAAGGCCTACCTCACCCAGGCCACAGGCCTCCGCAACCCCGAGACCAGCCTCGAAGAGGGAGACGAGCAATAGCCCCCTAAACGGAGTGCAACACCCACAGACGTTGCCACCGAAGGATTATACCGATTCTTATTTATCGTACACGCGCTCACGCGTACGCTCGCACATGCGCGTTGGAAACCAGTGACTGGTTTCGGCTTAACCAGTCACTGGTTTCGCCGAAAGGAGTGACTGGTTAAAATTTAACCAGTGACTGGTTGCCGGGGAAGCAGATGCTCCCTCAGGGGCAAACCGATTTGCCATTTCCGATTATTTTCCGTATATTTATGATAAATCGTGAAGGAGGGCCGCATGCTTCACCTTGACGACAACTTTCCCCAGAGCAGTACGGCGACGTCATATTCTGATGGCCCAATCCATGCTTTCAGCACTATTTCTAGGCTTTCGATTATTCTTTTTCTCGTAAAGACGGCTCAGGGCTGTCGAAATCGATGATTCGGCATGAGCCGTAAGTTTTGCGATTTCGGCCTTACGCATGCCAACTTTCAGTAGCAGGATGAGCCGCAATTCCAAATCCGACAAATGCGGTGTCATGGCATCAAGACGCTGCATCAGGCCACGATTCCGAGCCTCCAGCGTTTGCCTTATCTCTTCGTAGTCTCCTTCTTGGGCTACTTTTCCAGTTTGCATGCGAACTCTCAAATGCTGGACGGCAGGAGTGTCGTAATACTGCTGGCGCAGAGTCTTGACATTGTGTAGAGCCTTTCGGCGCAAATCGTCTAAAAGGTCTCCCCTACGCATAACTTCCTCTCGCTGTGCCTCGACCTCACGTTCCGCCTTTCCCACCTGTCTACCCAACTCTTTTTTATCTGGGCCGTCGCTTACGTGCAACATTGCATTGCGCAATCGCTCCAATTCGCTTTCCTTTTCGGCAAGCGACGTTTGGGCACGTTCCAGTTCCAGCTCAGCTTCCGTAACCTTTTGCTTATAGCGCGAGTGTAAATAGAAGAAAAGGAATGCCAACAGAAGCAGCACAAACATAAAGGCACAACACACGTAGAGTCCTCGCCTTTGCTCCTGCTGTAGTAGCAAAGCCTTCTGATGGTTGTCCTCCTGTGTGCGATTGTAGTCGTAGAGTTGCTGTAGGTTCTGCATGTTCTCCGTTACCTTAGTCTGATAGTCACTATCCACGGCCTCGCATTGCAATCGGGCATATTTCAGGGCCGAGTCCGTCTGGTGCCGTTGTTCGAACAACTCACGCAGTCCTCGGTAGGCGGCCTGTCGGTTGTTCCAATTTGCTATCTGCAATTCGCGGCGAAAGAACATCTCCGCCGAGTCTGTCTTGTGCTGCGCCAGCAGCAGTCGCCCTTTCGCGTAATAATATATCGGGAAGGAACACTCCATCGTTTGCAGGTCCACGCTCCCGCTTTCTTTTTCATAGATACCCATCAGCCGTTGTGCATCCTTTATCCGCCCCAACTCTATGTAGGCCAGAATACTGGTGTTGAGGTGGGTCGCCGCATATTGGAGAAAGCCCAACTCCTCGCTCTTCTTCAATAGCCCCCAACACTCCTGAGCTATCTTTTCGTAATTTCCATAACAGAAGTGCGCTCCCATCAAATGCCAATAATTGGATATTGCCAACAAGGTGTCCTTTGCCCTCTCCGCATATCTTGCCGAGGCGAGTGTCGATTCTATATATTCTCGCCGGAGATTTTGCTTTCGCAAGATGTCGCTTTGTTGTCCATATAGCCGGGCCAGGATATCGTACCTACAATCCTTTGCCATCGTATCAGCAGCATTTATGCCATCCATATAGGCCTCCACAGCCTTAGGGGCATCGTGTAAATCCCGATAGACACTGCCCAGTAGATAATAGGCCTCCATACGCTCATTTGCGGTACCGTAGGCATTGTAGAATACCACCACGCGCTGCATCATCGTATCATCCCGGGCCGTCAGTAGTTGGTATTTACTATTCCTTTCCGAGACATCAGCCATTATCCCCTTGGCTTTCTCTGCATCCATTCCACCACTGGCAGGCCTCGTGGTACACCCCCAAAGGCAAAGAACCCCTATAAGAATTTCCGTAATGTTTTTCATTTCTTTTTTTGCTTCGAGTTTCAAAGATACGCTTTTTCATGGTAATCAGACAAGCAAAACCAATGTTTTTCGCGAAAATGCGAAGTTTTTGCTGAAAAATGCGAAGTTTTTTCTGGGGATTAGGTAAGAAAACTGTCGTAATTTTGTAATGTAAAAAATGATAAGAATTACTAACCTAACACTAACCACAAATGAAAAAGACACTTATTACTTTTGGAGTCATGGTCTTCATGGCTATGTATTCCCTCCCAATGTGTGCTTGGGAACCGAATGATTCTACAACCATCATTCATCTTACACCAGAAAAACCTATAATCGACCCTGAAATTGATAACCCCCGTGGTCCCGTGTATACTCCCATGGTTGGGCAAGAGGACTATACGCTCTATTTCTTCGATGAAATGGACTTTTTTGTCAACATCTATACGCAGGACGATGATGGGGAAAGGACATTGGAGTACAACGCCTTTATGCCCGCCCAAACGACAATGCTTAACCTCCCCACCAGTTTTATAGGCACCTATCTTATAGAAGTTATTCGTGGGTATCAGCACTTCTGGGGAGAAATTGAACTTTAATCCTTAATCTATACTACTATGAAAAAGTTTATTCTTATGGGTGTTTTCGCCCTGTTTACAATCGCAGCTAATGCGCAATTAAAAGTGAAATCCGACGGAACGGTAGAAACCGGGCGAGTATTAGTTAATGAGAAAGACAGTGTTTACTGGAATGGTGATTACGCACTCTTCTGCAATTTGTACGGAGACTCCCTTCCTGCTACTGCCATTTGTGGCCGTGTAGATGGAAATCCATCCCCCATATCCTCTGCTCCAACTGCCATCGGAATTCGTGGAGAAGCTGTAGGTTCTGGAACAAGTTATGGAGTAAAGGCATATGCTTCTGGCTCGACAGCTTATGGGGTATATGGTTATACACCAAGCTACAACGGGTACTTAAACTATGGAGCCGCTATTTATGGAACTCTTTACAGTCAGCCTAAAATCTTTGCTAATAATTATGCTGGTTTCTTCGATGGGCCTGTCGCTATCACGACTGGACTATATGTTAAAGGCGGAACATACACAAAT
>JAFUFK010000002.1 GCA_017469925.1 Bacteroidaceae bacterium | reverse complement strand
TGCCCCGCTCAGCAAAAGCAAACAAAGAAATTGTTTCTTCATACCAAATTGTTTTTTAGGTTTTGAATTGTTTGACATTATTTAATTTTACTATTTGACAATTTACTATTTGACGATTTGCCTTTAATTGACCTTCCATTCGAGGATGCCGCCTGAGTTACCCTGCTGGAGTTTGGCGAGAATCTTCAGACCCTTGGTCTTCACGGGGGCGAAATCGACACTGTTGTAGCAGTCCTTGGCCACGGTATAGTCGCTGTGGTCGGCTACCTCCTGCCATTCACCCTGTTCGTCCTTGTAGTAAAGACTCCACGACTCGGGGGTGCGGAAGTTGCCGTCGTAGTGGTCGAAGTCGAGCCAATAGACCTGCACGTTCGAGACCTCCGTCGGTTCGGCGAACTCGTAGGAGATGGCCTCGGTGGTGCCTTCCTTCAACCACCAATAGTGGTAGGGCTTCGAGGTGTCGGACGAGCGCTTGGGCTCCCACTGGTCGTTGGTGCCGCTGGCCCAACTATCGACGGGGGCCGTTTCGGGGGCGTCGTTCTGGATGGGACCACGGTTGGCGAAGGTCTGGGCCTTCGAGGCGATGGTGGGTAGCGGGGTGGCTACGGCTGTCGTCGGGGTGTTGGCAATCCAGATTTCCATGGGCTCGTTGCCGCGGTTGTTCCAGGTGGAATAGGGAATGGCGCGGAAAGGCACGTCCTTCACGGTGCCGTCCTGCCCTACCTCCTTGGCCTCGCCGTCGAGCACCACCACACCGTTGAGGAGATCCTTCTCGAAGTGGGCAGCAATGGGGGCACTGTTGAGGATATACTTATTGAAGACTTTGCCGTCGGCCTGGTCGTTGCCTTCGAGGCAGAACACGATGGGTCCGCGCTCCAGGGCGATCTTACCACGGTCGTCCTCGGCATTGTCGTTAGCCACGATGCGGCGCACCTCCATCGGGAGGTTGAGTTCGATAGTGTCGCCCTTCTTCCAGTTACGGCTGATGGTGACATAGCCGTCGGCATCTGCCTGCCCTACTGCCACACCGTTTATGGTAACGGTGTAGGCAGGGGCGACTTCGTTATATTTGTAGAGAGAGTTGTTCGTAGGAGATTCCTTCAGCCAAGAGGGGATGCGCAGGCGGATGGCGAACTTGCCACTGCCCTTGGTGACCTTGATCTGCACTTTGCCGTCCCAGGGGTACTCAGTGGTCTGCTCCAGTTCGACGTTGCCGATCTTGGCCTTGCCCTGTGCGTAGAGGTTCACGTAGATGTCCTTACCCTGCTGGGCGTAGATATAGCCGGGAACAGAAGCCACGAAACGGGTGATGTTACCTGGGCAGCAGGCGCAGCCGAACCACTTCTGGCGCTCGTGCTCGCCGTCGCTCTCCAGTGGGTTGTCGTAGAAGAACTTGTCGCCGCTGAGGCTGACACCGCTCAACACATTATTATAGAGCGCACGCTCGCACACGTCGATGTACTTCGACTCGCCGGTGGCGAGGAACATGCGGTAGTTCCAATACACGTTGGCAATGGCGGCACAGGTCTCGCAGTAGGCGGTGTGGTTGTTCAGTTCGTAGTTGGGACCGAAGCCCTCGCCCTGGGCACGGCTGCCGATACCACCGGTGATGAAAAGTTTCTTCGAGGACATGTTCTCCCAGATGCGCTCCAAGGCCTCGAAATAAGCCTTGTCGCCCGTCAGGGCAGCCACGTCGGCCACACCACTATAGAGGTAGCCCGCACGTACGGCATGACCCACGATCTCTTGCTGCTGCAGAATCGGCATGTGGTCCTGAGAATACTCCGAGGGACGATGTCCGTCTGTGCAACGGCCTGTCTCCTCCACGAAGTACTTGGCACCGTCGAGGTATTTCTTGTTACTGGTGACTTTGTAGAGTTTGCAGAGGGCCATCTCGATGATGGGGTGACCGCCCGGGCGGTGAATCTGTCCCTCGTTGGGACCGAAGGTCTTGCAGACGAGGTCGGCGTTCTTGATGGCCACGTTCAGGAAGGTCTTCTTGCCCGTAGCACGGTAGTGGGCCACGGCACTCTCGATGAGGTGACCTGAGTTGTAGAGTTCGTGCGAGTTGATCTTCTCCCACTTGTGGGTGCCCCACCAGCCGCTCAGGCGCGTACATTTATTAGTAACACAGGTGGTCAGGTAGCCGTCGGGCTCCTGAGCCTGGGCGATGATGTTGATCACGGAGTCGAGATAGTGGTCGAGACGGGCGTCATAGCATGACGCCAGACTGTACGAGGCACCTTCAATCACCTTGTAGGGATCGGTATCGTCGAACGAGAAGTCGCCCTTGTGTTCTCCCTGGATGAGTCCGGCGGCCAGAGCGAAGTTGTCGAAGCGACCGTTCACCTCACATTCATGGAAGGCAGAGGGGATGCTGACGGTGCGGTTGATCTCAATGCGAGGCGACCAGAAACCGTCGTTCAGGTGCACCTGCGTGAAGGATACCTCCTGGATCGGAGCGGGGGTTGCGGCCTTCTTGGCGGCACTTGCGGAGAGTGCCAGGGCCGTTACACCTATTACTAAAAGAGTACGTCTTTTCATACGTCTGATTGGTTTGGGTTTTAATTCCTTTTTTCGTTAATAGTTTTAAATCACGATGCAAAATAACGAAAAATTAACGGAACGGAATGGCAAAATCGTCCAAGATGATGCAAAAATCGTCTAAACCTGTGTAAAATAGGCACTTTTAGACGATTTTGCTATGGAGTTTGGACGATATTTTTATCGGGTTTGGCAGAAAGTTCGTATCTTTGCAGCAGGAAATCAAAAAACAGGGAACATGAAGATGATAAGGCTATTAACGCTCGCCACCTTATTGATAATGGGAGGCAGTCAGATGTCAGCAAAGGATTACACAGTCGCCTCGCCCAACGGCAAGAATGTCGTGAAGGTAAGCGATGGTCTCACGATCAGTGTCAGCCACGCTGGCAAGAAGATCGTCAGTGTGCAGACTGGATTGAACGCCGTCAGATTGCTTGGCCAAGCCAAGCAACTGAACAGGACAGAAACGATCTCCGCCCCGTTCTACCGTCAGAAAGAATTCACAGTGGCGTATAGTCAGTTGGATCTGAGACTGGGCGGAGGCTTCGGCCTGCAGGTAAGAGCCTACGACGAGGGCGTGGCCTATCGCTTCTATACCAACAGCAAGAAGGAAACCGTCATCACCGACGAAACGGCGGACTTCTGCTTCCCTGAGGACAGCAAGGCCTGGCTCGCTTATTCGACAAACGACCAGAAGCCCTTCGCCATGGCCTTCCAGAACTTCTACGACGAGACGTTGTTGAGCCAGGCGCAGGACAAATACGCCTTCCTGCCCGCCACCATCCAGAGTGGCGACGTGAAGGTCACCATCCTCGAATCTGATCTCCGCGCCTATCCCGGCATGTTTTTACACAAAAGGGACGGTTCTTTTTGTGTCATTTCCGCTGACTTTGCGAAATATCCCAAGAAGATGGCCTACTACCCGTGGCGGGGGATGAGTTACGTTGAGGAGACGGAAGACTACATCGCCAAGTCGACGGGACCCCGCACCTATCCCTGGCGCGTAATGGCCATCACGGAACAGGATACGGAGATGCCCGTGAACAACCTTGTGTATGCCCTCGCCACGCCGAACCAGATCGGATCCACCGACTGGATCCGGCCCGGTAAGGTGGCCTGGGACTGGTGGAACGACTGGAATCTGAAGGGCGTCGATTTTGAGGCAGGCATCAATACGCGTACCTATCAGTATTATATCGACTTCGCCGCCAAGAACAAGATTCCCTACGTGGTGCTCGACGAAGGCTGGTACGACTCTTCGAAGGGTGACATCATGCATCCCATCAAGGACATCGACCTGCAGGGACTGATTGACTATGGTAAGCAAAAAGGTGTCGGCATCGTACTGTGGACCGTCTTCAACGTGCTCGACGAACATCTCGTTGAGGCCTGCGAACAGTACAAGGCGATGGGCATCAAGGGCTGGAAGATCGACTTCATGGACCGCAACGACCAGACGGCTGTCGAGATGGCGGAGCGACTCGCCAAGACCAGCGCACAGTACCAACTCTTCGTGGACTATCACGGTTTCTACGCCCCGACAGGCATGAGCCGCACCTATCCGAACATCCTGAACTACGAGGGCGTGTTCGGTATGGAGGAGGCCCGCTGGGCGAAGAAGGAGACGGATATGCCCCGATACGACGTGACCTTCCCCTTCATCCGCATGATGGCGGGTCAGGTCGATTTCACCCCCGGTGCCATGCGCAACGGTACGAAGGACAACTGGGTGGAGTGCTACCAGAATCCCGTGTCGATGGGCACCCGCTGCCATCAGTTGGCCTGTTACGTGGTGCACGACTCCCCGTTCACGATGCTCTGCGACGCCCCGACGAACTATGAGCGCGAACAGCCCTGCGTGGACCTGATTACCAGCATCCCCGACACATTCGACGAGACTAGAATATTGCAAGGAAAGTTAGGTAATTATATTGTTGTAGCCCGCCGGGCCGGTAGCGACTGGTATATCGGCGGTCAGACAAACTGGGACGGACGGGAAGTCGCTCTCTCTCTTGACTTCCTGTCCCCCGGGGCGTACGAGGCGACGATTGCCTGCGACGGCATCAATGCCAACCACAATGCCGAGGACTATTGCATCGAGCGGAAAACCGTATCGCCCAGCGACCGGCTTCAACTGAAACTCGCCTCCGGCGGTGGCTTCGTGGTGAAGATAAGAGTTAAGAATTAAGAGTTAAGAATTAAATATTAGGAGACAATGAAAAGACTATTGACAATCGCGCTGAC
>JAFUFK010000001.1 GCA_017469925.1 Bacteroidaceae bacterium | reverse complement strand
TCCTTTTGTTTCAGAATCGACGGTTCGATTCTCTTTGCCTGTACTACTTTCTTGTCTATGGAATCATGTCAAATAACGATTGCAAAACAGGGGTGCTCCCTCATTTGCGGGTGCAAAGGTACGGACTATTTCCGAACTGGCAAAATTATACACCGACTTTTTTCAAAATATTTTCAATAGCCATACTTTATACCATATTATATTTTCGGGCGCGCGAGGAGGACAGAACAAATTCACATTTCGGGGATGCTATTTCGCTTTTTTTTCGTACCTTTGTACCCGCAAAAGCAAAAAGCATCTTTATAATGGCACTCCGATACCACAATTTAGAGATTCATCAGGTCAACCCCATTCATGCCTTTCATAAGTGGGGGCGGAGTTGTCAGCATTAGCAGACGCTTTCTACCCTTCTCCTTTAGGGGAGAAGTCCGACATTCCCTTTTAATTTATTTTTAATCTAAACACATAATGAGCAAAAAGACCTTGCTCGTGGTGGTTATGCTGATAGCCATCATGGGCACACCACGGGAGGCTGTGGCGCAAAGTGAAGTCGTGAGCATGTCGCTTGCACAACTCTTCCGCACGGCAGACGAGCACAACACCTCCATCAAGAGTTTTCAATCTGCCATACGCGAAGCCGAGGCAGGCATCGACGTGGCCAAGGCCGAACGGTTGCCCGACGTTGGTGCCTCGCTATCCTTCTCGTACCTGGGTGGCGGGCGCATCACCGACCGCAACTTCACAAACGGATTTGGCGTACACATTCCCCACTATGGCAACAACCTGGCGCTGACGGCTTCGATGCCCATCTATACGGGCGGAGCCATCCAAAGCGGCATCAATCTGAGCCGTCTTTCGGCCGACCTGGCACGGGCCAACGCCACGGACAACACCCAACGCGTGCGTATGTTGCTGACGGGCTACTACCTGCAACTGCACAACCTGAGGAACCAAGAGCGCGTGTTCGACGAGAACATCAACCTGACCGAGACCCTCATCTCCCACACGCAGAAGCGACAAAGCGAGGGCGTCGTGCTGAAAAACGACATTACGCGCTACGAACTGCAACTGGAGAACCTGCGACTGGGACGCACGCAAGTCCGTAATCAGGCCAAAATCATCAACCACCAGTTGCTGACGGCACTGGGTATCGACCAAGACATCGAAATCCTGCCCACCGAGGCCTTCGAGGGCACGGAGAATGCCGAGAAGGCTAAAGAGACGGAAAGTTTCTGGCAAGGCGAAGCCACACAAAACGCACCCGCCCTGCGACAATCGCAACTGGGCATAGAGATGAGCGAGGAAAAGGTAAGACTGGAGAAGAGCGCCCGTCGCCCCACCGTGGCCGTAGTGGCCGAGGAACACCTGGACGGTCCCATCACCATCGAAATCCCAAACCTGAACAAGAACATGAACTACTTCTTCGTCGGCGTAGGCGTCAAGTACAACTTCGGTTCGCTCTACAAGAACAACAAGAAGGTGCGACAAGCCCAACTTGCCACCCAGACAGCCCACGACCAGCATGTGGCCCTGACGGAGAGCATCGAAAACGCCGTACAGGCAGCCTACACCGATTACCTGACCTCGTTCACAGAGTTGGAAACAAGCCAGAAGAGTGTGGAACTGGCCCAACAGAACTACGACGTCGTAGGCAACCGCTACCAGAACGGACTGGCCCTGGTCACCGACATGGTGGACGCCGCCAACCAACGTCTCGACGCCCAGCTTTCGCTGGTCAACAGTCGCATCAAAGTGCTTTATAACTATTATCAACTCAAATACTTAACCGGAACCCTTTAATTATGGAAAAGCATAGAATCATTAGCCTCGTTTACAACACCGTCATCGTCTGCTTCCTGATTGCAGGCGCCATCATCGTCTTCCTTCAGTTTGCCCACTTCGGACACGTAGAGTTTACCGACAACGCCCGCGTACGGCAGCACATCACTCCGCAAAGCACCCGTGTGCAGGGCTTCATCCGCGAGATTCGCTTCGAAGAGTTCCAGCCCGTCAAGAAGGGCGACACGTTGGTGGTCATCGAAGACGCCGAATTCCGCCTGCGCCTGGCCCAGGCCGAAGCCGACCTGGCCCGTGCCGAACAAGGCAGTAAGGCCACAGGCAGCAGCATCCAGACCACGGAGACCAACATCACCGTGACAGAAGCCGGCATCGAGGAGGCCCGTGCCCAGATGGAGAACGCCCGTCGCGAAGACACCCGCTTCGGCAAACTCCTGAGCGAGGACGCCGTCACCCAACAGCAATACGACAACGTACACACGGCCTACCTGACCGCCAAGGCACGTTACGAACAGGTACAACGCTCGCGAGCCGCCCAGCACATGGTGAAGAACGAGCAACGCCACCACCTCTCGGCCGCCAATGCCACACTGGAACTGGCACGGGCAGCCGTTGACCTGGCCCGGCTAAATCTCTCGTACTGTACCATCATCGCCACGTGCGACGGCGTGCTGGGCACGAAGGACATACAGGAAGGCCAACTCGTACAGCCCGGCCAGACGATGGTCAACATCGTCGATGGCGGAGAGATGTGGGTCGAGGCCAACTACAAGGAGAGCCAGCTGCCACACATCCAGGTCGGTTCGAAGGCCGTCATCAAGGCCGATGCCGTGCCCGATGTCGAGTACACGGGAACCGTAGAGCGCATCTCCGACGCCACGGGTTCGGCCTTCTCACTCATCCCCATCGACAATGCCACGGGCAACTTCGTGAAGGTGGAACAGCGTGTGACGGTGCGCATCTCCCTCGACGGCAACGATGCCAATCTGCTCAGCCGCCTGCGCGCCGGCTACAATGTAGAATGCAAAGTGAAGTACTAATTGTCAATTATGACTTATGAATTATGAATTATGAATTATGAATTATTAATTGTGAATTGATAATGCTTCCCTTCCCCCCTCCCCCACCAGCGAAGATGGGATTCATGATGCCCATGTTCCGGCCCTGGGTGCCCAAGCGGCTACAGCCCTGGATGTACGTCGTCACGGTCTTTTGCGTGCAATTCACCAGTGGCATCTATCTGGGTGCGCTCGACGCCATCCGAGGCACCACCGACTTCATGATAGAAGACCTCCTGATGCTCCTCTACGCAGGGCTGGCAGGCATGGCCATCTACTTCCCCCTGCTCTTTCGCATGAAGTTCCGCTTCACCAACCAGCAGTTGCTCTGCGGGGCAGCCATCAGCATCGGCCTGTGTAACCTCATCACCATGCACACGACGTCGATGCCCCTGCTCCTGGTCGTCTGCTTCGTCGCCGGTATGGCCAAGATTCAGGGCACCTTCGAGTGCATGTCGAACATCCAACTATGGATAACGCCCCGTCGCGACTTTGCCGTCTTCTTCCCCGTCCTCCACATCGTGCTGCTGACGGCCATCGAGGGCAGCGGCCTGCTGGCCGCCTGGTTTGCCCACCACTTCACGTGGCAGATGATGCACATCTTTACGGTCGGAACGATGTCGTTCATCCTGCTCACCCAGCTCACACTGTGCCGTCCCTTCTGCCCCATGCCGCAGCGTCTTCCCCTGCGCGGCATCGACTTCCTTTCGGGGCTGCTCATCAGCCTGCTCATGCTCATGGTCAGTTACATCATGGTCTATGGCGACTACCGCATGTGGTTGTCGAGCCGCAACCTGCGCCTGCTGCTGGGCGTCTCCATCTTCCTCACGGGTGTCATCCTGCACCGTCTCTCGCACGTCAGCAATCCCTACATCTCCCTGCGCATCTTCTCCTACCGCAACGTGCTGCCCATCCTCTTCGTCACGGCTATGGGCGAACTTTTGCTCGGCTGTGAGCACACGCTGGAGGAGATTCTCTACACCGAGGTGCACGGCCTGGAGGAACTGACCAAGGAACGCCTAATGATATGGGCCTTGCCGGGCGTCTATGCGGGCGTCGTCATCAGCCTCCTTTGGCTGAAGGTGAAGCAGTGGAAGGTCTGGAAACTCTTCGGCATCGGCTTCGGCTGCATCCTGTGCTATGCCCTGCTGATGTACTCGACCATCGACATGCAAGTCAACATCGAGCAGTACCGCCTCGCCATCGTCTTGCGCGGATGTGCCTATGCCATACTGGCCTCGACGCTCATGTGGTCGCTCCACGAGTCCATCCACGACCTCGAAGAGTTCTTCATGGGCCTATTCATCTTCAACATCTTCCACATGTACCTGGCCGGTGCCGCAGGCTTCGGCATCTATACGACCCTCTTCTCCCACTACCTCAACGACGACATCGCGCGCTACGGCAACCAACTGACCCTGAGCCGCATCTCCGACTTTTCGGGATTCTCCGACTTCATGCCACAATACATCCACTCCATGATGGCCGTAGCCCTGAAACAGGTCTATGGCATCGTCGTCTGGGTCAGCGGGTTCATGACCCTCGGCTTCTTCCTGCTCGACATCCCTGCCGTACGCTCCGGTACGCGCAAGATGCCCTACTGGCCCGTCTTCGGCATCGAGATGCTCAGCCGCATGCGCCCCCTCTACATGAAGTCGTGGCCCTGGACCGGCAGGAAAGAATAATCCCCGTTTCGTTTGGCCATTTCGGGAAAAAGCACTACTTTTGGTCTCGATTAAAGTCAAACGCACATGGAAACGTCTCAGCACAAGCCGCACTTCCCCGCCTGTTTCGTGGAACTCCCTCCCGAGACAGAGGGCCGGAGGGCGGCTTTCTATCTGGCCGCCGAAGAGTATGTGGCCGAAGCCCTGCCCACGGGCAGTTACTTCTTCACCTGGCAACTCCGGCCCACCGTAGTCATGGGCCGCAACCAAGTAGCCCACCAGGAGGTTGACCTCGACTTCTGCCGTCGCGAGGGCATCGACGTCATACGCCGCCGTTCGGGTGGCGGAGCCATCTTTGCCGACGAGCGCAACATCATGACCAGCCTCATCACCGAGAGCGTCCCCGTAGAACCACTCTTCCAAGAGTATGCCGAAGCCGTAGCCCAGGCCCTGCGCCAACTCGGGGCACCGGCCATCGTCTCAGGCCGCAACGACATCGTACTCGAGGACGGAGGGTCCTTTAAGGTTTGCGGCAACGCCTTCTACCAAAAGGTCAACTGCTGCATTGCCCACGGCACCATGCTCTACGACACCAACCCCCGACTGATGGAGGGTGCCCTCCGGCCCGACGTCAGCAAGTTGGAGCAGAAAGGCGTCCGAAGCGTACGCAGCCGCATCGGGCTGCTCAAGGACTACCTACCCTTCGGTGTCGATGAACTTCGCCACAGGCTTCGCCTCCTGCTCACCGACCGCACGGTCACACTCACGGCCGACGACGTCCGCCACATCGAGACGCTGGAACAACGCTACTACGACCCTCAGTACTTCTATGGCTCCTCGGCCCGGGCCGACGTCGTCCGTTCGGCCAGAATCCCCGGATGCGGACTCGTAGAACTCCACTTCCGTCTCCAGGGCAGCCTCATCAGTTCGGTAGAACTTCGTGGCGATTTCTTCGACCTCGGCCAGGCCCAGCAAAACTTCTCCGACGCCCTCCTCGGCCTACCCTTCACGCCCGAACGCCTCCGCCAGGCCATTGCCGAGCACCACCCCGAACGCTCCTTGCGCGGACTCTCCGAGGCCGACCTCATGAGCGTCCTCACAGAGTAAAACGCGCATGTGTGCGTGAATGGCCAAAGACAAGCAATAGACACAATCCCCCTCGGTGCGTCGCGACATGCCGACAGTTACCTCATGGCCCTACCCGAAACGCAGTCCCGGCACAGCCGGAGGGATGTTTTCTACGTCAAGGAAAAGTTTTAGTGGTTTGGTCCTAACAGAATTCTCTCAATACCCTATCCAACTTTCTATCCGCTGATAAAAACGTTCTCTTTTATCTACGAAGGTGATGAAGGTGTCCTTTATCTCACGCAAGTCGTCCGTCAGAAGTTCGTTGCACTTCTGGGCTATAGGAGCAGGAATCTCATAGCAACAGGAAGCAATGGCACCTGCCATACAGGCGATGGTATCAGAATCACCGCCAAGGGAAACAGCAAGACGAATGACCTCCTCGAAGGAATTCCCCTCCAAGAATGCGATGATGGCCTCTGGCACACTGCCCTGGCAAGACACATCGAACTCATACCACTTCCGTATATCTTCAATCTTTCGGTCGAGGTCATACCCGAACATTCGTTTCACGTACTCCTTTATCTCTGCCTTGCTCTTTCCTCGTTTGCAAAGGAACACACACGATGCAATGGCCTGCGCTCCCTTGATGCCTTCAGGATGATTGTGGCTGACCGAGGCCGAGATGGCAGCAAGGGCAAGAGCCTCATCTATGGTCTTTGCATACAGCCCCACGGGACTCACCCTCATACCTGCGCCGTTGCCCCAACTATCGTAGGGTTTTGGCTCTTCGCTGGCCAGCCATAGCATAAAACTTCCCCCATACCCGGCATCAGGATGCACGTTCCCCAGTTCCTGCATACAGCGCACCAGAGCCTGGAGCGTGTGAGCCTCATCTTCCATCAACCATCGGGACACGGCCAGCGTCATCACACTGTCGTCGGTGAAAGTGGAAGCGTCAGTAAACAGTTCGAAGTCCACAGACTTCGAATTTCTAAACTCATATACGGAACCAATAATGTCACCAGCCAAGGCTCCTAACATTTCCAGGTTTTTCATGTTCTTTATTTATTATATTGTTGCAAAGTATGAAATGAGAAATCAGTACGGCTATTCCTCTATCCGATTAAGCAACAGGTCGCCACAACCGGTCTTCACTTCTTCATAAAGTTCCAGACAACGCCGTTCCTTCATATTTATTTTCGTTCCCACGGCAATCATGTCACGAAGTGTAGGATGCCCCGTCCCGTTCACAGACGTGGCATGTTCTCCATTGTATCCTTCACTACATAGCGTGAGGTCGTATGCCGGTGCCAAATGCCACCCGAAGTGTCCTTGATTGTCATCCTCCACGTAAAAACTGAAGTTCTTGCAATGGTCATCCTTGTTATCCGTCAGATAGTTGAACACCATCCGGCGATACATCTCCTCTACTGCATCCACATCCTGCGTGAGATAGCCCGTCAGTGCCAACAGATTGCCATAGTCGAGTACAGGTGTCGATAGCGATACGCAAAGCAACCCGCCAGCCGTTGCCGTATGCAGTCGCTCTCCAAGAGGAGTAAGATCGAAACGTCGGGTTGTAAAATATCTGCCGTTTATCAGTTTGAAATCAGGCACAGTAATTCCGCAACGTCTTGCCACCTCATTATAGTGATACTCTTGTTTTCCAATGTCCTGCGGGTCATAGATGTGACGGAACTTTACAAGCCAGTGCCCTTCGGCATCAGAGAATATGGCCTTTGGACGTGCCCCACCACTGTTCCCGCTATTATAAAGCAGTAAGCCCGCGTCCGTGTCCTGCTGTTCTCTCAGAACCTCCAGGGCTTTCTCCTGCAACATGTCAAAATCGCGAATATCTTCTCCCTTCGTAAGGGATGTCTCTGGCTGATATGTCAGTGCCCCCATGCCTCCACTGCCCACCAGACTCAACCTGTCAAGTGCCGACAGGTTGCTGTCATTGACTCCTTCGCGCAACAATGCCTTGTGAAGTAGGTAGCGTCCGTAACCATCGGGCAAACTATCCTCAAAAATGCCGAACGCACCACGAAACGGCTCAGGCTTGGCCACATAGACACCTGCCCGAAGCGGAAGTTCCAGTGGCGAAATACTGAAACCCTCGTTCAGCCAACCTCTGTCATACTCAAAGGCGCACAACCGGTTGTCGGGGGTAAGAGAGAGTGTCCCCACCTTCTTTTCTCGATAAGCGATGGTAAGTCTTTCTATCTTTTTCATTTTCCGTACGCTTTCTTTTTGCCTGCATTCTTGCGGATTTGTGTCAGTTCCTCCATTGTGGAATACTTCGGTTGGGCAAAGACGTTGGCCACCTCGGCCGTATAGCCCATAGACATAGCCAGTGCTATCAAGTTGCTCAACGAAATCAGTCCCTTTTGCTCAAACCGTATAACATTACTCACGGCAATGTCTGCCTTCTTGGCAACCTGTTCACGGGTCATGTTTTTTTCTATTCGCCTATGGCGGAAATCGTCTGCCAGTTTCCTTGCAATGGTTTCAGCATTCTCCAATACGAAACTGTCAAGAACTGATAATATATTATCACTATTCATCCCTTTTGTAATAAAACTACCAATATATTATTATTTGCAAAGGTACGAATAAGCGAGCAAAATACCAAATTTTGGAGCAGCGAATGCAGAAATATGCCTGCATATTCTTTGCTGAGCACCACCCCGAACGCTCCCTGCGCGGACTCTCCGAGGCCGACCTCATGAGCCTCCTCACGGAGTAGCAACTTTTCCACGACCCAGTCACTGGTCTATTTTCATCCATATACTGGTTTCCGTTTAACCAGTCACTGGTTTCAAACGCGCGTGTGCGTGAATGACCAAAGACAAGCATAAATTAGTATTTGCGATACTAC
Source organism: Bacteroidaceae bacterium (assembly GCA_017469925.1). GTDB lineage: Bacteria > Bacteroidota > Bacteroidia > Bacteroidales > Bacteroidaceae > Physcousia. Next base: position 95,763 of record JAFUFK010000001.1, on the reverse strand, counting down.
GAACTTTTCTTTATTCCACAAGCATCTATATGTAAAAAGTTACGGAGAAAGTGGAAATTCTCCGTAACTTTTTACAATTCATTCACCCTACATTTACATGCTCTATTCGCGATTTGCGAATCGCGAATCATCTGCTACAAAGGTCGAACTTATTCTTAATGTATCTTCGCAGGGACATCAGTTCCGAAAGGGACTGGAGAGCAACTCCTACCCCTCATCGGATAACTCTATTGTCTCTCAAACGTACAGGTGATACTATAATCTTCGTCTCGCCATATCATGGTTAAAGTAGTAGCTGTCAACTTATTTATGCGATAGTCCTCACCACCATATACGCTCGTATGTACCCAATTGTAGCCACTCTTCTGATAGACGTACCACTCAAAATATTTATACCCATGAGTTCCTATTTCAAAGAGTTCATCATCGCCACTGACCATATAACCTGTTCCGTCAGACTCAAAAACAATGCAATACTCAGAGGAGGGTTCGTAAGTCTCGGACTCTGTCTCACCGTCTTCCGTCCACTGCTGGAATGTGCAGTACCATGTACCTGCAAGACTGGCCGCTGCCTGTTTCTCTGTGCCGCCGGGAATATCATCATCGTCGCTGCAGGCAACAAAGCCTATACCCAGGCCCACCATCAGCAAGAAGGCAAAAATCTTAAATAATTTCTTTTCCATATTGTTTGCTTTTTAGAAAATCCGATTAAAAGAAAGGAGGCGCATCACATCACTGCGACCATGCCTCCAAAAATGAAATTAATGATGTATTTAGCAGTTGTTAGAAATTATAGCCAATAGTCAGCGAAACGCCACCAGTCTTAACTTTGAAGTCAACACGCTCATCATACTTGTAGATGGGAGAGTCGAAATAATAAGCAAAGCCAAAATTGAACGCCTTATAACCAAGGTTTACACCAACTTGCCCACCAAATTGGAAACGCCTTGCTGTATCTACACCATCATCAAAGAAAGCATCATCATCTTCGTCGTCAGCCTTAAAGAAACTCATTGTTCCATCCTCTTTATCCACGTCTACGTCACCATATCGGTCAATTTCAGTTTCTTCCCATTCCCACTTATCATTTGCCAAGAGATTCAGACGGAAATGGATTCCTGCAAAAGGAGCAATATAGAAACCATTGGAGAAAGTGTATTTATAAGTAACGTTTACGGGAATCGAAAGGCTCAGCAGATTCAGGCGATCTGACCAGGATTCATTGTAAGTATAATAGCTACCTTCGTCGTAGTCACTATCCTCATACTTGTAAGTATCGTAGGTAAGACGACCACCGACTTCCAAGTACAAAGGGAACTTCTGGGTTAGGCTGATACCACGCAGATAGTTGAGGTCAATTCCCTTCAAGGTAATGCTCTTCTTATCAAAGTCCAAGTCTTTGAAGTTGAATACTTTTTCATCACTGCTTTTCAACTTGTCAGTTGCCAGACCGAAAGAGATGCGGTTGTAGTTTTCATAGTTGTGGGCAACAACTTCCTTGTTTACCGTGATGCGGCTGTTTTTAGACGAAACAATCTGTGCCTGAGCGATACTTGCAGAAAAAGCCATTGCAAGCAGAGCTAATGCGAAATTCTTCATAATAATTAGTTTTAGTTATTTGTGTTAATTATGTTGATTACTTGTTAGACGTGGGCTTCAACACGGCATCAATCTGCTGGCGGTCACCCGTAGTGTGCACTTGAGTAGAGTTAATCCACTGAAGGTCTTCGTTGGACATGGTACGCCAGTTGATAAAGTTTCCTGCAAAACCAACTATCTCCAGTGTGTAACCACCCTTCTCGTTGGTGAAGAGGTGAAACGTAGGAGCCACGATGATGTCGCACTTAGCCTCATCCGTTGCCTTGAAGAGACCGTAAGAACGTACGTTGTAGACATCGCCCTTCATGTCGATTTCTACGAAATCCTTGGCCATGTCGTAAGAGAAATGTTGACGGCCCTTGGTAGCATCCACCTTCACCTCTACGGTCAAAGGCTTCACGTAGCCCTTGGCAACCATATCGAGCGCACGGGCCTGAGTGTCCTCATAACGATAGGTTGTTGTTGTCTTTTGGGCAAAACTGCTCACTGCAAATAACATTGCAGTCATCGAAAGTAGAATCTTTTTCATCTAAAATAATATTTAAGTATTATACAATGTTGTGCAAAATTAATATTTATCTATATTCCCACAACAATTAGGTGCGTCACATTTTAAGACAGGAATCGTCACTTTTTGCAACACCCTTTGAGTCAATGTGACTTGTCCAATGCTTCTCGGAGCCAGTTGATTATGGCAGGAGGTAGATCGTCAATATACACGTGTCCCTTGTGTATAGGCAGAGAAAGGTGTGTTCCAGTTGTCGCTTCTTCTTCCCCCCCAATATATACCTTATGAATAAAATCATAGTCAAGGACCTCGGAGATAAGGAGCAGACGCTCTACGTCGATGCTCTTACTCTCGAAGATGCGATAGAGACTGGTACGGGCCACGTGAATCTGGCGGGCAAACTCGGTATAACTCATTTGGCTTTCATCCACCTTTTTCTGGATGAGCTGACCAATGTAGATGTCTTTATAGTCCTTATGTTCCATGCGATTGGGGGCTTTTACGAACACAAAAGCGAGGGGCCTTCCATTCATCTACTATCTGGTATCGCCAAACACCATTGCCAAAATGAATCGAATACAATTACCCCACGCCGTATATGACCTGAATGCAGCCGTTCTGCATCACACGTCAATACACAAAGCGTGCATAATCAGTACTCATCCTTTGGCTTTGAAACTGGCGATTTCGATAGTAAGGACGAACGCTGTACGCCATCGCTGCTCCCGGTTTCTCTCGGAAGACGCTGCAAATATAAGCATTTATCTTGAATTCTTATATATTTAACCCAAGAATTTGAAAAAGAATATATTATTTATGGCACCATACATCTAAATAAGAATTAATAATATACGCATGCGCACACATAAGACAACACCAACAAAAATCTCACCCTACGTTCGTAAGAAAGGAGGGCATTTCTTTTGTCATGTCCGAAAAAGTTCGTATTTTTGGAGCACGAATTAACTTTAACCACATACTATGAGCGACAAAAGAACTTGCCTCTACGAGAGGCACATCCAGCTGGGCGCCAAAATGGTGAGCTTCGGCGGATTCGAGATGCCCATCCAGTACACCGACATCACAGACGAGCACGTCAGCGTCCGCACGGCCTGCGGCGTGTTCGACGTGAGCCACATGGGCGAGGTGTTGGTGACGGGACGCGAGGCTGAACGCTTCGTCCAGCACATCTTTACGAACGACATCGCAGGTGCCCCGGTGGGCAAAATCTTCTATGGCATGATGTTGCACCCGGACGGTGGCACCATCGACGACCTGCTGGTCTATAAAGAGGGGGACGAGAGATTCTTCCTCGTCATCAACGCGGCGAACATCGACAAGGACTACGCCTGGATAAGCGAGCAGGCCAAGGCGTTCGACGTAGTGACCGAGAACCAGAGCGACCTGTATGGTCAGTTGGCCATCCAGGGCCCGAAGGCCGAGGAGGTGGTGGAGAATGTGCTCCAGCTGCCCTGCCAGGAACTGGTGTTCTATACGTTCAAGAAGATGGACGTGGAGGGCGAGACCATCATCATCAGCCGCACGGGTTACACGGGCGAGGACGGTTTTGAGGTGTATGCCTCGCACGGCCTCATCCAGCGGATGTGGGACAAACTTATCGAGAGCGGCGAGGCCAAGCCTTGCGGACTGGGTTGCCGCGACACGCTGCGCTTCGAGGTGGGACTGCCCTTGTACGGTGACGAACTGACCGACGAGCTCTCGCCCATCGAGGCCGGCCTGGGCATGTTCGTGAAGGTGGATAAGCCGGAGTTTGTCGGCAAGGAGGTGGTGGCTCGCCAGAAGGCCGAAGGCGTCACGCGCAAGATTGTGGGCATAGAGCTGGAAGGCCGCGCCATTCCGCGCCACGGCTACGAGGTGGTGGCCGACGACAAGGTTATCGGACACGTGACTACGGGTTACAACAGCATCTCGACGGGAAAGAGCGTGTGCATGGCCTTGCTCGACATTGACTATACGAAGTTGGGGACACCCGTCGAGGTGCGCATCCACAAGAAGTTGCAGCCCGGTGTGGTCATCAAGAAACGTTTCTACGACAAGAACTACAAGAAATAAAGGCCCTCTCCCTAAATCCCACCCCCTTAATTGGGAGGGACTTGGGGCAGAGAGATACTAAATTATATAATAAGTAATAGTAATAATAATAAAACGCCCATGCCCCATATGGCGTTCCTCCCCATTAAGGGGGAGGTTAGGAGGGGGTCCGATTTATGGCAAAAGTTATTGAAGGGCTCTACTACGCAGAGAGCCACGAGTACGTGAGAGTGGAAGGCGAGTTCGGTTACATCGGCATCACCGACTTTGCCCAGGAGCAACTGGGTAATGTTGTGTATGTGGATATGCCCGAGGTGGACGACGAAGTGGAGGCCGGCGAAGAGTTTGGCGCCGTGGAGAGCGTGAAGGCCGCCAGCGACCTGTTCAGTCCCGTCAGCGGTACGGTCGTCGAGGTGAACGAGGCCCTGGAGGACGAGCCCGAACTCATCAACAAGGATGCCTTCGAGAACTGGATTATCAAGGTGAAGTTGAGTGCTCCCGAAGAGTTGGACGACCTGCTCGACGCACAGGCTTACACCAAAATCTGTAAATAAAGACCCATGTTTAAGTACTTTCCACATACCGCCGATGACGTACAGCAGATGCTCGACGTCATCGGCGTTCGCACTTTGGACGACCTGTATGCCGAGATTCCCGAGGAGATTAAGCTCCACCGGGAACTGGACATCCCGAGCGAGAAGTCGGAGATAGAGGTGCGACGCATCATCCAGGGCCTGGCCGCCATGAACAAGCCATTGGTTTGCTTCGCCGGTGCAGGCAGTTACGACCACTACACACCGAGCGTGGTGCCCTTCCTGGCCAGCCGCTCGGAGTTCAGTACCAGCTATACGCCTTATCAGGCCGAGATTAGCCAAGGTACGTTGCAATACATCTTCGAGTACCAGACGATGATGGCCGACCTGACGGGCATGGACATCTCCAATGCCTCGATGTACGACGGCTCGACCGCCACCGCCGAGGCCATGATGATGTGCATGGCCGCGGCCCAAAAGCGCAACCGCGTGCTCATCTCCCAGACCATTCAGCCTGCCGTCATGGCTGTGTGCAAGACCTACGCCAAGTTCCACGGCGTGGACCTCGTCTGCGTACCGGAGAAGAACGGTGTGATGGACAAGGAGGCCGCCCGTGAACTGATAGAGAAGGACGATGTGGCAGGCCTTATCGTCGCCCAGCCTAACCGCTACGGTCTGATTGAGGATTTCACGGGACTGGCCGACCTGTGCCACGAACACAAGGCTCTGCTGGCCGTGAACACTATGGCATCGGCACTGGCCGTGCTGAAGAGTCCGGGCGAATGGGGGGCCGACATTGCCTGCGGCGATGCCCAAAGTCTGGGTATTCCCGTAGGATACGGCGGTCCGTACATCGGTTACCTTTGCACAAAGGAAGCCCTCGTGCGTAAGATGCCCGGCCGACTGGTGGGTGCCACGACGGATGCCGACGGACGGCGCACGTTCGTCCTGACCATGCAGGCCCGCGAGCAGCACATCCGTCGCGAGAAAGCCACCTCGAACATCTGCACCGCACAGGGATTCATGTGCCTGTACGTAGCCGCTTACCTGAGCCTGATGGGCCCCGAGGGGATGAAGGAAGTGAACGAACTGAGCTATGCCTCTGCCCACTATCTACACGATGAACTGCTGAAGACGGGCCGCTTCGAGGAAGTATTCGACGGTTCCTTCCTAAATGAGTTCACGCTCCGCTACAAGGGCGATGCCAAGGCCCTGCGCATGGCACTGGCCGAAGAGGGCTACCTGCTGGGTGCCCCCACCCTGTTCTGCGACGGTTGCCTGACCATCGCCAGCACCGAGCAGCGCAGCCGACAGGAGATTGACGAACTGATTAGACAATTGAACAATTTGACAATTTGACAATTTAGCCTTGCGAAGCCAATTGTAAAATCGTGAAATTGTAAAATCGTGAAATTATGCTATGAACAGAGAATACTATGGAAAGTTGATATTCGAACTTTCGCAACCCGGAAGAAAGGGCTACTCGCTGCCCAAGAACGAGTTTGAGGGCTACAGCCTGGTTGAATTAGGCGAGACTCAGTTGCGCCAGACGGGAACCATCCTGCCCGAAGCCGACGAACTGACCGTCGTGCGCCACTATACCAACATGTCGAACAACAACTTCGGCGTCGATACGGGCTTTTACCCCCTGGGAAGTTGTACGATGAAGTACAACCCGAAGTTGAACGAGGAGCTGGCCGCGCTGCCTGGCTTCAACCAGCACCCGCTGACGCCTGCCAAGTTTGCACAGGGCAGCCTGAAACTCTATGACGAGGTGCAGAAGACACTGGCCGAGATAGCCGGTCTGAGCCGCTTCACGCTGAACCCGTATGCCGGTGCACACGGTGAACTGACGGGCCTTATGGTCATCCGCAGTTATCACATGAGCCGTGGCGACGTGGCTCGTACGAAGATTATCGTCCCGGACTCGGCTCACGGCACCAACCCTGCCTCGGCAGCCGTCTGCGGACTGCAAATCGTGGAGGTGAAGTCGCTGGCCGATGGTACCGTCGATGTGGAGGCACTGAAGCCCCTACTCGGTCCCGACATCGCCGGCATGATGATGACCAACCCCAACACGCTGGGCCTGTTCGAGACCCGGATTCCTGAGATTGCCAAACTGGTACACGAGTGCGGCGGTCTGATGTACTACGACGGTGCCAACCTGAACCCGATGCTCGGTGTGTGCCGCCCGGGCGACATGGGCTTCGACGTGATGCACATCAACCTGCACAAGACGTTCTCCACGCCTCACGGCGGTGGCGGTCCCGGCAGTGGTCCCGTGGGTGTCCGCAAGGGTTTGGAGCAGTTCTTGCCTAATCCACAGGTTATCGTTAAAGACCTTAAGGACACTAAGGACCTTAAAGCCTACGAACTGCATTGCGACGAGGAATCGCTGGGCTACGTGTCGTTCTTCCTTGGTAACTTTGCCATCATTGTCCGTGCCTATGCCTACCTGCTGAGCCTCGGCAAGGAGAACATCCCCATGGCTGGTAAACTAAGCGTACTGAACGCCAATTACATCAAGGAGTCGCTGCGCAGTCACTACAAACTGCCCATCGACACAGTGTGCAAGCACGAGTTCGTGTTCGACGGCCTGCGCGAGGAGTACGGAGGCGACCACCACTCGCCCGAGCACGTCACCACCCTCGACGTAGCCAAACGCCTGCTCGACTACGGTTTCCATGCGCCCACCATCTACTTCCCCCTCCTCTTCCACGAGGCCATGATGATTGAGCCCACGGAGACGGAGAGCAAGGAGACGCTGGACGCCTTCATCGCCGTGATGAAGCGCATCGCCGAGGAGGCCAAGGCCGACCCGCAGTTGCTGAAGTCCGCTCCCCACGACACCCCCGTCCGCCGCATGGACGACGTGAAGGCCGTGAAGGAACCAAAGTTTACGTTTAAGGCTTTATGAACACGGACCTTATTATTATCGGAGCAGGCCCTGGCGGGTACGAAACTGCGGTGCGGGCAGCGAAGGCTGGCCTACAGGTGGTCATTGTAGAGAAGGAGCATCTGGGTGGCACCTGTCTGAATGCTGGTTGCATTCCCACCAAGTGCTTATGCCATTCGGCAGAAGATAGACCCTCTCCCCAGCCCTCCCCCGTAATGGAGAGGGAGGAGGCTGACGCCTATCTTCGCGCCGCCATTGGGCGTAAGAACGAAGTGGTGGAGAAACTGAAGGCGGGCGTGGCCCAACTGATGAAGACACCCGGCATCACCTTGGTCGAGGGCGATGCACGGTTCATTGACCAGCATACCGTGGCTGTTGGCGACGAACAGTACGAGGCGAAGCACATCATCATTGCCACGGGCAGCAAGACGAAGTTCCTGCCCATACCCGGCGCTCATGCTGAGGGCGTGGTGACGAGCACGGAAATGCTGAACCTCACTACCCTGCCCCAGCGCCTGGCCATCATCGGTGGCGGGGTCATCGGTCTGGAGTTCGCCAGCATCTTCCAGGCCTTGGGCTCTCAGGTGACGGTCATTGAATTCTGCAAGGAAGTCTTGCCAAACTTCGACCGCGACCTGGCTAAGCGCCTGCGCACCAGTCTGAAGAAGCGCGGCATCGAGTTCCACGTCGGGGCGGCGGCCAAAGAGATAAAGACCCTCTCCCCGTCCCTCCCCCATAATGGGGAGGGAGGTCTTTGTGTGGAGTTCGAAGAGAAAGGCAAGACGCAGAGCGTAGAGGCCGACCTTGTGCTGATGGCCGTGGGGCGTGCTGCCAACCTCGACAGCCTGAACCTCGCAGACGTCGGTATCGAGACCACGCCACGCGGTATCGTGGTGGACGAGCACATGCAGACGAACGTCCCGGGCATCTATGCCATTGGCGATGTCAACGGACTCATCCAGCTTGCCCACGCTGCCAGCGCACAGGGGCGTATGGCACTGAACCACATCCTTTCCCCCTCCCTACAAGGGAGGGACGGGGTGGGTCCTATCCCCTCCGCCGTCTTCACGGTGCCCGAGGCGGCAATGGTGGGCCAGACAGAGGAACAGTTGGAGGAGGCCGGCATAGAGTATCAGGCACACAAGGCATTCTACCGCGCCAATGGTAAGGCACTGGCCATGGAAGCCGACGACGGTCTGGTGAAGATACTGACCGATGCTTCGGGAAAGATACTCGGTTGCCACATCCTGGGTGCACACGCCAGCGACCTCATCCACGAGGCAACCCTGGCCATGCGACTCGGCGCCACCATCCACGACTTGGCCGACACCATCCATGCCCACCCCTCGCTCAGTGAGATTATGCTTGCTGCCGCCGAGGCATAAACAAGCATATCGCGATAAGGAAACCGCCTGCCTCCAATGGGAAGCAGGCGGTTTCTTATTGATATGCAGGAGAGTTACTTCAACTGCATCTTACGCCCGTTGACAATGTAGATACCGGGACGTGTGGGACGCTGCTTCATCTTTACCCCATGAAGGGTGTAGATGTCGGCCTTGTCGAGTTCGTCGGCATGAATACTGAGCACGCCCACAGGAGCAGGTCCAACGACCAGTATGCCCTCGGAAAGGCGACTGGTGTCCCACGTCAGGCCCAGTGCGGCATTGGGTTCGCAGAGGTCGTACTGAAGGTTGCTGCCCAAGGTAATCGTCGAGGCATCGAATATCTTCAGTTCATCGCCCTCGCTGAGAGCCAAGCCCTCCTTTCCACGAACCACGAGGGTGCCGCTGAGTTTCAGCGTACCGATGTTCGTGAACTTGCTGAATGCGGTTTTCGTACTGATGTAGGTCTGCGCCGTACCATTGACCGTCAGGTTACCACCACCGAAGTTCAGGTTGCCCTGTGCGTTGGTCTCGGTGATACCACTGCGGATGGTTCCGCCTGCGGCAATGGTCGTGGTGGTATTGCCCAGCGTACCACGGCCAGAGAGTATGGCATCCTTGGCCACATTCAGTGTGCTGCTGCCCAGCATGATGTCCGTCTTGGTGCTATTGAGGCAGAGTTCGCCAGCGTTGACACGACATGCCCCCTGGAAGGTACCGGTTCCCGTGAAGGTCATCTTACAGGTTCCGACCTTATTGAAGAGCACCTTGTTCGATGCACCATTGTCCGTAAACGTACCTGCGAAGGTGAAGTCGTGGCCGTCGGAGTTACCGATATTCCAGGTGTTGTTACCCGATACGGCACTGCTGTTCTGGAAGTTGGCTACGGGCTGGTTGAGCGAACCGCTTCCCGTCACGGCACCGATGGTCATGGCCTTGGCCACGTTCGTCACGCCACATCCGGCAGCGATGTCGAGTGTACCATGGGGCATGCCCGAGGTGCAGTCGAAGGGTAGCCAGATGTTGGTAGTCGTGTGCTTGACGGTACCCTGGAATTGCGACCAGTCGCCCGAGATGCGCACACGGCTGACGGTGTTGCGCGGCACGACGGTCAGTGTGCCTTCGCCCGTCAGTTTGTTGGTGTAGTTGGTGTAGTAGGTATTGGTAAGTTGCCACGTAGCCGACTTGCCCTTAGGCACGACGATGGCGTGGGTGGTCGATTGGGTATCGTCCCAGAGCGTACCGCCTTGCAGTTCGATGGTCGAAGCTGCATTGCCACTGCGCTCGGCCACGGCTCCTTGTGTAAGGACGAGGCGGGTCAGTGAGTTGTTGGCAAAGCAGAGCAAGGTACCCGCACCGCGTTTCTCGAGCAGGGTGCCCACGATAGGTTTGTCGGCCCCAAAGTCGGCAGAGTTGTTAATGACACCACCCTCGGTCGTACGCAGGCGGATGGGCGTGCCCGTCTCTACGGCAGCCGTCGTCTGCAGCACGGCACCATTCTCGATGATGAACTTCTGGTTCGAGGTGTTCACGGCACCCAGGTTGCCATAAGCCTTATTCTCATTGCTGAGGACGCTCACCTTCACGGTTCCGCCACTGATGATAGTGGCACCCGTATAGGTATTGTCGTTCGCAATGGTCAGTGTGCCAGTGCCCTGTTTCACGAGTGACGCGCCACCCGTAATGGAGCCTGTGCCGTTGAAGGTGTAAGCCTTCGACGAGTTGACGATGACCGTGTCGGGGTCGAGGTCGCCCGTGAGGGCTACGGTAAACTTCGAAGCAGCATCGTCAAAGATGACTTTATCGCCCGTAACGAAGATGTCCTTCTCGCCCTCCAGACTTTGGAAGTTCTCGGCATCGGCGTAGTTCCAGGTCGTACTCTCGGAGCCCGTCCAATAGACCGTGCCCGGATCGCGAATGCCTTCGATGTTGAGGTAGAGTTTGCCGTCCTCCAGTTGCAATTGTGCCTTCTGGCTGGCGATGCCCTCAATCTTCAGATTCTTGACATCGCCCTTGACGGTCTCCATCTCGCCAATCAGGTAGCGGCCCGGAGTCAGTTGGCTGGAACCGCCCTCGCCATGTACGACAATCTCGATGACAGGCGTAAGGTACTGGGGTCCCCACTGCTGCCATACGGTAGTGGTCTTGGCATCGATGTTCAGCAGTTTAGCGTTTATCTGGTCTATCTTCAGGCCATCGCTATAGGCATTCAGTTTCAGACGCGAACCGAAGCCCAGCATCAGGGAGTCGGTCGTAACCGTACCCGTGGGGCAGACGGTCGAACCGTAGTCGGTCTTGATACTGCGGAATGCACCGCCGTTGCTGTTGAGCGTCGTGTGGCGGTTGAGCCACAGCGTGCTCTGCTTCAGCGTACCGTCGAAGTTAAGTGTGCCCGCCCATACGTTGGTGGGGCCGGTGTAGGTCATGTCCACCTTCGGCAGTGAGAGGATGCCATCGCCCTGCTTGGCCAACGTCATGCCGCCCGTGAAGGCGCCACCTTCGACCGTGCAGGTGTAGTACGTATAGTTGATGACAGCCGTACCGTCGGTCTTCGAGCTGTTCGTGCCCTGTACCCAAGAGGGGACATTGAAGGTAGCCACGTAGGGACTGGCCCCGCTCTGGACGGTAATCTTCGTGTCGTTGGTCTCGCACACCAGCACGTGCTGGTCGTTGTGGGCCGACGAGATGGTGCCACCGTTCTTGATTTCCGTGCGACCCGTCATGGTGTATGGGGGAGGTGCCACGGTGATGCCCTCCAGCGGGCCGAGGAAGTAGCTCTTGTGAGGCGGTTGGTTGTAGCCCACGCACTGCCATACCATGGCGTTGCGGTACTGATGGTCGTGCCACAGGGTCGGGATGCGATAGTTGGTGGACAGCGGGGTCGTGTAGATACGGATGTAGGCATTGTCGCTCGTGCGCACTACGATTTCCTCGCGCCAGTCGCCAATGATGTCGCCCTGTGCATTGGGATTGTTCTTCGAGTCGTTGTTCAGGGCGCAGCCATTGGACTGGAACACGCGGCCTCCCGTCGTAGTCCAGACAACGGCATCGCGCATGGTGCCGGGGCTGTCGAGTATGCCCTCGATGAGGTCGCCCGTCCAGTAGATGCGGTTGTTCAGGTGACTCCAGTAGAGGCCGTCGTTCGTGCCACTCGTGCTCGGAACACCGCTGCCCGTGAGTTCCTTGTCGGCCACGGAACTGATAAGGGGCGAGTTGACGCTGCGTCCCATGCAGCCGGGGAACGAGTTGGAGAAGTTGCCCATCAGGCCGCGACCGTCGTCGGTGGTACCCTTCGAACGGTAGTAAATCTTGGAGGTCGTGGCGTTGCGGTAGTTGTTGTTCGGCTCGTCCTCGTTGCAGGCAAAGAACTCCAAGCCCTTGCGATAGGGGTCGAAGTCGCCCACGTGCTGGGCATCTCCATGGCCCAGGCCCGTTGTGGAGAGTCCCTGGCCGTTGTCGTCGATAATCATGGAGCCGAAGACAATCTCGTCGCGGCCGTCCTCATCGACGTCGGCAATGCCGAAGTTGTGGTAACCATTACCAAACCATGGGTCGCTCCATCCGCCGTTGTTGGCCCAGCGCCAGCGCTCGGTCAGTTGGTGGGTGACGGGGTCAACGTCCAGGGCCACCATCTTGTGACGCGTATAGCAGCCACGTCCCAGGAACATGCTGGGATGCAGTCCATCGAGGAAGGGCGCACCGAAGTAGTGCTTACAGGAGCGGTGGCCCGTATCGTTCTTACCCCAAGCTTTCTCGTACTCAGCACCTGTTGCACTGAGCAGGTTGGCAGCTTCGCCCGTTTCGAAGCGTGCGAGGGGGTAGGTCATCGGCGTGAAGGCCGTAGCCGTGGCATCGCAGCCGTAGGGTACGCCCGTCAGGCCATTGATGTAGAGCAGATACTCGGCTCCCTCGCGGGTGTATTCGTCGCGCGGAGCCACGTAGTTCATGTTGCCAATGTTGATGACACGGCCGTCGGCAGCATGAAATATCATGTTGTCGGCACCACGCATCAGGCCCTCGGCCTTGCCATCCTGGTCCCAGTCGAACAAGACCATGTCCCACTGTTCGTCGGGTCCGGCCATGAGGTTCGGTCCGAGGTCGATCCACCAGAGGCGCGTGCCATCGAGTTTGTAGCACTCGTAGTGGTGGAAGCAGGTGGTATTGGCGGAGTTGCGGATGTCGCCCGAGTAGTTGCGCTTAACGATGAACTCCACCACGCCGTCGCCATCGACGTCGCCCAGCGAGATGTCGTTGATGATGTACTGCGAGGTCACGTCGTTGCCATTGCGGTCCTGGACCTTGGCCACGGCAAACTGCTTGTAGCCCTCGTTCCAGCGAGTCACCTCGGCCGACTTCTCCTGCTCCACGCCGCGCACGACGGCGGTCACCTGGTACTTCGTCGAGGCGTTGCCTGCCGTGTGGTTGAAGTTCGAAGCGGTCAGGCCCGACTTCACGAGCGTGCCGTTGGCATAGAGGTTATACGTCACGCCGTAGTATTCCTCGGCAAAGATGCGCCACGAGACCAGATTGCCCGACGAAGCGGGCACGGCCACCAGCCCGCGGTCGAGCCGGTCGGTCACACGTTGGGCAAAGCCTGCCTGTACGGCAAGCCACATCACGAATAAGAAGATAGTTCGTTTCATGTGTTTGTAGTTAGTTGTTTGCTCTTTCTGTTAAAGTAACTCGGGCAACTGGAACAGGCGGGTGCCGTTGCTGCCCTTGATGAGTATGGTGCGCCCCTCGACTGGATGTTCGCGCAGTTCGGCCTTCACCTCCTCGACATCGCGGAAGGTGCGGAATTGGTGGCGGGCCTGACCGAAGTTCTCGCCCACGAGCCACACCTCTGCCCCACTCTCGCGGGCACGGTCCACGACGCGCTGATGCTCCTGGGCGCTATCGGCACCCAGTTCGCGCATGTCGCCCAGTATCATCATCTTCCGTTCGGCCCGGATGTGGCTGAAGTTGTCCAGCGCCGCGGCCATGGAGGTCGGGTTGGCGTTGTAGGCATCGATGATGAGGTGGTTGCGCCCCGTATCGCGGAACTCGGAGCGGTTGTTGGTGGGCTGGTAGTCGGCCAGGGCCTTGTTTATCAGGCTGAACGGGACGCCGAACTGCACGCCTACGCAGACGGCGGCCAACAGGTTGTGGATGTTGTAGCTGCCGATGAGGTGGGTCTGCACCGTCTGCCAGCCGACATGGTCCTGCCGGTAGCGGAAGCGGACGAACGGGTTGCACTCGACGACCTCGCCCCAGACTTCGACGCCCGGGGTCCCCGTCTGGCCGTAGCGGACGGCAGGCAGGCCCTCGGCCATCTTCACGAGGTCGGGGTCGGAGGCGTTGAGGAAGATGCCTATCTTCCCGTGCTCCCGGATGTAGCGATAGAGTTCGCCCTTCGTGCGCTTGACGCCCTCGAAGGAGCCGAAGCCCTCCAGGTGGGCCCGCCCGACGTTGGTGATGAGTCCCATGTCGGGATCGACGATGTCCGACAGCATGGCTATCTCGCCGGGGTGGTTGGCACCCGTCTCGATGATGCCGAAGCCGTCGTCGTCCTGGAGCGTCAGCAGGGTCAGGGGCACGCCGATGTGGTTGTTCAGGTTGCCCTGGGTCCACTGGACGGGGCCTATCTGACTGAGCACGGCGGCGACGAGTTCCTTGGTGGTCGTCTTGCCGTTCGTGCCGGTTATCTGGATAATCATCTTGCCGGGCATCTGCTCGCGGTGGTAGTGGCCCAACTGCTGGAGGGTCCGTAGCACGTCATCCACCAGGACAAAGCGCTCGTCCACGGCTACACGCGGGTCATCGACCACGGCCACGGCACAACCAGCCTCCAAGGCCTTCAGGGCATACTGGTTGCCGTCGAAAGTCTCCCCCTTCAGGGCAAAAAACATGGAGCCACGGGGCGTCCGACGGCTGTCGGTCGTCACCACAGGATGCTGCCGAAAGAGGGCGTAAAGTTGTTCTATCATCATCATTTTCACCAAAATACGGCTACAAATATAAGGAATTTGCGCGACATGCGTGCGCGTAAAACGGATTATTTTTTGATGAAACAGACATTCTGTAAACATTTATTACCACCACCCGGATACCCTCTCAGAACCTCCGGCCGCAAGTTATGTTAACCTATCGCCATAGATTAACATAACTTATCGCAACCGGTTAACATTACTCATGGCCATAGGTTAACATAACCTTCAGAGGCAAGTTCCGTGCCCTGCGAAAATCGGCCCGCAATGTGTTAAGAAACAGTAAATTACGCCTCCACGCAGAAAATCGGGGACAGGAAGGAGATGGGACAGGAAGGGGGAGGGAGAGGGGTCCGAAGTTTGTAAACATTTTTCTTTTACACAAAGAAAGACGGCACGAAAATTTCGTCGATAGGATTTTAGTATTTCAAGAATTTTCCTTAATTTTGTAAGGTTTATGCGCGCACATGCACATGGAAGGCACAGAATCATACTCACTGAACTTGGGCGGACAGTTGTTGCAACTGTCTGAGCCTCAGGTTATGGGCATCCTGAACGTCACGCCCGACTCGTTCTACAGCGGCAGTCGGCGACAGACGGAGACGGAGATAGCACAGCGCGTCCATGAGATTGTGCGCGAGGGCGGCACCATCATCGACGTGGGCGGCTACAGCACACGCCCCGGGGCCCAAGAGGTCGGCGAGGAGGAAGAACTGGCCCGGCTGCGGCTGGGACTTTCGGTCGTGCGTCGCGAAGCGCCCGAGGCCGCCGTCTCCGTCGATACGTTCCGCGCCCGGGTGGCCGAGCACGTGGCCGACGAGTTCGGTCCCGTCATCGTCAACGACGTGTCGGGCGGAGCGGACCCCGAGATGTTTGCCACCGTGGCCCGTCGGGGCCTGCCCTACGTGCTCACGCTCGACGCCGCGCCCGCCGACATGATGCGCTACCTGAGCCAACGCGTCGATGCCCTGTTGCAACTGGGGCAAAAGGACATCGTCCTGGACCCCGGCTTCGGCTTCGGCAAGTCGCTCGACGAGAACTACCAACTGCTCGGCCAACTGGAGGCCCTGCACGCCTTCGGCCTGCCCCTGCTGGTGGGCGTATCGCGCAAGAGTATGGTTTACCGCCTGCTCGGCACCACACCCGAGGAGGCCCTCAACGGCACCACCGTGCTCCACACCCTGGCCCTCGAACGGGGTGCATCCATCCTGCGCGTCCACGACGTCGGGGCGGCCACGGAAGTCATTAAAATCTTACGAAAATGTTCTTCTCCTTCGGACTGAAAGACTTCATAGACATCCTCTCGGTGGCAGTGATACTCTACTACTGCTACAAGGTGATGAAGCGCTCGCGCTCCGTCAACATCTTCTACGGCGTGCTCATCTTCATCAGTTTCTGGATTATCGTGTCGCGCGTCTTCGAGATGAAGTTGCTCGGCGGCATCCTGAACCAGTTGGTCAACGTCGGCGCCATCGCCCTCATCGTACTGTTCCAGGAGGAGATTCGCCACTTCTTCTACGACCTCGGCGCCCACGAGCGGGCGAGACGCTTCGTGCGCCTGTTCCGCAACGAGCGTAAGAAGAACCTGAACGACGAGTACCGCTACGACCGCGAAATCATCTTCCCCATCGTCATGGCCTGCATCAACATGAGCAAGCAGAAGGTGGGCGCGCTCATCGTCATCGAGAACGACATCCCACTGACCGACTACATCCGTTCGGGCGAAAGCCTCGAGGCCCGCATCACGCAACGCCTCATCGAGAACATATTCTTCAAGAACAGCCCCCTGCACGACGGAGCCATGATCATCTCGGAAGGCAAAATCGTGGCAGCAGCCTGTATCCTGCCCATCTCCCACGACCTCGACATCCCGAAGGAGTTCGGCCTGCGCCACCGAGCCGGCAAGGGCATCACGTCGGAGACCGACGCCCTGGCCATCATCGTCAGCGAGGAGACAGGCAACATCACCGCAGCCCACAACGACCAGTTCCGCAGCCACCTGTCGGCCGAAGAACTGGAGACCATACTCATGAAGGGCCGCTTCTGACCCCATCCCGTAAAACTCTATTAAAACCCTATACACCATGAACTTAATTGACTCTATCATCGCTCGCGCCAAGGCCAACCGCCAACGCATCGTACTCCCCGAATCACTGGAAGAGCGCACGCTGACCGCCGCCGACCGCGCCGTTGCCGACCAACTGGCCGACATCATCCTCATTGGTAATCGCGAAGAAATCCTGGCCAAGGCCAAGGAACTGGGACTGCAGCACGTCGAAGGTGCCACCATCATCGACCCCGCCACCAGCCCGAAGACCAACGACTACGCCAACCTGCTCTATGAACTGCGCAAAGCCAAGGGCATGACCCAGCAGGAGGCCTGGAAGAAGGTGAAAGACCCCCTCTACTTCGGATGCCTCATCATCAAGAGCGGCGATGCCGACGGACAAATCAGCGGTGCCCTCTCGACCACGGGCGACACCCTGCGCCCCGCCCTGCAAATCATCAAGTGCGCCCCCGGCATCACGTGCGTCAGCGGTGCCATGCTGCTCATCACCCAAACTCCGCAATACGGCGAGGACGGTATCCTGGTAGTAGGTGACGTAGCCGTCACCCCCATGCCCGATGCAGCCCAACTGGCACAGATTGCCGTATGCACGGCCCAGACGGCCAAGAGTGTGGCTGGCTTCACCGACCCGCGCGTGGCCATGCTCAGCTTCTCGACGAAGGGCAGCGCCAAGCACGAAGTAGTGGATAAGGTGGTGGAAGCCACCCGTCTGGCCCGCGAACTGGATCCCGAACTGAAGATTGACGGCGAACTGCAGGCCGACGCAGCCCTCGTACCCTCGGTGGGCCAGAAGAAGGCTCCGGGCAGCGACATCGCCGGACAGGCTAACGTGCTCGTATTCCCCAACCTGGAAGTGGGCAACATTGGTTACAAACTGGTGCAGCGACTGGGCAATGCCGATGCCATCGGCCCCATCCTGCAAGGCATCGCTCGCCCCGTCAACGACCTCAGCCGCGGTTGCTCGGTCGATGACATCTACAAGATGGTAGCCATCACCGCCTGCCAGGCCATGGACGCCAAATAGGAGACCCACCCACAGCCCCTCCCTTTATGGAGGGGAGTGAATAGAAATAGGTAAACAAATAAAAAGAATATAAAAAAACACCCCTATAACTCCTGAGAAAGTAACTACTCCTCCCCATTAAGGGGGAGGTCGGGAGGGGGTCTGAATCTTATGAGAATATTAGTCTTGAACTGCGGAAGCAGTAGCATCAAATACGCTCTGTACAACATGGACGACCAGAGCGTCATCACCAGCGGCGGCATCGAGAAAATCGGTCTGCCCGATAGTTTTATTACTGTAAAACTTAACGGCGAGAAGCATAAGATGGAACGCCCCATCGAAGAGCATACAGCCGGTGTGCAGTGGATTTTCGAAGTGTTGACCCAAGGTGATTATGCCGTACTGAAGAGTCTCGACGAACTGGACGCCGTAGGCCATCGCATGGTACACGGAGGCGAGAAGTTCAACAAGAGCGTCCTGCTCACTCCGAAGGTGATGAAGGCCTTTGCCGAGTGCAACGAACTGGCACCCCTGCACAACCCTGCCAACATCAAGGGCGTGAATGCCGTGAAAGCATTGCTGCCCAAGATTCCTCAGGTAGGCGTGTTCGATACCGCCTTCCACCAGACCATGCCCGACTATGCCTAC
Source organism: Bacteroidaceae bacterium (assembly GCA_017469925.1). Classification (GTDB taxonomy): domain Bacteria; phylum Bacteroidota; class Bacteroidia; order Bacteroidales; family Bacteroidaceae; genus Physcousia. The sequence continues at coordinate 77,108 of JAFUFK010000001.1, read as the reverse complement.
ATGTACGCCCTGCCCTACGAACTGTATAAGGAACACGGCATCCGTCGCTACGGCTTCCACGGGACGAGCCATCGCTACGTAAGCCAGCGCGTTTGCGAGTACCTGGGCATCAAGCCCGAAGGCAGTCGCATCATCACCTGCCACATCGGCAATGGCGCCAGCATCGCCGCCGTGAAGAACGGCAAGTGCGTAGATACCTCGATGGGACTGACTCCGCTGGAAGGCCTCATCATGGGCACCCGCTCGGGCGACATCGACGCCGGGGCCGTCACCTTCATGATGGACAAACTGCAACTCGACACCCACGGCATCTCGAACCTGCTGAACAAACAGAGCGGACTGGCCGGAGTGAGCGGTGGAAGCAGCGACTTCCGCGACATACTGAAGGGTATCGAGGAAGGCAACGACCGTGCCCGACTGGCCAAGGAGATGTACACCTACCGCATCAAGAAGTACATCGGACAGTATGCCGCAGCCATGGGTGGCGTGGACGTTATCCTGTTCACCGGCGGTGCCGGCGAAAACCAGTGGGAAGTGCGCGAAGGTGCCACCAAGGGCCTGGAATTCATGGGCATCGAAGTTGACCCTGAGAAGAACCACGCCTGCCGTGCCACCGAGGCCATCATCTCGAAGAACACCAGTCGCGTGACCGTCTGCGTCATACCCACCGACGAAGAGCTGATGATTGCCCTCGATACCATGGTCTTGGTGAAGTAATTTCAAAAAAGTTTGGCGAAACTAAATTTATTTAATAAATTTGCCCCGATTACATGTGAAAACACACTTTTAATTAACCTATTTTATTAACCAAAAACAAACAACATGAAAAAGTTCTTACTTTCTCTCATTGCGCTTGTGATGTCGGTATTCTCTGCTAATGCAGCATGGGAACAGACCACGTCTATCGCAGTGGGCGACGTTGTTGTGTTAGCTGTTAACCATGGCAGTGTTACCAAAGAATTGAGCACTGTCACGACCAGTGGCACCACCATTGGTCAGGTTGTCGATTACACAACAACTCCAGCAGGTGTCTATCCACTCACCGTTGTGGCTGGCACCGAAGATGGCACGTTCAGCTTCAAGAACGCCGATGGTGCCTATCTGGCTTGGTCATCAGGCAACTCCCTGAAGACCTCTGAGACTCTGGATGAAAGTGCTTCTTGGACTGTAACGTTCACGGAAACCGGTACAGCTGACATCAATAATGTCGCTACGCCTGCCCGTAAACTTCAGTACAACGCAAACAGCCCTCGCTTCGCTTGCTACACTTCCAGCCAGACTGCTCCCATCCTGTTCAAGGAGGTTGCTGATGGTGCAGTAACGAAGCCCGTCATCACGCCGGGTCCGACGACAGTCTTTGCACCTCAGGAAGTGGTCATCACTGCCGAAGAAGGCGCTGAGATTTACTACACGCTGAATGGCGGAGAAGAGCAGAAGTACGAGGCTCCCTTCACCGTTAGCGAAACCACGACCGTCGAGGCTTATGCCAAGGTTGGCGAGAAAAAGAGTGGCACGGCAAAGGTCATCATTACCTTTGGTCCCGTCTATGCAGGTTTTGCTGCAGCCAATGAGGCTGCTACCAACGACCACGTCGTTGCACGCGTAAACTTCACTGACGCTCTCGTAACTTACGTCAATGGCTCGAACAGCTACGTTCAGGATGCCACTGGCGCCATGCTTATCTATGGCAACAGTGGCCTGACCGCTGGCGACAAGGTAACGGGTTACGTACAGGGTCAGCTCTATCTCTACAATGGTCTGCCCGAAGTGGCTAGCCCCACCGTTGAGGTAGAAGTGGTATCCAGCGAAAACGAAGTAGTTCCCACTGAGGTTGATGCTGCCGAACTGGCTGCCAACCCCCTGAAGTATGTCAGCCAGTATGTAGTGGTTAAGCCCGCTAAGTTTGCTGAAGACGCTGAAGTAGCTTCTAAGGTTAACATCAACTTCACCGTAGGTGAGACCGCATTGGTCCTCCGCAACAATTTCGTGGTTGAGTTCGGCGTTGAAGCCGAGACAGAATACGAAGTAGCTGGTCTCGTTACCATCTATAATAGCACTGTTCAGCTCTATCCCACCAAGGAGGAAGACATTGCTGAGTATGTAGCTCCTTATGTTCCTGAGTTCGCCTATGCAAAGTATATTGTCAAGAACGTAGGTAGCGGACTCTACTGGGGTGCTGCCAACGACTGGGGCACACGTGCATCGCTGATTGTCAGCCCCGAGTTCGTGAAGTTCGACCCGACCGACATGCCCGAAGGCCAGTACAAACTGGAGTCTCAGGTCAACAATGGCGGTACGCAGTACTACTTCAATGGCGACTACATGGACAATGGCAACCCCGCAGCCCTCATCATCACCAAGTTGGAGAATGGCAACTACACTATCGCTCTGGCTAGCGACGGCACGCTGTACGGCTATGATGGCACCAGCACAGTGCTGGGCAAGGGTCTGACCGATGCCGATGATCCTAATGCACAGTGGGCCATCCTGTCGCTCGACGACGCTAAGGCTGCCCTGGCTAATGCCACGGAGACTGAGCCCATGAACGCGAGCCTGTTGTTCGACGACCTCAACTTCGGCCGCAACAACCGCTACTCAAGCAAGTGGACTATAGAGGCCAGCAACAAGAACCTGTCTGGTGGTAACAACACCAATAATTGCGCTGAGTCTTACCACTCCAATTTCACGCTGACGCAGACCGTCGAGGCTCCTAACGGCCTCTATGCCGTAACCGCTCAGGGCTTCTATCGCCAGGACGGTACCGACAACGACAACCTGCCCGTATTCTTCGCAAACGGCGAGACCCAGACCTTCCCCTTAAAGACTGGCACTGAAAATTCAATGAGCGATGCTTCTGTATCGTTCTCCAACGGACTCTACACCATCGACCCCATCTACGTTCAAGTAACTGATGGTCAGCTGAGCATTGGTGCCAAGCTGGAGGGCAACACCAGTCTGTGGTGTATCTGGGACAACTTCCAGGTTCAGTACTACGGTGCCGACGCCGACATCAACGCTGTCAAATTTGCAGCCCTGATTGCCAAGGTTGACGAACTTATCGCCGAAGCCAACGAGCTGAAGGCCGATGAGTATGCTCCCGAAGCCACGAAGACTGCACTGGACGAAGCCATTGCTGTCGGTGAGGCCGAAAAGGCCACCGAGGAAGAGTACAATACCGCCATTGAGACCCTGCAGGCTGCTATCGACGCTGCCAAGGTGGCCATCAAGGACAACGAGGTTGTTGTAACCGGAATCGTTCCCGACGACGCACTCGACCACTGGACTTGCACCAACACCAACACCTTCCACATCAACACGTGGTCGGTAGAGGGTAACCCTGGAAACGACCCCTCTGGCATGGTTACTCCGTTCATCGAGAACTGGGTAGGCAAGCCCGGCCCATTGGGCGAGGGTGACATCACCTACACCGTTCCCGGCACGCTGAAGGCTGGTATCTACGAAGTTTCTGCTCTGGTTCGCGTTTACAGCGAGAGCGGTGCTGACGTAGCAGGTGCCAAGTTCTTTGCAAATGAGGAGAATGTTGACCTTACTGAGGTTGGCGAGAAGTTTGAATACAACAATATGAAGGGCCTCTACACGACTGTTAACCTCAAGGCTATTGTCGGTGAAGACGGTGCCCTGAAGCTGGGTGTAAACATCGCCGAGCCTACCTTCAACTGGGTTGCTATCAAGAACGTCAAGTTCTCTTATTATGCTGCCGACGACAACGAGGCTGCCTATAAGGATGCTCTCGCTGCCCTGAAGGATGGCCAGACCTACCGCATCTTCACGGAAGTCGGTGATACAAAGTACTACCTGAACACCAGCGGTTATCTGGTATCTGAGGCCAAGAAGGCTGCAACCTTCACCTTCGCCAAGGTAGAGGGCCAGGCTTATCAGTATGGCTTCAAGATGGAAGGCGTTTGCTTCACGAATCCTGGTTTGAGCGGCAATGATGCTGTGCTGAACTCAGGTCACATCAATACCAATGTCAGCCAGAACCGCGACACTTGGGAGGCTCAGGTATTCTTCCTGAAGGATGGCAAGTATGCCGTGCGCGCAACCAACGCTCCTGGCGGCGACAGCAGCTGGGCACTGGTAGCCAAGGCATTCTGGACTGTAAACGAAGGCGAAAATGGCCCCGTAGCAGAATACTCGTTCGACCAGAACTACATCTGGCAGATTGAGGAGAACGTTGACAACCGTCCCGAGGCATTTGCCAAGGTTCAGTCCTGGGCTGGTAAGTTGCAGGATGTAGAGGGTCTCGTACAGGATGCCAGCATGTACACCAGTAATGCTAAGGAAAGCACGGAAGGCTCCTATGCCGCTCTGCTTGATGGCGAATACACTACTTTCTTCCACTCCTCATGGAGTGCCGGTGCCGATGCCGACCACTACCTGCAGGCCGAGATCGAGGAGCCCGTTGCCGACCTCTACGTTTACTTCAAGAAGCGCAGTCAGAACGACAACAACCGTCCGACCAACATCCAGATTTCTGGTAGTCAGGACGGCGAGAACTTCACGGACATCACCGCCCTGACCGAGGGTCTGCCCACTGGTGCTACTCCTCTCGACTACACCTCTGGCAAGCTTGCCCTGGGCGAGGCTTACAAGTATGTCCGCTTCACGGTGCTTGACACCAACAACGGTGCCACCGAGGCTAACGGACACAAGTTCTTTACGTTCTCCGAGTTCTATCTCCTGCCGAGCAACGAGCTTACCGATGCCGCTGTTGCCTACATGGGTGTTGCCGACTACACCGACCTGGAGGATAGCGACGTAGAAGCTATCAACGCTCTGGACGAGCAGATTGCAGTCCTCGTTGCCCAGAAGGCTCTGGTTGACGACCTGGCTGCTCTGGACGAGCTGATTGCAAAGGTTCAGGCTTATGTTGACGCTACCGACACCTACACCGACAAGGCAGGTGCTGCTGCAACTGCCAGCGAGGCTCTGGCTGCCCTGAAGGCTGGTACCTACACCACCGCAGAGGCTATCGCCGAGGCCATTGAAAGCACGAAGGCTGTTGCCCGCACCTTCTTCGCAGGCATCACTCCCGTGAAGGCTATCGACGTTACCGAGTTCTATCTTGTGAACCCGACCCCGATGAAGATTGACGGATGGGAAGGCGACGCCTTCGGTACGTCCTCTGACGGTGTTTGCGAATACTGGAACAAGTCGGCCGCTACGTTCCATCAGGTTGTTACCCTGCCCGCAGGCGACTACAAACTGACCGTTACTGCCTTGCAGCGTACCGACATGACCGGTTACGTATATGCTGGTGAGAACCAGACTACGATTGTTGGCGTTGACAGCGGCACGGCCAACAACCGTGCTCAGGCTTCCAACTGGTTCGCAGCCGGCAATGGTCTGAACGAGGTTCTCTTCACGATGGAGGAGGCTGGTGACATCGAAATCGGTCTGAAGGCCGACGAGACCACTGGCGACCACTGGACTGTATGGCAGAGCTTCAAGATTGAACTCCTGCCCGTTGTCAACGAGAACCTGCTTGAGCTAACTCTCGACGTTGAGCGCTATGTTGGTCAGGGCTATGGTGCACAGCAGTTCAAGGTTGACTTTGCTGATGCAGCCGAATTCCTCGGTGTTGAAGCCGTCACTACCGACATGCTGCGCATCGTTAATCCTGATGGTACCGAAATCAGCGACTACGCTACGTACGACGGCTGGTTTGCTGCAGAAACTGGAACTGCTACAACGTGGTCTGAACTGAACGCTGCCTCCACACCAGGTGTCTGCGTGAAGTTCTTCCAGGCTGTCGAGGGCGGAAGCTATGACGTATGTGACCAGTGGAGTGCCGATGTGCTTGGCGCAGTTTACACATTCAAGTGGGCTCTGGTCAACGGCGAGAAGAAGGTGGTTTACACCATCAACGTGAAGATGGTTGAGAAACCCATCGTCGAACTAACCTTCGACGACCTGAACAAGGTTGGCGAACAGGTAATTGACCTGAAGTCTGAGACTGGCAAGCAATACGAAGGCCTCACGGCAGACGTCAACATTGCCGAAATCCTCACCACTCTTGGTGTCGAAAGTATTGACGACGTGACTATCTATGCTGTCATGAGCGATGGTTCTCTCGACGACAACTACAAGCTCGGTACCACCGACGGCTGGCGCAATGCAGACGGCGACTGGCAGAATTGGGGCGATGCTGCATACTTCTATGTAAAGGCAGACTTCGAGAGAGAGAGTGCTCAGATTTACGAGGTCGGTGGCATGGAGGGTAAGAACAGCGAACCCGCAAGCTACACCGCTACTTATGTATTCGTCAAGGACGGTTCTGAGACCAATGATGCAGTTGTCCTGAAGGTCAACCTGACTTACGACTTCCCCGTAGGCATCAACGCTGTTGACGCTGACCTGGAGAATGCTGTGATTTACGACCTCGCCGGCCGTCGCGTCAGCAAGGCTGTGAAGGGTGGTATCTACATCATCAACGGCAAGAAGGTTGCGATTAAGTGAGCAACAAACCGAGCTCGCTCGAGCTTGTTCGAACGTGAGCAAGCTCGAGCGTAAGCTCAAGGTTGCGATTAAGTAACTAATCGACAATCCTAATTATTACCGCCTGCTCCCCATTCCGGGGGCAGGCGGTTTTTCGTGTTAAGCATCCTCTGGTCGCTCCGGGAAGGCCCGGAAGTTGGACGTAAGGGTTAAGTTAACCTATCGCCACAGGTTAAGTTTACCTATTGCCACAGGTTAAGTTAACCAACCATCGTAGGTTATGTCAACTTGTCGCCATAGGTTAAGTTAACTTGCGCGCGCATGTATGCGTAAATATTAAGGTATATAACAGAAAATCCCCCGCGAGGTATTCCTCACAGGGGATTTTGCTTCGTTGCGGAGGTCCGACTCGAACGGGCGACCTCCAGGTTATGAGCCTGGCGAGCTACCAACTGCTCCACTCCGCGATCTCATTTGCGACTGCAAAGGTACGTCGAAAATCCGATATGGCCAAAAAAAAGTGAGAGAAAATGCTGTTTGCCGCATATATTAGTGCTTTTCTTTTGCAGAAATGCCCACTTTTACCTACCTTTGCAGCGGATATGGGTTCAATAAAGACAAGAAAGAAGCTGATAGACGTCGCCCGGCAACTTTTTGCCAAGAATGGTGTCGATGACACCACGATGAACGACATTGCCTTGGCCTCTGGCAAAGGGCGCCGGACACTCTATACCTACTTCAAGAGCAAGGAGGAGATGTTCTACGCCGTCAGCGAGGAGGAGATGGCGCGCATGAGCGAGCGTCTGCGGCAGGTGGCCGACAAGGACCTGGAGCCTGAGGACAAGCTGGTCCAGCTCATCTACACCCACCTCAGCCTCATCAAGGAGGCCGTGATGCGCAACGGCAACCTGCGTGCCGAATTCTTCCGCAACATCTGGCTTGTGGAGAAGGTCCGCAAGGAGTTCGACCGTACCGAGGTCGATCTCATCACGCAGATTATCATGCAGGGCATCCGACAGGGCAAGTTCGACGTGACAAACATCCGCCTGTCGGTCGATATCATCCACTTCTGCATCAAGGGTCTCGAAGTGCCCTACATCTATGGTCGCCTGGGGACGAGCATCAGCACCAGCCGGCCCATGGTGAAACAGGTCATCCACCGCGCCATGGCCAAGATAGACCGCCCCGACGAACACGAAGAGAATACATACTAACGAATACACAGCAATATGGGATTATTAACTGGAAAGACCGCCCTCATCACGGGAGCGGCACGAGGCATCGGCAAGGCCATTGCCTTGAAGTTTGCCCAGGAAGGTGCAAACATCGCATTTACCGACCTCGAAGTAAACGAAGATACTGAGAAAGAAATCGCAGCCCTGGGCGTGAAGGCCAAGAGCTATGCGTCGAACGCTGCCGATTTCCAGCAGACGGAGCAGGTGGTGGCCCAGGTCAAAGAGGAGTTTGGTTCGATTGACATCCTCGTCAACAATGCCGGCATCACGAAGGACGGCCTTATGCTGCGCATGAGCGAGCAGCAGTGGGATGCCGTGATTGCCGTCAACCTGAAGTCGGCCTTCAACTTCATCCATGCCTGCGTACCCATCATGATGCGCCAGCGCGGCGGAAGCATCATCAACATGGCCTCGGTCGTAGGTGTCCATGGCAATGCCGGACAGGCCAACTATGCAGCTTCGAAGGCTGGCCTCATCGCCCTGGCCAAGTCCATCGCCCAGGAAATGGGTCCCAAGGGCATTCGTGCCAATGCCATTGCCCCCGGCTTCATCGAGACGGCCATGACGGCAGCCCTGCCCGACACCGTGCGCGAGGAGTGGAAGAAGAAGATTCCCCTGCGCCGCGGCGGTCAGGTCGAGGACATTGCCAACACGGCGCTGTACCTGGCCAGCGACCTCAGTTCGTACGTCAGCGGCCAGGTCATCCAGGTCGATGGCGGCATGAATATGTAGAATAAGTTGAAAGTTCTCTACGAAGATAACCACATCGTCATCGTCTCCAAGAGGGCTGGTGAAATCGTCCAAGGCGACAAGACCGGCGACACCCCCCTCTCGGAGACGGTGAAGTCGTATCTGAAGGAGCGTTACCAGAAGCCTGGCAACGTGTTCCTGGGCGTCGTCCATCGGCTCGATCGCCCCGTCAGCGGCATCGTGCTGTTTGCCCGTACCAGCAAGGCCCTCAGCCGGCTCTCCGAGATGTTCCGCACACGGGCCGTACGGAAGACCTATTGGGCCATCGTCACCCACGAGCCACCCCAGCCCGAGGGCACCCTCACCCATTGGCTCACCCGCGACGAGCGGACCAACAAGGCACGGGCTTACGACCGCGAGGTGCCGGGGTCGAAACAGGCCGTTCTCGACTACCGCCTGCTGGCCTGTAGCGACCGCTACTGGCTCGTAGAGGTCAGCCTGCACACTGGGCGGCATCATCAAATTCGTTGTCAGTTGGCAAAGATTGGTTGCCCCATCAAGGGCGACCTGAAGTATGGGGCTCCACGCTCGAACCCCGACGGCAGCATATCGCTTCATGCCCGTCGCATCGCGTTCGAGCATCCCGTCTCCCACCAGTCGGTCGATCTCGTGGCCCCAGTGCCCGACGACCACCTCTGGCAAGCCGTCAGTCAAGGATTGTAACGCGCTTCACAAAGACCTCGCGCAAGGGGCGCTCGCGCTCGTCAGTCGGTACGTTCACGATTCGTTCCACCACGGGCATACCTTCCACGACCTGGCCGAAGATGGTGTATTCGCCATCCAGGTGCGGGCAACCGCCCTCTGTGGTGTAGGCCCGGCGCTGCTGGTCGTTGAAGGGACGTGGCGGATGGTTCGAGACAACGACCTCGGCCACACTCAGGATGCTGTCCTGCAAGTCATAATACGCGTCTTTGTCGCTACGCTCCAGACGGTCCAGACGGTCCGCAAACTGGTCCTGCAACTTCCGCCAGTGGGCATTCACCGCCTCCTGGTACAATGTCTGATAGAAGTTCGCCAACGACTCCTGCGTATATTTCTCGCCCGTCACGATGTACCATTGCGTCGGGCTGCTGGCCTTCTTCGGGTTGATGTCGTCTGGCTGACGGGCCGCGGCCAACATCCCACGCTGATGGATGTATTTCGGGAAGCGTATCTCCTGCGGAACGGTGTAATGGAGGGCCGAGGTATCCACCGCCACAGGTGCCGCCCCCGGCTTCAGGGTCGGGTCTCCCGTCTGAATCATCAGGCCGGGCACGATACGATGCCACATCATCTCGTCGAACACGCCCTCCCGGGCCAGACGGATGAAGTTGTCGCGATGCCGTGGCGTGTCGTTAAAGAGGCGCACGCGGATGTCGCCCATCGAAGTTTCTATCAAGGCTTCGGTTTCCTTCTCTTTCTTCTCGCTGCAAGCCGTCAAAAGCGACAAAGCGAGCAACATGAATCCCAGTTTTCTCATATTTATCACTAATTTTAGGCAAACTTACGAAATTATTTCGAAATCTCAATTCGCAATTGCCAATTTATCTCTATCTTTGTCCTAATTATGCGACGCCGGAAGAAAATTGGCCTTTGGATTGCAGGCATTTTGCTCACCCCCGTGGTGCTTGTCCTGCTCCTTGTGGCACTTTTTTACCTGCCTCCTGTCCAGCAGTGGGCTGTGCAGAAGGTGGCGGCCTATGCCTCGGAACAGACAGGCATGGACATACGGCTCGAACGTATTCGCATCAAATTCCCCCTCGACCTCGACCTGCAGCAACTTACGGCCACTACCCCACTCGACACGGTGCTCTCGGTGCAGCATGCCATCGTCGATCTCAACCTGCGTAGGTTGCTCGATCGGCACATCGGCGTAGAGGCCCTCGACCTGCAAGAGGGCGTGCTCGACACACGCGACCTCATTGCTACCGTCCGTGTCAAGGGCCGGCTGGGCAACCTCCACGTCGATGCCAACGACATTTCGCTACGCGACAAACGGGCAGAACTCACCACACTGCAACTGGACCAGTGCGATGTCGATATTGCCCTGCGCGATACCACGGTGGTCGATACCACCGAATCCTCCCCTATAGAGTGGAGTATCGGATTGGGCGACATCGGGGCGCGCCAGACGCGTGTAGCCTTCCACACCGTCGGAGACTCGCTTACGGTCAGGGCCGGGGTAAAGGAACTGCTCGTCAAGGGGGGCGACGTCAACCTTGCCCAAGGCATCTATAAGGTTGACCACCTCCGACTCGACGCCGACTCGCTCATCTACGACACCTACGAACCACGCATCGCCGAGGGACTCGACTACAACCACCTTGCCCTGCGCCCGGTACGGCTCGACGTGGAAAATCTCTTCTATCAGCAGGAAGGCAACAACTTGAGCCTCCACGTCAAGGAATGTAGCGGCCGCGAGCAGAGCGGCCTGGAGATTTCGTCGCTGACGGGCAACATACGGCTCGACGACTCACACCTGCAATCGCCCGACCTGGCACTCGTCACGCCCCACAGCCAAGTCAAGGCCAATGTAGATCTCGATTGGTCGTCACTCACCTCAGGCGAGCACGGGACCATGGACGTTGACCTCGACGCCACCATTGGCCGGCAAGACCTGCTTACGATAGTTGGTCGCTATCTTACCAAGGAACAACGCAAACTCATCCCCAACGACCCCATTACGCTATCGGCCCGTGCACGTGGCAACGTGGACCGCATGCAGGTGGAACGCGGTCGCCTGATGGTTTCCCCGATGGTGGATACCGAGTTCAGTGGCACCCTGACCAATCTGCTCGATCCCGACCACCTGGGCGCCGACCTCGACATGAACATGCAGACCTTCGACCTCTCGCTGCTACGTCACATGCTAGGGTTGCCCGCTTCCGTGCGTCTGCCTAAGATGGGGATATCGGGCAAGGCCGGCATGCAGGGGTCGAAATACGCCGCCGACCTGCGCCTCACGCAAGGACGTGGCGTAGCACTGGTGCGCGGCAGCTACGACACCCGCAGCGAGACCTACCAGGCCGACGTCAGCGTTCGCAATCTCAACCTCCACAACTTCCTACCCAAGGATTCGCTCTACACCCTGACGGGAAAGGCCCACATCAGCGGGCAGGGGACCGACTTCCTGTCGGCCCGCTCGCGTCTGAAGGCCAATATCGACATCGACCACCTGCGCTATGGTCACAACGACCTCGACAACATACAACTGACAGCCGACCTTCGCAACGGCAAGGGGCTGATAAACCTTTATAGCAACAACGACATCCTCGTAGCCGATGCCTGTGCTAACGTGCGGCTAGACAAGAAACTGACCTATGCCGACTTCAACCTCGCCCTAAGCCGCATCGACCTGCAAGCTCTTGGCATTACCAGCAAGCCTATGCGCATTGCCATGAACACGCAAATCGACGGCAACACCAACCTGCGCGACACCCACGAGGCACGCGGCACCATCAAGGCCATACAACTCGACGTGGAGGAGGGTACCTTCTACCCCTCCGACATCGACCTTGCCGTGCTCCTTGCCCCCGACACGTTGCATGCCGACATCACGTCGGGCGACTTCGACCTGCAAGCCGCATCGCACGAGGGTGTGGAGGAACTGATGAAAAAGTTCAACCAGTTCTACGACGAAACCCAACGGCAGTTCGCTGCACACGCCATCGACCAGGATACCCTGAAGAGCCTGTTGCCCCAGTTCAGCATGCGCCTAAAGAGTGGGCCAGACAACACCGTGGCCCAGATTATCAAGACCATGGGCTACACCTACGACCGTCTGCGACTTAATCTCGACTGCGACCCGACGGTGGGCATCAATGGCGACGGCTATCTGCATGCCCTGAATACTGGTGCCATCCTGCTCGACACCATTTCGTGGCACGTCTATCAGGACACCACGAATGTCGTACGACTCGGTGCCCGCGTAAAGAACGGACCTCGCAACAAACAGGTGGTCTTCGAGTCGAACCTTGCTGCCGAACTGACGCCAACGGGTGCCGACGCAGCCATCCAATTCTACGATGCCAAGGGCAAGAAGGGTGTTGACATCGGCACACAACTCATCATCGAAGACGACGGCTATCGCGTACACCTGCACCCGCTGAATCCCGTCATTGCCTATCGCAACTTCACACTTAACAAGGATAACTACATCCTGCTCCACGACGACAAGCATATCGAGGCCGACGTTGACCTGCTGGCCGACGATGGTACGGGATTCAAGCTCTACTCCATACCCAACGAAGAGGCCTTGCAGGACATCACGCTCTCCATCCACGACTTCAACATGGGCGAGCTCTCTGCCATTCTGCCCTATATGCCAAACATCGAGGGGCTGCTGGCCGGCGACTTCCACCTTGTGCAGGACGAAAAGTCGATGAGCGTCCTCGTCGATGCCAACGTGCGCGACCTGGCATACGAAGGAGCCCGAATGGGCAATGTCGGGCTGAACGCCGTCTATCTGCCCAACAGCGACGGCACGCACTACGTCGATGGAATCGTCAGTCAGAACAATCGTGAAGTGATGTTGCTCACGGGCACCTACAACCCCGAGGGCGAAGGCACCATCGATGCACAAGCCACCCTACAGCGCTTGCCTCTGGAGTTGGCCAATGGCTTCATCCCCGACCAAATGGCCTATCTCGACGGTTACGTAACTGGCGAGTTGGACGTAACGGGCAGTGTCTCGAAACCCATCCTCAACGGAACCATCGCCACCGACTCGATGTACCTCAACAGCGAGATGTATAGTCTGCACCTACGCTTCCCCGACGACACCATCGCCATCCGCCAGAGCAATCTCGACCTGAACCGCATCGAGGCCTACTCCACAGGGCGCAATCCGCTGGTACTCGACGGCACCATCAACTTCCGCAACACCGACCGCATAGCCCTCAACCTCAGTCTGTCGGCACGCGACTTCGAGCTCATCAATGCCCCGAAGAACCAGAAGGCCGTTGCCTATGGAAAAGTCTATGTCAACCTGGGCGCACGACTCACGGGCACACTCAACGACCTCATACTGCGCGGCAAACTCGACGTGCTTGGCGACACCGACGTGACCTATGTCCTCACCGACTCGCCCCTCAGTGCCGAGGACCATCTGGCCGAGCTCGTGACCTTCGTCGATTTCTCCGACACCACGGCCGTAGAGGTTGTCAAGACTTCGCCCCAGAACATCGACATGCTCATGGACATCGGTATCGAGCAGGCGGCCCAGGTCCACTGTCTGTTGAGCACCGACGGCACGAACCATATAGAACTGGAGGGTGGCGGCGACCTGACGATGACCTACACGACACAGGACGGTCTGAAGCTCTATGGCCGATACACCATCGTCAGTGGCTTGATGAACTACTCGCTGATGGTCGTTGCCCTGAAGAACTTTGCCATCCAGAACGGCAGTTACGTCGAGTTTACGGGCGACATCTCGAATCCCAAGCTCAACATCTCGGCCAGCGAGCGCGTCAAGACCACCGTCTATGAGGACAACGTGCCACGGAGCGTCAACTTCGACGTCGGTCTGGCCGTATCTCAGACGCTCGAGAACATGGGACTGGAGTTCACCCTCGAGGCCCCCTCCGACATGACTATCTCGAACCAATTGGCCTCCATGAGTCCCGAAGAACGCGGCAAGGTGGCCGTGACCATGCTGGCCACAGGCATGTACCTTACCGAGGGCGGCAACGGCACGAGTGGATTCAGCGCCACCAATGCCCTGAACTCGTTCCTCCAAACCCAGATTGCCGCAATCTCGAACCGTGCCCTCAGCACCATCGACCTCAACTTCGGCGTCGATAACACCAACACGGCCACGGGCGCCACGCAGACCGACTACAGCTTCAGTTTTGCCAAACGCTTCTGGGGCAACCGCATCAGCCTCATCATCGGCGGCAAGGTCAGTTCGGGCAGCGAGGCACAGAACACGGGACAGAGCATCATCAACAACATCTCCATCGAGTACCGCCTCGACAAGAGCGCCACCCGCTACGTCCGAGTCTATTACGACCGCAACACAGAGTCGTTGCTCGAGGGCGAAGTGACGGAGATGGGTGCGGGTATCGTCCTGCGCAAGAAGAGCACCCGCCTTGGTGAGTTGTTTATATTTAAGAAGAACAAACCCACCCCCGCCCCCTCCCTGAATGGAGGGGAGTAAATACTAGAAGAAATGAAAAAACATAACGACATAGGACACATCAAGAACGTAACCTCTCCCCTCGCTCACAGAGAGGGGTTGGGGGTGAGTCTTCTTCTCTTTCTTTTGCTCCTGTGTTCTTGTTCCGAGACCAAGAACCTGGCCGAGGACGAGACCCTCTACGTCGGTATTAAGGAAGTGGCCTACGACCGGGCACCGAAGAATCAGAAGGCCGCGAACGACACGACGGGTGTCATCACGGCCCTTGGCAATGCCTACAACACCGTCTCGGGACTGCTCACAGGCGACGCCTCGGCACGCGAAGCGCTGGAGGCCCTGCAAAGCCAGAACCTTACCCGGCAGCAGCGCGACTCCGTCCGGTACGTTTCGAAGCGCGACAAGGAAGCCTACGCCACGGCCAAGAGTGAGGTCGAGGGTGTGCTGGCCTATGCTCCCAACAACTCGCTGATGGGTTCGTCCTACTACCGCCAGCCACTGGCCGTAGGTCTGTGGGCCTATAACAAATATGTCTATAGCGAGAAGCGCTTTGGCAAGTGGATGTTCAACACCTTCGCCGCCTCGCCCATCTACATGACCACCGTCAACCCGCGCATCCGTGCCCAGGTGGCCCAGAACACCCTGCGCAACTACGGCTACTTCCGTGGCCAGACAGGCTTCGAGGAGGTGCCCCAGCGCAATCCTAAGAAGGCCAAGGTCTCGTACGAGATTCACCCTGGCCCACTCTTCCACATCGACTCCATCGCCTACCTCGGCTTCCCCCTGGTGGCCGACTCGCTGATTCAGGGCTCAATGCGGCAGACCATGCTCCATAAGGGCGACCCCTTCAGCGTGCCCAACCTCGACGAGGAGCGCACCCGCCTGAGCACCATTCTGCGCAACCAGGGCTTCTACTACTTCCGTCCCGAATACATCGTCTATCGCGCTGACACGGTGGCCCGTCCGCTCCACGTCCAGTTGCAGGTCGTACCCTCTCCCGAGTTCCCCCTCGAGGCACAGCACCAATACTACATGGGCCGCACCCGCATCAACGTCTATGAGTACGGCGCCCAGGAACTGGTCGATACCCTGCGCCGTCCCGAGAAGATGAGCCGCAGCATGCGCAAGGCCATCGCCCGCTACCAGAAGCAGCGCGGCCTCTCCCCGACCGAGCGCCCACGCCGACGCGGCTCCGTGCTGATGGCCTACAGCGGAAAGCCCGGGCGCCCACCCCTGAAGTTGGGAGCCATCCGCCGCTACATTCCCTACCGCATGGGCGACCTCTACAGCCTCTCGGCCCAAGAGGCCATGCAGACCAACCTGACCTCGATGGGCATCTTCTCGCAGACCAACGTACGGCTGACCCCGCGCGACACCACGGCTACCTGCGATACGCTGGACACCGAAATCACCCTGCGCCTCGACAAACCCTACGATGCCGAGTTCAAAGGCAACATCGCCACCAAGAGCAACGGACTCGTAGGCCCCGGAGTCAGTTTCTCCATGTCGAAGCAAAACGTATTCCGCGGAGCCGAGACGCTCAGTTTCGACGCCTACGGTTCGTACGAATGGATGACCGGTGCCCAGATGAAGGGCCACCACTCGCTCATGAACTCCTGGGAGTGGGGCACCTCGCTCAACCTCGTCTATCCGCGCCTGCTCCTGCTCGGTCTCGGCCAGCGCTTCAACCGCCGCGCCAAGGCCACGACGACGTACAAAATCAGTGCCGACTGGCTCAATCGTTCGGGCTACTTCTCGCGCGTATCCTTCGGTGCCCGCGTGGCCTACACCTACCAGCGGCAGGCCCGTTTCCTCCACGAGATAGTGCCCTTCCGCCTCGACTACGAAAAGCAACTCCACACGACGGCCAAGTTCGACAGCATCATCCAGAACAACCAGGCCCTCTATGCCTCGCTGCGCAACCAGTTTGTGCCCTCAGCCCAATACACCTTCACGATGACCAACCCGCGCAGCCGCTACCACCAGCGGCGGCTGACCCTCTCCGTCAAGGAGGCAGGCAACCTGACCAGTCTCGGCTACCGGATGGGCGGCAAGCCCTTCTCGCGGCAGGACAAGAACCTCTTCGGCGTACCCTTCGCCCAGTTCGTCAAGCTGACGGCCGAGTTCACCCAGAAGTACCGCATCCGCCAGACGCGCACCTACCTGGCCGGCCGCGTCTTCGCCGGCATGGTCTATAGCTACGGCAACTCGTCCATCGCCCCCTACAGCGACCTCTTCGTCGTCGGCGGAGCCAACTCCATCCGCGCCTTCGGCGTGCGCAGCATCGGTCCCGGCAGCTACCATCCTGCTCACTCGGGCTACAGCTACATCGACGAGATGGGCGACCTCAAGCTCGAGGCAAACCTCGAATACCGTTTCCCGCTCGTCAGCAACCTGGGCGGCGCACTCTTCGTCGATGCTGGCAACGTCTGGCTCATGAAGGCCGACCCCGACCGACCCGGCGGCAACATCAGCCTCAGCCGCCTGGGGCGCGAGATAGCCCTCGGCACCGGCTTCGGCCTGCGCTACGACCTCGACTTCCTCGTCATCCGCTTCGACGTAGGCGTCGGCCTCCACGCCCCCTACGACACAGGCAAGAGCGGCTACTACAACATGACCCGCTTCTGGGACTCCCTCGGTTTCCACCTGGCCGTCGGCTATCCGTTCTAATCCTCAATCACCAACCTTGGAAAGCCCCCTACTCCCCCTCCAGCGCCTGCGGTCGCTCCTGCAAATAGAGCACGATGCCGAACGCGAAGAGTACAACCTCGCAAGCCGCCAGATGAGCCTCGAGCGCAAGGTGCGCCGCGGCATCTGCTGGTGGCCCGTCGCCGTGGGGCGCAGCTACCACAATTCGCTCAACCAACTGGTCGTAGAGATAACCCAGACCGAGCCCCAGGACATCGACCACCAGTTCGAGTACGGCCGTCCCATCGTCTTCTTCACAGCCCCCTCCGCGGGAGAGGTCGGAGGGTCCGCCCCCATGCCCCACGTCTGCAGCGTATCCTACGTCGATGGCGAGCGCATGGTCGTCGTCCTGCCCTCGTCGCAGGCCCTCATCGACATCCAGAACGCCACGTCGCTGGGCATCCAGCTCTACTTCGACGAGACCTCCTTCCGCGCCATGTTCGCAGCCCTCGACGAAGTCCTGAAGGCCAAGGGAGACCGCCTGGCCTACCTGCGCGACCTCTTTGCAGGCCAACTCAAGCCCCAGCACTTCACCTTCCGCCCCCTGCCCTTCCCCTGGCTCAACGAGGCCCAGCAAGAGGCTGTCAACCAGGTACTCCGCGCCAAGGACGTCGCCATCGTCCACGGCCCCCCTGGCACGGGCAAGACGACCACCCTCGTCGAGGCCATCTACGAGACCCTGCGCCGCGAGACCCAAGTCCTCGTCTGCGCCCAGAGCAACATGGCCGTCGATTGGATTAGCGAGCAACTCACCGACCATGGCATCCCCGTGCTGCGCATCGGCAATCCCACACGCGTCAACGACAAGATGCTCTCCTTCACCTACGAACGTCGCTTCGCCGACCACCCCGACTACCCCGAACTATGGGCCGTGCGCAAGACCCTGCGCCAGATGCGCGAGCAGCGCCAGCGAGGAGAGTCCACCCACCAGAAGATGGCCCGCCTGCGCGAGCGCGCTGCGGAACTGGAGATGCGCATCCACTCGGCCCTCTTCGCCGAGGCACGTGTCGTGGCCTGCACTCTCGTCGGCGCCGGCCACCGCCTGCTCGTCGGCCAACACTTCTCCACCCTCTTCATCGACGAAGCCGCCCAAGCCCTCGAGCCCGCCTGCTGGATAGCCATCCGCCGCGCGGGACGCGTCATACTGGCCGGCGACCACCAGCAGCTGCCGCCCACCGTCAAGTGCTACGAAGCCCAACAGGGCGGACTCGGAGTGACGCTGATGGAACGCATCGTTCGCAACCAGCCCTCGGTGGTCACCCTGCTCCAGGTGCAATACCGCATGCACGAACAAATCATGCAATTCTCCTCCCAGGAGTTCTACCACGGCCAGATGCAGGCCCACCCCAGCGTGCGCCACCGCTCCATCCTGGAACTCGACCGCCCCATCCTCTGGGTCGATAGTCCCTCGCCCGAAGCCTTCGTCGGCACCACCCACGGCCGCATCAACCGCGAGGAGGCCCAGCTCACCCTCCAGACCCTCGAGGCCTACGTCGGGAAGATTGGTCACGAACGCTTCCTCTCCGAACGGCTCGACGTCGCCGTCATCACCCCCTACCGCCTCCAGGCCCAGTACCTGCGCTCGCTGCTCAAGGGGAGCGAGGCCCTGCGCCCCCTGCGCCACGCCATCAGCGTCAACACGGTCGATGGCTTCCAGGGACAGGAACGCGACATCGTACTCATCTCCCTCGTGCGCAGCAACGAACACGGCCAGATAGGATTCCTCAGCGACCTCCGTCGCATGAACGTGGCCATGACCCGCGCCCGCATGAAACTCATCATCATCGGCCACGCCGCCACACTGGCCCACCACCCCTTCTACCGCCGCCTGCTCGAGTACATCGAGGGGCTGTAAGGGCGAGGAAAATCCGCCCCCTGCCCTGCCATTTTCCGACCTCTCGCGGAGGGGCTCGAAGCCTGTCGCCAGAGGTTAATATAACTTATCGCCACAGGTAAACTTAACTTACGGGCTTAGGTTAACTCAACTTAGGGCCACAGATTAACATAACTTACGGACGTAGGTTAACTTAACATAAAAACACCCCTTCGAGAGGAAACGAAAAACGCTTCGTTTCCTTCTGAAAATCAGTGCATTACATTTCTGCGAGAATCGGCCGTTCTTCTACCCTCGTCACCTATCACCCGCAGAATATCGCAAATAAAATTTGTTTTATTACTCACTTTATCGTATCTTTGCGTGCAGTTAACCTACAAACATCAAAAAACCTTAAACGTTATGAAACCTACATTGTTCCTTTTGGCAGCCGGTATGGGCAGCCGCTACGGAGGTCTGAAGCAGTTGGACGGACTGGGCCCCCACGGTGAGACTATCATGGACTACAGCATCTACGACGCCATCCAGGCCGGATTCGGCAAGATTGTATGGGTAATCCGCCGCGACTTCGAAGAGCAGTTCCGCACCCAGATTCTCGCGAAGTACGAGGGTCACGTGCCTTGCGAGTTGTGCTTCCAGTCGTTGGACGCACTGCCCGAGGGCTTCAAGGTGCCCGAAGGCCGCATCAAGCCCTGGGGTACGAACCACGCCGTGCTGATGGGTAAGGACGTCATCCGCGAGCCCTTTGCCGTGCTGAACTGCGACGACTTCTACGACCGCGATGCCTTCCGCGTAATGGGTAAGTTCCTCTCCGAACTGCCCGAGGGTTCGAAGGGCCGGTATGCCATGGTCGGTTTCCGCGTAGATAACACCCTCTCCGACAGCGGCACCGTGAGCCGTGGCATCTGCGAGAACGACGAACAGACGCACCTGCTGACGGGCGTGGTGGAGCGCACGAAGATTGAGCGCCGCCAGGGTACCGTGCAGTATCTGGACGAGAACGAAGAGTGGGTCAGCATCCCCGACACGACGCCTGTATCGATGAACTTCTGGGGCTTCACGCCCGACTACTTCGAGCACAGCGAGGAGTACTTCAAGCAGTTCCTCAGCGACCCGAAGAACATCGAGAACCTGAAGGCTGAGTTCTTCATCCCCCTGATGGTGGACCACCTTATCAAGACGGGCGAGGCCACGTGCGAAGTGCTGGACACCACCTCGAAGTGGTTCGGCGTGACGTATCCCGAGGACCGTCCCGGCGTAGTAGAGAAACTGGCTAAGCTGCACCAAGACGGCCAGTATCCCGAGAAGATGTTCTGATGGTTTCCATCGACAACCTTTTTGTAGAATTCAGTGCGAAACCCCTGTTTTCAGGGGTTTCGTATGTCATCAACGACCGCGACCGCATAGCCCTCGTGGGCAAGAACGGGGCCGGGAAGAGCACCATGCTCAAGATTATCGCCGGCGAGCAGCAGCCCACGGACGGGACGGTCAGCATGCCGCATGAGACGACGGTGGGCTATCTGCCGCAGGTGATGGTGCTCTCGGACGAGCACACCGTGCGCCAGGAGGCCGAACTGGCCTTCGCCCACATCCACGAGATGCAGGCCGAGCTGGACCGCCTGAACGGGGAACTGGCCGAGCGTACCGACTACGAGAGCCCTGGCTACATGGCACTGGTGGAGCGCTTCACCAACCTGGACGAGCGCTTCCGCATGATGGGCGGACAGAACTACCAGGCTGAACTGGAACGCACCCTCACGGGACTGGGCTTCCGACAGACGGATTTCGAACGCCCCACGAACGAGTTCTCGGGCGGTTGGCGCATGCGCATCGAACTGGCCAAGATACTCCTCCAACGGCCCGACGTGCTGCTGCTCGACGAGCCTACCAACCATCTGGACATCGAGAGCATACAGTGGCTCGAGCAGTTTCTCCAAGGCTACCAGGGGGCCGTGGTCATGGTCTCGCACGACCGCGCGTTCATTAATAATGTAACCACGCGCACCATCGAAATCTCGTGCGGACAAATCTACGACTACCGGGTCCGGTACGACGAGTACGTCAGCCTGCGGGCCGAACGCCGCGAGCAGCAACTGCGCGCCTACGAGAACCAACAGAAGGAGATAGCCGACATCAAGGCCTTCATCGAACGCTTCCGCTACCAGGCCACTAAGGCCAATCAGGTGCAGAGCCGCATCAAGGCGCTGGAGCGCATCGTCCCCATCGAGGTGGACGAGGTCGATAACTCGGCCCTGCGCCTCCGCTTCACGTGCAGCCAGCGCTCGGGCGACTTCCCCATCATTTGCGACGAGGTCGGGAAGACCTATGAGACCCTCCTCCCAACCTCCCCCCGTAATGGGGGAGGAGCATCCTCAAGTCCCTCCCAATCATGGGGGAGGGATTTAGGAAGGGGGTCTGTCCCCGTCTTCAGCCACGTCAACCTGACCATCCGCCGCGGCGAGAAGGTGGCCTTCGTGGGCCGCAACGGCGAGGGCAAGACCACGCTCGTCCGGTGCATCATGGGGCAGATACCTTTTGACGGCCATCTGAAGATAGGCCATAACGTGGAGATAGGCTACTTCGCCCAGAACCAGGCGCAACTCCTGGACCCGGAGCTCACCGTCTTCGACACCATCGACCGCGTGGCACGGGGCGACATTCGTACCAAGATTCGCGACATCCTCGGCGCCTTCATGTTCGGCGGCGAGGAGTCGGACAAGAAGGTGAAGGTGCTCTCCGGCGGCGAGCGCACCCGACTGGCCATGATAAAGTTGCTGCTGGAGCCCGTGAACCTGCTTATCCTCGACGAGCCGACCAACCACCTCGACATGCGCTCGAAGGACGTGCTGAAACAGGCCATCCGCGACTTCGACGGCACCGTCATCCTCGTCAGCCACGACCGCGACTTCCTCGACGGCCTCGTCACTCGCGTCTATGCCTTTGCCGACGGGCGCGTCCGCGAGCATCTGGGAGGCATATACGACTATCTGCAGACCCTCCTCCCAACCTCCCCCCATAATGGGGGAGGAGCACCACCCTCAAGTCCCTCCCAATTAGGGGGGAGGGATTTAGGGAGAGGGTCCGATAGGGATGGGGCAGGGAACTCTGCTTGGGCCGAGCAGAAGGCACAGGCCCGCCAGCGAAAACGACTGGAGAAGGCCGTCAGCGATGCCGAACAGGCCGTCGGCGAACTGGAGCAGGCCATCGCCATACTGGAGGCACAGATGCTTACGGCCGAAGGGGCTACCGACATGTCGCTCTATGAGAAACACGGGCGCCTAAAGCAACAACTCAACAAGGCCGAGGACGAATGGGCCATGGCCATGGAGGAACTGGAAAAAAATACATTACATTAACTCAAGAAAATATGAAAGGACTGAAACTGATGGCAATCACAGCATTTGCCGCAACCCTCACGGGCTGCCAGATGGGCGAAAAAGCCCTGAAGTCGGGCATCGACCTGGCTAACCTGGACACAACGTACCAAGTGGGTACCGACTTCTACGAGTATGCAACACATGGTTGGCAGGTGGCCAATCCGCTGACCGCCGAGTACAGCCGCTACGGCTCGTTCGACGTCTTGCAAGAGAACAATAACCGCCAGCTGCGCGAACTCATCGACAGCGTGGCCGCACAGAAGAACGAGAAGGGAAGCATCGCACAGAAGATTGCCGACCTCTACAACTCGGCCATGGACAGCGTGCGCCTGAACCGGGAAGGCCTCAAGGAGATGAAGGCGTTCCTGGACTGCGAAGGCAAGACGGCCGAACAGTGGCTCGCCGAGGTATGGCCCCGGATGCAGCGACAGGGTGTCGGCGGCCTGTTCGGTGCCTACATCGGTGCCGACGAGAAGGACTCGAAGAACAACCTCGTCAGCATCTTCCAGGGCGGACTGACACTCGGCCAGAAGGACTACTACGTGGAGAGTGACCCCGAGACCGTGAAGATTCGTGAGGCATACGCCCGGTTCATCGTTGACCTGGCCCAACACGTAGGCCTCAGCGAAGACATGGCCAAGAAGATGTCGGCCGATGTCATGCGCATCGAGACCCGCCTGGCCCGCGCCAGCAAGAGCATGACCGAACTGCGCGACCCCGAGGGCAACTACAACAAACTCACGTACGACGAACTGAAGAAGCAGTTCGCCGGCATCGACTGGGACGGCTATTTCCAGAACCTCGGCGCCGAGGGCGTCCGGGAGGTCTGCCTGGGTCAGCCCCTGGCCATCCACGAGGCGGAGAAGGTGCTCGCCGAGGAGAAGCCCGAAGCCCTGCAGAACGTCTATCTGTGGCACGCCATCAACATGGCCTCCTCGTACATCGACGACGAGAGCCGCGCCCTGAACTTCCAGTTCTGGGGCACCACGATGAGCGGTAAGCAGGAGGACCGTCCGCGCTGGAAGCGTGCCGTCTCGGCCGTCGAGGGCGGACTCGGCGAGGCCCTGGGCCAACTCTACGTGGCTCGCTTCTTCCCCCCTGCTGCCAAGGAGCGCATGGAACGGCTGGTAGCCAACCTGCAAGTGGCTCTGGGTGAGCGCATCAAGGTGCAGGAATGGATGAGCGACGAAACGAAGAAGGTGGCACAGGACAAGCTGGATGCCTTCTACGTGAAGGTGGGCTACCCCGATAAGTGGAAGGACTACAGCGACCTGGAGATTGGCGAGAGCTACCTCCAGAACGTGCTCGCCTGCAACGAGTGGGAACTGAAGGAGATGATTCGAGAGAAACTGAACAAGCCCGTCGATAAGGACGAGTGGTTTATGACACCGCAGACCGTCAATGCCTACTACAACCCGACGACCAACGAGATTTGCTTCCCCGCCGGCATACTGCAACCGCCCTTCTTCGACATGGAGGCCGACGACGCCTTCAACTACGGAGCCATCGGAGTGGTCATCGGACACGAGATGACCCACGGATTCGACGACCAGGGTGCCCAGTACGACAAGGAGGGCAACCTGCGCCAGTGGTGGAGCGACGAGGATACCCGGAACTTCCAGGAGCGCATACAGGTGATGCGGGCCTTCCACGACAGCATCGAGGTGCTGCCCGGTCTCCACGCCAACGGCTCCCTGACGCTGGGCGAGAACATGGCCGACCACGGCGGACTGATGGTGGCCTTCCAGGCCTTCAAGAGCGCAACCGCCGAGAGTCCCCTGCCCGTCATCGACGGCTTCACACCCGAGCAACGCTTCTTCCTGGCCTACGCCAACGTCTGGGGACAGAACATCCGCGACGAGGAAATCCGCAAGCGCGTGAAGAGCGACCCCCACGAGCTGGGCAAGTGGCGCGTCAACGGCCAGCTGCCCCACATCGATGCCTGGTACGAAGCCTTCGGCATCACCGAGCAGGACCCCATGTTCGTGCCCAAGGCAGAGCGCGTAACCATCTGGTAAGACGCGCATCGTCAGAACTCCGTCAATATATTGAAGGCGACTTAGCATCAGGACGTTACAAACACAACGTCCTGATGCTTTTTTATTCGTGTCCTATTGCCCTTTCACCCACTCAAGGAAGTAAATAGGTCTACTTCGGGATAACAGATGATTTGCTCCCCCATGAGAAATCAAAAATTATTTGCTTGCCTTGTGGATTCTTTTTCGTATCTTTGTGGACGAAACAAAATATTTAATTGTCTGGTATCATGGAAACATGGAATAAACTATGTGAGAAAGTTCAATCTGACAGGAAAACAAATACATCAGAACGCGCATTCGAAAAAGACACGGTGAAATATTTTCTATCAGGATTAGGATGGTCTGAATGGGAAGACAATTTGATTGAGCAATATCCAATTAAAGCCGCCAATACAACACTGTATGCAGACTTTGCTTTATTCAAAAAGGGAGACAGAACATTCCCAGAGATTATAATCGAACTTAAAAAGCCTAACCACAAGCCAAGTCGTAAGCAAAAAGAAGAGGAGGTACGTCAAATAGGAACGTATATGAAGCAAAAGGATTGTTGCTTTGGCTTATACTTTGGAGAAAAGATGGAACTCTATTTTATTGATTCCAGCCAAACAATAAGAACGCCCAAACTTATACTTTCTGTTGCCTTTGAGAAGAACAACGAGGATGGACAATGCCTTATCGGACTATTACGAAATAGCAACCATACTTTCTCCAACCAGCGATTATTACAATTTTGCCAGGAACAGATTGCCATCAATAACGCATTGGTTTACTGGTGTTCGGAAGAAGGGAAAGAAAAACTATACGAGTTTATCATAACTGAAACAAGACTCAATAGTGAACTCAAGAACCGGATCCGGTCAAAATTGCGGCTCAATATTCAACGGGATGAAGTGACATCTGCCAATCGTATAATTGAGCAGAAGAAAGCCAGTACACGTACTAATCCAGACAATCCCGTATCTATCCCCACTGCAGATATGCCATCCTTCATTTTCCATCTTAAAGTTCCTAAGAAAGGCGTGGAGGCTACAATGTGTTATATCCCACAGGAAAACAAATACATAATTAAAAAGGGCAGCAAAATATCAAAAGAGACAAAAGAGTCATGCAATGATAATGTCATTCAAAAACGAGAGGAAATATTGCATGATATTTCAGCGGCTAAGGTACAAGCGGACTGTTATATTTTGCTCACAGATATAGTAATAATCTCTGGTACCCCTAATCTATCCGCTCAGTTTTGTACAGGACGTTCGACGAACGCCAGGAAATCATGGAAAGATGAGAATGGAATAGAATTTGGAGCTAAGTTTAGTACGGCACATAAGAAAGAAAACGTTTCATATAGAAGAGTTGAGATAGATACACAAAAGAGACAAGGCAACTATTCACTTGATGGGATGTCATATCCTTCACTTCGTCGTTTTGTTCTTGACGTTGTGAGGAAATATGTGACAGAGCATCCATCAGATTCATATGAGACAATCCTTGCGAAATTTCCTATACGCTCAAATAACAATAGAACTCTTATTACCCAAAAGGAATGGGAAGATAAGAACGGAAATGCCCAAAATAGGTATTTCCATAGTCCTGAAGACATTCTCCGCGACTCCTTTGGCAAGGCATTCCTTGTTTCCAACCAATGGACACAAGAGGATATCATTTCTAAGATATTGCCACTCATTAAAGACCAGCTCGACTGGGATGTCTATACAAAAGATTAATTTATGACACTAACCCTACCCGACAGACTACCGGTCATTGAATTGCTGAAGGTGCTCGAGCGACTGGAAAAAGAGATAAAGCAGTTGCGACTGGAGAGGACAGGTCAGGAGGTCGTGACAAACGATGATGGCATAACGCAAAAGAATGATTGAATGTTGAACAGACAACCTCAATAACAATGGGACTATGAACAAAGATTCTAATGACAAGAAAGAGCCAGTTCTGCAAAGCGTAGAACATCTATATGCCGACATCAGAAGTATTTTGGCCAATGCACGGCAACGGGCGTATAGTGCCGTAAATTTTGCTATGGTCGAAAGTTACTGGCTGATAGGTCAGACAATAGTTGAGCATGAGCAACACGGAGAAGCGAGGGCGGATTATGGCAAAGGTATATTAAGGGAACTGGCGGCAAGGCTATCCCATGAGTTTGGAAAGGGATTTGACGAAAGTAATCTGCGTTACATGCGCCTCTTTTACCGATGTTTCCCAATTCGTGACACACTGCGTCACGAATTAACTTGGTCGCACTATCGTCGTCTGATTAGCATAGAGGATGAGAAGACTCGCCTGTGGTACATGGACGAGGCAGCAAATAGCGCCTGGAGCACACGACAAATGGATCGGCAGATATCCACGCTCTACTATGAGCGTCTTCTTGCCAGCAGAGAAAAAGAGTCGGTGGTAGCAGAAGCAAAGGAAAAACTAAAAGATGTCGCCCCTTCTCAGTTCATCCACGACCCGTTTGTGCTGGAGTTCCTTGACCTGAAGGATTACCCTGCACTGCACGAGAGCGACATTGAACAGGCACTTATTGACCACTTGCAGCAGTTCTTATTGGAACTCGGGCGTGGTTTCTGCTTCGTGGCGCGCCAGAAACGAATGCAGTATGACGATGAGAATTTCTATGTAGATTTGGTTTTCTATCATAGTATCTTGAAATGCCATGTGCTGATTGACCTTAAACTAGGTAAACTGACCCATGAAGACGTAGGACAAATGGACAGTTATATCCGCATGTTCGATGCGCTCTACAGAAATAAAGATGACAATCCAACACTTGGCATCATCCTCTGCTCACAGAAGAGTGAAGCCATCGTGAAATACTCTGTATTGAGTGAAGGCAAGCAGATATTCGCATCAAGATACAAGTTATATCTGCCCACCGAAGAAGAATTCAAGCAAATGTTGGAATCAATATAATTTTATTATGCCACTAACCCTACCTGACAGACTGCCGGCCATTGAACTGCTGAAGGCGGAGAACATCTTCGTCATGGGCTCGGAGCGGGCGCGGCACCAGGACATACGTCCGCTGCGCATCGCCATACTGAACTTGATGCCGCTGAAGATAACGACTGAGACCGACCTCGTGCGCATCCTCTCCAACTCGCCGTTGCAGTTGGAGATTCACCTGATGAAGGTGAAGGCGCACACGAGCAAGAACACCCCCGTGGAACACATGAGGGCCTTCTACCGCGATTTCGAGGTCATGCGGCATGAGAAGTTCGACGGCTTCATCATCACGGGTGCCCCGCTGGAACACCTCGACTATGAGGACGTGAACTACTGGGACGAGATGCAGGAAATCTTCGACTGGAGCCGCACGAACGTCACCAGTACGCTATACATCTGCTGGGCGGCACAGGCTGGTCTCTACCACCACTACGGCATACCCAAATATGCGCTGCCGAAGAAGATGTTCGGAATCTTCCCGCAGCAGATACTCGACCCGACGCTGCCCATCTTCCGAGGATTCGACGACCAGTTCAACATGCCACACAGCCGACACACGGAACTGCGCCGTGAGGATATCCTCCGTCGGCCCGAACTCATGCTGATTGCCGAGAGCGAGGAGAGTGGCGTGGGCATGGTCATGGCTCGGGGTGGTCGCGAATTCTTCATCACGGGCCACAGCGAATACTCGCCCCTGACGCTCGACACAGAGTTCAAACGCGACCTCTCGAAAGGCCTGCCCATCGAGAAGCCGCAGCATTATTACCAAGACAATGACCCGACGCGCCGCCCCAACGTCACCTGGCGCGGCCACGGCACCCTGCTCTTCACCAACTGGCTTAACTATTACGTTTATCAAGAGACGCCGTACAATCTGGAAGAGATTGGTTAGGGATTAAGAGAGTTAAGAGTTAAGAATTAAGAAATGCGAGCCTGGCTTGACATACTGCGACAGGAACTGCGGAAGTACTTCAACCCTCTGCCGGACAAGGAGGACGAGGCGCAGACCATCGAGAACATCACGAGCGGCGTGAGGTTCCGGGGCGCACAACTGTGGACGCTCGTGTTCGCCATCTTCATCGCCTCGCTGGGCCTAAACGTCAACTCCACTGCCGTCATCATCGGTGCCATGCTCATTTCGCCCCTCATGGGCCCCATCATCGGCATGGGGCTGGCCGTGGGCATCGGTGACTGGTCTCTCCTGAAGACCTCGGGCAAGAATTTCCTTGTGGCCACCGTCATCAGTATCCTCACGGCCACCGTCTATTTCCTCATCTCACCCTTCAACGAAGTGCAGTCAGAACTTCTGGCACGCACCTCCCCCACCCTCTACGACGTACTGATAGCCTTCTTCGGTGGGGCGGCGGGGTTCATGGCCACGGCCACAAGGGGCAAGGGCAACGTCATCCCCGGTGTAGCCATCGCCACCGCCCTGATGCCTCCCCTCTGCACGGCAGGCTTCGGGCTGGCCACGGGCCGCTGGATGTACTTCCTCGGTGCCATCTACCTCTTCTACATCAATACCGTATTCATTACCCTCTCCACCTTCCTCAGCACGAAGTTGCTACGTTTCCACCGTCACCAACACCTCACGCAGGAGCGAGCCCGCAAGGTCCAGCACTATTTTATTACATTGGTCGTAATCACCTTGATTCCTGCGGCCATTGGTACGGTCAGCCTCGTTCGTCAGAGCATTTTCCGTAACAATGTCTCCAGCTTTGTCCACGACGAATGGAATATCTCAGGCACTCAGATAGTGAGCCATGATGCTGATATCGATACGCGCACCTTACGTCTCGTTGCCGTCGGGCTGGAGATTCCTGAGGATAGCATCGAAGTGCGTCGCCAGCGCATGGGCGACTACCATCTTGGAAACTATCGGCTACAGGTGATTCAAGGCACGCAGACCGATAGCCTTATCATGCTCGGTGCCCGACTCGACCAGATGAGCAGCGACAAGAACCATGCCTTGCGTAATCAGGAACTCCGCATCATGGAACTGGAGAGCCAACTGCGGGAACTCATGGACGAAATAGATAGTCTACGACCAAAAGAGGCAAAAGAAGAGGGAAACCGACACTAGTCGAGGAAGTTACGGAAGAGTCCCTTTTTAATGGCCACAAAGATGCAGAAGAGCATCAAAATGGTTGCGCCAAGGCTGACGAACCATGCGGGATGGTCGAAAGTAAAGTTATAGAGAAACTTATACACATCGTCGCCCTCGGGTGCATTGCCACACATGAACATAAAGGGAATGACAATCCACGCCACCAGAGAGGCAATGGGAATCAGCGACAGGAAAAACGAAGCTACGCGATAGAGGCGGTTCTCCACATTACGCCGATACAGGAACATGCAACCCAAGGCAACAATGAGGGGGAACAAAGTGCCATTGAGTTGCATCCAGAGGTCGGAGGTGTTTGTCCATTGCCCTCCGATGTAATTGACATGGGCGCCCGTGATGCTGAATTCTGTGATGTCGGCCTCGACCGACCAGAGCACAATTACGTGGCCAAACTCATGCAGCAAGATATAGAGGAACACTGCAACTAATGCCAAGGGCAGGTTGAGCCTCAGCCTATCACGTACTTTTCGGGCTTTCGATTCTCTTGTCTTTTCCACAGTCTCGGGGGATTGATATTAGATAAAAACATGCCCCTACTGCCGCCGGAGATTCCACTTCGAGTTGTCGGAGTGGAAGTCGTACTCGGCCAGGGTGGGCGTGCTGTCACCGGCGGAGTATAGGCAGTAGCGCGTGTTGCGACCGCTCTGGCCGGGAATGGTGTGGGGAAGGATGCGGTAGGTACCGTCGGTGAGTTGCTCGATGCGCCAATACTGGCCGTCCCGACCCTGGAAGTCGCAGGTCGTGAGCTCGAGACTGGCCGTAGCCGTCAGGGCACGCCGTGTGCCGGCAATCTGTATGGTGAAGAGCGGCCCGCAGAGGGTGCCACCGGCTTCGGGCACGGGCGTGAGCGTCCAATGCTGGTGGGGACGGAACATGTAGTCGCCGCAGCGGAGGGGGATATTGCCTTCGGGCCACGTGGCGACGACGTCCTCGAGGCGCTGCTCCGGCAGGGCCTTGAGCGGTTTCGTGAGGTCCATGTCCCAGAAGCGTTCGCGCTCCTGCTCCATGCGGATGAAGTCAACGGCCAGTTCCAGACTATAGCCACGACGCTCGGACTGTATCTCGTAGGTGCCGGCCTTGACGGCTTCGCCCGCCACAGGCCAACCGTTCCGCCACAGCAACGGCAGCAACCCAAGCACGGAACGGCCGCTGCGGTCGAGGTCGGCCTCGAAGTGGCACGACATCACCTCCACGCCCTCGTCGATGACGGTACGGCCGAAGTGCCCCGGACCCGTCTTGCGGTCGCCGGCAGCAACGACCATGCGACCGCCGCCGTGGAACATGTCACGCCCTACGTTGTCGAGATAAGGCCCCTCGACCGAGCGCGAGCGGCCTACGACGATGTTGTACGTCGAGTTCACCCCGTCGCAACAGGTGCCGTGCGTGCCCAGCAGGTAGTACCAGCCGTCGCGATACAGGAGGTCGGTGGCCTCGCAGTCGATGGCGATGTCGCGCTCCTTGTTCCCCTTCATGCGCTCGCCCGTCGTTGGATCGAGCTCGATGAGCCGGATGGTGCCGAAGTAGGTCCCGTAGCTTACCCACAGGCGGTCCGTCGTGGGGTCGAGCAGGAGACCGGGGTCAATGGCGTCCTGGTCCTCCATGCCGTCGCTGGAGCAAACCTCTATGGGACGGGTGAAATGGAAGTCGGGCGACTTGGGGTCGAGCGTACGGTTCCACATCGTCAGGATGCGGCCATTATGGCCACCGCCGAGACCACCGCCCGTGGCACCATAGACGACCAGGTAGCGGTCGCCAATCTTCAGCACGTCGGGAGCCGCACCGCCGCCCGGGCGCTCGGCGCCGCCATGCCACGTCCAACCGTCTTCGGAGATGAGTCCTCCCCCACCCGTTCCGAAGGTGTAGTAGCGGCCATCGCACTCGGCAATGGTCGAGGGGTCGTGGATGTAGGGTTGGCCCACCTGAGCCATGGAGGTGAGCAGTGAGAGCTGAGCGGTGAACAGCATCGCAAAAAGCCTTTTCATATCTTATCGGATGGTTATGTTAGTAATCGGATTGCCTTTCTCGTCGAGGAAGCGGACACAGCAGTCGCTCAGGCCCGGGCCGTTGATAAGGGCGAAGCGCAGGACGTTCTGTCCCTGCCTGAGCGTCAGGCGCCCCGACATGCCATCGTCCTCCACCATGCGGCGGTCGCCCTCGAGTAGGAGCACCTCCTCGCCGTTGAGCCACCACATGGAGGCTCCATTGGAGCCAGCAGCCAGTCGGACATTGGTGAGTTCCTCGGGGCTATCGACAAGGGCGACGCCCCAGAAGAGCGAACCATAGGTCTGCTCGCCCCATCGCTCGGCAAAGCGGAAGAGCTTGACGTTATAGTTCCGGCTGTCGAGCGAGTGCCAGCGAAGCGTCTGCTGCCCGACCTTGACCCGTTGGCCGTCCTTTGGGCGTATGGTCATCTGGTCCTTGAAGTAGGTCTTCCCGAAGGCTTCGCGCAGCCAGGTGTTCGTGAAGACTACGTTGGAACGGACGTCCTGACGAATGGGTTCCAGGAGCATCCAGCGACGGATGAAGCCGCGCTCGTCGGGCCGTGCCTCGGTCCCTGACGCAGGAACAAAGTACTCGGGGCGGTTCTTGAACTGCAGCCAATCGACCTCCACGCCCTCACCTTCGCAGGTAAGTACAAGGTCGGCCGTGCCCTGCGGCACAAAGACGAGGGGAGCCGTCAGAGTGAGCCACTGGCCTGACATGTCGCGACGGAAGGGACCACGCTCGTTCACGACAGTCACGGGCACCCGGGCCATGACCTTCCCCTTAGGCGACCGCTCGCGAACGAGGAGTTCCGTATTAGCATGGGCACGGACGCAGACTACGAGATAGCCGTCCTTTACGGCCGAGAAATCGACATCGGCATAGCGAAGCCATGAGCCCTTCCGGGGGAGCATGACACTCCAGCCCTGGAAGGGATTAAGGCTGTCTACATAGCTTACCGCCACAGCGTCGTCGGCCTCCGAGTAGCGATCGACGTCGATGCGCTCCGTGGCCTTGCTGATGCCCACGCCACGCAGGGTGGGCCGAACCTCCTGAATGGTGCCGTCGGCATTGAAGGCAAGCCGCTCGATGCGGGCCGAACGACGTTTGTCGTCGCGGGGAGAGAAGTCATTGTGGTGGTAGAAGAGATACCACTGGCCCTGGTATTGTACGAGGGAGTGGTGGTTGGTCCAGCAACGGTTGGCGTGTTCGGCCATGATGATGCCCTTGAAGTCCCACGGGCCGAGCGGTGAACGCGACATGGCATAGGCCAGCGTCTCGGTGCCACCCTGCTGCTTGCGCACCCAGGGGAAGGTGAGGTAGTACCACCCGTCGCGCTTAAAGGCAAAGGGCCCCTCCTTGAAGCCTTCAGGCAGTCCCTCCATAGCCTGCGACTCGGTGGCCAGTTCCTTCATGTTCTCCTTCAGGCGAGCCCCCCGAAGGCCCATGCCACTCCAATAGATGTAGGCCGAGCCGTCGTCGTCGAGCAGCACACAGGGGTCGATGCCCGTCACGCCGGGCATGGGCTCGGGTTCACAGGTAAAGGGTCCCTCGGGGCGGTCGGCTACGGCTACGCCTACGGCAAAACCGCGGCCCGACTTCGGCGCGTCGGGGAAATAGAAGTAATACTTGCCATCCTTGCAGACGCAGTCGGGCGCCCACATCGAGTAGGCCTTAGGATTGCCCCAAGGCACACGCTCCTGCGAGAGGATGATGCCATGGTCGGTCCAGTTGACAAGGTCGGCCGAAGAGAACACATGGTAGTCGGCCATTGTGAACCAGTTCTTACGTTCCTGCTCCTCGGGGGACAGAATGTCGTGCGACGGATAAAGATAGACCTTGCCGTCGAACACGCGAGCCGTCGGGTCGGCCGTAAACTGGTCGCGGATGATGGGGTTCTGTGCCTCCGCCGTCAGGGGAGCGAAGAAGAGAAGAGTGAGGAGTATGCCACACAGCGTCTCTCGCACTTGTCGTGCTTTCGGTTTGCGGGTTTCCATATTGTTTGATTGCTTGTTTTCGGCTCAAAGGTAGCACTAAACGGGCAAAAAAGCAAACAATCCTTGCATTTCCGCCCGCTTAATCGTACCTTTGCAACGAAATCGAAAAACATTGAGACAATAGCAATGAGGGAGATAGAGCTGCTGGCACCTGCACGCGACCTGAAGACGGGACGGGAGGCCATCCTCCACGGCGCGGACGCCGTCTACGTCGGTGCTCCGAAGTTTGGTGCACGGGCCGCTGCCGGCAACTCGGTGGAGGACATCGCCGAACTGGTCAGTTTTGCGCACGCGTATAAAGTTAAGGTATATGTGACCCTCAACACCATTCTCTACGACAACGAACTCGACGAGGCACGACGGCTGGCCCGCCAGCTCGCCGACGCTGGCGTGGATGCCCTGATTGTGCAGGACATGGCACTGCTCAATTCACAATTCATAATTCATAATTCACAATTAAGGCTGCACGCTTCCACCCAGATGGACAACCGCACGGCGGAGAAGGTCAGGTGGCTGCGCGACCTGGGCTTCGAGCAGGTGGTACTGGCCAGGGAACTGACACTGGAAGAGATTCGGGAGATACACGAAATGGTGCCCGACGTACGACTGGAGGTGTTCGTACATGGGGCTATCTGTGTCTCGTACAACGGCCAGTGCTATGCTTCCCAATATTGCTTCGGACGCTCGGCCAATCGTGGCGAATGTGCCCAGTTCTGCCGTATGCCGTTCGACCTCGTGACCGAAGACGGACAGGTGCTGCAACGTCAACGCCATCTGCTATCCCTTCGCGACATGAACCGAAGTAACGACCTGGAGGCCTTGCTCGATGCCGGAGTGAGCAGCCTGAAGATAGAGGGCCGGCTGAAGGACGTCTCATACGTAAAGAACGTCGTGGCCTACTATCGCCAGCGGCTCGACGAGATTCTCCGTCGGCGTCCCGAATACCGGCGCAGCAGCCTGGGACACGAGGCCATTACCTTCA
Organism: Bacteroidaceae bacterium; assembly: GCA_017469925.1. Classification (GTDB taxonomy): domain Bacteria; phylum Bacteroidota; class Bacteroidia; order Bacteroidales; family Bacteroidaceae; genus Physcousia. The sequence goes on along the minus strand of JAFUFK010000001.1, from coordinate 42,563 downwards.
CGCCCAACCCCGCGAAGTCCTTCAACCGCCTGTTTACCGACTATTTCCTTCACGGCCGTACGCCCGACATGGCCAATATCTATACGCCCAAGAGCATGGGAGAACCCCTCGACGCACAGAGCAGGTTGCACAATGGCGACGGCCTGTGCTACCTGAACGACGAAGGCCTGCTGGAGGGCTTCCGCGTCAATCGCGTGGACGGCGACAAGATTTATCTCGCTAATGGCGCAGTCCTCCCCAGAGGGACAAGAGGGGGGCTTTACCGCAACTACGACCACGACTTCGAGCAACAACTGTCGAAGCCCACTGCCACGAGGAAGGTGGGAGTCCGCTGGCTCCTGAAGGAGGTGCCCGACGGTTTTCTTTTACGTTTGACGCGCGAGGACGGTTTCGCCACGGAAGAGACCTTCCCCTATCCACACGAATTGGCACGTAGTCCGCAAGCAGAACCCATCACGCGCCAACTCTCGCGACTCGGCGACACACCCTACGAGGCGATGGGCATCGACATCGACATGACTCAGGACTGGTTCATCCCCGGAAGCGTACTGGCAGAGTGGAGGAGGATTTGTGCAGAGGCGATGCTTCGGCAAGGTGCAAAGTTCAATGTGCAAGATGCAGATAACCATGAACCATGCATTTTGAACTCTGAACTGGCGAAGCCTCAGGCCTCGTCCCTCTCCTACCTTGCCAACGTTGCCAACCACGAGGCGCGCCAGTTCTACCTCGACCACGGGGCCACACGGGTCGATTGGGCCATGGAGGTCAACCCCAAGAGCGCAGGCCCGCAGCCACTTATTATGACCTGCCGCTACTGCATACGGCACGAGTTGGGTCTATGCCATAAGGCACCTGCAGTGCCTCTCTTCCTCCGATTGGCCGACGGGCGTCGGTTCCGTCTGCACTTCGATTGTAAACGATGCCTAATGGAAGTCTATGCAGAAGAATAGTTAAGGGCTAAAAACTATCGATTATGAAACACAAACTTCCTCACTTCCTCGCTTCCCCGCTTCTCCACTCCTTCGCCGTCCTCCTGCTGCTGGCAGGATGCAAGCCCTCTGCCTCGAAGCCTGAAGGAGGAGTGCGACACTACGACGTAGATTATAACTTCGTGCTCACGACCGACAGCCTCGTCCTTCAGGAGGATCGCCCCATGCACATGCTCATTGCCCCCGAGACCAGCGACAGCATGACCGTCCGTCGTGGTGACCCACTCGTGGTGGCTCAGTTCGAGATTATCCCCGAGGACTCCATCGATAGCGTGTGGGTGAAGGTGGCCCGCGACCAGATGACCCAGGGGTGGGTGCATGAATCAACGCTTCTCGCCTCTGTTGTCCCCGACGACCCCATATCACAAGGTATCGACCTCTTCTCCGACGGGCATGTCGTTGCGGCCCTTGCACTCTGCTTTATTGCACTGGCCGCATGGCTCATCAGACGCATGCGCCGACAGCGCTTCCATCTCGTCCACATCGACGACATCCCCTCTCCCTACCCGATGCTCCTCTGCCTCGGTTTTTCAGCCGCCACCGTACTATATACCAGCATCCAGATATTCGTACCCGACTTGTGGGCCCAATTCTACTTCGACCCCACGCTCAACCCCTTCGGCCTGCCACGTATGCTCTCGCTCTTCCTCGGTCTGGCGTGGCTCATTGTCATCCTGTTTCTCGCCTCGCTCGACGACATCCGTCGCTGCCTGCCCCCCGGCGAAGCCCTGCTCTATACGCTTGCCCTGCTGGCAATGCTTGCTGTCCTCTACCTTCTTTTCTCCGTAGCCACGCAATACTTCCTCGGCTATTTCCTCTGGATGCTCTATGCCGTCCTGGCTATCGCCCAATACTGGCGACGCCATCGCGCCCACTTTCGTTGCGGCCAGTGTAACGCCCCTCTCCACGAGCGAGGCCGATGCCCCAAGTGCGGTGCAAACTGACAGATATTAACCCCCGAGAAACGAAACAAAAAAAATATGGAAAAGAACGTAGCATTAGTATTGTCAAGCGGTGGTGCAAGGGGACTTGCCCACATTGGCGCCATTGAGGAACTTGAGGCGCAGGGCTACCGCATTACTTCACTTGCCGGTTGTTCGATGGGAGCCCTCATCGGCGGAGTCTATGCCGCCGGAAAGTTGGAGGAATTCCGCGAGTGGATGAAGACCGTGGACAGGAAGAAGATGCTGGAACTCACCGACTTCTCGCTCAGCCTTAACCATCTGGCCAAAGGCACGCGCATCATTGAAGCCATCATGGACTTTGTGCCCGACATCTCCATCGAAGACTTGCCGATACCCTATTGCGCCGTTGCCACCGACTGGAAAGCCGGGCGCGAGGTGGTATTCCGTCGGGGCAGCCTCTTCGAGGCCATCCGTGCCTCCATCTCCCTACCTTCGTTCTACGAACCCGTGCGGCGCGACGGCATGATACTCATCGACGGGGGCGTGACCAACCCCATCCCGCTAAACCGCGTGGTACGCCACAAGGACGACATCCTTGTAGGCATCGACGTCAGCGGCCACGACTATCAGGCACAGTCGGAGCAGCAGGAGGCCTTGGCCGAAAGGCGCAAGCGCGCGGCATCGTTCTCGAAGCAAATACTCAACCGACTACGGCCCGACAACATCGAGTTCAACCACTACACGATGCTCTCGCGCGTCAGTTCGCTGATGATTCGCCAAAACTCCATCCTGATGACCCAACTGATGAAGCCCGACATTCTGGTGGATATCCAGATGAGCCGCTACGGCAGTTTCGACTACGACAAGTCGGAACGGCTCATTGCCGTCGGCCGACAAAAGACCTTACAGGCCATCAGCAATTTCCAGACAGCTCAACAGCACAAGTAATATTATCCGAATAAATAATCAACGGCCCGCGCCTCATCGTCCTCGAACCTCACACGCCCACCTCAAGCATCACGAAGCTATGGGGAGCGAGGTCGAGCGACATCTTCTTCTTCATCTTGATGGTTGTGGTTTGCGGTGCGATGGGCTGCTGGTCGTAGTTGTTTTCGTCCTCGGGCTGTCCCTTGAGCATGGTCTGTGTGGCCGTGGGCTTCAGTCCCTTGAAACGGGAGAGGTCGAGTTGGGCGGTTTTCTTCTCGGCCGTAGCGTTACAGAGTTTCACGAAGAGTCGACGGGTCTTGACGTTCAGGACGACGGACTGGCCGTAGTGGCTGTCAGCCACGGGTTGCACGACATCGGCGGCATCGCCGTCGAAGCGGACACAGTCGCCATAATAATACTGACCAGCCGACAGACCGAACATCTGCTGCACGTAGTAACTACAGGTCAGGTAGGGCCGTTCGTTGTCGAAATAGATAAGGTCGGGATTCCAGTTCGTGGCTCCCTTCTTGGCAAAGAGCGGAGCATAGGAGGTCATGCTGACTACGTCGCCATTGCGCTCCACGTGCAGTAGGTAGAGACCCTCGGCCAGGGCGTCGATGAGTTTCTTGTCCTTCGCAGCATACTCGCCCAGATAGACCTTCGTCTTGCGGTCACGCGGATACTGGTCATACTGACGGCTGTTGAGGAAATAGTCGCGACGTTCGTAGTAGTGCTCGTCGATGATAGGCATGCCCAGTTCCTCGGCCAACTTCCAACCTTTCTCCAGATCGGGATTGCCGGGATGCGAACCCGGGCCAGCCGTACCGACGATGACAATCTCCGGATGCGCCTCCTTTACCTTATTATATAGATAGCGGAAGCGCTCGCAGAATTCAGGTGAAATGCGCTCCTCGTTGCCCAGGCCCAGGTACTTCAGGCCGAAGGGCTTGGGATGGCCCTGCTCGGCGCGCTTCTTGCCCCATGTAGTCGTAACATCGCCATTGGCCCATTCGATGAGGTCCAGTGCATCCTGTGCCCACTCGTCCATCTCGGACATCGGGACGACGTCCTGCGCCTGATCCTTCATGCCCCAGCCGCCGTTAGCACCCTGACACGACACTCCACAGGGCAGGATGGGCAGGGGCTGCATACCCACATCCTCACAGAACTGGAAGTACTCGTAGTAGCCGAGGCCCATCGACTGATGATAGCCCCAGGTGTTCTTCAGCGAACGACGCTCGTGGCGCGGGCCAATCGTGGTTTTCCAGCGGTAGGTGTTCCAGAAGCCGTCGCCACCGCCGTGCACGACGCAACCGCCCGGGAAACGCATGAACTTCGGATGCAGGGCCTCGAGTACCTCGGCCAAATCTTTCCTGAGTCCATGGCCCTTATAAGTATCCTGCGGCATGAGTGACACGAAATCGATGTCCATGGCACCTTTGGTAAGCACGAGAATCTGCAAGGCTGCGTTTGTGGCATCCTCGGCGGGCGTCAACACGGCCGTGCTCTTTGTCCAGAATTCAGACGCGATTTGCATCGTGGTATCAGCCAGCAGTTTCGGACTCTTACCCCGGCCTTGAGGTGCCACGAGAGCCACGCGCACCTCCATTCGTGTTGCTTCGCCACTATTGCGGAAGAAGGCCGAGAAGTCGTACTTGGCACCGGCTTTCACGCTGATGCCGTCGAAGCCGTTGTTTTGCAGTCCTACACCCGTCCAGCCGTCGAAATCGTAGTAATGCCCCACGCGCTCTACGAAGACGCGCATGTAAGTTGGGTTGTTGTCGCTCAAGGGCTGCTTCATCTGCGGCTCAATGCGCCCCAGCGAGTGGCCGGGACGAAGGAAATGCCACGCCGTACCAGCCCCCCAGCCGTCGCGCTCCGTCGGATTATACTCGAACGATCCGTTCTGCACCAGTTCGGCATACAGTCCGCCGTCGGCAGCCGACGAGATATCCTCGAAGAAGATGCCGATAAGTTCGTCACTAATGGCCTTGCCACCCTTCGGGGCGGTCATGGGCTTTTGGGCCTGCAGGCCCATCACTGCAGCCACCACAAGGGCAGCCATCAAGAGGTGTCGTTTCATATTTTTGTTCGTTTTTCGTGTCTTGTATGGGTCAAAGATACGGAAAAATCGCGAATGCACCACAACACAAGCATGCAAAAAAGAGGAAAGGAGACAAAATGCAACTGAAATGTAACAGAATTGTAACACGAATCATTTGGCAGCAGACATTGTTTGTCCCTATCTTTGCAGGCCATGCCAGCCCGACAACTCAACGAAATAACTTAAGAAAAAACATTTGTAAACGAAGAAAACTTGGAATAATATTTGATAATCCAAAAGTTATTCGTACCTTTGTGGTGTCAAACAAAAGAAGACGACACAATGGACATCTATGCAATGACCGACAACGCCCTGATGCAGCAAATCGGGAAGAAACTGAAAGAGCGACGCATCATCAACCGCATGAAGCAAACCGACCTGGCCTCGGCATCGGGCGTTTCCGTATTCACCATCAGTGCCGTGGAGAACGGCAAGGCGCCGTCGATGATGGTCATCATCCAACTGCTGCGCGCCCTCGGGAATCTGGATTACCTGAATTCCTTCTTTGAAGACCGCGTGCCCAGCCCCATCGCCTACGCCAAACTGATGGAGAAGAACAAGTTGAGGCAGCGCGTGAAGAAAAGTTCCTACCCCCAAACCCTGCAAGTTGCTGAACCGGAATGGTAACACTGGCGAATGTAAATATCTGGAATCGCAAGGCGGGCATCGTAATGTGGGACGAGCAGAAGCAATCTGCCGTTTTCGAGTACGATGCCGACTTTGAACGTGCGGGACTCGACCTCGCGCCCCTGCAAATGCCCGTGTCCGTGCATCAGGCTTATAGTTTCCAATCTTTGTCATACGAGACCTTCATGGGCCTGCCCGGCTTGCTGGCCGATGCGCTCCCCGATGCCTACGGAAAGGCACTGCTCGACCGCTGGCTGGCCACCGTGGGACGCACTTTTGCCAATCCTGTGGAGCGCCTTTGCTACCAAGGCAAGCGCAGCATGGGTGCCTTGGAGTTCGAGCCGGCACAGGACAGTTTTCTCGAACATGAGGCGCGTATAGAAATCGATGCCTTGGTGCAAGTGGCACGAGAGGCTCTCTTGCAGAAGGAACAACTCAATGTCAACCTCTCCGACGACCGCAAGGAGGCCCTGCTGAATATCATCAAGGTGGGCACTTCGGCAGGCGGACAGCGCGCAAAGGCCGTCATTGCCTACAACGGGCAGACGGGCGAAGTCCGTTCCGGCCAGGTAGATGCCCCAAAGGGTTTCCAGCATTGGCTGTTGAAGTTGGACGGCATCACCAACTTGGAAATCGGACGCCCCGAAGGGGCTACGCTTGCCGTGCAAGAACTTGGTGTCCCCAAGCACTACGGGCGCATCGAGTACGCCTACTATTTGATGGCGCGTGAAGCAGGCATCGAAATGATGCCCAGCCGACTGCTGGAGGAGAACGGACGTGCACACTTCATGACACGCCGCTTCGACCGCACGGAAAGTAACGGCAAACTGCACATGCAGACACTCTGCGGCCTGGCGCACTACGACTACAAACTGCTTCGTGCCTATTCCTACGAACAGGCGTTCCAGGTCATGCGTCGCCTGCGGTTGCCCTACCAGCAAGCCGAAGAGATGTTCCGGCGCATGGTGTTCAACGTCGTTGCCCGCAACCAAGACGACCACACCAAGAACATATCGTTCCTCATGAACCACGAGGGCACATGGCGGCTCTCCCCCGCCTACGATGTTTCTTGGGCATATAACCCCGAGGGCGAGTGGACAGCGCAGCACCAGATGTCCATTAACGGGAAGTACACCGACATCACCCGTGCCGACCTCCTGGCCGTGGCATCGAACATGAACATCAAACGCCCACGGGAAATCATCGAGAAGGTCATCAATGCCGTAGCCAACTGGCCAAAGTGGGCAAAGGAGGTAGGCATTCCCGCAGACATCACAAGAGCCATCGCTTCCACCCACTTACTTCACCTTGCACAACCTATAGATAACTTGTAATAAAGCCAATGTAAACAAAGAAACACAATGCTTACATTGGCTTTTCCTAAAGTTATTATTCCGCATCCAATGAGCACTATCTATGGTTTAGCAAGATAGTTACTCCATTGCATCAAGATTACCAAAGTTATGAACGCGCATTCCAAAGTTACGGACGTGCGTTCCAAAGTTTGGTACGTACATTCCAAACTTATGAACGCAGCAAGCACCTAAAGGTTACGAACTATGCATATAGGTCTTAACGTCTATGCACTACGAAGATATCAACGATGCATTACGATGACGGCGATTCAGCATCGGGACGCAACAGGCATAGCGTCCTGACGCTCATCCGTCCGTGCCCTATTGTTCGTCCGTCTGTCCCGAGGAGCAGGCGCACCCGACTCGGGATGGCGGATGATTTTCTTCCCGAATCTTTTTCCCCTGTAAAATAAAAGTCGTATCTTTGTGGCCGAGAGGGCATAAAGTCGCCTCCCCTAACAGGTGACGATGGAAACTCAGCGGAGGTGCCCTGCTCGGAATCTTATTGGAATATTAACACGCGTTTGCTGTTATTCGGAATGCTCTGGAACGTAGGAAATTTCAAGTTAAAACCGAAGAATAAGTTGCAAGCGTCTGTGCGTTAGGCATGGGCGTGACTTATCTGGTTTTAATGGTCTCCTACACCACAGAGCATGGATGAGAATCGTTCATGCTTTGTTTGTGTATTTGGCCATTACTCCGAAGATAGGCAATACGCCTTAAATGTTTAGCGTATGGCTAATGCGAATCTTAGCAATGCTGCACGAAACAAGAAGGACGAGTTCTATACGCAACTCGTCGATATCGAGAACGAACTGCGCCACTATCGGGAACATTTCCGCGACAAGGTGGTGCTGTGCAATTGTGATGACCCTTACGAGTCGAATTTCTTCAAATACTTTGCGCTGAACTTCAATGCGCTGGGCTTGCGGAAACTTATCGCCACTTGTTACGATGGGTCGCCCGTTCAGGGGAATGAACTAATGCTTGACTTCGGAGACTTCACGGGGGAGCCCAAGAAGATTGCCTACAAGGTGGAGATAACAGAAGTGACGGACGTGAACGGCGACGGTGTGGTAAATCTCGCCGATGTGCAGTACCTCTTGCAGAACGACAAAAACGTACTCTCCATCCTCAAGGGTAGCGGCGACTTCCGTTCCTCGGAGTGCATCGAACTCCTGAAACAGGCGGACATCGTCTGCACCAATCCACCCTTCTCTCTTTTCCGTGAATATGTGGCACAATTGATAAAGTATGATAAGAAATTCTTGATAATTGGAAATCAGAATGCGATAACCTACAAAGAAATATTTCCCCTAATTAGGAATAATCAAGTTTGGTTAGGCTATGGCTTTAAGGGAGGAGCAGGACATTTCTATTCTGTTTATAATGATGTTGCGACATCAAGTAATCACAAAGAGGGAATGATAAGGGTGTCGGGGGTGCAATGGTTTACGAATCTTGAAACGAAAAAGCGGTATGAAGATTTGGTTTTATATAGAAAATATGATCCAGACGATTACCCTGGTTATGATAATTACAATGCAATCAATGTCAATTCTACGCAAAACATTCCGATTGATTATGATGGAATTATGGGAGTCCCTATTACATTCCTTGACAAGTATAATCCTAATCAATTTGAAATCGTATGGCAGGCAAGCGGAAATACTCGGGCTTGTGCTCCCGTCGAGATATTAAAGGAATTAGGGTACAAACCACATCCAGAGGATAGAGGAGGCTGTGGTGTAGTAAAGGGACAACGTGTATATTCAAGAATCCTAATCCGCAGAAAACAATAATATCATGGAAATAGAATTAAGAAAGATTACCGTCCGCGAACTGACCGACGGTTACGAGGACAACGAAGAACAAGGCGTGAGGGGCTACGGCGGTCGGCTCGACATCCGTCCACCCTATCAGCGCGAGTTTATCTACGACGACAAGAAGCGCAACGCCGTGATTACAACCGTGCGCGAGGGATTCCCCCTGAACACGATGTACTGGGCACGCAGGGACGAAGATGCCGATGTGCCCTACGAAGTGATGGACGGACAGCAGCGTACGATAAGCCTGTGCCAGTACGTGCATGGTGACTTTGCCTACGACTTCCAGTATTTCCACAACCTGACCAAGGAGGAGCAGGAACAGATACTCGACTACGAACTGATGGTGTACGTCTGCCAAGGGACGGACAAGGAGAAACTGAAATGGTTCGAGACCATCAACATCGCAGGCGAGCGGCTGACGGCACAGGAACTGCGTAACGCCGTGTATGCCGGCCCGTTCGTGAGCGATGCCAAGCGGTACTTCTCGAAGTCGAACTGCGCCGCCTACAACATGGGCAAGTACCTGATGAACGGCTCGCCCATCCGCCAGGATTACCTGGAAACAGCACTCCGATGGATTGCCAACAGCGAGAGCAAACCCGGTTTCAGGCAAACCATTGAGGGCTACATGGCGCAGCACCAGCACGACCCCAATGCTTCGCAACTGTGGCAATACTTCTCGGCAGTCATCACCTGGGTGACGGCGACCTTCGACGTGGGCAAGCGCAAAAGGATAATGCAAGGCGTGGATTGGGGCGCACTCTACGACCGTTTCCACGGGGAGGTGCTGGACAAGGCTGCAATGGACAGGGAGATAAGCAAGTTGGTCATCGACTCTGAGGTGCAACAGAAGAAGGGCATCTGCCCCTACGTGCTCACCCGCGACGAGCATTGGCTGGGCCTTCGCGCCTTTCCCGAGGACATCAAACTGGCCGTCTATGAGAAGCAGCAAGGCATTTGTCCGCTCTGCGGCAACCACTTCGAGATAGAGCAGATGGAGGGCGACCATATCACGCCGTGGCGCGACGGCGGGCGTACGGTGGAGGAGAACTGCCAGATGCTCTGTCGCGACTGCAACCGACGGAAAGGGGCAAAATAGGCTCTCACACGAAAATCTGCTAACGGAAACCAAACAAATGCTTGCTTTTTCACTCGGTTTGCACTATCTTTGTACTCGTAAAAAGAATTTGCAGGATTCGTGAGTAGATTTCTGACTCGTCTGTTTATCGTCGCCGCGCTATTGTGCGGGTATCTTGGTTCCAATGTCGGACCCAAGGCGCGATGCCTTTCTGCCAACGGCACACATAAGAGCGAGGCACAAATCAGGCAAAGCGACGGATGGCTGAGACAAGTGGCAGAGGTAACCGGCTATGCCGCTTCGCTTGTCGAAGAACCGCTGGTCTTCCCTGTGACGGCCCGCCTGTCCGCACCATCCTCCAATCGCGTAGCCTCCTCCCGTCCTACTCGCCTGTTGCCCACCCACGGCGGAAAGCCTACGAACTCGGCAGGCCGATGGGCCAAAGGCAAATCGTTTAATCCGCAACTTTTCCCTCTCCTACGACCATACCGCTACCATTGTCGGCAACGCATGGCCGCCACGTCTCCGCGCCTCCGCTATGTCATTGCGCTGAGACGACTTCTTTGTTAGCAGTAGGGAAGATGAAGGAGATAAAAGAAGATAGAAGAAGATAGAAGGAGATAGAAGACAATACAACTGTCTCCCATAGAGACTTTGGTCAAAGACTATCGTCCTCTATCTTCGTGGCAAAGCCACATATCTCCTTCTATCTTCCTTTATCTTCTCTTATCTCCCCGATTTACGAAAATAGTATCACTAACAAAGAAACAAACGAAAATGGCAAATATCAAAAACCTGCGGATGTGGGAAAGCATCTGCACCGATGCCCGTATCGGCATCAGCAAATCTCTGTTCGGCCTGCGCACGACGGCGACTTACAGACCGACAAATAGCGTTATCGACGCCAACGCACTTGAGTATTCACCCGAAGACGGCCAGCGCATTAGGCGCATCTTGGAATTGCCACGCGAGAAACGGGCTGCCGCCATCGGCGACTTCCACCCCCGGACTGCCGACTACGGCAACTACATGGCCGAGGTCTGCGCGTCGCGCGACAGAGCCTTCCTGGCCGTGCGCCTCTTCCAGTTCCAGAGCCTGAACTACGAGGCCGTGACGGACGTGCTCATCTTCGAGGGCGAAGAGGCCAATGCGCTTGCGCGTCTCTTCTGGTAATTTGAATACGGCTTCGCCGCTTGACTCTTTTAATAATTCATAAAATAACAATTTCAGTTATGCTACTTACGCTCACCGTCTTGGCCATCACGGCCTTGCTCTTCGCCTTGAACAAAGTGCGCTCCGACGTAGTGGCGCTCTGTGCCCTCATCGCCCTGCTCCTGGGCGGCATACTCTCACCGGCAGAGGCCCTGTCGGGCTTCTCCAATCCCGTGGTTATCATGATGGCAGGACTGTTCATCGTCGGTGGCGGTATCGTGCAGACGGGACTGGCCAAGATGGTGAGTTCACGACTGATGACACTGGCGGGGCAGTCCGAACTGCGACTGTTCCTGCTGGTGATGCTGGTCACGGGCTTCACGGGAGCCTTCATCTCCAACACGGGGACGGTGGCACTGATGCTGCCCATCGTCGTGTCGATGGCCAATGCGGCCGGCATCAGCCCGCGTCGCTTGCTCATGCCGCTGGCCTTTGCCAGTTCCTTGGGCATCATGACACTCATCAGCACACCGCCCAACCTCGTCATCGACGAAACCTTGCGCGAGGCAGGTTATCCGGCGCTGGGATTCTTCTCGTTCCTACCCGTCGGCCTCATCTGCCTGGCCGTGGGAATCATTGTCCTGCTGCCACTGTCGCGCTGGCTATTGAAAGATAAATCGACGGGCAAGGACAACAACACGCGGCGTGGCAAGTCGCTCAGCCAATTGGTGCGCGAATACGGCGTGGCCGAGAGTGTCAGCCGGGCCGTGGTAGGCCGGGCATCGCAGATTGTCGGCAACTCCATTGCCGAACTGGACATCCGTCAGCGTTACGGGCTGACGGTGCTCGAAGTGCGTCGCGAACGCAGCCGACTCCCCTCGTTCGTGGGCGTGAGCGACAAGTTCCGCGACATCTCGCAGACGGTGGCCACACCCGACGTGCGCTTGCAGGAGGGCGACATCATCTATCTCTCCGGTTCCGAGGAACAGGCTGCACGCTTCGCCAAGGAGGGCGGACTGACATTGTCCTTCGAGGACAGCGGACTGGACTTCTACGATATCGGCATGGCGGAACTCGTGCTCTTGCAGCAGTCGAAGTTCGTCGGACGCAGGCTCAGCGATTCAGGCTTCCGCTCCAAGTACAGCATCAATGTCTTAGGCGTCCGCCGGGGTAGCGAATACATCCTCGACGATTTGCCAGACGTGAAGTTGCAGGCAGGCGATGTGCTGCTGGTACAGGGCACGTGGACGAACATCGGGCGCCTGTCCAACGACGAGGAATACTGGGTCGTGCTCGGTCAGCCGTTGGCAGAGGCCGCCCGCGTCACCTTCGACTACAAAGCCCCATTGGCAGCCCTCATCATGGTCGCAATGGTCTGTATGATGGTGTTCGACTTTATCCCCGTGGCCCCTGTCACCGCCGTGCTTATTGCCTCGGTGCTGATGATACTCACACGATGTTTCCGCAGCGTAGAGGCGGCCTATAAAACCATCAACTGGGAGACCATCGTGCTCATTGCGGCCATGATGCCTATGTCGGTGGCACTGGAGAAGACGGGGGCCTCAGACCTTGTGGCGCAGACGCTTGTCGGCAGTCTCGGCAGCCTGGGACCTATAGCACTGCTGGCTGGCATCTACTTCACCACATCGCTGCTCACCATGTTCATTTCGAACACCGCCACAGCCGTGCTCATGGCCCCCATAGCCCTGGCTTCGGCGCAGTCGGCAAGTGTCAGTCCTGTCCCGCTCCTCTTTGCCGTTGCCGTCAGTGCCAGTATGTGCTTCGCCTCGCCGTTCAGCACTCCGCCCAATGCCTTGGTAATGAAGGCTGGCCGCTACACTTTCATGGACTATGTGCGTGTGGGTCTCCCCCTCCAACTTATCATGGGCATCGTGATGGTCGTCGTGCTGCCCCTGCTCTTTCCGTTTTAATCATTCTAACGCTCAATTATGTTCCTATTTATCTTATATACACTGGTCGGTGCTGCACTGGTTCTTGTGGGTGCCGACAAACTAACCGACGGGGCTGTGGGCTTGGCTGCCCGGTTCGGCATATCGGAGATGGTCATCGGCCTGACGATTGTCGCCTTCGGGACGTCGCTACCGGAGTTTATCGTCAGTCTGCTGGCATGTATCTCCAACGACGAAGCGGCCACAGCACTCAGCGCGAGCAACATCGTGGGCAGCAACCTATTCAATGTGCTGGTTATTGCCGGAGCCTCGGCTGCCATTTCCCCCATCACCATATCCAGGGCGACCGTGCAGAAGGACATCCCCCTGTGCCTGTTGGCCAGCATCGTCCTGACGGCCTTAGCCCTCGACACCCTGTTCTCAGGCGGCAGCGCCAATGTGCTGACCCGAGGCGACGGCATCTGTCTGCTCGGCTTCTTTGCCGTATTCTTGGCCTATTCGTTCAGTCTGGCGAAGCAGCGGGAAAAGGGGGACGACGGCTCGGCCTGCCTGATGTCGCCCATGCGCATCGTGGCGTACATCGTGCTGGGCCTCGTTGCCCTAATAGGCGGCGGGGAACTGTTTGTCGAAGGGGCATGTGGCATTGCCCGGTCGGCAGGAGTGAGCGAGGCCGTCATCGGCCTGACCCTCGTGGCCGGTGGTACCAGTCTGCCCGAACTGGCCACCAGCATCGTAGCCGCCCGTAAAGGACAGAGCGCACTGGCCATCGGCAACGTCGTGGGCAGCAACATCTTCAACATCTTCTTCATCCTGGGCACGTGCGCAACCGTCAAGCCACTCGCCGTCACGGGGCTCACCCTTGTCGATTTTGCCATGCTCACGGCCAGTGCCCTGCTCTTCTGGCAGTTCTCGCGCAGCAGTTACAAGTTGTCGCGCTGGGAAGGATGGGCCATGATGCTCTCCTACGCTGTTTACCTCGGCTGGCTGATAATCCATACGTAACAGAGCAAAGGGAACCATTTTTCGGTTCCCTTTTCTTGTCGATGTCAAAAAAGAAGTGTATCTTTGACCTGCGGTCTTAGATACTCACGCTTGGAAAACTGCAAATAGATTTGCGTTTTCGCTCACTTAATCGTATCTTTGCGCCTAACAAACCTCTATTGGCCATGCGCAGACACATAATACTCATCATCGCGCTGCTGTGTACCATCGGCATGAGGGCACAGCGCATCAGTTACATCGAGACGACACGCTCGTGGTACTACGTCTATGACGAGGACGGCAAGCGCATCCGCAGTTTCAGTACCAGTCAGGGGCGGCTCGTCACCTACACCTCGTCGTTCTACATCATCCGCCAAGGCAATAGCTACTACATCATCTACGATGCTTCGGGCAAGCGCATCACTTCGCTCGGTGTGAACGTCGTGGGTGAGATACTCTCGGCCAGCGGCGACACGTTCACCAGCCGCAACGCCTCGTGGATATACACTTGGACGAAGGAGGGCAAGCGCATCAGTTCGAGGTCGGCAAATACTAAAATGTAACACCATGGCAAAGGACAAGACTATGTACGTCTGCTCGGAATGCGGACAGGAAGCGACGAAGTGGGTGGGCAAGTGCCCCGCCTGCGGCCAGTGGAATACGATGAAGGAATTCAAAGTAAGAGACCTACCCCATCCCTCCCTTAAAGGGAGGGGGATTTCCTCCCCTTCAAGGGGAGGTCAGGAGGGCTCTTCCCCTCTGCCCTTGCATGACATCCAGGCTGATGCAGAGGTGCGCATCGACATGGGCGACCAGGAACTGAATCGTGTCTTGGGCGGCGGGCTGGTCGAGGGCAGCCTCGTGCTGCTGGGCGGCGAACCGGGCATCGGCAAGAGCACCCTCATCCTGCAAACAGTACTGCGACTGAAAGATAAAAAGGTGTTGTACGTCAGTGGTGAGGAAAGTGCCCGACAGATAAAACTCCGTGCCGATAGACTACAGACCCTCCCCCAACCCTCCCTTGTAGGGAGGGGGCAGGATGTATTTACTACTGAGCCTCAGAATGTATCTACTCCCCGCCCTACAAGGGAGGGGAAGGGGGAGGGTCTGCTTATATTGTGCGAAACCTCCCTTGAGGCCATCTACGAGCATATTGCCGAGGAGCAGCCCGACCTCGTGGTCATCGACTCCATACAGACCATACAGACCGAGGGCGTGGAGTCGTCGCCGGGCAGCCTTAGTCAGATTCGCGAGTGTGCGGCTTCGTTGCTGAAGTTTGCCAAGTCGGGGGGCTGCTCCGTCATCCTCATTGGGCACATCACGAAGGAGGGCACGCTGGCTGGGCCGAAGGTATTGGAGCACATTGTCGATTGCGTCCTGCAATTCGAGGGCGACCAGCACTACATGTATCGCATCCTACGCGCGCAGAAGAACCGCTTCGGCAGCACCTCGGAACTGGGCATCTACGAAATGCTGCAAGGCGGACTGCGACAAGTATCAAACCCCAGCGAACTCTTGCTCACCGAAGGGCGCGAGGGCTTGAGCGGCATCGCCATCTGTTCGGCCATCGAGGGCGTGCGCCCGCTTTTGATAGAGACACAGGCCCTCGTATCCACCGCCGCCTACGGCACCCCCCAGCGCTCGGCCACGGGCTTCGACAACCGCCGCCTGGGCATGTTGCTGGCCGTGCTGGAGAAGCGCGTCGGCTTCAAACTTGCCCAAAAGGACGTATTCCTGAACATCGCCGGTGGCCTGCGCGTCACTGACCCTGCCATGGATCTCAGCGTCATTGCCGCCGTCCTTTCGAGCAACGTGGATGCCGCCATCGATGCCGACACCTGCCTATGCGGCGAAGTGGGCCTCTCGGGCGAGATTCGTCCCGTCAGCCGCCTGGAACAACGCATTGCCGAGGCCGAGAAACTCGGTTTCCGTCGCATGCTTGTCCCCGCCCAAGGATTAAAGGGCATCAATCGGAAAGACCTGAAACTCGACCTCGTCCCCGTCCATCGCGTCGCCGAGGCGGTGAGGGAGTTATTTGGGTAAGTAAAATGAGCAGAACGATGCTTGCATCAGTTTTGTCATGGCGCAGAAGGAGGGTGTGTCAAAATAGGCACATCCTCGCGTTATATAAGCACCACTCCACTCACTAATAGTCCACGAATCGTCTTGCTATTAGTCCGTCGCGCCGCACACTATTAGGGAAGAGGGTGTGCTGACTATTAGCGCACCGGATTCCTCGCTATTAGCCAACAACTTCGCTGACTAATAGCGAGAATTTTTACCTCCTAATAGTTACTACTTCATGGGGTAGTAGCTCTATTGTATATTGGGATTTATATGGCCCATCGTTCTGCCATGCTATTTTAGCAATGCAGCCACACTCCAGATTAGAGTTTAACCAATAACACTTAAATGTCGTGCCGTCCAAGCGTTCTATCTTGTATAGATACTTGAAGTCATCCTTGTGGTCAGCCTCCAGTTGGGCGATATACTTCAATGCCTGTGGTTCCCGTTCCTTCTGCACGTACTCCATTAAGACATTCAGGGCTTCGGTTTGTTTCTTTTGTGCGCGATTGTATTGTTCCAATGAAGTCGCGCTAACCTTTTCGTCACGTGCCTCTTTGGCCATCTTCACGTATCTCTCAAAACGTGCATCCACCGCATTTGCCAGTTCATACCGTATAGACAAGGCCGTAAGGGTCTCTTTCTTCGCACTATTGATGTCATATTTATTAGCAAGAAAGTCACGCTTGCAAAGTTGTTCAAGTAGTTCCTTCTTGATATCTTTCTTATACTCTCCAAAATATAAATAGCCTCCATTTATCCATGTTATTCTGACAAGTTTTCCTTGTTTGTCGTAAACCTCATTCCCAGAGAATCGATATTCCGGATGCGTCGGATAACAACTATAATGCAGATTCATGGGATAGTGTTCTTCTTTCTGTTCTGCCTTTTCCCGTTCAGCCCACTCCCATCCCGTCACCATATTAAAGTAGTAGCACTTCTTGGAGTCCATGCTACTCGCCGAGAAATATCCATTAAGATAATTATCAACGCAATAAGGATTGCGGACGCGCTTATGTACCTTTTTTTTCGGATAGAGTTTCTCGTAAGGGTAGGCATCGTACCATGTGGCAGGCTGATATGGGTCCCTGACTTGGGTTACCTTCTGCTGTAGTTCTGCACGAGCATCCAACAAATACCACTCTGATAGCCCTTTTGGCACTTTGTGTTTGTCTATTTTATTTCTTGCAGACTCCGACATACTTGCATGGTCTCTATACCACATCAACGTCTTTAACTGTTTCTCGTCATCCACAACAGTCTTTTTCTTCTCATGCTCCATCAGAGCCTCAATCACTGCCATTTGTGATTCATATCCTAATCGTTCGGCCTGCATGATGGAATCAGCCTTGGCTCTTTTCTCCTTATCCGCCTCTATGACCATAGATTCTATCTTTGCCGTATCTACGACCACATGCTCAACCAGTATCCATAGGGAATCGTTGTTGATGTCCCACATTGATATTTTTCCTTGTTCATGTCCATGCTCATAGATTGTTATGGTATCTTCGACTGACAGGGTCTGTGCGTAAGTCGTAATTACAGGCATCATGAGTGCCAGATAGAATGATAGGATCCTACATTTCATAAATTCTATCTCATTCTGTCCTCCAGCACCTCGAAGACATTTAAGTTTAACGTAAAGAAGCGTGGCGCTGATATACCGCGTCTCTAATTGGAGGTCGTGAGAATTACCCTAAGATGTAGATGCAGTGACCAGTCCACGCCATACGCGCGAACCATCATACCATCCTTGCATCTTAATCAGAAATTTCTCACGTTTCCAATTACAAGTCGAGCATAACGCTTCGTTTTGTTCAATAAGTCGAGGCAAAAGTAGCGAAAATAATTCATATTACTCCCTTTCGTACCAACTTTTTTGTATCTTTGTCCAAATTTATCTCATAATGAAACTTAAACGACACATCGGGATAGGGATTGTCTGCCTACTTTTTCCCCTCGCGGCAATGGCCAATGGCGATGACGATTACCAGCCAACAAGCGACGTAAATCAGTACGAGGGCTACACGCTGTTGTGGCAAGACGAGTTCGACCGCAACGGGAAGCCCGACGAGCGATGGGACTACGAACGCGGATTCGTACGGAACAACGAACTGCAATGGTATCAGCCCGACAATGCGCGGGTGCGGGACGGCGTGCTCGTCATCGAAGGGCGGCGCGAGGTGGTGGAAAATCCGCGCTACGAGGAGGGCTCCAACGACTGGCGACGGGCAAGGCGACAGGCGGAATACACCTCGTCGAGCCTGACGACAAGGAGGAGTTTCCACTTCAAGTACGGACGTGTGGAGGTGCGTGCCAAAATACCGACAGCCTCGGGCGCATGGCCCGCTATCTGGCTGCTGGGCAACCGCTGGGCGTGGCCCTCTTGCGGTGAGATAGACATGATGGAGTATTACATCGCCAAGGGCGTACCCTCCATCCTCGCCAATGCCTGTTGGGCTGGCGAACGACGATTCACGCCCGTCTGGGATTCGGTCGTCGCTCCCCTCTCCCACTTCACGGAGAAGGATGCCGACTGGGCAGCGAAGTTCCACGTCTGGCGCATGGATTGGGACGAGGATTTCATCCGATTGTATCTCGACGAAGAACTATTGAACACCATCGACCTCAGTCAGACGACAAACCGTGGCGGTGACGGCAAGGGGATGAATCCGTTCTCCAATGATGTCGAGGACTTCGGCATGTACATCCTCCTCAACCTGGCACTTGGTGAGAACGGCGGAACGCCCGACGACAGCCGTTTCCCTCTGGAATACCTCATCGACTACGTGCGAGTGTATGCCCGTAACTGATTCTTATTACATCTTTTAAATAACCAAGCCATGGAAGTCAGAGATATATTCGAACTACGGAAGCAGGGACGCATCGAGGAGGCGTATGAGGCAATACGACCGATGTATGCCGTGCACAAGGGGAAATACACGACACTCTGCATGTTCTGGACGGCGAATGATATTCTGAAGAAACGATTGTTAGAAGACAAGCAGGAAGAGGCTTTCATGATATTCCGAGCCTTGTTGCGCGTAGCGCCTAACATTGACGACAAGGACGGCCGGGTGCATGCGACATTGCTGTACGATGCCCTGCGACTGAGTGACGAGGTTGTAGGGTTCCGCATACTCGACTTTCTGGAGCAATATGGGGTTGAACGACTCGTGGAGGACGATTGGAAGATTCCGCCACAACCTTGCCTCGCCCACCGCTTGCTCGACCATGCCTTCGCCGAAGTACGAAAAGAACCCACGGTAGATAATGCGCTGAAGGCCATGCCCCTGCTGACGGAGGCTCTGCGCCGCAATCCCGACGACAGACAAGGGCGGATGTATCAGGACATGGTAAAGGATATTATCGCCAAAGCAGAAAAGGCGGTGGCTGAAACAGGCGTATCAAAGCCGTCTATGTCGCATAACGAATTTGGTCGATGGGGTGAGGAGGTGGCTGTCGCCTATCTGGAGAGCAAGGGCTACCGCATACTGGAACGCGACTGGCATTCGGGGCACCGCGACATCGACATCGTGGCACGCACGACGGACAGCATCGTGTTTGTGGAGGTCAAGACACGACGCACACGCGACTTTGGAGAGCCGTACGAGGCGGTCAACTACCAGAAACGTCGCAATCTGCGTTCGGCCATCAACCACTATATCCAGTATAAGCACATTGACCTCCCTCCGCGCTTCGACATTGTGTCCATCGTGGCACAAGACATGTCGAACCCTGAGATTGAGCACTTTGAGGACATTAGTCTTATGTAGTTAAGTATTAGGAAAGATGACGAAGGATTTGCAACTGAGAATAACGCCGAGGGAGGCTTACAACGAGCAGTCGATACGGCAATACGTGGCACGTGAACAGGGATGGGACGAACGGACGATTACCTGTGTCAGGACACTGAAACGAAGCATCGATGCACGGCAACGCGACATTTATGTCAACCTGTCCGTGCGTGTTTTCATCAATGAGCAGCCACCCTTGGAGGAGTTTACGCCCGTGGAGTACCACGACGTGAGCGACCGTCCGCAGGTGATTGTCGTGGGGGCCGGTCCTGGTGGTTTGTTTGCTGCCCTTCGCCTGATTGAACTCGGCCTAAGGCCCATCGTGGTAGAACGTGGCAAGAACGTACGCGACCGCAAGAAGGACTTGGCCCGCATCCGCCCCGAACAGCGTGTTGACCCTGAGAGCAACTACTCGTTTGGCGAAGGCGGCGCCGGGGCATACAGCGACGGAAAACTCTACACACGCAGTAAGAAGCGTGGCGACGGGGAAAAGATTCTCCGCGTGTTCTACCAGCATGGGGCAAGTCCCAGCATCCTCAGCGACGCCCATCCCCACATCGGTACGGACAAACTGCCGCGCGTCATCGAGAACATGCGCGAGACAATACTCCGTTGTGGCGGGGAGGTACACTTCGAGACGCGCATGAGCGCGTTGCTAATTAAAAATGAAAAAATCAAAATTCAAAATGAGGCTACGCCTTGCGTGTGTGGCATAGCCACCGCCGACGGACGGGAGTTCCACGGGCCCGTCATCCTGGCCACGGGGCATTCGGCACGCGATGTCTATCGTTGGCTTTACGACAATGGTATCACGCTGGAAGCAAAGGGGCTGGCCGTGGGTGTGCGACTGGAGCATCCTGCGGAACTCATCGACCGCATCCAGTACCACAACCGGCACGGACGTGGCAACTACCTGCCCGCTGCCGAATACAGCATGGTGCAACAGGTGGACGGGCGCGGTGTGTATAGTTTCTGCATGTGCCCAGGCGGTTTCGTGGTGCCAGCGGCCAGCGGTCCCGAACAGATTGTGGTAAATGGCATGAGCCCCTCAAACCGTAACGGACGATGGAGCAACAGCGGCATGGTGGTGGAGTTGCGACCGGAAGACCTACCCCAACCCTTCCTTAAAGGAAGGGAGTTTTCCTCCCCTTCAAGGGGAGGTCAGGAGGGGGCTTTACGCATGATGATGTATCAAGAGGAATTGGAACGCACATGCTGGCAACAGGGAAACATGCGGCAGACCGCTCCCGCCCAACGCATGGCGGACTTTGTGAACAACCGCCTCAGTTACGACCTGCCCGATTCGTCGTATGCACCGGGACTCATCAGCAGTCCCCTGCACTTCTGGCTACCTGAGTCCATCCGCCATCGCCTACAGGAAGCCTTTAAGGCTTGGGGACGGCAGAAGCATGGTTTCCTGACCAACGAAGCCACCGTCATCGGCGTGGAAACGCGCACCAGCAGTCCTGTGCGTATCGTTCGCGATGCGCAGACCCTACAGCACGTCACGTTCCCTGGGCTCTTCCCCAGTGGCGAGGGTGCCGGCTATGCTGGCGGCATCGTCAGCGCAGGCGTCGATGGCGAGCGCTGTGCCGAAGCCGTCAGCCAGTACCTTGGAATAAACGATTAGTAATTCTCAGGCTTCACCTGGAAGTAGCTCTGCGGATGGTCGCAGGTGGGGCATACCTCGGGAGCCTTCTTGCCAATGACGATGTGACCACAGTTGGCACACTGCCAGATGACATCGCCCTCCTTCGAGAAGACTACGCCGTCCTGTATGTTCTTCAGCAGCCGACGATAGCGTGCTTCGTGTTCACGCTCGATGGCGCCGACCAAGGCAAACTTCTCGGCTATTTCCTCGAAACCTTCCTCGCGAGCTTCACGAGCCATGCGATCGTACATATCCGTCCACTCGAAGTTCTCGCCATCAGCAGCGTCAGCCAGGTTCGCCACTGTGTCACTCACCGAACCACCGTTCAGGTACTTGTACCACATCTTGGCGTGCTCCTTCTCGTTACCAGCCGTTTCCTCGAAGATGCTGGCAATCTGCACGTAGCCGTCCTTCTTGGCGCGCGATGCGAAATATGTGTACTTGTTACGGGCCATCGACTCACCAGCGAAGGCTTCCATCAGGTTCTTCTCTGTTTTTGTTCCTTTCAGACTTTTCATTTCATTCATTTTTTAGGTTAAACTTAAACTTTTGTTTCGCCTTCCACATAGTTTTCCGTATAGAGGTGTTCACCATCGAAGACGGCATAGGTAAATTGTGTAATCCAGTCGCCAAGGATGAGCATTCGGCACTGGTGCGACAGCATCAGGTCGAGCTCTATGTGGCGATGGCCAAAGAGGAAGTAATTCACGTCGGGATGCGAGCGCAGATAATCCTTGGCATAGAGCACCAGATGCTCCTTGTCCTCGCCCAAATAGGGAGGGTCGCCACCGTCGCCATGCTTCTCGCGGCTGTGCTTGGCCCAGTTGAGTCCGAAGGCCATGCCCAAGTCGGGATGGAGCCAACGGAAGAGCCACTGACACACGCGGTTGTGGAAGATGCCACGGATGAACTTAAACTTCGGGTCGGGGTCGCCCAGCCCGTCGCCGTGTCCGATGTAGAATGTCTTGTCGGCCAGCGAGAGGGTGATGGGTTCGTAGTGCATCATGAGGCCACACTCGTCGCGCAGATAGTCCCAACACCAAATGTCGTGGTTACCCGTAAAGTAATGCACCTCCACCCCACTGTCGGTCAGTTCCGAAAGTTTACCGAGGAAGCGTGTGAAGCCCTTCGGCACGACACGGCGATATTCGAACCAGAAGTCGAACATGTCGCCAAGCAGATAGACAGCCTCGGCCTTCGGTTTGATTTCATCGAGGAAACGCACCAATCGGCGTTCCTGCTGGCGCGTGTGCTGCAACGCCAGGCTGCCCAAATGGGCATCTGAGAGGAAATAGATGTTCTTCATAACATTCCCAATTCCAGTTTAGCCTCTTCCGACATCATGTCTTTGTCCCACTCGGGCTCGAAAACGAGGTTCACATCCACCTTTGCCAGTCCGTCAATGGTCTCGAGCTTTTGCCTGACATCCTCCATGATGAAGTCGGCAGCCGGGCAATTAGGGGCCGTGAGCGTCATATCGACTGCGAGTTCCGTCTGGTCGTCCGAGAGTTCTATGCGATAGATAAGCCCGAGATCGTAGATGTTGACGGGGATTTCGGGGTCGTACACTGTCTTCAGCAGTTCGATGACTCTCTCTTGTATCTGCAATTCGTCCATTTCAATTCTCCAACTTTCAACTTTTATATCTTTCCTTGCTCCTTATAACTGTAATAGCCCGTATCGGCTACGATGATGTGATCGACAAACAGAATATCGACAGCCCGACACGCATCAGCAACACGACGCGTCAGTTGGTTGTCCTCGATGCTTGGACGCAAGTTGCCGCTGGGATGGTTGTGGCAAAGCACAAGTCCCGTAGCCCGATTGACCAAGGCATGGCGAAGCACCTCGCGCACATCGACAGCCGTACCGGCAATGCCTCCCTTGCTGATTAGTGCCTGTCCGATGATGCCGTGGTTCTGCCGGAGCAACAACACGCGACACTCCTCCAGGGGCAGGCTACCCATGTCCGAGAAGTATTCGTAGGCATCGCGACTGTTCACGATGCGCCGTTTCTCCACCACCTCTTCACGCCGCCGCCGGTTGCCCAGCTCGCAGGCAGCCAGGATGGTAATGGCCTTGGCCTCTCCGATGCCTTTGTAGCAACGCATCAGTTCCTCGGTAGTCATGCGACCGAGCGAGTTCAGGCTGTTCTGACAATCCTGCATGACGCGCTGCATAAGTCCCACGGCCGTCTCTTCCGCATTGCCACTACCAATAAGGATGGCCAGAAGTTCGGCATTGCTCAAGGCCGACGCACCCTGTGCCATCATCTTCTCACGAGGGCGTTCGTCGAGAGGGAGGTCCTTTATGTTTACTTTCATTTATAGAATGTTTTTTTGAAGGCCTGCAGTTCCTCGTTGCGGCCACAGATGCAGCGGAGCCACCAGGCGCGGAGGAAGCCCGTGCCATAGCCCATGAGTTGGATGAAGGAAGCAGGCACGGAGAGCAGGCCGACACGGAGGCTGCGATTCCGTATTGATGAGTCGAGGAAGATTATCAGGCAATAGAGCAGAATTGGCAACAATGCCAGAACGCAGAATACGAGGCCCACCCCCTGATGCATATTGTCGGTAGGACGGAGGCCATTGGCATCGAGCCATTCTCCATAACCGAACAACGCTATGCCTAACAGGAAAAGAAGCAAGCAACCAAGAACTCCAAGAGTGAACATCGCCGGCAACAGGTGGACGAGCTTCAGGCTCTCGGGATACTTCTTATATAGATTTATGCGCGCGATGCCGCTGTTGTGCACCTGACGGAAGAACTTACGGAAGTCCGTCCGCCTTTTATGCCACACCCAGGCCTCGGGGAAAAGCCGGCAACGGGCCATCGACTTAAAGATGCGGATGCTAAAATCGATGTCCTCACCGAAGCGCATGTTGGAGAAACCGCCTAGTTGCCGATAGAGGTCACTGCGGATACCCATATTGAAAGAGCGGGGATAGAACTTATCGAGTTTCTTCTTTCCACCACGTATGCCACCAGTCGTGAAGAACGAAGTCATGGAGTAGTTGATGGCCTTCTGCACGGGCGTGAAACTCTCGTGGGCACGATCGGGGCCACCAAAGGCTTCGCAAGGACTCTCCGTGAGTTCCTTGTCCACGGCTGCCAGATAGCCCTCGGGCAGCACCACGTCGCTGTCCAGCACTATCAGGTACTCGCCCCGACTACGCTCTGCACCATAATTGCGCGACTGCCCAGGGCCCGAATTCGGTTTCTCGAAGTACTGCACGTCCAGATGGTCGCGATACTTGCCGACCACTTCCTCGCAACGTACCTCGCTTCCGTCCTCCACAATGACCACCTCAAAGTCACGACACGTCTGTCGCCCGAGGCTTTCCAATAGTTCATCCACCTCATCGGGGCGATTGAACACAGGGACAATGATGCTATATTTCATGCTTATATTCGTAATTATAAAGGCAAAGGTACGAATAAGCAAGCGAAAACGCAAACAAGTTTGGGCATTTTCGCAGAAGAATTCGTATATTTGCGGTGTCAACACCAAACAATTAACCCACTATGAAGAAGAAACTTATGACCATCAGCCTTTCGGCAACCATGCTGTCGGCCGCCATCATGCCTTTCACAGCCTGCCAACGCTCGGAACATGAAAATCCCCTGCTCCAAGAGAGCACCCTACCCTTCGGAGCCCCAGACTTTAGTAAGATTCAGGTAGGAGATTACCTGCCCGCCTTCAAAACTGCAATTGAGAAAAAACGCGATGAAATCGGCCAAATTGTAGCCGACACCGCCGAACCTACTTTCCAGAACACCATCGTGGCGTACGACGAGAGCGGCCGGCTGCTGGAGCGCGTCAGCCGCACCTTCTTTGCCCTCATCGAGGCCGACAAAACGCCAGAAATGGGTGAAATAGAGAAGCAGGTAACCCCTATGCTGACCGACCTCGAGAACGAAATTGCCTTTAACCGCGAGCTCTTCCAGCGCATCCGTCAGGTCTATGACCGCGACCACGAGACGCTGCAAGGCGAAGACCTCAAACTATTGGAGGAAACCTACAAGGAGTTCGTGCGCAAGGGGGCCCTGCTCTCCGACGAGGACATGGCACGCATGAAGGAAATCAACCTGCGCATCTCGGAACTGCAAATCCAGTGGGGCGAGACCCTGCCCGATGCCACCAACGAGGCCGTCGTCTGGGTCGATAAGAAGGAAGACCTTGCCGGCCTGAGCGAGGTCGATCTGGCTCAGTGCCAGAAGGATGCCGAAAGCCGGGGTGGCAAGGCTCCGTATGCCATCGTCATCGTCAACACCACACAACAGGCTCCGCTGACCAGTCTCGACAATCGCGACCTGCGCCGGCGCGTCTATGAGGCAAGCATCCACCGAGCCGATGGGACGGGCAAGTACAACACCCTACCAATCGTCGTCGAGATAGCCCGCCTGCGTGCCGAACAAGCCCGGCTGATGGGCTACCCCAACTACGCCTCCTACTCGCTCGAGCAAACTATGGCTGGTACGCCCGACCGAGTATATGCCTTCCTGCGACAGCTCATCGCCGAATACCGTCCGAAGGCCGATGCCGAGACACGAGCCATCGAGGCTTATGCTCAACAGACCGAAGGCCCCGACTTCCAACTCCAGCCCTACGACCGCTTCTACTACTCGGCCAAGATGAAGCGCGAGATGCTCAACATCTCCGACGAGGAGGTGAAGCCCTACTTCAACGTCGATAGTGTCCTGCTCAATGGTGTATTTTATGCAGCAAACCGCGTCTATGGGCTCTCGTTCCGGGAGCGTCACGACGTACCCACCTACCATCCCGACATGCGCGTCTTCGACGTCATCGACCGTGACAGTCAGCCCCTTGGTCTTTTCTATTGCGACTATTTCCGTCGCCCCTCGAAGCGCGGTGGTGCCTGGATGGACGGTTTTGCCAAGCAGAGCCACCAACGCCACCAGCGGCCAATCATCTTCAATGTCTGCAACAACGCCAAAGCCCCCGACGGACAACCCTCGTTGCTCACCTGGGACGAGGTGACAACACTCTTCCATGAATTCGGCCACGCCCTCCACGGACTGCTCTCCGACTGCCAGTACAACCGTCTGAGCGGCACCTCCGTAGCCCGCGACTTCGTAGAGATGCCCTCGCAGTTCAACGAGTCGTTTGCCTCCCTGCCCGAGGTGTTCGACCACTATGCCCGCCACTGCGAGACGGGCGAGCCCATGCCCGCCGACCTGAAGGAGCGTATGCTCCAGTCCATCAACTTCCAGACGGCTTACGCCCTGGGCGAGAACCTTGCCGCTACTTGCGTAGATTTGGCTTGGCACATGCTCACGCCCGAGGAGATTCCTTCGGCCGAGGATGCACAGGCCTTCGAACATGAAGCCCTGCGCCAAGTTGGCCTGCTCGACCCGCAAATACCGCCCCGCTACAGCACCAGCTACTTCAACCACGTCTTTGGCGGGGGCTATGCCGCAGGCTACTATAGCTATCTGTGGACCGAAGTCCTGGCCGTCAACATTGCCGACGTATTTGCCCGTCGCGGTCCCCTGCTGCCAGAGACAGGACAGGACTTTCGCGACCAGATTCTAAGTCGTGGCAACACGGGCGACCTCATGGAGATGTTCACTCGCTTTACGGGCATGGATAGTCCCGACGCCTCTGGCCTGCTCAAGGCAAGAGGACTGGAGGCCAACGGAGTAAACGAAAGACCGCGAACGTCGTCATGACGCTCGCGGTCTTATTTTCTCTGGGTTGCCCCTTAAACTATCAAGCCTTTACGCGGCCAAGATAACTGCCGTCGCGGGTATCGACCTCGACAATTTCGCCTTCGTTGATGAAGAGGGGGACGCGGATTTCTGCGCCGGTCTCCACCTTAGCAGGCTTCAGGGTGTTGGTGGCGGTATCGCCCTTCAGGCCAGGCTCGGTCCAAGTAATCTGGAGGTGAACCTTGGCAGGCAATTCGGCATACAGCACGGTCTCGGTGCTGGCATCGGCCACAACCTCAACGTTCTGGCCTTCCTTCATGAACTTAACGCCCGTAACCTGGTCGGCAGGGATGGTGATTTGTTCGAAAGTCTCATTGTTCATGAAGATATAGTCCTCACCCTCCTGATAGAGGTACTGATAGGGACGACGCTCCACGCGTACGTCTTCGAGTTTCTCACCGATGTTGAAACGGCGCTCCAATACGTTGCCGCTGACAACGTCCTTGAGGGTGACGTTCATGATGGTGTTTCCCTTTCCTGGCTTACGGTGCAGGAAGTCGATGCAGAAGTAGAGCTTGCCGTCCATACGGATGCAGGTGCCCTTCTTGATGTCTTGTGAGTTAATCATACGATATAAGTATTTAAAAGTTTAATCGTTTAACGGGTTAAAGGGTGAAAAGGGAGTGTTTTTACCACTTTTCGGGTGACAAAGGTAGTAAAAAATTTGCACGTATCAAAAAAAGTCCGTAATTTTGCAGGCCGAAAATAACAAAAACGATATAAAACGATGAAAAGAACATTCCAACCCCACAACCGCAGACGGAACAACAAGCACGGTTTCCGTCAGAGAATGGCTACCGCTAACGGTCGCCGCGTATTGGCTGCCCGCCGTGCCAAGGGCCGCAAGAAGCTGACCGTTGCCGACGAGCGTCACGGTAAGTGATTCCCGCGGAATCCCAGATTAGGGATTAGAGATTAAGAATGAAGGAGCAGGTTTTTCCTGCTCTTTTTTGTTGTATGGGAAATAATTCGTAACTTTACGCAGTTATTTACGTACTTCGTACAGTCATGAGTCTGATTAAGAAACTCTTCAGCCCCATCATCTGGGGCAATCTCTTGGTAATGGCGCTGACGGTGGTCGTGCTGGCCATCGGTGTCTGGGTAGGTCTGGGTGTATATACACACCACGGCGAGGAAATCATTGTGCCCGACGTAGAGGGTAAACTCTTCGGCGATGCCGAATATACACTGGCCATGCTGGGCCTGGAGGCCGTGGTTGTGGATAGCACGTACAATCGGGCCGTGCCCTCGGGGGCCGTCATGATACAGTTACCAAAGGGCGGCAGCAAGGTGAAGTCAGGCCGGGAAATCTACTTGACCATAAACTCGCGGGAGTCGCCCTCGGTAAGTTTCCCCGACATTGCCGACAATTGTTCGATGCGTGAGGCTCAAGACCGCCTGCAACAACTGGGCTTCCGACTGGGGCCCATGGAATTGGTACCCGGCGACAAAGACTGGGTCTATGGTGTGAAGTGCCGTGGGCGACTGGTGATGACAGGCGAGCGCGTGCCCACCGATGCCATGATAACCTTGCTCGTCGGCAGCGGACAGCAAGAGGAGTTCTTCGACTACGACGACGAAGAGGAAGAGGATAAAGACAACGACGACGATAGTCAGGACGACAGCGACGACGAAAAGCCTGAACCCTTCAGCTATGATTGATGACGAGGCGTTATTGGACGACGAATTAGAGGTTTCCGAGGAAGCGGAACTTTACGAACATCGTCGCGTGGTGGCCGATCGTGGACAGAGCCCGATGCGCGTCGATAAGTTCCTAATGGACCACTTGGGCGACACCAGTCGCAATCGCATACAGAAGGCCGCAGAAGCAGGCTTCATACAGGTGAACGGTCGTCCCGTCAAGAGCAATTATAAGGTAAAGGCGCTGGACGTTGTCACGCTGATGCTCGACCGCCCCAAGCGCGACTGGGAAATCACCCCCGAAGACATTCCCCTCGACGTGGTCTATGAGGACGACGACCTGCTCGTGGTAAACAAGCCTGCCGGGCTTGTCGTTCACCCCGGTTGCGGCAACTTCTCGGGCACGCTGGTCAATGCCCTCGCCTGGTACCTGCGGGACGACAAACGTTTCGACCCGAACGACCCTGCAGTGGGACTCGTCCATCGCATCGACAAGGACACCTCGGGCCTGCTCGTCATTGCCAAGACACCCGAAGCCAAGACCGACCTCTGTCACCAGTTCTTCGTACACACGACTCGCCGCCTCTACAACGCCCTCGTCTGGGGACCCTTTGCCGAGGACGAAGGCACCGTGCGCGGCAACATCGGACGCAACCCGAAGGACCGCCTCCAGATGGCCATCCTGCCCGACGATAACCCGACAGGCAAGCCTGCCGTCACGCACTATCGTGTTCTGGAACGTCTGGGGCACATCACCCTCATCGAATGCCGACTGGAGACGGGACGCACCCACCAAATCCGCGTCCACATGAAGAGCCTCGGCCACACCCTCTTCAACGACGAGCGCTATGGCGGCCAAGAAATCCTGCGTGGTGAGCGCACCGCCTCCTACCGTGCTTTCATCCACAACTGCTTCGAACTTTGTCCCCGCCAAGCCCTTCATGCCCGTACTCTCGGCTTCCGCCATCCCCGCACAGGCGAGGAAATGGATTTCACCAATGAACTGCCCTCCGACATGACCGCCCTGCTGGAGAAATGGCGGAGGTTAGTGGCTGCAAAGGATTAAAGAATATGAATATATGACTACGATATGGCTACTACAAAAAAGATAAATGCAAACGGAACAGAAATCTCCGTATTGCTGCATGGCAATGAAAACGACTATATCTGCCTGACGGACATGGCCCGGTATAAAGACACCAATCGCACCAACTACATTATCCAAAACTGGATGCGGTCCAGAAGTACCATAGAGTACCTTGGTGTCTGGGAGCAATTACATAATCCCAATTTTAAAAGCATCGAATTCGATGCGTTTAGAGGTCAGGCAGGATTAAATTCCTTTTCACTCACTCCTGGAGAATGGGCAGAGAAAACTAACGCCATTGGAATTTACTCAAAGGCTGGCCGCTATGGTGGAACATACGCTCACAAAGACATAGCCTTCAACTTCGGTATGTGGCTAAGTCCGACCTTCCAATTATATGTAGTCAAGGAATATCAGCAATTAAAGGAGGAACAGAACAATCCACTGTTACAACGTTGGGATGTGAAACGAATTCTTGCCAAAGCAAACTATACTCTACACACAGACGCCATCAAGAACATCATCATCCCACACCTATCTGTCGCCAAGAAGAAAAAAGGGCTCATCTATGCCACAGAGGCAGACATGCTCAACCTTGCCCTCTTCGGCTACACGGCCAAAGACTGGGAAGAGGCCAATCCAGAATTATCCAAAAAGTTGAACATGCGCGACACAGCATCTATCAATGAACTTGTCGTGCTCTCAAACATGGAGTCGCTCAACTCCGAACTCATCAAACAAAGTATGCCACGTGAAGTTCGCTACGATGTCCTTCACCGCATAGCTGAGGAACAACTGAAGATTCTCAATGAGCAGAACGCCGAGTACCGATTCAAGAAGTTGACGAATGAAACTATAATAAAAAGATAGAAGTCCATGCCCTACGCCCCCAACCTGCGCGAAGAAGAGATAAAGAACAAACTGCGCAACGACTATTTCCAAGCCTACGATGCCACACCCGTCTTAGGCGACATAGACTTTGCCGTGGCCATTCCTGCACGTGGGCCTCAACTCTTCGAAACAGAATACCTATTGTGGGCCGAGGCAAAGAAAGGTACACACCACAATCTGGAAGAAAGTCTCGTACAACTCATTCTGACCATCGGGAAGGCGCGTACATACGACCACCACATGCCACCACGCTACCTTGGAGCCTTTGATGCAGAAAAGATAGCTTTCGTGCCCTATGATTGTGTGGTTGATGTGCTGGGACAGAACGACTTCAACTGGAATGTAAAGCCAAGCGACCACCAGACAAAGGAGTTCCTGCAACTCCAAAACCTTGTCTCGGATACCATTGAGCAGCGTTTGCTCCGCTTCTTCTACGATCGTGATGACCGCGAACTACGCAAATTTATCAAGAACTTTTTCCGATACGACGCTTCAAGCACCAAGATACGCATCTCGAAGTCAAACTTCATCCATATTTTCCAGAAATGGCTTACCGAGGTGAAACCAACCATCGGCATCGATTGGGATGCCGCCAAGCGAGGTGGCATCTACCAAGGCGACTTCTATCTAGCAGACATCCTCTCAAAGGATGATTGTACACTTCGGGAGAAACTGAACGTGCTACTGCGTACCGACCGCTATATACTGGACCGCAGAATCGATGACACTGGGTTGGAGAACCAGAAAATAGCACGGTTTATGGACGACGGACGGGCACACCGTCAGTTTTGGAACCGTTACCGCCGTCCGCCCAAGCGCGAATACTGGGAGTACATTGTCTCGCGCCAAGATTTACTCGTATCACAAGACGTACGCGAACGCAAAGGTTCCTTTTTCACCCCCCAACAGTGGGTGGAACTCTCACAGCAATACTTAGCTGACGAACTCGGTGAAAACTGGCAGGATGAGTACTATATCTGGGATTGTGCCGCAGGCACAGGAAACCTTCTCGTAGGTCTCACCAACAAATACAACATCTGGGCCTCTACCATCGATAAGCGCGACGTGGATGCCATGCACGACCGTATACAAAACGGAGCCAATCTCTTGGATAGTCACGTCTTCCAATTCGATTTCCTTAACGACCCATTTACCCATCTACCACAAGGATTACAAGACATCATCAACGACCCCGAGAAACGAAAAAGATTAGTTATATATATTAATCCACCATATGCGGAGGCTGGAGATAGTAAGCAGATAAACGGTACGGGAAAGAACAAAACCGATGTGGCTGTAGTCCATGAAACATACAGACGTTACCTTGATAAGATAGGCATTGCTGGCCGAGAAGTATTTGCCCAGTTCTATATCCGAATTTATAACGAAATCCCCTCATCGGTGCTTGCAGTGTTTTCAAAGTTGAAAACACTGCAAGCACCCAACTTCAAGGATTTCCGGAGGCAGTTCCGAGCGAAGCTCGGTCGAATTTTTTTGGTTCCGTCATATACATTCGATAATGTCAAGGGGCATTTCCCCATCGGCTTCTTTATCTGGCATACAGCTATTAAAGAAGATTTTAACGGAATCAACGCAGATGTATACAATGCCGAAGGAGATTATATCGGTCAAAAATTTATTTTTAGTTACGAAGATTCCAATATTGGGAAATGGGTAAATGAGCTGCGAGATGATGAGTATCCGCTAAAACTCGGTTTTATGAGTAATGGGCGAAATGATTTTCAAAATCAAAAGTTAGTCTATTTTGTCAATAAAAGATCTCAAATGCCGACACCAAGAGGATGGTGGATTACTCCTAGGAATTTAACACGAATGTATATTTTTACAGCCGTTCGTCATTGTATTGAGGCAGATTGGTTGAATGACCGTGATCAGTTTCTCTATCCTAATGACGGTTGGCAGAAGGATTGGGTATTTCAACGCGATTGCCTCATTTATACGCTTTTTAACGGATTTAACAACATACAGAGTTTACATGGTGTGAACCACTGGATTCCCTTCACGGAAGAAGAAGTGAATGCAAAGGACAACTTCGAGAGTCATTTCATGAGTGATTTCATTCACGGACGGCTCAACAAAAAGGAAAGAACGGAAGAAGAACAACATGCGTACGAGAAAGATGGAAAGAACTACCATACAGTAGATGCTTTTGAAGAACGAAAAGCAACCATCAATGACGGAACATTACCAATTGCATTTTCTCCCGAAGCACAAGCCGTGATGGATGCTGGACGAGCGTTGTGGTGCTACTATCACCAACAGCCTGGAGCCAACCCCAATGCCTCGTTCTACGACATCCGCCTGCACTTCCAAGGCACAAAAACCATAAAAAGCGGCAAAGTGCAGATGAACCCCGACAGCCAAGACCCTCACTATACGCAGCTCATCCAGTCATTGCGCCAAGCCCTCAAGGCACTTGCCAAACAGATAGAACCAAAAGTATATGAATATGGCTTCTTAAAGCAATAAAATAAAGATTTTTTTCGTAACTTTACGGGCGAATATGAAAGAGGACAAGGATTTTCTGAGGCAAGATAACAACTACCGTACGTTGAAGGCATTCCAGAAAGCGGAGTGTATCTACGACGTGACGTTCTATTTCGCCCACAAGTTCCTAAAGACAGGTGACCGCACCATCGACCAGATGGTGCAGGCAGCACGCTCGGGCAAGCAGAATCTGGCTGAGGGGAATATCGACGGAATCACTTCGCGTGAGATGGAGCTGAAACTGACCAACGTGAATCGCGCATCGCTCCACGAACTATTGTTGGACTATGAGGACTACCTGCGCGTCCGAGGATTGGAGCAATGGAAGTATGACGACCCTCGCTGTCGGCAGACACGTGCGTTCTGCAAGACCCATCTTGACTCTGCCGTTTATCGGGAGAAAATCAAAGAACGTTCGGACGAGACGATAGCAAACATTGCCATTACACTTATTCACCAGTGCGACGTGCTGATTCGCGGTCTCATAGAATGGAAGAAGCGCGACTTTAAGGAAAAAGGCGGCATCAAGGAAGAAATGTACCGGGCAAGAAAGGATTGGCAGAAGAGAAATGGGGGATATGGGGGTAATGGGCAATATGGGTTTAATGGGCAACAGCCCAATCAACCCAGCCGACCCAATAGCCCCATAAATCCCATCCAGCCCAATCAGCCCATTAACCCCATAAAACCCAAAGAAGAATGAAGAAGACAATAGCCATCGTCTGCGGAGGAGACAGCGCAGAGCACGATGTCAGCATGCGGAGTGCTGCGGGCATCGAGTCGTTCCTGGACAAGGAACGGTACAACGTATATAAAGTAGAGATACACGCGCGCCACTGGGAGGCGATACTCCAGGACGGGACAAGAAGCCGGGTCGATAGGAACGACTTCTCGTTCAAGGACGGCGACCGGCACATCACGCCCGACTACGCCTACATCACCATCCACGGGGCACCGGGCGAGAACGGCATCCTGCAAGGGTACTTCGACCTGATTGGTATGCCCTACTCTACCTGTAACGTGCTCATCGAGGCCATGACCTACGACAAGTTCGTGCTGAACAACTACATGCGAGGCCTTGGGGTTTCGGTGGCCGACAGCCTGACGGTGAAAATCGGACACGAGGGGGAGGTGAGCGACGAGGATATTATCTCGCGCATCGGCCTGCCCTGCTTCGTGAAGCCGGCTCGCGGAGGAAGTTCGTTTGGCACCACGAAGGTGAAGACACCCGAACAACTGCGTCCGGCCATCGACCTGGCCCTACGGGAGGGCGAGGACGTGATGGTGGAGGCCTTCATGCAGGGCACGGAACTGACCTGTGGCTGCTACAAGACCCGGACGAGCGGGCACGTATTCCCCGTGACCGAGGTGGTCTCGAAGAACGAATTCTTCGACTACGACGCAAAGTACAATGGACAGGTGTCGGAAATCACGCCGGCCCGCATCTCCGACCGACTGACCGAGCGCGTGCAGCAACTGACGTCGATGATATACGATATACTGGGTTGCCACGGCATCATCCGCATCGATTACATCATCACCGAGGGTGACAAGATAAACCTCCTCGAGATTAACACCACGCCTGGCATGACTGCCACCAGTTTCATCCCGCAGCAGGTGCGCGCCGCCGGGCTCGACATCAAGGACGTACTGACAGAGATAATAGAAGACCATTTTGTTTAATTCATAATTCGCAATGCACAATTCACAATTAGGCTGTGGTGCCGTGCATCGTGAATTATATTATGAATTATGAATTATGAATTATGAATTTGATTCCATTCGGCCTTACAACGACGAGGAGGTCAGGCCGGCCATCGAGAGCCTGCTCAACGACCGCCAGTTCTCGCGCATACTCCGAAGCATCGCCCCCATACTTCCGCTGGGCATGAGCCGGGGCATGTTGAAGTTGGCCACGTGGGGCATCCACTCCACCCTCCAGTTCCAACTGCGGTTCATGAAGCCTGTGGTAAACTACATCCTTAGGAATTGCTCGACGGACCACACGTTCGACCATCAGGCCATCGAGGCCGGCGAGCCACGCTACACCTTTCTCTCGAACCACCGCGACATAGTGCTCGACTCGGCCATCCTCGATGTGATGCTCCACGACGCCAAGTTCCCGACCACCTGCGAGATAGCCATCGGGGACAATCTCCTCATTTATCCGTGGATACGCACCTTGGTACGGCTGAACAAGGCCTTCATTGTCAGGCGCAACATCTCCAGGCACGAACTCTACGAGAGCAGCTTGCTTATGAGCCGCTACATGCACCACGTCATCCAGGAAAAGGGCGAGAACATCTGGATAGCCCAGCGCGAAGGGCGTGCTAAGGACTCGAGCGACCAGACACAAGTATCACTCCTGAAGATGATGGCCATGAGCAACGCCGAAAGCCCCGTGGAGGCCATCAAGGCACTCCACATCGTACCCCTCTCCATCAGTTATGAGTACGACCCGTGCGACTACCTGAAGGCCAAGGAGTTCCAACAGCGTCGCGACGACCCTGCATGGAAGAAGTCGAAGCAAGACGACCTCGTGAACATGAAGACAGGCATTAAAGGGCAGAAGGGTCATATTCATTACCACGCCGCACCCTGTATCAACGCGTGGATAGACGAACTGAGTGACCTGCCCCAGAAGGAATTCTACACCGAACTGGCCCAGCGCATCGACCGCGAGATTCACCGCCACTACCGCCTCTTCCCCGGCAACTACGTAGCCCTCGACCTGCTCACCGGCCGGCCCACGCATGCCGAGCACTACAGCCACAAGGAGAAGGTGGCCTTCGAACAGTACCTGGCCTCGCGCATCGCCCTCGTGGATTTGCCCAACCGCGACGAGGCCTTCCTGCGCGAGCGCCTGCTGACCATGTATGCCAACCCTGTCATAAACTATGAAGAGACCCGTTAACCTCACACTGCTGCTCCTCGTCTTCTGTCTCTCATCGTGCAACGACGACGACAAGGACTCCCCCTACCCCAGCCTCGTTACAGAGATGGCCGACTGCCCCACCAACAGCGACGGGACGATGACCTCCATCACGCTCGACGACGACACCCGCCTTGTGCTCACAAACCCGCAGACAGGTCTGCGGGCCAACGTCATTTATCGGGCACTGGCAGGCTTCACCGTGGAGGACCAGAAGGCTACACTCTACTCACTCACGGCCGCGGCCCTGCTGCGCGACTCCACCCGTACGCCACGGCAAGACCCTACTAACGTGGCCAGCCTCTGGCGTACAAGGCGCTACCTCAACCTCCACCTTCTGCCCAAGACACAAGGGGGCCGACAGACATGGGGCTATATGGTGGACAGCATCCGCCCGGGACACACCTTCCTCAGTCTCTTTCACCGCCAGGGCAACGACCCGACGGCCTACACCACCGACCAGTACGCTTCCCTGCCCCTCGACTCACTCCCGGAGACCGACACCCTGACGCTCGGCATCCAGACCTTTGAGGGACGGAGGCAGTGGACACTGGTGCGCTAATTCACAATTCAGGGTTTCTTCGGTTCCTTGTTCAGGCGCCAGACGGCGTGGAACAGGACATAGCGCGGCAGGACATTCGTCCATGTCTCCGTGCGACCTTGGGCATTGATGGTGCGCGTCACGTTGCTGAGTTGGCCGAGTATATCAAAACCATCGACCATCAGCAGGAGCCGACCCTTGGCAAACGGACGACTGAGCCGGGCATTCCACACCACATCGTCGGTGTTCATCAGGCGATCGACGTAGCCACGGCGGCCGTAGAGCGAGAGGTCTGTAGTAAGGTCGAGTTTCCACGGCAGGTGAACGATGGCGTCCGCCCCGATGCGGTAGTTCGTGGCCGTCATGTTCTGGAAGTCGGCGCGGTGGCTCATGTAGCGGTTCGTCGAGACTTCGGTGGTGAAGTTCAGCGTGTGCTTGCCCAGCGAGAGTTTGAGTTTCGGGGCGATGCTGAAGGAGAGCGTGCGCACGACAGAGCGCACAGGCACCTCCTCACCCATGAGGTCCACGCTGTGCTGGTAGGCAAGACTGGTCGAGACACTAAGTGAGTGGTTCTTTTCGCCGAAGTTATGATCGAGCGTGTGCTGGGCGTTCGTGTCCCAGTTCCCGTTGATGTTGGTGGGCAGATAGGTGCGGACGCCCGTCGTGCGGTCGTAGGTCTGTCCCATGGCAATGGCACGGAAAGTCGGGGAATAGTTTAAGTTCAGCACGTTTGCGGTGTGTCGCTTCTTGTTCGGCTTGGAGTAGGTCAGCGCGTAATCGGTGCTGATGCTGCTGCGCAGGTGAGGATTGCCGATGCGCACGTTCATCGGGTCGGTGTCGTCGCGGATGGCAGCCTTGTTCAGGAGGTCGGGCTGATGGATGTTCACGCTCGGGGCAAACTTAATCCAACTGCCATTGGTGAACCTTATCCAAGGCGATGTCCGCAACGAGAGTGTGGGAGCCGTTCGGTGGAGTACGGTGTCGATGGTGCCGCGCTGGTAATCCATGCGTTGCTGCGTAATGTCGAGTCGCGCGTCGACCAGGAGGTAGGCGGTGCCGTAGTCTTTCTTGTCGAACTCATATCCCACGTTGGCAAAGAACTGGTGCTGATTGTCCACATAGTGACTGCGGTGGCTGTTGGTGCGGTCGAGCGTGCGTCGGTATTCGCTTAGACTGGGCAGTTCGTCGATAGGCCGGGCAAAGGCGGAGTCGGCAATAGGGAGTTGGTCGAGGCGATAGAACGATTCGCGCTCGTGCTGGTCGCTGTGGCGGTATTCATAGAAGGTGAAGAGTTGGCGCCAGCCCTGGCCAAGCGGCAGGGTGTAGCCCACCATGCCGCGCATCTCCCACTTGCGGCGCGGGGGCATGTCGGCCAGTTGGTGGCGGAAGAGGGGCTGGGCGCTTCCTTCTTCCTTTGGCTGCGATGGCATCGCAGCATACTGGACATGCTGCCGCGAGAACTGCTGCCGGGCATGTTCGTCATATCGGCCCTCGATGGCGAAGCGCAGGACGTCGTTGCTGTGCTTCAGTTTCAGCGTGCCCCACACGTCGATGTCGGCATTGAGGTCGTGCCCGGTTCCCAGGCTCTCACGTAACTGGCGGTTGATGAGCGTGTCGCGGAGGTTGGGGCGAGGCGACGAGGTGGAGAAGAGGTCGTCAAGCAGTTTTCGGCTGACTTCGGCCACGGGAGCCGTGAAGGAGGCCGATGTAGAGGAGGCGCTGTTGCGGAAGCGATGGTATTCGACATTCGGCTCGAACTGCAACATCAGCCGGTCGTTCTTGTAGGTCAGATGCTGGTAGGTCGTGAGTTTCCACTCCTCGTCGCGGTTGTGGCTAAAGCGATGGTCGTAGGTGTCGCCCGAGGAGAGGAAGTTCTGCGTCGCAGTCACCTGCTCCTTCCGTTCCGTCGTGTGCCGGGCCGTTGCATAGCCTCCGTAACTCCATTCCTTGTCGCGGCTCTCGATGGTCGCCTCCAAGGCCACCAGTTCTGTCTGGCGCAGGCCACTCCGTCCGCCCTGCCACTGGTTGTCGCTACTAGGTCGGCTGTCGTCGTCCAGGTTGTTGGCGTTGGCAATGACGGCAATGCGCGAGTGGTCGGTATGGCGCATGGCAAAGAGACGACCGAGGTAAGGCGTATGGTCCTCCCGATAGCCCGAGCCGGCCTCCACGTTGGCCAGCCAGCCAATCATGTATTCCTTCTTCAGGCGGACGTCGATGACGTAGCGCTGCGTCATGGGGTCTTTGCGTCCGAGCCATTCGTTCTCTGCCGTCTGCTTGTCGTAGATGGCGATGTCCTTCACGGTATAGGCGGGCAGGTTGTCGAGGAGCATCTTGCGGTCGCCCTTGAAGAAGTCCTTGCCGTTCAGCAGGAGGTCGTCCACGAACTTGCCGTTGTGGTAGATGCGTCCGTCGCTCTTCATCTCCATGCCCGGGATTTGTCGCAGCAGTTCGTCCAGCATCGAGCCCTCGGCCAACTGGAAGACGTCGGCGTTATAGACGATGGTGTCGCCCCGATAGTAGAAGCGCACGCGCGAGGCCGTGACGGTCAGCTCCTTCATCACCACGGCCTCCTGTTGCAGGTAGAAGGGCGGCAGGTCGCGAGCCAGTTCGCGCCGGCTGATGTGCTCCAGGGTATAGTCGATGCAGGTGGCCTGATAGCCGTCGAGCGACACGCGGAAGATGTACTTCGCAGGCAGGGCAGGCACGGAGAAGGTGAACTCAGCCCTCTCCCAACGGTCGCCGCGGTCGCTCATATAGCGACGGGTGGCCGTGAGGGAATCCACGAGGGTACTGTCCTCGCGCAGCAGTTCTACCGTGGCGCCCAGGAGTTGGTTGTGGGCGCGGGCGTCGTTGACGGTGCCGTTCAACTTCAGGGTGCGCACCTTCACGTTGCGGTCGTAGTGTACCGTGATGCGGTGGCCCCGGGTCCTGACCTTCACGGGCAGTCCACGGGTGACACGGGCGACGGCCTCGGGGATACTTAGGTTGCGGATGCGCTGGCTTACGGAGAGCGAGTCGAGTTCGCTCGTCACGCACTGGATGTCGTAGTCGGTAGAGGCCGCGGCCAACTGGGTCAGTGCCTCGGCCAATGTGGTGTTTCGGAAGTCGAAAGACACGGTCTGGGCCTGTGCTAAATTGAAGATTGACAATTGAAAACTGAAGATTAAGCAGAGGAGTATGCGTCTCATGGTCGTGCCTCCTCTTCTTTAAGCTCGTCGTCGATGGTGACAAAGAGCGTGTCGCCCTGATCAGTGAGGCGCAGGCCCTCGAACTCGTTCATCGACTCCACGAAGGCCGAGAGCGGACGGCTGACGTACCACCTTGTCAGTAGGCGCAGGTCGGCCACGTCCTCACCTTGGATGCAGAGCGTGCGCCCATAGTGCCGGGTGACGATGGCCAGTAGACTGTCCAGACGGGCATCTACGAAGAGGATGGTGCTGTCCGTGGGGGCGGCTTTACTGTCTGTGGGGGTTGTCGCGATGGTATCGCGACTTACTGAACGCAGGGAAGGGCGGGGGAAGGTGAAGCGCACGGCAGCCCAGGCCAGGCCTCCGAGGAGGAAGGCGACGACCGCCGCAGCAGCAATGCGGCGGAGCACGGGAACGGGCCGCCTCTCGCCCTGGGACATCTCACACACCTCCTGCGGCGAAGGCTTCACCGCCTCGCGGTTGTCCTCGAACACGCTCAGGACTTCCTGCCAAAGTTCTTCGTCAGTCTTCATAGTTTCAATGCTTTGATTAGTGCCGCCTTGGCGCGGCTGGCCATGGTTCGTGTAGCCATCTCCGTCGTGCCCTGTATGGCTGCGATCTGGGCGTGGCTCATGCCGTCGATGTGGCGCATGGTCAGCAAGGCTTGGTAATGTAGGGGAAGGGCCGCCATCGCCCTTTGTACGCGGCGTTCCTGCTCGCGCTGTTCCAGGGTGGCCTGCGGGTCGCGCTGACGGGCCGTCAGGGAGCGCACGGTGTCGGTAGGCAGTTCGTCCAGGGGCAGACAGCCGTGTCGCTGCCTGTGCTTCAGTTTGTTCAGGCAGATGTTCCTCGCGATGCGGGCGGCCAGGCGCCGGGCATCGCCCTCCTCCTCCACCCTGTCGCCCATGCGCCATAGGGCAACGAGGGCGTCCTGCACCGCATCGGCGGCCTCCTCCTCATTGTGGAGAAGGCCCATCGCCTGCCCTATCAGCATGGGGCGCAAGTGGGTGACCAGGGACGTGAATCGGGGCTCTTCCATACTTATATAACAACAAAAGCAGGAAAATGTTACGTCGGGGGAGAAAAATCTTCGCGTTTCTTCCGCCCGGCTCCCATTTTTTCGTAACTTTGCGCCTATGAAAGACATGACCATGGAAAATAAAGCCCTGACACTGCTGAAAGCGAGCGACGTATCGCCCGTCTTCTTGGTTTGCTTCAACGACCAGTGTGCCCGCCGCGCCGACTGCGTGCGCCACCTGTGCGGACAAGTAGTGAACAGCGAGCGCGACCACGGCGCCGCGGTGTTCCCCTCCTCGTTGCAGGCCGACGGACGCTGCCGCTACTTCTTCCAGTTGCGTATAATACGGGTGGCATGGGGCTTCCGCAGCCTGTTCCGGACGGTCAGGCACGAGCACTACGACACCCTGCGCCACCAGGTGAAGCGCCTGTTTGGCAGCGACCGGCACTTCTATCGCTACAACCGCGGCGAGTACAAGCTGACGCCCGAGCGACAGGCCGAGGTGCTGGCCATATTCCAGCGCTACGGCTACGACACCACGGACTTCCGCTTCGAACACTACGAAGAGCAGGTGGACCTTATTGGGCGCTGAACCTTCGGCTCCCAGGTGGCAGCACCCGTGACACTATCATGGCAGTGGTGCTGACAAGGCCGTGTCACGACCGATGACCAGCCCGTGTCACGGGTACTGACACGGCCATGTCACAGGTAGTGACATGGTGGTGACGAAATCATGTCACTTAGGAATGTCAAGAAAAACGCCTAATCGTTTTGTATTTCCCTCGGTTTGCACTATCTTTGCACACATGAAAGACATTGCAGTACTGATATCGGGCGGGGTCGATTCGGCCGTGGTGGTGCACCAACTGTGTGAGCAGGGCTACCGGCCCGACCTCCATTACATCAAGATAGGCATGGAGGGCGAGGACTCGTCGTGCTCCAGTGAGGAGGACATCGAACTCTCGCAGGCCACGGCGCGCAAGTATGGGCTTCGGCTCGAGGTCACCGACCTGCAACGGGAATACTGGGAGCAGGTGGTCGGCTACACCATAGAACGCGTGAAGCAAGGCCTGACGCCGAACCCCGACGTGATGTGTAACCGACTCATCAAGTTCGGGGCCTTCGAGGAGCGCATCGGCAAGGACTACGACCTGGTGGCTACGGGACATTATGCCACAAGAAGAATACCCGCCCCCAGCCCCTCCCTTGTAGGGAAGGGAGCAGATACTGCTGCGACCGAAAGCGAGTGGGACTTCCCTATAGACCTTGATTGGGAAAACGCAACTACTCCCCTCTCTACAAGGGAGGGGCCGGGGGAGGGTCTGGGTCAGCTCTACTTGGGCACCGCCAAGGACCCCGTGAAGGACCAGACGGACTTCCTGGCGCAACTGTCGTACGACCAGCTGCGCCACACCATCTTCCCCATAGGCCACCTGATGAAGGAGGAGGTCAGGGACATCGCCATCCGTGCCGGACTGCCCTCGGCCCGCCGGAAGGACAGCCAGGGCATCTGCTTCCTGGGCAAGATTAACTACAACGAATTCATCCGCCGCTTCATGGGCGAACGGGAGGGACGCGTAATAGACATCGAGACGGGTAAGGTGGTGGGCACGCACCGCGGCTACTGGTTCCATACCATAGGCCAGAGGAAAGGC
>JAFUFK010000020.1 GCA_017469925.1 Bacteroidaceae bacterium | reverse complement strand
TTGACACATTGTAAGTTTTAGGAGGAACGGTGCGTTAGTTCAGCTTGGTTAGAATACATGCCTGTCACGCATGGGGTCACGGGTTCGAGTCCCGTACGCACCGCTTTCCGAAGACACTGCGGCAATAGCTCAGTTGGTAGAGCACAACCTTGCCAAGGTTGGGGTCGCGAGTTCGAGTCTCGTTTGCCGCTCTCAGTAATTCTTTTTAGAAAAATCTTTGGTGCGTTAGTTCAGCTTGGTTAGAATACATGCCTGTCACGCATGGGGTCACGGGTTCGAGTCCCGTACGCACCGCAAAGAAGGAGAACCCGTAAGGGCTCTCCTTCTTTGTTTTTGTCGGTTGTCCCCTTGCTTGTTATCTTACAAGGGCTTTCTTACCGTTGATAATGTAAAGACCGGTTTTCTGGATAGAGTCGAGTCTGATGCCGCTGAGGCTGTAGTAGCTGTTGGCAGCGTCATCGCCCGACTTAGGGTGTGCGATACCATCCTCCACATGGTCGGCGGGGCTGAGTTCGATGATATCGCCCGGGGCGGAGGTGGGGATGGTGAAGCTGCCATCGTCATTCCTCGTCACGCGGGCCTCTACGCCGTTGACGGTGGCGGCAATGGTCTTACCCTCGGGCAAAAGGCCTACGGTGAGCGTGAGGGGCTGGCCTTGGTTGTTCTGAATGCGGGCCGAAGCGAAGGCTCCGTCCTTCCACTCCTGATCGACCGTGAAGTCGCCGATTGCCTTCAGGCCGCTGATGCGTCCGCTCTTCCAGACCGTAGGCAGGGCAGGCAGGAGGTGCAGGTTGCCGTCGTAGCTTTGCAGCAACATCTCTGCCACGCCCGCGGTGTATCCGAAGTTGCCATCGATTTGGAAGGGCGAATGGGCGTCCCAGAGGTTGTAGTAGCAACCGCCCTGTCCTGACATGGCTATGACGTAGCTCTTGCTGTGCTTCAGCATGAGGGCAAAGACGTTGCGCGCTGCGTTGCCCTCGAGGGCACGGGCGTGTAGGTTGACCTTCCAACCTCCGGACCAACCGGTTACGTCGGTGGCGTTACGGACGTGGAGGGAGTTGACGGCCGACTCGTATAGCCGCTTCCCTTCCTCGTCGGCAGTGAAGGCGGAGAGTTGTCCGTAGGGATAGAGTGCCATGAGGTGGCTCAGGTGGCGATGGTTGGCCGCATCGCCTTGGGAATTCAGCGTGAGGTCGGCCCACTCGCTAAGGCATGTCTTTCCGGAATAGGTCTCGGTGTGCAGTCCTTTGTCGAGCACCTCGTAGAAGTCGCGCATCTCCTGCAGGTCGGCGTCGGAGATGGGGGAGTCCTCACCCAGCGCTTCTGCGCCTTCGAGGATGCTGCGCACGACCTCGGCCGTATTCTGTTGGGCAAATGCCGTA
The DNA here is from genome assembly GCA_017469925.1 of Bacteroidaceae bacterium. Classification (GTDB taxonomy): domain Bacteria; phylum Bacteroidota; class Bacteroidia; order Bacteroidales; family Bacteroidaceae; genus Physcousia. The sequence continues at coordinate 76,933 of JAFUFK010000020.1, read as the reverse complement.
GAGTGGCCGCTGGGACCATGCTCGGGGGAGTACTCGTCGGCCACATAGTAGGTGCCGTCGGAGGCTTTCGTGCTGATGTCCTTCAGGAATTGTGCGGCCCCCAGCATGGCGGGCAGGGCATGACGGAGGAAGTCCTTGTCGAGCGTGTAGCGGTAGTGCTGCCACAGGTGGGAGCAGTTCCATGCGGCCAAGGTCTTGATTTGGAAGGCCATCCACTGGGATGTGCCGCCAAAGATGTTGTTCTCCGTAGGTACCATCCACCCCCTGACGCCCGACTTGTATCGCTGGGCCAGGCGATGGTAGTTGTAGCTGTTGCCTGAGAGGGTGATGATGTTGTTGAGGAAGGGCATGTGCATCTCGCTGAGGTTGGTGGGCTCGGCTGGCCAGTAGTTCATCTGCACGTTCACGTCGGCATGTATGTCGCAATGCCAGAAACTGGTGTTCGAGTCGTTGTTCCAGATGCCCTGTAGGTTTGCGGGTGCGTTGATGAGGATGTTGTTGCAGCTGATTTCGAGATAGCGCCCGTATTGGAAATATAGTTGTTCGAGGAAGAGCCCGTCGGCCTTGGTCCGGTTGGCCGCGGTGGCGTATCTATCGATGAGTGCCTTGGTGGTGAGCGTGCTGGCGGCATCGCCCAATTGCAGGCTTACGCGGCTCATGAGGCCCGAGAACTGGGCTACGTGTTCGGCCAGGACTTTGTCCCAACCGTCGTGGCAGGCAAGGTCGAGCACCTCGGCGTTTCGGGCAGTAACACTGGCGATGCTGCCACTGACGAACGAGGTCCGAGTGTCGTCGAAGTTGGTGGCAGCGGTCATGTAGAGGGTAATCTCCTTGGCCCCGCTTACCTCAATGCCTTTGTCGCTGGTCGTAAGGGTGCCTCCTGTGGGCACGATGCGGAACTCTGTGCTGTAGCTCACGTTCTTCAGTTTGCCGGTGAACGAAGCCGAGTTGTCGGCGTAGGTGACTGCTGAGGCGTTGATGCTTGCATCAGGCTGATAGCTGAAGATGAGGTGCAGGGGGGTATCGCCCTGGGCCTTGTATTGGGCAGCAAGTACTTTATGGGGAGCCGAGGTGATGTAGCGCCGGGTGAAGTGTGTGCCCTGGTCGTTGCTGAAGTTCACTCCTGCCACACCCTGCTCGATGTCGAGATAGCGCACATAGTTGCTGACGGGGTGGCTGTCGTCCTTCAGGGATGCCATTTCGCTGAGGTCGCTGACGAGGATGCTGCCCAGGCAGGCATACTTGCCGTGTTCTCCGTAGTCGGTGGGGGAGCCGTTGTAGAGAGTCTTTTCGTTCAGCACCAGTTCGTCTGTCAGCACTCCGCCCAGCAGTGTGGCTCCAATCTGTCCGTTGCCGATGGGCAGGCCGTATTCCATCCAGGGGTTCTCTACGCCGGAAAGCGTGGCGGGGAAGTCGTACCAGAGGCTGAGCGTGCTGATGTCGGTCGGGCGCTGGCCTGCGCCGACGGTATAGTATTCCGTAGTCGGCATTTCGGGTACGTCGCCGATGGGCTCGAAGATGAAGGTCGAATTGTTGTCGCCCAGGGCTCCGCTACTGTTCCAGTGGGCCAGGTAGCCTCCCTGCTGGTTCCAGTAGTTATTGCCCGAGGTGCCGTCCTTGATGAACCATCCGCTCACTCCCGCCGAGTTGTTCCCCTGCTGGAAGGTGAACGAGGTGGACGTGGCCTTGTCGGCAGCCGCCATGGCACCCTTGCTGGAGTTGGCGGTCGAGAGCAGATAGCCCGTACCCAGGGCTTTATTGTAGAAGCGATAGGCCCCCTTTCCGTCGCTCGTGACGCACCAGATGCCTCTGTCCGACGTGTCGGGCGTGGTGTTCGAGAGTTTCAGCACGTAGGTGTCCTCGGTATATCCTGGGGCGGTACTCAGGTAGTAGCGGGTGCCACCTGTCTTGTAGTTCGAGATGTAGTACCAGGTGGTGGCGGCGTCGAAGTCCGCGGCGGGAGTGGGTGATACCCACAGACCGTTGACCAAGTCGTTGGCATTCAGCGGGTTTGTGCCCATCGTGAAAGAGGCGAGGCAAAGCAGAAGGCGAAGCATGTTTTTCATAGCGTATCGGTTAGTTTTTCCTTATATTATACTAAATAATGTAAAGTACACATGGCAAAGATACGAAAAAAAGGAGGAAATGTATGGCATTTGCTTAAAAAAGTTGCCAAAAGTTTTGGCGGATGGAATGTAATTCTTAACTTTGCGATATCAAAATGATATCATATTAATAACTCTAAAACCTATAATTATGGAAAAGAAGGAAAGAAAGTTCGAAGGCGCGGTCGTGAACGGCTTCGTGATGTTATTTGTCTGCCTGGCCCTGACGCTGGGTGCACCCGCCCTGATGATTTGGGGTGGGGTAGAGGACATGGTCTGGCCCATCGTGTTGGGTGCACTGGCGCTGCTCCTGGTTGTCTTCCTGTGGTGCGGCTTCATGATGCTGGAGCCCAACGAGGCCAGGGTGGTGACTTGGTTTGGAAAGTATGCCGGCACGTTCAGCGAGGCAGGCTACTTCTGGATTAATCCCTTCTACGGCACGAAGAAGCTGTCGCTCAGGGCACGCAATCTGGATGCTGAACCCATCAAGGTGAACGACAAGGTGGGCAATCCCGTGATGATAGGTCTCGTGCTGGTGTGGAAGCTGAAGGATACGTATAAGGCTCTGTTCGAGGTGGATACACAGACGATGGCCACGACGGCTCAGGGCCAGGTGGGTACGGACGTGAAGAGCATCATGAATGCCCTGGAGAAGTTCGTGCGCGTGCAGAGCGATGCCGCCCTGCGTCAGGTGGCCGGCCAGTATGCCTATGACGACGAGGACTCGAAGTCGGGCGAGCTGACCCTGCGCTCTGGTTCGGACGAAATCAACCAACTCCTGGAGCAGAAGCTCGACGAGCGTCTGGCACTGGCCGGCATCGATGTCGTGGAGGCTCGCATCAACTACCTGGCCTATGCGCCCGAGATTGCGGCCGTGATGCTGCGCCGCCAGCAGGCTTCGGCCATCATAACGGCCCGCGAGAAGATTGTAGAGGGAGCCGTCTCGATGGTGAAGATGGCCCTGGACAAGCTGTCGAACGAGGATGTCGTGGAACTGGACGACGACAAGAAGGCCGCTATGGTCTCGAACTTGCTGGTAGTCCTCTGTGGCGACGACTCGGCACAGCCGGTGGTAAATACTGGGACGCTGAATCATTAAGGTTTAAGGTTTAACGTGTAAAGGTTAAAGTTATGAAACGCTACGAATATAAGGTGATGACGCCCCTGTTCTTCGTCGAGAAGAAGCTGAACCAGATGGGCTACGAAGGTTGGCGGGTGGTGGCTGGCACCAGCAGCTCGCTGGTCCTGATGAGAGAATACGAAGACTGACCCCCATGGCAAAGAAAGAGAACACGACCAAGAGTTTCATTCTGCGCATCGACGGAGACACGATGTCGGCCATCGAGAAGTGGGCGGCCGACGAGTTCCGCTCGACCAATGGCCAGTTGCAGTGGATTGTTACCGAAGCCCTGCGCAAGGCAAAGCGCCTGCCGAGGCAGAAGTCGTCCGCCGAAAACGACGCAATTACAGGCTGAAATAACTTTTTGGAAAACTTTTGCTGCAAGGCCGACTACTTAATACGCTCAGTGTTAAGTAGTTGGCCTTTTATTTTGGAAAACTTTAAAAAAACCTTAATTTTTCTTGTTGGTTATTTTGGTCAATCCAAATAAGTGTCGTAACTTTGTAAACGTTTTCCGAAAGGAAGGTAAAAAGAACATACATAAGACCCATAAATTACCATGATTGTAATCAAAAGAGACGGCTCGCAGGAGGAATTTAACAGAGCCAAGATTAAGAGCGCCATCGTAGGCGCGTTTCAGTCGGTAAGTTCGCTTGACGAGGAGAAAATCAAGAGTGTGGCTACCGACTTGAGTGAGAGTATCTCCGTCAGGGACGGCTTCACGGTGGAGGAAATCCAGAACCGTGTGGAGATGGCCCTGATGCAGAACGGCTACTACGCAGAAGCCAAGTCCTACATCCTGTACCGCCAGCAGCATGCCGAGGCACGTTTCATCAAGGAACGTATCGACTACATGAACGAGTACAGCCAGACGGCCGACAACGCCGCTACGGCCAGTGAGACCGACGCCAATGCCAACGTGACGATGAAGAACGTGGCCAACCTCGAGGGCGAGGTGTACAAGACCACCAACCGCGTCATCCAGCGCCAGAGGATGAAGGACAAACTGAACCAGATGTTCCCCGAGGTGGCCAAGCAGTACGAGGCCGACCTCAACCACCACATCATCTACACCCACGACGAGGCCTCGACCCCAGTGCTGAAGCAGTACTGCATGGCCGTCAGCCTCTATCCCTTGATGGTGGACGGCGTGGGCAACATCGATGGCGTGACGCCCGGCCCCCCCAACGACCTGCAAAGCTTCTCCGGCCAGATTACGAACCTGACCTTCCTCCTTTCGTCTCAATGCAAGGGCGCAGTTGCCTTTGGCGAATACTTCGTCGTGCTGAACTACTACATCATCGGTGAGTTCGGCCCCCAGTGGTACGACCACATGGACGAGGTGGCCACCGCAGAATGCTGCCTCCAGCAGCGCACCATACGCGACCATATCATCAAGGCCTTCAAGCAGTTCGTCTGGGGCATCAACCAGCCCGCAGGCAACCGCTCGTACCAGTCGCCCTTCACCAACATATCGTACTACGACCACACGTACTTCGACAGCCTCTTCGGCGACTTCTGCTACCCCGACGGCACAAAGCCCGACTGGAAGGCCATCGACACCCTGCAGCGGATGTTCATGAAGTGGTTCAACCAGCTGCGCCTGAAGCAGGTGCTCACCTTCCCCGTCGAGACCATGGCCATGGTCTATGACCCTGCCACGCAGGACATCATCGACAAGGACTACAAGGACTTCACGGCCGAGATGTACAGCGAGGGCCACAGCTTCTTCACCTACATCTCAGACAGCGCCGACTCGCTGGCCTCGTGCTGCCGACTGAAGAACGAACTGACCGAGAACACCTTCAACCCCACCTCGGGCCTGACGGGCGTCATGACTGGCTCGTGCAACGTCATCACGCTGAACGTCAACCGCATCGTCCAGGACGCCAAACGCACCGTGAAGGGCACCGAGGGCGACCACGACTTCTACGCCTTCCTGCGCCTCTACCTGACCAACATCCTGGAGCGCGTCTATAAGTACCACATCGCCTACAAGACCATGCTCTACGAGATGGAAGACCGCAAGATGTTCGCAGCCTCCAACGGCGGCTACATCTACATCTCGAAACTCTACAGCACCATCGGCATCAACGGTCTGAACGAGGCCGCCCGCTTCCTGGGACTCGAGGTAGGCAACAACGAGGCCTACATCAAGTTCCTCCAGCTCATCCTCGGCACCATCAAGGAAGAGAACAAGCGCCACTCGATCAGCGACAAGAAGAAGCCCTTCCTCTTCAACTCCGAAGTCGTGCCGGCCGAAGGCCTCGGCGGCAAGAACTACAAGTGGGACAAGGAAGACGGCTACTGGGTGCCCGAGGACGAAAATCTCTACAACTCCTACTTCTACAACGCTCACGACGACACCCGCGTGCTCGACAAGTTCATCCTCCACGGACGCCAGACCTACCAGTTCACCGATGGCGGCTCGGCCCTCCATTGCAACCTCCAGGACCACCTCTCGAAGGAGCAGTACCTGAAGCTCATCGACTTCGCCATCGAGAACGGCACCAGCTACTTCACCTACAACATCCCCAACTCGAAGTGCGAAGCCTGTGGCCACATCATCAAGAAGCCCATCGACGTATGCCCCTGCTGCGGCAGCAACAACATCACCCAGTACACCCGCATCATCGGCTACCTGCGCCCCATCAAGTCCTTCGGCAAGGACCGTCAGATAGAGGCTGCCAAGCGCACCTATAGCTGCCAACTGGGATGATGAAGTACGCCGACGTCAAAGAAGTCTTTGCAGAGATACCCGACGAGATAACCCTGGCCATCAGCGTCACGGGCTGTCCCGTCAGGTGTCCTGGCTGCCACAGCCAATACCTCTGGGCCGACACCGGCCAGGACCTCGCCCCCGACGCCCTCGCCCAGCTCGTCCGCGACCACCGCGGCATCACCTGCCTATGCCTTATGGGAGGCGACCAAGACCCCCAGGGAGTCAGCCAACTACTTCAGGCCGTCCGCACCCAATTCCCAAGGCTCCACACCGCATGGTACAGCGGACGGGGCGAACTGCCCCATGGCATCATCCTCGCCAACTTCGACTACATTAAGCTCGGCCCCTGGCAGGAAGAATGCGGCCCCCTCAACCAACCCACCACCAACCAGCGGCTCTACCGCATCCAAGCAGACGGCCAGATGCTGGACATTACCCACCGATTCTGGAAAAAGACCCTATGAACACCGACACCACCCTGCGCCTCTGGCAAGCCCTGCCCTTGGCACCTGAGAACGACTGGCCCGCCATCCAGTGCCAGATAACCCTGCGCCCTGCCCTCTGGAGCGCGGTAGCCCACTACCTCAGCACGGCCGACCTCGACCACCTGCCCCTGGGACGCAACGAGATAGGGGAGGGCGCCTACTGCAACGTGCAGGAGTATGACACACGCCTCGAGGGCAAGTACGAAGTCCACCGCCGCTACCTCGACATCCAACTCCTCACCCGTGGTCAGGAACTCGTCTGGGTAGCCCCTCTCGCAGCCTGCCACGACGCCGAGGGGGAGTTCGACACCGCTGCCGACTGCCAGCTCTTCCTCCGCGCCACCGACGCCCGTGCCCTGGAGGTCAGCCCCCGGCGCTGGCTTGTCCTCTTCCCCACCGATGCTCACATGCCCTGCATGGCCCTCGGCGCCGCTCCCCAGCCGGTCCGCAAGGTCGTCGTCAAGGTGCCTCTATAAGGTCACATATACACAGGGCTGCCGGAACCGGAAATAGGGTAACAGAGTAACATTTCACGCATCAAAACATTCCAACAATTAATTTATATTAAAAATATTATAAAAAATATATAATATAAAATCCATCTTCTACCTCCGCTCCGCCGGTGCCACATATATCAACGAACACAAATGTTACCCTGTTACTCTGTTACCTTATTTGGGCTACGGGTTCAGTGAAGGCCAAGCGAGTTTGCCTCCGCGTTCACCCTGCACCGCAGTTGTAATGGCAAACGGGAAGAAACGCCCCTGGCGAACGTCGCGAAACGCCAAAGCAGAGCCGCCCCCCCCTGACCGAAAAGTCCTTAAAGTCCTCAGAACCTCCCTACAGCGCTCTAGCGCTATAAACTCTTAAACGATTAAACGATTTTCTTGCCCATGTCAGAGATTATACTTATCTTTGTGGCCTGAAAAGAACTAAAAAGCAGAAACGATGAGTGTAAATAAAGTTATCTTGATTGGCAACGTCGGGGCAGACCCCGAGGTGCGCTATGTCGAGCAAGGCGTGGCCGTGGCCCAGCTGAGGCTGGCTACTACGGAGCGCGGCTATACGATGCAGAACGGCACACAGGTGCCCGAGCGTACGGAGTGGCACAACGTGGTGCTGTGGCGCCGCCTGGCCGAGACGGTGGAGAAGTACGTCCACAAGGGCGACAAACTCTACATCGAGGGCCAGTTGCGTACACGCTCGTACGACGACCGCAACGGCGTGAAGCGCTACGTAGTGGAGATTTGGGCCGAGCAGATGGAGATGCTGACGCCCAGACAGGAGGGTAGGGGCGAGTGATGACGGACCTCTTCTCAGCCTTCCAGCAGATAACGGTGTCGGCTCCTTCGGCGGGTGCCGTTGTGGCTTTGTGCGTGGCGGGGGGCCTGCTGCTGTGCTCGGGCTTCGTGTCGGCCTCGGAGATAGCCTTCTTCAGCCTCACGCCGCGCGATGTCGATGAACTGGAACACCTAGGGCACCCTTCGGACGAGAAGATACTCGGGCTTCGCAAGGATAGCGAGCGCCTGCTGGCTACAATACTGATTGCCAACAACTTGGTGAACGTGGGCATCGTCATGCTGGGCAACTACGCCCTCCTGCAGGTGTTCGACTTCGGTCCCGCCCGCTGGGTCGAGTTCCTTGTCATGACCGTTCTGCTGACCTTCCTGCTCCTGCTCTTCGGCGAGGTCATGCCCAAGATATATGCCGGGCAGCAGCGGGTGAAGTTCTGCCGCATGGCCGCCCCCGTCTTCACGGGGCTTACCCGGGTGTTCCGCCCCTTCTCGTCACTGCTGGTGAAGAGTAAGGGACTGACCGAGCGCATCCTGCCCCACGAGGAGGAGGCCCTGACGGTGGACGAACTGGAGCAGGCCCTGGAACTTACCGACAAGCGCGAGATTGCCGAGGAGAGCAGCATGCTCGAGGGCATCATACGATTTGCCGAGGAGACAGCCCGCGAGATTATGACCCCCCGCGTGGATATGGTGGACCTGGACATCACGGCCACCTTCCCCGAGGTGCTGAGTTGCATTGTCGAGAACAACTACTCGCGCATCCCCGTCTATAAGGATTCAGAGGACAACATCAAGGGCATACTCTATACGAAGGACCTGCTGCCCCACCTCTCGAAGCCCTCCACCTTCCGCTGGCAGAGCCTCATCAGGCCACCCTACTTCGTACCCGAGACGAAGATGATTGACGACCTGCTGCGCGACTTCCAGCAGAACAAGGTGCACATAGCCATCGTCGTCGATGAGTTTGGTGGCACCAGCGGCATCGTGACCATGGAGGACATACTGGAGGAAATCGTCGGGGAGATAGAGGACGAGTACGACGAGACGGAGCGCGCCTACGTGCGGCTGAACCAGAATACGTACGAGTTCGAGGCCAAGTGCACCCTGGCAGACTTCCTGCGCACGGTGGAGCTGGACGACGACTTCTTCGAGGACGTAGAGGGCGAGGCCGACACCCTGGCAGGCCTCTTGCTAGAATTGAAGGGAGAGTTCCCTAAATTGCACGAACGGATGGTCTTTCAGCACCTCACGTTTGAAGTGATGGAGATGGACGAACGCCGTATTGTGCGCGTCAAGGTGATTGTAGGGAAGCGCTGAACTCGCGCAAGAGCAGGACGTCCTTCACTCCTGGCGAAAGCTCGAAACGGCTATTCACGTCGATTCCCAAGAACATAGGATGGCGGAACTCTCTGAGACGCTCAGCGTCGCGCGGGCCTATGCCCCCGGCCAGCAGGAAGGGGACGGAACCCTTGTAGTGCGTCAGGATGTCCCAGTCGAACTGCTCGCCGCTGCCTCCGCGGGTCTTGCACTTCGTGTCGAAGAGTAACAGGTCGCAGATGCCCTCGTACTGGCGATACTGCTCGATGTCCTCCACCTGGCGTATGCTCAGCGACTTGGTGATGGGAAGGCCCGTCTGCTGGATGATGCGCTGGCAGTACTCGGGCGACTCGTCGCCGTGCAATTGGATGCGCTGGAGCCGCAGGGAGTTAATCTTCTGCCGCAGGTGGCTCATCGAAGGATTGACGAACACCCCCGTGCGGATGCACCGCGTGGGCAGGTAGGCAGGCACGCTGCTGACGTACCGGCGACTCTGCTCCCAACAGATGAAACCCATCATCTGAGGGCGCACCACGGCCTCCACCTCGCGAATGTTCTGGGCATCGCGCATGCCACACACTTTCAGTATCATACCGCCCGGAATAGGGATTGATGACGACAAAATTAACGATTTTCTTTGACAAATCAAATTTATTCACTTATTTTGTATCGGATTAGAAGCCAAGAGCCCTTATGACCATAGCAATTATCACCCTTATGCTGCTGGCTTACCTGCTGATTGCCAGCGAACACATCAACCATATCAACAAGGCCACCACCGCCATGTTTGCCGGTGTGGTAGGGTGGATTCTGTACATCATCTACGTCGGGCCCGACAAGGGGTACATTGCCGAAAACGTCTTCATGCGCCACTCGGCCTACTTCTGCTCCATCGTGCTCTATCTGCTCTCGACGATGGCCATCGTCGAAGTCCTCTCGGTCAACGGCTGCTTCGACTTCATCAGCCAGTTCCTGCGCACACGAAACACCAGGCGCTTCCTCTGGGGCACGGTCTTCATCACCGCCCTCCTGTCGGCCAACCTGGACAACCTGACCACCACCGTACTGATGCTCATCATCATGCGCCGCCTCCTGGGCAACCGGCGCCAGAGGCTCTACGTCGGCGCAGCCATCGTCATTGCCGCCTGCTGCGGAGGCTCGTTTACGGTCATCGGTGACGCCACCACCCTGATGGTATGGACCAAGGGAGCCATCACGGCCACCTCGTTCTTCAAGGCCATGGTGCTGCCCGCCCTGGTGGCCATGGTCATCCCCGTACTGCTGATAAGCTTCGACCTGCCCGACACACTCGACATCAACCGCCGCCACATCGTCTATCGGGGCGACGACGCCGCCATGCCCCTTTGGCAGAGGTGCGTCATGCTCTTCCTCGGCATCGGCGGATTATGGTTCGTGCCTACCTTCCATCGCATCACCCTCCTGCCGCCCTTCCTGGGCTCCCTGTGCGTGCTGGGCGTCATCTGGGTTCTGAACGAGGTCTTCAACCGCCACAGCATCCAGTCGGACCAACCCATCCTGCTGCCCGGCAGCGACCGACGGCTCCAGTACGAGGTTCTGCAAGTCATCATGTTCCTCATCGGCGTAGCCCTCTCGGTAAGCGTGCTGGTGGAGATTGGCGCCATGCAGAGCGTAGGGCGCTGGATCGACCACAACATCCACGACATCTACGTGTTCTCCATCTTCACGGGTGTCCTGTCGGCCGTGCTCGACAACGTCTGCCTGGTCCTCTCCGCCGTATCCATCTACGACGTGCTGCCCGAGGCACATAGCACCTACGAGCAGTTCTTCACCCAGAACGGCCAGTACTGGCACCTCATCGTCCTCTCCGCCTGCGTGGGCGGCTGCCTGCTCCCGATAGGCTGCACGGCCGGCTATGCCCTGCTGAAGAGCGAGGACATGGGCCTCTGGTGGTACTTCCGACACATATCCGGCAAGGTGTTGTTGGGCTGGATAGCCTCGCTCATTACCTACTTCGGCGTCGATTTCTTCCTGAGATAAACGTAAAATAGCAAGAAACAGATATGAAAAGACTTATAGCATTACTCGCCGCAACATGCCTCCTGAGCATGGCCCACGCCTTCGACACGGCCTACTACCGCTCGGCCGGCGGCAAGAAGAAGGCCGAACTCAAGACCGCACTCTACCAGATTATCGGCAACCCCTCCGTGAAGAGCTATGGCGCCCTCTGGACCTACTACTACCAGACCGACCGCACGAGTGACAACCAAGTCATCGACCGATATAGCAACACGAAGCGATACTTCTCGGGCAACAATGGCAGTCAGGTCTCGGGCATGAACAAGGAACACGGCATACCCAAGTCCTGGTGGGGCGGAAAACAGAATACCGCCTACAGTGACATCATGCACGTAATGCCCAGCGACACCGAAGCCAACTCGCGCAAGAGCAACTACGGCATGGGCGTCGTCACCAGCCAGTCGTGGACCAACGGCAGCATAAAGGTAGGCAAGGGCTCGGCCGGAAACAACGGCACCCAGAACATGTGGGAACCCGCCGACCAGTGGAAGGGCGACTTCGCACGTACCTACTTCTACATCGTCACTTGCTACGAAGAACTCTCGATGGTGCAGCAGGAAGGCGCAAACTCCATGCACGCCAATACCTATCCCAAACTGCAACCCTGGGCCTACCAACTCTATATGGAATGGTCGAAAAACGACCCTGTGGATGACCTCGAACGCCAGCGCAACGAGACCGTCTATAAAATACAGGGCAACCGCAACCCCTTTATCGACTATCCCGGACTCGAGCAGTACATCTGGGGCACCCACATGGACGTGGCCTTCAGCCCCACCGACTACCAAGACCCCTTCGACGGCACCACACCCACACCAGACCCGACACCTGACCCGACACCTGACCCCACACCAGACCCGACACCTGACCCGACACCTGACCCCACACCAGACCCGACACCTGACCCCACACCCGACGGCAACCAGTACGTACGTCTTTCCACCTCCCCACAGGACTGGACGGGCATCTACCTCATCGTCTATGAGTCCGACGGAAAGACCCTGGACGGCGGCAAGGTGTCGAACGAGAAGGGCAACTACATCACCGTAGCCATCACGGACGGCAAAATCCCCGTGACCACGGCCACGGAGGCAGCCGAGTTCATGGTGAAGCCCAAGACGGGCGGATACAGCATCCAGGGCAAGGATGGCAACTACATCGGCCACACGTCGGGCAACGCCCTTAACTTCAGCCAGTCCGACGACTTCACCAACACCCTCTCGCAATCCTCCGAGGGCACCGTCATCGGGTGCGAAGGCTACATCCTGCGCTTCAACTCAGGGGCCGACATGTTCCGCTTCTACAAGTCGGGCCAGCAGCCCGTCCAGTTCTATCAGCGCACCACCTCCGACGGACTCACCAGCGTCCGTGCCGACGTCGCCCCCGTAGTCTATGACCTCACGGGCCGTCGCCTCCGCCGTCCCTCGCGTGGCGTCAACATCGTCAATGGCCGCAAAATCGTGGTAAGATGAGACGGAGACTGCTGCTGACCCACCTCTTGCTCGTCCTCACCCTATGGGTGGGGGCCGCCTCGTTTGATAAGGCCACATACTATAGTGCAGCAAAGGGGAAAAAGGGCTCGGCCCTGAAAACCGCATTGGCCGGAATCATTTATACCTCCAACTCTGTAGGTTATGATGGGTTGAAGGCTGCCTACAAGAAGACTGACGTACGCAGCGACGGCTACCTCTACGACATGTATTCCAACGAGACCAACTATGTGGCAGGTTCGGCTTATGCAAGTTCGTATAAGGAGGAAGGCGATGGCTACAACCGCGAGCATACGATACCTCAGAGCCTGTTTAATGAGGCTGCACCCATGAAGGCCGACCTCTATCATGTCTATCCCATAGATGCGGCTCTTAATGGAGAACGTGGGAATTACTGCCATGGAGAGGTGAACACCTCGGCTGCGTATGGCAAAAGTAGCGGAGGCTTCAGCAAATGGGGCTCTCCTTCTACGGAACTGACCACTAACGGTTGCGAGGAAGGTAAGGTCTTTGAGCCCAATGACGAATACAAGGGCGACTTTGCCCGCACCTACTTCTATTTCGTTACCTGTTATCAGACCAAGATGACCTCGATGAGCTCCTATGGAATGTTCAACAAAACGACCTATCCCTCCTTTTCTGATTGGGCAAAGACGATGCTCCTGAAATGGGCGAAGAACGACCCCGTAAGCACGAAGGAGACCACACGTATAGAAGCCGTATATGCCACGGCGCAGGGCAATCGTAATCCCTTTATCGATTTCCCCGGCCTCGAGCAATACATCTGGGGCGATTATACGAATGTAGCCTTCGACCCTTCGAACTACCAGAATCCCTATGACGGCACCTCCACCACCCCCAGCATATCGCTTAGCCAGGCGAGTGCTACCCTGCAAGTGGGCAGCACGCTCACCCTTACGGCCACCAAGCAGAATGCCGGCTCGGCATCCGTCCAGTGGAAGAGCAGCAACAGCGGTGTGGCCTCCGTCTCGGGTGGGGTCGTAACGGCTTTGGCTGCAGGTTCGACCACCATTACGGCCAGCATGGTCGTGAACAGTACCACCTACTCGGCCACCTGTAACGTGACCGTTACCGAGAACTCTGCTCCCGTAGTAGGAGGCGATTATTATGTGAAGGTTGCCTCTAGTGCTGACATCGCAGAGGGACAATACCTTATCGTATATGAAGACGGTAGCTATGCCTTCAATGGCGGTTTGTCGAAGCTTGATGCTGCAAATAATGTTATCCGCATAACCATAGCCGACGACAAGATAGACGTAAGCAATGAGACGGAAGCGGCTGAGTTTACGCTTGTTCAGTACGAATCGGGCTATTCCGTGAAGAGCAAGAGCGGCATATATATGGGCAGTTCCTCCGCTTCTAATTCCATAACCGAAGGGAGTACGCCATTGCTGAATACGCTGAGTGTCTCCACTAGTGGCGACATCGACATCAAGGGTACGTCGGGATATTATCTCCGCTTCAATACGTCCACGAACAATGGTATCAGGTTCCGTTATTATGCCTCGGGTAAGCAGAATGCCATCCAACTCTACAAGAAAGTCGTGATAGAGGTTGCCACCCTCCCGGGCGACGTGAACAGGGACGGGGAGGTGACGATAGCCGACGTGACGGCCCTCGTGAACATTATCCTGGGCAAGGACACGGCGGGATACGACCTGGAGGCTGCCGACGTGAACGAGGACGGCGAGCGAACCATTGCCGACGTGACGGCCTTGGTGAACATTATTTTGGGAAAGAAAAATTGAGATGCTGACACAACTACTGACACAAGACGAAATCGTACAACTCGGGAGGCTCGTGGGCGATGCCCGTCGGGTGGTGCTCTTCTGCCATAAGAACCCCGACGGAGATGCCATAGGGAGCATGGCCGCCCTGACCCTGGTCCTGAGGCAGATGGGTAAGGAGGTTACTGCCATAGCCCCGAATAACTTCCCACTCTTCCTCCAGTGGATACCTACGGCGGGGGAGGTGCTCCTGGGCGATCGCCAACACTATAAGGTGGACACCGCCCTCGGGCAGGCCGACCTCGTTGTGATGCTCGACTTCAATACCCCCATGCGCATGACCGAACTCCTGGCCAACAAGGTGCTGGCCCTCGAGGTGCCCATGCTGATGATTGACCACCACATCGACCCCTCTCCCATCTGTCGGCTCACGCTCTCCCATCCCGAGATGTGCAGCACCTGCGAACTACTGCTCAGGGTGATGCTTGACATGGGCTGGACGCAGTACCTGACTCCCGAGGTGGCCACGGCCATCTATGCGGGCATGATGACGGATACGGGCAACTTCTCCTACGCCTCGAACCGGCCGGAGATATATGAGGCCATTGGCCTGCTGCTTACGACGGGCATCGACAAGGACCGTATCTATCGCAACGTCTTCTATACCCATACCGAGGGCCGCTTCCGCTTGTTGGGCTATCTGCTCTACGTCAAGATGGAGGTCATGGCCGAACTGCATACCGCACTCATCACGATGACCAATGAGGAGCGCCTGCGCTTCAAGACCAAGAACGGGGCCACGGAGGGCTTCGTCAACATGCCTCTGGAGATGGAGGGCATGCGCCTGAGCATCTTCCTGCGTGAGGATACGGAGGAAAAGGGCCTCATACGCGTCTCCACCCGTAGCGTCGATGACTTCCCCTGCAACGAGTTGTGTGCCCAGTTCTTCAATGGCGGTGGTCACAAGAATGCCTCGGGGGGAAGCCTGCGGATGACGATGGAAGAGGCCAGGGAAGTGGTGCACAACGCCTTGGCGTCCTTTGCCGATAAACTAAGAGATTAATACGTAATACCTAGGGATAATGAAGAAACTATTAATGGTAATATTGGGCTTGGTGCTCGTGGGCACAGCCGTAACGAGTTGTAAGGATGATGAGTCGTATGCCGACCAGAAGAAGAAGGAGCGCAAGGTGGTGGATGCCTTCCTCGAGCGTGCCCCCGTGATACTGATGGGTGCCAACAACGACACCCTGCTCAACATCAGTAAGATGAACGTCATCACGCAAGAGCAGTTCGAGGCTCAGGACTCGATGACCGACGTCTCGAAGAACGAGTTCGTATTCTTTGGCAGTACGGGCATATACATGCAGATTGTGCGTAAGGGCCCGGGCGAAAAACTTCAGCATGGCGAGACGAAGCGCATCCTCTGCCGCTATTGGGAGTACAACATCCTGGGCGACTCGCTACAGACCACCGACATTGCTCCCTATTGGGCAACAAACCCAGATGTCTTGCTTGCCAGCAATAACTCTGGCACCATTAGTGCTAGCTTTGATATTGAAAAAGGCGGCGGAGCCATGTATATGATATATGGTAAGACGGCTGTCCCCAAAGGATGGATTGTGCCCCTCTCTTACATTAATCTGGGCCGCCAGAAGACCGGGGACGAAGGCATTGCACTCGTGCGCATGATTGTGCCCCATAGCCAAGGCACGGAGGACGCCACGAGCAACGTCTATCCCTGCTTCTACGAAATCAGTTATCAGGAGTTTTAGGCCATTAGGTCGGAAATCACGTCGTCGCTGACAAACAAACCTTGGCGGGTGAGGCAGAGATGCCCATCCGCCTTTTCCGTCAGCCATCCGGTCTTGATTGCTCTTTCGGCCATCCGGGATATATACAACCGACGCTCGGGGGTATATACAACCTCCACCTCGGGCAAGTACAACCCCTCGCGGGTGCGTAGCCGAAGCATGACGAGTTCGTTGTACAGGGTGTCGTCGTCCAGAACTTCTTCGTCGCACGGCCGTTCGCCTTTCTCTATACTGCGGATGTACTCGGCCAGGTCCTCCCCGTTGCTGCTCCGCCTTCGGGCCCCGTCGTAGCTGTGCGCCCCCGCTCCCAGTCCTACGTAGGCCGCCCCCGTCCAATACGACGAGTTGTGGCGGGAGCGACGTCCCGGCCGGGCAAAGTTCGATATCTCGTAATGCTCCAGTCCTGCCCCCTCCGCGAGGTCTATCAGTCGTTGGTAGCAGCTGAGGCTCAGTTCCTCGTCGGCCTCCTCGATGAGGCCCTGCCGGCGCATCTCGTAGAGTTGCGTCCCCGACTCATATTGCAGGGCATAAGCCGACAGGTGGGGCACGCCGAGGGAGAGCACGGTCGCTACGTCAGCGCCGAACGCTTCCAAAGTCTGGCCGGGAAGCCCATAGATGAGGTCGAGGCTCAGGTTGTCGTATCCAGCCTCTTGCAGCATGCCGACTGCCCTGCGCGCCTGTTCGGCCGTATGGCGGCGATGGAGCGTGCGCAGTATGCCGTCGTCGAACGACTGCACCCCCATGCTGACCCGGTTGACGGGTGTCTCCCTCAGGGTCTCTATCCACTTGGGGCTGATGTCGTCGGGGTTGGCTTCGATGGTTATCTCGGCCGTGGGCGATAGTGCTGCGTGCGCCCTTATCCCCTCAAACAGTTTGAGTAGGGCTTCGCGCGAGAGTTGGCTGGGTGTGCCGCCGCCCAGATACAGGGTCTCCACCTGTGGACCACACTCCGCCCGGCGCATCCTCAGTTCTTCCACCAAAGCGCGCACGTAAGGCATCTGCCACACCCGAGGTAGGGTGGTGGAGTAGAAGTCGCAATAGACACACCTGCTCTGGCAGAAGGGGATATGGATGTAGAGTCCCGCCATCGGCCAGGGGGGTTAGTTGATGCGTTTCACCAGCCAACGCCCCTGTGCGTCCTGTTCCAAGGGGATGGTCTGCTCCTGTTCGTGTCCATCGCCGAAGGTCACCTTCACCCGGATGTTGGCCGTACGTCCGTCCTCGCCCAGTTCCTCCTCCACGACCTCGAACTGCTCTATCTGGTTGCGCTTCTCGATGGCTTGGTCGGTGGTCTCGCCCAGGAGCGAGATGATGAGTTCCTTCTCCTCTGGTTCCAATGCGGTGTAGTCGAGCGCCGTCTTCCAGTCGCCCTTCTGCACGGCGGTCATGTAACTCTCGGCCGTAGCCCTCGGACTCTCGTAGCACGACGTCAGCAGAAACAGGCCTGCTGCAAGGATGACAATCAGTTTCTTCATGATACTTGAGAATTAAATATACTTCTGATGGCAAAGGTAGTGAAAAAAGGGTTAAACACCTCCGCCTTGTGCTTTTTTCGTGCTTTGTGACGAAAAAACGGCATGAAGTTTTGGTCACCTCGCGGGATTTTGCTAAATTGCACACCCAATGGGCCCATAGCCCCCGAAAAGAGCAATTATCACAAACTTAAAAACTAATATTATGAAAGTTTACCAAACTCATGAGATCAAGAACATTGCCATCCTGGGCAATGATGGTGCAGGTAAGACAACCCTCACAGAGAGCCTGCTCTTCGAAGCAGGCATCATCAAGCGTCGCGGACGTGTCTCGCAGCACACCACCGTTAGCGACTATTTCCCCGTTGAGCACGAGTATGGCTACTCGGTATTCAGCACCGTATTCCACACCGAGTGGAACGGCAAGAAACTCAACTTCATCGACTGCCCCGGCAGTGACGACTTCGCAGGCGCTGCCATCACGGCCCTGAACGTGACCGATGCAGCCGTGCTGCTGCTCAAGGGTTCCGCAGGCGTAGAGGTAGGTACTCAGAACCACTTCCGCTACACCGAAAAGCTGAAGAAGCCCGTCATCTTCCTCGTTAATCAACTCGACGACGAGAACTGCGACTACGACCGCGTGCTGGAGCAGTTGCACGAAATCTACGGCTCCAAGGTTGTGCCCATCCAGTATCCCGTGAAGACTGGTCCCGACTTCAATGCCGTTATCGACGTGCTGCTGATGAAGAAGTACTCTTGGGGCCCCGAAGGCGGTGCTCCCACCATCGAAGACATCCCCGCCGACCAACTCGACAAGGCTACCGAACTGCACCATGCACTCGTGGAGGCAGCTGCTGAGAACGACGAGGCCCTGATGGAGAAGTTCTTCGAGAGCGAGACTCTGACCGAGGACGAGATGCGCGAGGGCATCCGCAAGGGACTGGCCATGCGTGGCATCTATCCCGTATTCTGCGTTTGTGCCGGTAAGGACATGGGCGTTCGCCGTCTGATGGAGTTCCTGGGCAATGTCGTACCCTTCGTGGACGAGATGCCTGCCGTCGCCAACAGCCGTGGCGTAGAGGTTAAGCCCGACGTGAATGCTCCCACCAGCCTGTTCTTCTTCAAGACCAGCGTCGAGCCCCATATCGGTGAGGTTATGTACTTCAAGGTAATGAGCGGTAAGGTTCACGAAGGCGACGACCTGACCAATGCCGACCGCGGTTCGAAGGAGCGCATGGCTCAGCTCTTCTGCTGCGCAGGCCAGAACCGTATCAAGGTTGACGAACTCGTTGCTGGCGACATCGGTTGCACCGTGAAACTGAAGGACGTGAAGACGGGCAACACTCTGAACGATAAGAATGCCGACAACCGCTTCGACTTCATCAAGTATCCCAACACGAAGTTCTCGCGTGCCATCCGTGCCGTCAACGAGAGCGATACCGAGAAGATGATGAACGCCCTGCAGAAGATGCGTGAGGAAGACCCCACGTGGCAGATTGAGCAGTCGAAGGAGTTGCGCCAGATTCTGGTACATGGCCAGGGCGAGTTCCACCTGCGCACCCTGAAGTGGCGTATGGAGAACAACGAGAAGATACAAATCCAGTACGACGAGCCCAAGGTGCCCTATCGCGAGACCATCACGAAGGCTGCCCGTGCCGACTATCGCCATAAGAAGCAGTCGGGTGGTGCCGGTCAGTTTGGTGAGGTGCACCTCATCGTCGAGCCTTACGTCGAGGGTACGCCCACGCAGGAGGTTTACCGCTTCGGTGGTCAGGAGTTCCGCATCAACGCCAAGAGCGAGGAAGTCATCGACCTCGAGTGGGGTGGCAAGCTCGTCTTCATCAACTCCGTAGTAGGTGGTGCCATCGACGCACGCTTCATGCCCGCCATCCTCAAGGGTATCATGCAGCGCATGGAACAAGGCCCGCTGACGGGTTGCTACGCCCGCGACGTGCGCGTGATAGTATATGATGGTAAGATGCACCCGGTTGACTCTAACGAACTCTCCTTCATGCTTGCCGGCCGTCAGGCATTTGCCCAGGCCTTCCGCGAGGCAGGACCGAAGATTCTGGAGCCCATCTATGACGTAGAAGTACTCGTGCCGAGCGACAAACTGGGCGACGTGATGAGCGATCTCCAAGGCCGTCGCGCCATGATTATGGGTATGAATAGTGAGTCGGGCTACGAGAAACTCGCTGCACGCGTGCCCCTGAAGGAGATGGCTTCCTACAGCACCGCACTGAGCAGCCTTACCGGTGGCCGCGCCAGCTTCTCCATGACCTTCGCAAGCTACGAACTGGTGCCTGCCGACGTACAGCAGAAGCTCGTCAAGGAGCACGAGGCCGAAGAAGCCGAATAATTCGTTTATGCTCGATTCCGGACGCAGAACGGCTCGGAATTGTTAATCTTGTTAAAAAGGAGGGCGAATCTTTCGCTCTCCTTCTTTTTGTTTTTAACATTTCGCGTATCTTTGCCCTATGAAACGTTCCGTACTTTGGATAACCAGCATCATCATCGGCATCAGCTTTGTCGTACTGCTCATTCTGCAGGCCCAATACACGGGCATGATGGTGAAGATGCGCAAGGACCAGTTCGACGAGAGCGTAAAGCGCAGCCTCGACCGAGCCTCGCACGACCTCGAGCGAAACGAGACCTTTACGTATCTGGAGGGCGTGGTCAGCAACTATGTCGATGACCTTACGCAGGTCGATGACGACGCCCAGTCGCCTCACGCCACCAAGATACTGGGCAACCCGACCCTGATGGGCGTACAGCGTTTCGACACCATCAGCACCCTGCCTCGCCTCTCCCTGGGCATGAACCAACGGCCCATCTACGGTGTCTCGAGCCAGCAGTTCCGCATGGCCGTGCGCAATGCCTACCTCTATCAGAAGGACATCCTCGACGAGGTCATCTACAGCATTCTATACAGCGCCAGCGAGCACTCCTTCGAGGAACGCATCAACACGAAGTTCCTCGATGCCTGCATCCGCGTGGCCCTGGAGCAGAACGGCGTCACGTTGCCCTTCCATTTCACCATCTCGACGAGCGACGGGCGCGAGGTCTATCGCTGTCCCGACTACGACGAACGAGGCGAGGACTACTCCTATACGCAGACGCTCTTCCGCAACGACCCGGCCAATAAGATGGGCATCGTGCGCGTACACTTCCCCAGCCGCAACCGCTATGTCCTCGGCGTGGCCCGACTGATGGCTCCGGCACTCGTGTTTACCATCATCCTGTTCTTCACCTTCATGTTCACCATCTACCTCTTCGTGCGCCAGCGCAAGATTAATGAGATGAAGAACGACTTCGTCAACAACATGACCCACGAGTTCAAGACCCCCATCGCCAGCCTCTCCCTGGCTGCCGAGATGCTGGCCGACAAGAGTGTCACCAAGTCGCCTGCCATGTACGACAGCCTGGGCCGTGTCATCGACACCGAGACCAAGCGCCTGCGCTACCAGGTGGAGAAGGTCCTGCAGATGTCGCTCTACGACCACGACAACATAGCCCTGAAGCCCGTAGAACTGAATGCCGACGAACTCATCGAGAACGTCATCGGCACCTCTTTCGCCCTGAAGGTAGAGCGCCTGGGTGGCGATATTGAGGCCCAGCTGGAGGCCGAGAATCCCAACATCTACTTCGACGAGATGCACTTTACCAATGTCGTCTCCACCCTCCTGGACAATGCCGTCAAGTACCGTCGCGACGAGGTGCCCCTCCACCTCCTGGTACAAAGCCGTAACCAGGGCAACAAGTACCTCTTCTCCATATCGGACAACGGCATCGGCATCCGCCGCGAGGACCAGAAGCGCATCTTCGAGAAGTTCTACCGCGTCCATACCGGCAACCAGCACGACGTCAAAGGCTTCGGCCTCGGACTGGCCTACGTGCGCAACATCGTACGCCAGCACAAGGGCACCATCCGCGTCGAGAGCGAGCACGGACAGGGCACTACCTTTACGATAACATTACCCACACTCAAATCATAACGACTATGGATACCAAACAACGCATTCTGCTCTGTGAGGACGACGAAAGCCTCGGCATGCTCCTCCGCGAATATCTGCAAGCCAAGGGCTACGATGCCCAACTCTACCTCGACGGCGAGGCTGGCTACCGCGCTTTCGTCCTGAGCCACTTCGACATGTGTGTGCTCGACGTCATGATGCCGAAGAAGGACGGCTTCACCCTGGCCAAGGAGATACGTGAAATCAACGCCCAGGTGCCCATCATCTTCCTCACCGCCAAGAACCTCAAGGAGGACATCTTCGAGGGCTTCAAGATTGGCGCCGACGACTACCTGACGAAACCCTTCTCGATGGACGAACTCGTCTTCCGCATGGAGGCCATCCTGCGCCGTGTCCACGGGCCTCAGACCCTCCCCGTCGTTCAGTACAAGCTTGGCCGCTTCACCTTCGACATCCAGCGCCAGCTGCTCACCATCGGCGACCACCAGTCGAAACTCACCACCAAGGAGAGCGAACTCCTCGTCCTGCTCTGCTCCCATGCCAATGACGTACTGCTGCGCGAGATGGCACTCAAGACCATCTGGATCGACGACAATTACTTCAACGCCCGTTCGATGGATGTCTATATCACCAAACTGCGCAAGCACCTGAAGGACGACCCCGAGGTCGAAATCAATAACGTCCATGGCAAGGGCTACAAACTCATCGTCCCCGACGGCATCATTGCCATTACCGAGGAACCGCACGCCTAAGGACACATCCCCGTGCCATAGGTGACACAATCCCGTGCCATCGGTGGCACAACTCCGTGCCATTGGTGGCACAACCCGGTGCCATTGGTGGCACAACCCCAGGTTGACAGTAGCTGACTGATAATAAAAACGATTGAGGGTGCCCCAGATACTGGGACACCCTCAGTTGTTTCTTTCTTTGTGTGGGCCCGGTTACTTCGTCTTCTTCGTGATGAAGATGTGGGCGATGAGGCCTGCAAGGATGAGGCCAAGGCCGGTGAACTGCACGGGATTGTAATCTACCAGTTCGAGCCAATAGCTGAGGAACAGCACGAGGGCGCCCAGCACGATAAGGAGGATTCCAAGATACTTTTTCATGACGTTATGTGTATGTTTTGTTTTTAAATTCGCATTATTCGATTACAAAGTAACACAAAAAAATCGAGACGGCGAAACAATTCGGCGAAAAATTCACTTCCCCAATGGTTTGGTTTCTTCGAAACGTACCTGATAGGGCCACTGCTCGTCGTTCTGGGGGTTATCGTCCCAGGGATGGCGCCAGTGGGTAGTGGGGGCACCCATGACGACGAAGAAGAGGCGCGTGATGGTGCTGGGCAGTGTCAGTTCGGCCACACCGTCGGCCTCGCTCTGTATGTCGCCGTAGAGTCGCTGGCCAGAACTGGTAAGGGCAACGAAGGCGTAGCGCCATCCGGCCCGAGAGGGTTGGACGGAACGGTAGCCCTTCTCGCCGACAATGCCGTGGAAGTGGGCGCGTACGGTGGTGCCTGCCTTGGCTGTGGCCATGTTAATGATGTTGTAGCCATAGTTCTGGACGCAGTGGGCAGAGTCGATTTGCCACGTGTCGGTCTGGCCTTGGGCCAGTTTGATGTGGTTGACACCCTGGTGTTGGCCGATGCGGCTACGGGCGGCGTCGCGTATGCCGTCGATGTCCCATGTGGCCATGCGCATGTAGCCCTCCATCTGTTCGTCGCAGAACTCCGCCTGACTGAGTCCGCACAGGCGTTTGTAGGCCTCGACGGGGTCTTCCGGTTTGTTGGATTCGCGCCACAGGCGGCCTACGAAGTCCTGGCCGTGCTTCATGCACCACCAGTCCTGGATGAAGCAGTTCTGGTAGCGCCAGTCCTCGTGGAGCAGGTTGAGGTGGTGGAGGGGCAGATGGCCCTCGAAGTACTCGCCGTCGGTGAACTGGCGGCTGGGATAGACCTTGTAGGCTTGCCAGTTGGCACAGCTCTCCCACCAGCCGTTACCGCCCGAGGCTCCGTCGCCATAGCCGTAGTTGAAGCCGTGGCTCATGCCCAGGTCGGCCGAGACGAGGTACTGGAAGGTATGCCCCACCTCGTGGGCGATGGTATGGCCTCCGCGGGCATTGGCTGCCCAGGGGTTGAAGTGGCCGATGCCGGTCTTGCCGCCCGAGGCTCCGTCGGTACCCGAGGCGTCGGCTCGCCATTCGCTCTGGTAGGGGATGTAGAGCTGGATTTTGTATCGGTCGGTCGTGCTCTCACCGGGTTTCATGAAACCGAGTTCGCAGTACTTCTTCCAGCAGTTCTCGCCGATGGAGAGCACCGTATTGGCATTGGCCACGTTGCCGTCGCCGGGATATTGTATCTTGGCTGCGTTCTCGCCGTAGCGCACGTCCCAGAAGACGGCAAAGTGCTCGCCCTCGACCATGTGTTGGAAGTTGTAGCCCTGAGTGGCCGAGGCGTTGGTGTAGTTGGTGCTGGAGTAGATGCTGGGTTTGAGCAGGATACGACCGGGGTTGGTGAACTGCATGCTAGCCTCGTCGGTGGGCACGAGTTGGGTGTATATCTGTGCGCGCGAGGTGCCGTCGTTGGCATAGAATCGGAACTGGGTGGACTTGACCTCGAGGCTGTCAATGCCCGTAAGCAAAAGTCGGCCGTTGGCCTTGAAGCGGTCGTCGTAACGTATCCAGAGGGTGTCCTCTTGGGCTTGTACGAAGCCCAGTCCGAAGTGCAAAGCAGTGAGTTGCAGGTTGGCTACGCCCCAGAGCAGGGTGAGGGTAAGGATTATCTTTTTCATCTGATGGCGACTTTTTTACCGTTAATAATATAGATGCCCTTGCGCGTGGGTGTAGCGACGCGACGTCCGGAGAGGTCGAAGATGGCGTTGTTGGCATTGACGTTATCGGTGACGCTAACATCGGCAATCCCGTCGGTCATCTCCACACCGTCGATATAGAAACGCAGGGGGCGGGGCTCGGCGCTGATGTCCTGAATCCACGAACGGAAGGCCAGCAGGGCCGTGGAGTCTTCGCGAAGCTGGAACTGGTGGCTCTCGTCGTCCAGCGTATAGACACCTGGTGCCAAGAGTTTGTTGGTCGTGCGTGTAGAGCCGTCGAGGGCTACGTAGGTACCGCGGAAGCGCACTTGAGTCGCCTCGTCGTCGGACTTAATCGTCTGGTAGCGAGCCGACTGGTTGGCCTTCATCGAGACATCGGGCAGAAGGTAGATGGGGCCCTTGATGCGTGAAGTGGCAAAGCCCGTAACACTGGTTGTGGATGAGACATCGGCCTCCTTGGTCGGGCGTACGAGATAGTGGTAGTTGGCCTTCATGACGACGGCATCAGGCGTCACTTCGAGGCTCTGGAACTCAACGACCGTCTGGTCGTCTTCGGCTATGCCGCGTACGGTGGCCACCTGCGCGTCCTCGCCAAAGGCTTCACATATCTGGCGCCCCGTAAGTTCTATGGGCAGAACGAGTGAGTTCCACTCGCCCAACACAAGCTCGCGGCGCAGGGCTACGAGCCCGTGGTCGAGGGTCTTCGTCTTGCTCCAGGTCAGGCTGTCCTCGTCCAAGATAAGGCGGGGCAGGGCGTGGAAACGCATCTGGCGTATCTTGGACTTGGCAAACGTATCGTACCCGATGTGCACAGAGTCGGCTGTGAGGTGGAGCATCGGCGAGTCGTTAGAACTGACCAGGTAGTAGTAGGTAGTACCCTGGGTGGTGGTGAGCATGAGATTCTTGGCAGCAAGTAGTGTGGCGTAGCGCGAGGCTGCCATCTGCGCCCTTGCCGATAACGTGGCCATAAGGGCGAGCAGACACAGGAGTGTAGTTCGTTTCATGGTATGCGTTTAGCTTGTTTCGATTGCAAAGATACAATCTTTTATCGAGAAAAAAGCGAAAATGGGGCAGGAAAGTTTTGGCCGTGTCGTGAAAATGTTGTACCTTTGCACCGCTTTATGCAAAAAATCAATTTATTAACCAATTAAAAGGTATTATGAACCAGTACGAAACCGTTTTCATTTTAACTCCCGTTTTGTCTGATGATCAGATGAAGGAAACGGTAAACAAGTTCAAGGGCCTGCTCACCGATGGTGGTGCTGAACTGATCAGCGAAGAGCAGTGGGGCCTGAAGAAGTTGGCTTATCCTATCCAGAAAAAATCTACGGGTTTCTATGTGATGTTCGAGTTCAAGGCTCAGCCCGAACTCATCAAGAAGTTGGAGGTGAACTTCCGCCGCGACGAGCGTGTCATCCGCTTCCTGACCATCAAGAACGAGAAGTATGCCGCCGAGTATGCTGAAAAGAGAAGAAACAAATCTAAAAAGGAGGAGGCTTAAACTATGGCACAGCAAGCAAGTGAAATCCGTTATCTGAACGCTCCTGCTATCGACACGAAGCGTAAGAAGTATTGCCGTTTCAAGAAGAGCGGTATCAAGTACATCGACTACAAAGATCCCGAGTTCCTGAAGAAGTTCCTGAACGAGCAGGGTAAGATTCTGCCCCGCCGCATCACAGGCACCTCGCTGAAGTACCAGCGTCGCGTGGCTCAGGCCGTTAAGCGTGCCCGCCACCTTGCCCTGCTGCCCTTCGTAACTGATATGATGAAATAACTAAGTAGGAGGTAAGATTATGGAAATTATTCTGAAAGAAGATGTTATCGGCTTGGGTTACAAGAACGATATCGTGAATGTGAAGTCTGGTTACGGACGTAACTATCTTATCCCCACCGGAAAGGGCGTCATCGCCAGTGAGAGCGCCAAGAAGGTCCTGGCCGAGAACCTGCGTCAGCAGGCCGTTAAGCTGGCCAAGATTAAGGAGGCTGCCCAGGCTGTAGCCGATAAGCTTCAGGGTGTGGCCCTGACTATCGCTACCAAGGTGAGCAACTCTGGCTCTATCTATGGCAGCGTGAACTCGCTCCAGATTGCCGACGAACTGGCAAAGCTCGGCTTCGACATCGACCGCAAGCGCATCGTCGTGAAGGACGTGAAGACTGTAGGCGACTATGTAGCTACCGTCAAGCTCCACAAGGAGGTTAGCGCTGAGATTCCCTTCACCGTCATCGCCGAGGGTGCTCCCGCAGTGGAAGAGGCTCCCGCCGAAGCAGCCCAGGAAGAGGTTGTCGAAGAGGTGGTTGAGGAAGTAGTCGAAGAGGTTGCTCCTGAAGCAGAAGTAGAAGAAGAAACTCCCGCTGCTGAATAAGCAGGGAGTTGTGTTAAGTGTTTCTTAGAATTATTATTGCCAGACCCTGATGCCGTGAGGCATCGGGGTCTTTTCTTTTCCCCAGCCCGCCTCCTGCCGTACACAAAAAAAGAAGAGGGACCGCACTTCCGTGCAATCCCTCAAGACTTATTGTCCGTAAGACTACTGATTACTCAGCAACTACAGCTTCAACAGCCTCTTCAACAGCCTCAACGAGGGTGTCAACGATAGTAGTGTCAACTACCTCAGCTACGGTGGTGTCAACGGCCAGCGTGTCAACTGCCTCAGCCTGCTGAGTACCGTTACCGCAAGAAGCGAAAGAAATAGCTGCAACAGCTACGAACAAGAATGCTAACTTTTTCATTTTTCTCTTTAGTTAAATTAATAAAACAATCAATTGCTTTTAAAACCGGTGCAAAGTTACGACATTTTTCAATACGTTGTATCACTTAGGGCCACTTTTTTTCATTTTTTTTTCAATATTTGGTGTTTTGAGCACTTATTAGTACCTTTGCAGCATGATTTCAGAGACTACATTAGCAGGAAGGAAGGCCGTTTACTTCACTTTGGGTTGTAAACTGAACTTTGCCGAAACCTCCACCGTCGCCCAACGCCTTGAGGACATGGGGGTCACTCGTGCCCGAAAAGACGAGCAAGCCGACATCTGCTTCATCAATACCTGTAGCGTGACCGAGGTCGCCGACCACAAGTGTCGTCAGGCTATCCACCGACTGGTGAAACTCCATCCTGGGGCTTTTGTTGTCGTTACCGGGTGCTATGCCCAACTACGCCCCGAGGATATTTCGAAAATCGAGGGTGTCTCCCTCGTCCTCGGTTCCAACGAAAAGGGTAG
Source organism: Bacteroidaceae bacterium (assembly GCA_017469925.1). GTDB lineage: Bacteria > Bacteroidota > Bacteroidia > Bacteroidales > Bacteroidaceae > Physcousia. The sequence continues at coordinate 49,289 of JAFUFK010000020.1, read as the reverse complement.
GGCAGTGGAAATGATATGCAATCATTTCACAGAGGGCACAGAGAAGACAGAGGGCACAGAGAATATGGCATTTGTCCCCTCCTGCTCTTGTGGCGACCGCACCCGTTACTTCCTGAAGGTGCAGGATGGGTGCGACTACTTCTGTACCTATTGCACGATACCCTTCGCCCGAGGCCGAAGTCGCAATGGCTCTGTCGCATCACTCGTGGCCCAAGCTGAGGAGGTAGCCCGACAGGGAGGCAAGGAAATCGTCCTGACGGGTGTCAATATCGGCGATTTTGGCCGGACGACAGGCGAGTCGTTCCTCCAGCTCATCGAGGCACTTGACCAGGTGCAGGGCATCGAGCGCTATCGTATCAGCAGCATCGAGCCCAATCTGCTTACCGACGACGTCTTGCGCTTCTGCGCAGGGAGTCGTGCCTTCATGCCTCACTTCCACGTACCCCTGCAGTCGGGCAGCGACGAAGTGCTGCGCCTGATGCACCGACGCTATGATACCAGTCTCTTTGCTCAGAAGATGCAACGCATACGCGAGTTGATGCCCGATGCCTTCATCGGGGTTGATGTCATCGTGGGCATGCGGGGCGAGACCGACGAACTCTTCCAGGAAGCTCGTCGCTTTATGGATTGTCAGCCCGTCAGCCAGTACCACGTCTTCAGCTACAGCGAGCGACCCGGCACGAAGGCGCTGAATATTCCGCATCGCGTTAGCCCGCAGGAGAAGAAGGAACGCAGCCAACAGGTGCTTGACATCTCGCGTGCGCACACGCGTGCGTTCTATACTCAATATATAGGCACGGTGCGTCCCGTCCTGCTCGAGCATAGCAAGCGTAAGGGCATGCTCAGCGGGTTTACCGATAACTACATCAAGGTGGAGCTCTGTTCCACTATCCGAGATAACCAGATTGTCCAAGTCCGGCTCACGGGGTGGAATGCCGACGAGACGGCTTTAACAGGAGAGATTGTATGAAACAACTAACCATAGCAATACTGAACTGGAACGGTCTCGACATGATGCGCCGCTTCCTGCCCTCGGTGGTCGAGAACTCGCCAGAGGCCAACGTCGTGGTCATCGACAATGGTTCTACCGACGACAGTCTCTCGTGGCTTGAGCGAGAGATGCCCGAGGTCGGCATTGTCCGGCTCGACCGCAATTATGGCTTTGCCGAGGGTTATTATCGTGGCCTGCGAGAGATAGACGCCCCCTATTACCTGCTCTTGAATAGTGACGTCGAGGTGCGTGCCGGCTGGCTCCAGCCCATGCTTTCGTATATGGAAGCACACCCGGAGGTGGCCGCCTGCCAACCCAAGTTGCTGTGCCAATGGGCTCCCGACATGTTCGAGTATGCCGGAGCATCCGGAGGCTTTGTCGATGCCTTGGGCTATCCCTATTGCCGCGGCCGTCTCATGGGAACGGTGGAGCAGGACCATGGGCAGTACGACGACGTCGTGCCCGTGCTCTGGGCTACAGGCGCCGCCTTGCTCATCCGCAGCCGTGACTATTGGGAGGTCGGCGGACTCGACGGGCGCTTCTTTGCCCATCAGGAGGAAATCGACCTCTGCTGGCGTCTTCGCAGTCGCGGTCGCGGGGTGGTCTGCGTGCCACAAAGCGTGGCCTACCATCTGGGCGGCGGGACTTTGCCTCAGGGCAATCCGAAGAAGGACTACCTGAACTTCCGCAACAACCTGCTGCTCCTCTATAAGAACCTGCCCGACGACCGCCTGTGGAAGGTCATGTTCCTGCGCTTCTGGCTCGATGCCCTTGCCAGTCTCCGCTTCATCCTGCGGGGCCAGTACCGTTCGGCCTTGGCCGTTTGGCGTGCGCGTCGCGATTTCTGGCGCCTCCGTCCCCAGTTCCGCAACGACAGGAAAGAGAACCTCCGCCGGGCCATACTTAAGTCCGTGCCCGAACAGTCCCGCTTCTCCTTGCTTTGGCAGTATCACGTTAAAGGAAAGAAAACATGGAAACAGCTCTATACCTAATCCCCTGCACGCTGGGTGACACTCCGCCAGAGCAGGTGCTGCCCCCCTATAACATTGAGTTGATACGCCAGATTCGCCACTTCATCGTCGAGGAGGTCAGGACGGCGCGCCGTTTCCTTCGTCGCGTCGATAGGGAGTTCCCCATCGACGACAGCACTTTCTATGAGATGGGGAAGCATTCGGATGAGTCCCGCTTTCTCTCTTACCTGAAACCTATCGCCCAGGGACTGCCCGTCGGAGTCATCAGCGAGGCGGGATGCCCGGCCGTAGCCGACCCGGGTGCCGACGTGGTGGCCATCGCCCAGCATCGGGGCATTCGTGTCGTCCCGCTTGTAGGACCCAACAGCATGATTCTGGCCGTCATGGCCAGCGGACTGAATGGTCAGAGCTTTGCCTTCAACGGTTACTTGCCTATCGACGAGGGCGAACGGGCGCGGCGCCTGCAGGTGTTGGAGAAACGTGCCCAGCACGAGCGCCAGACGCAACTCTTCATCGAGACCCCCTACCGCAACCGTCGTCTCTTCGATACCCTTGTCCGCACGCTCAGTCCCAAGACGCGCCTTTGCGTGGCAGCGGGCCTTACGACACAGGACGAATGGGTGCAGACCCACACCGTATCGGAGTGGCGCCGTCGGCAATTGCCTGACCTCTCGAAGACGCCTGCCATCTTCCTCTTCCTCTGACCCATGCAAGCCTTCCCGCTTGCCCTGTCTTCGGCCCGGACACTTAGGTGTCTGGACCGATTCTCTTACTCGTTCCGTCCGATTCTCTTAGGTGATAGGTTTGTAAGACGCGCGTCTTTCGGCTGTAAGATGTGCGTCTTTCACGTGTAAGATGCGCGTCTTTTGGCTGTAAGATGCGCGTCTTACAAGCAAGACACCTATAGGTTTTGCCCCAACCTCTTAGGTGTCGGTGTCTGTTCTCTTAGGTGTCGGCCTGTCCTTCCTTGCTGTCTTGGTGCAGGATGTCGAGTGCTTCGTCCAGTTCCTCTTGGTTGCCCCAGTAGAGGCGATTGAGGTTGGCGGTAATGTCGTTGATGAGGTGGATGTGCTTCTTGAAGATGCGATTGATGACATGGAAGAGCACGATGAGCCCGACGGCCAGTGCGCCAATCAGCACGTAACGGCCTGTGGGCGTGAGGTATTCGCTTAGGATGAGGTAGGTGGCAGGCACCAGCGGCACAAGCCAGTAGTAGGGCGTTTCCATGTAAACGTAACTATAGTCCTTACGCATGCGCTCGATGTGGCCCAGTAGCTTGGCCAGGTCTTTGTCGTCCTGCATGAGGCGGTCGAAGCGCTTGCGTCGCTGGTACCGGTCGTAGGCAGCTTGGAGACAGGCAAGGAATAAGAAGGCATAGAGCAGAACCTGTTGCCAACTCCTTGTGCCCTCAGTGATGAGGAGGAACGGCCAGTAGGTGGCCATCAGCAACCATAGGACCATCTTCCACCAACGTGGGCGCAGGCGATGGGCGAGTTGGGCGATGGACTCGCGTATCTGGTCGAGGGAGACAATGTCCTCCCTGTGCAGTCGCTCCCGCAACAAGGCCATCGGGGCCTTGAGTGCCTGCAGTTCGTCGGTCGTGTGCTGTTGTTCCATCATTGCTCAGTATTAGGGTTCGACATGCGGCGCAGTTGTTCCTTGATGCGGAACAGGCGGATGCCCACGTTCTGCGCCGTGATGCCCAGTATCTCGCCTATCTCTTGGTAACTCAGTTCCTCGAGCCATAGGAGCACCAGCGCCCTGTCGAAGGGGCGCAGGCGATGGATGCGGTCGTGGAGCAGTCGTATCTGTTGGTCGTCGTCCGTCTGGGCCGTCATCAGGTCGGCAACGCTGATGGGCAATGTGTTGCGATGGCGACGTTGGCCGCGTTCATAGGAGACGCAGGTGTTGACGCAGATGCGCCAGACCCACGAACGCAGGCTTGCCTCGCCGCGAAACGAGTCGTGGGCACGCCAGAGGTTGATGAGCGCTTCCTGCATCATATCGTTTGCCTCGTCCTGGTCCTGGGCGTACATGAGGCATATGGTGTACATCGTCTCCTTGTACGCCGCCACGATGGCGTTGAAGTCTTGGTCCGTATTCTCCATTTCCATAGGGCTCTCAATATATAGACGCACCGAAGTGGCGAAAAATTACACTCATGGGCAGATTTTTTTCCTTGGGAGTCCCTTTCTTATGTTACTGTGCCGGCTTCTTAACGGGCTGAGCCTCGTAGCCAATCTTCTTCAGGGCCTTGAGGAGGTTCTCGGGCGACGTCTTGTCGGCGTCGTAGGTGATGGTAACCTGTTTGGTCTTCAGATTCGTCTCGATGCGTTTCACACCCTTCTCGAAGCGCAGGTTGCCCTTGATTTTCTTCTCACAGTTTTCGCAGTGCATCTGCGGCTGGGTGGTTACGACCAGAGTCTTGATGTCCTTGGCTTGTAGGCTCGTGGCCACCAGCAAGGTAAGTGATAACAAAATCTTTTTCATATAATACGGAGTTTACATTCTTTTTCCGAGGTTGACACGCAAGCCCACATAAGCCGTAATGCCATGGACTGGCCCCCATATCATCGTGGGCTCAAAGTCAGTGCTCCAGGGACGGTCGGTACCAATTATTGGATGGGGCTGGCGATAGTTGGTCAGGTTCTCACCGCCCAGGTATATGCTGACGTGGCGGAACCAACGGGTCACTTGCGCACTTAATTGGGGATAGACGGGGAATCGCTCGCTGGTCGTGCCCGGCAGGCGCCCGCTACCGTTGAGTTGACAGGTGACATCGAACTGCCATAGTCCTGGTGAGGGTTTATAGGCCAGTGTGGCCAGACCCTTCCATCTGCTTTGCAGGGGGCGCTCGAGCAACTGGCCGCCATAAGTGGCGCGTACATCATTGAGGCGGTAGGCCAGGGTGAGGTCCATGTCGTCAATAATAGGGTAGGAAGCATCGACCTGGAACGTGTGGCTGTACGACCGGCCGTGGAGTTGCGTTAGCCGAATTTCCATGGGGTCGGAGTCGTAGTCGATGAGCGTTTGGTGTAGAAAATGAGTGTAGTAATACTCGGCATTTAGCTTCAGCGTCTTGCCCCACAGGGGGATGTAGAAGGCGGCGCTCAGTCCTGTGTTCCAGGCTTCCTCCTGTTGAGGGGCTTCGACAATCAATCGTCGGCCCGAGGCCAGCAGGAAGTGATTCTCGGCCAGCGGGTGGGGCGAGCGGTAGCCCTTGCCTGCCGACAGGCGCAGGGTGACGAGGTCGGCTGGGGCGTACTTGATATGGGCGCGGGGAGTGACGAAGGTGCCGTAGAGGTTGCTGTGGTCGGCACGCAGGCCGGCCATGGCCGTCAGCTTAGGACCAAGGTTCAACGTGTACTGGGCGTAGATGCCGGGAGTCGTCTCGCGGTCCTCCATGTCGTCGTGGTTCAGGCTCAGGCCTGCCGACAGGTTGTGTCGCTCCGTGAAGTTGGTTTCGAACATCAGTTGCATGTAGCCGTTGCGCTCGTCTGCATTGTAGGTCTTGTGACCAAACGATGCGTCCAGTCGGTGGATGCTGCCGCTGGCCATGAGCGCCACGTTAGTACCGTGGTCCCGGTTGAGGACGAAGGCGTGCTTCATATAAGCCTCGTAGCGGCGCGTCTCCAGTCCTATCTTGTAGTCGCCATGTTTCTGTCCGCCCTTGCGCTTCTCGTCGATGAGTCCCAGCCCAGCGTGGAAGATGTACTTCTGTCCGAGGTAGTCCCAACGGTTCTGCACGTTCACCTGCCGGACGCTGGGCTGATCGACGAATCCGTCGTGGTTCCCGTCCATCTGCATGAAGTCGTCCTCGTAGTGGGCCAGCAACTCGGTGTTCACCTTTCCGCGTATGTGGATGTTTGCATCGGCGTTGGCCTCTACGCGGCTCTTGGTGTTGCCGTAAAGGTTCAGGGAGGCCCCCTCCTCTTGCTCGGGTTTCAGATACTCGATGTTGATTTGTCCCGTCAGCGATTCATAGCCGTTCCTGACCGACGAAGCCCCTTTCGAGACCTGTATGCTCTGCATCCACGGTCCGGGCACATAGCTCAAGGCATAAGGAAGGGCCGAGCCTCGGAAGTCGGGCAATTGCTCTGTGAGCATCTGTACGTAGGTGCCGCTCAATCCTAATAAGCGTATCTGGCGGGCACCCGTTGTGGCATCTGAGTAGTTAACATCTACAGAAGGGTTGGTGGTAAAACTTTCGCCCAGGTTGCAACAAGCGGCCCGGAAGAGTTCCTCCCGCCCTATGTTGAATCCGTTCTCGGCTCCTCCCAGTCGTAAGGTGCCAGGGCGGCGCGAGCGTATGGTAACGTCGCCAAGACTGTCCTGGAGCAGCGTGTCGGGATTCAGAACCTGTGCCTCGACCGTAAGCCCCGTGACGAGGCAGCATATAAGGCAGAACCATAGTTTCATGACCGCAAAGTTACGCTTTCTCTTCGGCATGTGCAATACCCTAGTGCGGGTATTTCTCCCCTCTTGGCTACGCCTGCGCTTGCATGCGTCCTCTCTTTTTTGTAACTTTGTTCCGTAGAAATCCCTATTTCCGATGCGCATACTCCTTGCCATAGATTCTCTGAAGGGCTGCCTCACTTCCTCGGAAGCCAACGAGGCGGCTCGTGAGGGTTTGCTCCTCCGTTGGCCTAATGCCAAAGTGATATCGGTTGCGGTGAGCGACGGTGGAGAAGGATTCCTCGAGGCCATACACCATACTGCCCAGGGAGGCCAGTCGGTAATGTGTGAGGTCATGGACCCGCTGATGCGCCCCGTAGAGGCACGCTATTTACTTTACAATGATAGGGCCTACATCGAACTGGCGCAAGCCTCAGGGCTCTGCCTCCTCCGGCCCGAAGAACGTAATCCCCTCAAGACCACCACTTACGGCACGGGTCAACTTATCGCTGATGCCCTGAGGAAGGGTGTCCGGGAGGTAGTCGTAGGACTCGGAGGCAGTGCGACGAGCGATTGCGGACGGGGGATGCTGCGGGCCTTGGAAGGGGCGGACTGTCGGGGCGTACACTTTACGATTGCTACCGACGTTTGCAATCCACTCTGTGGGCCCAATGGCGCAGCCCGTGTCTTTGCCCCTCAGAAGGGGGCTACGGAGGAGATGGTGGAGGAGTTGGAACGTCGTGCCCATGCCTTTGCCCAAGAGAGTACCCGGCGGATGGGACATGACTATGCCGATTGCCCTGGTGCCGGTGCAGCCGGCGGGGTAGGGTATGCCCTGATGCAATTCTACGGTGCAGAGCGGCGCTCAGGTGCAGAACTTGTGCTCGATGTGGCTCACTTCGATGCGCTCCTCCAGACGGCCGACCTTGTCATTACGGGCGAGGGCCATGCCGACCGCCAGACCTTGATGGGCAAGTTGCCCTCCGTCGTGCTCCGTCGTGCGCAAACACATAACGTCCCCGTGTGGCTCGTGGCCGGACGGGTGAGCGACCGGAAGGAACTGGCCGAGGCTGGTTTCTCCCGCATTCTTCCCCTATCTCCTACCGACATGCCCATCCTTGAGGCCATGTGCCCCGATGTGGCAAGAAAACTGTTCAAGAGTATTTTTCTTTGAACACCTCGCGGTCATGGACAATACCGCTTAGGTTGTCTAGTGCCCAGCCAACAAGCTGATGAAGAAGGGGCATTAGAGTCTGCGTCCGTTCAGTAAGGCTATATTCCACGCGAGGCGGTACCTCGGCAAACGCTTGTCGTTTAATTAGCCCATCGGCCTCTAACTCGTGTAGTGTCAGCGCCAGCATTTTCTGTGAAATATCCCCAATTTTCCGTTCAATCTCGGTGAAACGTAGGGGCGCCTTGGCCTCGTCGAGCGTTAGTAAAACTAATAGTGGCCATTTGCCTCCAATTCGGCTCAGCACGTTGCGTACGGGACATTGTGGGAAAAAGGGGTCTATAACTTGTTCTCTTACCATATTTGTAGAATAATTTTGCCTCCAGCCCCACCGGCTTCAAGTAAAGAATGGGCTTGAGTAATTTCATCGAGGGTGAAAACCCTATTATAGAGCGGCTGAATCCCGCTTCTGTTGATGAGGTTGAATAGCCCATCGATGTTCGGTTGAGTCGGGTAGTTGGAGTAGAACCCTGTCAGGAACACACCATTGGGAATGTATTTGATGGGGTCGAAGTGCTCCACTGTGAATACATTGCCGAGTATGCCTGTATTGCAGACGTAGCCAGGACGACTGACGGTAAGCAGGGAGTCGCGAAGGGTCTTCGGTCCGACGAGTTCCAGAATCTTATTGGGGCGCGGTAGTTCTTGCCCATAGGGGGCGGAACTTAGTACCCCATCATCGATAAGACAATAGTCGGCCCCAATAGACTGAAGCATTGCGAAGGAAGACTTTCGCCTGCCCGTTGCAATAACCTGGCTTCCTATGGCTTTGGCTAACTGAATGGCTGCTTGACCGACGGTACTGGTCGCTCCGCGTACAAGTAGGGTATCGTCTTTCGTGAGTCGCAAACATTCGAAGAGCGACCCGTAGGCTGTGTAGTAGGTCTCGGGCACAGCGGCAAGTGACACCCAATCAAGGTTGGAGTTAATTCGGAATACGTTTTTTTCGGGTAGCAAGGCATACTCAGCGTAACTGCCGTTGAACGAGCGTCCCATGCCCCCCATCAGGGCAATGACCTTATCACCCTTTGTCAGGTGGGAATCCGATGGGTCGGCAACCTCGCCCACACATTCAATGCCAGGCACAACAGGCGTATTGATGTATTCGTTATCTGCCTCATACATGCGCAACAATGCCTCGCTGTGGTTCAAACCCGCAGCATGAACCTTTATCAACACCCAACCGGGACGTACCTCAGGCACGGGTATCTCGCAGACGTGCAACTCCTCTGCCTTGCAGCATTTTTCAATGACAATAGCCCGCATCACTTCTCGAAGTTTTCAATCTTCAGCCCGTCGGTTGTCAGTTCTCCCAGTTTGGGCACGGCGGCAGTGAAGTGGTGAGCCTTGGAGTGCTTATCCAGAACCTTAGCATTCTCCCATGATTCGCAGAACATGAACACGCGCGGGTTGGTGGTGCTTTGGTACAAGTCGTACCCGATGTTGCCTTCGTCTTGTCGGCTCTTGGCTACGAGTTCGTTGGTAATTGCCAGCACATCTTCAGTGCTGACGCCTTCCTTCAGTGTGAAAAAAGCATTGAGTCTAATCATTTTTTCTGACATTTGTATAAGTAGTTTCGATGTCGGTTTGTGTGTGCATAAAAGTCAGTCGTCTATTATGCGCCAGCATTGTGGGTCGGGAGCATAGAAGTTTTTCGTATATCCGTAGGCGACGGCGGGACATCCGCGACAGAAGCGGAGAAGTGGGCACCGGCGACATTTCTCGAAGCGTTCGTGCTGACGGTATTGTTCCATCTTTGGCCCGTAGAAGATGTCGTACATATCTTCATCTACAGATCCGACGTAGCTTTCGAAGCGGCGACAGGCCATCAGCCTCCCTTCGGCCGAAATAGTGAAATGGCAGTTACCGCAGTTGCAACCGTCATAGATGGTCTCCTCGGTCAGTCCTTCGGGTATCTGGAAAATGCCTTCTTCGTAGAGGTAGAGAGTCCAAAGATGGTCTTTCAGGTTGAAACTCGTATTGCTGTCGCGATGTAGTTTGAACTTCCTCCAACAGGCCTCCAGTAGCTGGCGATAGCGCATGGGCGTGATATGAAAGGCTTCCAAGTGGGCCTTGTCTTCGCTCGTTGGGCAGTAGCGTCCAAAGGCAAAGATGTCTGCTTGATGTTCCACAACAACATCTATCAGCGATGGTATCTCGGCGATGTTGGTGGCCGAGACTGTAGTCATGATAGCGCAATGCATTCCAGAACGGCGGATGGTGGAAATTGCTGCCAGCGTTCGGTCGTAGGAACCAGGTTTGCGGAAGCGGTCGTGCGTCTCACGAAGCCCGTCAAGTGAAAGTTGATACTTGCGACAACCGAGTTGTCGCATACGCTTGCATACCTCATCCGTAAGATGAAAGGGGTTGCCCATTAGCGTGAAGGGGATGCCATGGGCATGCAGCAACTCCAGTAGGTCCCAGAAGCGCGGATGTAATATAGGGTCACCTCCTGTTATATATAAATATGGTAGGCGTTGCATTCGTTTGGCCATGCGCTCAACGTTTGCAAGCACTGCCACCATCCTCTCCCAAGGCATTGTCACTAAACGAGGATGCCCTTCGGAAAAGATGTAGCAGTGCTTGCAACGTTGGTCGCACTCGTCAGTGATGTGCCACTGAAAAGCAAAGTAATCCACAAGGCTTACTTATCACCTGTACCACAGGCACTACCGCATGCAGCGGGTTTCTCTTCAGGCTTATCACCTGTACCACAGGCACTACCGCATGCAGCGGGTTTCTCTTCAGGCTTGTCACCTGTACCACAGGCACTACCGCATGCAGCGGGCTTTTCACTCATTTTCAGAAAACCCTGAGCTGTGTGTGCAAAGCTCAAATCCATTCTTTTCATAGTTTCTAAATATTAAGTAATTAAACACTATCGGTAACTTTTTATTAATTACCGATACAAAGGTAATAATAAAGTAGTACCATACCAAAAAAACATACGATTGTTCGTTACTTTCTAAAACACACTATTGCTGATTGATAGTTAGATATGCCGAATTGATTTAATTATTATTAAGGTTTTTATGAATTGTTACTAAAATATTTCGCCCTTAATTGTTGGAAGTTTCGTGCTGAAACTCTATCTTTGCCGTAGAAAAACTGACAAGAAGCCATGAAGAAGACAGGCGATTACATCCAACGAATAGAAATTGACGCCCTGTGGAGTGGGCGCCGACATGTGGTGTGGGAACTGAGCCCGACAGTGAATATATTAAGCGGAGTGAACGGGGTGGGCAAATCGACCATCCTGAACCGGGTTGTGAAGCAACTGCTCGAGTATCGCGACCTGGACCGGAACCTCGACGGCGTGACCCTGACCTATAGCCCGGAGGATGCCGACTCGGTAAGGTTCGACGTGATACGCTCGTTCGACCGCAGCGTGATATCCGGCGAACTCTTGCAGAAGGTCTCGGACATGAAGCTACAGACCGAACTCGACCTGCAACTCTACATGCTTCAGCGGCGCTATCTCGACTATCAGGTGAATCTCTCGAACCGCATGATTGCCCTGCTGACCTCGGGTGACCCCGATGCCCAGCAACGGGCGCAGGCGATGGTGGGCGAGAAGGCTCACTTCCAGGATGTCGTAGATGACCTGTTTGCCTCGACGGGAAAGACTATCAAACGCGACGAAAACGAGATTCGCTTCCTCCAGTACGACGAGGTGTTGGAGCCTTATCAACTCTCCTCGGGCGAGAAGCAGATGCTCATCATCCTGCTGACCGTCTTGGTACAGAACCGCGAACCATACGTCCTCTTCATGGACGAGCCTGAGGTAAGCCTGCACTTCGAATGGCAGAAACGCCTCATCTCGCTGGTGCGCGACCTCAATCCTAATGCACAGGTGATACTGACGACCCACAGTCCTGCCGTCTTCATGGACGGTTGGATGGATTGCGTGACCGACGTAGATGATATCATAGTGGGCTAACGGACGCGATATGGGCAAGCGACTTACTGAACACTTGACATCGGAGTATCTGGCGGCGGCGAACCGTTTGCGGCCAGATAGGGAACGGAGGCGTGTGGTGGCCTATGTCGAGAGCTACGACGATGTCTTTTTCTGGCGCTCTGTGCTCGATGAGTTCGAGTCGGACAAACTGACCTTCGAGGTCATGCTCCCTTCGAAGACCAACCTCGGGAAGGGCAAGAAGAACGTCCTGGCCAATCAGTTGGGCAACCAGTTGGGCGAGTCGCTCATTGCCTGCGTCGATGCCGACTACGACTACTTGATGCAAGGGCAGACCCCTCTGTCGAAGGAAATCATCGAGAACCCCTTTGTCTTCCACACCTACGTCTATGCCATCGAGAACTATCAGTGCTACTCGCGCGGGCTGCACGAGGTGTGCGTGATGGCCACACTTAATGACAAAGAAATCGTCAACCTGGAGGCCTTCATGACCGAGTTCAGCACCATCGTCTGGCCACTGTTTGTCTGGAACGTGTGGGTCTATCGCTACGACTGCTACAGCCGCTTTACGCTGATGGACTTTGCCGGGCTCATCACCCTGAGCAACATCAATCCCTATCATCCCGAGCGAAGCCTCGAGCAGTTGCGACGTACAGTCAACCGAAAGATTGCCTGGATGCAACAACACTATCCCCAAGGGAAGAAGACCTATAAGCCCTTGCGCGAGGAACTGCTTGCCCTGGGATTGAAGCCCGAGGATACGTACCTCTACATCCAAGGCCATGCGGTGTTCGAGAATGTCGTCCTGCCCCTGCTCACCCCTATCTGTACCCAGTTGCGTAAGGAGCGCGAGGCCGAGATTCGCCGCAATGCCGTGCACTCGCAGCAACGGCAGAACGAACTCTCGTGCTATCAGCATCGCCAGTCGCCCATCGACCAGATGCTGCGCAAGAGCACGAAGTTCCGTCTTTCCGAGCCCTATCAGAGGCTTAGGGAAGACTTACGAAAGTTTATCGATAATCTTTGAAACCAGTCCGTCTTCGGGTTTGCGGAAGAAGCGGTCCATCTTCTTGATGAGACCGTCGATGGCGAATACCACCACGCTGTCGCCGGCCTGGACGACCGTGTTGCCGTTGATGGGCATACCTATCTTGTCGCGGATGAGACCGCCCAGGGTAACGCCCTGCGGGAAGCGTTGCTCGCGAATGGGGCGTTGCGTGATAAGTGAACCTTCGAGCGCCACAAACTCGGCCACGTCGGCATTGGCAATGGTCAGGCTCTTCATGGTCGTAACGTCGGCATCGAGCATCATCTGGTAGATGTGGCTTGCGGCGATGGTCTTCTTGTTGATGATGGTGCCGATGTCCAGCTTCTCGGCCATGTTGACGTAGTCCATGTTCTCGACCAGTGCCACCGTCTTCCTCACGCCAAGGCGTTTGGCGGCGAGGCAGGCGAGGATGTTGGTCTCGGTCTCAGGCGTCAGGGCAGCAAAGGCCTGGTACTTCTTGATACCTTCATCGACGAGTGTCCCCGTATCTCGTCCGTCGCCGTGTATGACCACGATGTCGTCGTTCTCCAGCAGGTCGTTGAGTTGTTTGCAGCGCTCCTCGCTTTGTTCCACAATCTTCATCGAAACCCAGTCGGGCTTCTTGTGGGCCATGTGTACGGAGATGCGGCCGCCCCCCATAATCATGACGCTCTTCACGTCGGGGTAGTCCTCCTTGCCCACGAGTTCGCGTATGTGCTGGGTGTATTTGCGTGTGGTGATGAAGTAGGCAATGTCGCCCAGTCGCAGAGAGTCGTTACCGCCGGGGATGATGGTCTGGTCGTCGCGCTTGATGGTGACGATGTGGTAGGGAGCGTCGGGCGGGCAGAGTTCGCGCAGGGGCACGTCGAGGATGTGGGCATTGTCGCGCAGTTTGATGCCCATCATGATGAGGGCTCCACCATGTATCTCCCAGTACTGCCGCACCCACGAGTGCTTCAGACCTTCCAGTATCTCCTGAGCGGCCAGCACTTCGGGGTAGATGAGCGAGTCGATGCCCATCCGGTGGAAGATTTCCTGATACTGCGGCTGCATGTATTCGGCGTTATCGACACGGGCCACCGTCTTCTTGGCACCCAGCGTGTGGGCCAACATGCAACAGGTGATATTGCGGGCTTCGTCGGGGGTGACGGCGATGAACAGGTTGGCATGGGCCACGCCGGCCTCCTTCATGCTGGCGATGCTGCTCGTCGGCGAGTTGATGGTCATGAGGTCGTAGTTGCCCGAGTCGGTCAGGGCATCCGTCTTTTCAGGACTCTCGTCGATTACCACGATGTCCTGGTCGTCTCTCGATAGCAACTGGGCCAGATGGCTTCCGACGGCCCCGGCGCCTGCGATGATGATTTTCATGATATAGCCTTTATTATGGCCTCCTTGTCCAGCCCCACGATGTGGTAGAGCTCAGCAGGAGTCCCGTGTTCGACAAATTTGTCGGGCAGCCCCATTCGCACGACCTCGGGCCGATACCCGTGGGCGGCCATCCACTCGAGTACGGCCGAGCCCAGTCCGCCCGTGACGACTCCGTCCTCGATGGTGACGATGCGCCGGTAGCGCCGAGCCACCTCCTCCAGGATGTCCTCGTCCAGCGGCTTCAGGAAGCGCATGTCGTAGTGCGCCACGTCGCGTCCCGACTCCTCAATGGCCTCGGCGGCCACATTGCCCACGGGACCGATGGAGAGCACACACGTCTCGCCCCCTCCGTCGCGCAACTTGCGGCCTTTGCCTATCTCCACCGTCTCCAGCGGACAGCGCCAGTCGGCCACTACGCCGCGACCGCGCGGATAGCGGATGACAAAGGGCCCTTGTCCCGTTTGCGCGGCCGTAAACATCAGTCGGCGCAGTTCTCTCTCGTCCATCGGCGAGGCAATTGTCAGTCCCGGTATCGGGCGCAGGAAGGCCAGGTCGAAGGCCCCATGGTGTGTGGGTCCGTCTTCGCCCACCAGTCCGGCGCGGTCGAGGCACAATACCACATGCAGCCGGCTGATGGCCACGTCGTGAATGATGTTGTCGTAGGCACGCTGGCTGAACGACGAGTAGATGTTGCAGAAGGGCAGCAGCCCCTCGCGGGCCATGCCGGCAGAGAACGTCACGGCGTGTCCCTCGGCGATGCCTACGTCGAAGGTGCGCTCGGGCATTTCCTTCATCATGATGCACAGACTGCAACCCGTAGGCATGGCGGGCGTGACACCTACGATGCGCTCGTCCTGGCGCGCCATTTCGAGCAGGGTCTCGCCAAAGACGTCCTGGAATCGGGGCGGTTGCGGCTCGCTGTTCTCGTTCTTGATGCGCTCGCCCGTGGCAGGGTCGAACTTGCCCGGGGCATGCCAGATGGTGGCATCGCGCTCGGCGGGCTGGAAGCCCTTGCCCTTGATGGTATGCAGGTGGAGCATCTTTGGTCCCCGCATCTCCTTGATGCGTTGCAGGGTCTTCACCAGTTCCACTACGTTGTGGCCATCCTCGGGACCGAAGTATCGGATGTTCAGGCCCTCGAACATGTTGCGCTGGTTCGTCAGCAGCGACTTGATGGCATTGTTGAACCTGAGGACGCGCCCCTTGCGGTCGTCGTTCAGTACGCCCCATCGGTAGAGGGTCTTCGAGGCCGAGTAGCGCAACTTGTTGTAGGCGCTGCTCGTGTGCAGTTTGTGCAGGTATTCACCCATTCCGCCCACGCTGCGGTCAATCGACATGTCGTTGTCGTTCAGGATGATGAGCATGTCGTTCTCCGTCCCCGACACATTGTTCAGCCCTTCGAAGGCCAGTCCGCCCGTCATGCTGCCGTCGCCGATTACGGCCACGACATGGCGTTTGGAACCCTGTTTCTGTGCCGCCACGGCCATGCCGAGGGCTATGGAGATGCTGTTCGAGGCATGTCCGCATGTGCAAGTATCGTACTCGCTCTCTTCGGGCGAGGGGAAGGGTTTCAGCCCGTGCAGCCTGCGGTTGGTCTTGAACTGCTCTCTGCGGCCTGTCAGTATCTTGTGCCCGTAGGCCTGATGGCCCACATCCCATACGATGCGGTCCTCCGGCGTGTCGAAGACATAATGCAGGGCCACCGTCAGTTCCACCACGCCCAGGCTCGAGGCCAGGTGGCCGGGATTGTCGGCCAGCGTGCGGATGATATAACTGCGCAATTCCTCGCAAAGTTGCGGCAGTTGGTCGGTGCTCAACCGCCTCAAATCGGCAGGATATTGTATCGTTTCCAATAGATTCATCATGCAAAGATACGAATAAGCGAGTAAAATGCCAAATCTATTTGAGCATTTTCGAGCGAGAGTATCTAAGACCGCAGGTCAAAGATAGTGCAAGCCGAGCGATTTTCCAAATTCTGTTCGATATTTCTTCATCGTTCGTCCGCGGACGAACGAACGTTCCACCGCGGACGAACCATCGTTCCACCGTGGTCGAACGATAAAAGGGACGAGATTGCCCGAACTTTTATTCGTATCTAAACGAAATAGAGAGCCGAAAAGTTGCACATTCGCTAAAAAACACGTATCTTTGGGATGCTAAAACGAGAGATGATGGAGTTTCGGACACCGGTTGACGTAGGGAGGCCCTTACGGGGCATTCGTGTAGCGGACAGGAGCGTGTTCCTCGGTTCGTGCTTTGCCGAGCATGTGGGTGGTCGCTTCTCCGAGGCTTGTTTGCGGGCCGTGGTCAATCCCTTGGGCGTCATGTATAATCCGATGAGCATCGTCCGACTGCTGACTACCACGAAGTCGGGCGACGACGATTTCGCGTACCACGACGGCCTGTGGCACACCTGGCTGGGCGACAGCAGTCTGTCCCGCCTGACCGAGGACGAATGTCGGCAGGCAACAGACGAGGCACTGGCCCTTCTCCATGGCTCGCTGGCCGAGGCCGACCTGCTCTTCCTGACGTTGGGTACGAGCCGTTACTACGTCTTTCGCGAGCGATGGCAACTGGTGGCCAACTGCCATCGGGTGCCTCAGTCGGAGTTTGCGGAGAAGGACCTCTCGATAGACGAGATTGTCGGGTCGCTCGGCGAGGCCCTCCTGGCCCTGCGCAAGCGGAATCCACGTCTCGTGGTCGTCCTGACGGTCAGCCCCTATCGCTACCGAAAGTATGGCATGCACGAGAGCCAGCTGAGCAAGTCGCGCCTGCTGTTGGCCATCGACGAGTTGCGGCGTCGCCATCCCGACTGGATTGCCTACTTCCCGGCCTACGAGATTGTGATGGACGAACTGCGCGACTATCGCTTCTATGCCGAGGACATGCTGCACCCGTCGGCTCAGGCCGTCGATTACGTCTGGTCGCGCTTATGCGACAGTTGGATGGCTGACGACGCGAAGGCCTATCTCGCACGTCTGGAACCCATCGCCCGCAGCGTACGCCATCGTCCGCTCCATCCCGAGGCTCCCGGCTATGCTGCCTTCCGGCAACGTACGCGCAAGCAACTGGCCCAACTCCAGCAAGATTACCCAACCCTAAACATAACTTTGAATTTTGAACTTTGAACTTCTCATGTCCTATACTACTCAGACAATTGCCCAGTTCCTTGCCCCGCTCGGTGTTCAGCGCGTGGGCGAGACAGAATATCCCATTCAGTGGCTCCTGACCGACAGCCGTTCGCTCTCTTCGCCCGAGGACACCCTCTTCTTTGCCCTCACCACCCCGCGAGGCGACGGTCATCGCTACATTCCCCAACTCTACCAGCGCGGCGTGCGCTCGTTTGTCGTCAGCCAGGTGCCCGAAGGCCAGTTCGACGAAGCCACCTTCTTCCTGGTGCCCGATACCCTGCGTGCCTTGCAGCAAGTGGCCCATGCCCACCGCAGCCAGTTCCAGATTCCCGTGGTCGGCATTGCCGGCAGCAACGGCAAGACCATGGTCAAGGAATGGCTCTATCAGATGCTCTCGCCCGACCACACGGTGGCTCGTTCGCCCCGTAGCTACAACAGCCAGATAGGTGTGCCCCTGAGCGTGTGGACGCTCACGCCCGATACCGAGATTGGCATCTTCGAGGCTGCCATCAGTCAGCCGGGCGAGATGGACTCGCTCGAGCACATCATCCGCCCCACCATTGGTGTCTTTACGGGTCTTGGCGATGCCCATCAGGACAACTTCAATTCCTATAAGCAGAAGTGTATGGAGAAGCTTCAGCTCTTCCGCCATGCCGATGTGCTCGTCTATCCCACGGGGAATCGTGTCGTCGATATCTGCATTCGCCAACTGAACTTCCACGGCCAGTTTATCCCCGTCGCTATGCCCGAAGGCTCTTCGCCTTGGGAACTCGACAAGGAACTCTGTGTGGCCGTCTGTCGCTATCTGGGCATGGACGAGGGTGCCATCCAGCAACGCCGTCAGCAACTCGAACCCATCCCCATGCGGCTCGAGGTCATGAACGGCCAGAACGGTTGCACACTCATCAACGACTCCTACAACAACGACCCCGATTCGCTGAAGATAGCCCTCGAGTTCATGAACCGTCGTCCCAATGAGCAAGAGCGCAGCCACACGCTTATCCTGAGCGACATGCAGCAGACTGGCACACCCGACGATGTGCTCTATACCGCGGTGGCCCAACTGATCAAGAAACACGCCATCCGCACCTTCATCGGAGTGGGGGAGGGCATCTGTGCCCAGGCTGTTTCGATTCTGAAGCACAGCGGCGCCGAGTGCCACTTCTTCCCCGATACGGCCGACCTGCTCACGAGCAAGGTCTTTTCTGAACTCCACGACGAGGTCATCCTTATTAAGGGTGCCCGTTCGTTCCACTTCGAGGACCTTGTAAGCCGCCTCGAGGAGCAGGTGCACGAAACCATCCTTGAGGTCGATCTCAATGGCATCGTGGCCAACCTCAACTACTATCGTTCGCTCCTTCGCCCGGGCGTGCGCATCATCTGTATGGTCAAGGCCGATGCCTATGGGGCCGGCAGCGTCGAGGTGGCCCGCCTCCTTCAGGACAATGGCGTCGATTACATGGCCGTGGCTGTGGCCGACGAGGGCGTCGAACTGCGTCAGGCAGGCATCTCGACGGGCATCATGATTATGAATCCCGAGATGACGTCCTTCCGCACCCTGTTCCGCTATAGCCTCGAGCCCGAGGTCTATTCCTTCCGCCTGCTCGATGCCCTTATCCATGCCGCCGAGCGCGAGGGCATCAAGGGATTCCCCGTCCACATCAAACTCGACACGGGCATGCATCGCCTGGGCTTCGACCCGGTGGCCGACATGCCCCGCCTGTTGGAGCGACTGAAGGGCCAGTCGGCTATCCTGCCGCGTAGTGTGTTCTCTCACTTCGTGGGTAGCGATAGCGACCAGTTCGACGAGTTCTCTGCCCGTCAGTTCCAACTCTTCCAACAGGGTGCTGAGGCTCTGCAAAAGGCTTATCCCAAGCACTCCATCCTGCGCCATATCTGCAATTCGGCGGCCATCGAACACTTCCCCGAGCGGCAGATGGATATGGTGCGCCTGGGCCTGGGACTCTATGGCATCAACTCGCGCAACAACCAGATTATCAATAATGTATCGACCCTCAAGACCACCATCCTCCAAATCCACGACGTACCTCGTAACGAGACGGTGGGCTATAGTCGCAAGGGCCGTCTCCAGCGCGATAGTCGCATTGCCGTCCTGCCTATCGGTTATGCCGACGGACTCGACCGCCATTTGGGCAACGGGCGGGCCTACTGCCTGGTCAATGGTCGTCCCGCTCCGTATGTGGGCAATATCTGCATGGACGTTTGCATGATAGACGTTACCGATGTCCCCTGCCGTGAGGGCGATACGGCCGTCATCTTTGGTCATGACCTGCCCGTGACTGTCCTCTCCGACACGACAGGGACCATCCCCTACGAGATTCTGACCAGCGTCTCGAACCGCGTAAAGCGAGTCTATTTCAAGAAATAATCCCCCCAGACCGAATAACGATATAACGAAATTCCGAAAACACATGAAACGCATCGTATTCTTCCTGCTCCTTTCCCTGTTTATAGGCCTTCTTCCTATAGGAATGGCCACAGCCCAGCCCCGTCTTGTCGGGGGTGACCTGAGTATGGTTCCTGCCTACGAAAAAGCGGGCGATCAGTGGCTTGATGCCAGTGGCTCGGCCATTGCGGACCTCCTTGCCTATGTCCGCTCGCAAGGGTGGACGGCCGTGCGTGTGCGGCTCTTCGTTGACCCCACACAGGACTCCGACCCCTCCGTCTGTCAGGACCTCGACTATGTCATGGCACTCGGCAAACGCGTGAAGGATGCAGGTCTCCGTTTCATGCTCGACCTCCATTTCAGTGATACCTGGGCCGACCCCTCTACGCAGAAAATTCCAGCCTCGTGGACCAGCCATACTCGTGCGGCCCTCGCTTCTCAGCTCTACGCCTATACTCACTCGGTGGTTTCCTCCCTCATCGCCGGCGGGGCCACGCCTGACTATGTGCAGATTGGCAACGAGATTACCTATGGCCTGCTATGGGACACTACCGACGGACGTTACCCCAGCAGTAGTTCGCAATACGTCTCCGCGGGCTATTGTCCCACATGGAGCGCCACCTATAGCGACGGCATCAGCCAGTGGCAACGCACGGCCTCTCTGCTCAACAATGCCGCCCATGGCGTGCGCCAGTCCTTTGCCGACAGCGGATTCGACAGCACCCAGGTGCGCCTTGTCGTCCACACCGAGATGGGCGGTGCCACGCGCAATGGCGACAACTTCTATCGCCACCTGCGCACGGCAGGATTCGACAACTACGATGTCATCGGCCTCTCTTATTACCCCTTCTGGCACGGCCCTCTGACGGTGCTGGGCAATCTGCTCTCTACGCTGAAGAAGGACTTTGGTGAGAAGGAGATACAAATCGTGGAGACGGCATGGTACAACAACTGGTATCCCAGTAGTGCCAACTACACCATTGCCCAACTCAATGCCGACTGGACAGCCAATGCGCAGGGGCAGGTCAACTTCCTGCGCGACCTCATCGCCTATCTCGAGTCTTACGCTCAGGTCACGGGTCTCTACTATTGGATGCCTGAGGAGTGTGGCAATGGTTACTCGCAGACCGTCATGCGCAGTTGGCAAAACCGTGGACTTTGGCAGAACGGTAGCAGCCAGCGCCATGCCCTGCTCGTGGCTCCCGACGGTACTAATCCCGTCGCCCTGCTATCCACTTTCCTTCATGGCGACGGCATAAAGGCTCCTCTCACTTCCACTCCTTCCCAATCCGTCACCTATGACCTCTCAGGCCGTCGCACAACGAAATCGGCCCGAGGTCTTGTCATATCCTCAGGCCGAAAGGTGTTGGTAAGGTAAAAATCCGGTTTCTACTTGCTTTCCAGTTTCAGGCTGGTCTTGAACGACGGCGTCTGAGCTCGTACGACGACCTTGCCTGACTTGCGTGTCGAGCGCAGGATGACTTGCATGTATCCCATGCGCATGGGCTTCGTCGTGACATCGTGGAAGAGCAGGTCGGTGTAGTGGTCGCCGTTGTCCAGGCCGGCGAGTGTGGCCTCGCCTTCGATGGCGACACTCAGCGGTTCGTCGAACGAGGGCACGGTACGGCCCTGCTTATCTACGGCACGGATGGTCAGGTACTTAAGCGACATTCCGTCGGCCTTAAGCGCTTTGCGCTGACGGGAGGTGAGAGGTGAGAGGTTAGAGGTGAGAGGTGAAAGGTTAGAGGTTAGAGGTGAGAGGTTAGAGGTGATTTCTTCCTCTTCGACAATCAGGCGCACGGCCTTACCGGCTGTCGCTATCTGGTGGCGGGCCACCTCCTTACCTTTATTATATGCAATGGCTGTGAGCGTGCCGGCCTGATAGGGCACTTCCCACTTGACGATACCTCGGCGGAAGACGTCCGTCGTGTCGTTCTGCCGTCGGCCAAGACTCTGCCCGTTAAGCACGAGTTCCACCTCGTCGCAGTTGGTGAAGGTCGATACCTGTTGCCTCGAACCCTCCTTGCAGTTCCACAACTCGGTATAGGTCTTCTGACCTACGTCGATGGCGTTCCAACTGACTGTCTCGCTGCCCGTCATCACGCCGATGCGCACCACGGGCACTTCTGGCTCGAAGGCTCCCTTGATGAGCCAAGCCTGCGGATAAGGCTGCAGGGTATGGCTGAAGAACGAGTAGTTCCAGCCCTTCTTCGGCCATTTATTCGACTCCCCCCAGTACTCGATGGCGCCCCAGTAAGCCAGGCCGACGGTGCGTTCGCGGTCCATCCCGTAGAAGGGAGCCTGCAACTGGTTCGTTACGGCCTCGCTCTGGAAGAGTATCATGTCGGGCTTATACTCGAAATACCGTGGGTAGCAGTCCCACTGGTAGTTGAAGCTGGCGACCTCCGTCTGGCAGGCCAGTTCGGGCGGAGCAAAGTACGTCTTGAACTCCTTTTCTTCACGTATAGCCCCTGCTCGTGCTGGGAACATGGCCACGGTGGTGGGCCGGGTCCGGTCGTAGCGCTTCACCATCTGGTCGAAGATGCGGTACGTCGTGATGCCCCAGTCGTTGGTCTTGTAGCCCGACCAGTTGTCGCGAATCTGCAACTCATTGCCCAGGCTCCACAATACCACGCTCGGGCAGTTGCGGTCGCGCGTTATCCATTCCTGTATCAGGCCGGGCCAAATCTGCATGAAGAGCTTTCGCCCGCCCCAGTATTCGTCGTCCGACCACTTGTCGATGAGTTCATCCACAATGAGCACCCCCATCTCGTCGGCAATGCGCGTAAGGCTCTCGCTATAGGGATTATGGGAACAGCGCAGGCAGTTGAAGCCAAACTCCTTCATCATCTGGAACTGGCGACGGATGCCGTCGTCGTAGGAGGCCGCGCCCAGGGCGCCCATGTCGTGGTGGTTGGCGATGCCCTTCAGGAACACCTTCCGCCCGTTCAGTTTGAAACCAAACTCCGGCGAGTATTCGATATTCCGCACGCCAAAGCGCTCCGTCCTTCGGTCAACCAGCAAGGAATCGACCATCACGTCCACCTCTACGTAATACAGATAAGGGTTGTCTATGTCCCAAAGCGTAGGCTTTGTCAGGGCGATAGAAGGCAGGGCAATCTCGTCCCGGCCATGCTTCGTCAGGGTGGGTACGGAGGCTTCAGCCTGCCCGACGGCCTTCCCCTCGCCGTCTCTTACCGTGGCGCGCACCAGCGTCTGCGGCTGTTCCCCGCTTCCGTGCGGGAAGCCCTCGACATCGACGGTAATGTTTACCGTGGCAGACCCTCTCCCTAAATCCCTCCCCCGTGATGGGGAGGGACTTTGGTTACCCGATTTTGCTCCTCCCCCATTATGGGGGGAGGTTGGGAGGAGGGTCTGGACATATATCCCGTGCCGTGCCACGTGCGTCGGGTTCTGCAGACGCAGCCAGACGTCGCGGAACAGTCCGCCTCCCGTGTACCATCGGCTGCCGTTCGGCTTGCCCGTATTGGCATAGACGGCCACCACATTGTCGGCTCCATAGTGGAGATGGCGCGACACCTCGGCCTCGAACCCTATATAGCCATACTCCGACGAGGCCACCTTCTGCCCATTGACAAAGACGTCGCCGTAGTACATCAGTCCGCCCACGTCGAGCAGAACCTCCAGCCCCCTCCACTCCTCGGGAGCCCGGAAGTGCTTGCGGTACCAGCCCTCACACCTTGGCTTGAAGCCTCGTGCCCCGCCAGCCCGTTCGTCCCACGGCTGTTCCCATTGGAAGTCGTGCGGCAGGTCGAGCCGTCGCCACCCGGAGTCGTCGAACTGCTCGCTCTCAGCCCCTTCGGGATTACCCAGTTGGAAGCGCCAGTCGAAGTTGAACCTCCCCCTGCCCCCTCCAAGGGAGGGGGTGTTGTCCTCTTGCAAGTCGCCCACGACGGGGATGTCCGCGAAGGGGCGGTTTACACTTGCCTTCTGTTCCCGATGCTCCTCGTACTGGGCGAAGAGGGGAGTGAGAAAATGAGAAAATGAGGCAATGAGAAATAGCAGTGCGATACGTTTCCAGTTCATAGGGAATATGGTTTGATATTAAAATATTTCGCCATCCCAGAGCATCTTCAGGAAGTCCAGGACGAAGATGAGTTCTTCATCTCCTGATTTTCGGCTAATCGGGTCGAGCGACACGAGAATCATGCGACAGTCGGGGTGTTCCTCCCTGAAAGCCTTGAGGCCTTTCTTGTGTTTTGTTTCCACGTGCTCGGTGGATTTAATCTCAATGGCCACCTTTGCATCACCGATGACGGCATCCACTTCCTTTTTGTCGTAGGTGTGCCAATAGGAGATAGCGTCCCGCTTGTCGTTGTATCCTTTGTATGCAATGATTTCTTGCATCACAAAGTGCTCAAAGGCATGTCCGTAATCATCGGTGCCACGTTTCAGGTTGTGACGACCCATGAGGTAGTTGGCAAGCCCAACGTCAAAATAGTAGAACCGTGGAGCCTGAACGATTTTCCGCTTGATTTCCTTCCTATACGCGGGAATCTCGTATCCTATCAGCGTATCATAGAGGATTTGGAAATACGACTTCACCGTCTTTGCCGACACTCCACAGTCGGAAGCAATGTTGGAATAGTTCAGCATCTCCCCGTCGGAGATGGCGGCTACCTCCATAAATCGCTCAAATGCGTCAAGTTCCCGGACTTCTCCTTCTTCCCTGATTTCTTCGTCCAGATACACTTTCACATAGCCGGAAAGACGCTTGGTTGCATCTTCTACCATATAATGACGGGGTATCATGCCATTCTGAACGGCACGGTCAATCTGGAAGTCTGTCACTTCCGGCCATACAAGAGGGTAAAGTGTTTCAGGGATGGCACGACCGCCAAGGGTATTAGCCCCTGAGCGCTTGAGTTTCCTTGCGCTGGAACCACTGAGGATGAAGAATAGGCCTTTTTCCACCATTAGGGAGTGTACTACATCCAGCAGTTCGGGGACTTTCTGGATTTCATCCACTATGACAAGCGTGCCCGCAGGCTTGTCCTGAAGAGCCTCCCAGAGTGTATAAGGATTCAACTTAAAAGCCCTTCTTACACCAGGATTAAGCAAATCGTAATAAACTGCACCCTTGAATCGCTCTTTCAGGAGTGTGGATTTGCCTGTCTGACGGGCACCAAACAAGAACATACCTTCGTCCAACTTACTCTTGATATCAAATACTCTCTTATACATAATACCTCTGAATTTAGCGAGTGTACTCCCGAAATTCTTATAAAAATCGGAAGTATGGTTTCGAATTTAACAAATTCCTTTTCCGCTGCAAAGGTACGGATAAGCGAGCAAAAACGCAAATTTATTTGCAGTTTTTCGAGCATGAGTGCTTTCGACCGTAGGTCAAAGGTACGGATAAGCGAGCAAAATGTAAAATTTATTTGTACATTTCTTGCCCCTGAAAAGAACTCCCCTGCCGTCCCGTGATGGGGAGGGCAGGGGGGTAACTCTTACAGTAATTTCTTTAGCACTTCTTTCTTATGTCTCGTTATTCTTGCTAATTGTGTAGAGAAAAGCAATGAAGATAAGTAGTACTAAGCCGTTAACAATAACATAATATGGCATTCTAATACCGAGCGAGGCGAAGCAGAAATGACTGATGAGGAACACGACGAAGAACAACATCGACAGAACACGCAGGTTCGTAGTTTGGCGACCCGAATCGTATCGGATAGCAAGCATCGGCAGCAAAGTGGCGACGAAGCACACACCGCTGCACACGCCGCAGACGATGTCGTTCTCCTGTCCCTTGGCAATGCTGAATGTCCAGTAGGCCAGCAGCAGCGCCAATAGCACGCTGATGCACGATAGGAATATGTTTGCTTTCATCACTCTGCTGTATTAGTGGGTAATGGAGGAGGAGCCAAGGCCACAATTTTTAAGATGGCCGGCACTTCCTCTATGGGCTTCCATGCCAGCATGCCAGGCATCCATGCCAGCGTGTCCTTGTTCACTTGCTTCTGCGCAATCAGGCTGCCCATCTCACTATCGTTCAGCGGGCCTACGGGCTTTCCGTCAATGGCTACGTAATAGATGGGAGCTACGGACTTCTGCAATTGCTGAATGGAGCCGGGAATGTCCATCGAGCGCATGTATTGGTTCATCATCCCCACCATCTGGTTAGCTACGCCCATTCCAAGGCCGAAGTCAACCAGACGATCAATGTAGAAACAACTTTGGTCGTTCATAATCTATAAAGGCTAAAGACCTATAATTCCTTTTATTAAACTCCAAATCCACGAGCCTGCATTTTCTTTTACGGCATTAAGGGCTTGGTCTTTTACTAAGTCAACGGCTTGTTCTTTAACAAAGTCTGCACCCTTTTCCTTTGCATAGTCGAGGGCTTTGTCTTTTACAGCATCAAGACCCTTCTCTTTCGCATAATCCAAGGCTTTATCTTTTGCATAGTCAACGCTTTTGTCAGTGACTTCTTTCGTTATTTTTTCACCGTTTTCTTTGGCATATTCAACAGCCTTTTCCTTTGCATAGTCCATGGCCTTATCTGTCGCGTAATCTATAGCTTTGTCCGTGACATAATCCTCAGCCTGGTCTTGGGCTATTTCTTTAAGCGCGTCTATGTCCTCCTTTTCTATGCCATTCTCTTTTGCAAAGTCTTTAACTTTATTGTTAACTTTGTTGAGAAGCCCGTTAAATTTGCTGCTTACATCGCCATTCTTCATGAGTTTCATAATTGTAGTTTTTACGATTACACTTTATTCCGATAAATGTTAATTCAACTGATATTGCATTAAAAGATATATCCACCATAGCGCGTCAAAAAGACAGGTTAAACCACACCATAGGGTGAGGGATCCTTTTTTGCGAAGGTAAGGAACAAGAAATGTTATAATAGCAACCAACAAGGGAAGCCCTATTCCTAGAAGATAGATGGGAATTCCGTCTTCATCTCGTAAAACCTCTTTCATATCACCTACGCACACAGCCAGCAATCCGAGGAAGCTAAAAATAAAAGCGATTAAAAACCAAATGAATGAAACAATAAAACGTTTAACTCCTTTTACGAAAGAATTACTTTTTTCCATAGTCTTTCTATTTCTGATTTTTGTTTGCCTACTTCCTTTTAAGCGTTTCGACATTCTCTTCTTATATTAAGTATATTACATCGTTGGAGGGGGAGGTGGTGTACCTGGTGCAGCAAACAGCGAGGCCAGTTCGGTCACGTTACTGGCAAAGTCCCAGTTGGCCATACCCTGTTTCCAGACGTAGGTCTGCGGAGTCAGTTGCCCGCCCTGTGCCATCTGCTGCAACTGTTGCATATTGAAAGGACCCATCTGTTGACCGTTTACCGAAACGTGATACTGCACGTTGGGCATGGGTGGTGGCGTGTTCATAGCCTGCTGCATCTGCTGCCCCATGCCTTGCATCATGCCCGCCATTTGCTGACCCATGGCGCCCCCCATTATCATACCAGTCATCATACCAGCGGGATTTGAGCCTCCGCCCCCTCCGCCGAAGTTGCCCATCTGGCCAAGACTCTGTGCCCCGGTCTTCAGCACCTCCGTTTGCTGGTCGAGCGCGTGGGCTCCCATGAAGTTCGTCTCTGTCTGCAGGCGTTGTGCCCGTTGCATTTCTTCGCGCTGGATGCGCATCGTATCTTCCATGTTGGCGGCATTGATGTGCTGCGTGTCTTTCATGTTCTGGATATTCACATCCGTCTGTGCATTCAATGTCTTAGCTGTGTTCCCCGCAGTCAACTGACGCAATTCGTTGTAGTAGGGCGAATCTTTGTCTATCTCCAAAGCACTGATGTCCAGAGCCTTCAGATTGACACCGAAGTCCCCTTCAAGGCGTGGCTTCAGGTAGGCTTGTATGCGGTCGTTAATCTCCAGCACCTTGCGCTCCATCTGTACTACGGGGAGACCCATCTCTTGCGGAATATCCATGACCACGCCTTTCACATACTTACTCAGTGCATCCTTGATTTGCTTTCGGAACTGCTCGTGGTCGAAGTTGACGAGACGGTCTAGTTTGATGAATCCTTTATAGTCAGTGATGTTAAACGTCATGGTACCACGCACGGCCATAGGTACACCATGGTCGGGCAGGCGCGGGTCGAACACGTCGAAATAGGGTACGGCAAACCGCAGTTGGTTGTTCCCTTGCAGGTTGATAAAATACACTTCTGCCTGGAAGGGCGAGTCTCCACCATAGGCCAAGCCCACTATGCTTGACAGCACTGGGAAGTTACTGGTCTTGATGGTCTCGTCGAAAGGTCCAACGATGAAGTCTTGCATCGAGCCGTCTTTCTGCTTATAGACAAACACGGCCACCTCCCCGTCCTTCACACGCAGGCTACTGCCCCAGCGGATGCTGTTTTCTCTACTTGTGGAATTCGCGTCCTGTCCTGCAGGTCGCCACTTCCACACAATGTACTCTTGTTCGTCGCAGCGGATGGCATTCATCACGCCGCCACTCTTGCCTCTACTGAATAGTCCCATTGTATATTCTTAAAATGATATAGTTTCAGAATCATTTTCTACGGACATTGTTACAACACGTCTCTTTTTAGTCAAACGAAAGCCAGGATATTAGTCCTCCTATTAACATTATAATAACATAAAAGAGAACAAAACCAATTCCTAATTTTGCAGTTCGTGACATTTCTGACCACCAGTTCCCCGTCGTCTCGGCCAGTGCTGCTTCTACTTGTGGATCACCAGCGAATAGAATCTTCGCTTTTGCCCGCACTTCTTTCATTTTTGCCCGATATGTATCGCCGTATACCTGATCTGACTTTTTTGCACTAAGGGAGAGTAAGAAGTCAACGATGTCTGCTTTTGCTGTAGGAATGGGAAAATTAAGTATAAAGGACTTTACTCTTGAGTTTCCATTCACGTTTAACCCCAATGTACTAAGTAGCGTAGATGGTTCTTCAAGAATCTTTTGTATTCCTTTAGCCAATTCTTCTGAGCTTTTCAACGCAGCTACGTTCTGAAAGACATGACCGCATTCTGAACATTTATAAGTTCCTGGTTCGTACGGTGTTCCACAGTTTGGACACTTCATTACGTTGCCCACTTTGGTAGGGGCTTCTGCAGGAGGGGGAGTCGGGCGCAACCAGTCCTCTTGCTTCTTTATCTTCGCCAGACGTCCATCGATAACAATGTCTAATTCGTCGGCATCAATACCCTCCTGTGCTGCACGTTTGTGAAGCACTTCACGTTCTTTGTCTGTTAAAACTCCATCGGCCAATGCGGCGTCGATGATTGCTTCTAATTGTTCTGAATACATAATTTTATTAAGATTTGAATGTTTGTTATTTCGCCTACAAAATTACGCAATTCGCGTGAGTTGCAGGCGGCAATCATTGGTTCATATTTGGTTCTTATTGCATGAAGGGCATGGTATGTCGAAAAGAATCCGTAACTTTGTGGCATGATAACACAGGACAAATACGGCGAACTGCGCCAACTGGCCGAGAAGGTGCTGGGCACAGCGGTGAAGACACCGAGGGACTTTGAACTATTGTCGGAACAGATATACCAGCGGACGAGGCAGCGGTTGAGCGTTTCGACCCTGAAGCGCTTCTGGGGCTATGTGGATAAGGAACGCGACGACGACAAGGCGCGGCGCTCGACACTGGACATCCTGTCGCAGTTCGTGGGCTACCAGGAGTGGGCCACCTTCTGTCAGGCAGACACACGACTGAAGGATGAGAGTGGAAACATGTTCAGTCGCCACCTTTTTGCCCGGGAACAGAGGATAGGGGCGCACATACAACTGACCTGGCAGCCCGACCGACAGGTGACCATTCGCTACGAGGGGGAGGACTTGTTCACCGTCGTGGAGTCGATAAACAGCAAACTGCGCCCGGGCGATACGTTCCATTGCAGCCACATTGTAGATGGGATGCCGCTGACACTCATCGGACTGGTGCGCGATGGAGCCTTGCCCGTCAACTATGTGTGCGGGCGCACCAAGGGGGTGAGGTTTGTAAGAGGTTAAGCGTTTAAAAGTTTAACGGGTTAATAGTCAGCCTCAATCTTTAGATTTTTCCACCCGGGAGCGGTGCGATAGGCTTCGAGGGATGCAGAGGGTACCAAAATGGTGCCCTCGAAATGTTTATCGACAATGGTGGACATATAAGGTGGAGTCGTGGGAAGCAGACGGATGGCTTGCAGCGACGGACATTCGTAGAACAGATATTCGCCCAAGAGCGTGACGTGGACGGGGATGGTGATGTCGCGTAGTGCAGGGCAAGCGTAGAAGACACCGCGCTCGATGGCCGTAAGCGACTGGGGCAACTGAACGTCGGTAAGAGAGTCACATCCCACAAAGGCATCCTGATGGATGGCCGTAACGCCCTCGGGAAGCGTGATGGAGCGGAGGGCGACGCAACTGAGGAAACAGTTGCGGGGCACCTCGGTACAGGAGGGAGGCCAACTGACCAGCGAGAGGCTGCGGCAATTGTGGAAAACCTCCATCTCCACCTGCGTGAGCGAGGGTGGAAGCTGTAGGGCCGTCAGACGACAGCAATGGTCGAACGCCCCTTTGCGGATGGTGGTGAGGGTAGTGGGGAAGTGGATGTTCTCGAGTTGGTGGCAGTCGGCAAAAGCCCGTGGGGCGATTTCCGTGATGTGGAAGGTCTGTCCGCGATGGACGACGGAGTCGGGGAGCACGACGTCATCCGCATAGGCCCGACAGCTCTGGGGCGGAGCCACGACGGCCAGGGTGCGATGGCGCAGAGAGAGTATGCGCAGGTGGAGGGTATCCTGATTCTGGCAGTCGGTGAGGTACATGCCTGGCCATACGGCTCCATATCCGAAAATCCATATGGCCAAGCCACCCAATAGGAGCGTCAGGAGGAGCAGAATGGGCCAATGGTGGTGGCGAGGCCTGTCCACCAGTGCCAGCACCTCGTCGGCAGAGGTATATCGCTGGTTGGGGTCGTCGGCCATCAGGCGCTGTGCGATGTCGGCATAATGGCCATTATCGATTTCG
Organism: Bacteroidaceae bacterium; assembly: GCA_017469925.1. Taxonomy (GTDB): domain Bacteria; phylum Bacteroidota; class Bacteroidia; order Bacteroidales; family Bacteroidaceae; genus Physcousia. Next base: position 18,863 of record JAFUFK010000020.1, on the reverse strand, counting down.
TTGAGGATGCGCCCCACGGCATAGAGGTCGGTGCGCGCGTCGTACTCTCCTGTTTCGTCCAATTGCTCTGGGGCCGCATAGTGGTCGGTGTGCCCCGTGGTCGAAGGGCGTGCGTCGGTGTAACTGCAACCGAGGTCGATGAGCCGCACGTCGTTGTTGACGCTGGTGAGCATGATGTTCGAGGGCTTCAGGTCGAGATGGAGTGCCTGATGGGTATGCAGTTGGCGCAGGGCCAGCAGGAGTTGACGGAGGAACTTGCGGACATGCTCACGGTCAGCAAAGTAGTCGGGATGCTGCGACACGAAGTCGTCCAGTGTGTGCCCATTGACATACTCCATGAGCACGTAGGCCTCGTCGGGCGTGTCCACCAGTTGGGTGTAGTGTACGAGATATTCGCATTGGAGGCTGTGTCCCAGTTCATACTCCTTGCGCAGGGTCTCACGATAGTACTCCTTGGCAAGCAGTTCAGGGTGCAGCGCCTTCATGAAGTAGCAGCGCCCGTCGCGCACGACCTTATAATATATATAGGTAGGGCTGGCCATTTCGAGCCGAATCTGTTCCGTGAGTGGGCTCGAAGTGGTGTATGTGCTGAAGTAGGAGGTTTCGCTCGCCGTCTGCATGGTCTTACTCAGCCGTGGCCTGTATGGAGTCGCGGCGGACTTGGGCGGCGAACTCTTGGGGGCGGATGCGGACGGGGCCGGTCATGAACTCGGGTATGTTGTAGGAACGGAGGAGTTCGTGGTGGTAGCGGGGATTGCGCTGCGGCAGTTCGAAGGGCTTCGTAAAGTGTCCCTGGCCGTCGAAGTGGGCTATGTAGGGACGGGTGAAGTTGCCGTCGGTGCGGCGCGAACTGAAGATGACCCAGCGGCCGCTCGACGACCAGGAGTGGTACGACTCTACGTTGTCGGAGTTCAGCTCCTGGGCGGGGCGTACCTCACCGTTTTGTAAATCCATCAGATAGAGGTCGGCGTCGCGGTGCCAGATGTGGAAGACGCCAAACTCGCCCATCGTAAACATAAGCCATCGGCCGTCGGGACTGATGCGGGGCAGGGTGGCGGACATGGAGTCGCGAGCGGCATCGAAGACCATCTCGCGCGGGCCGAACTGCCGGGTATTGAGTTCGAACGGGCGACGGTAGAGACTGTACTTCACATCCTTGTAGTGCTGGATGAGGTCGTACTCCTTCGTGGTAGCCTGGGCTGTGTCCTGTTTTACATAGTGGGCCGAGCAGTAGTAGAGATACTTGCCGTCGGGGCTCCAGAAGGGGAAGCAGTCGAGTTGGTTGGTGTCGCGCTCGAGGGGCATGACTTTATGGGCATCGACGTCGTAGAGCATGAGGTCGCTGTAGGTGTCCTGCACCTCCACCTTTTGGTTGTCGTGGGTGTGGAACGACTGGCCTGTCTTGTTCGTGGAGTAGGCAATGAGGCGTTCCGTGGGGTGCCAGGCGGGATAGACTCCGGCGGAGGTGGTGTGGCCCGTCACCATATTGACGCGCTCCAGCTTGCCATCGTAGGCAATGATGGTGCCGCCGTGAGCCTGGCGGACGTGGAACTGCAAGCGCTCCGGGTTGTACTGCTGATAGGCGTGGCAGTTGATGCACTGGCCGTCGCGTTCGTCCGAGTTCGACATGTTGCCGTAGATGAGACTCTCTTCGTAGGTCTCGAGGCAGCGTTGGTTGATGGTCAGGTCTTCGTAGGTGACGTACGAGGGTGCGATGAGTCGGTACGATATGTAGGGGTCGATGGGGTCGGGGCTGACATGGATGCTGAAGGGCATGAGGCGCACCCAGCGCCCGGCCTGCTTCTCGACAAAGACTTCGACGTGGATGACGGAGTCTGCCTTCATCCGCCGCCACTGCTTCTCGGAGGGACATACGTCGCGGCCGGCGTAGAGCCATTCGCCCTTGCCGGCGGTGATGCGGGTTACGAAGTCGAGGCCCTCCTCCTCGATGGTGAAGGTCAGCGGGGCAATGTTGACGGGCACGGTGACGTCGACGTAATCGGGGAAGGTCTTCGGTAGTTGCTCGCTTTGGCTGAATGCCGTGGGAGCCTTGGGGTGGGAGCAGGCGGCAAGGAGAACCAGAAGACCCACCCCCCAGCCCCTCCCTTGTATGGAGGGGAGTATATACTTCCGAAGATTGAACTTTATCATATTCATGCGATTCTATAATTTATATTAATTCTATATTAGTTATTGGTAATTACTCCCCTCCATACAAGGGAGGGGAAGGGGGTGGGTCTTTTAATTGGTCTTCTGATTTCTTACGAGGAAGTAGAAGAAGTAGAAGGTGTCGCCAAACTGCGGTTGGAAGGCCACGCGTTTCTGCTCCTCCGACATCGAACCGCACTGGGTGTTGAACTCCATAAACCGGCGGTAGGTCTCCTTCACGCTGTCGTCGAAGGGTATGTGCTCCAGTGCCTCGGCGTTGGTGATACCTGGCCAAAGTTCGCTGGGCTTCTGCGGCTCAAGCATCGAGTAGAGGTAGGCCGCCTCCTGGTAGTAGCGGGGCACGTGGAAACCCTCCTCCCGCTGGTGCATGTTCAGGTACTGGTGGAATCGTGGCCAGAAGAGTGGTATGTCCTTCATGATGAGTGCCGAGAGCAGCGTCATCTCCTGATATCCCGGGTCGGCACCGAAACCACTCGAGAAGGTGCGCAGCAGATAGAGTTCGACCAGGGTGTTGTCACCGTCGAGGCGGTCGGGGAATTCGGCCATCGGGATGATGGGGCGCATCTCCTCGTCCTCGAGCATCAGTTCGGGGTGGCCGATGAGGCGTTCGTACTTTTCGGCCCACTCGCGGTGGTAGAGGGTTTGGCGAAGCATGTCGATGTACTTGCGGGCTACGTCCCAGTCGTGGGTCAGCAGGCTGCACTTGGTCATGTACTTCAGCACATCCACGCTCCAGCCGAACTCTACGCCGTCCTCCATACACCAGCGGTAGCAGAAGCCTGCCTTGCCGTAGTGGTAATAGAGCATCTTGCCGCCCACCTGCGTCATGCGGACCTGCCATTCGGCATGTTGCTGCTCGGCGCCTTCGGGATAGCGGAACATCTCGTCGCCGGCCCTTCCGAGGCGGAAGAGGGCCAGGTTCTTCATCATTACCATGACGCGCGTCGGGGGCATCGTCGGGCCCATGTCCTGGCTGAGCATTATGCGCAGGACACCCTCCCAGTCGAGCCGGTGGATGGCATTGGTCATGCTGACTTCCTTATGGAAGTTCGTGTCTCGGTTCCACCGCTTCGATACGCCAAAGCAAGCGAGCAACAGAAGCACCACGACGAGGGCCCCTCTCCCCCAATTCCTCCCCCTTGATTGGGAGGGACTTTCCTTTGGAAGGAGGGCCAGGATGATGAATATGACGGGCAGGGCAAAGTAGGCATAGCGATAGGCCATGCAGTCGGTCTTGCCGTACTGGAACGAGGGCATGGCAGCCAGCCAGGCCTGCGACATCTCCACCTGCCCATAGAACCGTTGCACCATGATGGGCGGCACCAAGGCGATAAGGAAGACTCCCAAAGCGAGAGGTGAGAGGCGAGAGGTGAGGGGTTTCGTGTCTTTCTGGAGGGCAGGGGAGAGGGTCTGCAGGCCCAAGGCCAGGAAACTCCATGCTCCCATGAGGGGATAGCCCAGAATGCCGACAATGGCCATCCAGGCAAGACGGCCCCAGCGGTTAGTGAGGCGGCGGAAGGGGATGGCCAACAGGAGGGCCGTCAGTACGCCCAATGTCGGCACCCACGCGTGGCCCTGCAGTTTCATGTAATAGAGCCAGTAGCCCGTCTGCACCAAGGCGGCCATGAGGGCCAGGGGCACCAGCAGGCTCAATCCCTGCCAGACGCCATGCAGGCGGAACAGACGGCATGTGAGGAGCATGATGAGTCCCCAAGCCACCACCATCAGTCCCATGCCCAGCCAGGGATGGAAGAAGAACTGCGTCATCAGGGCTCCCGCCCACGTCAGCAGGCCGCCGGGATAGAAGGTGGAAATCTTCAGGAAATAGCGTGTGGGCAACCAAAGCGACAGTTCCTGCATGCGATAGAGCACCTCGCTCTCCGTGCGTAAAACCATCCAACCCATCACGACCAACGCCACCGCAAGCAGCAGTGGAACCAGGTATCGCTCTTTGTTTTTCATCGTTATTAGTCGTTGTTGCGGACAAAGATACAAAATAATTCACAATTCACAATTCACAATTCATAATTATTCCGTATCTTTGTGGCAAACTATACTATTACCAAACCAAACTAACTTATGCTGAAACGTATCTTATTCGCAGCGGCCCTGTTGACTACGCTCACGGCCTCTGCCCAGAAGAAGGAGTATTGGCTCGACCCCAATACCAACCGAGTGAACACCGAAGTGCCTCGCGCCTCGTTCTTTGCCTACGAGAGCGAAGACCTGGCTCGCCAGGGCGACAAGACACGCAGCAGCCGCTACCTCTCGATGGAGGGCCAGTGGCGCTTTCGTTTTGTTACTCACCACTACGACGCCCCCGCAGGATTCTTCCAGGAGAAGTACGACGACTCGTCGTGGGAGATGTTCCCCGTGCCCGGATTGTTCGAGCTTAATGGCCATGGCGACCGCATATACAAGAACGTAGGCTATGCCTGGGCTACCCAGTTCGAGAACAAGCCCGGCTTCGTTGAGGAGAAGAACAACTACACAGGCTCCTATCGCCGCACGTTCCGTGTGCCTGCCGACTGGAAGGGGAAGGACATCTTCGTCCACGTCGGTTCGGCCACGTCTAACTTCCGCCTCTGGGTCAACGGACAGGAGGTCGGCTACTCGGAGGACTCGAAGATAGAGGCCGAGTTCAACGTCACCAAGTACATCCGTCCGGGCAAGGACAACCTCGTGGCCATGCAGGTCATGCGCTGGTGCGACGGCTCCTACGGCGAGGACCAGGACTTCTGGCGCTTCACCGGTATTGCGCGCGAAGTATATATGTATGCTCGCGAGAAGACCCGCATCCAGGACATCAGCATCGTGCCCGACCTCGTGAACGGCTATCGCGACGGTAAGCTCGACATCAACGTCAACGTCCAGAATGCCGTGGGCAGCACAATCTACTACCGCCTGGAGGATGCCGACGGAGTGCGCGTCCACGAGACCAATCCCCAGGGCAAGATGCACGGCGACCGCCAGTACCTCAAGCTCGAGGTGAAGGACTGCCACCAATGGTCGGCCGAACAGCCTTACCTCTATACCCTCTACGTGACCCTGACCGACGCCAAGGGACGCACCATCGAGACCATTGCCCAACGGGTGGGTTTCCGCAAGATTGAGGTTACGGGCGGACAACTGCTCGTCAACGGCAAGGCCGTCCTCTTCAAGGGAGCCGACCGCCACGAACTCGACCCCGACGGTGGCTACGTCGTTTCGGTAGAGCGCATGAAGGAGGACATCAAGGTCATGAAGCAACTTAACATGAACGGTGTCCGCACCTGTCACTATCCCGACGACCCACGCTGGTACGACCTCTGCGACCAGTATGGCATCTACGTCGTGGCCGAGGCCAACTTCGAGAGTCACGGCATGGGCTACGGCGACCGCCGACTGGCCCAAGACCCCCTCTACAAGAAGACCATCGTAGAACGTAACGAGGCCAATGTCAGGATTCAGAAAAACCATCCCTCCATCATCTTCTGGTCGTTGGGCAACGAGAGCGGCTATGGCGACAACTTCATGGCAGCCTACGACCGAGTGAAGGAACTCGACCCCTCGCGCCCCTGCCAGTACGAGCAGGCTCGCCAGGACGGCAAGACCGACATCTTCTGCCCCATGTACTATGGGTATGAAAACTGCGAAAAGTACAGCCAGGGCAACAACCCGCGTCCCCTCATCCAGTGCGAGTACGCCCACGCCATGGGTAACTCGATGGGCGGCTTCAAGGAGTATTGGGACCTCATCCGCAAGTACCCGAAGTATCAGGGTGGATTCATCTGGGACTTCGTGGACCAAGGCATTCGTGGCACCTCGAAGAAGACTGGCAAGCAGATATGGATGTACGGCGGCGACGAAGGCCGCTATCCAGCCTCGGACCACAACTTCAACTGCAACGGCGTCATTGCCCCCGACCGCTCGCTCAATCCCCATGCCTATGAGGTGCAGTACGTCCACCAGAACATCTGGCCGCGTAACCTCAACCTCGAGAAGGGCACCATCGACATTTATAACGAAAACTTCTTCCGCGACCTATCTTACGTAAGGGCCAGCTTCACCCTCGACGTCGAGGGCCGTCAGCGTCTGCTCGATACCGCACTCTCCTTCGACGTCGAGCCCCAGCAGACGCGCACCGTCGCCATCCCCGCTGTGTGCGAAGCACTGCGCAAGGCCAAGGCCGACAATCCCGGTAAGGAAGTTCTGCTGAACGTAGAGTTCACCCTCTATGGCGACCAAGGCCTTCTCGAGCACGGCACCACGGTGGCCCGCGAGCAGTTCGTCGTACAGGGCTACCAGTTCCCCACGGCCGACGGCCTGATTGCCGCCTCCGAGGGCAAGGTCGAGGTCGATAGCATGCTGGCATGCTACACCCTTACGGCAGCCGGTGTCTCCGTCACCGTCAACCGCCATACGGGCGAGCTCGACTACCTCGACGTAGATGGCCGTCCCATGCTCGAGGAGGGCTACTCGGTCATCCCCAACTTCTGGCGCGCACCCACTGACAACGACTACGGCGCAGGCCTGCAGAACCGCTTCCGCCAGTGGAAGGATGCCGACCGCCGCCTCCAGAGCCTACAGCTTACGGGCACCGACCGCGCCCGCACCCTCGTGGCTACCTATCGTCTCCAGCGCCTCGACGCCACACTCGTCGTTGCCTACACCCTCGACGGTCGTGGCGAACTCATCGTCAACCAGAACCTCGACGTCAACGAACAGGCTGAGCAGAAGCCCCAACTCTTCCGCTTCGGCATGCAGTGGGTAATGCCCGACCAGTACAACCAGATTCAGTACTACGGCCGTGGTCCGCAGGAGAACTACATCGACCGCAATACGTCGCAGAAACTCGGTCTCTATCGCCAGAAGGTCAGCGACCAGTATTGGGGCTACGTACGTCCTCAGGAGAGCGGCAACAAGACCGACGTCCGCTACTGGCAGTTGCTCGACGCCTCGGGCCGTGGCCTCTGCTTCGCTGCTACGGGCCAGATGGAAGCCTCGGCACTGCCTTATCTGCCCGAGGACCTCGACGACGGACCTCGCAAGGATGCCCACCAGAGCCACTCCGGCGACCTCACGCCCCGTAAGTTCAACGTCCTCCAGCTCCAGGCCCGCCAGTTTGGCCTTGGCTGCGTCACCAGTTGGGGCGCATGGCCTCGCCAGGAGTACCAGATGCCCTATCAGGACTACAACTTCACCTATATCGTAACGCCCGTAAGGTAACGACTCGGCGTTACCCGCCCCCCCTTGTAACAGGCCCTTTCCCTCCCGCCGGAGGCGAAAGGGCCTTTCTTTTTCCTTAAGGCCGTCCCCCTCTAACCTCTAACCCTCTCCCCTTTCACCAGCGCGTAAGCGCTCCCTCCAGTACGAAGCGCTTACCCCAGCACGCAGTGCTTATGCTTTACCGGCTATATGTTTGTGCCGAAAGACGCGCGTCTTTCGGCTGTAAGATGCGCGTCTTTCGCTTGTAAGATGTGCGTCTTTCGGCTGTAAGATGCGCGTCTTACATCACAGACTTCTATACGTTTCCCCAGAGGCAGTCAGGCGTTTCGGGCAAAGCGCTTAGGCGATGCGCCCCTTACATCACCTCTTTTGTAAGCAACCCGCAAAAAAAATTAACCGTTAACCGTTAAACATTAAACTTTTATTCGTATATTTGTGGCGAATAACGAAATGTTTGCCTATGAGAACCCGAAGCGAATACATCAAGACTATCCGAAGCCATGCCGCCGAGCTGCAACAGCGCTTTGGTATCACCTCGATGCGGCTTTTTGGTTCGGTAGCCAGGAATGAGCATCGCGAGGGTAGTGATGTAGATTTGTTCGTCACCATGCCGGCAAAGTTCTACAACCACGTTGCGGCAGTTCAGTATCTGGAAAATCTTTTGGGTTGTGGTGTCGATTTGGTGCAGGACCATCGTAACATGCGCCCTTTCTTTAGAAAACAAATTGAGCGTGATGGAGTCAATATCTTTTCGTCAGTTACAGGTAGTTGAGGACCAACTGCTTCAGATACGCGAAGCAATAGACAATCTTCAGGACTGGAACGCCTCATTCTCATCGTCGGACGATTTCCATACATCCCCCGATGGGATGAAGACTTTAGCGGCTAATTGCATGCTTATCGAAGCCATCGGTGAAGGTTTCCGCCGTATCGATGAGCGGACGAATGCACAATTGCTCTTTCATCGTCCCGAAATACCTTGGCGAGAAGTTAAGGGTATGCGTGACCACATTGCACATGGTTATTTCGATATCAACTCTGAACTTGTCTGGGATGTGGTGAAGAATGACCTTGCCCCCTTGCATGAAGCTGTTGATTACTTCATCGCCCACCTCTATGAACTTATTCCTGTAAACGAAGAATAGAAAACCTCTAACCCCTAACCCTCTAACCTCTAACCTCTAACTAGCGCAAAGCGCTATAACCTTTTACAAGATGCTTACCCCCCCCCTATAACCAACTGCATATCAGCGTGTTACATACTGCATGCCGCATCCTCCCAAGGGAGAGTGCGGCATGCTGCGTATATATCCCCCTTTCACCTCTCACCAGCGCGAAGCGCTTTAACCCGTTCGCTCGGCATCCCGAAGGGTGACGCTTGCGTAACGAAGATGAGCAAGAACCTGTTAACCTATTAAACTTTTATTTATACCACTATGAAACATTTACGATTACTCCTTTCCGTGCTCCTGCTATGGGCGGCGGGCATCGGGGCAACCACTGCCAACGAACAGAATGGCATCACTTATGAAGAAATTGTGGGTAGTGGCTATCTCTACCATGAGATACAAAGGATTGAAACCGACGCCACCACGTTGACCATACCTTCGTTCGGTGGAGTTGTAGCCTTTGCTTCTAATGTCTATATCAATTGCCCCAATCTGACCGACCTCTATGTCAGTAGGGGCTCTACGGTGAATCCCGGTAATGCTTGGGGGCTTCCGAATAGCGTGTTCAAAGGCAATTTCACGGGTATGCCCAAGCTGGAGAGAATTCACTTTACGAATAATGTATGGGAGGTAGGTGATGCCACTTTCGCCAAAGACATTGACGTACATGTAGCACGCCTCTCGTATCAAGACAACTTCTGGGGTCTATGCGAAACCGCAAATATCCTTCTGGCGTGGAGCAACCATAGCCAGGTAAAGAATGTATATTGTGACGACACAAGCAGTTCTCCAGTATTTCGCTATAGTATATACCAAACGACAAAAGATTTCAGTACAGGCTTATCCTGGAAAAATGCCGCAATCTTAAGTTTTAATAGTCAATATAACACATCGCTTACTATCCCTGACTATTATGGAGGGGCATATATTGACCGCCTTGGCTATCCCGGCGTAGTCACTAACTTGTATCAGCCTTCTGTTGCATCGCTGACACTGGAAGGCGACTTCACGATTGACCAATACAGCAACATGCCGCTTTTCCCAAGTCTGGTTACAATGACCTTCAAGAAAAAGGCCACGCTGACGGGGGCCGACTTCTCAGGCAACCCGCTGCAAGCTGTGAACTTCTACGGCGACGTGGTACTCGGGACGGGCTTCAAGAACTCGGCGTTGCTCAAGACCGTCTATTTCTACGGCAATCCTCCCTCGCTGACGGGTTCGGCCGGCGACTACTTCTATAACAATGGCCAGAACATCACCTTCTACATGAACCTGGACAAGAAGCAGATAGCCGACCTGAAGGCCGAGAACCCCGTATGGAGCAACCTCAACATCCAGAGCATCGACCCGTCGGTGAACTACAGTAAGGTGAAGTATGAGAACCCCGGAGCCGCCACGGGTACGTTGGTGGGAGTAAAGGACGGCGTAGAAAAAAGATATGCCATCAAGGCGAACTACAACAGCAATTGGTGCATATTCGACAAGTACAGCACGATAGGTTATGAAAATCTCCAGCAGAACTCCGACGAGACAAGGGTGAACGGCATCGTGCTCAACGACACGCTGAATTTGATATATAAGAAGACAGCCTATTTGACAGCTCAGGTGAACTTACTGAAAATCAGTTACCGTATGTTAGAGATTCCTTATGGCTCAACATGCGATATTCACTTTGCCATGGTTGGCGATGGTGAGATGCAATTTACAGAGGAAAACGAATGGAACCAGCAGGATGAAGATGGGGAGGAAAAATTTGATCTTTACGACATGGATCATGATGGGGAAGAACATGACTATACCTTCACAAATTATGAGCAAGACCCGTTTATAACCTTCTGGACTCTTTGCAGGAAACCTCACGATGGCATGGTCCATACGGTCAGGGTCCTGGCCAATAATGTTCCCATGGAGCCCCAAGAAATAGACGAGAGCTATACGGACGAGTATTCTTTGTACACTTATTCTATAGAAATCGTCGGCGACATGGATATCAGGATTATCCATGAGGACAACAGCCGCAACCTCTCCATCGTCAACGGCCAAGGCGGAACAATCGACCTCTGTCGTGGAGAAGAGTCCACGGTGCTGGCCACCGTCGGCGCCGGGGCAGGGTTCATGGACAAGTATGCCAACACGGCCCAGCTCTATGCCCTCATCAAACCCGACGAGGGCAAGGTGGTGAATACCATCTATATGGACACGCTCGCAATCAGCCCTGCCGCATACATCACGGCGGGCGATACCTGCCGCGTACCCATCACGGGATTCGACCAGGGCGAGGGCACGTTCCGACTGACCGTAGCCTATGCCGACAAGCCACACATGACGATTGCCCTGTCGGTGGTTGGCGATGGCAAGGTGGATGCCTTAGCCTACAAGAACGTCGATTCCAACTATCGCTTATTGCGCAGCACTGAGGCCTCCGAGGACTTTGGCCGTTATCAGGAACTCTGTGTCTATTCCGACGAAATCGATTATACCGAGGAAGCCTGCGATGGCTATGTAGAGTTCCGCCTGACCCTGCCAAAGGAAGGAGAGACGCTGAGAGCCTTCTGGGACGGAAATGAGGTTACAGACAAATTCACCCTGAACAGTACAGGCAATTTCTTGAGGGCCAGTATCTCGCCCGCCTCGTATACCAACTCACTTGGCCTGTTCAAGGCCTCCTCGCTAATGGCTGTCTATGAGAAGGCCCACACCGACCTCATCGAGTTTGCCGACTCGGTGGTGAAGGCCATCTGCGTCGCTAACTGGGACACCGACGGCGACGGCGAACTCTCGAAGCAGGAGGCTGCTGCCGTGACGACGCTGAAGGTGGGAGGTTCTTCGCCCTTCAAGCAAAACGAAACAATCACCTCGTTTAAGGAACTGCAGTACTTCACTGGCCTGACTGAGATTGCCGATTCGGTGTTCTATAGATGTACCTTATTAGAGAGTGTTGTCATACCTGAAAGTGTAACTGCTATAAAGGACTATAGTTTCTACGGTTGTACTGCCTTGACTTCTGTGAAGTTGCCTGAAGGATTGCAGAGGATTCGATCCTTCGCATTTGCGATGTGCACAGCCTTGCCGGAGATTAACATACCAAGAAATCTGACGACACTCGGTGTTCAGGCGTTTTCTCAGTGTTATGCATTGAAGCATGTAATTATACCAGAGAATGTAAAAAATGCAACACATGTCTTCTCTAATTGTAAAGGTCTTCTATCTATATTTATACCTAAGAATTTGACTGAAATTGGAAGTCTCATGTCTTGTTCGTCGTTGTTGGCAATCACTGTAGAGCCTGGTAATAGTGTATATGACTCACGTAATGCTTGTAATGCGTTGATTAAGACGGCAACAAACACACTGCTGTATGGATGTGTTAACACAAAGATTCCCGAGGATATCAAAGAAATATCGGGATACGCATTTGCAGAGTGCGAGTTGGATTCTATCGATATTCCAAACGGTGTTGAAACGATATCGGGATCTGCATTCCGCTCCTGCACGAAGTTAACCAAAGTGATTATACCGGAAAGTGTAACTACCATCGGAAACTATACCTTCTATGGCTGCTCTAGGCTTAATACGGTAGTATCGAAAATAAAGGAACCATTTGCTTTCGGCACAAATTGCTTTACTGCTGCCAATCGAAAGCTTATAGTTCCCAAGGGCACTCGCGATGCCTACATCGCTGCTGGCTGGACGGAGAGTATTTTCAAGCTTGGCATTGAGGAACAGGATTTCGACAACGATACTGCGAAGTACGACGTGAACGGCGACGGCTCGGTAACCATTGCTGACGTGACGAAGCTGGTGAATAAGATTCTTGGAAAGGAGTAGGCTCCTTTCCAAGAATCAGTTCAAAGTTGAGAGTTGTTGTTAGGAAAACTTTGCACTATGCATTTATGCTTGAACGAAGTGAAAAACTTTGAACTGGCAAAAGGACCTGCAAGCATTGGCTTGCAGGTCCTTTGCCTTTGGCTTGCGGGTGCTTGTGTGTTTTATTGTCGTACCTGCTAAAAGTTGTTTAGTCGTTTCGGAAGGCGAGGTGGTCGTCCTGAGCTTCGACGACGATGGGCCGCGACTTGTCGATGTCGGTGCCCAGGAGGGCCTTCGAGAGGTCGTTGAGCAGGTAGCGCTGGATGGCGCGCTTGACGGGCCGGGCACCGAACTCGGGATCGTAGCCTTCCTGGGCCAGGAAGTCGATGGCAGAGGTGGTGACATCAAGCGTCACACCACTCTGGTCGAGCATCCGCTGGAGGTTGTTCAGCTGAAGTTGAACCACTTGGCGAATCTCCTCCTCCTTCAGCGGCTGGAAGACAATGACCTCGTCGATACGGTTTAAGAACTCGGGACGCATGGCCGTGCGCAACTGCTCCTGGCGCAGGTTGGATGTCATGATGATGATGGTGTTCTTGAAGTTGACCGTGCGGCCCTTCGAGTCGGTCAGCCGACCGTCGTCGAGCACCTGCAGGAGGGTGTTGAACACGTCGGGGTGGGCCTTCTCTATCTCGTCGAAGAGTACGACGGAGTAGGGCTTGCGCCGTACGGCCTCGGTCAGTTGTCCGCCCTCGTCGTAACCGACGTATCCTGGAGGTGCACCAATGAGGCGCGAGACGCTGAACTTCTCCTGATACTCCGACATGTCGATGCGGGTCATCATCTGCTCGTCGTCGAAGAGGTATTCGGCCAGTGCGCGGGCCAGTTCCGTCTTGCCGACGCCTGTGGTTCCAAGGAAGATGAAGGAACCTATCGGGCGCTTCGGGTCTTGCAGCCCGGCACGCGAGCGGCGCACGGCATCGGAGACGGCCTGTATGGCCTCGTCCTGACCAATCACGCGCTTGTGGAGTTCTTCTTCGAGATGGAGCAGTTTGTCGCGCTCACTCTGCATCATCTTCGAGACGGGAATGCCCGTCCAGCGGCTTACGACATCGGCAATGTCGTCGGCCGTTACTTCCTCCTTGACCATGGCCTCGCCGCCTTGGGCCTCGCGCAGTTGGGCCTTGACTTGTTCTATCTCCAGCTCCAGCGATTGCAGTTTGCCGTAGCGAATCTCGGCCACACGGGCGTAGTCGCCCGAGCGTTCGGCGCGTTCGGCCTCGAACCGGAGTTGTTCGATTTGCTGCTTGTTCTGCTGGATGCGGTTCAGCAACTCCTTCTCGCCCTGCCACTTGCTGCGGAACTGCGTCTCCTGCTCTTGCAGGTTGGCAATCTCCTTGTTCAGTTGCTCCAGTTTTGGTTGGTCGTTCTCGCGCTTGATGGCTTCGCGTTCAATTTCCAGTTGCTTCAGCTTGCGCGTGATTTCGTCCAGTTCCTCGGGCACCGAGTCGCGCTCCATACGGAGTTTGGCGGCAGCCTCGTCCATAAGGTCAATGGCCTTGTCGGGCAGGAAACGGTCGGTGATGTAGCGGTGGCTAAGTTCGACGGCGGCAATGATGGCATCGTCCTGGATACGCACCCGGTGGTGGTTCTCGTAACGCTCCTTCAGGCCTCGCAGGATACTGATGCTGGAGGGCACGTCGGGCTCATCGACCATGACGCTCTGGAACCTTCGCTCCAGTGCCTTGTCCTTCTCGAAGTACTTTTGGTATTCGTCGAGCGTGGTGGCACCGATGGAGCGCAGTTCGCCTCGCGCCAAGGCGGGCTTTAGGATGTTGGCGGCATCCATGGCCCCCTCGCTCTTTCCGGCGCCCACGAGGGTGTGAATCTCGTCGATGAAGAGGATTATCTGGCCCTCGCTCTTGGTGACTTCGTTGACTACCGACTTCAGCCGTTCCTCGAACTCGCCCTTGTACTTGGCTCCGGCAATGAGGGCGCCCATGTCGAGCGAGTAGAGTTGCTTCTGTTTCAGGTTCTCGGGCACGTCGCCACGGAGGATGCGGTGGGCAAGGCCTTCGACGATGGCTGTCTTACCCGTACCCGGTTCACCGATGAGGATGGGGTTGTTCTTGGTACGGCGCGAGAGAATTTGCAGTACGCGACGTATCTCGTCGTCACGCCCGATGACGGGGTCGAGCCGTCCGGCACGGGCTTCATCGACAAGGTTCTTGGCGTACTTCGAGAGGCTTTGGTACGTGTCCTCGCTGGATTGCGAAGTCACCTTCTGTCCACCTCTGAGTTCCTTGATGGCCGAGGCCAGTTCGCGCTCCGTCATGCCGGCATCCTTCAGAATCTTGGCCGCCGTGGTGTTGCTGGCCAGGATGGCTTGCAAGAGGTGCTCGATGCTGACGTATTCGTCGCCCTGACGTTGTGCCATGTCTTCGGAACGAGTAAGTACGTCGCTGGCCTCGCGGCTCAGGTAAGGTTCACCACCCGATACACGGGGCAGACTGCCTATTTGGGCATCGGTGGCTTGCTGGATGAGGGTGGGGTTGATGCCCAACTTGCGGAATACGAAGTTGGTGACCTGTTCGCCCACCTTCAGTATGCCGGCCAGAAGGTGCTCCGGCTCGATGTTCTGTTGGCCCTGCAACTGTACGCGCCTGACGGCTTCCTGCACAGCCTCCTGGGCCTTGATGGTAAATTTGTTCAGATTCATATCTTGGTCTCCTTTCTTTATTATCTTTAGCCTTCAGCCTTTAGTCCACAAATAAGTGGGCATTTGCGACAAAATACGGCATATTGTCGGATTTCGTGACAACTTGGCCGAGGCTTTGGCGTGCTCGCATTTGGGAGAATGAAAAATATGTTGTATCTTTGTGGGCCGAAAGAAGGAACGCCCGTAGTGAAGAAACAATTGCTCTTATCGAAACTGCGCGATGGCGGTCAGATGACAAGGCGCGAGAAACTGCAACTCGTGCTGGCCTTAAGTCTGCCTGCCATACTGGGACAGCTGAGCACCATCGTGATGCAATACATCGACACGATGATGGTGGGCCAGTTGGGTGCCAATGCTACGGCCTCGATAGGACTCGTCTCAACGACCTGTTGGCTCTTCGGCGGCCTTTCGGCTTCGTTGGGTGCAGGCTTTGCCGTGCTCGTGTCGCACCATATCGGGGCGAAGGAGAACGAAGCTGCCCGAAAGGTCCTGCGCCAGGCCCTGTTGGTGTGTCTCTCGCTGGGCGTGATGATTTCGCTCTTCTGTGTCAGCATCCACTCGTGGTGGCCTCGTGCCTTGGGCGGTTCGCCTGAGGTGGCGGCGCTCTCGTCGAAGTATTTCCTCGTCTGGAGCCTGACGGTGCCCGTCATGCAATTGCTGTTCCTCTCGAACGGCATGTTGCGCAGCAGTGGTAATATGAAGACGCCCATGCTCCTGGGTGTCATGATGGCCCTGCTCGATGTCGTGTTCAACCTCTTGCTTATCCCCATCTGGGGCGTCGTAGGTGCGGCTTTGGCCACGACAATTGCCGGCACAATAACCACTGCGTGCAGTTTTGGCTATCTCATTACCCGTAGTCCCGAACTGGCTTTGCTGAAGCATGAGCGGAATGACTTCCGTCCGCGCTGGACCATCATCAAGCGCAGTTTCCGCATCGGACTGCCTATGGCCGTGGAGCATGTTGTATTTTGCGGTGCACAGATTGTGAGCACACTCATCGTGGCACCTCTTGGTGCAGTGGCCATTGCGGCCAATACCATCGGCGTGGTGGTAGAGAGTCTTTGCTACATGCCTGGTTATGGCATCGGCGATGCGGCTACGACCCTGATAGGACAGAGTTATGGGGCCAAGCGGGGCGACCTGATACGTTCGTTCTCCATCCTGACCGTGGGGTTGGGTATGGCCGTAATGACGTTGTTGGGTGTGGTGATGTATATGGCTGCTCCCGAACTGATGCAGATGATGACGCCCGACCTGGCCGTGCAGGCCAATGGTGTGATGGCCTTGCGCATCGAGGCCTTTGCTGAACCAATGTATGCCGCTTCGATTGTCGTCTATGGCGTATTCATGGGACTGGGCGATACGCTGGTGCCCTGCATACTGAACCTGGGCAGCATCTGGCTCGTACGCATTCCGCTGGCCGCCATCCTGGCCCGTACGATGGGCTTGAAGGGCGTCTGGTTGGCTATGGCCATCGAACTGACCGTACGCGGCATAATCTTCCTTCTCAGATTGAAACTAAAAAAGATAAGAATCCATGAAGCTGATTAAAAACCAAGAATTTGGCGGCGAACGCCCGCTTTATCGCGAACATGACCTCAGATTGGAGAATGTGACTATCCACGTTGGCGAGTCTTCTATCAAAGAGACCCGCAACATCGAGGCCGAACACTGCCAGTTCGAAGGCAAGTATGTCTTCTGGGAGTGTCGCGGGTTCCGTGTCAATGATTGCCTGTTTGTTCCGTCGGCTCGTTCCTCGGTTTGGTATAGCAGTGACTGCACGATGACACGTTGCCGCATCGAGGCTCCCAAGATGTTCCGGCGCGTAACGGGCATCACACTGAAGGATTGTGAGTTCACCGACGGACAGGAGATGCTTTGGGATTGTGATACGGTACGCATCGAGGACTGTCGGATTCTGCATTGCGACTATCTGTTTATGCACACTTCGAACGTGCGCATCGACCGCTATCGCCAAGATGGCAACTACTCGTTCCAGTATAGCAAGAACGTAGAGATACACAATGCCTTGCTGAACACGAAGGATGCTTTCTGGGAGACGGAGAACGTCACGGTCTATGATTCTGAAATCAATGGCGAATACCTGGGCTGGTACTCCAAAAACCTGCGTCTCGTGCGTTGCCACATCACGGGCGAACAGCCTTTGTGCTACTGCGAGAATCTGGTAATGGAAGACTGCACCATGGGCGAGGATGCCAACCTGGCCTTTGAGTACAGCACCGTCCATGCTACGATTAACGGTCCCGTCCATAGCATAAAGAACCCCACGTCGGGCAGCATTATCGTGCGTGGCTCAGTGGGTGAAATCATCATCGACGAGAACCGTAAGGCTCCTGCCGACTGTACCATCGAAGTCCTTAATTCTTAATTCTTCTCTCTTAATTCTTAATTAATACCATGAAATACAACTTCGACGAAATTATTCCGCGTCGCGGAACCCACAGTATCAAGTGGGACAACAGTGATGACCCCGACATGCTCCCCCTGTGGGTGGCCGATATGGACTTTCGTGCTGCGCCTTGTATTCTGGAGGCCTTGCAACGCCGCCTCGACCATGGGGTGTTTGGCTATGTGCGTGTACCAGAGTCGTACTATCAGTCTGTAATCAATTGGTTCAGCCGTCGCCATGGCTGGACGATGCAACGCGAACATATCCTCTACACGACAGGTGTGATTCCGGCCATCGCTGCCATCTTGCAGAGCATTACGAAGCCGGGTGACAAGGTACTCATGCAGACACCCGTCTATAACTGCTTCTTCTCGTGCCTGCGCAATGCGGGAAATGTCTTGGTGGAGAATCCCCTCGTATGCAAAAACCATCACTTCGAGATAGACTTCGAGGACTTCGAACGAAAGATTGTCAATGAAGGGGTGAAAGTGTTCCTACTCTGCAATCCTCATAACCCTACGGGACGCGTCTGGACACCGGAGGAACTGACTCGCATGGGCGACATCTGTATGCGCCACAACGTGTTCGTAATCAGCGATGAAATCCATAACGAACTGGTCATGCCCGGCCATCATTATACGCCTTTCGCAAGCTTGCACCCCGAATATGCCGAGCATTGTGCCATCTGCACCTCCTCGAGCAAGAGTTTCAATATCGCGGGTTTACAGATAGCCAATATCACCGTTGCCGACTCACGCGTGCGCGCATTAATAGATAAAGGTATCAATATCAATGAGACGTGCGATGTCAATCCCTTTGGCGTCGAAGCCTTACAGGCAGCCTATACGCCGGAAGGGGAGGAGTGGCTGACCCAGCTGATGGAGTACATCCACGGCAATTACCAATATCTTTGCCAGTTCTTGGCCGAACGGCTTCCACAGTTGTCTGTTACCCGAATAGAAGGGACTTATCTGGCATGGGTGGATTGTGCTGCACTGAATATTCCGTCTCGCCAATTGTCGGAACTCTTGCGTCGGGAAGCCCACGTTTGGTTCACGGCTGGCGAGGAGTATAATCCATCGGGAAGTACCTATCTTCGCATCAATTTGGCATGTCCACGTGCCATTTTAGGAGAGGCGATGCGCAGATTTTACACTTTTTGCAAAAAAAGTCTGTAAAATATTTGGCCAGTTCGAAAAGTCGCCGTAACTTTGCATTCGCGTCTCGGAAAAACGAGGTCGCAATCGTTATTTGACATGATTCCATAGACAAGAAAGTAGTACAGGCAAAGAGAATCGAACCGTCGATTCTGAAACAAAAGGATAGAGAAATGTCCGTAATTCCGGGTGCCAGGCAGAGGCTTCGTTGCGCGGCGTCTTTT
>JAFUFK010000019.1 GCA_017469925.1 Bacteroidaceae bacterium | reverse complement strand
GTCTGACCGCCTACATACCAGTCGCTACCGTTGCGGCGGGCACTAACTATATAACTACCTAACTTACCTTGTATGATCTTTGTCTCGTTGAATGTGTCTGGGATGCTGGTGATGATGTCTACACAGGCCTGCTCCCGCTCGTAGTTCGTCGGGGCATCGCAGAGCATCGTGAAGGGGGAGTCCTGAACGATATAGCAAGCCAATTGGTGGCAGCGGGTACCCATCGACACGGGGTTCTGATAGCACTCCACCCAGTTCTCCTTCGTCCCGTTCCTCATGGCTCCAGGCGTAAAGTCCACCTGTCCCGCCATCATGCGGATGAAGGGGAAGGTGACATCGTAGCGGGGCATATCCGTCTCTTTCTTGGCCCAGCGAGCCTCCTCCATCCCGAAGACGCCCTCATAGTTGAGGATGTTGGGATAGGTACGGTTCATGCCTGTCGGGGCGAAGTAGCCATGATAGTCCACAAAGAGATGGTACTGGGCACAAGTCTTGGCAATGCGCTCGGCCATCTCCACAGCCGTCTGGTCGTTGCGGTCGAGGAAATCGATCTTAAAACCCTTGATACCCATTTTGGTATACTGGTCACAGGCTTCGGTGAGATGTTCGTCGAGCACATTGAAGACCGTCCACAGCACGATGTCCACGCCCTTTGCCTTCCCGTAGTCGATCAATCCCTGTAGGTCGATGGCCTCGATAGGATGCATGATGTCACCCTTTGAGGAGTCGTACCAACCCTCGTCGAGCACCACGTAGGGGATATGGTTCTTGGCAGCGAAGTCGATATAGTATTGATAGGTACGCGTGTTGATGCCCGCCTCGAAGTCGACGCCCTTCAGGTTCCAGTCGTTCCACCAGTCCCAGGCCACCTTGCCCGGGCGTATCCAACTGGTATCGCCTATCTGATTAGGGGCAGCAAGGGCATACACGAGGTTATTCACGGGCATCTCGGTGTCCTCCTCTGTGATGGCGAGAACGCGCCAAGGGTAAGTCCTCGCACCCGTCGATTTGGCGATATAGTCCTCGGTCTCTTCGACATAACTCATGCCTCGCCAGGGGTAGTAGGCCATCTTCTTGGGATATGCAGCGAAAGAGGCGGATAACATTTGGCACTTATCCTTTTTTAGGAACATACCGGGATAGGCGCGAAGATCGCTCTCGAGAATGGTAACCTTGACCCCGCCACTCTCGACTGTCGCGGGCAGGAAGATCAGTTTATCCTGTGCCTTGCTCAGCAGCGTCTCATCGTAATAGTTCTGAAACGCCATCGCGTAGGGGTTCTTATCATTGGTCGAGTAGGTGAGCCAGGCTTTGCTGTCCTCCGGGAAGCAAAAATCCGCGATTTCATCGGCAATAATCGTCTCTCCCTTGCGAGTGGTGTAGTAGCGATAGGCTACGCCTTCGTCGTAGGCTCTTACCTGCAGACCAAAACCTTTGCCAAAGCTGAAATCCAATTGATTACCATTAATCTGGAACGAACTCTGCCGATAAAAGGGAGAAAGGATAGTCTCATCACACAGTTTCCTACCGAGAAACTGACAGTTTCCACGGGGGAAACTGCCAGTTCCCTCCGGGGAAACTAATCGGGAACTAACGGTAAAGATCTGCTTACCCTGATGGTAAACCTTCATCTGCATGCTATTGTCTACCGTTACGGATAGTTTCCCGTTGGGCGAACTGACGGTATAGTCCTTTGCCTGAATACTGCTGCCATATATTATAAGTAAGGTGGCGAGCGTTAGTAGTCTTTTCATCTTCATTTTTCCGTTATCATTGTTTGACGGTGCAAAGATAGCAACTTTCCCACAAACAGGATAAAAATATCGTCTATTATCGCTGGTAAAATCGTCCAAAAATGCGCTTTCCATCGATGTTTGGACTATTTTTGCATCTTCTTGGACGATTCTTTTAGCCTACTTGCATATTTTTATGTTATTTTGCAGCGTCAAACCGAAACAACCGTAATTACTAACAAGATAAAATAGAATCCAAACTAACGATGAAACAAAGAGCACTATTAGTAATAGGTGTAGCCACGATGGCCCTCTCCGTGAGTGCCGCCAAGAAGGCTACTGCTCCTGCTCCGATCCAGGAAGTGTCGTTCACACAGGTCCACCTGAACGATGGTTTCTGGTCGCCTCGTATCGAAATCAACCGTACCGTCAGCATCCCTTCTGCCTTCCATGAGTGCGAGGTGAACGGACGCTTCGACAACTTCGCCCTTGCTGCCGGACTGATTCAGGGAGAACACAAGGGTGACTTCTCGTTCGACGACACCGACCCCTACAAGGTCATCGAGGGTGCCTCGTACAGTCTGGCGTCACACTATGATGCCAAGCTCGACCACTATCTCGACTCCGTGATTAATATCATCGCCCAGGCTCAGGAGCCCGATGGCTACCTGACCACGTGTGTGACTAATAAATGTACGCGCCTGAGCGGTTGGTGGGGCACCCATAAGTGGGAGAAGATCAACTCGCACGAGCTTTACAACTCCGGTCACCTGATTGAGAGTGCCGTGGCCCACTATCGCGCTACAGGTAAGAAGACCTTCCTGAATGTCGCCATCAAGAATGCCGACCTCGTCTGCAAGACCTTCGGCCCCAACGAGGGACAGATTCATCGTCCGGGTGGTCACCCCATCATCGAGATGGCCCTCTGTAAGTTATATAAGGTGACAGGCAATAAGACTTATCTCGAAGGAGCCAAGTATTTCGTCGAGGAGACTGGCCGTTGTACCGATGGCCACCGCCCCAGCGAATATTCTCAGGACCACATGCCGATTCTGCAGCAGCAGGAAATCGTAGGTCATGCCGTTCGTGCAGGCTATCTGTATAGTGGTGTGGCTGATGTAGCCGCCCTCACGGGTGACAAGGCTTACTTTGAGGCTCTGGAGCGCATCTGGGAGAATATGTCTTCAAAGAAGCTCTTCATCACGGGCGGTATCGGCAGTCGTCCGCAGGGCGAGGGCTTCGGACCCAACTATGAGCTGAACAACCATACGGCCTATTGCGAGACCTGCGCCGCCATCGCCAATGTCTACTGGAACTACCGTATGTTCCTTGCTACAGGTGAGTCGAAGTATATCGACGTCTGTGAGCGTGCCTTATATAATAATGTGTTGAGCGGTGTCTCGCTCAGCGGCGACAAGTTCTTCTATGACAACCCCCTCGAGAGCGACGGCGAGCACGAGCGCCAGAAGTGGTTCGGCTGTGCCTGCTGCCCGGGTAACATCACCCGCTTCGTGGCTTCCGTGCCGGGTTACATCTACGCCCAGCAGGGTAGGGACATCTTCGTGAACCTCTATGCCCAGGGCAAGGCCAAGATCGGCAATATCGAACTGGAGCAGACCACCGACTATCCCTGGGACGGCAAAGTCCGCATCAAGGTGACGAAGGGCAATGGCAAGTTCGCTATCAAGCTCCGCATCCCCTCTTGGCTGAAAGACTCCCCCACAAACAACAATTTGTACCGCTACGCGGACGATTCGAGGAGTGTGGAGTGTGAAGTGTGGAGTGAGAATAGACTTGTGACTTCAAGTAATCTCACTCCTCACTCCTCACTCCTCACTCCACAAAACGACGGCTATGTTACCATCACCCGCAACTGGAAGAAGGGCGACACTATCGAACTCAGCCTCCCGATGGAAGTTCGTCGCATCGTAGCCAACGACAACGCTGAGGACGACAGAGGTAAGATCGCCTTGGAGCGCGGTCCCATCGTGTTCTGCCTCGAAGGTTCAGACCAGACCGACGGCAAGGTATTCAATAAGTATATCCTGAATAGTGCAGCTGTCACCGCCCACTTCGAGAAGGATCTTCTCAACGGCGTGATGGTGCTCGAAGGTGCCGCCAAGGAGGTGGAGCAGAACGGCGACGTGAAGGATGTCCTTTTCCGTGCCATCCCCTATAGCACATGGAACAACCGCCAGCCGCAGCAGATGGAGGTCTGGATAGCCAACTCGCCTGCTCAGGCCGTGGCTACCCCACTGCCCACCATCGCCTCGAAGGCCCAGACCTTCTGCAACCGCGGTCCCATCCAGAACGATGCCCCCGAGACGGCACCCGTCGACTCCTGGGCAGGCGGCACCAACGACCAATGGGAGCCCCGTCGCTCATCCGACACCTCGAAGCCCTACCACTACTGGTGGCTGAAGCAGGGCACGACCGAGGCCATCACCTATCAGTTCGACCAGCCTTACGAGGTAAGTAACGTGCAGGTCTACTGGCTCAACTTCGACCACTACGACGGCAACTTCCGCACGCCAGAGTCTTGGAGCCTCTACTACAAGGCAGAGAACGGTGAGTGGCAGGAAGTGGAAGACCACAGCGACTATACTGTGCGTAAGGACTGCTACAACAGCGTTGACTTCAAGGCCGTGAAGACCACTGGGCTGAAGATTCTGGCCAAGCTCCAGCAAGGAGAGTCAGGCGGAGTCCTCGAATGGAAAGTAAATAAATAATTCAAATAATGTCAAACAATTCAAAACCTAAAAAACAAATTGGTATGAAGAAACATTT
>JAFUFK010000015.1 GCA_017469925.1 Bacteroidaceae bacterium | reverse complement strand
GTGGTCGATGGTGGAGACGTGACGGCCATCCGCAACACCAGTATGGCTACTGATGGACTCTTGTCAACAGACAACGCCGTCTATGACCTCTCCGGCCGCAAGGTGCAGAACCCGCAGAAGGGTCTGTACATCAAGAGCGGGAAACAGGTCGTGATAAAATAACACAAGATTGAACGGTTATGTATAAAGGTAAGAAGACACTGACCTTTAACATCGATGGAGAGAGACAATCCTATAGTTTGGCAAACGATAGCCAGCAACTATTTAAATAATAAGGAGAAGTTCAAAGGAATATGAAGAAAATCATGCAATGGATGCTGGCCGCCATCCTGACACTCTGCGGCGCAAGTGTATGCCGGGCGCAGCAGGGAGCCGGGTCGGCGATGGCCTGTCCGCAGGCGGAATGGTCGCGGGCGGGCGACATCCTGATGCATACCCCCGGGCATGAACTGTTCAACGGTGTCATCCATCCCTCGGCGGGGCTCTTCGAAGACTACTTCGACGTGGACAAGGCCGCCGAGGAGCATCGCGGCTACATCGAGATGCTGCGGAAGAACGGCATCCGCGTACACACCGTGGCCGACATCCTGGCCGAGGTGGGCATCGACAGTCTGCGCAGGCTCGCCGCCGACGTGCTGACGTACGACATCAGCAGCATCCCCGACGAGAGCGCCGACGAGACCGAGGCCTACCGACAGAACGTGCTCACGAAGATGAGCCGCAACGACCTCATACGCTGCATCCTGCTGCAGCCCACGGTGAAACTCTCGCGCACCGACACGAACACGGGCTACGAGGCGCAGTACCTCCAGAACCCGCTGATGAACCTCTACTTCACCCGCGACCAGAGCATCACCACGCCGCGCGGCCACGTCATCTGTCGGATGAACTCCAGCCAGCGCTCCCCCGAGACCAACATCATCTCGCTCTGCTACGAGCACCTCGGCCTGAAGCCCATCCTCCGCATTGAGGGCGACGGGCGGCTGGAGGGCGGCGACTACATTCCGGCGGGCACTGTCTCGCTCATCGGCTGCGGCATGCGCACCAACGACGAGGGAATCCGCCAGTTGATGGAGGCCGACGCCTTCGGCCATGACACCATCGTCGTAGTGCGCGACCACAAACTGTGGCAGATGCAAATGCACCTCGACACCCACTTCAACATCATTGACCGCAATCTCTGCACCATGGTGCGCAGCCGCTACGAGGCGCTGCCCGGACAGCCCGAATACAACACCTGCGACATCTGGGCACGCAAGCCCGGCACGCTCGACTATTCCCTTTGGCGGCAAGACGTGCCCTTTGTGGAGTATATCAAGAGCCGTGGCTTCGAGATTATCCCCATCGACTTCGACGACGAGATGCACTACGCCAACAACTTCCTGACCATCGCGCCGCGCCACATTATGGCTGTTGGCGGTCAGAGCGAGGCCCTGCAGCAGCGCCTCCGCGAGGCAGGTGTCACCGTGGAGTGGATTCCCCTGGAGAGTCTGATTGACGGCTACGGTGCTGCCCACTGCATGACACAGGTCTTGCAGCGCGAGGCCTTCGACGACCAGACGACCGGCATCGGTGCTGTCCGCCAAGAAGCCACGGGACAGTCGCCCATCCGTCGCTATCGCCTCGACGGCACACCCGCCACCGGCGCAACCCGTGGCATCGTCATAGAGGACGGGCGCAAAAGTATGAAATAACATGTAATAACGGAAAATATGAGAAAGGTACAATTATGGATGCTTGCCGCCATCCTGACCATTTGCGGCACAAGTGTAATTACCAGTTGTAAGAGCAACAAAGAAGAAGCCGAAATTACCGTCAGTCCGACCGAAGACAGCAGCCAGTTTGTGACCCTGACCGATGTGGTGCCCGATGTCATTCTGGAGATTCGCTACTTCGGCACATACAACTTTGTGGGCAGTCGCATCGACGGTTACGAGGAGCCGACGGCACTGCTGACGAAGCAGGCCGCCGACAGCCTGAAGGCTGTGAGCGACGACGTGATGCGCCAGGGCTACCGACTGAAAATCTACGATGCCTATCGTCCGCAACAGGCCGTAGACCACTTCGTGCGCTGGGCGCAGGACGTGGCCGACACGCTGATGAAGCCCTACTTCTATCCCGACCTCCCGAAGAGCGTGCTCTTCCCCCAGGAATATATCTGCCTGAAGAGCGGTCACACGCGCGGCTCGACCGTTGACCTGACCCTCTTCGACATGGCGACGGAGAAGGAACTCGACATGGGCGGCACGTTCGACTGGTTCGGCCCAGAGAGTCATCCTGACTATACAGGCATTACTCCAGAGCAGTTCGAGCACCGCATGATTCTCCGCCGCGCCATGCTCGCCCACGGCTTCAAACCTCTCGACACGGAGTGGTGGCACTTCACCCTGCGCGACGAACCTTTCCCCGACACCTATTTCACCTTCCCCGTCCGGCAACTGAACAAGTAAAAAAGACCCTCACAAAGGCATCGTAGGTATGTCAATTTGGCTTTTGTACCAAATTGACATACCTCTTTTATATATGCGCGCGAAGATTTTTGCCTACCTTTGCTGCGAAAATAATGCAACAAAACTATCATACAATGAAACGAGAAATGCTTAGATTCGCGGCACTCACGGTCCTGCTGGTGGCGGGGCTGTGGCCGCAGACGGCGCGAGCCGAAGAGAAGTACAACCGCGACGCCAGTCACTACGGCGTGCGGCTGGAGGGGACGAACAAACTACGCTTCACCATCCCCACGTACGAGAAACGAAACTACGACTGCTGGGACACGGAAGTCTATATCTACATCACCCCGACGGGCGGAGCCAAGGAGACGGTGCTCTACCTGAAGTCCGAGGAGGACATCTCGGGCAGCGACTACGCCCCGAACGTGACGGGCTGGAAGGGCGTGGAGGGCACCATGGTGCACGAGCGCGACCGAGGCTACAGCAACTACACCATCACGGGCATCAACCAGTCGCAGACGTGGGCTGTGCCCTGCGTCTCGGGGCAGGAATACACGCGCATGAACGTCGTCTGGACCGTGCCCGCGAAGTTCCGAGGCAAGGACGTCACCATCTCGTGGTCGGTGAAGACCGACGGCAACCTGCTCGACAAGGTCACCGTCGATGTCTCGGCCACCACCCTGCGCATCCCCTCCGCCGAGGAGGAGCACGTGCCCATGGTCATGGACCCCATCCTCGCCTACGATGCGGCACACGCCGGGCAGCAGATGGTCATGTACATGCTCGGGGCCAGCAACATCGAGAGCATCCGCGCCTATTATAATGACGTGAACGGTTCCATGACCACGCGCAAGGAGACAGACCTGGGCACCAGTTCGTCGGGCTACGTCTATCTGCCCGCCGACCACCGCATCCAGTCGTTCCGCATCGAGGCCAAGTACCGCAACAACGAGGACGACCCCGTCACCACGCAGTCGCCCACCATCGACCTGCCCCTGCTGCATACGGCACAGGCGCTGACCGCCGAGATGCAGGCGGACGGAAGTGCCCGCCTCACCTGGTCGGTGCCCTGGACGCGATGGACCGAGATTGCGCCCGACGACATGTGGGAGGTGCAGCGCAACACCAGCGGCAACAGTGAGCCCACCGACCCCAACTGGCGCAACATCGGCCAGACGGACTACGACCAGCAGACGCTCACCTACACCTTCATCGATGCCAACCTGCTCCAGAACTACGAGGGAAAGACCGTTTATTATCGTGTGCGACGCATGAACACCGCCACCTGGAACTGGGTGGAGGGCAGCGGTTATGCCCTCGCCTCGTTGCCCGCCACGCTGGCTCTGCCCACCATCACCACGGCCACTGCCGAGCGCGCACGGACTTGGACGGAAACCTCACACCCCGTCTCCCTCGGCTTCACCATCGGCGGCCCCGAGAAGGATAGCCAGGGGCGCTTGATACTGCGCTCGGCAGCGGACTGGAAGAAGTTTGCCAAACTGGTGAACGGCGGACAGACCTCCACCAACGCCATCATGGCAGCCGACATCGACCTGGGCGACGAGCCACTCGTAATGGTCGGCACGAGCGACCACCTCTACAACGGCACCTTCGACGGCAACGGCCACACGCTCACCTTCAACCCCAAGGACACCCTCAACGAGCAATACCTGGCTCCCTTCCGCTATGTCGGGAGCGCCACCATCCGCAAACTGCACACGCAGGGGCACCTCGTCAGCCGCCAGAAGTTCACCGCCGGACTCATAGGCTGGGCAGCCAACGATGCCAGCGTATGGATTGAGTCGTGCCGCTCGTCGGTGGACGTAGACTGCACGGTCAGCGGCGATGCCACCAACGGCGGCTTCGTGGCCAATGCTGCCTACAGCCAGTCCGTCACCCTGCGCTACTGCCTCTTCGACGGGCGCATGTCGGGCGAGTCGTGCTACAACAATGGCGGCATGGTCGGTTGGAGCCGTGGCCATGTCACCATAGAATACAGCCTGTTCGCCCCCATCGACATTACGACGCAGACGCAAGGTTGCCAGACCTTCGCCCGCATGTCCGATGACAGCAACCTCACCCTCACCCAAGCCTACTACACCACGGCCTACAACAATGCTGCCGTGGTGACCGAGCGCGACAGCCAGGGCCGCTACGTCCTGCGCTCGCCACAGGACTGGCTCAACTTCTCCATGGCCGTGCAACTGGCGGGCGGCCAGACGGACGTGAACGCCATCCTATACAACGACATCACCATCACCAACTCCGTCGGCACGGAGACGGCCCCCTACCGGGGCACCTTCGACGGCAACGGCCACACTCTCTATGCCAACCTGTCGGGCGAACGCTTTGCGGCTCCCTTCCAGTATGCCAAGGGCTACACCATCAAGGGGCTTACGGTCCGCGGCTACGTCTATGGCGGTCAGCATGCTTCCGGACTCGTGGGCCGCAGCGATTACGTCTCGGGCAAGCGCAACGTCATCAGCAGTTGCCGTGTCAATGCCCAAGTGACGTGCAGCAGCACCCATGTGGGCGGCTTCATCGGCCACAACGAGGAGAGCAACACCGACATCACCAACTGCCTCTTCGACGGTGCGCTGGTGTGCACCGAGGGCAACAACAACTACGGTGGAGCCTTCATCGGCTGGGAAGAGGGCGGCAACAGCAACCGCATACAGAACTGCCTCGAAAGAGCGGCGTTCCAGAATATAAAAAACCTGGCCATGAACTGGAGTTACAACAGCGGCTCCATCATCAGTTATGGCAACACGGGCGACAACAAGAACAACTGGGCCTTCCATGCCACCGGAGGCAGCAATCCGGCTAACAATGCCATTGGCATGACTATTTCGGAATTGGTTAATAAACTGGGCACGGCAAACTGGTATAATGTCGATGAATATGGCACAAGCGACATCCTCCCCCGGGTGAGCCAGACAGCCGACTACCTCCCCGTCTCGCAGGGCAAGGCGGCCAACTTCTTGTCCACCTCCGAATTGCTGCACACGCTTAATACGGCTACAGACCAAATTCACTGGACGGTACAGGCAGGCAACCTGGTGCCCGTTGCCACGCCGTCCACCAGCGCCGAGCACCAGACCCTGCTCTGGGACGACCGCGCCAAGGTGGTCCTCACCACGGGCAAGAAGGCTCTCGATACCAACCAACTCGAGGAAAGTTTTGTCATCAACAATTATCAAGACTGGGTGAATTTCTATTACGCAGTCAATGCGGCTGAAGGTAAGAAGGACGTCAACGCCGTACTTAATGCCGACATTGACGTAATGACGAGAGTGAGCGGCTTCCCTTGCGCTCCACTGGAGGAGGCTTACTATCGCGGCACCTTCGACGGTCAGGGCCACACCATCACCTTCCAGTTCGAACGGGAGGTAGGCATTGATGCTCCCTACGCCCTCTTCATGAACGTAGGCGACAAGGCCGTCATACGCAACCTGAACGTGAAGGGCACAGTGAAGGGCCCCAACGGCTCTGCGGGTCTCGTGGGAAAAGTCCTTCCAGGCGGCGAACTCACCATAGAGAGGACTCGCGTCATGGTCGATGTCACAGCCAGCGGCACCGAGGCCAGCGGCTTCGTGGGTAGCGGACAGGGAGCCAAAGTCGTCGTGCGCGACTGCCGCTACGACGGCACGATTACCTGCACCGACACCAAAAATGGCTACGTCGGCTTCTTCGTCGCGCATGGCTTCAACGGAAATTGCCAAGTGATAAGTTGCCTGAACTATGGTTCGGCTCCCAGCATCAACTATATTAGTGGGCACAAGTCTGCTTACTTTGAAGGAAACACAGGAAAAGATGGGGTTAATTGTCTGTCTGCCGACAATAACAGCAATGAGTTGATTGGCAGGAATCCCCTCACCGTGTTGGAACTTCTGGAGAGCAAGAACTGGCAAATTGACACCAGCGGCAACATCGTGCCCATACAGGTGGCAGGCACCGACGGCACAGACCCCGATGCCGGGTACGACTACATCGAGAAGCGCGAACTGACCAAGGAAGAGCGCGAGAGCGGCAAACTGCAAGTGGAAGTCGTCACCCCCTGCCTCGACCATTCCTTCCGCTTCCATGTGGAGCCGGGCGATGCCTCCCTGCCACTGATTAACACGCGAGGCAGCGTGGCCGAGAAGCAGGACCAGGGGGAACTGAAATACTACATCTTCGACAACAACGTGCAACTGGCCTCCGTCAAGGCCGACACCTTGCAGAGTTCCGTATCGCTGGAATGGACGACGCGGGAGGGCGTGGAGGCCGACTTCTACCGCATCCTGCGCTACGACAAGATGACTCCCGAACGTGTCGACACGCTGGAGGCGGACTACACGCAGACGGCCTACATCGACCAGACCGTGCGCCCGCAGCACGACTACACCTACACCATCGAGGCCGTGACGCAGTGCGAGGGCGAGCACGTCAGTCGCCTGACTGTGGACGGTTGTTGCAAGAAGACGGGACTGGTGCGCGGCTATGTGCGCCTGGCCAACGGCATCGGCCTGCCAGACCTGACCGTCACGGCCACCCCCAATGGTATTACGGGCGGCGTGGAACTCTCGTGCGTGACCGACTCCACGGGCTACTTCGAGATAGACAGCCTCATCTACCAGCGCGAGGGTACCTACACCTTGCAGGTGGGCACCGACGGTGCCTTCCCGCCGCAGACGGTGACCTTCGATGAAACCAGCAACCTCGTCTCGGGCATCATCTTCACCAGCACCCTCTACTACGACTTCTCGGGCTTTGTGCTCTATGAGGGCTCGAGCATTCCCGTCTCGGGCGTACAGTTCCTGCGCGACGGTGTGCCGGTGGTGGATGCCAAGGGCAATCCCGTGACGACGAACACACAGGGAGCCTTCACGGTGAGCATCCCGCAGGGCACCCACACCATACAGGCCGTGAAGGAGGGGCATAAGTTCCTCAACGACGGCTACTACATCGACCTCGACAAGGAGTCTGCCAACGTGAACTGGCAGAAAGACCTCGCCGGCATCTACCTCTGGGACCAGACCCGCGTCACCCTGCAAGGTCGCGTCGTGGGCGGCAACGACCAGGGACTGCTTCCGCTGGGCGAGAGCCTTTCCCGTAACAACCTGGGCGACGACGTGACCATCGTCTTCCAACTGGAGGGCGACAACACGTCGTGGATAGTCCGCGACCAGTTGGACGACAACATCACCGAACGACACTACAACGTCGCGCACGGCAAGCAGGACAAGGACACCACCCTGGTCGATGCCTACCGCCACCGCATCGTCGTACATCCCGACCCCGTGACGGGCGAGTACCAGGTGCCCATGTACCCCGTGAAGTTCAAGGTCACGGAGGTCTATGCCACGGGCTACCCGACACTCTTCCAGACGGGCACGGTGAGCGAGACCCTCGACCTGGGCAACTACATCGAGGGCGACACCGCCACGTGGAGCCGCATCTACCACGCCCTGCCTACGCTCGACATCTGGCAATTCACAGGCGCTCAGGACCGCTTCTATGGCGTGAAGCAATACACCGCCCGCGACAATGCCGGCGGACAGGACACCATCTACCTCTGGCGCAAGGACGTGGGCTACACGCTGGGCCATCCCGTCTTCATGGCAGGCAGCCCCGTGCCCATGCTGCTCTCCGCCCGCGAGGAATACTACTATAACAATGAAGTGCTGGGTGCGCCCGACGTGGTGTCGCTGCACAGCGGTCGCGTCATCGTCGGCAACGGACTGGTAGGCGTCGATGAGAGCGAGGAACTGGAACTGGACAGCCTCGGTCAGGCCACCTACGTCTTCACGCCGCAGAACCTGACCTTCCAACTGGAGGATGACATGGCCCTGCGCACACTGAAGTTCACCCTCGAGCACGACGGCTCGTTCTACGACATCACCCCCATCCGGGGCTATGTCATGGCCTCCCAGGCCAAAAAGCAGGGCCGCCACATCCTGGCCGGACAGAACGTCCACCTCGTGGATATCCTGCGCGACCCCCCAGGCTCCGGCTCCTCGGCCTACATCGAGAAGGGCTCGAAGATAAGTTACAGTTACTCCGCCGACCTGACCGCCGAGGCGGGCATAGGCATCAGCCTGGAGTGGGGCTCGGGTAGCAACTACTACACGGGTATCTGGGCCGGTGCGGGCAGTGGCACCACGGCTGGAAGCACCATATCGAGCGACAAGACTACGACCATCGGACTCGACCTGACTACCAAGTACTACACCGACTGGAGTTACGAATACGAACTGGAGACGAAGGAGAAAATCTCCACCAGCGACAACGTGAAGGAAGTGGGCATGAACAGCGACGTCTATATCGGCGTGACGGACAACATCCTCGTGGAGGATGCCATCGCCGTGCGCGCCGTGGGCAGCGAGGCCATGAAGCGGCTGCGCCCCGGCATGGGCGGTACGATGGAGGTCAACGGGCATGAGTTCGACGTATCGGGCACGGCCAAGGTGCTGGCCCGTGGCTGGGACCCCGTGAAGGAGGATTCCGTCTATCTCGTCCGCGACGAGGTGCTGTCCGTATCGACCAACGTCAATACCACCTTTGCCCACTCGCAGAGTTACCTCCTGGATGAACTGATTCCCTCCCTGCTGAAGGCGCGCAACGCCCTGCTGCTCGACGTGTCTGTCACACCCGAATATGCCCAGCAGGTGGCCGACCAGACTGGGATGCCCGCCTACCGCAGCACCGTGGCAGCGGACGACGACCACTTCTCCAGCACAGGCTACTACCAGCGCTTTGTGCCCAAAGGGCAGCAGGACGTGTGGGGCGACACCATACAGGTGCTGAACAACCTGGCCCGCACATGGGCGGGCTTCATCGCTGCCAACGAGAAGGAGAAACTTCAAGCCATGGATCTCGTGAAGACCTACGACTTCGACGGCCGCACCAATGTGGAATACAGCGAGTCGTTCACCACCACCGATGGGCTGCACCGCTATGTGGCTTATCCGGGCATCAGTCCTGAGTTCGGTGGCGACACATTCGGTGTTGTTGACCACCAAAGCAGCAAGGGAAGCGCTGAACATGAAAAAGACAACGGCTCGGACTATGTCTATTTCGAGGCCGGCGGCACCAAGTTCTCTCTGGAAATCGTGCCCAAGGTGGGCTTCGACTTCAACTACCTGAGCGGTAAGGAGACCGGGTACTCGAAGGAGACAGGCTTCACGCTGGCATGTAGCCGCAAGTCGAGCCTGACGGTAGCCGTCTATCGCACCCGCGAACTGGGCACCGACAGCATCGCCAAGTTGGCAGAACTGGGCGGACTGGACCTCTTCTACAAGAACGTGGAGGACAACCTCTCGAAAATCTACGGCGGACAGGCCGACGCGGTGAATGCCATGACTTATCTGGACGGACTGAGCAACACACCGCGCTACCGTAACTTCGTGTTCCGCACGCTGGCCGGTGCCACGGCAAGCCCGTGGGAGGAGGAGCGCAGAACGATGTTCTACAACCCCGGCACCATCCTTGACCAGGCGACGCAGCAAATCAACAAACTGCGCATCTGGGCCAAGGAACCAAGCGTGTCGAACGTGCCCTACGGCGAAGCCGCTCGCTTCACCATCTACATGACCAACGAGAGCGAAATGCCCGAACGCATCAGCAACGAGTTTAAGTTCTATCTGGAAGATGCCATGAACCCGAAGGGAGCCAAAATCTACGTGGACGGTATGCCGCTGACGGGCACGGGTATCGACCTCTGGATGGAACCGAACGTCATCTACGAGAAACACGTGGAGGTGTATGCCGGAGAAGAGTATGACTATGAGGACCTGGGCATCACGCTCTTCGACGAGGAGGACGTGAAGCACACCTGGACGGTCAGCCTCTCGGCACACTTCGTGCCCGCTGCCGGTAAGGTGAACATATCCACCCCAGGCGACAAGTGGGTAGTGAACACCGAATCGCCCTACGACAGCGACCGACAGGGTTACTACCTGCCCGTACACATCGACGGCTACAACGTGAACTTCCGCAACTTCGACCACATCGAACTGCAATACAAACTCTCGACGCAGGGCGACAAGGACTGGGTGAACGTCTGCTCCTACTATCCGGACACGGAGGAGGGCCGGCGGCTGATGGCCTTAGCCTCGGGTGAAAGGAAACTGATGGAGCACGACGGCTACATCGATGCCACGTTCTACGGCGAGAACGACCCCGTGGAACAGCGGTACGACCTGCGCGCCGTATGCTACTGTCGTCACGGCAATGGTTACCTGACCAATGCTTCAAATATCCTCACGGGCATCAAGGACACGCGCCGTCCGCAACCCTTCGGCACGCCGCAGCCGACGAACGGCATTCTGGGCATCGGCGACGACATCAGGATTCCCTTCTCGGAACAGATTGCGGGCAACTACCTGTCGGAGGTGAACAACTTCGAGGTGCTTGGCCTGACGAACCAGAGCAGCATCTCGCTGGCCACCGCCCTGCAATTCAACGGACAGGGGGCAGCCGTCTCCCTCTCCAACCGCAACCTGGCGGGCAAGGACTTCACGCTCGACCTGATGCTGAAGCCTCGCCAGAATGGCAATAAAATGACCGTGCTGACCCACTCGATGGACGAAAACGCCTACTTGAACCTGGGCGTTACCGCCGACAGCCGACTCTGGGCGAACGTCAACGGCATAGAGATGTTGAGCACGGAGGCGGTGAACTTCGAGGACCTGCACCATGTGGCATACGTCTTCGACGTGGACGAGGAGGAGAACCTGACGAACGTGACCTTCTACGACGGTACGAAGAACATCGGACGGAGTTCGTTCGAGGGTATGTACAACGGCACGAGCAATCTCGTCCTGGGCAACAACTTCGAGGGCGAGATGCTGGAGGTGCGCCTCTGGAACAAGGCCATGACGAGTGCCGAACTGGGCACCTACGCCCAGAAGCGACTGACGGGCTACGAACTGGGTCTGCTGGACAACTACCCCATGAACGAGGGCAGCGGCGACTACGCCTACGACAAGGCGGTGGGCAGCAACGACCTGCGACTGGTGGGCACAACCTGGAAGGTGCCCGACGGTATCAGTATGAAACTGGACGGCACGGAAGGCATCAGCCTGAATCCCAACCTGTTCAACCGTACGGACTATGAGGACTATACGCTGATGCTGTGGTTCCGCACCAGTGACCTCAACGCGACGCTGATGAGCAATGGCGAGGCAAGGGACGAGGCTGGCTACAAGAACCACTTCAACATCGGTCTGGAGGACGGCACGCTGTTCTTCCGCTCCGGCGGTCAGCAGGTGAACGCCAGCGGCTACTACCACGACGGCTCGTGGCACCATCTGGCCGTGAGCGTAAACCGTCCGCTGAACGTGGGTCGCCTCTACGTCGATGAAAAACTGGAACAGACTTTCCCCGTTGACACCCTGGGCGGCATCGGCGGCAATGCGCTGATGCTGGGAGCCACTTATAGTTCACAGTTCACAGTTCATAGTTCACAGTTAACGGGCAACATTGACGAAGTCGCCATGTTCGAGATGGCCCTGCCCGAGAACGTGCTGAAACTCATCAGCAAGAACTCGCCGTCGGGCGAGGAGATGGGGCTGCTGGCCTACCTGCCCTTCAGTCGTTCGGAGCGGCAGTTGGACAACTCGCAGCGACTGATGCCAACGGGCCTGAGCCTGCGCAAATACAAGGACAACCACGGCAACATCGTAGAGAGCCACGTGGACACCATCGTCAGCCAGGAGATTATCGACCTCCATGCCGACCGCCAGAGTTACGCGCCGATGGTGAACGCGGGCAAACTGGAGAACATCAAGTACTCCTACGTGGCCAAGGACAACGAACTCTACATCAACCTCGACGTGCCCGACTACCAGATAGAGAAGACGAACGTCTATGTGACCGTGAAGGAGGTGGCCGACCTGCAGGGCAACCTGATGGCCTCGCCGCTGGCCATGGACCTCTATGTCTATCGTAACCCGCTGCGCTGGAACGTGAAGCGCAAGACGGTGGACATGCGATACGGCGAAGGTACGACCGTGGAGGTGGCCATCGAGAACTTGAGCGGCAAGACAAAGGACTATACGCTGGAGGGCCTGCCTCAGTGGATAACGGCCTCGCAAACGAGCGGCAAGATTGGTCCCTTGGACGAGGAGCCCGTCACGCTGACCATCTCACCGTACATCAACATCGGCGACTTCGAGGAGATAGTCTATATCGTGGGTGAGAACGGCATGACGGAACCCTTACCGCTGACCATCCGCGTGCGCGGCGAGGTGCCCGACTGGACGGTGGATGACCAACTGAAGGCCGGAAACGTGACGATGCACATGGTAGCTCGCGTGATGGTGGGTAATGAGGTTGCCCACGACACGGACGACATCCTGGCGGCCATAGGCTCGGGGCACCGCACACTTGGCACAGCTAACGTGAAGCAGGGAACGACGGAAAACGATGGACTGGTCTTCCTGACCATCTACAACACGGCCGGAGCCGACGGCACACCTGTACACTTCGAGTTCTACGATGCCTCGACGGGCCGCATCTACGTTGTGGAGAAACAGAACATGGAACAGGCCGACATCACTTTCACTCCCGACACCATACTCTTCCAAGCCGATGCCATCCTGGGCACGGCGACGAATCCCGTCGTCCTTTATGCCCGCCAGAAGGAAGTGCAGACCGTAAGGTTAGAGAAAGGCTGGAACTGGGCTTCCACCTACGTGCAGCCTGGAATCAGCACCGTCAATGACCTGCTGGATGGCATGGCCACTTGGGAGGTTGGCGACGGGCTGGAACTTATGGAAGACGACGAACGTCCCTACCTGATTACCTATAAGTCTATCTACGACCGCACGACGTACAGCAACGTTTACTACTGGGACAACGGCGAAAAGACGACACAACTCTATCCGCAGCGTATGTACCGCTTCTATGTGCAGAGTCCGAAGAACATCTACATCTCGGGCGAGAACGTGGCGTACGAGGGCATCACGGTACACCAGGGATGGAACCGCATCGGCTACCTGTCGCCCATGAACTTGCCCATCGCCACCGCCCTGTCGGACTACACCGACGCAGCCTCTGAAGGCGACATCATCAAGAGCCAGAGCGAGTTTGCCGTACTCAGCATCGATGCCTCGGGCAACCGCCTGTGGAAGGGCACGCTGGAGTACTTGCGCACGGGCGAGGGCTACATGCTCAAGCGCAATGCCCCATCGGAGCACACCTTCTGGTATCCGTACTACTCGACAGGCACGAAGTATAACAACGTGAAGGGCGAAGGCCAGTTCACAGTTCAAAGTGCAAAGTGCACAGTGCCGCTCTTCCGCAACACGTCGGGCGCGTCAATGAACGTCATTGCCCGTGTGGAGGGCTTCGAACTCATGGACGGCGACCAGCTGGTAGCCTACGGCGAGATGGGCGAGACACGTGGTGTGGCCGAAGGCGATTCACAATTCATAATTAACAATTCACAATTATTCTTCCTCAGTATAGGGCGTAGCGAGGGCGCGATAGGCTTTGCCATAGAGCGCGACGGCGAGATTGTGGCCACTACGAGCCAGCGGATGCCTTACGTGGATAATGCCGTTCACGGCAGCCTCGACGAGCCCACGGTGATAAACTTCATCTCGATGGACGGCCTCGACAGCGAGGGCTGGTACGACCTCAGCGGACGCCGCCTCAGTTCGAAGCCTTACCAGAAGGGCGTGTACATCCACAATGGAAAGAAAGTAACAGTAAAATAGAGACCCCACCCACTTCCCCTCCCGAGGGAGGGGAGTGGTTACTAATTGGAACTATATAAATTATGATAATATGAGGAATTCAAAGAATTTGCGAAAGTTTATACTCCCCTCCCTCGGGAGGGGAATGGGGGTGGGGTCGTTGGTGCTCCTTCTCTGCGTGCTCTGTGTTTCCTGTGACGACGACAACGACGATTGGAAGCAGTACCTGACTCGGGGCAACGAAGCACGACCGACGTGGTCGATTCCTTCGGACATGTATCAGATATTTGAGTTTACGATGGCGGTACAGGTAACCTTGCAGGACGAACTGCTACCCTACGCCTCGGACGACGACCTCATGTGCGCCACCATTGGCGACGAGGTGCGGGCGGTCACCACGCTGCAACGCACGGGCGGCGAGGTTTACTTCCCCTTGGTCATTGCCGGCAGCAGTGGCAGCGGCAAGGTCAGCCTGCGGTATTACTGCGCCCAACTGCGCCGCACCTATACGTTGGATGGCTGGATGCCCTTCACCCCAGGCATTTCGCCGACACAGGACGGACAGCCCTACGTTGTGAAGTTCATACCTGTGAATAATTAATAATTAAGAATTAAGCATGAAACGCATTTTATTCATTATCTGTTGTTCCTTGTTCGCGAGTATTGCGCTTGGGGCTTCCGACGAAGTGCTCCGCATCAGTAATGCCACCGAACTTGCCCAATTTGCCACGGCTGTGAATGCAGGGAATAGTTTTGAGGGAGAAACCGTAATACTCACCGCCGACATCGTGCTTGACGAGGCGGACGACTGGATGCCCATCGGGACGACCGACGCGCCCTTCTGCGGAATCTTCGATGGGCAGGGACATTGGGTGAGCAACGTCTATGTCGACGTGGACGGACGCGCGACGGGCGACGTGGCGGGCCTCTTCGGGTGCATCGGCACGACGGGCATCGTCCGCTGCGTTGGTGTGCAGAGTGGTTCCATACACATTGCCGCCAAGAGTAGCGATGTGGCTAACTGCTACGTGGGCGGCATCGCGGGCCTGAACAGCGGACACATCGAGCAATGTGCCAACCTGGCCACCGTGGTGGGCAACTATATCATGACCTTCGTGGGCGGCATTGCAGGGGCGAACGGCAACATAATGGGCGGCGAGACCAGTGCCACCATCGAGGACTGCTACAACCTGGGACGAATCTTCACCAACAAGACCGAGTACAGCGACCAGAACTATCTGGGCGGCATCGCGGGCATCAGCGACGGACTGGTGCAACACGTCTATAGTAATGCCGAAATCAGTCAGGCCGCCGTCGTGGACGGCATCGCCACTTACAGCATCGTAGCCCCCCAGCCCGTGGGAACTTACGCCACAGGGGATATGACGGGCTTTGCGCTGGACGGCGGGCTGAACACGGCAGGCGACTATTCGGTATGGAGTTTTGCCGAAGAAAGGTTGCCCGAACTGACCTACATACAGGAAACCCACTCCCTTCTCCTCGGCGACGTCAATCAAGACGGACAAATTACCATAGCAGACGTTACTGCCCTCGTGAACATTCTGCTTGGCAAAGCCCCCGAGAAAAGGAATGCCGACGTGAATCAAGACGGACAAATTACCATAGCAGACGTTACTACCCTCGTAAACCTCATTCTCAGTCTTTCCCGGCAATGATTCCTTGCTACGCAAACATCGAGACTATATCTCGCAGGATATCGGGGTTATAACCTTCCGCTGCGAGGAGTGAGGAAGCCTTAATCTTTCTTAAAATTCCACACAATGTAGGCTCTGTAAATTGTGAATTGTGAATTTAATCGTACCTTTGCCCCCGTGAAGGTACGATTTTCTATATTATTCGCACTGTGTCTGCCGCTCCTCTGTGTAGCACAAAACGAAGAAGACCCGGGCATGGACATTCGGGACTTCTTGGGCGAGGAGTTCAAAAGTGCCCGTAACCAGACCTGGTACTGGGCGGGTAGGAACTACGTCTTCCAGGGCGACACCATCTGGACCATACTGATGCCCGAGATGCCAGTCTATCAGGCACTTGTCTTCAAATCGAAAAAACAACAGCAACGCTACAACCGACTGGTATATAACGTGAAGAAGGTGCTGCCCATTGCCCAGCAGGCCAACGCCATGATACAGGAGACCTACAAGGTAATGGAACAGTTGCCCGACAAGAAGGCAAAGCAGGAACACATCAAGCAGGTAGAGAAGGAAATCATGAAAACCTATAAGCCTGAGATGAAGAAACTGACCTACGCACAGGGCAAACTGCTGATTAAACTTGTCGATCGTGAGTGCAACCAGTCGGGCTACGAAGTGGTGAAGGCATTCATGGGACCGGCCCGCGCCTCGTTCTATCAGGTATTTGCCTGGACCTTCAAGGCCAGCCTGAAGAAGGAATACGACCCCGAGGGCGACGACCGACTGACCGAGCGCGTCGTGCGCCAGGTAGAGGCGGGGATACTGTGAATAAAAACGGAATAAGTGGATATTTCTTTGAGCGGAAAAATATTAAAAACGAGCGTGGCGGGCCCTCTGTTGGACTCGCCACGCTACACATAGTTTCAGTTTCGTTTCTTACATACACTAACTTACGGGAGGGGCATTAAGGCGTTACGTCGCCGGGGTCACCCTGTCCGCTGCCGCCCTGATTGTCCGAGCTGCCACCATCGGAGTTGGCACTACCGCTCACGGCCTCGGCCACCTCGGCAAGCATCGTCTTACGGCCCTGGGCCTGCAACTTGCGAGTATCCACCATCTGGAACTTGGCCTGATTGAGCAGGGCATTCAGTTCTTCACTGGGAGTCCAGCAGACATTCACCTTGTGGATGAGCGACGTGCTGAAGTCCTCTACCGAATCGGCACCCTCGCTCGACAGGCTGACGTGGAAGGCTCCCATGTCGCCCAACCTTACCTTGTTGCCAAGCAACAGGTTCTCGCGGATACAGCTGACCGTATCGGTCAGGATGCCCATGATGGTACCCTTCGAGAAGGGTGAATTGTGCTCTGTAATGTGCTTAGCGATGTCGTTGAGGTCGAGC
The DNA here is from genome assembly GCA_017469925.1 of Bacteroidaceae bacterium. Classification (GTDB taxonomy): domain Bacteria; phylum Bacteroidota; class Bacteroidia; order Bacteroidales; family Bacteroidaceae; genus Physcousia. The sequence continues at coordinate 25,387 of JAFUFK010000015.1, read as the reverse complement.
AGATGGTTGTACTGTGCTACGGCATAGACCTTCTTTTCCGAATTCTCCTCGGAAGGATTACTGGGGTGTGCTGATAATGAATAGTTAATCATAATTTGTTTTCCTTTCTTTTTGATTAGATGATTAATACTTTTTTGTTTTTGTTCTCTGGTGTCATTGGCCTCTGACGTTGGACTTCCTCTGAAATCCATTGCAAAGTTACGACAAGTGCGCCACACGGTTGACCGGATTTGACCGGATCTGTCCTGATTTGACCGGATTTGACCGGATTTGACCGGATTTCCATAACAGACGTTGCCGCCGAAGGATTATACCGATTCTTATTTATCGTGTGCGCGCCCACGCGTACGCTCGCACATGCGCGTTGGAAACCAGTGACTGGTTAAGCCGAAACCAGTCACTGGTTTCGCCGAAAGGAGTGACTGGTTAAAATTTAACCAGTGACTGGTTGCCGGGGAAGCAGTTTCTCGTCCAGGGCAGACAGATTTGCCGTTTCCAATAATTTTTCGTAAATTTGCCTCGATTATAGGCAAAGCCATGAAAAAGCAATACCTTTTACTCTATATCGCCGCCCTGCTCCTGCTCCCTGCCTGCACGGGGGAGAGCCGCCGCATGCAGGCCCTGCTGGAGCAAGCAGAGGAGATGAACCGGACCGACCAGCCCTTTCTCTCCGACTCCATCGGGAAGGCACTCGTCCGCCACTACGACCACTGGTGGCACAGCCGAAACCTCCGCATGCGCGCCTACTACATGCTCGGCTGCGCCTACCGCGATATGGGCGAGGCTCCGGCCGCCATACATTATTATAATATAGCAGCCGAGCAAGCTGATACCACAAGTAAAAAATGTGACTATGCAACCCTGTTCCGTGTCTATGGCCAGATGGCGATGATATACGGACAACAAAATATGCCACAGGAAGAACTTAGTGCGTGGGATGCCTATTCTAAGTATGCGCTCCTATCTGGTGACACCTTAAACAATATATATGGGTATGCGATGAAGGGTGGACCATATTATGTATTAAATGATACAATGATGGTTGTCCATATTGCAAATAATGCACATGAGATGTATCTAAAACATGGATATGTCAAACAGGCCTCGGATGTATACCATAATATAATTTATATATACCTTAAAAATAGAAAAAATGAGGATGCGAAACCTCTTATGGATTCCTTTGAAAAGGAATCTGGAGTTTTTGACAAGGATGGAAACATAGAATCAGGACGTGAACTATATTACAGTTTTAAAGGGTTATACTATCTAGGAACAAATAAAATAGACTCCGCAGAGTATTTCTATCGCAAATTAAGCACAACCGATTATCACTACGAAGCGAATAAGGGACTTTTCGCCATATATCAACAAAAACAGAATGTAGACTCTGTTATTAAATATGCATCAACCACAATAGATGCACTTATACAATGGGAGACAAAAAGACAAGCTAATGCTGTTATCCAGTCATCGGCCATGTACAAGTACGAGAGAAACCAGAATGCGGCGATAAGGAGTGCACAAAGAGCAGAAAGGTACAAAGTCTGTTCACTCTTTATCCTTTTGCTGGTATTTTTTTTATTCAGGCATTATAGAAAACGAATCAAACAAGAAAAAGAAAAACTCCAACTGCTTAATCAGCAATATTTGGATGCCACGAGGGAACATGAACTACTCGTAGAAGAATTTCAGATCCTCAAACGCAACTATAATAACTCAGATAAAAATGCAGAAACTATGGCATTGATGGAGAAAAAGCAACAGCATATCGCCCAACTTGAAAAAAACTTGAAAAAATATCAATCTGAACTCAATCTGTTAAGCTATAAAAAGAGAGAAGAACTGCTAACGAGAAATGAGGTGATAACATACTTTAACAATAAAAAGGATATTACTCCCAATTGGGAAGTCCCAAGACCTGAAAAGTGGAAATCTCTCATGGACGTTTATGCAAAATATATGCCTCATGTTGTTGCCAAAATGGACAAGGCGGAGCTTTCCAAACAAGAACGGCTTGTCACCATCCTCACCTATCTAAAGGTCAATCCAAGTGTCATCGCCCATCTTTTAGGAACTAGTTGCTCGAGAGTTTCAAATGCGAAAAAGAACGTTTGTCGAAAACTTTTTGCTGAAGAAGACAGTAGAAAACTGCGAGAAAGACTGATTGACCTCGAATGTGAAAACGAGGTAAAAATTTTATATATATCTGAGAATAAGTAAATAAACACGTAAAATGTGAAAACGTGGTGAAATAAATTCTTCGTTTAGGTTTGGTTGTATCGGTTGTAAAGTAATACCTTTGCAACCGTTTGTTTATGCCTAACTAAATCTATTAAATTCAAAAATGAAAAAGTATTTATTATCTTTGGTGTTCCTTTTAGCTATGGGAACAATGACTGCAGACCCAGGTGATGGAGGTTGTAATTTACCCTTTACTATCAAAGTAACACGACCTTTAGATGCTGGTGGGAAGCCTGCAAAATCCCCCATCCTTGCTCCTGTTGTTTATCAGAATGGTCATACCCTGCTTTTCGATGAAGCATTAGATGGTTGTGTAGTACAACTGCTGGATGAGGACGAAAACATTATTTTTACCGATTCCATCGAAGAAAATCAGACGGACCTGACATTCCCAAGTAGCCTCTCTGGAACTTATGAACTTCATATAATATGTGGAAGCATAACTTTCTATTGCTACATTGAATTATAATAATATGCAGCAACGAACCACTTTCTTCTTTGGTATTTTCATAATATTCATTGCGTGCCTGTTGTCCTCGTGTCACAACGAAGACGGCGGTACGGTCTATTATGGCATCATGCCCATCTGAGCATAGGCTCTATCACGAATAAAAAAAATGAATTTGCACCTTGCAGAAGCACTTAAAATTACTGGCAGAAGCATGATTCTATCCCTGAGTCTGCTTCTGCTCAGTAGTTGCTATTCGGATGTAACCCGCTATGCAGGCGACAATGCCTTCGAACTGAAAAGACTTCTCTTCTATTATAAGTATATTCGTTGGGATACTGAGAAGTACGAGGCCGCCAAGTTCTTGATAGAGAACATGAAGTACCACTATTCTCGTGGCAGGATAGTAGGCAACGACTCTACACTGGAGGCCTGGAGGTCGGAGACAGACAGCATCTATTCCTCAATAGTCGGTGGGCACACCATCAGTAACTTTCCCTGGGATAGCCTAAGTGCCCAGCAGAAGAACCGCCGCGCGCTTATCGAGGCCGACACGCTTCCCGATGTAGAGGTAGATATGGGGATTGTGCAAGACATCGAAACACTGTCCTTCCGTTTCCTCAAGGAGCACATCGACCACGCATTCAGGGTCTGGCACGAATCCCCCTATGCCCGCCATCTTACATTCGAAGAGTTCAAGGAGTACATTCTGCCCTATCAGTCCGTGCATGGATATGGGTTCCTGGAGACGGGTCAATACTACGACGACCTGTTCGGAAAGTACATCCTGCGGACAGACTCCGACAGCATAGCCTCATCGGTTGATTACTATAACAAGACCATCAACGGGCTTCGCGACCTCAACGGAAAGACACACCGAAAAAAACTTGCAGGAGTCTATGACCTATATTCACGCGACTTCCATGACTGTGTAGATATTGCCAGCTACGGTTGTAATATACTCCATTCGTGCGGAATCCCTGTTGTCGTGGAGTACAATGTCAGTTATCGCGAGTGGGCTGGTCGGCATTACCATTGCAGTGCCTACAACGATTCCACTCACACCTGGTCGTGCTTCAACCCCGAAAGTTCCTTGCCAGACGACGGAAGTTGGTCGTTCGAGCCTACCCTAAACATCCACCGTATCACCTATGGGGCACAGCCCGATTCCCCTTATTTCCTCCGTAGCGAGGGCGAGTTTGTGCCGCCCGTCATGGACAATCCTTGCTTCAAGGACGTCACGTCGCTATACAAGCCCACCACGTCCATTACGCTCCCTATCCGCACAGGCCATCCCAACCGTCTGGCTTACCTGGCCTCGTACAACTTTAACGATGACGGCCTTATGCCCGTAACCTGGGGAGTCATTGACCAAGAGCATCACTCCGTCACCATTCCGAATGTGCTCTACGACGTACTTTACTTCCCTGTATATTATCCTTCAGAAGAGTACGAGACTTTCGGTGAGCCTTTCTACATAATAAGAGAGGGCGGGCAGGACAAAATCTGCTCGCTGACTGACACCGATGCCTCTGCGGATACGTGGAATTCCCTGCTCCTGACCCGGAAGTTCCCCCGTAAGGAGAGTATGATAAAGGTGGCCGAGGAACTCGTGGGTGGTCGCATCTTAGGAGCCAACAAGCGCGACTTCAGCGATGCCACGACGCTCTATGAGATACCCGAAGCGCCACTCCCCCTTTTCCGCGAGTATTCGCTCACGCGGAGAGGACGCTTCCAGTTCTATCGCTTTCAGGCTCCCGAAGAATATCCCCATGCGAACATCTCCATGCTGGAGTGGATTGTCCCTGCATCCTACAAGTATCAGAATGTCATGCCTCCCACTCCACCGCACGTGCTCTGCCCGGCAGACACCCTGCTTTTGCAGAAAGAAGCGGGACTGGTGAAGTTGTTGGATGATGATTCTTGGGACAAAATGAAATGGAAGGCCGAGTACGACGGCAACATGCAGACTTCTCCCGGGGCGTATCCTAATATCACGCTCTGGCTCAAGGAGCCCCAGGTCGTTACGCGTGTCCGCTTTGCCCCGCTTAATGCCGACAACGGAATACATGCTGGCGACACTTATGAACTATACTACTGGAACCGTGGTTGGCAATTTGTCGCCACGGCCAAGGCCCGCTACGAATATGTCGTCTTCAACAATGTCCCCAAGAACAAACTCTACTGGCTCCGCAACAAGGATGAGGGAAAAGAGGAACTTCCCTTCATCATCAAGGATGGCCGGCAATTGTTCATTTATCATGATATCTTAAAGCAAGAAAATAAGAAATAGGCGATATTGCCAAATAACAACAAAAAAATTACGTATGAGAAACAAAAAATTTGTATCTTTGACATCGTGTTTAGTAATTGCAAGCATTATTCCTTTTATGAGTTGCTCGAACGATGATGATTTTCTAATGGAGAGTGATTTGAGTCTCAATTCACAAGTTCCGTTGATAACAAGTGAAAGTGACCAATCTGGCTTGGAACTTAATTATAATGAGTATAGTTATGGAGAAAACGAATGTTGTATAATCGCCTTCGTAGAAATGAAAAAGCGAGAAATGCCCAATCATAATTTCAACAGCGGCTATAGCGCAACAGATTGTTACAATAACGTTATGGATGATGCAAAAGGTATTAAAGATGAAGATGGCAATTCTATGTATAACGGAGGAGCTATGGATCTTGAAGTGTTTCTTGAGTTAGGTAAAAAATACAACGCTTTTAACGAGAGACAACATTTTAACAGTGAAGATGAAATAGTTAATTATTTTTCTAATACCCAAAATCGTCCCAAAATGATTCAAGTTGAAATATTGAACAAGAAAACGGGCCTGATGGAGCCTCATGTGGGCTATGTCACCAATATATATCGTAATAGCGGGAAGGTAAGTTATGCACTCCCTGGTGGAGGAGCAAAGACCGTTGATATGAGTGAAATTAAAGATGTTTGGTATTAACAAGTATTCTAATGAAGAATTTTCTGACACCACTATTCGTGTTCCTGCTTCTCTCCCCTGCATACGGCAGGAATGAAGAGAGTTTCAAGCAAGACGGCTATGAGTTTACCCTTTGGAGCGACACCTCTGTCGTCATTTCGGATGCAGATTTCGGGGAACCCATACCCCTGACTGGGGACGGTACGCTGGTGCTTCCGACTTCGGTAACGTTCGAGGGGAAGACCTATCTAGTGGAGCGCATAGGAAGGTATGCGTTTGCAGGACGGGGGGAAATCAAACATCTCGTCATCGGCGAGGGCGTGACCGACATCGAACCCTATGCCTTCTATCGCTGTTCAGGGCTGGAGAGCATTCACTTCCCTTCCACGTTTGAGGGTGCGTCTTGCTACGACAGCGATGGAATTTTCCTCGGCTGCAGCAATCTGTGCCGCATAACGGTGGACGAGCGCAATGAGGAGTTCGACTCGCGGGACGGCTGCAACGGGCTTATCGTAACAGAGAGCAATACACTCATGCTGGGCTGTCGGGGCACGGAGATTCCCTCGTCAGTCACGACCATAGGGCCGAGGGCCTTCGAGGGTTGTCAGGACTTGGAGAGCATCGCCCTGCCCGAGGGGGTGAGGAAGATTGAGTATTGTGCCTTCAGGAATTGTACCAACCTGAAGGAGGTTGTACTGCCCAGTACGCTCGACAGCATCGGAGGAAGTCTGTTTGAGGGCTGTGCGAGTCTGGAGTCTATAAGGATTCCACGGAATGTCACGAAGGTTAGCAGCAGGGTGTTCCAGGGTTGCTACAGCCTGAAGGAAGTCGTGGTCGATGAGCGGAACCGCACGTTCGACTCGCGCCGCCACTGTAATGCCATCATCGATTCGGCCCAGGACACCATCGTGGCGGGCTGCGGGGCTTCTGTCATTCTGGAGGGTATCAAAGGTATTGGCGCAGAGGCGTTTTCCGATACTGGTATCCGTAGCATCTACATCCCCAAGAGCGTGCAGAAGATTGGCGAAATGGCTTTCTCAGGCTGCCAGTTCTGCAACACCATCACAGTTCATCCCAAGAATCCCGTGTTTGACTCGCGCGACAACTGCAACGCCATCATAGAGACGGCCACGGACAAACTGGTACAGGGATGCAGCGTAACCAACATCCCCGGCAGTGTGAAGGAACTGGGCAATTTTTCTTTCTTGCGTATGATTCTGCCTCCATGCCTTGTCATACCAGAAGGTGTGGAAGTCATCGGCAAGTATGTGTTTTCGCGCTTCTGTGGCATAGAGCGAGTGCAGTTGCCCTCCTCGCTCAAACACATAAAGAGTGATGCCTTCATGGGGTGTAACATGTTATATTATGTAGATATGTCGAGGTGCAGCCCGAGCATTGAGGATTTCGCCTTCTCCCATTGCAAGAACTTGCACCTCGTAGATTTTTCTCCTACGCCAAGCGAAGACATAAGCAACCTGGCTTTTTCAGATACTCCCTTCGGGGAGCGGGTGGATAAGATTCTCGAACGCAGCAAATGATAGAAAAAATAAAAATTGTGTGGGGAGATATACACCTCCCCACACTTTTATTTTGTAGCGGATGTTTATTCCCTATCTCCTATCATTTCTCTGAAATGTCGAAAATGATAGTGGAGAAATGGGCCGTTGCCGGGATACTTATTCTATTTTTTCTGTGCATTGTATCTATCTTTCAAAGAAAGCCATTAATAAGCCATCCAGAAAAGGCTCTGAAGACATTTGTCCTGCTAGGCTTTATTGAGATTATAATAGCCTTCTTACAAATAGTGGGAATATTAACTTCTTTTCACCCCTTTTTTCGCTTTACAGGCTCATTCCGAAACCCTGCTGTCTTTGGCATGATGATGGTACTCTGCCTATCAATCTGCATTTTTTACGCAATCAAATCTACAGGAAAAAATAGAACGCTATGGTACTTCCTGAGTATAAGTTTTTTCTTATTTTTATTTCTGTCAGAGTCCAGAACTTGTATAATAGCAGGGGCTTTTTCTTCTTTTGCAATTATATTTGCAGAAATATCAGAATTTCGTCGCTTACTTAACCGTAAGATTCTGTTTTCAATTTTTCTCGGCGGCACAATATCATTGATAGCATTATACTATTATAAGCGTGACTCAGCCGACGGACGAATTTTGTTATGGATAGTTTCATTGAAAATGATTGCAGAGAAACCGCTATTCGGGTGGGGTGAGCATGGTTTCTCTTCCTCATACATGCCGTTTCAAGCAAAGTTCCTCTTAGAACATCCTGAAATCGGGTTCTCCTATTTGGCAGACAATGCCTCGCACCCATTCAATGAGTTCCTACTATTCTCCGTCAAATACGGCGTAATGGGGCTTATCATGCTCTTCGGCACTATGTATTTTCTAATAAGAATGGCTCTTAAAATCAAGAGCCCATATAGAAATCTCTACCTCAGTATCTTTTTGACATTATTTATATTGTCCATGTTTTCCTTTCCATACACAATTCCTATAATATGGCTGGTCAGTACCTTTTTGTTATGCTCAATCGTTAGCACTTATTACATTAACTCCCAAAAAGTGCATATATCGATGATACTCCTACTTTCCTTTTGTATCTTGTGGACACTTCTTCAAAACAGACACATTTACGACGAATGGCAATGGCATAAGTTGCAGGCGTCATCGGCTCCTATTGAAATTATTCACCAAAAATACGCCAGTCTGTATAAGAGTTTAAGTAAAAACCCCTCGTTTCTATACAACTATGGGGCTTGGTTGCATCATAATGATTACTATAAAGAAAGCCTGAATATTCTTTCCGAATGTAAAGATATTTATGATGACTATAATGTGGAATTATTGATAGCTGATGATTATAGACAATTAAAAGAAACTAAATTGGCCATAGAAATTTTTGAATATGCAAATGCCATGATTCCATCAAAATTTCTTCCATTATATTACGAAATGATAATTTATGAAGAAGAAGGAGATAAAATTAATGCATATCGTATAGCCCAAATAATAGTAAATAAACCTGTAAAGATTAAGAAATCGCCTTCCGTGAGAAAAATAAAAGGCGAAGCAGAAATAATAATATTTCGTCTTGAGTGCCCTTGAAATAAATGTACACAGAGCCAATAATACAGCAAAACTGTTCGAAACCTTATTTTTTGAGTGCATTAAAGAGTTGCCAGATGACGATGCCGGCGGCCACGCTGACGTTCATCGAGTGCTTGGTGCCAAATTGTGGAATCTCGAGACAACCGTCGCACATATCGACGACCTGTTGCTGCACACCCTTGACCTCGTTGCCCAGGACCACGGCCAACTTTGAACTCTGAACTCTGAACTCTGAACTCAGCATAGTGCTCTTGTCACATTGCTCAACAGCAAGGATAGTATAGCCACTCTGTTTCAAATATCTAACACAATCCTCCGTGCGCTCGAAGTATTGCCAGGGGACGGAATCCTCGGCGCCGAGGGCGGTCTTGTGAATCTCGGGATGGGGAGGACGTGCCGTGATGCCACACAGGCAGACGCCTTCGAGCCGAAAAGCATCGGCCGTGCGAAATATGGAGCCTACGTTGTAGAGCGAACGCACGTGGTCGAGCACTACCACAAGTGGAGTCTTCCGGCTATCGCGATATTCCTCGACCGAAAGGCGTTGCATCTCCGTAATCTTGAGTTTCTGCATACTTATCAACAATCTTTGTTAATAACCGTGTGCAAAAGTACAAATAAATTCACAATGCACAATTCACAATACACGATTATTGACACCCCGAGATAATTATTAACAATTATCGACACGATTTTGGGGAGTTATCGGCATGAAAAACAAAAATAATTCTTAACTTTGCAGTTATCAATACCTGTTGATAACTTTGCGAAAGAGAGCGATACCATGCTCATACAGAAAAAGATAGTAAGCCGTGGAGATTGTAAATATCTAATTCATAACTCAGTGACCCCGAGATAATAACTTTATGAGCAAATTTCTGGCTAAAAATTTATTCACCAAATCGACAGGCTATCATCATCATCATTAGAAATTCTTTTAATAAAAAATATAAAAACGTAAATGATAATAAAATGATGAAAACTCAGACGAAACCGAAGAAAAAGTGGATGGCAAAGGGTTATGCCGACGAACTCATTCCCGAAGGTACCGACCTCAGGGCCGAGATTCGCCGGATGGCTCGGGAGAAGAATGCCGTAATTATGGCCCACTACTACGTGGATGGCGCGATTCAGGACCTGGCCGACTTCGTAGGCGACTCGTTGGCACTGGCTCAGCAGGCGGCACGGACCGACGCACGGATTATCGTCATGTGTGGCGTGCACTTTATGGGCGAGACCAACAAGATACTGTGTCCCGACAAGTTGGTTTTGGTGCCCGACCTGGGTGCCACCTGTTCGCTGGCCGAGAGTTGTAAGGCTGAGGAGTTCGAAGCTTTCGTAAAGGCTCATCCCGACCATACGGTAATCAGTTACGTCAATACGACTGCCGCCACGAAGGCCGTCACGGATGTGGTGGTGACCTCGGGCAATGCGCGTCAGATTGTGGAGTCGTTCCCGCAGGACGAGAAGATAATCTTTGCTCCCGACCAGAACCTGGGTGGATACATCAACTCAATTACGGGTCGGGAGATGTTGCTTTGGAATGGTGCTTGCCACGTCCACGAGAAATTCTCGCTGGAGAAGATTCTGGCCTTGAAGGCTGAGCATCCCGATGCAAAGATACTGGTGCATCCGGAGTGTAAGGGTCCCATCGTGCGTGTGGCCGATAAGGTAGGCAGTACGGCTGCCCTGCTGAAATTCGCCGTCCAGGACGAGGCCACGAAGTTTATCGTAGCCACGGAGAGCGGTATCCTGCACGAAATGCAGAAGCGCTGTCCGGAGAAGACCTTCATCCCCGCTCCGCCTAACGACTCGACGTGTGCCTGCAACGAGTGTAACTACATGAAAATGGTCACGATGGAGAAGCTCTACAATTGCCTGAAGTACGAATGGCCAACGGTAGAAGTTGACCCGGAGGTAGCTGAGAAGGCCGTGCGACCCATCAATCGCATGCTGGAGATTTCGGCAAAACTTGGACTGTAACTATTAATTTTCTGACGTGTCCGAACTTCCCCAACTCATCAGCGACCTGGCGCTCATACTGATAGTGGCCGGGCTGACGACCATCGTCTTCAAGCGCCTCAGGCAGCCGTTGGTCTTGGGTTACATCCTGGCTGGCTTCCTGGCTGGGCCTCACATGCCCTATACGCCGAGCATTGAGGAGAGCGAAAGCATAGAGGTATGGAGCCAGATTGGTGTAATTTTCCTGATGTTTTCGCTGGGTCTGGAGTTCTCGTTCAAGAAGATTCTGAAGGGAGGCGCTTCGCCCATCATTGCGGCCTGCTTCATCATGACGTCGATGTGGGGCATCGGCTGTGGCGTGGGCTATCTGATGGGGTGGACGACCATCAACTGCATGTTCATCGGTGGCATGCTGGCCATGTCGAGTACGACGATTATCTATAAGGCCTTCGAGGACATGGGTCTGATGGCACGCCGCTTTGCCGGCAAGGTGATGTCGGTACTCATTCTGGAGGACATCCTGGGCATCGTCGTCATGGTTCTGCTCTCGGCCGTAGCGGTGAGCAACAAGTTACAGGGCATGGAATTGATACTAAGCCTACTGAAGTTGGGCTTCTTCCTGCTCTTGTGGTTCGTCGTGGGCATGTGGGCCGTGCCGACTTTCCTCCATCGCAATCGCTCGTTTATTAATAAGGAGACACTTGTCATCGTCTCCATCGGACTGTGTTTTCTGATGGTTGTCGTAGCCGACTCGGTGGGCTACAGTACGGCACTCGGAGCCTTCATAATGGGCAGTATTCTGGCCGAAACGGTGGAGGCCGAACGCATAGATTCGGCCATTTCATCGATAAAAGACCTCTTTGGTGCCATCTTCTTCGTATCGGTCGGCATGATGGTGTCGCCCAGCGATTTGGTGATACATTGGTTGCCCATCGTCGTCCTGGTGGGTGCCATCCTGCTTGGTCAGGCCATATTCGGCACGATGGGCTATCTGCTGTCGGGTTCGTCGCGCAGGGATGCCATGATGAGCGGATTCTCGATGGCGCAGATTGGTGAGTTTGCCTTCATCATCGCCGCCCTTGGCGAATCGCTGGGCGTGACCGACGGTATGCTTATGCCCATCGTAGTGGCCGTCAGCATTATTACTACCTTCCTGACGCCCTACATGATAAAGCTGGCTAACTTCGTCTGTGGCAAGTGGATGGTGGAGAGCAGTGACGGCAGTGCACTGAAGCAGGGCGAAAATCGCAGAAGGCGTGTTGCTCAGATCAGTAATCCGCTTTCCACCTTCCTGCGTCGTCTGTTCCTCCAGACGCTTATCTACGGTGTGCTCAGCGTGGCGGTCATTTCGTTACTCTTCGTGTCGTTGCTGCTCATGTGTCGGAAATTGTTTGGCCATTGGGTGGGCAATGCCGTGTGCGGCGTGCTGGTCATCCTGTTGCTGTCGATGCTCCTGCGGCCTATCGTCATGAAGGCCAACAACTCGCGCGAGGCCAAGTATCTGCGTAAGCGTGGAGGCATGTATGCGGCCATCTATCACCTGACCGTATTTCTCCGCTTCCTATTGGCCGTCGGGTTTATCTATTATGTCATCGACTTCCTGTCGCCCTATCCTTGGTACCTGCACGTATTGGTGGCCTTCGGCCTGACACTGCTGATAGTGCGCAGTCAGTTGGTGAAGCGTTGGAGCATGCAGATGGAACGCACCTTCATGGAAAACCTTACGCGGCGCGAGGAGGCCCGCCTGCAAAACGGTCCGGCCTACGCCCGAGAACTGAAGGGTCGCGACCTCCACATCGCCCGGCTTACCCTGCCCGAGGGCAGCATGTGGGGTGGAAAGACGCTGTCCCAACTGCGATTGGGTCGCAGTGGAGTACATGTGGCGGCTATCGTGCGCGACCATCATCGGCTGAACGTGCCTGGTGGCGGGGCTATGCTCTTTCCGCACGACATCATAGAGGTAGTGGGCGACGACGAGAGTATCGAGAACTTCTCGCAACGACTCCGTAGCGAGGTGACCCAGCAACAGGGCGAGGACGGCAACCCCATGGAACTGCAACGCATCGTGGTCGGCGAGGGTACGTCGCTCGAGGGCATATTGCTGAAGGACAGCGGCATTCGCGACCGCTACGGCTGCATGGTGGTGGGATTCGAGGACCGCAAGGGTAACATGCGCGTGTCGAATGCCGACCACAAGATTACGCAGGGCGACATCATCTGGCTGGCCGGCAGCAGCGACAAACTGTCGGAACTGAAAAAGATTTTGATAAAGTAGTAGTAGTAAAGGTATTAGGTAAAAAGACAATGGGACAGCCCCTATTTTTGTTGTCCGACCCGCAGGACATCACCCGTTTTGCCCTACGTCGCATGGCCGAGGAACTGGGATTCACCGACATCCGTAAGGCGTTGGGCATTAGCAACATCAAGGAGGAACTGAATCGCCAGAGTGACGGGGTCGTCGTCGTGCTCGACTATTCGGAACTGAACACCTCGGAGGAGGAACTCCTGCTCCTCCACCTGCGCCATCCGGGGGTGCATTTTCTCTTATTCAGCGAGCAGTTGAGTCGCGACTTTCTGCGTCGCATGCTATTGGGCAACAGTCAGTTCAGCGTAGTCCTGAAGGACTCTCCCCTGTGCGAAATCGTAGAGGCCTTGCAGACGGTGGCAAAGGGCCGACAGTACATCTGCACCGATGCCCAGAGCCTTATCAACACACCCGAACAGCACGACGCCGACCGCTCGCCGCTGACGAAGACCGAGAAGGACATCCTTCGCCTGTTGGCCTTGGGAAAGAAGTCGAAAGACATTGCTGCCGAGCGTTTCCTATCGGTCCACACCGTCATGACCCACCGCAAGAATATCTTCCGCAAACTTGGGGTAAATAACGCCCAAGAGGCCATACGATATGCCTTGCGGGCAGGTATCGTTGACCCCTTGGAATACTATATTTAGTATAGAGTGTGGTAGGGCGCTACAGAGGATAATCCTCAAAGGCATAGAGCAGGGTGGAGAGGTAGCGCTCGCCCGTGTCGGGCAGCAGGACTACGATGCGCTTACCCTTGTTCTCGGGGCGCTGGGCCAACTGCAAGGCGGCAAACGTGGCTGCCCCACTCGAGATACCTACCAACAGACCTTCCTGGAGACTCAGTTCGCGACCCGTGCGGATGGCATCGTCGTCGCTGACGGTGATTATTTCGTCAATCACTTCACTGCCATACGTGTCGGGCACAAATCCGGCACCGATGCCCTGAATCTTGTGCGGACCGGGCTTGCCGCCGCTTAGCACGGGACTGCTCTGGGGTTCTACGGCTACAATTCTTACGTCGGGGTTGTACTTTTTCAGGGTGCGGCCCACGCCTGTCACGGTTCCGCCCGTGCCTACGCCGGCCACGAAGATATCGACCTGGCCGTCCGTGTCGCGCCAGATTTCCTCACCCGTGCGGAGCTGATGGATTTCGGGATTGGCGGGGTTCTGGAACTGCTGCAAGATGACGGCTCCGGGCGTCTCTTCGCGCAGTCGGTTAGCCTCTTCGATGGCACCCTTCATGCCCTTCGTGCCGTCGGTCAGCACCAGACGGGCTCCGGCAGCGCGCAAGAGGTTCTGGCGCTCCTTGCTCATGGTCTCGGGCATGACGATGATGGCCTCGTAGCCCTTCACACGGCTAATCCAGGCCAGTCCGACGCCCGTGTTTCCGCTCGTCGGTTCGATGATGACGCTGCCGGGCTTCAGCAGTCCGCGACGTTCGGCGTCCTCTATCATGTTCAGGGCAATGCGGTCCTTCACGCTACCGCCCGGGTTGAAGTACTCCACCTTGGCCACCACCTGTGCCTGCGCACCCTTGGCCTCGGCCAGTCGCTGCAACTCCACCAGAGGGGTGTTGCCTACCAGTTCTGTCAAATTCTTGTAAATCATAACTTTGCTTTTTTCGTTTGTTTGTGAATGATTTCGACTGCAAAGTTACGGCCTTATCCACTCGTGTGCAATACCCCAAACAGGGTAAACTGCATTATTCCACCAGTCGCCGCCCCGTGACGTTCAGGTATTTATGCAACTTTTCGTAGGGAACGACGAAGGCGGGCATACCTGCGGCGTAGCAGGCTATCTCGTACTGCTGATACGAGAACACCATGCCTTCCTCGCTGAACCAGGGTTCGGACTCGGGCATGGGGATGTAGGGGAAGTAGTCGGGGTCGAGTTGCAGGCAGTCGTGCAGTTCGTCGTCGGTCTTCACCTCGAAGTAATTCTTCAGTGCGCCCCTGACCATATCCATCCACTCCTCGTCGCCGACCTTGTCGTTGAGCAGGTTCATGCCCACGCGACGGCCGTCGCTCTTGCGGAAGGTCATGCCCGTGCCCGTGCTCGACCCGTGGGCACCGCCGTAGAAGGCATAGGTCGCGGTCGAGTAGGTTACCAGCCGCTCCGTTTCGTAGATTTTCGTAATCCGTGCCTCGTGGCTGTATTCCATCTCATCGCCCTCCACCTCGCTGCGCACTTCTGCCATCTGGCGCAGGTAGTCTTGGGCATAATGATTGGCCAGGGCTTCCGCATCGTCCATTTCGCCCTCGTAGGTTCCGCCCAGTGTCTCGCTGATGTACTCCGTGATGGCGGTCTGCAGCCAGGGGTTGGCAGCCAGGGGGAAGTCCACCTTTATCTCCGCCGTGTTCTTCCCTTCTGTCTTTTTGACGTTCAGTGTATTGGTTTTCAGTACGTTATCGTTCTCCTTCTCGCAACCCGTTAGGGCCATGCACAGGGCCACTGCCACCATCGTGGCCACCCCCGTCAGCAGCGTTTTCGTATTCATAATATTAAGGAATATAGTATTTCTTCGGGGCAAAGTTACGGAAAAACGAGGGCAGAACAAAGAGATTTATTTCTTTTTATGCCGAGTGAAAGTAATTTCGGCGAAGCCAATGTTACGTAAAAACGAGGGCAGAACAAAGAAATTTATTCCTTTTTATGTCGAGTGGCAGTAACTTCACGATTTATGTTATGTTAACCTATCGGCCAAGATAATGTTAACTTTCGGCCACAGGTTAACATAATCTGGGGGCGTAGGTTAACATAACTTCCGGCGACCCCTTCTGAGGCATGACAAAAAAGCCCCGTTTATCGTTGATAAACAGGGCGTTACGTTTCTTTAGACCGAACGCTGTGACTTAGAACTTATAGTCGATACCGATGCCGAAGACGTGGTTGGTGCGCGAGTAGGTCTCGCCGACGGGGATGCCCGAGTACTCGGTCTGGCGCTTGTAGTCGCTGTAGATGGAGCAGAAGTAGCCGGCATTGATGCGCAGTTGGCTGGTGCAGTTGATGCCTACGCCGAAGCCTACGGAGTAACTGTCGCAGGCGAAGGAGGTGTTGGTCTGGTACTGGTCCTCGAGTCCGTAGTCGGTGCGCTGGGCACCGGCGCTGACGGTCAGCACCTTGTTGACGTCGTACTCCAGGCCGACGAGGATTTCCTGGGTGCCGTGGCTCAACTGGTCCTGACGGTCGCCCGACATCTTGGCCCGTTTGTCGTCGAACCAGTGGTACTCGAGCGTGCCGCGGAACTTCTCGGGGATGAACTCATAGCCGATGGCCAGGGAGAGCAGGCCCGGCATGTCGTAGCGCGTCTTGACCCCATCTTGGTAAGCAGCGGCCATCGGACCAACAGCGGCGGCGACGGCGGGCGGGGTGACGCTGAGGGTCTTCGTGTCGTTAGGAATGTTGAGCTTCGAACGGAACTCGTAGCGACCGGTGACGACGAGGCGGTCGAGCCGATAGTCGAGGCTAAGTATGGGGCAGATGCCAAAGCCTTTCTGGTCAACGTCGATTTGCATGTTCAACAACTCGGCCGTCCCAAGCGGCGTGGGCATCGTGGCCACTACGTGTCCGCGGTTGAAGCCGCTGTAGATGTTGCCGCGCAGGCCGACGGCGGCTGCCCAGTGGTCGTTGAAGCGGTAGGAGAAGTTGGCCTGGATGCCATAGATGTACTGCTTGCCCTCCATGAAGGCGTCTGTCGTGTAGCTGCCGGGCATCAGTCCGTTCTTTGCCATCATGCCGGCTACGGGCACGACGAACATGGGCACGCCCTCGTCGTACTTCACCTTGCCACCGCTGCCGACGATGCCGGCCATGAGCCCGATGGCCCAGCGGTCGTGCTTGTAGGAGCCGAAGAGGGCGGGCACGAAGGGATTGGCCGAGGCCTTGCCCTTGAACTTATGCTGCTCGAAACCTATCAGCGAGGCGTAGGGCTGCTCGAGCGAAGCCTCGATGTTACGGTACTGGAAGGGCTTCTGTACGTTGAAACTGAGTTGCCAGCCCTCGTGGCCCCAGGCCAGGCCGGCCGGGTTGCTGTAGATGGCATCGACGTCGAACGAGGCGCCGCGGGCCATCATGCGGTCGAAGGCGATGTGGTAGTTGGTGTTGGTCATCAGTCCACCGGCGTGGAGCGAGAGAACGAGGAGTTGGGAAAGTGCGAGGATGAGGAATCTTCTTTTCATAACAAAAAGGTATTAAGTGTTATTAAATTGGTTGCAAAATTAGTCGATTTTTAGGGTAAGGGCGTTAACATTTCGGTTTATTTTATTGCCATATTGTAAGAAATTGCTAACTTTGCCCTTGTTATGTTAGTCGATACCATCTCTCTGGAGCTCTATGCCCACACCGAAGACTGGCGCCGGAACGGACAGATGTTCCTGCACGAGGACTTCTGGATGCTGCGCCTGTTCGACATCCGCAACCGCGAGTTCCTCTTCTCGTCGCAACCCTACCGCATGCAGGAGAATCGCGTCGTCTGGGTGCGGAAGGGCAGGGCCAGTTACTCGTTCAACCTGGTCGATTACGTCTTCGAGGAGGGCGACCTGGTGGTCTTCTATGCCGACACGCTGGTCGAGAAGAAGTGGCACTCGCCCGACTTCCAGTTCGACGCCTTCCGCTACGAACCCGAACAACTGGAGGACGAGAGGGTGCGCAGCAACGGCCAGGCGAGCTTCATCCGCCTGCGCCTCGACGAGGATTCGCAGAGGGTGGTGAGCCAACACTTCGACCTGATGTGGCAACTGGTACACCAGAAGCCCTTCCCCGTCGATAACGTGCGGCTGCTGACCCGTTCGCTCCTGCTCTATGCCAACCGGAAGCACGCCCCCCAGTCGGCCAAGCCCGTCGTCAACCGTCGCGACGATGTGCTGCGCCGGTTCGTGTCGCTCGTCAGCCAGTACGCGGGCCGGGAGCGCAACATCCCCTTCTATGCCGACCGCCTGTGCATGGCCCCCCACTACCTGAGCACGTTCGTCAAGCAAAGCAGCGGGCGCACCGTCATGCAGTGGATCAACCAAACGGCCGTGAAGGAGGTGAAGGTGTGGCTTGCCTACAGCGACGAGACGGCGGCCCAAATCTCGGAACGGCTGTACTTCCCGTGCCCTGCCTCGCTGACGAAATTCTTCAAGCGCGAGACGGGGATGACCCCCGGCCAGTATCGCCACAGTATCGGGCGGGGTTAATAGGGGATATACGACAAAATGATAGATAAATAGGATAAAAGAGACTAAAGGGAGTGTAATTTTTGTAAAACCGAATAAAAAGGACTACTTTTGAGCCATGTCAGTATCATTGGAATCCGTAGATGTGCGCATGCTTAATGTCGGCTATGCCTGGCACGATGGCGACTGGAACTGGAAGAACGTCTGTTCTCCTATCACCCGAATCTACTACGTTACGGAGGGCGAAGCTACGATTCGCCTGCCCGAGAAGAGTGTGCGGCTGCGCCCCGACCACCTCTACATAATCCCGGCAAACACGGTCCACAGTTACGAATGCGACGGGCCTTTTGCCCACTACTACCTGCATGCCTTCACGAGTTCCGAGGGATACATCAATCTCTTCAACTACTACGACCTGCCCACCGAAGTGCCTGCCGAACACATGGACAAGGAGATATTCATGCACATGTGTCAGCGCCACCCCGAGGCTAAATTGCCAAGCAGCGACCCGAGTAGTTACGAGGAGGGCGACCTGTTCGAGAGTTATGTCCGCCGCTATTCCGAGATGCCACTGCACGAGAAGGCCTTGCTGAAGGGGCTGGTCTTCATCCTGCTTTCGCGCTTCCTCAAGCAGGCCACTTATCGTTCGTCGGTCATGGACAAACGCATAGAAAAGGCGCTGGAATACATCGACCGCAACATCTGCAACGAGATAAACCTCGACATCCTGTCGAACCTCTCGTGCGTGACGAAGCCTTACTTCATCCGACTCTTCAAGGCTGCACTCGATACGACGCCGATGCAGTACATCAACAAGAAGAAGGTGGAGAAGGCCCAACTGCTCCTCATTACCACCGACAAGACGGTGCAGGAGGTGTCGTACGTCATAGGCATTCTCGACCACTCGTACTTCATCCGTCTGTTTAAGAAGGTTTGTGGAGTCACGCCGCAGGAGTATCGCAACCGGATGAAGCGCGTCATGAGCGGCGTGTAGTAAGGTCCGTCTCCTCTCTCGAGCAACTGAGCCATGTAGCTGATGTTCTGATAAAAAAAAGGAGACCTCCACAGTCTCCTTCCTTTTGTGACTCGCTCGGGGTTCGAACCCGAGACCCCAACATTAAAAGTGTTGTGCTCTACCAGCTGAGCTAGCGAGTCAGCCCAAAAAGCATGGCTCTCATCGCCTTTGCGGGTGCAAAGGTAGTAGTTTTAATTCAAAATTCAAAATTAAAGATTAAAAATGTGTAGAGGGGAGCCCTAAAAACTACTCTTTCAGCACAAAGCGACGATAATACGAGAGGCAAAGCGTGGTAAGCGGCAGGGCAATGATGAGGCCGATGAAGCCCAGCAACGAACCCCATACGGAGAGCGAGAGCAGGATGACGGCCGGGTTGAGCCCCATGACCTGACCCATGATGCGAGGCGTCAGGTACATGTCCTGAATGGCCTGCACGACGGCAAAGACGGCCAGCGCCATGAGCAGGATAATCCAGAAGTTCTGTCCCGTCTCGATGCTCTTCATCAAGGCCAGGATGATGGTGGGAATGAATCCGATAAGCTGCAAGTAAGGCACCAGGTTGAGGAATCCGATGAACAGCCCGAGACCGATGGCCAGTGGGAAGTCGATGATAAGGAACCCGATGCTGAACAGGATACCCACGATGAGTGCAATGAGCGACTGGCCGCGGAAGTATGAGTTCATGCCACGCTCGACGTCGCTCACAAGTTCAGTGGCAAAGGCGCGCTGGCTCTGCGGGATGAGCTGTACCCAACCATTGGAAAGCTTCTCGTAGTCGTAGAGGATGAAGAACATGTAGAGGAAGACGACGAATACGGTGAAGATACCAAAGATGAAGCCAAGCGTCTGGGCGATGAGGTTCCATACCTGTGCCAAGCCCGTCTGCAGGGCGTCCATGACGTTGTTCTGCTGCACGAGCTTCACGATGTCGTTGTCGCGGACAAAGTTGGTGAAGAAGCGTTCGAGGGTTTCGGCAATGCCCGACTGCCCCAGATAGCGCTGGGCCAAGGGGGCCACGTACTGGCTGAGTTTCGTGATTTCGTCGATGATGGGGGGGATGATGAGGAACAGCGTGCCCGTGATGATGCCCAGCACGAGCAGGGTGGCCACGGCGATGCTTAGCACGCGGTTGCGCAGGCGACACTTATATTGGAGGAAGCGCACGAGCGGATAAAGCATGTAGGCCAGCAACCATGCAATAAAGAAGGGTAGCAGGACGGAACTAAGCCTGTTGACCAACAGGATGATGGCTACAATGACGGCCACCACCATGGCGCCGCGGATGAAACTGTCGAACGTAATCTTCTTTTCCAACATTGCCTTAAGTCTTTTTGTTTAGGGCCTTAAGCCTTTTTGTTTAGGGTCTTAGGTCTTTTTCCATTAACCCTTAGTTGCTTCCTGATAGCAATGGCGGCAGAGGGGTTCGTACTCTTGTTTTTCGCCCAGCATCACCTGCTTATCGCCGGCCACGGTGCGGTGGCTCACGTAAGCCAGGGCACCGCAACGCACACAGATGGCGTGCTGCTTGCTGACGTCGTCGGCGATGGCACAAAGGGCAGGCATGGGACCGAAGGGACGCCCCTGGAAGTCGAGGTCGAGCCCGGCCACGATGACGCGCACACCACGGCTGGCCAGTTCGTTGCATACATCGACGATGCCGGGGTCGAAGAACTGTGCTTCGTCGATGCCCACTACCTCGTTGTCGGCCGACATCAGCAGGATACTGGCCGAGGAATCGACGGGCGTGCTCGGTATGGAGTTGCCCTCGTGGCTCACCACGTCCTCGTCGGAGTAGCGTGTGTCGATGGCTGGCTTGAAGATTTCCACCCGTTGCTTGGCAAACTTGGCCCGTTTCATGCGGCGGATGAGTTCTTCGGTCTTGCCCGAGAACATCGAACCGCAGATGACTTCTACGCGGCCTTGGCGCATGATTTCGCCATTACGCTCTGCTATCGTTAGGGACATTTGGAGTTACGAGTTAGGTGAGTTTTTACTTGTTCTTCAGGTAGTACTGAAGGCCGCGCTTGACGTTCTCGAAGACGGCGTTCGACGAGTAGGTGGCGCCCGTCACGCCGTCGGTCTCGGCCTTCATGTCGCGCAGCACGGTCTTCACCTTCTTGCCGTCCCACTTCGTCAGCATGTTCTTCTTCACCTGATAGAAATACTTCGGCGTCTCCTGGTTGGGCAGTGCCTCGATGTGGTCTATCTTGTCGCCCTTGATATAAATCTTCAGCGGAGTAGTCTCGACGTACCCATCGACGTCGGCTGCCAGCGTGGTCGTGTTGACGATGTAGGTGCCGTTTTCCTTGGTCATCACCTTGTCGGCGGGCTTTGCGCTCGTCAGCATCAGGGCGATGGCCAGTGTCAGAATTGTTTGAAATGTTTTCATACGAATATGTTAATATTAAGTGTTTTCGGTGCAAAGATAGTAAAAATTTCTTGCTAAACGGAAAATATTGCGTACATTTGCACAGAAAATGGGAACGTTATACGTTGTACCGACTCCGGTTGGCAATCTGGAGGACATCACGGCCAGGGCTCTGCGTATCCTGCGCGAGGCCGACCTCATCCTTGCCGAGGACACGCGCACCTCGGGCAATTTGCTCCGACATTTCGACATACGGAATGCCATGCAATCCTTCCACAAATTCAACGAACATCAGGTCGTCACTAACTTTGTCGAACGCCTACGTGGCGGCGAGACTGTAGCCCTTGTCAGCGATGCGGGCACACCGGGCATCAGCGACCCCGGCTATCTGCTCGTGCGCGAAGCCATTCGGGCTGGGGTAGAAGTCATCACCCTGCCTGGGCCGACAGCCTTTGTGCCGGCCCTCGTCTCGTCGGGCCTGCCCTGCGACAAGTTCTGCTTCGAAGGCTTCCTGCCCCAGAAGAAGGGGCGCATGACCCGTCTTCAGGAGTTGCGGCAGGAGGCGCGCACCATCGTCTTCTACGAGAGCCCCCACCGCCTTCTTCGTACCCTCGAGCAGTTCGTCGAGGTCTTCGGTCCCGAGCGCCAGGCCGCAGTCTGTCGCGAGATATCGAAGGTGCACGAAGAGAGCCTTCGCGGCACACTCTCCGAGTTGCTCGCCCACTTCCGGTCGGAGGAGCCCCGCGGCGAGTTTGTGATAGTCCTTGGCGGCTGCGAAATTCCGAATGCTCCGGATGTTCAAGACGCTCAGGACCCTCAGGATGCTCCGACCCCCCGCCCATTATCGAAATATCAACGAAAACAACTGAATAAAGAAAATTCTGTATGAAAAAGATTCTTATTCTTGCCCTGTCCGCAGTGACACTGGCATCGTGCGACCAATTTGGCAGGCACAGCACCGACGAAACCCTTCGCGAACGCGACTCACTCATGCAAGTCATCAACCAGAAGGACGACGAACTCAACGAAATCATGGACTGCGTCAATGAGGTGCAGGACGGATTCCGCCGCATCAACGAGGCCGAAGGCCGCATCACCCTGGCCGACGGCAGCCCCGAGAGCGCTTCTTCGCGCGGCATCATCCAGGAGAACATGGAGTACATCCAGCAAGCCATGCAGCAGAACCGCGAACTCATCGCCCAGTTGCAGGAGAAACTGAAGACCAGCACCTTCAACGCCAAGGCCCTCGAGCGCACCATCGGCCAGTTGCAGGAACAGCTCGAGACCCAGAACCAGCGCATCCAGGAGATGGAAGCCTCGCTGGCCGAGAAGGACATCGTCATCGCCGAGCAGGGCGAACAAATCGACAACCTCACCGGCAACGTCAACAACCTCACCCAGGAGAACCGTGAGAAGGCCGAGACCGTGGCCCAGCAGGACAAGGACCTCCACGCCGCATGGTTCGTCTTCGGCACCAAGGCCGAACTGAAGGAACAAAAAATCCTGAAGGACGGCGACGTACTGAAGTCGGGCGACTTCAACAAGGACTACTTCACGCAAATCGACATCCGTGTCGTCAAGGAAATCAAGCTCTACAGCAAGAGTGCCGAACTGCTGACCTCCCACCCCAAGGGCTCCTACACACTGGAGAAGGATCAGAAGGGCGAGTACGTACTGCGCATCGTCGATGCCAACCGCTTCTGGAGTGTCTCGAAGTACCTGGTCATCCGCGTAAAATGAAGCAAAACACCGAAGTAATCACACAGGCGCAGGCCGAGACGGCCGTCCTTGTGGGACTCATCACACCCCAACAAAACGAGCGCAAGACGCGCGAATACCTCGACGAACTGGAGTTCCTGGCCACCACGGCCGGGGCCCAGACCATTCGTCGGTTCACCCAGCGCATGAACGGGCCCAGCAGCGTCACCTACCTCGGCATCGGTAAACTGAAGGAGATACGCCAGTTCATCGAGGCCGAGGAGGAGGCCGAGCGCGAGGTCGGCATGGTCATCTTCGACGACGAACTCTCGGCCAAGCAACTGCGCAACATCGAGGCCGAACTGCGGGTGAAAATCCTCGACCGCACCAGCCTCATCCTCGACATCTTCGCCATGCGCGCCCAGACGGCCTCGGCCAAGACCCAGGTCGAACTGGCCCAATACCGCTACATGCTGCCCCGTCTGCAACGCCTCTGGACCCACCTCGAGCGTCAGGGCGGCGGTTCGGGCGGCGGAGGCGGCAAGGGCTCCGTCGGACTGCGTGGCCCCGGTGAGACTCAGCTCGAGATGGACCGCCGTATCATCCTCAACCGCATGTCGCTCCTCAAGCAACGCCTGGCCGACATCGACCGCCAGAAGACCACCCAGCGTGGCAACCGCGGACGCATGATACGCGTAGCCCTCGTAGGCTACACCAACGTCGGCAAGTCCACCCTCCTCAACCTGCTGGCCAAGAGCGAAGTCTTTGCCGAGAACAAACTCTTTGCCACCCTCGATACCACCGTGCGCAAGGTCATCATCGACAACCTGCCCTTCCTGCTCTCCGACACCGTCGGCTTCATCCGCAAGTTGCCCACCGACCTCGTCGATTCCTTCAAATCCACCCTCGACGAGGTGCGCGAGGCCGACCTCCTGCTCCACGTCGTCGATATCTCCCATCCCGACTTCGAAGACCAGATTCGCGTCGTCGATAAGACCCTCGCCGACCTTGGTTGCGCCGACCGCCCCCTGATGATAGTCTTCAACAAGGTCGATGCCTACCGCTGGGTGGAGAAGGACCCCGACGACCTCACCGAGCCCACGCGCGAGAACCTCTCCCTCTCCGACCTCATGCACACCTGGATGGCCCGGCTCCAGGGCGACTGTCTCTTCATCTCCGCCCGCGAGCGCACCAACATCGACGAACTCCGCCGCACCCTATATAATAAGGTACGCGAGCTCCACGTCCAGAAGTACCCCTACAACGACTTCCTCTTCAACCACTACGAGGAGGAGGAGGCCAACTGAGCCTTGGGGGGTCTGGAAACTGAAACGTGTTGCCTCAGAACATAAAGGTAAGTCCGAGCGAGAAGCTGCGGTTACGGATTTTGATGTCCGAACATAAAATTGAGCAATTTCTATTTTTTACATTATCTGATATAGGCAAGTTGGGCTATAAGAGAGAAAAGGTGAATCTACAGGTCTGCAGTTTGCTTGACTTTAATCCCTGCATCGAATTGCCCCGTAGAAACCCACACGATCTTCGTGCGTTCCTTTCCCGTTGTGTTGGGCTCCGCCACGAATTGTAACTCACGGGAATAGCGTTGGCCCTTTACGGTTAGCCACTGGTTAGTTACCACTGCAATAGAGTCCCAGGTGGCCTCGCCCGTATTTCCTATTTGCAAACCGTAGAAACGCTGAACTCCCTCCACCAGTTTTTCGCCACCTTCTGGGCCAAACGTGACATGCTCAGGATAACCGAAATTACCCTTGGGGGGACTTTCTACACACGAAACTAAAGCCCATAGACAAATGAAGATAAGAAGCTTTTTCATATATTTTCTGAATAATGATTTCAAAATAGGATTATTGCCCGCCAGGGTTGCAGGTAAGTGATTCTTTTGATTTGCTCTTTAGTAATACTATTTCCGGCAGCAAATTTCGGAATAAAGAAAAAAACCACCAAATTTTTTGCTGTCAAAAATTGACTGGGGGCGATTTTAACTAAATTTGGCCCAATTTGTGAAAAAAGAAAAAAACTCACTTTTCAAATACCTCCTCCGGCCTGCACAACCTTAATATCCACGGGCTCGAAGTCGGCAGGCACGCCGACGTGGATG
>JAFUFK010000014.1 GCA_017469925.1 Bacteroidaceae bacterium | reverse complement strand
GCCAAGAAATACCTCTACATCAACAACATCGTCAGGAACAGCGAGTGGGGCTTCGATCTCTACCGCACCACCGACGGGGAAAACTTCGAGACCATCACCACCGACGGCATGGGCGACAAGTACAACTACGGCTGTCCGTCGCTGCTCGCCACCGACGAGGGCCTCTACTTCGGCACCTGCAATCCGTTCTACGGCGCACAGCTCTACCTTCTCACCAACCATCATGCCGACAACGTCGTCACCGGTATCGACAGCCATGTCGCAAGACGCGACCTCGACAACAACTATTTTACCACCAGCGGCCAGAACCTCACCCATCGGCCCACGGCCAAAGGCATCTATATCCACGGCGGAAAAAAGGTCGTGATTAAGTGAGAATCAATCCTATAGTTTGGCAAACGAAAGCCAGCAACTATTTAAATAATAAGGAGAAGTTCAAAGGAATATGAAAAAGAATCTAATTTGGATGCTGGCATTGCCCTTGATGCTTGCATCGTGTATCAAGGATGAGCCGTTGGGCACGGAGTGCGATATCCTGAGTGCGTGGGTGGAAGGCGAGGCTTACGCCCCCATCTTCTATCAATCCACGCAGATGCGCAAGGATGGCATCGCCTCTAACGAACACGAAATAGTGTTCACCGTTCGTTCGCTTATCTCCCTGCCCCGCGAAGTGCCGGTTTGTTTCGCACTGACCGAGGGAGCCACCATCAGTCCCGCCAACGGTTCGCTGCAAGACTTCACGCAGGGACCGGTGGAGTATACCGTAACGTCGCAAGATGGACAATGGCAGCGTCACTATTCCATAGAGTTCCGCGAGGCGGCTATGCCCACCTACAAATTCAGCTTTGAAAATGTAGAGGAGAGAGAGGGCATCAACGGCTGTTTTTTCAACGTGTTCTACGAGATAGACAGTCAGGGCACTCGCCACGATATATGGGCTTCAGGTAACGAGGGCGTTACACTGGTGCACCAGGACATGCAGCCTGCTGACTTTCCCACCCACAGCATCGCCGACGGCTACCGGGGTAAGGGCATTTGCCTGAACACGCAGTATGCGGGCGATTTGGGCAAGCTGTTCAACAAGCCCATTGCCGCCGGCAACCTCTATATGGGTAAGTTCAACGTGAACAACGTACTCTTCGACCCTTTGCGCACAACCGAGTTTGGCACGCCCATCGACCGTGTGCCTGTACGGGTTACGGGCTATTACAAGTACAAGCCAGGCTCTGATTTCACCAATGCCAGCATGGACGTGGTGCCGGGGCGCACCGATCAGGCCCACATCTATGCCGTGTTCTACCGCAATCAGGATGCCGACGGCAAGAACGTGGTGCTCTATGGCGACGACGTGCTCAGCAGTCAGCTCATCGTGCGCAAGGCCGAGGTGGCTTCGCTGCCGCCTACCGACGAATGGACTCGCTTCGAAATGTTCTTTGAAGGCGGTGAGGCAGATCCCGCAGTGCTCGGTGAGCTGGGCTACAACCTCACGGTGGTATTCTCTTCCAGCAAAGACGGAGCCGCTTTCGAGGGTGCCATCGGCAGCACGCTCTATGTTGACGAAGTAGAAGTGCAGTTTGAAAACGAAGACGAATAAAAAACTACAGCGATGAAAAAGACATTCTTAACCCTCGTTATTATATATATGACGGCAATGCTGCCATGCAACTCGAAAGCGGGCAACCTGTCAGACAGTCTGCAAATGCGGGCGCGCGTGGGCTACAACGTAGGCGGAACAGCACCTATTGGTATTCCTGCTACCATCCGTAGCATCGATGCCTTCCGGCTTACGCCCTCCTTCATGGCGGGAGTAGACCTGATGCTTCCACTCAGCAGTCGCTGGGGTGTGGCTGCGGGGGTGCGTTTCGAGAACAAAGCGATGGACGCCGACGTTACTACCAAGGGCTATCGCATGGAACTTGTGAAGGGCGACAGCAAGATAGAGGGCCTTTTCACGGGTCATGTACAGCAGGAAGTCACCCAGTGGATGCTCACAATCCCCCTTGAAGCAACCTTTGCATTTAACCGCAAGTTCTCGCTCAAGGCGGGCCCCTATGTCTCGATACTCACCAATAGCAAGTTCTCCGGCATCGCCTCAGGCGGTTATCTGCGCCAGGGCGACCCGACGGGAGCAAAAATCATCATCGGAGAGAAAGAAGGTGAATGGGCCACCTACGACTTTAGCGACGAAATGCGACACGTGCAGTATGGCGTTTCAGCAGGTGCCGACTGGCAGGCGTTCCGCCAGATAGGCATTTCCGCAGAGCTGCACTGGGGACTTACAGGCATCCTCCACTCCGACTTCAAGACCGTGGAGCAGACACTCTATCCCATCTATGGCACCATCAGTATCTTTTATAGGATTAAATAAAGGGTGTGAATATCCTGATGCAGGCCCGAAAAGTTGAACAAAAATTATATGTCTATGAAACTGAATATCTACGAAGAAGCCAGCCGCTGCCTGTTGTGCGAGGACGCTCCCTGCACCAGGGCCTGCGCGACGGGCGACCCGGCACGTGCCGTCCGTGCCATCCGTTTCGACAACGGGAAGTTTGCGGGCAAGTGGGTCGCCGAGTGTACTGACGAGGATTTGGAGACAGCCGAAAGGGCGTGCATTCATTATGACAGGCCGATACGCATCAGGGAGATGGTAGCCCCCCTCCGACTCCCCCGAGGGGGAGAGACTACCGCGTCAACAGCCTCCCCTCGGGGAGGTTTGGAGGGGGCCTCCCTTTCCATCACCTTCTGCGGCATCCCGTGCGAGAATCCGTTCTTCCTCGCTTCATCGGCCGTCTGCACGAACTACGAGATGGTGGCCCGCGCCTTCAATGCGGGCTGGGCGGGCGTGTTCTATAAGACCATCTGCATGCAGGAAATCAAGGAGGTGTCGCCCCGCTTCGACGCCTGCCAGCAGGAGGGCAGGGCAGACTTCTACGCCTTCCGCAACATGGAGCAACTGAGCGAGAACCCCGTGGAGATGGACTTCGACATTCTGCGGCGGTTGAAACAGAATTACCCCACGAAGGTGGTCGTGGCCAGCATCATGGGGCAGACCGAGGAACAGTGGATAGAACTGGCGAGGATGGCCGAGGAGGCCGGCTGCGATGCCGTGGAGCTGAACTTCTCGTGTCCGCAGATGCGACTGGCGGGCATGGGCAGCGACGTGGGGCAGAACCCCGAACTGGTGCTGTTCTATACGGCATACGTGAAGCGCAGCGTCTCCATTCCCGTCATCCCCAAGATGACGCCTAACATCACGCAAATTAACCAGCCCGCCATGGCCTCCTACTTCGCCGGTGCCGATGCCATTTCGGCCATCAACACCATCAAGTCGGTGACGATGGGCGACCGTGCCGAGGTCAGCGGTCGCAAGGCCGTTTCGGGGCTGTCGGGTCGTGCGGTCAAGCCCATCGCCCTGCGCTATATCTTGGAGATGGCGCAGAATCCTGTCCTCAATGGTGCCCACGGCAAGAAGGTGGAACTGAGCGGCATCGGCGGCATTGAGACGTGGCGCGACGCGCTGGAATTCATTCAGCTGGGCTGTCGCAACGTGCAGGTGTGCACCGCCGTCATGCAGTACGGCTACCGCATCATCGACGACCTCATTCTGGGCCTGCAAAACTATCTCGCGGAGCGGGGGCTGTCCTCGCTCGATGCCCTTGTCGGCGAGGAGTTGCCGAACATCGTCACCCCCACCGACCTCGACCGCGACACCATCGTCTTCCCGAAGATAGACCGCGAACAGTGCATCGGCTGTGGTCGCTGCTACGTGTCGTGCATGGACGGCGGCCACCAGGCCATTGCCTTCGACACAAAAGAAAGCCTCCCCTCTTCGGGGGAGGTTGGGAGGGGGCTTCGTCAGCCCCGCATTGTCGGCACCAAGTGCGTCGGCTGTCACCTCTGCCGACTGGTCTGCCCCACGGGTGCCATCGGCGTTACCAAGCGAATCAAGAAGAAAGCGCATCGACCAGAGCGTCCGCCGCATCCTCCGGTTGAAGCGCCAGATGGGGCGGGATAGATAATCGTCCCGTCCCCCGCCTTATTTTATAAAAATGTGGGACGATTGAACAATAAATCTGAAAAAAAAGATAAATTTCTCACACTCGGCAGATAAAAAGCATTTTCCTGCTCTCGTTTAATCAAAATTTTGTAACTTTGCACCCGTTATAACACTTTAATGCGCATAATTATGTCGAACGAAGAGAAAAAGGCAAGGATGGCAAGAAACTACGCCATCAACTCGAAGAAGACTCCGAGGACAAGGAGAGTGGCATTTGCTATAGCACATGCCGGTGGTATTACCATCACCGACCCCAAGTTGATAGAAAGACTTACAACCTACGTCCCTAACTATGACCCGGCTACTCCTTGACACCTGCGCCGTTATCGATCTGATAACGAGTCTGCAAGCAACAGATTTGGAATTCTATGATGTTATAGATGACCCAAGCGTGATGTTGTTTGCCAGTTTTGAGACGGCTCGCGAGTTGGTTGTACACTTCAATAATAAGACCCTCCTTTCCAAACACTGGCAGTCAGCCAGGCAGATGCTCATCTCAATTGAGCAGGACTACGGCATCGAGTTCCTGCCCCTACGCCGCGATACGGCTTTCACATACGCCGACCTGCGGCTCAACGAGGAGCAGGACCACCGCGACCCCAGCGACCACGTCATCATTGCCCATGCCATCACCGA
This sequence comes from Bacteroidaceae bacterium, assembly GCA_017469925.1. Lineage (GTDB taxonomy): Bacteria > Bacteroidota > Bacteroidia > Bacteroidales > Bacteroidaceae > Physcousia. The sequence goes on along the minus strand of JAFUFK010000014.1, from coordinate 174 downwards.
GCACCTCACGCTTCTTTCCAGCGACCAGAAGTTTGCATTCTATCGCAATCAAGGTCTTGACCTTTTAGAATACTAATCCCCCATGCCCCACAGAGAGTTAAATAATGCCAACGCAGTGAAAAGAATGACCGAAACATTTGGTCATTCCAATATTTTTGCTACTCTCTCTCTCTC
>JAFUFK010000013.1 GCA_017469925.1 Bacteroidaceae bacterium | reverse complement strand
CTCACTAAGAAGCGTTCTTTGGAAATGTGTATAACGAGACAGAATATGTAATTCAGCTCGTTTCTAAATCGTTACCTAATTACTATCAAAAATGAGGTAACAAAATGATTTCTAAAGAGTTATAAATTTCCCCGTAATAACCATCGGCGAGTATGCGTTCTTTAACAACTATCTGAATTCCGTAACCACAGGATCGGGTGTGCTCAGCATCGGGAAAGAGGCTTTCGATTATAAAAGCAGTTACGGCCGCGAGCCTGTGAAGGTAATCTGGCTGACAAACACGCCCCCATCGGGATATGCCAATGCAAAAGGTATGGTGAACTATGTGGCAAATGACCAATACACGTCGTTGAGCAATAAAAAGATATATCCTTACTTGAGTTCGATGTTTACCGTGGACGGTGTAAAGTATGTGCCCGTCAGCCCCTCGGAGCGGACATGCGATGCGATAGACTGCCTGTACGATGAGTCGGCAGTGCACATCAACATCGGCACGTCGGTGTCTTATCGAGGCATCAATATGGCGGTAAAAGGGGTGAACCGATATACATTCGACTTGAATGATAATATAAAGGATGTACAGTTGAGTTTTGCTGGCAATGTGGGTGAGAAGGCCTTCTATGGCTGCACGGGGCTACAGACAGCCACTATTCAGAATCAGGGCAATGTGGGTGAGGAGGCCTTCTCTCGCTGCACGGGGCTACAGACAGCCACTATTCAGAATCAGGGCAATGTGGGTGAGGAGGCCTTTTATGGCTGCACCGCCCTTCAGACCGCGACGCTCGGGAATCACATTGGCAGCATTGCCGCCGAAGTTTTCGCAAACTGCTCTGCCTTGCAAGGCATCGTCATCCCGGACAATGTAACCTCGTTGGGGAAGTCTGCGTTCCTTGGATGCAGTAAGATGACAACGGCCAAGGTGGGGACGGGCATAACAGCTATTTACTCCTATACCTTCTACGGCTGCTCCTCCCTCACTGACATGCAGATAGGGCAGAATGTCCGTACGATACACATGGATGCATTCAGAGGGTGTGAAACACTTCCTGCAATCACCATCCCCAAGGCTGTAACCTTAATTGACAACTATGCTTTCTCGGGTTGCTCGGCCCTGAAGAAGGTATTTATGGAGAACGGCGAGACTACAGAACTTACCTTGGGCAGCAATGGTTCTTCGCCATTGTTTGCCGACTGTCCGTTGGATTCGGTGTACATCGGGCGAAATATATCGTATGAAACGGGTAGCAGTTATGGTTATTCGCCCTTCTACCGCAACACGTCGCTGCGCAGCATCCACATCACGGACAAGGAGACAGAGATTTCGGATAATGAATTCTATGGCTGCACGAACCTGCAGAATGTGCGAATCGGTGATGGTGTGACCACCATCGGCAAGTGGGCCTTCTCGGGCTGTTCGAGTCTGGATTTCTTCTCTTGCGGAACGAGTGTAAAGACTATCGGGCAGGAGGCCTTCTCGGACTGCACTGCCATGACCCGTCTCTATAGTTGGGCTGCCACGCCTCCCACTTGTGGCAGTCAGGCACTGGACGACATCAATAAATGGTCGTGTACGCTCTACGTACCTCAGGAAAACGTATCGGCCTATCAGGTGGCCGAGCAGTGGAAGGAGTTTTTCTTCATGGAAGGCGTGGACGGCATGGAGGAAGTTGAAAGTCCAGAATTGAAAGTCGAAAGTTCCGAAGGCACCTATGACCTCAACGGCCGCAAACTCTCTCAACCGAAGAAGGGCCTGAACATCGTCCGTTTCTCGGATGGGACGACGAAGAAGGTAATGATAAAGTAAGGGCATAACCTATCTCAAAACGTAATGCTGCAACCACGAAGGAAAGGTGGTTGCAGCATTCGTTTTGAGAAGGACGAAAAAGCACTTCTATTGGATGTAAAAATATTTTCTTGAAGAAATAAAATTTACATCCTGTATCAATGGTTTACGATGGTCTCTGGGGATTGCGGCTGCGGGGGTGCTTCTTGCCTCCGCCTCCGCGTCCGTGCCCGCCTCCGCGTCCGTGCCCGCGTCCGCGTCCTTTTCCCTTGCCCTTTCCCGTCTGGTTCTTGCGGCCTACGCGGTACTCGGGTGCCTCGCCCAGTTCGGCGGGGACGGGGTTCTTCAGTATCTCCTTGCCCAGAAAGTGCTCGATGGCGTGGAAGGGCGACTGGTCGCGTTCGCTCACGAGCGTAACGGCCTGTCCCTCGGCTCCGGCGCGCGCCGTACGGCCGATGCGGTGGACGTAGTCCTCGCAGTCGCGCGGCACCTCGTAGTTGAGCACGAGCTGGATGTCGTCGATGTCGATGCCGCGGGCCACGATGTCGGTGGCCACGAGTACGTTGACCTGCTGCGTCTTGAAGCGGTGCATCACCTCGTCGCGTTCCGACTGTGCGAGGTCGCTGTGCATGGCCCCGACGTTGAAGCCCTCGCGGCGCAGGGCGATGGCGAGTTCCTTGACTCGTATCTTCGAGCCGGCAAAGATGATGACGCGCTGGGGCGGACGCTCGCGGAACATGTGTTTGATGATGCCCATCTTCTGTGTCTCGTGGCAGATGTAGGCACTCTGGTGAATGCCGTCGGCAGGCCGCGAGATGGCGATGGAGACCTCCACGGGGTCGTGCAGGATGGTCTTGGCCAGTTCGACAATCTTGTCGGGCATCGTGGCCGAGAACATGATGGTCTGGCGCTCGCGGGGCAGGAGGCGCTCGATTTGCATGATGTCCTCCGAGAAGCCCATGTCGAGCATGCGGTCGGCCTCGTCGAGTACGAAGAAGGAGACGTGGGAGAGGTCGATGTTGCCCAGTGAGATGTGGCTGATGAGGCGTCCGGGGGTGGCGATGATGATGCTGGCGCCGGAGTTGAATCCCCGCCGCTCCTGTTCGTAGCGCACGCCGTCGTTGCCGCCATAGACGGCGACGCTGGAGACGTCGTCGAGATAGTACGAGAAGCCTTGCATGGCCTGGTCGATTTGCTGTGCCAGTTCGCGCGTGGGTGCCATGATGACGCAGTTGACGGCGTCGCGCGGGTAGTCGCCCTCGTCGAGCATCGAGAGGATGGGCAGCAGGTAGGCTGCCGTCTTGCCGGTGCCTGTCTGGGCTACGCCGATGAGGTCGCGCCCTTGGAGTATGGGCGGGATGGCGTGTTCCTGGATGGGGGTGGTATCGGTGAAGCGCATGTCGTCGAGTGCGTCGAGGACGCTGTCGCTTAGGTCGAGGTCGTAGAAGTCCATAGGTGTGTTATCGGGGTGCTTGTTTGTAAAGTATGTATGCAATCAGGGAGAAGACGATGTTGGGCAGCCAGACGGCCAGCATGGGGGGGAAGTTGGCGTTGGTGGCAAAGCCTGCCGTCACGGCCTGGAAGAAGATGTAGGCCACGCTGAGGAACAGCCCCACGCCGAGCGAGAAGCCCATGCCGCCCTTGCGCTTGCGCGACGAGAGGGAGACGCCGATGACCGTCATGATGAAGGCTGCGAAGCAGGAGGCGTAGCGCTTGTAGTACTCCACCTGGAAGGGTATCAGGTTGCCCGTGCCGCGCAGTCGGGCCCGCTCGATGTACTCCAGCAGCTGGCGGTTGGTCATCGTCTCCTGGAAGTTGCGCGTGGCCAGGAAGTCGCTGGGTTCCATGACGATGAGCGAGTCGAGCGAGGGGTAGTGGGTGATGCGCTCGCGCACGCCGTGCATGTCGCGGATGTTGGCGTTCGATATCTTCCAGTGGAACCGCTCGTTGGCCAGCGTGTCGTAGGTGATGCTCGAGGCCGTAAGGTGCGAGACGAGTTTCTTCCGTTCGAACTTGTCGAGCTGGAAGTTGTAGCCCGTCTTCGTAGGCCCGTCGAAGTGGCCGATGAAGGCGATGACGCCCGTATCGACCTGCATCTGCACGTTGTCGGCATACGTCTGGTTCTTCTTGCTGCCGCGCTTGATGTACTGGTTCTCGAAGGCCAGGCGCGCGACGGAGCCTTTCGGTATGACCTCGGAACTGAGATAGAACGTCAGCAGGCTGATGACCGCTGCACTGAGCAGGTAGGGGCGCATCAGGCGGCGCAGGCTGATGCCCGCACTGAGCATCGCGATAATCTCGCTGTTGCCCGCCAGTTTCGAGGTGAAGTAGATGACGGCGATGAAGACGAACAGGGCCGAGAACAGGTTGGCGTAGTAGGGCACGAAGTTGAGGTAGTAGTCGAAGATGATTTCGTGCCACGTGGCGCCGTTCTGCGTCAGCTTGTCTATCTTGTCGTTGTAGTCGAAGACCACTGCCACGCTGATGATGAGCACGATGGCAAAGAAGTAGGTTCCGAGGAACTTACTGATGATGTACGTGTCGATGCGTTTCAGGAATCGGGGTCTCATAGGCGGTTGGTCACTTTGCGCATCATCTGCGACTTCCACTGCGAGAAGGTGCCGTCGAGGATGCGGCGGCGTGCCTCCCCGACGAGCCACAGGTAGAAGGCCAGGTTGTGGATGCTGGCAATCTCCATCGCCAGGAGCTCCTGTGCCTTGAAGAGGTGGTGGAGGTAGGCTCGCGAGTAGAAGGTATCGACCGTGGCCGTGCCCTGTGGGTCGATGGGCGAGAAGTCGTCGGCCCACTTCCTGTTCCTGAGGTTCATGATGCCTTCGGAGGTGAAGAGCATGGCGTTGCGGCCGTTGCGCGTGGGCATTACGCAGTCGAACATATCTACGCCGCGCTCGATGCCCTCGAGCAGGTTGGCCGGTGTGCCCACGCCCATCAGGTAGCGCGGACGGTCCTGGGGCAGGATGTCGTTGACCACCTCTATCATCTCGTACATCACCTCGGCAGGTTCGCCTACGGCCAGTCCGCCTATGGCGTTGCCGTCGGCCTCCTTCGAGGCTACGAACTCGGCCGACTGCTGGCGCAGGTCGCGGTAGGTGCAGCCCTGTACGATGGGGAACAGGCTCTGCTCGTAGCCGTACCGGGGCTCTGTCTCGTGGAAGCGTTTCCAGCAGCGGTCGAGCCAGCGGTGGGTCAGGCCGAGGCTCTTCTTGGCGTAGTCGTAGTCGCTCGTGCCGGGCGGACACTCGTCGAGGGCCATGATGATGTCGGCTCCGATAGAGCGTTCGATGTCCATTACGCGCTCGGGCGAAAAGAAGTGGCGCGAACCGTCGATGTGGCTCTGGAAGTAGCAGCCCTCTTCCTTCAGTTTCCTGATGCCCGTGAGCGAGAACACCTGGAAGCCGCCAGAGTCGGTCAGCATCGGGCGGTCCCAGTTGATGAAGCGGTGGAGTCCGCCCGCCCGTTCCAGCACGTCGGTGCCCGGGCGCAGGTAGAGGTGGTAGGTGTTGCCCAGGATGATTTGTGCCCCGACCTCGTCCTTGAGGTCGCGCTGCAAGACACCCTTCACCGAGCCCACCGTGCCTACGGGCATGAAGATGGGCGTCTCTATCCGTCCGTGAGCGGTCGTGATAAGGCCTGCTCGCGCACGCGTTCTTTCGTCGGTCTTTAGAAGTTCATAGTTCAAAGTTCAAAGTTCAAAGTTAATCCTTCTTTTCCTCTATCTCGAACGTGACGGCGTCCTTCACCTTCTCCTGGAGCAAGGCGTAGTCGAAGACGTCGCGAACCGTCTCGACGTAGTGGAACGAGACGCCGCGCAGGTACATCTCGGGTATCTCCTCGATGTCCTTGCGGTTGTCCTGGCAGATGATAATCTCGTGTATGCCGGCTCGCTTGGCGGCCAGTATCTTCTCCTTGATGCCGCCTACGGGCAGCACCTTGCCGCGCAGCGTAATTTCGCCCGTCATCGCTATCGAGTGGCGCACCTTGCGCTGGGTCAGGGCCGAGGCCATCGAGGTGGCCATCGTGATGCCTGCCGACGGGCCGTCCTTCGGCGTTGCGCCTTCGGGCACGTGCAGGTGGATGTTCCAGTGTTCGAAGATGCGTGGGTCTATCTTGAGTTGCTCGGCATGGGCCTTGATGTACTCCAGTGCCAGCATGGCGCTCTCCTTCATCACGTCGCCCAGGTTGCCGGTGATGGTCAGCCGTCCGCCCTGTCCCTTGCTCAGGCTCGTCTCGATGAACAGTATCTCGCCGCCTACGCTCGTCCAGGCCAGCCCGGTCACGACGCCGGCCGTGCCGTTGCCCTGATAGATGTCGCGGTTGTAGGGCTCCTTGCCCAACAGCTGTACGACGGTGGGGACGTCCACGTTCGTCTGGTCGTATGCCTCGTCGCGGGCGATGTTCAGGGCTATCTTGCGGAATATCTTGTTCAGTTGCTTCTCCAGCCCGCGCACGCCGCTTTCGCGGGTGTAGTGCTCGATGACGAACTCTATGGCGGCCTTCGTCATCTTCACGTCCTTGCGGTCCTTCAGTCCGTTAGCCTCCTTCGCCTTCTTGATGAGGTGCTTGCGCGCAATCTCTATCTTCTCCTCCGTGCAGTAGCCGGTCAGTTCGATGAGTTCCATGCGGTCGAGCAGTGGGCGGGGCACCTGGCTGATGTCGTTGGCCGTAGCAATGAACATGACCTTCGACAGGTCGTAGTCCATATCCAGGTAGTTGTCGTGGAAGGTCGAGTTCTGCTCAGGGTCGAGTACCTCGAGCAGGGCCGACGAGGGGTCGCCGTTGACCGTCATTCCACCAATCTTGTCTATCTCGTCGAGGATGAAGACGGGGTTGTTCGACCCGGCCTTGATGATGTTCTTCAGCACGCGGCCTGGCATAGCACCGATATACGTGCGGCGGTGTCCGCGAATCTCGGCCTCGTCGTGCAGTCCGCCCAGCGAGGCACGGACATACTTGCGCTTTAGGGCTTCGGCAATGCTGCGCCCGAGCGAGGTCTTACCCACACCGGGAGGGCCGTAGAGGCAGAGGATGGGCGACTTCATGTCGCCGCGCAACTTCAGTATGGCCAGGTGTTCCAGGATGCGTTCCTTCACCTTGTCCATGCCGTAGTGGTCGTGGTTGAGCACGCGCTCGGCATTGGTGATGTTCAGGTTGTCCTTCGTATATTCCTCCCAGGGCAGGGCGAGTATGGTCTGAAGGTAGTTGAGTTCGACGTTGTAGTCGGGGCTCTGCGGGTTGATGCGCTCCAACTTGCTCAGTCCGTCGTAGAAGGCGTCTTTGGCGTACTGGGGCATCGTCTTTGCCTCGATGGCTGCGCGCAGCCGCTCGCTGTCCTTTGTCGGCGTCGAGCCTCCCAGTTCGTCCTGGATGTTCTTCATCTCCTGTTGCAGGAACCACTCGCGCTGCTGCTGGTTCAGGTCAACGTGCGTCTGTTGCAGGATGCGGTTCTTCATGTTCACGAGTCCCTGCATCGAGTTGATGCTCTGTACCAGACGGCTCGTGCGCTCCTTGACGATGGCCAGGCGCAGCATCTCGCGCTTGTCCTCCTCGGGCAGGGGCAGGCTGGTGCAGAGGAAGTTAATCATGAAGAATACGTTCGAGATGTTCAGTACGGCAAACTTGGCCTCGTTGGGCAGGTCCTCGTTGGTCTCGATGTAGTGGATGGCACGCTTGCGGCAGGCTTCCACCAGCACGCTGAACTCCATATCGCCGGCTTCGGGGTAGAACTCTTGCAGCCTCGTCACCTCGCCCGTCAGGACTGGGCTGACGGAGATTATCTTGTCGAGCATCAGTCGGCCGGCAGCTTGCAGGATGACGGTCAGGCCGCCATCGGGCATCTCCAGCAACTTCACGACGCGGGCGGCCACGCCGCAATTGAAGAGCTCGGCCGTCTGCTCGTCCTCCTCGCTACTGTTTATCTGGCTGAAGGCACCGATGATTTCGCCCGTCTTGAAGGCACGTTTCACCAACTTCAGCGACGACTTCCTGGTCACTCGCAAGGGCGACATCACGCAGGGGAATAGCGTGAGGTTCCGCAGGGGCAGGATGGGCATCACGGGCGGCACTTCCTGATTGGTCAGTTGGCTGATGTCTCCTTCGAAGTCGGCAATAAAGGAAAAGGGGTTCTGTATGTTCTCTTCGTTCATGTCTCGATAGATGATTATGCGCGTCTGCGCGTGAAAAAGCGTGCAAAGATACGAAATAATTGCGACATACGCGGTAAGAATTGCGAAATATTCCTTAACTTTGTGCCTATGAGCGAGCAAATGTTCCGTTTCAAGCAGTTCAGCGTGGCCCACGACCGCTGTGCGATGAAGGTGGGCACCGACGGTGTCCTCCTGGGCGCATGGGCGAGAGTAGAGGGCCGCCGGCGCTTGCTCGACATCGGTACGGGCACGGGGCTGGTAGCCCTTATGGTGGCGCAACGCAATGCGGAGGCCCACGTCGTGGCCGTCGAGGTTGACCCCGATGCTGCCGCCCAGGCCCGGGAAAATGTGGCCAACAGCCCGTTTGCCGAGCGCATCGAGGTGGTGGAGTCCGACATTCGTCTTTATGCCCCCGACGCACCTTTCGACGCCATTCTCTGCAACCCTCCCTTCTTTTCCGAAGAGACCCTTCCGCCCGATGCCTCTCGGGCCCTTGCCCGCCACTCGTCGCTCCTCTCTTTCGACGAACTTCTTGCCGTTGTCTGCCGCCTTTTGAGCGCGGATGGCGAGTTTCATGTAATACTTCCACTTTCGGAGTGTAACCGATTTATCGACAGCGCATTCTGCCGCGGACTTAACCTTACTCGCAAATGCCTTGTACGCACCGTCGGGCACAAGCCGCCCAAACGCGCTCTGCTCACGTTCGCAACGCCTGGGCATTTGGCCACAGACACCGAGGAATTAGTGCTCCAACGCCCTGATGGTTCGCGCACAACGCCCTATAGTTTACTCACTAAAGACTATTATCTCTAAATCTCATGAACCGACGTTTTATCTACTTCATCTGTCTCGTCTCGGCCCTGGGCGGTCTGCTCTTCGGCTACGACTGGGTAGTAATCGGTGGCGCAAAGCCCTTCTACGAACTCTTCTTCGGCATCAGCGACTCGCCCGTGCTGCAAGGCGTGGCCATGACCACCGCCCTCGTGGGCTGTCTGCTGGGTGCAATGGTGGCCGGCTGGCTGGCCGACCGCTTTGGTCGTAAGCCCCTGCTCACGCTGGCGGCAGTCCTCTTCACCGTATCGGCCCTGATGACGGGGTGGGTCAGCGACTTCACCCTCTTCAACCTTGCCCGCTTCATCGGCGGCGTGGGCATCGGGGTGGCCTCGGCCCTCTCGCCCATGTATATTGCCGAAGTCAGTCCTGCGGAGATTCGCGGGCGCATGGTCAGCCTGAACCAGATGACCATCGTCCTCGGCATACTGGGTGCCCAGGTGGTCAACCTGCTGCTGGCGCGCGACACCTCGGTGGCCGCCTCGCAGGCGTGGAACGTCGCCTGGGGCTGGCGCTGGATGTTCTGGGCCGAGACGGTGCCCGCCGCCTTGTTCCTCGTGATGAGTTTCCTGATTCCCGAGAGCCCGGTCTATTTAAAATTGAAAAATGAAAAGATTGAAGAATTGAAGAATAAGGAGGCGGGCCTGGGCGAACTCTTTCAACACAAATATGAGAAGGTATTGCTGTTGGGCCTTGTCATCGCCGTCTTCCAGCAATGGTGCGGGACGAACGTTATATTCAACTACGCCCAGGAGATATTCGTCGGCGCAGGGTTCGACGTAGATGGGATGTTCATCAACATCGTCATTACGGGCGTGGTCAACGTCCTGTTCACCTTCGTGGCCCTTTACACCATCGAGCGATGGGGCCGCCGCTCGCTCATGCTCATCGGGGCAGGCGGACTGGGTATCGTCTATCTCATCTTGGGCACGTGCTACGCCCTTCACATGACGGGCCTGCTGATGGTGGCCCTCGTCGTTACGGCCATCGCCATTTATGCGATGACGCTGGGCCCCGTCACCTGGACGCTGCTGGCCGAAATCTTCCCCAACCGCATTCGCGGCGTGGCTATGTCCACGTGCACCTTCGCCCTCTGGGTGGGCTGCTGCACGCTGACGTTCAGTTTCCCGTCCATGAACACTGCCCTGGGTTCGAGCGGGACTTTCTGGACCTATTCGGCCATCTGCCTCCTGGCCTTCCTCTTCCTCATGCGCCGATGCCCCGAGACAAAGGGCAAGAGCCTGGAGCAACTGGAGGGGGAACTCGTGGGAGATTGAGTGTCTTTCTTCCACCTGACGTAAAAAAGTCGCCCGATTGTTTGGCAGAACCAAACTAATGTCGTACCTTTGCAGTCGCAAAAGCAGACAATGGTGCGTTGGATGAGTGGCTTAGTCAACGGTCTGCAAAACCGTCTACAGCAGTTCGAATCTGCTACGCACCTCTGAAAGGCATCTGGTTCAAGGCTGGGTGCCTTTTGCTTTAATAAAACCTTAACTAATTCAAATACGCATACGCATGAAACGTCCTCTTTTCCTTCTCGCCTCGTTGTTGACGACTTCACTCCTCTCGGCCCAACCCCTGAGTCGTGCATCGTTCCTCACGCCATCGCCCACGGCCGACGTCGTGGTGCCGTATCGCTATCTCGACGAGGGCGTGGAGACTCCCCTCGAGTGGGGGCTCGACCTGGCTTGGCTCGACGAGGGCAACATCCAGCGTGGCGTGAACTTTGCCGGCAAGGCCCTTATCGACATTATCCGCACCTCGTACATGCCCACCGAGAGTGTAGAGGGTGGGGCTCTTTCCTCGGCACAGATAAGTAAGATTCGCCAGCGCACGACCCTCATTAAGCGGTATGCTAAGAGTGGTGTCATGCTGAACCTCAACGACGACCATGCCAGCGTCGATTCTTGGTACAACGAGGAGAGCATCGGCAGCACCGGGCGCGGTAAGCGTTGGGCACAGGTCATAGACCTTACCATCAAGAAGTACAAGGAGTTGGGCCTGACGAACTTCGTCAGCATCAGCCCTTACAACGAACCCGATTACGGGTGGAATCAGGGATACTCGAACGATACGCGCAAGGCCGACTTCCTGGCTACGGCCAAGAGCCTGCGCGAGGACTTCGACGGGGCCTACGACGGCGTGCGCATCTGTGGCGGCAATACCCTGAACGACGACTATGCCTATGAATGGTGGAACTACCTGAAGGCACAGCTCGACGAGGGTAACACCCATCAGTTGGCCGGCTCGTTTGCGAACTATGCTTCCTTCTTCCAACGCGTGCGCGCCTACGGGCATCATGCCACAGCCGACGAACTCCACAATACGATGGAGGCTATGGTAGGCGTGGAGTACGGCTTACAGACGGGCATCTGGTGGGGCACGTGCGAGCACAGCCGCAGCCAGTTTATGAAGGCTACCCATCACGACAATCCCGGTCGCCGTCTGGCCTATGCCGAACACCGCAACAACTGGACGGCAGCCTCCGTCTATCGTCAGCCCGATGGCACGGTGCAGGCCTTTGGCGGTACCAGCGAGCGCCAGGCCACAGAGACGACCTACCGCTTTGCCTCTCTCGACCGTCCCGTCTGGTACAACGGCCTCCCCGGTCGCGAGTACCTGATGACCCTGCCTGGTGGCACGGGCTACCAGAAGGGGCAGTCAAATGCCGAGACGGTGGTTGACGTGCAGAGCGGTCCCGACATCATGCCCCACATCGACGGCCTTTACAAGATTGTCAACGTGGGCAGCAACTTAGTCATGGGTGTCTCTTCCGCTTCGACCTCCTGGACCTCCGTCAAGCAGTATCGCAACAACAATACCAACCTGCGTTATCAGTGGCAGCTGACCCCCGTTGACCTGAAGGTGGGCGGCGACTTCAGCTACTACAGCATTACCCTCAATACCGGTTCGGGCCTTGTGCTCGACGTCCTCAACTGGGGCCTGACGGCAGGTGCCGACGTAGGCACATATCCTGGCGACCTTGGTGGCAACGAGCAGTGGTTCCTCGAGTATGCCGGCCAGGGTGCCTTCTACATCCGCAGTCGCCATAGCGCCCTCTATCTGGAGGTGGCTGGAAACAGCACAGCAGCTGGCGGCAACATTCAGCAGGGAGCCTTTACGGGCAAGCCTGCCCAACAGTGGCGCTTCCTGCCCGTCGATGTGGCTCCAGACAGCAAGAACCCTGATGCTCCCGCCCGTCTCGTGGCCAAGGAACAGGTGGCCTCCGTCGAACTCACTTGGACCAGTTCGCCCAGCTCCGACGTAGCTTCTTATACAGTCCTGCGTAGCGACGACGGCGAAGACTACTACACCATTGCCACAGGCCTGACCGATACCGTCTTTATCGATAACGAGGCCGACGACCACGCCGGACACAGCTATCAGGTCTATGCCGTTGACCGTTCCTATAACCAAAGCGAGCGCACGCCTGCCGTCCAGGCTGGTGCAACGGGCGAGCGTGGACTTGTCATGTACCTTCCGCTCGATACCGCCTTCTTCGACCGTACGCCCAACGCCAACCACGCTGCCCTCCAAGGCACCACCACTTGGGCCAATGGCAAGATTGGCAAGGCCCTGCAACTCTCCGGCACCGACAACTTCGTCCAACTGCCCTATACCGTGGCCAACCACGAGTCGCTGACCGTAGCCACCTGGGTCAATTGGCGTGGTAGCACCTCTTGGCAACGCCTATGGTCCTTCGGCAACGATGCCGACCACCTCCTTTACTACACCCCGCGTTCCAGCAGCGGCATGTGCTTCGGCATCAAGAACGGCGATACGGAGCAGACCGTCCGCTACAGCCGCAATCTCTCGCTCAACCGCTGGGTACACGTAGCCGTTACCCTGGGGTCTGACGGGGCTACGCTCTACGTCGATGGCGAGGCCGTGGCCAGCAATGCCGACGTTACGATTCGGCCCTCCGACATACGTCCTGCGCTCAACTACATCGGTCGCGGTCAGGCCTCCAGCGACCCCCTCTTCCGGGGTTCCATCGACGACTTCCGCATCTACAACTACGCCCTTTCAGCCGAGGAGGTTGCCACCCTCTTTAACGAAACCACCGATGCCATCCATGACATCGACGTTAACGCCCCCGCTGCTGCTCACACCATCTACGACCTCTCGGGCCGCCGCGTATCCTCTCACCCCCAGAAGGGCACCTACATCATCGACGGCAAGAAGGTCATGATTCGGTAAGCGAATGAATTAAAAAGGCGTCTTGTTGCAACACCTCTATTGCACAAGATTTTCCGAAATTATGAACGCACGTACCAAAGTTCGGGACGTGCGTTCATAAGTTTGGAACGTACGTACCAAACTTATGAACATAGCAAGCATCCTTATCTTAACAACTTTGCACCTCCAGGCTAAGCCTTTTGCACCTAAGTGTTTCGCCCAATGCACCTAAGTGTTTCGGCTCTTTTAGCCAGCTGAATTTACTTTGGTCATAAAAGTGAGAGAGGCGACCTGTCGCAGGCCGCCTCCCTCTTCTATAAAAACACGTGTGTAGTTTCGCTTACCACAACTCATCCCAAAGGTTCCGTTTTACGTCGCCTTCAACTTCTTCGCCTTCTTCTACGTGGGGACCCGTACCGATTTCTGTGCCATCAGGCAGGGTGCCATCCAATTCAATGGAATGAGCGATAAACTCTTCGTTCTCCAGTCCTATGCTCCTCAACGAGGGGCTAATATAATATTTCTTCATTCTCGTACCCTCCTTTACTTTACTAATACCTTCTTTCCGTTAATGATATACATACCTGTCGGCAGTTCCTCTTGCTTAATCTTGATGAGGCGTCCGCTGAGGTCATATATTCCATCAATAACAAAGCGAACTGAAGAATCCTCAAATGGTACTTCGTCTAAGCCTGTCTCAACGCCATTAACACTAAGGATGCCCTTTGCGTCGCTGTTAAGAGAAACTCCACTACGAACAACTTCCCACCAGCAACCGCAAGCACGTGCGTAGGCAGTACCTGTCGTCACCTTACGGAAAGTGTATTTGTAAGGCGATGCTGTTGTGCCTTCTCCTGTTGCAGAGAAGATAAAGTCGTATGTCTTCAGCTTCGTCTTTACATACGTACCCTTTTGATATACAACGGCATTGTCCTCAGGAGCCACAACAGAACGGGGATGCTCGTTCGTCATGTCAAGAGTGAAACCTTCTTGAGCCTGGTCTGCACCATTATACATTTCATAGGTGGTATCCTGGCCGGGCTTCAGCATATAGGTGGCGCCAGTAGGTATCTCACCCTCAACTTGTGTAAATGTCAGATGATAGAGACTGATGTTATTATCATCACGTTTGGCCGCTGACAAGACGGCAACCATCGTGCCTTCGCCAAAGGCCTTCTCTGGGTCGATGCTCTTTCCGGTAGGATTCTCTGTTCGGTTGGGGTCAGCCACGCGTGGCGGGAATACTACGCTTGCCCACTTGCCAGCCTTGAATTCACGCGGAACGGCGGGGAAAGGCTTAATAGTATTGTTATATCCGTCAGTCAGCAATGTTCCCCAAACGCTATGATTCTCATATTCACTCTGATATTGGTCAACAACCCAGAATGTTGCAGTATTCACATGGTTACCACAGTTTGTAGCGTTCTCACTAAAGGTCCTTGACTCACCAGAAAGTGCTTGAAGGTCAGCAGCCTTACCCAATAGGAGCACGTCATTCAGGCTTTCGCATCCGTGGAAGCAGGCACCATCGATGTATTCCACGCTGGCAGGTATTGTAACCGTAGTAAGTCCAGTACATGTGCACAAGAAATGGGGACCAATGTACTCCAGCGTATTCGGGAGACGAATGTAGTTCAGGCTCGAAAGATATTGGAAAGGTGCACCATACGACAGGCCCTCAATCTTCTTAACACCATCAGCCAGATATACCTGTTCCAAACTGAAGCATCCGATGAAAGTCCACGCCTGAATAATATTTAATCTAGTCTGGCCGAAGTATTTGTTGTCAGTAAGTGGGCAAGTCTGTAGCGTAGCCTTTTGGATGCCCTTACAGAACTTAAACGTACCAACGCCCAAATAGGTTAGTCGCCAAGGAAGCGTGATTTCTGTCAACTTATCACAGCTGATAAAGGCGTAGTCGCCAATCTCTGTAATGTTGCTGTTGTCGCCAAAATCCACCGACTCAAGATACTCATTGCTATGGTCGTTTATACAATTGTGAACTACATAGGTTGAAGTGTAAGCATTATCATTACTTTGATTGGCCTGAAATCCTTTACAATAGTCCAAACTTGTCTGTGCACTCTTATTATAGCAGAATCCCCACTTCTGGATGGCGGTTACCTTATAAGTTCCTCCACCCACTTCGGCAGGTGCCGTTACCTCCAAAGGTACGGTTACTTTCCTTTGTGCCTCACCATTTGCAACTTTTACGGTATGTGTGCGTTCGTAGAAGTAGGTATATCGTGGCGTCATACCACTGATTGTACTAACATTTGCCTCATAATCCAAATTTCCTAAACATTTATATTTGGCAGAACTCGTATACGTGCCCTGGCGGAATCCATTATTATATTGATATCCGGAGCCAGTATATGAACCATTGGCATCATCGCCATCGTCATCCTGAGCATAATAAACGTAATTCGTTGTTTCTCCTAGACGATCCCCCTTTTTATTTTGAGGATATGCAGATGAACTTCCTGTATAGGCAACAGTATCCGTGACACTTTCTTCACCTCCACAATACAAGCGAATAGCCACCTCACCAGAGGGCATCAACTTCGTGGAAGTACTACTCTTCACAAATAATGTAGAATATTCAAACACATCATCGTGCCATGTGATTACAGAAGAGGTATTGGTGGGTGTATATCCCACGCAGATTTCACCTCCGGAGTTTATCCACACTTCACCTGTATAGCCAGCAACAGTTTTAGGACGAATGTAGTTTGTGACATTATCACTGGTAATAGTATAAGTCCCACTCGTAATAACGGTCGTTGAATCGACTCTGGCAGGATTGCCCCATGTCCTAATACTTGTTCTTGCAGGATATCCAAGCGTATACCCAGCACCAGGCAGCTCATGGTCGAAGATGACACGGTACTCTGCCGCCCACGTTTGCCCCGCACCTGCCACCAGCAGTAGGAGCGCCATTAGGACTCGTTGGAGTCCCCTTACCTTAAAACTTTTCATAACCTCGAAGATTTGTTTCATATTAGTTTGTGTATTTGAATGTTGTTTTCTTCCAGATACTTCTTTCGCCAGTTCTTAAGCGTAGAGAGACAAATATTGTGTTCAGTACATAGTTGACGCATGGAGATACCCCCATTGAGATACTCCTCCACAATCTGGCGCTTCGTGGCGGCAGGAATGGTGTGCTTGAACCTGGGCTCAAGCCCCTCCACGCCATAGCGCTGGTAGCGGAGGTCCCAAATGGTGATGTCGCGGCGGTCAATCTGCAAGAGGCGAGCAATAGTCTTCTTGCTCACCCCGCTGTGAAGCATGGTGAGGATGTGTTCCTTGTCTTGTGAAGTGAATCGGCGTGCGGGCATTCTCTCGTGTGTCGCTTGTCTTGTGGTTAAACATCAGTCTTGCATCGTATAGACAAACGAAGCGTGGAACTGTATGTCACATCTCCAAGCTGAGGGCCCTGAGAATGCCCGATATAACAAAGATGTTCTTAATGGTCAGTTCCACGCCAGTACACGCGTGAAGCCATGTATGTCATCTTATGTTATATCGGCTTTTCCTGTAGTAGGTTTACGCTGCTACAGGCTTCCCAGTCTTTGCAAAGATAGAAAATTTCTCAGGTTTTCAGCTTGCAAGATAGAGCATAATGCTTCGAATATCAAACGATATCGCTCAGCCTCTGCTGAGGTTTGAAGTGTCCTGTTAATGCTTCTTCAGCATGCAGGGCGGACAAACTCCGGTGCAAAGGTACAAACTTTCCCACATTTTGCCAAATAAATGTAGATATTTTTTGTAGGAAGAGGTAGATAGGAGGACTCCGGATTACCTATACGAAAGGGTGACGACGAGCACATTCCGTGTCTCGCTGGTAACGCGGAAACGGTGGTCGGGCTGTAGACCGCAGACCCAGAGGATGCGGTCGCGAGCGTCGCAAAGGAGCCACTGGCGTTGCTTGTCGAAGAGCGAGAGGTGACGGTCGGTAAGGTAGTCGCTGATGAGGCGGGTGCCTCGCTCCATGCCCAACGGGCGGAAGCGGTCGCCCCGCCGGGGATGGCGAAGCGATAGGGGCTGCTCGACGAGGGCGGCATCGAGGTGGCAGGTGAGCGCCAAGGCGCTGGTTAGAGGTGAGGGGTTAGAGGTGAGAGGTGAGAGGGTAGTGGTGAGCCGGGGGGGTAGGTCGGGCTGGTCCTTAGGCTCGATGAGGAGGAGGCCACGATGGCGCACGAGGCGATGGGTGGGACTCTCGAAGAGGGCACCCGAGCGTGTGCTGCGCAGGATGTCGGCCTCTTGCGCAGGGGTGAATCCGAGGCCATAGAGGCGTTCGTGGAGGGTGGTGGCCGAAAGTTCTTCGCTCCCGTCAACGCCCTGGATGTAGTAGGGTAGTGCCTCGGCTACGCGTTCGGCCGTCTGGGCAATATGGCGCGAGGCTTGGGGGTTGAATTGTTGGAGCAGGGGGATGACGTCGAGCCGCAGGCGGTTGCGCAGGGCATCGCGCTCGAGATTAGTGGAGTCAGTCACGTAGTCTTGTCCCAACCCGTCGAGATACTGGAGCAACTCGGCCTTGGAATAGCGAAGCAGGGGGCGAACGATGTAGCCGGTACGGGATTGCATGCCGGCGAGACCGCGCAGGCCGGTGCCTCGGACGAGGTTGAGCAGGAGGGTTTCGACCTGGTCGTCGCGGTGGTGGGCTACGGCAATCTGTTGGGCGCCGAGCCGTTGGCGCATCTCTTCGAACCACTGGTAGCGCAACTGGCGGGCGGCCATCTCGAGGCTTATCCCCTGTTCACGGGCGTACTCGCGGGTCTGGAAGTGACGGACGTGGAGGGGGACGCCGAGTCGTTCGCAGAGCGAGCGGCAGAACTGTTCGTCGCGGTCGCTTTCGGCCCCTCGCAGGTGGAAGTTGCAGTGTAGTGCTTCGCACTGGGGGAGCGCTAAGGCGCTGGTTAGAGGTGAGGGGTTAGAGGTTAGAGGTGAGGGATTAGAGGTTAGAGGTGAGGGGGTAGAGGTGAGCAGGCGCAACAGGGCAACGGAGTCGGCTCCGCCGCTGAGTGCTACGAGTGTCTTGCCAGGATATTGCTCAATCTCCATTTTTCACTTCCTCACTTCCCTAACTTCTCAAGGATACCGGAGGCCATGGGGTCGCCGAGGTCGATGGCGCGCTGAAGATGGCGACGGGCACTGGCGAGGTCGCCCTTCTCGCGCATGCAGATGCCGAGCAGACGGTGGGCATCGGGGAAGTCGTCGTCGAGACTGATGGCCTTGCGACAGGCGGCGATGGCTGCATCGAGGTCGTTGAGCCGGAAGAAGAGTACGGCCGACTCGGCATGATAGATGGGCTCGTCGGGCGAGAGGGAGATGGCCTTCTGGATATCGTTGACGGCTGGACCGTACATGCGCACACGGCTTTCGAGCTGTTCGCGCTGGTAGTAGAACTGGTCGGTCAGTTGGCCCTGCATGAGGTGTTCGTAGTCGTTGAGGTCGAGGATGGCTTCGCGCACGCGACCCATCTCCTGAAGGGTAGTGCTGCGCAGATAGAGGAAGGGTGCGGCCTCGGTGGTGTAAGGCTTTGTAAAGCAGGCAACAGCACTGTCGTTGAGGGCCAAGAGGGTTTCCTTCTCGGCACCCAGATTCTGTTGACATTGCCAGGCATACATGAAGACCTCGGGCGAGCGCATCGGTGTCTGGGTAAGGGCGATATAGCGCTGATAGGCTTCGTCGTAGCGCTTCAGGGCAAAGAGCGTGTTGGCCTCGTGGAGGGCATAGAGGGGCAGGGGATTGGCCTGACTGGCGGTCTGAATGTCGGAGAGCGCCTGCTCGAGCGTCCATTGTTCGGGTAGGGTATTAGTGCCCTGAAGCACCGTGTTGTAGATGGCACGCGAACGGGAGTAGAGCACCTCGTCGTCGTGGCCCGTTCGCTGGCGGAGTGCCTCGTCGTAGGTTTGGCGGGCTGCCTCGTAGGACTGGGCGGCCACTTGGGTTTCGGCTTTCTGGATATAACCGGTTACGCTTTGAGGGAAAGCCCGGATGAAGTCCTCGATGTAGGCTTCGCGGGTGCCGGCCGTGGCATTGGCGATGTAGAGGAAACTGGTAGCCTGAGCCTCGTCGTCGGGCAGTTGCTTTGGGATGGCGCATTGGCGCAGGTCGGTGTTGTTGGCGTCGATGGGTCGAATGGTAAGGCTCAGGGGCAAACGGATGTCGAGTGCATAATTGGGAGCCTTTGCGGCAAGGACGGGCGTCTGGAGAATGGC
The DNA here is from genome assembly GCA_017469925.1 of Bacteroidaceae bacterium. Lineage (GTDB taxonomy): Bacteria > Bacteroidota > Bacteroidia > Bacteroidales > Bacteroidaceae > Physcousia. The sequence continues at coordinate 423,721 of JAFUFK010000013.1, read as the reverse complement.
CACTATCTCGCCTGCTTCGTTGACGACGGGATTGCCCGCAAGGTCGGGCGTAGCCTGACTCGTAAGTGTGTAGTAACCGTATTCGCCAGCCTTCTCCACTTGGGCAACTGGGTCGGGCGTGGCCGTAGGAATGGCGTAAACGGACTGGCCCTTAGCGGGGCTGGTCGATGCGATGGGGAGGCAGACGGTCTTCTTCTTGCCCGACTCGACTTGCAGTCGGACGACATTATACGTGGAGTTGAAGCCCTGGATGCGACTGACCTCGAAACGATTGCCCGAAGCATCGACGACCCAGGCCGAACGGGCCTGCTGGATGGCCTTGAAGGGTGCGACTAACTGGCCCGTCTCGTTCGTGAAGAAGCCGTTGGCCTGAATGGTGTCGCCCCGTTGCTGTATGGCATAGAGGGTGGCAAGGCTCTTGGAGGCCTGCTTCATCCATTTGGGACCGGCAGCAGAGAGGGGTGAGAAGTGAGGGATGAGGAGTGAGAAGAGAATAGTGAGGTAGAGGGGGATGAATCGTCTCATGGATATGGGAATTAGGAATTTCCGTTAAACCTTTAAACGGTTAAACTCTTAAACGGTTAAACTTTTATCGAAAGCAGGGCCTTGGCATTGTAGATGGCAGCCTGAGTGAGGGTTGCGCCAGAGAGCATGCGGGCTAACTCCTCGATGCGCTCTTCGTCGGAAAGACGGACGATGTGGCTGGTGGTCGTTTCGCCCTCTTCGGTCTTGAAGACACGATAGTGGTGCTGTCCCATGGCGGCAATCTGCGGGAGGTGGGTAATGGAGATAACCTGTCTGTGGTGGGCAACGCCCATCTCCTTCATGATTTCGGCCATGCGCTCGGCAATGTGGCCTCCCACGCCAGTGTCAATCTCGTCGAAGATGATGGTGGGCAATTTAACGACACCACTGATCATGGCCTTGAGCGAGAGCATCAGACGGGCCGTCTCGCCACCGCTGGCCACTTGAGAGAGCGGTTGAATGGGGATGTTCTTGTTGGCCGAGAAGAGGAAGGTGACCTTGTCGCGACCATGGGCCGAGAAGGGATTGTCGGACAGGACGACGACCTGGAACTGCACATTGGGCATGCCCAGTGGAATGAGCCGTTGGCACATCTCCGTCTCGACCTTCTTGGCCGCGGCCTTGCGTAACTTGGAGAGAGAGGCTGCGGCCTCGGTCAGTTGCTGTTCCAACTCCGTGATGTGCTGGCTGAGCAGGCGCAACTGTTCGTCGCTATTCTCGATGAGCGACAGACGTTGGCGAAGGTCGTCCTCGATAGCGAGCAACTGCGCTACAGAATCGGCATGGAACTTCTGCTTCAGCGAATGGATGGTGGCGAGGCGTTCGCTTGCAAAGGCGAGGCGTTCGGGGTCGTAGTCGATGGACTCCGACTGGCTGGCCAGTTCGCTTGCGATATCGCGTTCCTCGATATAGCAACTCTCCAGACGTTCGGCAAGTTCCTGTGCAGGCGGATAGACCGTAGCGATGGACTCGATGCGGCGTTGTGCCTCGCGAAGGAGAGGGACGATTCCCGTCTCGTCGCCTTCAAGTATGTTGCCAGCCTGATAGAGGGCCGACTTGATGTCTTCGGCGTGTTCCAGCGTGGAGAGTTCCTGTTCCAACTCCTCTTCCTCTCCTTCCGAGAGGTTGGCCTCCTCGAGTTGGCTTAACTGGTAGGCCATATAGTCCTGTTCGCCCTTGTCGCGTTCGGCCTGTTCCTGAGTCTGTTGCAACTCTGCTTTCGCGCGCGCGTATTCCTTATATATATGGGTATATTCGGAGTGTTCGTGCTCGTCCTGTGCTACGGCATCGAGAACCTGAAGCTGGAAGTCCTCGCGGTTGAGCAGGAGGTTTTGGTGCTGGCTGTGGATGTCGATGAGTCGGTCGCCCAACTCCTTCAGGTCGGCGAGCGAGGTCGGGGTGTCGTTGATGAAGGCACGTGACTTGCCCGTGGCCGTAAGTTCGCGGCGGATGATGCACTCCTGGCCGTCGAAGTCGAGATCGTGGCTCTGGAAATATTCGGCAAAGTCGTATTGGGAGAGGTCGAACCGTGCCTCGATGACGCAGCGCTGGGCTCCGGCCTTCAGCATCTTGAGGTCGGCACGCTGGCCAAGCAAGAGACCGATGGCCCCCAGGAGGATGCTCTTTCCGGCACCCGTCTCACCCGTAATAACTGAAAATCCCTCATCGAAGTCGATGTCAAGCTGGTCGATGAGGGCATAGTGTTGGATATGGAGTGTGCGTAGCATCTTTTGCGTTCACTTCTTAATCTTCTCCCAATAGTCGCTGAGGGAGGTGTTGATACCAAACAGAATGTCATAGACGCCCTCCTTCTCCTGCGAAGTGCCGTGACCGCTGTAGATGTTGACCAGTTCGTCGCGTTTGTATTCGGTAAAGAGTTGGGGCAGGTGGCTCATCGTGCGCGCATCCTTCGATGCCTCTAAGAGGTCGATGGCCTCCGTGATGGCGCTGCGGCCTTTCTCGGCATTGTCTGCCATCTGGTCGAGCCCCTCGCGGTGGTATTTGTAGATGAGGTTGCGATAGTCCTCCATCGAACCGTCGAGGTAGTCGTTGAGCAGGCCAAAGCGATTCTTTGAGTCGCTGAACGAAGACCAACCAGGGAAACCCAGGTTCTGGGCGTTCGTCACGATATTCTCGGCCGTCTGGAAGCAGGAAGTCCCGCCCTTGGGAGCCATAGAGTCCATGTCGTAGCCGATAATCATGTAGGCATAATAGGCCAACAGGGCGGTCAGGTTGTTGTCGATGTACTCTGGGTTCCACTCGAGTTGGTCGGTAGTTTGGAAGTTGAACTGGAAGTCGCCGTCGCGTACGCTATAGAGCGTAGTGTTGTAGGAACTGTTGAAGACGGGCCGACTGCAGGTCATCAGCAACGTACTTTTGATAAGGCTTTCGCCCTCGTCCCAACTGTTTACGGTTATGTTGAAGTTGCACTCTATCTTCTCCTGCTCGCGGTATTGCATGTTGGTCCACTGGTGGTCGTTGAGGAAGGATTCGGCCTTCTCCTTCAGGGCATCGAACACTTCCGTCTTGGTGTTGGAGAGTTGGGCCGTGTTGATGACCACCTTAGCCCTAAGCTCTTGGGCACTTAGGGAATTGATGATTGACAATTGGAAATTGACAATTACTGCGAGGATGAAGAGGAGGCGTTTCATAGCAACTTACTGAGTTCGTCAACAATATCGCCAGCCACCTCGGTCTTCGGCTTCAGGGGGAAGGCCTTCTCGCCCGAAGCGGAGATGAGGGTCACCTTGTTCGTGTCGAACTGGAACCCCGCCTCCTTGTCGCGAAGTGAGTTAAGGACAATGAAGTCGAGATTCTTCTTTGCCAACTTCGCCTTGGCGTGCTGGGCTTCATCGTTCGTCTCGAGGGCAAAGCCGACGAGGCGTTGGTCAGGGCGCTTCATCTGGCCCAGCGCTTTGGCAATGTCCTGAGTCGGACAGAGACGGAGGACGAGGTCGTCGCCCTCGCGCTTAATCTTCTCCTCGGCCACACTTGCGGGCGTGAAGTCGGCTACTGCCGCACAGAGGATGCCTGCCTGGCAAGTGGGGAAGAGGCGGGTAGCCGCTTCGTGCATTTGCCGGGCACTCTCGACTGGAGTCACGTGGACGTTGGTGTGGCGTGGGCGCAACTGTATGGGACCGCTTACGAACTCTACCTCAGCCCCGCGCTTGGCACACTCCTCGGCCAGGGCAATGCCCATCTTCCCACTGCTGTAGTTGCCGATGAAGCGAACGGGGTCGATCTTTTCGTACGTCGGGCCGGCCGTAATGAGGATGCGGCGGCCCTGGAGGTCCTTCTCGTGGAAGAAGTCGTCGAGCTGGCGGATGATTTCCTCCGGTTCCTCCATGCGCCCCTTGCCCACGAGGTGGCTGGCCAGTTCGCCACTGGTAGGTTCGATGATGTGGTTGCCACGCTGGCGAAGGGTCGAAAGGTTCTCTTGTGTAGAGGGGTGGGCAAACATGTCGAGGTCCATAGCGGGAGCCACGAACACGGGTGCCTTCATGCTGAGGTAAGTCGTAATGAGCATGTTGTCGGCAATGCCATGGGCCATCTTTCCGATGGTGCTGGCTGTAGCCGGTGCGATGAGCATGGCGTCGGCCCAAAGGCCTAAATCGACATGGCTGTGCCACGAACCGTCGCGCCCAGAGAAGAACTCGCTGATGACGGGCTTCGAGGTGAGTGCGCTCAGGGTTATCGGCGTGATAAACTCCTTGCCCGCGGGGGTGATGACCACCTGCACCTCGGCCCCCTGTCTGATGAGCCCGCGAATGATGAGGCAAGCCTTATAGGCGGCGATGCTGCCCGTGATGCCCAAGACTATCTTCTTACCTTTTAGCATATTTAAGCCAGAGTTGTTTCAAGACGAGTTTGGTGTTCTGCGTAAAGTCGCCACCCAGAATCCAGCTATAGTAGCCCGGGTCGCGCAGGAGTACGTCGCGCACGCTCAGGCCCTTGTACTTGCCGAAAGTGAAGACCTCGGTGCGGATGGTCTCGCCATTGGCGCCCTGTTCCTCCTTCCAGGCAATGCGGCCTGCGAAGTCGATGTTGTTGTTCATGCGCGAGAACTCGGCCAGGCTTGCCACGTCGTTCTTCAGCTGACGAGTGGGGTCGGGCTCGTTCTCGGGGGCATACTTGTCGAGTTGCCCCATCAAGACGCGATAGGTTGCCTCCGTGTCTTGGTCGGCACGGTGGGCCTGGAAGTCCTCGTCCATCTCGCGACCGCAATAGAACTTGTAGGCGGCGGCCAGGTTGCGGCGTTCGTTCTTGTGATAGATGTTCTGCACATCGATGAGGCGACACTGGCTGAAGTCGAACTGTACGCCGGCCCTCACAAACTCTTCGGCCAGCAGGGGCACGTCGAAGTGGTTGGAGTTGTAGCCCGCAATGTCACATCCCGTGAATACCTCCTGGATGATACTGCGCAGCTGAGCGAAGGTGGGTTGGTCCTTGACCATCTCGTTGGTAATCTTGGTCAGTTCGACCACGACGGGGGGGATGGGGCAGCCGGGGTTTATCAAGTAGTTTCCCCGACTTTCGTGTCCGTCGGGGAATACTTTGATGTAGGACAACTGGATGATGCGGTCCTTCGCGATGTCGAGTCCTGTCGTCTCCAGGTCGAAGAAGACGAGCGGACGGGTGAGGTTGAGCTTCATATCGCTTAGTCGTTCAGCATCATGGGCATCAGGAGCATCAGCGTCTCCTCGTTCTCAGGCTGCTCTGCCGGAACCACTACGCCGGGACGGCTGGGGTCGGCCAACTGGATGGTCAGGGCGTCGCCCTCCATGATGTTGGCAATCTCGATGAGGAAGATGCAGGAGAAACCAATCGAGATGGGGTCGTTCTGGTAGTCGCACATCAGGTTCTCCTCGGCGCGGGTCGAGTAGTCGTTGTCCTCGCCGGTGAGGCGCATTTGGTTGTTCTCGAGGTGGAGCTTCATCAGTCCGCTCGACTGGTTGCAGAAGACCGAGATACGCTTCAGGGCCGAGATGAGGCTGGCGCGGTCGATGGTGGCCACGTATGGATTGTTGGTGGGGATGACACCATTATAGTTGGGGTAGCGACCCTCGACGAGGCGGAAGTACATGTCGAAGTCTTCGGCGTGTATCTGGCCCTTCTCGTTGTCGAAGCAAATCGATATCAGGGTGTCCTTCTGCAGGACGTTCTTCAGAATGGCTGCCACCTTCTTGGGCAGGATGAAACTGGTCTCAAGCCCAGGCTTCACCTCGCGGTTGATGTAGCGCACCAGCTTGCGGCCATCGGTTCCGGCAAAGGTGATGTCCTCGGCATGTACGTCGAGGAAGATGCCTGTCATAACGACGCGAATCTCGTCGTTAGCCGTAGCAAAGAGGCAGCGGTTGATGCCCGTCAGGAGAATGTTGCTCGAGAGTTCCAGCTTCGTGCAGTCGTCCTTCAGCGCCTGCTGAACGGGATAGGTGCTTGCGTCGAAACTCATCACGGAGAACACACCCGTCTGGTGGCGGCCCTGCAACTCGTGGCTCTCGGGATTATACTCGAAGGTCAGGGGTTGCTCGGCCAACTCCTTCATGGAGTCCATTATAGTCTTAGCCGTGATACAGAATTGGGCGTTATTGTCCGAGTCAACGAGGGGCACGGAGGTAATGAAATACTTCTCCCCGTCGCTGGCTGTGATGGTCACCTTCCCGTTCTTGATGTCGAAGAGGAAGCTGTCGAGGATGGGCATACTGTTTTTTGCTGTCATGACTTTGCTGGCAGCAGCGAGACGGCTATAGAGAGCCGAGCTGGAAACAACGAATTTCATACTATTCTTTATATATTAGGTTTTTCGCAGAGGCAAAGATACATAATAAAATTAAAAATTGGAAATTTCAAATTAAAAATTTGACGTTTTGCCTCCCTTTTCGTATCTTTGTGCCTGCAAACAGATAAACAATAAACATTTTAACCCTTAAACTCACTATCCATCACTATGGACTTAACAGGAAGAATTATAGCCGTGCTGCCCGAGCGCAGCGGTACCAGTGCCCGTACGGGCTCGGAGTGGAAAGTAGCATCCTACGTACTTGAGACCCAGGAACAATATCCCAAGAAGATGTGTTTCGAGGTGTTCGGCGTCGAGCGCATACAGAACTTCAACATCCAGGTGGGCGAGATGATGACCGTATCCTTCGACATCGATGCCCACGAGTACAATGGCCGTTGGTTCAACTCCATTCGTGCCTTCCGCGTCGATCGTAATGTCCAGGCCCAGGCTCCCGAGGGCGCTCCCGTTGTGGCTGGGGCTCCCGTGCCTCCTCCCGCGGCTCCGTTTGCCTCTGAGCCTGCTGCCGCAGCAGCTCCTGCTATCGACCAGACGCCCTTTGGCGGAGAGCCTGACGACAGCCAGCTGCCATTCTAATCACATAAGTTACCGAAATGGCATAAGGAAGCCCGAGACACAGGTCTCGGGCTTCCTTGTTGTGTGACTTATTGCCCTTAGGAACTTCGGCCGAAAGCCTTAGGTCTTATTGCTGTAACCCTTAGGCGTTATTGCTGTAACCCTTAGGCGTTATTGCTGTAACCCTTAGGCGTTATTGCTGTAACCCTTAGGTGTTATTGCCGAAAGCCTTAGGCGTTTACTGCCACCCTCCGCCAAGTGCCTGATAGAGGTCGATGGTGGCAGAGATGATGGCAAAGCGGTTGCTGACCTCGGCAAGCTGGGCTCCCAGGAGTCCGCTCTGTGCCGTCAAGACATTGAGATAAGTAACCTGGTTGCTATGCTTCATCAAGGCCTGGGTGGCATCAACGGCATCTTGCAGGCTGTTGACCTGATTCACGACGAGCTCCTGCTTAGCCTTTGCCGCATGGATGCTGGCCATTGCCGTGTTGACTTCGCTACCCGCGTCGAGCAGTGTCTGCTGGAATCCCAGTGTGGCCACCTCCATCTCGGCCAACGTGTTCTTATAGGCGGCACGAATCTTGCCTTGGGCAAAGAGGGGCTGAGTCAGGGTTCCCACGAGGGCAGCTATAATGCCGCCCGGGTTGACAACCATTGAGCCAAGCGAGTTGGTATATTGGCCAGTGGCCGAGATATTAAGGGCGGGGTAGAACGAGGCACGGGCCTGATTCTTCTGATAGAAGGCCGATGCCAATGCCAGTTCGGCCTGACGGACGTCGGGACGGCGAGCCAGCAGGCTGACGGGGAAGCCCGTCGTGCAGAGGCTGGGCGTCTGGAACGTGTCGAGTGCGCCGCGGGAGATGTGTTGAGGCGTTTCCCCTATCAGGGCCGACAGGGTGTTCTCGATTTGGCGAATGCTGTACTGAAGGTCCACGACACTGGTCTGTATGCTCCAGTACTGGGCTTCCGTGCTGGCAACTGCGGCCTTGTTCGACTGACCTGCCTGCATCAGGCGCTGGGTCACCTCGAGGTTCTGCCGCCAGTTCTCGCTCGTCTGCGTGGCAATGGCCAGTTCCTCGTCGAGCATGGCCAGGGTGTAGTAGAGGTTGGCAATGTTTGCCACGAGGGCCGTCTGTATGGCCTGCTTGACGGTCTGCATGTTCTCAACGGCCACCTCGCTACCTTTCTTGGCATTGCGCAACTGGCCGAAGCAATCGACCTGCCAGTTGGCTGCCACAGGGATAGAGTAGGTCTTGGTGGCTCCGTTGCCCATCACGCCCTTGTACTCAGCACGGTTCGAGGGGTCCCAGATGCCACTGATGGTGCCCGAGGGGGCAAATGCGAGGCTGGGGAAGAAGGCAAGCTTGGCCGCACGAAGGTTGTTCTGAGCCTCCTGGATGCGCAGGTCGGCCTGCCGCATACTGGTGTTCTGAGCCAGCGCGCGCTCAATCAGTTGCTGGAGCTGTGGGTCGGTGAAGACCTCGCGCCAAGCCAGGTCGCCCAGGCCCAGCGAGTCCCCGCTCTGGGCATCCCCATAGATGCCGTCAGTAGAAATCTCGGTCGGACGCTCGTAGTTCTTATAAAGGCCACAACTGCTTAGCGTCAGGGCCAAGGTGGATATTACGATTAATCGTATAGCTTTCATAGTTCTCAAGTTTTCAATTCTTAGTTCTCTCTCTTATTGTACTCGCTCTTCTCCATCTGGGTACGTTCGCGCTCCTTCAGGAATTGCTGGTCGGCCTCCTCCTTCATGGCGGGGCGAATCTTCTCCTGCAAGAACTCGAAGAAGATGAAGAATACGGGCACCGTGAACAGGATGGCAAATGTGCCGACAATCATACCGCCGACAACACCCACGCCAATCGTACGGTTACCGTTGGCACCTGCACCTGTCGAGAAGAGCAACGGCATCATACCCAGTACGGCAGTCAGTACCGTCATCAGGATAGGACGCAGACGTGCCTCGGCGGCTGCATAGGCGGCCTCGACGATGCCCATACCCTTACGGCGACGCTCGAGGGCGAACTCCGTAATCAGAATGGCCGTCTTGGCCAGCAGACCAATGAGCATGATGACACCCGTCTGCAGGTAGATGTTGTTCTCAATCTGCCCGATGGGCGGGAATACGGAATAAACCAGATTCCACAACCATGCGAAGCCGAACGAGCCAAGCAAGCCGGCGGGCACGGACAGGATGACGGCAAAGGGCACGAGGAAACTCTCGTACAGGCTGCTGAGAATAAGGAAAATGAGGACTACGCAAACGATGTAGATGAAGAGCGTCTGGTTGCTACCCATCTGCTGATATTCCTCGCGTGAGATGCTACCATATTCGTACGATATGTACTCGGGCAGGGTCTGCTGCTTTACTTCCTCGACTGCCTTCATGACATCGGTAGATGTGTATCCCTGAGCTGGCGATGCCATAACGGTGATTTCCGAGAACAGGTTGAAGCGCGTGTCGTTCTCAGGACCAAGCACTGGCGTGAGCTTCAGGAACTGCGAGATGGGGGCCATGCTTGCACCATTGCGCACGTACATATTAGAGAGGTCGAACTCGTTGGTGCGATACTTCGGGTCGGCTTGCAACATTACGCGATAGACCTTACCAAACTGGTTGAAGTTCGACACGTACGAGCCACCGCAATAACTGCTGAGTGCCGAAAGGACGGAGGCCGGAGAAAGGCCTGCCAGTTTACACTGGGCAGCATCCACCTCAACCTGATACTGGGGATAGGTGCGAGCGTACGAGGTCATGGCCATCTGCACCTCGTCGCGTTGGTTCAGGGCAGCCAGGAACTTGTTGGTCAGTTCCAGGAACTGGCCCTTGTCGCCGTCGGACTTGTCCTGCAAGTGCAGGTCAACGTTGGAACCCATACCATAGCCCGGAATCATACCGGGTTCGAAGACGAATATCTGAGCCTCGGGTATCTCTTGAGCAAACTTGCCGAGGAGCATGTACTTCTTAATGGAAGAATTGTGGATGAATCCAGACCCTGGCAGATACCACTTACCCGAACGGTCGCTCCAATGCTTCAGGCGAAGGATGACCATAGCGTTGGCCGCACCCTGGCCGCTCATCATGCCGTAGCCGGCCACACGAGAGAAGTCGCGGATGTCCTCATCTTCGCGTACGATAGCCTCTACCTTATCGAGCACATTCTCCGTCACGCCCAGGTTGGAACCCGGAGGACAGGTGACATTGACCATCAGCACGCCTTGGTCTTCCTGAGGAACGAGACCCTTAGGCAGGTGGGTCATGGTAAAGTAAAGCAGTACGAAAGCAACAGCAACACTGCCCCAGGCTACCCAGCGGTGGTTGACTACGCCCCGGAGGAAACGTGTATATTTGCCCATGACGGCGCCAAACGAAGCGTTGTAGGCAGCCTTCACGCGACCGTTGAAACTCTTCTCGCTCTTCGTGCCGTCGCTTGGGCGCATCATCATGGCACAGAGGGCAGGGCAGACCACAAGGGCCGAGACACAGGAGATACCTACGGCCGTGGCCAACGTGATGCCGAACTGGGTGTAGAACATACCAGACGTACCACCCATCATCGTCACGGGGATGAATACGGCCATAAAGACGAAGGTACAGGAGATAACAGCCATCGTTACGTCGGACAAGGCATCCTTTGTGGCCTGATAGGAACTCTTGTAACCGGCATCGAACTTGGCCTGAACGGCCTCTACAACCACAATGGCATCATCGACTACCGTACCGATGGCCAGCACCAAGGCAAAGAGGGTCAAGAGGTTAAGCGTAAAGCCGGCCACACGCAAGGCTGCGAAGGTTCCCACCAGGGAGATTATGATGGAAATGGAAGGAATCAGCGTAGCCTTGAAATCTTGCAGGAAGAAGTAAACCACCAATACCACGAGGAACAGGGCGATAATCAGCGTCTCCTCTACATTGCCAATAGACTCGAGCAGGAAGTCGTTGGACGACATCATCTGGGTAAAGTGCAACCCCTTTGGCAATTCTTCGTTTAACTCCTTCAGCTTGGCTGAGAAGCGGTCGTTGGTCTCCTTTGCATTGGCACCCGCCAACTGGAAGGCCATGAATTGTACGGCGGGCTTGCCGTTTACGTGACCCGAATAGCCATAGTCGGCCTGACCTAGTTCGATGTCGGCTACATCCTTCAAACGGAGAACACTACCATCGGACTTGGCACTTATGACGATGTTTTCAAATTCCTCTACCGTCTTCAGACGACCAGTATATTTCAACGTGTACTGATATACGTTGTCGATGCCTTCGCCATGACCTCCCTCGATGGGCTTCTCACCCAGTTTACCAATGGCTGCTTCGAGGTTCTGTTCTGCCAGACAGGCCGTAATGTCGGAAGGGATAAGACCATATTGAGCCATTACCTCAGGCTTCATCCATACGCGAAGCGAATAGGAGGCTCCGAGGGCAAACACTTCACCTACACCCTGAATACGCTTCAGTTGTGGTGTGACGTTGATGTTCATGTAGTTGGCCATAAAATTGGCATCGTACTCAGGAACGTCACTTACCAAGGCATTAATCTGAAGGAACGAGGTTTGGCGCTTAAAGGTCGTTACACCAATCATCGTAACCTCTTGAGGCAAAAGACCTTGAGCCATCGAGACACGGTTCTGAACGTTCACGGCGGCCATATCGGGATTAGTGCCTTGCTTGAAGAATACGGTGATACTTGCCGAACCATTATTCGTAGCCGTAGAGGTCATATAAATCATGTTCTCTACACCATTGATACTCTCCTCAAGCGGTTGGATTACGGCCTTGGTCACCGTCTCGGCACTGGCACCAGGATAAGTGGCGCTGACCATCACCGTTGGAGGTGCAATATCGGGGAACTGTTCCACAGGCAGGCTGAAGTAGGAAATCGTACCGAGGAACAAGATGACGACAGCAATAGACATCGCCATCACCGGACGTTTGATAAATATATTACCTTTCATTGTAGATAGTCAATAATAGTGTGTATCCTTATTCTTTCACCTTTTGGCCTTCCTTGACCATGCTGGCACCCTCGGCAACAATTTCCATACCTTCCTCAAGTCCTTCGGTAACGATAAATTCCTTACCATTGTTCTGGGGCAGGATGCTAACAATCTTGCTATTGGCTGTGCCGTCTTTTTCTACGACAAAGACCTTGAATTTGTCTTGTGTCTGTACGGTTGCAGCAGCAGGAACAACCAGTACGTCCTTGTACTCAACAGGGATAACCACATTGCCTGTCGAACCCGAGTGAAGAACATGGCTGGGATTGTTGAATACGGCACGAAGTTGGACACTGCCCGTAGCGCGGTCAACCACACCACTGGCCGTTTCAACGACACCCGTTGCTTCATAGATGGAACCGTCAACCAATTGTAACTGTACGCTGGGCATCTCGGCAATGGCCTTTTCTGTGCTTCCACTTTCACGCGTCATCTCAAGGAACTGGGATTCAGGCAGGCTAAAGTAAACGTACATCTGGTTATTGTCGGAAACGGTGGTTAAAGCCATAGGCATGCTGGGGCCTACTAATGCTCCCTGGCGGAAGGGCAGTGTGCCTACTACGCCATTGGCTGGGCTCTTCACTACCGTGTATGATAGAGAGTTGCGCGCATTGACTACTTGGGCTTGAGCCTGGGCAACGCTGGCTTTGGCTGTCAGCAACGCATTATAAGCCGTTTGCAGGTCGTACTCACTGACAATCTGTTGGTCGAAAAGTTCCTTACGACTGTCGTATGTCAGCTTGGCCGTAGCCTCTTGTGCCTGAGCTGCCTTCAGTGCGGCTTCAGCAGTATTCAAGGCAGTTTGATAGGGAACCTGGTCGATGATGAACAGCGTCTGTCCCTTCTTTACGTTCTGGCCTTCAGTCACGCACAGCCTTTGCAGCGTACCGCCAACCTGTGGATAGACTTCTATGTCCTGACGGCCACGTATAGTGGCACTAAACTTGGAATTCAGTGTCAGGTCTTGTTTCTTAACCTTTGTTGTCTTGAAGCTGACGACAGATGAAGCCTGTTGCTTCTTTTCGCCGCCACACGCACTCAATAGAAGCACTGTGGCAAGTACTGAGGCGATGATTTTAATGTTCTTTACCATATAATAAAAAGATTAAATTTTATAGTCTTGCACAATTCGGCTGCAAAGATACGAAAAAAAGATGAATTGATAAAAGGGTATATAGTCAAAAAAGGAATGATATTTGTTCATAATAGTATATAAGGTTTGCTTTTGAACAATCTTTAACTTACTTTTGCATATAAAATGGCAGACTTTATGGTTCATGACATAAGAAAATTGGAGAAAGAATTGTATTTTTGTATCCGTATTAATTCGCGAAATTGCGTTCGCGAAAGCCTTGTTAGTGGAAGATTTATCCTCGTGTTCCCATTATCGGGAAAGGCCATTTTTGTGTTGAATGGCAAGTCCTATGAAATAGATAATAGTAAGTTCCTTTTGGTTCATCCTCATTTTGAAAGTGAGATAACCTTCGTGTCAGATGATTTTGATGCGTATTGCATCGGATCTGTTTTAGAGTTGCAGACAGAGGCGACCTATAATATCCCGCCTGCCTTCCTTGCAATGCTTCTGCAACGACCTTCGTGGGATATGGATAAGGAGACTACACGCGCTACTCATGCCTTTTGCACAATGTTCGACTATAATTGCAGTCAGTTGAAAGGTCCTAACTCCACCAATATAGCAGCATCATTGTTTTCCGTATTCATTCAAGCCTTTTACGAGAAAGTGAAGAATATCATTCCTCCTGATGCCACAGAAGGAGTCTCAGCACTTACTGGCAACCTGTTGTCGCGTTTTATGAACGAATTGAGACAACACTACAAAGAAAGCCATCAAGTGATGTTCTATGCAGATAAGGTGTGCGTTTCGCCCAAGTACCTCACCCAAGTAGTAAAGCGTCATTACGGTATAACGCCTAAGGAGATGATTGACCGTAAGTTAGCTATAGAATCGATGTATCTGCTGAGCAAGAGTCGAATGTCGATACAGGAAATAAGCAATGAACTAAACTTCCCAGACCAATCCTATTTCGGCCGTTTCTTCAAGCGGCAGGTAGGTATGTCTCCATTGGCTTTTCGCCAAAAGCCCGACATGGGTCTGATGGTAAAACTGAAGCCTATGGATAACCGGAAATTAGGACGCCGTTGGCCTTTTGAGAAGAAGATTTAGTGGGCTTTCTTTCCTTACGAATTCATGCTAATGAGGAACTCCTCATTGCTTGCTGTGCGCTCCATCCGGCTCTTCAACTCGTTCATGGCTTCGATAGGATTCATATCGGACAAGAACTTGCGCAAAATCCACATACGATCGAGGGTCATCTTATCGTGCAGCAAATCGTCGCGACGCGTGCTCGAGGCTACGATATTGACAGCTGGGAAGATTCGTTTGTTGGCCAATGTACGGTCGAGCTGCAACTCCATATTGCCCGTACCCTTGAACTCTTCGAAGATGACTTCGTCCATCTTGCTTCCCGTGTCGGTAAGGGCTGTGGCGATGATGGTCAGTGAACCGCCTCCTTCGATGTTACGGGCTGCTCCAAAGAAACGTTTGGGCTTGTGCATGGCATTGGCATCCACACCACCTGTCAGCACCTTTCCACTGGCTGGGGTTACGGTGTTATAGGCGCGAGCGAGGCGGGTGATGGAGTCGAGGAATATGACAACATCGTGGCCACACTCTACCATACGCTTTGCCTTTTCCAGTACAATGCCTGCAATCTTTACGTGGCGTTCGGCAGGTTCGTCGAAGGTACTTGCAATAACTTCGGCATTAACTGTGCGGGCCATGTCCGTTACTTCCTCAGGACGCTCATCTACGAGCAACATCATCAAATAAGCCTCAGGGTGGTTGCGGGCAATGCTATTGGCGATGTCCTTTAATAGCAATGTCTTACCTGTTTTTGGCTGAGCCACGATTAATGCACGCTGGCCCTTGCCGATAGGTGCAAAAAGATCAACTACCCGAGACGAGAGGGAATCGTTAGTGCCAGTGCAGAGCGTGAATTTCTCGTCAGGGAAGAGTGGTGTAAGATGCTCGAAGGGACTGCGGTCACGGGCAATGCTAGGGTTACAGCCGTTGATAGAGACGGCTTTTATCAGGGGGAAGTACTTCTCTCCCTCGCGAGGGGGACGCACGGGACCTTCTACCACATCACCAGTCTTCAGCCCCAGTGTCTTGATAATCTGCTGGCTGACATAGATGTCATCGGGCGAGGCCAGATAATTATAGTCGCTACTTCTGAGAAATCCAAAGCCTTCGGGCATGATTTCCAGCACACCTTCACCTTTAATCTTCTCACCAAAGTCATAACGTTGTGCAATAGCTTTCTCTGCCTCCTTCGCTTCTTTTTTTGAGACCTCTTTACTCTTTACAGGGGAATTGGTCGGCTCAGGCTGACTGACAGTTGGTATGTCTTTTAGGATGACAAAATCCGGTTCATCTTTCTTGAAGAAGTCTGCTATAGGGTCTTTTGTAGTTTCTGTAGTTTTTTCTTTGGGTGAAACTTCAGGCTTTGCTTCTGCATTCTTGGAGATGCGTGTACGTTTTTTCTTTGGCTCTTCGGCTTTTACTTCTTCAGCCTTAACTTCTTCCTTTGTAGCCTCTGCTTCAGCGGCAGGTTCCTTTACCTTTTTAGGACGTCCGCGCTTAGGCTTCTCTGGAGCCGGAGTTGCGTCAGCAACAGGTGTTTCCTCGACAGTGGGTGCCGCCGTCTTCTTGGGGCGACCACGCTTGGGCTTTTCTGGAGTTGCCACATCGGTTGGCAGAGTTGATTCCTTATCAATTATATTATAGATGAGAGACATCTTGTCATTAGACATTTGAGCACCAATGCTCATGCCGAGCTCCACAAGTTGTTCGGGAGTCATGCTTTCGAGTTCACTCTTTGTATGCATGCGAATGATAGTAAAATAAGTATAAATAAGGGGTGTAATAATGAGGTGAAAAGAGATATAAGATGGTCTTATATCATCAAATTCTAGTGCAAAGGTACTCCTTTTCCTTTGATAATCCAAATAAAAAGACTAATTTCGCACAAGAAATCTTATAATGTGGGCGACGAATGGCTTTGGTAAACCCTTTTTTGCAGGTTAAGAACCTTACGCGTAGTGTTGGTGACCGTATGTTGTTTTCCGACGTAAATTTCGGAATCGCAGAGGGGCAACATGTAGGACTAATAGCAAAAAATGGAACGGGAAAGACCACATTGCTCAATATTATCGCAGGTAAGGACTCTCCCGATGAGGGTTCTGTGGTCTATAGAAAAGACTTGTGCGTCGGTTATCTCGAACAATTGCCAGACTATCCTATGCACATGACGGTACGAGAGGCTTGCCACTGGCACCTCAACCTTGCCAGTATGGACGTGGATAAAGCCTTGGAATACGAGATTCGCTCGAATCAGATACTGACGAAATTAAAGATTTTTGACCAAGACCAGCTTCTCTCAGAACTTTCAGGGGGGCAATTGAAGCGAGTGGCTTTGGCCAATGTGCTAACCATTGAACCAGATTTCCTAATACTGGATGAACCGACGAACCATCTTGACTTAGAGATGATAGAGTGGCTCGAGAAGTATCTTTCCCGCTCATCCATGACCCTGCTGATGGTCACGCATGATCGTTATTTCCTCGACCGAGTTTGCAGTGTGATACTTGAAATTGACGACGAACGACTTTATACCTATCGGGGCAATTATGCGTATTATCTGGAAAAAAGACAAGAGCGTATCGAGGCCCAAACAGCTCAAACGGCTCGTGCCCAGAACCTATATCGGACGGAGTTAGACTGGATGCGCCGAATGCCTCAGGCGCGAGGCCATAAGGCTCGCTACCGTGAGGAGGCTTTCTACGAACTTGAGAAAGTGGCCAAACAACGTATGGAGGAAAAACGTATGCGCCTGCAGTTGAAATCCTCTTACATCGGTTCTAAGATATTTGAAGCCGAATATGTCAGTAAGCGTTATGGTGACCTGACGATACTGAAGGACTTCTACTACAACTTCTCTCGTTACGAAAAGATGGGCATTGTCGGTGCTAATGGGACAGGCAAGAGTACGTTCGTCAAAATGCTACTCGGTTTGGAACGACCTGATGACGGACGTTTCGTTGTGGGCGAGACCGTACGCTTTGGCTATTTTTCTCAGGAAGGCATGAACTTCAACCAGCAGATGAAAGTTATAGATGCCATTCGTCGGCAAGCTGAGTACGTAGATTTGGGTGGCGGACGCCACCTGACAGCCATGCAGTTCTTGCAGCACTTTATGTTTACGCCGGAGCAGCAGCAAAACTACATCTATAAACTTTCAGGTGGAGAGCAACGCAGACTTTATTTATGTCAGGTCTTGATGTCTAATCCAAACTTCCTTGTGCTCGATGAACCTACCAACGACCTTGACATCCTTACCCTGCAAATACTCGAGGAGTATCTGGCCGACTTTCGTGGTTGCGTAATTGTGGTTAGCCACGACCGCTATTTTATGGACAAGGTTGTTGACCATCTACTGGTATTCTCGGGCAATGGTGAAGTAAAAGACTTCCCGGGAAACTATACCCAGTACAGGGAGTGGGAGAGTCTTCAACCTCGCCCGGATACGACTGCAAGATGCGAGACAAATATAGAGAAAGCCAAGCCTCGGCTAAATGAAGTCAAACGTCGTTTGACCTTTAAGGAACGACATGAATATGAACAGCTTGGTAGAGATATCGATGCGTTGGAAGCAGAGAAGGCTGCTATCGTCAATGCGCTTTCTGACGGTTCTTTGTCTGTTGACGAAATCACAGAGAAGTCGAAACGTCTGCCCCAGTTGGAAGTCGAACTGGATACAAAAAGCGAGCGCTGGCTCGAGCTGAGCGAGTGGGCTTGAAGATCAAAAACACCCTTAAAAGGAAAATAATCACGAATCTATAATCCCTAATCCAAATATTTTTTGTACCTTTGCGCCCAATGCCACGAGATGGCAGATTTTCAAACCTATTAAATAAAATTTTAACTAATGGCAACAAAAATTAGATTACAGCGCCACGGACGCAAAGGCTATGCCTTCTACAGCATCGTGATCGCTGATGTAAGAGCTCCACGTGATGGTAAGTTTACAGAGAAGATTGGTACTTACAATCCCAACACCAATCCTGCCACTGTAGATTTGAAATTCGACCGTGCCTTGTATTGGGTAGAAGTAGGCGCACAGCCCACTGATACCGTACGCAACATCCTTTCAGGCGAAGGTGTTTACCTGATGAAGCATTTGAAGGGTGGAGTAAAGAAGGGCGCTTTTGACGAAGCAACCGCACAGGCAAAGTTCGAAGCTTGGAAGGCCGACCGCCAGAAGGGTCTTGCCGCAATCGAGTCGAAACTCGCTGCTGAGAAGAAAGCTGCCGATGCTGCTCGACTGGAGGCTGAGAAGAAGGCTAACGCCAAGGTTCAGGAGAAGGTGGCTGAGAAGAAGGCTGCCGAAGCTGCTGCTAAGGCTGAGGCTGAGGCTGCTGCTGCATCAGAGAACGAAGAAGCTACAGAGACCAATGCCGAGGCTACCGAGGCGTAACCAATCAAGTTTAAAATTTTATTCTAATAGATTATTCCAAACACAACGAGAAAGGGCTCTGCCGTGAGGTAGGGCCCTTTCATATTTATTGTGCTCGCTAATCGTTGTCTTTCCGTTCGTGCAGGTGCTTGCGATGGTATTGTTTCCAAAACTGTCGCATGAAGAGCACGCACATGATTGTGCATACAACGATATAAACCCAGCAAACAGCCGTCCCACCCAGCAAATCGGCATAAGTAATCTCTTCAGCCTTGTCACCCAATAAGTTCATTTCGATGACTGCCAGTGTGTTGTTGAAAATGTGAATGATGCTGGTCAGCACGATATTGCCCGTCTTTACGTAAATAATACCTAGGATGATACCCATGATGACAGCGAAAGGAACTTGGGCTGGATTTAAATGGATCAGTCCAAAAGCAACGGCTGAGAATAGAATTGCTGCCCAGCGATGTGTGCGGTGCTTGAGCAGATAGTGAATGATGCTCTCACGGAACACCAGTTCCTCCACGATGGGGCCCACGATACAGATGGCAAGTATGCCCCAGAAGTTTTTGGCCAGTTCGAGAAACTCCATTTTCATGAGGTTAGGTAGAGCCAACTGTTCGCTCAGCAGATCAGTCGCAATGATGCCCATGATTGCACCCACCAGAGCCAGCGGAGCATGTTTCCATTTGATATCAGTGACGCGGAAAGTCTTGGACTTTATCATGCGCATGACAAGCAGAGCGGCAACGGTCAGCAGCCCGCTAATGATTAAAATCCAGGCAAATAGGGTGGGGTGTTGTGCTATACCTTCTTCTGATGTCTTGTCTATGAATGGTAACATACACATGCTGGCTACTACCTGCATGACACAAAAGATGAGAACTACGGCAATTGGTTTCCAGAACTTTTTCATATCACTTGTTGTGTTAATCGAGTGCGAAGTTACAAAAAACTTTCCATATTGCCAAGCGAAAGGGGGATATAGTATCATACATATATTAATATACGCATGCGCGCGTATAAGAAGAATGCAAGTTTTTTATAAAAATGAATAAATCCTTTTGCCTAACCATTAAAAAGTGTTATCTTTGTGGGTGCTTACCGAGCATTCGTATATGAAAGGAAGGCAAATCGAACATCGAGGTGTCGTGGAACGTGTTATGTCCCACGGCCTTGTTGTATCCATCATGCAAGACGTAGCTTGCTCTGCATGTGCGGCAGCTGCCCTTTGTCATAGTGCCGAGAAGAAACAAAAGACGATGGAGGTCCTCGTTGCCGACTCCTCGTGCTATCATGTCGGCCAAGAGGTGGTTGTCGTTGGCGAACTGGGCCTGGGTTTGCAGGCTACGCTTTGGGCTTATGTCGTACCCCTTGTGCTGTTGATGGTTGTACTCCTTACAGCCGCCCGTTTGACGGGTCGTGAAGGCCTGGCTGCCTTGTTGGCCTTGTTGTCGCTCGTGCCCTATTTCGTGGTGCTTTACCTTCTACGTAATCGATTGCAACAAAGCTTTACGTTTAGCATTAAAAGTTAACTATTAAATATTTGTAAATCATGAATTTAATCCTACTGGCAATTATTGCCTTGGGCGCTATCGGACTCATCGCATCCGTATTGCTCTACTTCGCATCGCGAAAATTTGCGGTGCACGAGGATGAGCGCATCGGACAGGTAAGTGCTGTCCTGCCACAAGCCAATTGTGGTGGTTGCGGTTTTCCGGGTTGCGCTGGTTTTGCAGGAGCATGTGTGAAGGCTGCCGATGCGGGTAGTCTCGAAGGCTTGCTCTGCCCTGTAGGTGGTCAGCCTGTCATGGGGCAGGTGGCTGACATCCTGGGCATGAAGGTAGAGGCTTCGGCTCCAAAGATTGCTGTAGTGCGTTGCAATGGTTCGTGCGAGAACCGTCCGCGTATTGCAGAGTTCGATGGAGCTGAGAGTTGTAAGGTGTTGCAGATGATAGGCATGGGCGACACGGCTTGTTCCTATGGTTGCTATGGTTGTGGCGACTGCACACGTCAATGTAAGTTCGATGCGATCCACATCAATCCCGAAACTCGCCTTCCCGAGGTTGACGAGGAGAAGTGTACCGCCTGCGGTGCTTGTGCCAAGGCTTGCCCGCGTCAGATTATCGAGATTCGTCTCAAAGGCCCAAAGGGCAGACGTGTGGTTGTATTGTGCAGCAACAAAGACAAAGGAGCCATGGCCAACAAGGTCTGCAAGGCCTCATGTATCGGTTGTGGCAAGTGCGTGAAGACCTGTGATAAGTTCGAAGCTATCACTCTCAATCGTAATTTGGCCTACATTGATGCCGAGAAATGTAAGATGTGCTTGAAGTGCGTCGATGCCTGTCCGAAACACGCCATCCACGCTTTCAACTTCCCGCCACGGAAGCCGAAGGTTGAAACCCCTAAAACAGAAGAAGCCGTATGAAGACATTTAAGTTAGGTGGAGTACACCCCGAAGAGAATAAGCTGTCTGCCGCCAGTCCCATTCGTGGGGCTGCTTTGCCAAAGCAGGCTGTGTTTAGTATGTTCCAACATATAGGTGCTCCTGCAAATCCAGTGGTAAAAAAGGGAGATACCGTGAAGGTGGGTACCTTATTGGGTGAAGCTGGAGGTTTTGTTTCTGCTCCTGTATTTTCGAGCGTAAGCGGAACCGTGAATAAGGTAGATGTTGCACTTGATGCCAGTGGCCTTCGTCGTATGGCTGTGACTGTTGACGTAGAGGGCGACGAGTGGGAGGATAGCATCGACCGCTCAAAGGATCTTGTGAAACTCAACGACCGCCCTGAACTGGACGGAAAGGCCATTGTTGATAAAGTAAAGGCCGCAGGTATCGTCGGAATGGGCGGTGCCACGTTCCCCACACACGTCAAGCTTTGCCCGCCCCCTGGTAAGGTAGCCGAGTGCGTCATCGTGAATGCCGTAGAGTGTGAGCCCTATCTCACTGCCGACCACCGTTTGATGCTGGAGCATCCTGAAGAGGTCTTGGTTGGCTTGCAACTCGTCATGAAGGCCGTTGGTGTTAATAAGGGCTACATCGGTATCGAGAACAACAAGCCCGACGCCATCAAACTAATGACGGAACATGCAGCAAAATACCCTGAAATAGAGGTTGTTCCCTTGAAGGTCAAGTATCCTCAGGGCGGTGAAAAGCAACTCATCGACGCCGTCATCGGTCGTCAGGTTCCTGCCCCTCCTGCATTGCCTATCGATACGGGTGCTATTGTGCAGAACGTAGGTACATGTTTCGCTATCTATGAGGCCGTAATGAAGAACAAACCCCTCATCGACCGCATCATTACTGTTACGGGAAAGAGCGTGAAGCAGCCTTCGAACCTTCTGGCCCGTCTGGGCACGCCCTTCCAGCAGCTCATCGACGAGTGTGGAGGTCTGCCCGAAGACACTGGTAAGATTATCGGTGGCGGCCCCATGATGGGCAAGGCCTTGCTTAGTCTTGAGGTGCCCATGACAAAAGGCTCTAGCGGATTGCTTATTATGCCTGAGTCAGAAGCCCGTCGGGCCGAGGCTCAGCCCTGTATTCGTTGCGCAAAGTGTGTAGGTGCATGTCCCATGGGATTGGAACCCTACCTGTTGGCTCGCATGAGTGAGCAGTTCGACTGGGAGGCTGCCGAGCAGAACGACATACCCAGCTGCATCGAATGTGGCTCTTGTCAGTTCACCTGCCCCAGCCATCGTCCTTTGCTCGACCGCATTCGTGTCGGAAAGGCTACCGTGATGGGCATTATCCGTAGCCGCTCTCAAAAGTAATGACCCTACGGACTCGAATGACCTTAATGACCTTATAAAGAAAAAGAATTATGAACAAACCAATAATTTCCCTTTCGCCACATGTTCACGGAGGCGACTCTGTACAGAAGAACATGTATGGCGTGTGCATAGCACTCTTGCCCGCCCTGCTTGCCAGCTTCTATTTCTTTGGCTTGGGAGCCGTAGTAGTGATGCTGACATCGGTCTGTGCTTGCGTATTCTTCGAGTGGGCTATTACAAAGTACATCCTGAAGAGCGAACGTCTGACGATAGCCGATGGCTCGGCCATCCTGACAGGTCTGCTTCTTGGGTTCAACCTGCCCAGCAACCTTCCCATCTGGATTATCGTTCTGGGTGCTCTTTTCGCAATCGGTGTAGGTAAGATGACGTTCGGCGGCCTTGGCCAGAATATCTTCAATCCTGCCTTGGCTGGTCGTGTATTCCTTTTGTTTTCTTTCCCTGTGCAGATGACCACTTGGCCCGATAACTTCAACGATGCTATCGATGGAGCCTCTGGTGCCACTCCGCTGAGTCTTATGCAGAAAGCAATTTTGGAGAAGGATGCTTCGATACTCAACGACCTGCCCAGCAGTTTCGAGATGTTCCTTGGCCAGACGGAAGGCTCGATGGGTGAGGTTAGTGCCTTGCTGCTGATGATAGGTTGCGCCTACATGCTTTGGCGCAAGATTATCACTTGGCACATTCCCGTAAGCATCGTGGCCACCGTGCTGGTGTTTGCAGGCCTGTTGCACCTTGCCAATCCCATTTATGCCAATCCTTTGCAGGTTGTCTTCTCGGGTGGCCTGATGCTGGGTGCCTGCTTCATGGCAACGGACTATGTAACCAGTCCCATGTCGCATCGAGGCCAACTCGTCTATGGCGTAGCGATAGGTCTGCTCACTGTTATTATTCGTAACTGGGGCGCCTATCCCGAGGGCATGTCGTTTGCCATCATTATTATGAACGCCTTTACGCCACTCATCAATACTTATTTCAAACCAAAACGATTCGGGGAGGTAATCAAGAAATGAAGAAGTTAGAATCAACATTGCCTAATATGGTAATAGTGCTGACCTCGATTGCCGTCATCGCAGGTTTGGCTTTGGGATATGTAAATAGTGTGACGGCTGGCCCCATCGAACAGATTAAGGCTCAGCAACTTTCCGACGGTATCAAGGCGGTGCTTAATGCCGATGAGGTGAAGGTCGAGGCTCCCGATACGCTTGAGAGTGGGGCAGTGCTCTATCGCACCGATAAGGGTGTAGCCGTACAGGCCACCGACCCCAATGGCTTTGGTGGTAAGTTGACCGTACTTGTCGGTTTCGATAACGAAGGCACCATTCAGGGCTACCAGATTCTGGAGACCAGCGAGACGCCAGGGCTTGGCGCCAAGGCCGACCAGTGGTTCCAGAAGGGCCAGAAAGGCGACATTATCGGCATGAGTCCCGTACGCAATAACATGACCGTCTCGAAGGATGGTGGCGAGGTTGATGCCATTACGGCTTCCACCATTACCAGCCGTGCTTTCCTGCGTTGTGTCAACAGTGCCTACGAGGCCCTGAACACACAGAAGGAAGATGCCCAGACGGGTGCCACTGTTCAACATAACGAAGAAAAGGAGGTGACAAATGAATAACATAAAAGTATTTCTGAACGGACTCATCAAGGAGAATCCCACCTTTGTGCTCCTCCTTGGCATGTGTCCTACGTTGGGAACCACCAGCAGTGCTTTCAACGGCATGTCAATGGGCTTGGCTACCATGGCCGTTCTGGTGTTCTCTAATTTCATCATCGCACTCATTAAGAACCTGATACCCGACATGGTGCGTATCCCCTCTTACATTGTGGTGATAGCCTCTCTGGTGACCATCCTGCAGATGCTCATCAAGGCCTATGCTCCTGCTGTTGATGCCTCCCTCGGTCTGTTCATCCCGCTTATTGTGGTCAACTGCATCATCCTCGGCCGTGCCGAGGCCTTTGCAGCCAAGAACGGAGCCATCCCCAGCATCTTCGACGGACTTGGCATCGGACTCGGTTTCACATGGGCACTGACTCTCCTGGGCGCTTGCCGCGAGATTCTGGGCACTGGTAAGGTCTTTGGCCTTACGCTCTTCCCCGAGCAATATGGTGCGTTGCTCTTTGTCCTGGCTCCTGGTGCATTTATTGTCCTGGGCTATCTTATTGCAATCTTTAACAAACTGAAAAAGGCATAACGACTATGGCATTCATACTTATCTTTATTACGGCAATATTTGTAAACAATATTGTACTGTCCCAGTTCCTTGGCATCTGCCCGTTCCTGGGAGTATCGAAGAAGGTGGAAACGGCGCTTGGTATGGGCGCAGCAGTAGCCTTTGTGCTCACTATTGCCACGCTCGTGACCTATCTGATTCAACTCTATGTGCTCAATGTCTTCCACCTCGAGTACTTGCAGACCATCGCTTTCATCCTCGTCATTGCAGCCTTGGTGCAGATGGTTGAGATTGTGCTGAAGAAGGTCTCTCCCGCACTCTATCAGGCATTGGGCGTGTTCCTGCCCCTGATAACCACTAACTGCTGCATTCTGGGTGTAGCCATCCTCGTTGGCAATGGCACCTACGATGCTGCCGGCATGGAGCCTGGGCTCATCAGCGGCGTGTGGTTTGCCCTCTGTTCGGCCCTTGGATTTGCTTTGGCACTCATTGTCTTCGCAGCCATCCGCGAACAGTTGGCTCGCATGGACGTGCCCAAGGGCATGCAGGGAATGGCCATTGCCCTCGTAGTAGCTGGTCTGCTCTCTATGGCCTTCATGGGCTTCTCGGGAGTAAACAACGGCTTGGCCAAACTCTTTGAATAGACCTTAACTTTATAATCTTTAACCTCTAACCTATACACAGACATGAAAGAAACTATTTTGGTAACAGGCGGTTGCGGTTTCATCGGAAGCCACACGACCGTAGAGTTGCAGAACGCAGGCTACAATGTAGTCATCGTCGATAACCTGTCGAACTCCCGCATCGAGGTACTCGACGGCATCGAGAAGATTACGGGCATTCGCCCTGCCTTCGAGCAGGTAGATCTTCGCGACCAGGAGGCTACAGAAGGCGTATTCCGTAAGTATCCCGAGATTCGTGGTATCATCCACTTCGCTGCCTCTAAGGCTGTGGGCGAGAGTGTCGAGAAGCCCTTGCTCTACTACCGCAACAACATTGTTTCGCTCATCAATCTGCTTGAGCTCATGCCCAAGTACGACGTTAAGGGTATCATCTTCTCCAGTTCGTGCACCGTCTATGGCCAGCCCACGAAGGAGAATCTGCCCGTCACCGAGCAAGCTCCCATCCAGAAGGCCCTTTCGCCTTATGGCAATACGAAGCAGATCAATGAAGAGATTATTCAGGACTACGTACACTCTGGTGCCCCCATCAAGTCGGTCATCCTGCGCTACTTCAACCCCATTGGTGCCCATCCCTCAGCCGAGATTGGCGAACTTCCCATTGGCGTGCCCATGAACCTGATACCCTTTGTTACCCAGACGGCAATCGGCGTTCGCAAGCAACTGAAGATATTCGGCAACGACTATGACACTCCTGATGGCACTTGCATTCGCGACTACATCTATGTCGTTGACCTTGCCAAGGCCCATGTGAAGGCTATGACACGCGTTCTCGAGGGTGATGGCGAAGCCGTAGAGGTATTCAACATCGGTACGGGCCGCGGACTTTCCACCCTCGAGGTTGTCGAAGGATTCGAGAAGGCCACCGGTGTCAAGGTCAATTGGGAGTATGCACCTCGTCGTGAGGGCGACATCGAGAAGGTATGGGGTAATGTGGATAAGGCCAACCGCGTGCTTGGCTGGAAGGCCGACACCCCCACCGACCAGGTGCTCGCCTCTGCCTGGAAGTGGCAAGAGAAGCTCCGCGCCGACGGTGTAATGTGAACGACTATGGGACATGGCTCCGTCAGGAGCTGGGTGTGAAGGTACAGAAACTAAGCGTTGATGCTGGTTTCACCTGTCCTAACCGTGATGGGACGAAGGGTCTTGGTGGTTGCACGTTTTGCAACAATCGGGCCTTCGTCCCTTCTTATGCCCATGGGTTGACGACCGTTACTGAACAACTGGAGGCCGGTAAACGCTTCTTCTCGCGCAAGTATCCCGAAATGCGCTATCTGGCCTATTTCCAGGCCTATACGGGGACCTATGCCCACCTTTCTCGCTTGCGTCAACTCTACGACGAAGCACTCTCTGTACCGGATGTCGTGGGGCTGGTTGTCGGCACACGTCCCGATTGCCTGACGCCCCAGTTGCTCGACCTCCTCGAGGAGTACCATCGTCGCACCTTTCTCCTTGTCGAGTATGGTGTCGAGAGTGCCAATGACAAGACCCTCCGTCGTGTCCGTCGGGGCCATACCTTTGCCGATTCCGAGCGTGCCATACGACTGACTGCCGAACGGGGCATTAGGGTAGGGGCGCACGTCATTCTCGGCCTGCCAGGCGAGGACCACGACGAATTGATGCGCCAGGCCCGGCTTATTGCCCGTTTGCCCCTGAACACGCTCAAACTCCATCAGTTACAAATCATTCGCGACACACCGATGGAAAAAGAATGGCAGGCAGCCCCTTGGCCCCTGCCATCCGTAGATGAATACATCGATTTAGTACTCGACTACATTGCTCTTTTACCCCCAGGGCTCGTTCTCGATCGCTTCGTGAGCAGTGCTCCCAAGCACTTGCTTGTGGCTCCGCAGTGGGGGCTAAAGAACCACGAGTTCACCGATCGGCTCAACGTCCGCTTGTCCCGTCGGGGCGGATGGTGATGCTCTTCAGTATGTTAGCCTTAGCGGCAGCCTTCTTGTCCTCGGCAGCCTTGATGGCTGTGGCATTCACGTCGGTGTTCTTAGCCATGTTGGCGGCGGTGTCCTTAGCCTTGGCCACGTCGTCCTTAGCCTTGGCTACATCGTCCTTAGCCTTGGCTACGTTAGCCTTGGCAGCGTCAACCTTCTGCTGAGCCTTTGCTACGCCCTGCTCGGCACTGGCCACCTTCTGCTCGGCCTTCGATACGCCCTGCTCAGCCTTCACCACTTTCTGCTCGGCCTTCTGTACGGCAGCGTCGGCCTTGTCCTTCTTCTGTTGCAGTTTGGCCACCTGAGCCTTTGCCTTTGCAATTTCCTTGTCGGCGGCAGTCTCGTTCTTCAGCCCCGTCTTGGCGGCTTTCAGGTTCTGCTGAGCAATCTTCAGGTCGTTTTTCTTGTCCTTCAGACGGCCCTTCACTTCGTTGTTGTTCTTGTCGGCCTTGGCGTCGATGGTCAGTTTAGCCACTTCGGCCTTCAGTTGTGTAACCTCTGCGTCGAACTGGTTGACCCAGTCTTGGCAAGTCTTCTCGGCGGCCACAACCACCTGAGTCTGATTCTCTTGTGCGAAGGCACCCGTGCCCATCGCCAGCAGCATGGCTGCCATCAGTAATTTTTTCATAATGTTTAACGGTTAGTGTTTAACGTTTAAGGGGTTATTTGTGGCAAATGTACTAAATAATTATGAAATATGAATTATGAATCAGGAATAAATTCGTATCTTTGCCTTAATAATATCAAAACTGACGCAAGAATGAAGACAATCCGACCCCTCCTGCTGACAGCTCTGCTCGTGCTGTCGGCATCGTTGCGAGCTGAAAATTCTCGCGAGGTGCTCAGCCTCGTCGAGAAGGTCAACAACTATTGGCAAGCAAAGAATACCCCCTACGTGCGTGCCTTTTGGGACCATGCTGCCTACTATACGGGCAACATGGAGGCTTATCGCCTTCTGGGGCGAGCCGAGTGGTATCAGTATAGCGACCGCTGGTGCCGCCATAACGAGTGGAAGGGGGCCCGTTCGAACGACAAACGCCAGTGGAAGTACCAGTGGTATGGCGAAGGCCAGGACTTCGTGCTCTTCGGCGATTGGCAGATTTGTTTCCAGACCTATATCGATATGTATCACCTCGTGCCCACCGACTACAAGGTCGCTCGAGCCCGTGAGGTAATGTCCTATGAGTGCAGCCTCCAGGACAATAAGTTCTGGTGGTGGGCCGATGCCCTCTACATGGTCATGCCTGTAATGACCAAGATGTACCGCCTGACGGGCGAGGAGCAGTACCTCGACAAACTCTACCAGAACTTCCTCTGGAGCGACTCCCTCATGTGGGACTCCGAGGCTCAACTCTACTATCGCGACGGGAAGTACATCTGGCCCAAGGTCACGACCTCGTGCGACGGAGGCAAGAGTTTCTGGGCCCGAGGCGACGGATGGGTCTTGGCAGGCCTTGCAAAGGTTCTGGCCGACATGCCTCGCGATTATCGCCATCGCGACATCTTCGTCCAGCGCTTCCAGCAGTTGGCCGAGGGCGTGGCTCGTTGCCAGCGGCCCGATGGCTACTGGAGCCGTTCCATGCTGTGCGAGGGCGATGCTCCCGGTCCCGAGACCAGCGGCACGGCCTTCTTCTGCTACGGACTCGAGTGGGGCGTCAATCACGGCTATCTCGATCGGGACAAGTATGCTCCCGTCATCGAACGTGCCTGGCACTACCTCTCTACCGTAGCCCTTCAGTCCGATGGCAGTATCGGCTACGTACAACCCATCGGCGAGAAGCCTGACCCCACGAAGATAGTCGATGCCCACTCACAAGCCCCCTTTGGCACGGGCGCATGGCTGCTGGCTGCCTGCGAGCGTGTGCGCTATCTCGACCAGACGGCCTGCCCCGGAGTCAAGGAAGGTGCCCCCCAGATAGCCGACCAGCCCCGTCGTGCCACGCTCACCGTCACCAACCCCTCCGACAGCCAGCGCCAGGACGTCGTCGAGACTCCTGCCCAGCCCCTTTTCGACAAGTTGGGCATTGGCGGCGGACGCCAGTTTGTCGTGCTTGATGGCGATGGGGTAGAGCAGCCCTATCAACTGACTCGCGACGGCAAGTTGCTCCTCCAGGTCTTCCTCGCCCCCGGAGCCTCTGCCACGTTCACCCTCGTTACGGGCGAGCCTCGTGCCTACCGCCTCGACGTCAATGGCCGCATCTATCCCAATCGCGAGGACGACCTTACTTGGGAGAACGACCGCAACGCCTGGCGCTTCTACGGCCCCAAGATGCACAATAAAGGTGTTGCTGGCTTCGACACGTTCACGAAGAACGTCACCTATCCCATTCAGGACCAACTCTACCACAACGAACTCACCAGCTACGGCGTCAACGAACAGCTGAAACGTCAGGGCCGTGGTGGCGAGTGGGCGCAAATCCATCGCGACCTCTACACCTATCACCGCGACAAGGGCCAGGGCATGGATGCCTACACCGTCGGCGCCACCCTCGGAGCCGGAGCCCCCGCACTCATGCAGGGCGATGAACTCCTGCTCCCCGACGTCTATGAGCGTGCCGAAATCCTTGAGAACGGCCCCCTGCGCTTCGTTGTCCGTGAGGAGATGTACGAGCGCGACGGCATCCGCGAGACCCGCCTCATTAGTCAGGACCGCGGCTCCCACCTCGCTCGTTGCCAGGTCAGTTATGAGGGCCAACCCTCAGACGCTACGGTATGTGCCGGCATTGCCGTCCACAAGAGCCAGCCCCAGGCCTATACGATAAACAAGAAGTTGGGTTATCTGACCTATGCCGACGCACTCGATACCCCTCAAGGCCAGAACGGCCAACTCTACATCGGCCTCCTCTTCCCCGGGAAGATGAGCAAACTGCGCTATCTGCCCCTCCGCGAGGAACGCTCAGGAGCCGTCGGCCACGTCATTGGGCAGACCACCTACCAGTCCGGTCAACCCTTCACCTACTACTTCGGCACCGCCTGGAGCAAGTACGACGTCCCCACCCAGCAACTTTGGGAAGCACAAATGCAGACCTATGCACGCAATATTCAATACCCTTTAGTCGTTAAGTAATATAGAAATATTATGTACGCATAACGATGAAACGCCTCGCCTTACTCCTCATCCTCTCTATTTCCCCATTCCTCATTCTCGGCACTCATGCCCAGACCGACGAAGAAGTTGTCCAGTCTATCAAGGACGACATCCAGGCCGTGAAGGCCCGCACACGCGAGACGCGCACCCTGCTGCGCGACCAAGAGCGCGAACTGCGTAAGTTGCAGACCGAGTTGGAGCGTGCCCGCAACACCATCCAGCAGAACAAGCAACGGGCACGCGAGGCCAAGAAACGCGGTAAAGACTTTACCCCCAAACCCGTAGAGCGCACCTACACCAGCCAGTTCGCCCACCCCGAACCTGCTCCGGCTTCGGCAAAGGAAAAGGGTGCTCCGACCCCGGCAAAGGAAAAGGCTGTTCAAGTCCCGGTGAAGGAGAAAGCCACTAAAGCCCCGACGAAAAGCAAGGGACGAAGGGCAAAAGCCGAGAAACCGTCAGACGCAAAGGCCGCAGAGGCCCCGGCAAAGGACGAAGGACAAGCGCCCAAGGACGTAGCCAAACAGACCTCCCCCTCTAAGCCCGAGGGAGCCCCCGAAGGAATAAAGGCCACCGCCACCCCCGAACCAAAGACTGAGGAGACCACGCCTGCCGCTCCCAAGCGTCGCATTAGCGACAAGGAAGCCCTGCGCCAGCAGAAACAGCGCAACAAGCACTACGAGCAGCAGTTGAAGCAGAAACAGCAGGCCGCCCGTGCCGCCGAGAAGGAGTCTGCTCGCGAGGCAGCCAAGGCCAAGAAGGAAGAGCAGCAGGCCGCCCGCGACGCCGAAAAGGCCCGAAAGAAGTTGGAGAAGGAGAAGCGCAAGGCCGAAGGCCCCGTTGCCTCTGCCCGCCGCCAGCGCGACACGAAGTCGAAAGACCAATCCGATTCCTCCGCCCCCTCCGAAGAAACCACGGAAGAGGCCACTCCCGAAGCCAATTAGCATTTGCTTCGCGCCTATCATTGCATAAAGATTTTCAAGGTTATGAACGCACGTTCCAAGGTTCGGGACGTGCGTTCATAACTTTGGTACGTACGTTCCAAACTTATGAACATAGCAAGCATCCTTATCTTAACGACTTTGCACCTCCTGGCTAAGCCTTTTCCACCTAAGTGTTCCGCCTTTTACTAATGCGAAACGACTCTCCTGTCATGAAAAAATTAACCGTCAGCCATTAATCATTAAACTTTTATTTGTATCTTTGCAGCATCCCCGCGCCGATAACGCGTATGCGTTGGGACGAAAATGGTGGCCAGCGGGCCTCGTTTGTCGTGGGGATACCATATATGGAAAGGCGTTTATCACGCGCTTTGTTCTTGATGAGCTGAAACTTAGGACACTTCAATTACAATCAGAGAACGATGCAACGATAGATGTCACGGGTATGTTATCAGACCGGCCCTGTTTTGCTGTATAGTTAGGTAAAGCAGAGGTGGCATATATAACATATCGGCGTGGGGTCTTAGGTTGCTTGTCCAGATTGTAAGGGTTTCCTAAGGCCTCAGTTCATTGGACGATGCAACGGACAATGACTCTCACGCTTTTTTGTATCTATTGGTTTCTTCTTCACCTCACATCATTAACCGCTTTGTCAGAGAGTCGCGGGGCATAAAAAGGAAAAATTATGTCTTTTGAAGAATCACGGTTCGGTAATCAGTATGAGCCGACAAAGAAGAAAAGAACAATGACAAAGGAAGATGTTCAACTTGTCATTCATGAGTATTTATGTCGGCATAGGGATTATTTTGAGTATCCTCGTTTAGAACGAGTTGAAAGTTTTAATGTGTTTATGTCGGCTCCATTTAATGGCATAGGTACCTATCAAATTCATGGTGATGCAACAATTTGGGTAAAGGTGAATGAAAACAATGGGGAACATATGACAATTGCTACAACATTCGCCAATTGCTCCGTCACAATAGGTGCTAATGTCGATGGCGAACCTGTTGTGATAAATATGGATAAAAAAATTATACTATACAAAAAATAATAGAAAAGTTATGAAACAGAAAAAGAAAAGCAAAGAAATGTCCCAAACGCATTCTGTTGTTAATAAAGTGTGTGGCTTTGAAGCTCCAGAGGTCCTCAAACTCTATGCCTTTGTTGATGCATACGAGTGGAGTGATATTCGGCAACTCAAAAACGAAACTGAATTATTCCGTGTTCACCCTGAGTTGATGGGACTAAAGGAATGTATGGATAAAGTATCATTTCATAAGTCTAATGCAGAAGAAATGAATCGATTGGATGTTAACAATCTGCAGAATGAAATTTATGGCTCAAAGCATGGCAGTCTCTTATTATCTTTTTTGTACCATCTTCGGAATGCAATTGCCCATGCTTGTGTGGAAAAAAAGGGAGAAATGGTACAGGTAACAACATTTTTCCGTAAATGTCCAGTAGCTTTTTCGGCACGTGGGCGTATTGAGCTGAGTATAATTGAACAATTTACAAATGAATTAAAAATGGTAAAATTATGAAACACAATCAGTTAACTTTAATGCTCGCTGTGCTCATGCGCATGGTGGCTATTTCTGCTTCCGCGGCTAATTATGATGTAGAAGTAAATGGCGCGTATTTTTATTGCCATGGTTATGGCGCAGTTGTTACATATGCTAGTTATAATGGTCCTAATAGTACTACTAATTATTGGAACTACAACGGATATTATGAAGGAGACATTGTCATCCCCGAAAGCATAGCATATGAAGGAAAGGCATATACCGTAGTAGAAATTGGAGAATGCGCATTTCGATCGACTGGTAGCAGAATAACCAGTTTAACAATACCTAAAACTGTGCGTAAAATCGGTGATGGTGCATTTGAAGGCTGTACAATTCCTGACATATATTGTTATTCTATTGATCCACCTCAAGCTGATAAGCATATGGCTTTCGTCGAGTCTGAATATACTGGTTTCAGAAAAGGCAGTAATGGTATAATTAAATCCTCTACTTCCTCTTATTCATCAAACCACCTTTATATCGCAACTTTACATGTCCCTAAGGAATCCGTAGAAAAGTATAAAACCTCTTACCCTTGGGCATATTTTGATAGCATCTGCGCTATCCCTGATCCTGTAGAGTCGTTGAAACTTGAGAAGCACAATTTGACGTTAAACGTAGAGAAGAGTGAAACACTGAAATATGAAATTTTGCCAACCTATGCAGATAACCAGAACGTGATATGGTCTTCATCGGACGAAACAGTAGCTACGGTGAGTGAGGGAGGAATGGTGACAGCGAATAACGAAGGTACTTGCCACGTCATCGCGACATCAGAAGACAATCCTGAGGCCGCCGATACATGCGTGATTACAGTCATCCGTCCTGTGACAGGCGTGACGTTAAGCCATAGTGAATATACGCTGAATGGTGTTGGATCTGCGTTCGACCTTAAAGCCAACGTCCTGCCAGAGAATGCAACTAACAAAAACGTGAAGTGGTTTTCCTCTAAAGAGTCGGTTTGTACCGTATCTAACGCAGGAAGGGTAACCGCTGTGGGTGAAGGGCAATCTACAATTACCGTAAAATCAGAAGATGGTGGACATACCGCAACGTGTAAAGTAACTGTGGTGGTAGAACATCCCGTAACAGGCGTTGTTTTGAACCACGATGCTTATACATTGGAAGGAATTGGAAAGAGTGTTCAACTGGTCGCTACGATTCATCCTGAAAATGCCGACAATAAAGAGGTAACGTGGAAAAGTTATAACGAATCTGTCTGTGTTGTTTCCAATGGTTTGGTCGTAGCTGTTGGACAAGGTACAGCAATGGTTTCTGTAACAACCACTGATGGAAATCATATGGCCTTCTGTACGATTACTGTTACGGATGGCACATCCATTGGAAAAGTGAGTGCAAAAGAAGCTGGATATAAGGTTTTCGATTTGCAAGGCGTTGAATATCCTTCTTTGCAAAAGGGCCTGAACATTATCCGCTTCTCGGATGGGACTTCCCAAAAAGTATTTATCAAATAATCGGAAAACCAAATGAAAAAAGTATTTTATTTGGTGGGCCTCTTGTTGGTCCTCGTAGTGAGTGGTATGGTATTCGTGTCCTGTAGTGATGACGAAGAAGGTGAAACAACTGATGTTTTTTCACAAATAAAAGGTTATTGGAAATGCGACCAGACTGAATGGATGCCATATATGGAGATTACGGATAAAAACCTGTATTACAGGCTTGAGGATGGTAGTGTGGGGGAAAAGTACATCATCAATAAGTTTGATACAAAGACAAACACTCTCACGTGTACCTATATAGACTTAGATGATGGTAGCTATGGGTATATATTTTACCTAAAAGTGATAACCGTGAATAAGGAAAAACTTTATGTGAATTGTTGGGAAGAAGGATACGAGGAATATGACCCTGTGACCTATACAAGGATGAATTGACGAGGTTCGATAATTCGCGTAGGGCTTTATTTGCTACTCTTTAAACGTAATGCTGCAACCACCTCACACAGTGCCGTGGTTGCAGCATCGTTTTGAGATGGGGCCTCAAATGGTCCCTATGGGTAAGACGCCCAATAGTTAGGTAACAAAAAAGAGAGAGCCGTAAACCGACTCTCCCTTCATTTTCTATCTCTCTGGTAGCGCCTACGGGAATCGAACCCGTGTTCCATGCGTGAGAGGCATGTGTCCTAGCCGCTAGACGAAAGCGCCAGATGTGCACCTGAGTCTTTTACGCGCCCCTTGCGGAAGCTGGGGGATTCGAACCCCCGGTACGGTAACCCGCACGTCAGTTTAGCAAACTGGTGGTTTCAGCCACTCACCCAAACTTCCTTCATTGCATCCTCGGATGCGCTTCTTCGAGGGTCTTTTGCTCAAATGCGATGCAAAGGTAGTACATTTCCCCGAACCCGCCAAACTTTTCGTAAAGTTTTTTACGTTTTTCTCGTATTTATTTCTTAACTTTGCGACATGAATCGGTTGATTATTCCCATTCCTGCGGTCCGTGACGAACGGGGCGCGCTGGCCTTTGCCGAGGCGGGGCGGACGATTCCGTTCGACGTAAGGCGTGTGTTCTGGATTTATGACATCCCGCAGGAGGCCCAGCGTGGCGGTCATGCCCACTGGACGTGCTCGGAGGTGGTGGTGGCCGTACGGGGGGCCTTTACGATGTTGCTCGACGACGGCTGCGAGCGCCGCGAGGTGCGCATGGATTCGCCCGAGAAGGGCCTACTTGTGAGGGCTGGTGTATGGTGCGAGCTGAAGGACTTCGACCCGGGTACCGTGCTGGTGGTGATGGCATCGCATCCGTATGACCCCGAGGGCTACGTCCACGACTACGAGGAGTTCGTCGGAGAAAGGAGGCACGCATGATTGTTGTCCCGTATTCGGTGAATTACCGGGAGGCGTGGGACGGTTTTGTCCGTCAGTCGAAGAACGGGACGTTCCTGTTCCTGCGCGACTTTATGGACTATCATGCCGACCGGTTTTTCGACTGCTCGCTGCTCATCTACGAAGGTGATGTCAATAGTGGTGAAACGCAGGCCCCGGAGGGGCTGGACGGACTGAAGGCGGTGTTCCCGGCCAACTTCGTGGAGCGGGAGCGGACGGTCTGCTCGCACGGCGGGCTGACGTATGGCGGCCTGGTGATGGAGGCGGAGATTACGCAGCAGGAGGTGCTGGGCATCATGCAGCAGGTGATGCAGTACTATCGCGACATGCTGCAGGCCAGCACGCTCGTCTATAAGCCTATACCTTATATATATAGTGCGCTGCCGGCGGGTGAGGACTTGTATGCACTCTTCCGGGCCGGGGCCAGGCTGCGGTCGCGGGCGGTGAGTTCCGTAGTGGCCTTGCGCAACCAACTGCGCATGCGCACCCTGCGCCAGCGGCAGGCCAAGAAGGCGCTGGACAATAACTTCTACATCGAACGCCTCGTGGAGAGCGACCGGGAGGGGCTGCACACGTTCTGGCAGCTGCTGACCGACGTGCTCATGACCCACCATGGCGTGCGCCCCGTGCATAGCGAGGAGGAGATTGGGCTGCTGATGCAGCGGTTCCCGCGCGAGATAAAGGTCTTCCTGGTCAAGCACGAGGAGCGTACGACGGCGGGCTGCGTGGTGTTTGTGTGTGCCCAGGTGGCTCATGTCCAGTACATTGCTGCCGACGACGAGGGACGCCAGTTCGGAGCGCTGGACCTGCTCTTCCGCCACCTCATCACGGAGCGGTATAAGCAGATGGAGTTCCTGGACTTTGGCATCTCGACCGAACGGGAGGGCCATTGGCTGAATACGGGACTTATCTTCCAGAAGGAGGGGTTCGGCGGGCGCGCCGTCTGCTATGACTGTTACGAGGTGGACTTGGCCAGTGAGGCCATCGACCGCATGGCGAATGGCGAGGCGGAGGGCGACGAGGGACTTGTAAGGTTCCTCCATCTGAAGGCCATCAACGATAGCTTCGAGCCTCGGCTGACCCAGGCCATGGAGGCGGTGATGCGGAGCGGATGGTACTTGCAGGGCGAGGCTAATCGCCGTTTTGAGGCGGAGTTTGCCCGGTATTGCGGCACGCGCCATTGCGTGCTTGTGGGCAATGGCATGGAGGCCCTCGTGCTCGTCCTGAGGGCTTACAAGGAACTGCTGGGCTGGCAGGAGGGCGACGAGGTGGTCGTCCCGGCCAACACCTTCATTGCCAGCATCCTGGCTATCCGCGAGGCGGGTCTGACGCCTGTCCTGTGCGAGCCCTCGATGCAGGATTATCTTATCGACCCCGACCGACTGCCGCAACTCGTGACGGAGCGCACTCGCGCCATCATGCCGGTCCATCTGTATGGCCAGGTGTGTGACATGGAACGGATAGGGACCTTTGCCCGCGAGCACGGGCTGAAGGTGGTGGAGGACGCGGCTCAGGCCCACGGTGCCCTGTATCGCGGGCGTCGCGCGGGCCATCTGGGCGATGCTGCGGGCTTCAGTTTCTATCCGGGTAAGAACATCGGGGCGTTGGGCGATGCCGGTTGCGTGACTACCGATGACGACCGTCTGGCCGAGGTTGTCCGTATGATGGGCAACTATGGGTCGGCGGAGAAGTACGTCAATCGGTATAAGGGTCTGAACAGCCGCACCGATGAGTTGCAGGCCGCCGTGCTTAGCGTCAAGTTGCCCCGACTCGATGCCGACAACGACCGCCGCAGGGCCATTGCCCGCCAATACAGCGAGGGGGTGCAGAATCCGCTCATCACCCTGCCCACCTTGCCTGCGGACATCCGTGAGCACGTCTTCTACGTCTATCCCGTCCGTTGTCCGGCCAGGGAGAAGTTGCAGCAGCACCTGCGCGAACGAGGCATACAGACGCTCATCCACTATCCCATACCGCCGCATAGGCAGGAGGCCTTCAGGGAGTGGAACGACCTGCGTTTCCCCATCACGGAGCGCATCCATCGCGAGATTCTTTCCCTGCCCATCAGCCCGTTGCTGACCGATGCTCAGGTGGAGCGCATCGTGCGCGCCCTGAACGAATTTAATGTCGAACTATGACGCTTGAGCTCCTGATTTGCACCATCGACGAAGGCATCGCCAGGATTCGTGAGGCCCTGTTGCCCGTTCGTCGTGATGTGCGTTACCTTGTCTCGTGGCAGCATACCGGTCCGCGTCCGGATGTACCCGACTGGCTTCGGGGGCGTAGCGACGTGCGAGTAGTGTGGCTGGAAGGTCGGGGGCTTTCGCGCAATCGCAATCATGCCTTGGCCCATGCCGAGGGCGACATACTGAAGATTTGTGATGACGACGAGCGATGGACCAACTCGTACTTCGACAATATCCTTTCCGTCTATCGCCAGCATCCCGAATACGACATCGTCCACTTCAAGGCCATCGGCCCCAGGAAAGAGTATCCGCCTCGGTTCGTTTCATCCTGGGAGATTACCCTGCGTAGGGCCGCCTTGGGTTCGCTGCGCTTCGACGAACGCTTCGGCTTGGGTTCCGAAGCGCTAAATGCGGGCGAGGAGGCGGTCTTCCTGTGCGATGCACGGCGTTTGGGACTCAGGATTCATTATGCGCCATTGCCCATCTGCCAAACCGAGCCCGACACCACGGGCACTCAGTGGCAATCGCCCCTTCTACAACGCTCCAAAGGGGCTGTCTTCTGCTATACGCGAGGCTTCCCTTATGCACTATACAAGTCGGTGCGCGAGTCGCTTGGGCTGATGGTCAGGAAGCGTACAACCCCGTTCCCCATACTTCGTAATATGCTATGGGGTGCAAGATATATCCTCGAATGGCCTCGGTAAGTATCATTATCCCCGTCCTGAACAGGGCGCAGTACTTGCCCCGCCTGTTCCGCTCCATTGCCTGCGTCGATTACGAAGACCTGGAGGTAGTGCTCGTCGATAATGGTTCGACGGACGGTTCGCTCAGTCTTTGCCGCTCCTTTGCCGAGGATGCGCCGATGGTTGTCCGTGTGCTCGAGGAGGCTCGGCCAGGAGCCTGTCAGGCGCGTAATCACGGCCTTGCCCAGTGCCAGACGGAGTGGGTCTATTTCTTCGATAGCGACGACGAACTGTCGGCCATCTTCCTCCAGGAAGTCATGCCCAGGGCCACAGGAGACTACGACCTCATCGCCTTCCCCACACGCCTGGAGCAGGAGGGACGGCTGCGAACGCGTGCTTTCGTAAAGTCTTCGTCGGTCTCGGCTCAGATACTTTCTGCTACACTGAATACGCAGGGGATGCTCTTCCGTACCGATTTCCTGCGCGCCATCGGTGGGTGGGATGCCCGATTGGCAGTCTGGCAAGACTGGGAACTGGGTGTTCGGGCCCTGCTGGCTGGTCCTCGTATGCTTTGGCTCGACAGACGTGCCTACCACACCATCCACATCCATCCCGACAGTATTACCGGGCCAAGCATGGCCTCAAGGCGCGAAGAACGTAATCTTACACTTGATGTGGTTGCAGGACAACTCAACACGGCGGCTGCACACAGGGCTCTGTATCTTCGCCGTTGCATCCTTAATGGCATGTTGGAACGTGAAGGGACACGGCCACTCTTGCTCGGTCGGTCAATAGGGTGGTGTATCCGCCTTTATGGTACTCTGCTTCAGCACTATACGGCTCTCGGCGGTCGTGGGGCATGGCGACTGGCCAATATTGTATGCTAAACACGTTATGGCCTCCGTCAAAACTTGGATATACGATTTGCGCGACTTCCTGCTTCCGCGCCGATGTGCCGTCTGCGGTTGTGCCCTTTCAACCTCCGAACAGGTGCTGTGTTCGGCTTGTCTCGTGGCCTTGCCCTATTTGCCGATGACTGACTTCCGAGATAATCAAGAGAACCGCCTTTTCTGGGGTAAGATTCCCGTCGAACGTGCGCATAGCTATCTGTCTTATCGTCACGGCAGTCCTTCGCACCGCCTACTCATGCAGTTGAAGTACAATCATCGTCCCGACCTGGCCCGATGGTTTGGCCGACAGATGGCAAAAGACCTGAAAAGACGGAGATTCTTTGAGGGCGTGGACTGTATCGTGCCCGTTCCACTTCATTGGCTTCGTCGCTTGCAAAGAGGCTATAACCAGAGCCTTATGCTGGCCAAAGGAATTTCGGAAGTAAGCACGCTTCCTGTCGTAGAGAATTGTGTCCGCCGCATCCGTAACAACCCAACCCAGACTAACCGGTCTGCTTCCGAACGTATCGTCAATGTCGAAGATGTCTTCAGCGCAATGCCCAATCTGCCTTACCATCATGTCTTGCTCGTTGACGATGTCCTGACCACCGGCGCCACACTCACGTCTTGTGCAAAAGCCATCCAGCGTCAGAATCCTGATGTCGTCTTCAGTATCCTGACGCTGGCAAAGGCGTGATGGTCTCTCTCTCGTGCGAGTTACCAGTTGATGTTGAATCGCGCTCCGGCAAGCACCCAGATGCCGGGCTGGCGTACGTTACCCAAGTCGTAATACTTACGGTTCGTAATGTTGGTGCCTTGGACGTAGGCAAGCCAGTGGCGGTCGGTCCATTGGAGTTTCAGGTCGAGCGTGGCATAGGGACTGTACGATACGAGCTGGCCCGTCGTATAGTTGATGTATGACCCCATGCGTTCTTGCCAACGAAGACTCCATGTGGCAGACAATCGCGACACGATACGATGGTTGAGCGATGCCGTCAGTTTGTGACGAAGATACTCCAAGGCATAGTTGCTTTTGTAGATGTCAATCTTGTCGCGCCGATGCTGATGTATGTAAGTGTAACCAACAGAGAATGAGCGAATAAAGATTGGTTTATTGAAGAGCTGGGCGAAATCTAATTTTGCTTCCGCCTGGAGGCCCATATTGTCGAGGTCGAAAGAGGTAGAGTGGTAGATGTCTTCGGGTGAATACATGACCCAGTCTATCATATCCTCTCCACGATGGTAGAAACCTCGGAGGGAGGTCGTAATGCCTCGGCGATGGTATTGTGCACCCACCTGCATGGAGTTGTTCACCTCTGGGCGAAGGGTTGTATTGCCGTTGAGGGTGGGAGACTTGTAGTAGAGGTCTGTAAAGGAGGGTAGGCGGAAACCTCGGCTGTAGGAGAGAAAGACCTTCCAGTTTGTATTGGGGCGATAAGCGATGTCGGCGCCAGGGTAGAAACGGAAACGGTGGTCAACCGAGGTGTTCATGTTAGCGATGACACCTGCCGAAATGGTCCAGTGATTGAGTAGGATATTGTGCTCGATGTTGTAGGAGACATTGGTACGATTGTCGCGATGGTCATACGAGATGCCTTCCTCGCCATGCACTGCGACGAACTTTTCCTCGTCCATCGGCTTGCCCAGATTGGTACTTAGAATGCCCTCGTTACGAATCTCGGTGCCGAAGGCCGTCTTGCCACCCCACCAATTGAAGTGACCACCCAACCGCAGGCCATAGACATCGACCTGATGGAAATTCTCTCCAAAGCGTTCGCCATGTACGAGTTCAAAGTTGTCGTAAGTGCGGTTCCACCAAAGTTGTGGGGTAAAGTGGAACTTCCCCTTCGTCTCCCCGCCCACACTCATTAGGTAACGTTCGTTACGTTCGTATTGGTTAGGGTAGGCGGCTGAGTAGAAGGTGTTGGCGCCATAGTTCTTTTTTGAGAACCCGAACTGCCATTGCAGGTCGAACTGGTCGTGGCCGTAGTCGCCTTGGTAGAAGATTTGCGCCTTACGCCATTCGCTGTTGTCGGTTCCTCCATCCGTGCGGCCACCACCCACGCTCAGTCTATTACCAACTCGATGGTGTTGCAGGCTCAATCGGGCATCGCCCTGGATGGTAGCGTACATTCCACCTTCAGCACCCGCCTCGATGGCGTTCAGGGCCTCCTTGCGCGTCACGATGTTGATGCACCCGCCAAAGGCCAAACCACCATAGACGCGACTCGAAGCTCCCGAGAGTATTTCGATACGCTCGATGTCGGCAATGCTTATGGGAAGGTCGGCAGCAAGGTGCCCAGTGTGAGGGTTTGAGATGTTCGTACCATTGAGCAGGAGGGTAATTTGGTCAAAGGTACCGCCATCGATACTGATGTCCGTCTGAATACCAAAGCCTCCGCGCTGGCGGACATCAACGCCTGAGGCTAATTTCAAGAGGTCATTAACACTCTGCACCCCCGCTTGTTGGATATCCTCGCGGGTAAGTACACTTACGATTCGCGCCGACTGCAGTTGTGTCAGTGGCGCCATGGTGCCTGTGACGGAGACCTCTTCGAGCGTCCGTTCCTCACCTTCTGTCTCTTTGCTCATCATGCGAGAGGTCTCTGCTTCGACGGGAGTTACAGTAGCCAGTGTGCTAACCGACAGAACTCCGATTCGAATCAGGCGTCCCATGCTGGCAAAAGCGCTGTACCCCTTGTGTGAGTACTGCTTCCAGGTGACGACACCATTGTCGTGGATTTGTTTGTTGAACATAATTAATTAAGTGAATAAAAAACAGGCCGCATAATTGCGGTTCTCTTTCGAAGGTACAAAGATAATGAATCTTTTTCGATTATTTGGCAAAAAGTAGGCCAAAACGATTGCCAGACGGAATAAAATCACTACATTTGTATGATTCAATTAACGACACCATAAGTAAAGAGCATGAAACGATTAGCCTTTCTTCTTTTCTCATCTTCCTTAATAATGCTCAATGTCAATGCCCAGGCTCGTTACGACTTTAGCCGCCTCCAGATGGAACGTCTCGACCGTGGTGTGGTAGCCGTCAGGACATCGGAGGATAGTGTCATGGTCTCCTGGCGTTACCTGAAGGAAGACCCCCTCGGAACGGAGTTCGACATCTATCGCGATGGTAAACGAATTGGACATCGCGGGCCAGGCGAGCCTACCTGCCTGATGGACTACTATCCCAAAACGAAACAGGCAAGGTACGAGGTGCGCACGACCAGGAAAGGTGTTGCCCAACGAGGCAAGTGGACTCTGCCTGCCAATGCTCCCATGGGCTATCTCGACATTGCCCTTCAGCAGCCCGTTGGCTACACCGACGTGAATGGACGTTCGGTGGAGTATATCGCGAATGACGCTACAGTTGCCGACCTTGATGGGGACGGGCAGATGGAAATCGTGCTGAAGTGGGACCCTTCGAACTCGAAAGATAATTCCCAGTCGGGTATTACGAACAACACCATCCTTGACGCCTATAAACTGAATGGGAAACAGCTTTGGCGAATAGACTTGGGGCGCAACATTCGTAGCGGAGCCCATTACACCCAGTTCATGGTCTATGACTTCGATGGCGATGGTCGTGCAGAACTTGTGTGCAAGACGGGTGATGGAACTATTGATGGGCTTGGAAGGGTTATTGGCGATGCCGATGCCAATCATGTGCGCCAACCCGACACGAAGGTTTATCAGGCTAACGGCAATCCTAACGAACAATTCCGCGGTCCTGGCTGGCCCAATAATATGGATCGTAAGGCTGCCCGAGGAGGCTTCATCTATAAAGGCCCGGAATATCTGACCGTGTTCGACGGACGAACGG
Source organism: Bacteroidaceae bacterium (assembly GCA_017469925.1). Lineage (GTDB taxonomy): Bacteria > Bacteroidota > Bacteroidia > Bacteroidales > Bacteroidaceae > Physcousia. The sequence goes on along the minus strand of JAFUFK010000013.1, from coordinate 380,702 downwards.
GAGGTGCCATCCATACCGTCGATTATGTACCTGAGCGTGGAGAGTTGCAAGACTGGGGCGACAATTACGCCAATCGTAGTGAACGCTACCTGGCCTGTGTGGCATACCTCGATGGCGTGCATCCCTCAGTCGTCATGTGCCGAGGCTATTATACGCGTTCGGTACTTGCTGCATGGGACTTCGACGGGCGAGAATTGAAACTCCGTTGGGTCTTCGACTCAAATAAGGAGGGACGCAGATATGCAGGGCAGGGCAACCACAACTTGCGTGTAGCCGACGTTGATGGCGACGGGCGCGACGAGATTACCTATGGTTCGATGGCTGTTGATGACAATGGAAAGGGTCTTTATTCTACAGGCTTTGGTCATGGTGATGCCATGCATGTAACCAGTTTCTTCCCGCTCAGCGACCGCCTGCAGGTGTGGGACTGCCATGAAAACAAACGCGATGGCTCGGAGTTTCGCGATGCCGCCACAGGTAAGGTTATCTTTCAATTACCCGACAATACCGACGTCGGTCGTTGCATGGCTGCCGATATCGACCCCACAAACCCCGGTTTGGAAATGTGGAGCAGCAGTAGTGGTGGTATTCGCAATATACGTGGCGAGGTTACCGATAGTCTGGCACATATCCCCATTAATATGGCTGTCTGGTGGGATGGGGACCTTCTTCGTGAGATGCTTGACCACGAGACTATATCGAAATATGTTCCCGAGGAACATGCTTGTCGTCCCTTGCTGCAAATGGAGGGTTGCCAATTCAATAATGGAACGAAAAGCAATCCTTGCCTTCAGGGCGACATCCTCGGAGATTGGCGGGAAGAAGTGCTTGTGCGCACTCGCGACAACAAGCATCTGCGAGTATATGTAACTGCCATTCCGACGCCTTATCGTTTCCATACTTTCCTACAAGACCCCGTCTATCGCCATAGCATCACCACCCAGAATGTGGCCTATAACCAGCCTACCCAAGTCGGTTTTTACTTTGGTTACGAACTTCTGGGGAGCGGTCGTCTGTTCCGCGGTTGGCAATTCTAAATCTATTGAATTCTAAATCACTAAAATCCCATAGTCTTATGAAACGTATTGCTTTCCTTCTTTCTTTATTTGTTACATCTTTAGTGTCTGCCCAGACGACACGCATACTGAGCCCAGACCATATGACCTACGTTGATGTCCGTCTCGAAGGTGGACGTCTAATCTACACTGCCGGTTACCGTAAAGTAGTGAAGAAGGACACCATTGATGTTCAGCTTCTCGAAGATTCTCCGTTAGGTCTAACTTCGAATGTGGCTGATTGGACCCACGACCTTATCCTGAAAGAAACAGGGGGCAAGCTTGTGCACTATCGCTATACCCTGCGTCAGGGCAAGCAGAGCGAGGTTGATGCCAAGTATCAGCACCAGTACTTCACGGTGGAGACTCCACGTCACAAAGCCCTTACCGTTGATTTCCGTGTGGGCAACCATAACATCGCGTATCGCTACAACATTCCTATGCAGGGCGAGACGGCCGCTATTGTAGTGACGAGCGAGGCCTCAGGCTTTAATTTGCCAGACGATGCCACGACCTTCCTTTCTCCGCAAAGTGACCCGATGGTGGGCTGGAAGCGAACAAAACCCTCTTATGAGGAAGAATATGTGCCCGATGCCCCAGTAAGTGCAAAGTCGAAGTATGGTCATGGCTTTACTTTTCCCTGCCTATTCCATGCTGGCGACCGCGGTTGGTTGCAGGTTAGTGAGACAGGACTCGACGGACGTTATTGTGGTTCACATCTGAGTGACCCTACAGCCGACGGACTCTTCACGATAGCATTCCCTATGGAAGGTGAGAACAATGGATTCGGTAGTACGGGCGCACAATTTGGCCTGCCTGGTTCCACGCCTTGGCGTACCATTACGTTGGCACCCGGCCTTGGTCCCATTGTCGAGAGCACGGTAACCTGGGATGTCGTAGAACCTCTCTATGAGCCGAACTTTGAATATAAGGGCGGCCGTAGCACTTGGTCGTGGATTATATGGCAAGATGCCAGCATCAACTACGACGACCAGATTCGCTTCATCGACCTTGCCTCTGCGCTCGGTTGGGAGTATTGCCTCATCGATGGAGGTTGGGAAACCAACATCGGCCACGAACGGATGGAACAACTCTTTGCCCATGCCCGCCAGAAGGGTGTAGCCCCATGGGTCTGGTATAACTCAAACGGTGGATGGAACGATGCCCCTCAATGTGCAAAGCATCGTATGTATAGCCCCATCGTCCGCAAAAAGGAGATGAAGTGGTTGCATGAGCATGGCGTAAAGGGCATAAAGGTCGATTTCTTTGCCGGCGATAAGCAGGAGACTATCAAACTCTACGAACAGATTCTCTCCGACGCCAACGACTACGGCATACAGTGTATCTTCCACGGTTGCACGCTGCCACGCGGCTGGGAGCGGATGTATCCCAACTACTGTTCGTCGGAGGCTGTGCTTGCGAGTGAGAATCTTGTTTTCAGCCAGCACATGGACGACATGGAAGGCTTTAACGCTACCCTCCATCCCTTCTGCCGTAATGCTGTGGGCTCGATGGAGTTTGGCGGCACCGTATTGCAGCAACGTCTTAGCCGTGATAATAAACGTGGAACGACCCGTCGTGTGAGTGATGTCTTCGAACTGGGTACTGCCATAGCGTTCCAGTCGAGCGTTCAGAATTTTGCACTTACACCTATGAATCTCGACGAGCAGGTGACGCCTCGTTGGCAAATAGACTTCATGCACTTGGTGCCGACGGTTTGGGATGAGACGCGCTATATCGCAGGTTATCCTGGCAAGAATCTCGTCTTAGCTCGTCGTACGGGCGAACGCTGGTTCGTTTGTGCCTTAAACGGACAGAAGGAGCCTCTGCAACTTAACGTTCAATTGCCGATGTTAGCAGGCAAGCAAGTGACGTGGCTCGACGACGTAAAAGGTGCCACATCTGTTTCCCTCGATAAGCGTGGTACGTTGAAGGCTACCATTGCCGCCGAATCAGCCATAGTTCTTTATTAATATGGAATCAATCACAAGCACGAAGAATCCCAAGGTCAAGCGTCTCCTGGACATCCAACAAAGTTCGAAGGAACGCCGTGCGAGTGGCCTTTTTGTTGTGGAGGGACGCCGTGAATTGCAGCACTGCTTATGTGCGGGCTATGAGGTCGATACGCTTTTCTTTTGTCCTGACTTACTAAATGAGGGCGGGGTGGAGGGTGTAAGCCTGCCGCAGCAGGCTTACACTATATCCTCCGCTCTCTATGAGCGCATTGCCTATCGCGGTACTACGGAAGGCATGATTGCCCTTGTGAGAGCCAAGGGAGATAAAGACCTTAATGCCCTTATAGGACCTAAGACTCCTCTCTTCATTGTTCTCGAGCGTGTGGAGAAGCCTGGTAACCTTGGCGCTATTTTGCGCTCGGCTGATGCTGCTGGTATTACGGGGGTCATAGTCTGCGACCCTTTGACAGACCTCTACAACCCTAACCTTATCCGGGCCTCTTTGGGTGCCATCTTCACTGTGCCTACTGTAGCATGTACAAGCGAGGAGTGTATCGACTTTCTAAAACGTAATAGGGTAAATGTCCTTACGGCACAACTACAGGACAGCCATCTCTATTACGAAACCGACATGACCAAGCCTACGGCCATTGTCATGGGTACGGAATCAACAGGACTGACCGAGCAATGGCGACGGGTGGCAGATGCTCACATCCGTATTCCAATGCTCGGTCAGCTCGATTCTTTGAATGTCAGCGTCTCAGCTGCTATTCTAATGTACGAAGCCGTACGCCAACGCAAAGCGCTTATTTGATATTCGGCTCTTCCAGTCCGATGCCCTTGCGGCGGTCAACCACCTTCAGAATAAGGCCAAGAATAAGCGCCAAGACTCCCAATGATGCCAACATCACAAGCGGAGCCGTGTAGTTGAATTGTGTCGGGTCGGTCACGCCCGGATTTGTTTTATCCAGTACCTTACCGATAAGCAGCGGGAACAGCCATAGACCGATGTTCTGAATCCAGAAAATCAGTGCATAGGCAGAGCCAATTACCTTGGCGTCCACCAGTTTGGGCACAGAGGGCCATAGTGATGCTGGTACCAAAGAGAACGAAGCTCCTAGTACCAGAATGGTTACGTAGGCAATGATTATACCACCCACAGCACTTCCCTTAAACATGGGCAGTACAAAGGCAAATGTCAGGTGGCAGGCAATCAGCAGCAGCGAGCCCAATACGAGCATCGAGGCTGCCTTACCCTTGTGGTCAACGTACGAACCCAGAATGGGGGTAATGAGCACAGCCAACAAAGGGAATACAGCAAAGATACTTTCGGCAGACTGGCGCATGTAGCCCATGTAGCAATAGGTTACCAATGCTACGATAGAGACAGTAAGCAGACCGTACTGCATCGACTTGCGCTTTTGAAAGTTAGAGGCAAAGCCCGCAGCTGCCACGATGAGCATGATGACGTACTGTACGATGGTTACGCTTGAACTAGCCCAAAATGAATTCGAAGCAGGCTCCGTCAGGCTTAAGTTGCATTGTAGCATGTTGACGGCATACTTCTGGAAGGGGAATATGGCCGAATAGTAGAGTACACAAAGTAGAGCTACAAGCCAAAAGCCTGAATCGCTCAAGATGGTACCGATGTCGCTCACCTTAAAGGGGTCGTCCTTCTCTTCTGCTTCGCCTGTCTGCTCATCCAATTTCTTGTCCATGAAGAAATATACGATAGTCATCATCAGTGCGATACAAAGCAACACAACGCCAAAGGCTACTGAACGGCTGACATCCATCTGGCCTCCCAACTTTGCGAAGAAGGGAGAGAAAATCATGCAGGTGGCCACGCCCAAACGAGCCAGTGCCATTTCCGATCCCATGGCGAGAGCCATCTCACGACCCTTGAACCACTTTACAATACCACGGCTTACGGTAATGCCGGCCATCTCTACGCCACAACCAAATACCATGAAGCCCACAGCTGCAAACTTAGCCGAGGCAGGCATACCCTCATAGAAGGGAGATACACCCAACTCGTCGAATACGGGGATGTAGTTGAGATGGTCTGTAAACCATTGTTCCAGACCTGAGCCCATGAACGACTCACTTACGGCGTACCATTTAACGATGGCGCCCACCAACATCACAGAGGCAGAAAGCAGGGCTGTGAAGCGCACGCCCATCTTGTCCAAAATGATGCCAGCAAAGATGAGGAAGAAGACGAAAACGTTGAGAAACACTTCCGAGCCTTGCATTGTACCGAAGGCTGTCGAGTCCCATCCGCGCGTCTCCTGCATCAAGTCCTTGATGGGGGAGAGGATGTCCATGAAAATGTAGCTGCAGAACATGGCCAGCGCTAGCAGCAGCAGGGCAGTCCAGCGCATAGCCGCACTATCCCTAAGCGTCTTGATTTGTTCAGTCATTACTCTAGTAAAAGTTTAAATGTTATTTGTTATAAAGTTATCAGTTCTTTTAAAGACCTCACACCCCAAGCCAACGGCTGAGCCACTGGAAGTAGGTGCGCTGCCACAGAATACCATTTTGGGGCTTCAATACCCAGTGGTTCTCGTCGGGGAAGATAAGTAATTGGGCCTCTATGCCTCGCATGCGGGCAGCATTGAAGGCCGACATTCCCTGAGTGGCATTGATGCGATAGTCCTTCTCGCCGTGTATGCAGAGAATGGGCGTATCCCACTGGTCGACAAAGCGATGTGGACTGTTTTCGTAGGTCTTGTGGGCACGAGCCGTTTGGTCCTTGTTCCAATAAGCATCATCATACTCCCAATTGGAGAACCAGTTCTCTTCGGTCTCTGTGTACATAGCCTCAAGGTTAAAGGCACCATCGTGGGCAATGAAACACTTGAAGCGCTTGTCGTGATGCCCGGCAAGGTAATATACGCTGAAGCCACCAAATGAAGCGCCTACGGCAGCCAAGCGGTCACGGTCAACATAGGGCAGATTCTCTGCGGCATCATCAATGGCGGCCAGGTAATCTTGCATGCATTGGCCTGTCCAGTCGCCAGAAATTTCTTCTTGCCAAGCAAGGCCAAAACCAGGCAACCCGTGACGATTGGGTGCAATGATGACGTAGCCTTGCGCGGCCATAATCATGAAGTTCCAACGATATGACCAGAACTGGCTGACAGGGCTCTGGGGGCCACCCTCGCAGAAGAGCAGGGTTGGGTATTTCTTGTTCGGGTCGAAGTGAGGGGGCTTCACAATCCAGTAGTGCATATCCTCGCCCGTAGTAGTCTTAATCCACCGGGCTTCGCTCGTGCCAGCAGCAATCTGCGAGAGAATGTGGTCGTTCTCGTGAGTTATTTGCTGGATATCAGCAACAGCATCACCATCTACGGAACAAAGGTAGAGGTCGGCGGGATGCATGTAGTCGTGGCGTTCGAGAAGTAGGTGTGTGTCGTCGATGAGTTGCAGACTGCCAAAGTCGGCCTGATAGTTGCTGAGCTGGGTCACTTCGCCATTCAAGTTTGTGCGATAGAGATTTTCAGTTGCGTGCCATACGCCGAGGAAGTAGATGGTCTTGCTGTCGCTGGCCCATACAAAGTCGTCAACATTAGAGTCGAACGTCTCGGTAATGTATTGCTTCGTGCCGTTCTGCAGGTCATAGACGCAAAGACGCTGGCGGTCGGCCTCATAGCCGTCGCGCTCCATCGAAGTCCATGCCACGTACTTGCCGTCGGGCGAGAACTTGGGGTTCTGGTCGTAACCCACGTTGTAGTCAATGCTTTTCTTGTTGATGGCCTGTTCCTTGAGCGTTTTGGTGGGATTGAGCATATTGTCGGTGTGGTAGGCCAGTCCTTCGTCGGGCACTACACCGAATTCAATACCTCCTTTACAGAGGTTCTTAGTGTCGTCCAGGTTGCCACTTTCCACATTGTAGAGGAAAATGTCGCTGTCTGTAGAGATGCTGTAGTCAAGGCCCGTTTTCGTGCGACAGGTGAAAGCGATGAACTTCGAGTCTGGGCTCCAAGCCAGTTGCTCGATGCCACCGAAAGGTTCCATGGGGCACTCGTAGGGCTGGCCTTCGAGGATGTCGTGCTCCTCACCCGTCTCCAGGTCAAGCACGAAAGGGTGGGGTATGGACTCTACATAGTGGTCCCAATGGCGATACATTAGGTCGTTGACCACACGGCCAGTGCTCTTAGGCAAATCTGCAGGGCGCTCGGCAATGATGTCGTGAAAGGGTACTTGCTTAATAAGGATTATCTTCTTTTGGTCGGGTGAGAAGAGAAAGCCCTCGACCTCGCCATTAGTCTTAGTCAACTGCTGACGGCCTTTAGCCTTTAACACTCGGCCACGAATGTTCATGGTCCACACCTCGCCTTCAGAGGCGAAGGCCAACTCATTGTCGGCGAGCCATACAGGGTCACTCTCACTTTCGCTGTGGGTGGTAAGCAGATGGGGTTCAGCCCCCTCGGCTATGTCTTGCAGATAGAGGACAGTATGGCTACGGTTTTGTTCTACACTATAATAGCTTACTTGGTAGGCCAAGTGCTTTTGGTCGGGCGATACAGCATAGGAACCAATGTGGCCCATAGCCCACAAGGCCTCGGGAGTCATGACATCGCTCTCAAGTTTGATGTCGCTCCGTGTGATGATGGTCTTGTCTTCTTGTTGTTTGCAAGCGCTCATGACGGCAATTGCTGAAAAGATAATAAGGATTCGTTTCATGATATGCGTGTATTATTTACTTTTTGCGTATGGGATCGCAGGTCAGACCACAGCCGAGTTTCTTGAAAATCTTTTGGTCTACCTCGCTGAGCATGACGGTGGAGTGGACTTGGCAACTACGTAGCATAGGCAACTGCTCAAGGGCCCGACGACATTGCTCGTCGTCGCGTGATAGTACGCTCAAGGCAACCAAGACTTCATCGGTATGCAGACGTGGATTCTTGCCACCCAGGTACTCAATCTTAGTCTTTTGTATGGGCTCAATCATGCGTTGGGGAATGAGTTTTACGGCATGATCAATACCAGCCAGATGCTTGGTGGCATTAAGCAGGAGAGCAGCCGAACAACCCAATAGGGGTGACGACTTGGCTGTAATGATAGTGCCGTCCTGCAACTCCATAGCTGCGGCTGTATGTCCGCTGAGTTCCTGCTTGGCCTGTGCGGCTACGGTAACGCGACGATAGGCAGTGGTAATCTTTGCCTGATTGAAGAGCATCAGAATCTTATTGACCTCGGCCTCGTTGTCGGCACCTTTCGCCATCTTGTTTGTGGCCTCGTAGTAGCGACGGATAATTTCTTCACGGCTGGCATTGCAACACACCTCATCGTCGGAGATGCAAAAGCCCACCATATTGACGCCCATGTCGGTAGGCGACTTGTAGGGACTGCCACCATATATACCCTCGAACAGGGCATTGAGTACGGGGAATATTTCGATATCACGATTATAGTTGACCGCTATTTTATCGTAGGCTTCGAGGTGGAAGGGGTCAATCATGTTCACATCGTTCAGGTCGGCAGTAGCCGCTTCGTAAGCGATATTGACAGGATGCTTCAGGGGCAGGCTCCATACGGGGAAGGTCTCGAACTTGGCATAACCGGCACTGACTCCTCGCTTATTTTCGTTGTAAAGCTGTGAGAGACACACGGCCATCTTACCACTTCCCGGGCCTGGAGCAGTGACGATAACCAGTTCACGCGAGGTCTCCACATAGTCGTTCTTGCCAAAGCCTTCGTCTGAAGCTATAAGTTCGACGTTATGAGGATAACCGTCTATTAAGTAATGGACATAAGAACGAATGCCTAGACGCTCAAGACGATGGCGGAACTGATCGGCAGCATGCTGTCCGCTATAGTGGGTAATAACGACTGACCCCACCATGAAGTCGCGGTTCATGAACTCTTCCCTCAGGCGGAGCACATCCTCGTCGTAGGTGATACCTAAGTCGGCACGTACCTTGTTCTTCTCTATGTCCTCGGCCGAAACGACGATGACTATCTCCAACTGGTCGCGTAGCTGGGCAAACATCCGCAACTTAGAATCAGGCTTGAAGCCAGGCAGTACGCGAGAAGCATGGTGGTCGTCGAAGAGCTTTCCTCCCAATTCCAAATATAGTTTTCCGTCAAACTGGGCGATGCGCTCGCGTATGCGTTCACTCTGTATCTTAAGGTACTTCTCGTTGTCGAATCCTATCTTCATCTCACATTTACCATTTAATCATTTACTATTTAGCGCTTACGCATTTTCTGCTGTTCCTCGGCCATCTTCTGCATTGCTTCGAGCCGGGCTGCAAGGCCTCCCATCTTCTTGGGGTCATTGGCATGACGAGCCTTGTAATCATCGAGTTGGGCACGGAGCTTCTTGTCATCAGTAAAACGGCGCAGAGCCCACATGATGAGTATTGTCGTAAGGCCCGAAAGGAAGTAATAGTAGGAGAGGCCCGACGAATAGTCGTTGAACATGAAGAAGAAGAATACTGGCATGATGCCCATCATCCACTGCATCATCTTCATTTGTTGCTGTTGTTCGGGCGACATCATGGCCGTGTTCTGCTGCTGACGCATGGAGATGAACATGTTGACAATGTTGGTGAGCGAGAATAAAAGGCAGAAGATACTGATGTGGTCACCGATGAGCCACAGGTTCTTCGACCAATGGATAAGGTCGTCATAGGCACTGAGGTCGTTGGCCCAAAGGAAACTCTCGCCACGAAGTTTGATGGCGTTAGGAATGAAGTTGAAGAGTGCAATCCAGATGGGCATCTGGATGAGCATCGGCAGACACCCCCCCATGGGCGATACGCCATATTGGGAGTAGAGCTGCATCATTTCCTGTTGTTTCTTCATGGCATCTTCCTGTTTGGGATATTTAGCGTTGAGCTGGTCAATTTCAGGCTTCAGGACACGCATCCGAGCACCTGCCAGATAACTTTTCTTTGTAGCGGGATAGACCAGAGCCTTGACAATGACAGTAAGCAACAGGAGCACGATACCCATGTTTAGGCCCAACTTGGTCAGTCCGTCAAACAGGGGGAGGATGAACCAGCGGTTAATCCACTTAACTATAGGCCAACCGAAATAGACGAGGTTTTGAAGTTTCAGCGACTTTCCGGTAAGCGAGAGCCGGTTGGCATGCTTCAGCGCACTGAAGTCGTTAGGACCAAGGTAGAGTTGGAGCTGAGTGGGTTGCTTGCCTGTGGGGTCGAACAGGGTTTGCATTTGGGCCGAATAAGCCTTTATGTAACCACTACCTTTCTCCATGGGATTGCTTGAGAGGTGGACGTTCTTGAAGTCCTGATGGGCAATCAGTATAGCCGAGAAGAACTGGTCCTTAAAGTCAACCCAGTCGAGTATCTTGTCGATGTCCTTCTCCGTAGCTTTCATCTCGTTAAGCTTCTTGGTTCCCTGTCCTTTAATCTTATAGGTAAGTGCCGCATATCTGCCTTCAAACGAAGCACCTTTCTCCTGCTGTTGCGCACGGTTCTCCCAAGTGAGGTCGATGCTGTTCATCGATGGGGCAAAGAGGTGCTGAAGTCCCTTGCTCTCGATAACGAGGTCGAGCATGTAGCTTTCAGGATGCAGGTAATAACGCAGGCTCAGGGTTCCTCCTGAGACCGTCTGGGCTTGTAGGGTGGCAGTAGTGTCGGTCTGTTCGGTTACGATGAAGTAGAGGTCGTCGCTCGTGATGTTTTCGTTCTTACCAGCCAGGGCAAAAGCCATGTGACTATCGTCGGCTGAAAGTAGGGTAACCTCCTTACCCTGCTGGTTCTTATAATCATGCAGTACTGCTTGCTCAACCATGCCTCCACGGGTGCTCAACGTCACGCCGACGAGAGTATTATCTAACCTCACAAGTTGCCCTTCCCCTTTCTTGCTGGTGAAGAAGGCCGATGTGGAATCAATGTTATCTGCCTCCTTTGCTTGCTCAGTAAGGAGAGCCTTCTCTGCCTCAACCTGTGCCTTGGCTTGTTCTACTTGTGCAATAGAGTCTTGACGTGCCATTTCCCTCAACTGGGCCTCGCTAGGGCGGCTCCACCACGAGAAGGCGATTAGTACCAGTGCGATGAGCACGAATCCTGTAACTGTGTTTTTATCCATATTCTTATTTAGAGATTTTACATAATAACGCGCAAAGATACAAAAAATATCAGTAAAGCGAGACATATATCCCCCAAAATAACTATCTTTGTAGAAAATTTTAGTACTTATGACGAAGTTTTATTCCTTAGTGGTAGTATGCCTATTCATGCTTCCGGCTTATGCAAGTGAGCGAATAGCGAGTAAGACACCCACAGCGAACGATAGCATCTATGCAGCTTACGAGCAGGCATTGGAGTTGTTGGCCCAAACGCGCGACGAGTCATTGAGCAACGTGGCAAGCAAGGCTGAGAACATGCAGCTGAATCCCTACTTCTTCCGTCTTATGACACCTGGCACCTATTATGGCCGCCCGCTCCATCAAGTGATGGGCATCAGTTGGCCACAGACATCGCCATCAGCCATTTCACCTGCATTGGGAGCTACCGAGGCCTCCGACTATGCACTGGCACAACTATATGTAAACAATCCCGGTCTGATAAGTCGTACCGAGGAAGTGCTGAAGGAAGAACCAGCCTTGCGTGAGGAGATTAAATCGCCTGTGACGGTGGTTGAACCGAAACTGGCCGAAAAGGCCGTCGTTGTTGACTTGGAGACCGATATGCCCGATACGATAACCGTAATCCCCAAGAAGCCTAACTTCTGGAAGTTTAAGGGAAACGCCTCATTGCAGTTCACCCAGTCGTACTTCTCCGAGAACTGGTATCAGGGTGGTGAGAACAACTATCAAGGCATCGGCATGCTGACCCTCGAGGCCAACTATGACAATAAACGGAAAGTGCAGTGGGATAACAAATTGGAGGCCCAACTCGGTTTCCAGACGACAACCAGTGACGACTATCATAAATTCCGCGTGACGAGCAACTTGTTGCGACTGACCTCGAAGCTTGGTTACAAGGCTGCCAAAAACTGGTTCTACACGGGCCAGGTGATGTCGTACACCCAGTTGGCTCCATATTACGAGAAGAATAAGCAGGACTGGAAGTCTTGCTTCGGTACGCCACTGTATCTGACCGTTTCCGTAGGTATGGACTATAAGTATAAGAGCAAGAATGGCAAGGTCGATCTTTCAGTATATATGTCTCCCTTGGCATACTACATGACTTATGTGGGTAAATTGCACTCGAGACACTTCGATATGGACGACGAGGGCAATATGCTTCTGGACGGTAGTGGCTACGGACGCTATAAATATTGGTACACGCGCACCTATGGTATGGAACACATGGACGACCACTTTCTCCACAAGTTCGGTCCCAACCTGACGGTGAACAGCAAGATAAAGATTATGAAGAACGTCATGTGGACGAGTCGCTTCTATTGGTTCTCGAATTTCCACAGCACGTTGTTTGAGTGGGAAAACACGCTAGACTTCACCATCAACAAATACCTGTCGGCCAAGTTCTATGCCTATCCGCGCTTTGACGATAGTAGCCGCAACTACAAGAGAGAGCACGGTTATCTGATGTTCAAGGAATGGTTGAGCCTAGGCTTGAACTACAGTTTCTGATTGATGGATTCGATGTAACCCAGCACTTCGTCACGTCCCTGACGGTTCTCGGCACTGGTGATAAAGTAGGGAGGGAGTTCTTCCCATTGCTCTTCGAGCGCTTTTAGATAGACTTGAAGATTATCGTTCAGTTGTCGCTTGCTTAGTTTGTCGGCTTTAGTAAATATGATGCTGAAAGGGACACCGTTTTCGCCCAACCATTCCATGAATTCAAGGTCAATGTGCTGAGGTGCATGGCGACTGTCGATGAGCAGGAACAAGTTGACCATCTGCTCACGTTCCATGATGTAGCCACGTATCATCTCCACCAGTTTGTCCTGTTCCTTCTTGCTTCGTTTGGCATAACCATAGCCGGGAAGGTCAACGAGGAACCACTCGTCGTTGATACGAAAGTGATTGATGAGCATAGTCTTGCCTGGTGTGGCCGATGTCTTGGCAAGACTGCTGTGGTTGGTCAGCATGTTGATAAGACTTGACTTACCTACGTTGCTCCTGCCGATGAAGGCATACTCTGGTTCCTGTGTCGGCGGACACATACCTACGCGAGGACTACTTACTACAAATTCTGCTTTACGGATAATCATAACGGCCCCAAAGTTACGAAATAATATTGGATGAAACAAGACTTAAAGCAAAAACAACGTGCTGTTATCCTCTTCAACTTTGTTCATAAAGTGAAAATAATTCGTCATTTTGTATCTTCTTTAGCCAACTTGTTGGCTGGTATAAAATATTTTCGTACATTTACATTCGATTAGACAAAATTGACATTTAACAATGAGGAGAAAGAAAGAAAGGGAAGGGCAGATTAAAGACTTGTTCCTTAATGAAGATAGCACAAAAAATCCATCAATAGACTTTACGGATGGAGGTGATTTTGCCATCTCGACTCACATTGCAGATATCCTGATTAGTGAGCACACGATGATGAGGTCACAGATGAACGTATTGGTGTTATGCACACAGGGTACGGCGTTGGTTGATATAAATGGGAACTCGTATAACATCAAGGCTAACCAGGTACTCATCTGTCCGTCACATATGCTGGTTGGAAACTTCTCTGGCAGTACGGATTTCAAGGCTAAGGCTTTGTGCCTCTCCGACCGTCTCCTCTATGGTATTCTGGGTGATAAGATAGAGGCTTGGGTTCGTGCCATCTATATCGAGAATATGATACAGCTTACGCTGGCAAAGAGCGAATGTCGGCGTATAGAGTATTATAGCAAACTCTCCCGCTCAATCATGGACGATGTGAGTATTGTCTATCGCTCTGACTTGTTACGCATCCAACTCGAGGCGCTTGTGTTGGAACTTTGCAGCAAGTATGCCTCGTCGGGCGTACGACAGGAGGTTACGGTTTACTCCAAATCCGTATTCTTCCGCTTTTTCAGGTTGCTGGCCGAAGCGAAGGTGAAACGCAATCCCGTAGGTTCCTATGCCAACCAATTGGGCGTGACGCCAAAGTATCTGTCATACGTTTGTGACAAGTTTAGCGGACTTACGGCTTTAGATTGGATTGACAAGTTTGTCATGGAGGATGTGCGCTACTATCTGAAGTCGACAAATTGCGGTATCAAGGAAGTGTCGGATAAGTTGGGCTTTAGCAACAACTCTTTCTTTGGTCGCTATGTCGTACGCCATGTGGGGATGTCACCAATTGCTTATCGCAGATTTCTGAGGAAGTAAATCGGCCTTTTTCTTGCATTTCTCGGTGCTTCTTCGTATCTTTGCACGAAATAGTGTAAAGTATAAATTCTAATTAACCATATCAAAATGGCAAAGATTGTAACGCTGGGCGAGATTATGCTCCGCCTGTCTCCGCAAGGAAACGACCGTTTCATTCAGAGTGAATCATTCCGCATCATCCCAGGTGGCGGTGAGGCCAATGTGGCTATATCGCTTGCCAACTATGGGCACGATGCCTATTTTGTAACCAAATTGCCTAAGCACGAGATTGGGCAGATAGCACTCAATGCCCTACGCCGCTATGGTGTAGATACAAACTACGTGGCAAGAGGTGGTGAACGCATAGGTATTTACTATGCAGAGACAGGGGCTTCGATGCGACCTTCCAAGGTAATTTATGACCGCGCCCATAGTGCCATTGCAGAGGCTACCCCTGAAGACTTCGACTTCGACCAGATTATGGAAGGTGCCGACTGGTTCCATTGGAGCGGAATCACACCTGCAATCTCAGACAAAGCTGCAGAACTGACCCGTCTGGCTTGTGAGGCAGCGAAGCGTCATGGGGTCAAGGTCAGCGTTGACCTTAATTTCCGCAAGAAGTTGTGGACAAGTGAGAAAGCCATCAGCATCATGCGTCCTCTGATGAAGTATGTTGACGTTTGCATCGGTAACGAAGAAGATGCCGAACTCTGCCTCGGATTCAAGCCTGATGCCGATGTCGAAGGTGGACAAACCGATGCCGCTGGCTATGAGGGTATCTTCCGCCAGATGCGCGAAGAGTTCGGATTCGAATACGTCGTATCGACTTTGCGCGAGAGTTATTCAGCCACGTTCAATGGCTGGAAGGCGCTCATCTTTGACGGTAAGGAATTCTATCAGTCGAAGCGTTATGAAATCAATCCCATCATCGACCGAGTAGGTGGCGGCGACTCATTCTCTGGCGGTTTGATTCATGGCTTGCTGACCAAGCATACACAGGGCGAGGCTTTGGAGTTCGCTGTGGCTGCAAGTGCGCTGAAGCATACAATCAATGGTGACTTCAATCTGGTAAGTGCCGACGAGGTGGAAGCCTTGGTCGCAGGTCGTGCGAACGGACGTGTACAACGCTGATAATTAAGAATCGAGATATGGCAAAGTTTGATAAGATAGCAGTATTGCAGAAGATAGCAGATACGGGCATGGTTCCCGTGTTCTATCACAAGGATGCAGAGGTTGCCAAGCGGGTTATCAAGGCCTGCTACGATGGTGGCGTGCGTGCCTTTGAGTTTACGAATCGTGGCGACTTCGCTCAGGAGGTCTTTGCCGAATGTGTGAAGTTTGCAGCAAAGGAGTGTCCTGAGTTGGCACTCGGTATCGGAAGTGTTGTAGATGCTCCTACGGCAGCTCTCTACATTCAGTTGGGAGCATGCTTCGTCGTAGGCCCGCTCTTCAACCCCGACATTGCTCCCATATGCAATCGGCGTCTCGTTCCTTATTGTCCTGGTTGCATGACTGTAAGCGAGATTGGCAAGGCGCAAGAACTTGGTTGCGACCTGACGAAAGTGTTCCCTGGCGATGTTGTCGGTCCTAATATGGTGAAGGGCTTGAAGGCTCCCATGCCTTGGTCAAAAATTATGGTTACCGGTGGTGTGTCACCTGATGAGGAGAACCTTGCAAAGTGGTTTAAGGCTGGCGTCTTCTGCGTGGGCATGGGTTCAAAACTCTTCCCCAAGGACCGTGTGGAAGCTGAGGACTGGCAATATGTTACCGACAAGTGCCGCGAGGCCCTAGGCTATATCGCACGCGCACGCGCATAATATAATTAGGTATAAATAGTGGCTAAGAAGCAAAAGAATGTCTGGGTTGTGCCTGAAGGCCAGCCCCTGACCGAGATGGATTGTCGCATATTGGAGGCGCAGGGACGAGGAAAGCTAGTCCCGACGCGCAATCTAATAAAGACACCGGAACAAATAGAAGGCATTCGCAAGGCTGGCGTACTGAACACTGCCGTGTTAGATATGGTAGCCGAAAAGATACGGCCAGGCATGTCAACATGGGAGATAGACAAACTCGTCTATGACTATACCACGCAACACGGAGGCATACCTGCCCCGCTAAATTACGAAGGCTTTCCCAATTCGTGCTGTACCAGCGTCAACGATGTCGTCTGTCACGGAATTCCTTCGAAGGACGAGATTCTTGAACCTGGTGATATCATAAATGTCGATTGCACGACCATTCTTGATGGCTACTACGCCGACGCCAGTCGTATGTTTGTCATAGGAGGAAAGACGGAACCTCGTTGGCAACGTTTAGTCGATGTCGCCTGGGAGTGCCTGAAGATAGGAGAACAGGTATGTAGCCGGCCCTATGTCTATGTGGGCGACATAGGAAATGCTATACAGAAACATGCCCACCAGAACCACATGTCGGTAGTCCGTGATCTCTGCGGACATGGCGTGGGACTTGAATTCCACGAAGAGCCCGATGTCGAGCATTATGGACACAAGGGAACAGGTATGCTGCTGGTACCAGGCATGACCTTTACCATCGAGCCGATGATAAACTTGGGACATTGGCAGGTATGCCTCGATGAAGACGACCCTACGGAGTGGATTGTCGTGACGGAGGACTATGAACCCAGTGCGCAATGGGAACATACATACGTTATGACCGAAAATGGTGTAGAAATACTTACACATTAAGCAATGGGAAAGGATATCATTATTTTAGGCATTGAAAGTTCGTGCGACGACACCAGTGCGGCCGTCATCCGTAATGGCATATTGCTGAGCAATGTCACGGCAAGTCAGGCAGTACACGAGAGCTATGGTGGTGTCGTTCCTGAATTGGCCAGTCGTGCTCACCAACAAAACATTGTACCCGTTGTTGACCAAGCCCTGAAACGGGCTGGAGTGGGGCGTGAAGACTTGTCGGCAATCGCATTCACCCGTGGTCCTGGCCTTATGGGAAGCCTGCTCGTGGGCGTATCGTTTGCTAAGGGGATGGCCGCATCTTTGGGCATTCCCATGATTGACGTAAACCATCTGCAAGGTCATGTCCTTGCCCATTTCATACAGACGGAAGGCGAGGAGTTCCGTCCACCCCGTTTCCCCTTCCTCTGCTTGCTTGTGAGCGGTGGCAACTCACAGATTATCAAGGTGAATGCCTATAACGATATGGAAGTCATCGGACAGACCATCGATGATGCAGCAGGTGAGGCCATAGACAAGGCTGCCAAGGTCATGGGACTAGGTTATCCTGGCGGACCGATTATCGACCGCTTGGCTCGTCAAGGCAATCCCGAAGCCTACCACTTTTCAAAGCCCAATATTCCTGGTTACGATTATAGTTTCTCCGGGCTCAAGACTTCGTTCCTCTACAACCTTCGCGATTGGGTCAGGGAAGATCCAGATTTCGTCGAGCATCACAAGGAAGACCTGGCCGCCAGCATAGAACGTGCCGTGGTCGATACCTTGATGAAGAAGTTGCGTTTGGCTGCTCGCGACCTACGTATCCGTCAGGTGGCTGTGGCTGGAGGTGTTAGTGCCAATACGGGATTGCGCGAAGCCTTCCGTCAGCATGCAGAGAAATACCATTGGCACATCTTTATCCCAAAGTTCGGATACACCACCGACAATGCGGCTATGATAGCCATAACAGGTTACTTTAAATATCAGGACGGCGACTTTTGCCCAATGGAGATGCCTGCATACAGCCGTGTGACCATCAAATAAGGGCTTAAAATAAAAAATAAGGCTGAAAGATTTGGAAATAAGAGAAAAAAGCAGTAATTTTGCACGCTGTTTGGAAGAAGCTATTAGGATAGCAAAAGAAAGAAAGTTAGAGAAATGTCTAAGATTTGTCAAATTACCGGAAAGAAGGCCATGGTGGGCAACAACGTCTCCCACTCAAAGCGTCGTACTAAGCGCACCTTCGATGTAAACTTGTTCTCGAAGAAGTTCTACTATGTAGAGCAGGAGTGCTGGATTACGCTGAATATTTCAGCTGCTGGTCTTCGTTTGATCAACAAGGTTGGCCTCGATGCTGCATTGAATCAGGCTGTAGCGAAGGGCTATTGCGATTGGAAGGATATCAAGGTAATCGGTTAAAAAGGAGAATCACATTATGGCAAAGAAAGCAAAAGGTAACAGAGTGCAGGTGATTCTTGAGTGCACCGAGCACAAGGCAAGTGGTATGCCCGGCACCAGCCGCTACATCACTACCAAGAACCGTAAGAACACTCCCGAGCGTCTGGAGTTGAAGAAGTACAATCCCATCTTGAAGAAGATGACCGTACACAAGGAAATCAAGTAATTAACGATTAAGTAGAGAGTACTATGGCAAAGAAAACCGTGGCCACCTTGCAGACTGGCAAGAACGATGGCCGTAGCTATACCAAGGTTATTAAGATGGTAAAGAGCCCCAAGACGGGCGCTTACATCTTCGACGAGCAGATGGTTCCCAACGAAGCCGTTAAGGATTTCTTCAAATAATCTCGCTAACGGACTTACGTTGTAATTTCCGACATATTAAGCGCCCCTGTGTCTGTATGGATACTGGGGCGTTTTGCACTTACCATACTATAATCATGAAAAAGACAAACTGGCGTTGGTGGCTTTGCTCCCTGTTGTTTGTAGCCACACTTGTTAATTATCTCGATCGTCAGGTTCTTTCGCTTACGTGGAAGGACTTCATAGCACCCGAGTTTCATTGGAGCAACTCTGACTATGGAAACATTGCAGCGGTATTCTCTATATTTTATGCCCTCATCAGTCTCTTTGCAGGTCGTTTCATCGATTGGGCCGGAACGAAACGCGGCTATCTGATTGCAATCTTTGTGTGGAGCCTGGGTGCCTGTCTGCACGCCCTTTGTGGTTGGGCGACAATCCATATCCAGGGGCTGGATAATGTAGAGGCATTACGTCTTGTTGAAAGCGGTTCTGCCATCGCATTAGCCATATCCTCAACGTCCTTCTGGCTCTTTTTGGCCTGTCGAATGATATTGGCTGTGGGCGAGAGTGGCAACTTCCCAGCCGCAATCAAGGTCGTAGCCGAGTATTTTCCGAAGAAAGACCGGGCCTTGGCCACCAGTATCTTTAACGCAGGAGCTTCTATTGGCGCCCTGGCCGCCCCCATTAGCATACCTTTCTTGGCCCGTGCCTATGGGTGGGAGGCAGCGTTCGTCATTATTGGTGCCTTGGGTTTCATCTGGATGTTCTTCTGGAATGCGATGTATGAGAAGCCGGCCAAGAGTTCCCGCGTCAATGCTGCGGAACTTGCCTACATCAATCAGGATAACAGAATCGAAGCTACAGGACCTGTACAGGAGAATGAGCCCTCAATCCCATATCTGAAGTGTTTTACCTATCGCCAGACGTGGTCGTTCATCGTGGGTAAGTTCTTTACCGATGGAGCATGGTGGTTCTTCCTTTTTTGGGCTCCAGCCTACTTCAGCGACCAATACGGCTATCGTTCAGATTCCACGATGGCCGCCCTGCTCATTTTCGTGCTCTACCTTATCGTGACGGTTGTAAGCATCAGTGCCGGTGGCTATCTGCCTAAATACTTTGTCGAGCGTAGGGGCATGGAACCCTATTCCGGTCGCATGCGTGCGATGTTGATGTTTGCCTTCCTCCCTCTGACAGCCTTGTTTGCTCAGTATCTGGGACAGTTCAGTGCCTGGTGGCCCGCCGTCATCATTGGTTTGGCGGGTGCAGGTCACCAGTCCTGGTCGGCCAACCTCTATTCTACGATAGGTGACATGTTCCCCAAGAGCACGGTGGCCACAATTACGGGAATTGGCACAATGGCCGGTGGCATAGCCTCGTTTGCCATCAACATGGGGGCGGGCTATCTCTTCGACTATTCTGCGGCCCAGGGTAGTGCATTTCACCTTCTCGGTTTCGAAGGGAAGGAGGCTGGTTACATGATTATCTTCTGCTATTGTGCAGTAGGTTATTTATTGGCGTGGCTCATTATGAAGAGCCTTGTGCCCAGATACAAGAAAATTGAATATTGAAAAGCCCCTGTATTAGGATATGGAAAGGACATGGAGATGGTTTGGCAAGAAAGATAAGATAACCCTTGCCATGTTGAGACAGATAGGTGTAGAAGGCATTGTTACGGCCCTGCACGACGTGCCCTTAGGCGAAGTCTGGACTCGCGAGCAGATACGCGACCTTCGGGAGTACATCGAACAATACGGCATGCGATGGAGTGTGGTGGAGAGTCTTCCCGTCACGGAGACTATCAAGTATGCCGCTCCCGACCGTGACCAGCAAATTGCGGTCTATTGCCAGAGCCTCCGCAACCTTGCGGCAGAGGGGATACACACCATCTGCTATAACTTCATGCCTGTGCTCGACTGGGCACGAACCGACCTTCTGCACCCCAATCCCAATGGTTCCTCAAACCTCTACTTCTCGTATTCCGAATTTGCCTATTTCGACATTTACATACTGAAGCGTGAGGGGGCTCGTGAGGAATGGGCCTCGTTCAGTCGCTTCCCAGGGCGCGACGTGTTGGCAGAGGTCGAGGAACTGCGCAAGACCATGACTCCGGAGGCCGAGCACCGTCTTGTAGAGAACATCATCGTGAAGACGCAGGGTTTCGTGAGCGGCAACATACGCGAGGACGACGAACACCCCCTCGAACTATTCCGTCAATTGCTGGCCCAATATGAAGGTATCTCGAAAGATTATTTGCGCGAGAATCTTCGCTACTTCCTCTCCGCCATCATGCCCGTTTGTGAGGAGTGTGGAATAGACATGTGCATCCATCCCGACGACCCCCCCATTCCCGTCCTGGGCCTGCCGCGAATCGTGAACTCCGACCAAGACATCGAATGGATGCTCAAGGCGGTAGATAATCCCCACAACGGTCTTACGTTCTGTGCCGGATCGCTCTCCGCCGGGGCCCACAACAATGTGGTGGAGATGGCTCGCAAGTACGCTTCGCGCACGTGGTTTGTCCACCTCCGTTCGTGCCACATTTTCCCCAATGGCGACTTCACGGAAGCCAGTCATCTGGGAGGTCGGGCGGATATCATCGAGCTTTGCCGCATCTTCGAGCGCCAGAATCCCGCCCTGCCCATGCGAGTCGATCACGGTATGACAATGCTGGGCGACGAGTCGCGGGGCTACAATGCTGGCTATTCGTTCCTCGGTCGCATGTTTGCAATGGGACAGGTACAGGGAATCCTGGCCACTGTCGATCGCGAGCTCGGCATTCCCTATCACCAACCCGGATTCTTCGATTAGGTCATCAATAAAATTACACACACATACTATGAACTCTCTATTCAATATTCAAGGCCAAGTCGTCGCCATCACTGGCGGATTGGGCGTTCTGGCCAGTACTATTGCCAGATATCTGGCTCGTGAGGGTGCCATCCCCGTGATATTGGGACGCAAGGAGGCCGAGGGCCACGCCCTCGTAGCCGAGATTGAAGCCGCGGGCGGTAAGGCCGACTTTCTGATTACCGATGTGCTGAACGCTGAACTGGTTGAGCAAAACGTACGGGATATCGTGTCCAAGTATGGTCGTGTGGATAGCCTACTGAATGCTGCGGGAGGCAATATGCCTGGTGCCACCATCGGTCCCGACCAGACCATCTTCGACCTCGACCCCGAAGCCTTCCAACGTGTGCTCGACCTCAACCTCACGGGAACCGTCATTCCCACACAGGCCTTCCTGCGTCCGATGGCCGAACGGGGGAGGGGCTCTATCGTCAACTTCTCGTCGATGGCCTCGTTCCGTCCGATGACGCGCGTTTGCGGCTATGCTGCGGCTAAGGCGGGCATCAACAACTTCACGGCCTACATGGCTGCAGAGGCCGCCCGCAAGTTTGGCAACGGCATCCGCATCAATGCCATAGCCCCGGGTTTCTTCATCACGAACCAGAATCGTTCGCTACTGACCAATCCCGACGGCAGCTTTACCGAGCGTGGGCGCGACGTCATTCGCCAGACGCCTTTCGGCCGTATGGGCGAGCCGGAGGAACTCTGCGGCACCATCCACTACCTCATCTCCGATGCCTCGCGCTTCGTCACAGGCACGGTGGCAAAGGTCGATGGTGGCTTCGATGTCTTTGCGATGTAATCTTTTTTTACCCATTTCATCGCGTTTTTGACAAATTCTTCGTATCTTTGTCCTCAAATTGATTGTGTATGGGATTTTTCAATTTATTCAAAAAGAACAAGGAAGAGCAGGTCGAAACGCTTGACAAGGGACTCGAGAAGACCAAAGAAAGTTTCTTTGGCAAGCTGACGCGTGCCGTCGCCGGTAAGTCGAAGGTCGATGACGACGTGCTCGACAACCTGGAGGAGGTCCTTGTGACCAGCGATGTGGGCGTAGATACGACACTCAATATCATCCGTCGCATCGAGGAACGTGTCGAGCGCGACAAGTATGTGAATACGGCAGAGCTGAACGGCATCCTGCGCGACGAGATTGCCGCCCTGCTGACCGAGAATAACCAGTCCGATACCGAAGGTTACCAGATTCCGACCGACAAGAAGCCCTACGTCATCATGGTCGTTGGCGTAAATGGGGTGGGCAAGACTACCACCATCGGCAAGCTGGCCTACCAGTTCAAACAGGCCGGTCTGAAGGTCGTACTGGGTGCGGCCGACACCTTCCGTGCTGCCGCCGTCGAGCAGATAGTCATTTGGGGCGAGCGCGTGGGCGTACCTGTGGTAAAACAGCAAATGGGAAGCGACCCCGCCAGCGTGGCATTTGATACACTTCAAAGTGCCGCCAGCCAAGGTGCCGACGTCGTGCTCATCGATACGGCAGGCCGTCTGCACAACAAGAAAGGCCTGATGGACGAACTCTCGAAGATTAAGCGCGTCATGCAGAAGGTGGTGCCCGATGCACCCCACGACGTGATGCTCGTCCTCGACGGTTCAACGGGCCAGAACGCCTTCGAGCAGGCCAAGCAGTTTACGGCCGCCACCGACGTCACCTCTATGGCCATCACCAAACTCGACGGAACGGCCAAGGGAGGCGTCGTCATCGGCATTAGCGACCAATTCAAGATTCCCGTCCGCTACATCGGTCTGGGCGAGGGTATGGAAGACCTACAACCCTTCAACCGACTCGACTTCGTCAACTCACTATTTAAGGGGTGAAGCGCAATACGGTAGATATCATCACACTGGGCTGTTCGAAGAATCTTGTCGATTCGGAACGTCTGATTTGCCAGTTGGAGGCCAACGGCTATCAGGTCACGCACGATAGCGAGGCGCCCCAGGGCGAGATTGCCGTAGTGAATACCTGCGGCTTCATCGCCGACGCCCAGGAGGAGAGCATCAACACCATCCTCTCCCTTGCCCAACGGAAGGCCGAAGGCCGTCTGCAACGGCTCTACGTGATGGGGTGCCTGTCGCAACGCTTCCTCCAGGACCTGGAGCAGGAGATACCCGAGGTTGACCGCTACTTCGGCAAGTTCGACTGGGACGGCCTGCTTACGGAACTGGGCAAGCCCTATCGCACCGACCTGCGCCACCACCGCCACCTGACCACTCCGCCCCACTATGCCTATCTGAAGATTAGCGAAGGCTGCGACCGCCATTGCTCCTACTGCGCCATACCCATCATTACGGGTCGCCACAAGAGTCGGCCGATGGAGGAGGTCCTCGACGAAGTGCGTCTCTTGGTCGCGCAAGGCGTCAGGGAGTTCCAGGTCATTGCCCAAGAACTTACCTACTACGGGCTCGACCTCTACCATCGTCGCTCCATAGCCGAGTTGGTCGAGCGCATGTCCGACATACCGGGCGTCGAGTGGATTCGTCTCCACTATGCCTATCCGACCGACTTCCCGAGGGAACTGTTCCGCGTAATGCGCGAGCGCGACAACGTCTGCAAGTACATGGACGTTGCCCTGCAGCACATTGCCGACCCCGTGCTCTCGGCCATGCGTCGCCACATTACCAGGGAAGAGACCTATCGCTTCGTCGAAGACTTCCGTCGCGAGGTCCCCGGCATCCACCTGCGCACCACGCTCATGGTGGGCCATCCGGGCGAGACGGAGGAGGCCTTCGAGGAGTTGCTCTCGTTTGTCCGTTGGGCCCGCTTCGAGCGCATGGGCGCCTTTGCCTATAGCCAGGAGATGGGGACCTACAGCGCCGAGCACTATGCCGACGACATCCCCGACGACGTGAAGCAGGCCCGTCTGAGCCGTCTCATGCGCCTGCAACAGCGCATCTCCGCCGAGATACAGGAGGCCAAGGTCGGCCGCGACCTTCGCGTTGTCATCGACCGCCAGGAGGGCGACTACTACGTGGGCCGTACCGAGTTCGACTCGCCGGAGGTTGACCCCGAGGTGCTCATCTCCGCCTCCGCGGCCCCTTGTCCCAGGGTAGGGGAGTTCTACACCTGCCACATCGACTCGGCCGACGATTTCGACCTATACGCACACATCAAATAATACCGCATAAAGACATGAACAACAAGGAGTTTATTAGCGAACTGGCCAAGCGGTCAGACCTCTCCCTGAAGGAGGCCTCAGCCCTGATGACGAATCTCGTCTCCGAGATGACGTCCCGGCTCGAGGACGAGGCCACCGTCTCCATCTCAGGTTTCGGCAACTTCGAAGTCAAGAAGAAACTGGAACGCGTAGTCGTCAACCCCTCAACGAAGCAGCGCATGCTGATTCCGCCCAAGATGGTGCTCAACTTCCGCCCCAGTGCAACCCTTAAGGAAAAACTCTAAGCGCTATGGATAAGATACTGATACAGGATTTAGCCGATGGTCTTGCCAAGCGCAAGGGCATTTCGAAGAGTGATGCAGAAGCCTTCGTGCGCAATGCATTCGAGATTATCAAGGACTACCTGCTCACCGAGCAGAGCGTCAAGGTCAAGGGGCTGGGCACCTTCAAGCTCGTCACCGTAGGCAGCCGTGAGAGCGTCAACGTCAATACGGGCGAGCGCTTCACCATCGACAGCCATGCCAAGGTCACCTTCTCGCCCGACCCCGTCCTGCGCGACCGCGTGAACAAGCCCTTTGCCGACTTCGACACCGTCGTGCTGAACGACGAGACGAAGACCGAGGACATGGAGCGCATCGACACCCCCGAACCCGAACCCGAGGAGACGCCTATGGCCGTAGAGGCACCCGTCGCCCTCGAACCAGAGCCCGAACCCGACCCAGAACCAGAACCCGAGCCCGAACCGGAGCCTGAACCAGAACCGGAGCCCGAACCAGAACCGGAGCCTGAGCCTGAACCAGAACCCGAGCCCGAGCCCGCCAGGGAAGAACCAGAAGAGCCCCGGCAGCAGGGGTCGAAGTGGTGGCTGTGGGCCCTGCTGGCCCTGCTCGTCGCAGCCGGGCTCTGCTGGCTCTACTTCGCCCACAAGCCAGGCGATACTGCCCCGCAGCCCGTAGCCGCAGAGCAAGTGGAGGCCGCGCCCGACACCACCGACGCCGCGTCCCAGGCGCCCGCCGAACCCGTCCGGACGGCCGAGGAACTTGCGGCCGACTACGCCCAGATAGAGGGTGGTGAGTACTGGATTGTAGGCACAAAGGCCACCTACACCCTCCAGCGCGGCGACGACCTGTCGAAACTCGCTCAGGAACACTACGGCGACAAGCGACTCATCAACTACATCATCCGCCACAACGGCTACACCGCCTCGCAGGCCAGCAACCTCTACGTCGGCACCGAGGTCCGCTTGCCCGAGCTTGTTCGCAAGTAACCCAAAGGCCCTCTCTCCCCATCGTGTGGGAGAGGGGGCTTTTTCTTTTTTTTGCCCCCGTTTGTGCCACAGCATAAAGATTTTCAAAGTTATGAACGCACGTTCCAAGGTTCGGGACGTGCGTTCATAAGTTTGGAACGTACGTTCCAAACTTATGAACATAGCAAGCATCCTTATCTTAACAACTTTGCACCCTTAGGCTAAGCCTTTTCCATCTGGGTGTTCCGCCTTTTACTAGTGCGAAACACTTATCTCGCCATGAAAAAATTAACCGTCAACCATTAAACATTAAATTTTTATTCGTATCTTTGCAGCATCCCTGCGCCGATAACGCGTATGCGTTGGGACGAAAATGGTGGCCAGCGGGCCCCGTTTGTCGTGGGGATACCATATATGGAAAGGCGTTTATCACGCGCTTTGTTCTTGATGTGTTGAAACTTAGGAAATTTCATTCTTATCAGAGAACGGCAGCAACGATAGATGTCACGGGTATGTTAGTAACATGCTCTGTTTTATTATTTGTGTAAAACAGGTGTATCGTATAACATATCGGCGTGGGGTCTGAGTTGCTTGTCTCGATAAGAAGGGTTTCCTAAGACCTCAACACATGGGACAAGCAACGAGTAATGGCACTCACGCTTTTTTGTATATCAGCGAACATCTATTATTAAGATCCATGTAGAGAGCCACATGGAATGTATGGCTAATGATTTACCATTATACAACTTTACAAACTGCTAATAGTATACTGAATAACTATCGTCAGTCAGAAGATAAGGATAACATAGTCTTTTGGGCGAGTAGCATATACATGATGAACGACCCGACAGAAATGCAATATGGTTGGGATGTACTTATAGAAACCCTTTGCGGCTATGAAGATGCAAATGATGTGCCTGCAGATATCCGTTTGTCTAACTTCATGAAGGAAACTGAAAAGTCACCTTTTTCTAAAGTATTTGAGGAACATTTTTATAATGAGGACAAAACGGTATTTGTAATCTCATTTTCCAAAGAAAAAGATTATCTCCCTATGTGGTCGACCTATGGAGAAAACGGTAATGGGATATGTCTTTGCTTTGATGAAAAATTTTTCCATACAAAGAACGAAATGATGATAGTATTTCCCGCTCTTAGTACCTTATATTTAGGTCAAAGCAATAATGATGAATCCACAATGAAGGCCTTGGGGGAGATTATTGGGCAGGAATATAAATTCTATTTGGAAGGAACTAAAAGTTTTTTGGAGAAAACTCAAACCATTGGAACAATGATTCCCATAGTCAGCGCTTGTATTAAAGATTCAGCATTTGCTTACGAGAACGAAAAAAGAGTTGTTGCTATGCCCCACAATATTAATGAATCCATTTGTTTCAGGACTTCTGTAAAAGGGAATTTGGTGCCATTCGTAAAAATTCCTATCCCGATTAAGAGTCTAAAGGAAATTATTGTTGGGCCAGGCATTCAAACAGAAAATGTCAAAAGGGGATTGCAACTGTTCTTACATTCTTGTGAAGTCAAAATCCCTCTATCTTTATCCTGTGTGCCTTATAGAGAAATCTAATTGTTTAATTTCAAAATACTTAAAGTTATGAAGAAGATTTGTCTTTTATGTTTGATGCTTTGCATCAGTTTATGGGCCAATGCACAAGCAACAAGCCTAACCGTTGACAACCAAACACCAGGATGGCTGTCAAGTAAAATCATCTATGGTGACCAACTAACGGTGAGAGACCTGAAGGTTACGGGGTATATTAATAATACAGATTTGAAGTTCATAGGAACTTTGATTCAATTGTATAGTCTTGATGGAGAACTTGATTTAGCCGATTGCCATGTTGTGAGTGAAACATCTGGTGGAAACCACAATGAATTGAAAAGTCTTGGCTTGGCAAAGATGGACTCCATTAGAGTGTATAGAATACCCAAAAGCATTACAACAGCAGAAAATATTGTAAACAATTTATATGTAGATACATTATACTTTAACTGTCGCTTGAAATACATAAATCAAAAGTGTCTGTGGTCTGGAAAAGTTGATATTGGTCATTTAGATATAAGTGAAAATGTTGATTCTATTCCAGATGAGGCCTTATGCCGGGCACCAGAAACAGGATATACTACAAAAATAAAATCTGTAAAGTTTTCGCCTAAGGTTAGGTACATAGGCACTGCCGCTTTTTCAAAATCGGGACTATCTTCATGTAACTTTAATGATTTAGATAGTTTGGAGTTTTTAGGTAATGCGAAATACGGAAATAAATTTGTAGGAAACGACTCCGATTATTATCATACGTTTGATTTGTGTACCCCAGATACTATCATCATTCCCCAAACACTCACGTCATATCCCCTAACAGCCTTTATTTACAAAAAAGGGTGCCACATTTTTATTGGAGACTCCCCAATAACGCTAAATGGAGGGTACAATAGTTATTCTATCTATAGCGCATCCGGAGAGGGCCTGACTTTTCATATTAACCAAATGACACCCCCCCAAATAACAGACTGGCGGTTTGCCACAAAATGGTTTGAAGGAGCAACGGTATATGTACCTAAAGGTGCCAAAAGTGCATATGAAAATTCAGGTTGGTCAAGTACAAACATTATAGAAGTAAATCCAGTTGAAAAGATTACTTTGAATAAGCACGAAATAACGATAAATAAAGATGAGCAAGGATTCTTGTCTGTTGCAATTACCCCATTAGATGCGGATGACCAATCCCTAAAGTGGACTTCCTCGGATATAGAAATTGCAAAAGTTGACGAAAAAGGAACTATCACAGCATTAAAGCCTGGCGAAGCATGGATTAAAGTTGTATCTGTAGATAATCCTGAAGCAACGGATTCATGCAAGGTGAAGGTTCTTCAACCAGTTACAGGCATAGAACTGAGCAACAGCACTTATGTCTTGGAAAGTATTGGCGATAGTGGGCAAATAACTGCTTCTGTACATCCAGAAGATGCATCCAATAAAGAAGTGAACTGGAAAAGTTCGGATGAGAGCATCTGCGTCGTATCGAATGGGACTATTGTAGCAGTTGGATACGGTACGGCTGTAGTTATCGCAACAACTGTTGATGGTGGATTTATGGACGTTTGCGTAGTTACGGTGGAAGACAATACTCCCGTCAGTGGCATCGATGCTGATGTGCAGGGCTACAAGGTGTTTGACATGAAGGGCGTCCAGCGCAGTCGCCTCGTAAAGGGCCTGAACATCATCCGCTTCTCGGATGGGACGACGAAGAAGGTCATGATTAAGTAAGGGCATAACCTCTCGGTAACAGACGAAATGCTGCAACCACCTCACCCTGTGTCGTGGTTGCAGCATTTCGTTTATATGTGGCGTATGGAGACACCAGCGAAGTGGGAATCCGCAGAAGACGATGTGCGGGGCGGATGTTTGATTAGTCCCAAAGCCTCCCGGGCAGTCAGACGCGGGTGACGTTCTTCACGCCCTTGATGGTCTTGAGCTTGCGGATGAGTTGCTGGAGGCGGTCGGTGTTTTCGAGCACGACGGTCAGGTGGCCGGAGAAGAGACCGTCGTGGGAGTCGATGCTGATGCTGCGCATGAGCATCTTTTCCTCCTTCGAGATGATGCTGGTGATGTTGTTGACGATGCCCATGTCGTCCTGGCCGATGATGCGCAGGGTGATGCTGTACTGGCTGCCTCGCTTCGACGCCCAGCGGGCCTTGACGACGCGCCAGGGGCTGCGCTGGCGCATCTGGCGTGCGTTGGGGCAGTCGGTGCGGTGTATCTTGATACCGCCCTGGCTGCCTACGAATCCGAAGACTTCGTCGCCATAGATGGGGTGGCAGCAGCGGGCCAGCTGGAAGTCGATGCCGCGGAGGTTCTGGTCGATGACGAGTACGTCCTGCGACTGGGCGTGGGCGGCGGGGCCGGTGGTGTCCTGCATGACGAAGTCGCTGGCCGAACGGGTCTCGGAGGCGTCCTCGCCACGTTCGTGGCGTTGCTGGGCCTGATAGACTTCGAGGACGTCGTTGACGTCGATGCGCTCCTGGGCCAGGGCTTGATAGAAGTCGGTGACGACCTTGAAGCCCATGCGCTTGATGGTGTGCATCAGGGTGGGCTCGTGCATGTCTATCTTGCGGTTTTTCATCTTCCGTTCGAGGAGTTCCTTGGCCAGGGTGGTTTGTCCGGCCTGCATCTCCTTGACGCTCTGGCGTATCTTGGAGCGGGCGCGGCTGGTGGTGACGATGTTGAGCCAGTCCTGTTTGGGGGTCTGGTTGTTGGAGGTCAGGATTTCCACCTGGTCGCCGCTTTGGAGTTTGTGGCGCAGGGTGACGTTGCGGTTGCCGATGCGTGCGCCGGTGCAGCGGTTGCCAACCTTGGTGTGGATGGCGTAGGCGAAGTCGAGGACGGTGGCGCCCATGGGGAGTTTGAAGAGGTCGCCCCGGGGGGTGAAGACGAAGACTTCGTCCTCGACCAGGTCGAGCTTGAACTGTTCCATCATCTGCATGTCGTCGTTGGTCTCCAGTGCGGCACGTATGTTGGCCAGCCAATTGTCGATGCCTCCTTGGGCGCCCTTGATGCCTTTGTAGCGCCAGTGGGCGGCCAGTCCGTGCTCGGCGATGTCGTCCATGCGCTCGGTGCGTATCTGCACTTCTACCCACTTCTGCTCGGGGCCGAGTACGGTGATGTGGAGGCTCTCGTAGCCGTTGGACTTGGGCACGGTCAGCCAGTCGCGCATGCGCTTGGGGTTCGACTGGTACATGTCGGTGACGATGGAGAAGACTTGCCAGCAGTCGGCTCGTTCGCGTTCGGGCGGGGAGTCCAGTATGATGCGGATGGCGAAGAGGTCATAGACGCCATCGACATCGACGCGCTGTTTCTTCATCTTCTGCCAGATGGAGTGTATCGACTTGGTGCGCCCCTTCATGTGGTAGCGTAGTCCGGCGGCCGTGAGTTTCTCGTCGATGGGGCCGATGAAGCGTTCGATGTACTGGTCGCGGCTCTTCTTCGTCTCGTTCAGCATGTCCTTGATGTGGTAGTAGGCGTCGTGTTCGAGGTACTTCAGGCTGAGGTCTTCGAGTTCCGACTTCAGTTTGTAGAGTCCCAGCTTATGGGCCAGTGGGGCGTAGAGGTAGGCGGCCTCGTTCGATATCTGGCGCTGTGCCTCCAGATTGGCGGTGTCCTTGATTTGGCGCATGATTGTGACGCTGGCAGCTATCATGATGAGTATGACGCGCATGTCCTCGGCAAAGGTGACCAAGAGGGAACGGAAGTTCTCCGTCTCTACGGAGGCCGACTTCTGGTAGAGTTCCTTGATGCGGGTCATGCCGTGCAGGATTACGGCCACGTCGTTGCCGAAGTCGCGCCGCACCTCGTCGAGCGTGCATGCGCCCTCGAGCATGGCACTGCTGAGCATGATACCCAGCAGCACGCTGCGCGTCAGGCCTATCTCGTCGGCTACGAGTTGGGCCGTCTGCAAATCCAGGAGAAGGGGGTTGAGGGCGAAGCGGTTGCGCGTAATCTTGCCTTCGTTGAGGGCTCGGCTCAGGTAGGTGCGTACGTGCTCAAGGTCGGCAAGGCTGACGTCCTCGCCCATGCGTCGGAAGAGTGACTGTTCCAGCTCGGTGTATGCTTGCCGCTCGTCGGTGGTAAAGAAGTCTTGGTTCATACTTCACAGGTTTGTGAGGTCAAAATTACAAATAATTCTCAATTCTACGTGCTCATTTCGGCATTTATTTGTATCTTTATGCAGTAAATACCAAACCTAAGCGATATGATAACACCAGCAGACAAGGCCCAACTGGAGGCCAAGGGCATCAGTGAAGCCCAAATCGAACAACAGTTACGCGACTTTCAGACGGGTTTCCCCTTCCTGAAGCTTAAGGGTGCCGCCGCCCTGGGGCGTGGCATCATGGCCGTCGATGACGAGCAGGCCGACTGCTACATCGACGCGTGGAACCGATATAAGGACGAGGGCCACCGCATTACGAAGTTCGTACCCGCCAGCGGGGCGGCCAGCCGTATGTTCAAGGACATGTTCGAGTTCCTCTCGGCACCCTACGACGAGCCGACGACGCCGGCCGAGAAACGATTCTTCGAGGGGCTCCACGATTTTGCCTTCTCGGCGGCGCTCGACGACGCCTGTTTCGTGAACGAGGGTAGGGGGATGGATGCCCTCATCGACGAGGGCCAGTACAAGACCGTCGTTCGCGCAATGCTCAGCGAGGAAGGCCTCAATTACGGCCAACTGCCCAAGGGATTACTGCAATTCCATGCCTACGACGACGAAGTGCGCACCCCGCTGGAGGAACATCTGGTGGAGGCCGCCCTATATGCCTCGTCGAAGGGGCAGGCCGACGTACACTTCACCGTCAGCCGCGAACATCGTGAACTCTTCGAGGCACTGGTAGAGCGGCTCCTGCCTGAGTACGAAAAGCGCTTCGGCATCCGCTACCACGTGAGTTTCTCGGAACAGAAGCCCTCGACCGATACGGTGGCCGCAAACATGGACAATACGCCCTTCCGCCAGGATGATGGGTCGCTGCTCTTCCGGCCCGGAGGGCATGGGGCTCTGATTCAGAACCTGGGCGACCTGGAGAGCGACATCGTCTTCATCAAGAACATCGACAATGTCGTGCCCGACCGTCTGAAACCCGCCACCGTGCGCTGGAAGCAGGTGATAGCCGGCGTGCTCGTCGGG
Source organism: Bacteroidaceae bacterium (assembly GCA_017469925.1). Lineage (GTDB taxonomy): Bacteria > Bacteroidota > Bacteroidia > Bacteroidales > Bacteroidaceae > Physcousia. The sequence continues at coordinate 348,077 of JAFUFK010000013.1, read as the reverse complement.
GCTCAGGAGAAGAGTTTCGAGTACCTGCGCCTGCTCGATACGGGTAGGTACACCCACGAACAGATAGAGGAGATGATACGCTTCGTGCGCCACACGCTATCGACCGACGTGCCCGGGCTGAAGGACCTGGAGGATGCCGAACTCGTCTCGTTCCTGCGCAGCAAACTCAACCGCCCCATGCGCGTCTGCGGCGTCGTGAAGAACGTGGGCGAACCCGGCGGCGGCCCGTTCCTGGCCTATAACCCCGACGGAAGCATCTCGTTGCAGATTCTCGAGAGCAGCCAGATAGACAAGGGGAATCCCGAGTACGTGCGCATGTTTACGGAGGGCACACACTTCAACCCCGTTGACCTCGTATGTGGCATACGCGACTATAAGGGCGAACGCTTCGACCTGCCTCGCTATGTTGACCCGCAGACGGGATTCATCTCCTACAAGAGTAAGAATGGCCGCGAACTGAAGGCACTGGAACTGCCGGGACTCTGGAACGGAGCCATGAGCAACTGGGCGACCATCTTCGTCGAGGTGCCCCTCGAGACCTTCAACCCCGTAAAGACTGTTAACGACCTATTAAAACCCGAACATCAATGAAGAAGATTCTCCTATTAGGCTCAGGCGAACTGGGCAAAGAACTGGTAATCGCCCTGAAGCGGAAGGGCCAGTATGTGGTAGCCTGCGACAAGTATGCAGGAGCCCCAGCCATGCAGGTGGCCGACGAGTGCCGCGTATTCCCGATGCTCGACGGCGATGCCTTGATGCGCGTCGTGGATGAAGTAAAGCCCGACATCATTGTGCCTGAAATCGAGGCCATTCGCACCGAACGCCTCTACGACTGCGAACAGCGAGGCATTCAGGTAGTGCCCAGCGCGCGTGCCGTGAACTTTACGATGAATCGTAAGTCCATCCGCGAACTGGCCCATACGGAACTCGGACTGCATACGGCCGACTACCGCTATGCGCGCACGTTCGAGGAGTTCCAGACGGCTGCCCAGGAGATTGGCTACCCCCTCATCGTCAAACCCCTGATGTCGTCGTCGGGTCACGGCCAGAGTAAGGTCGATTCGCCCGACGAGTTGCAGAAGGCCTGGGATGCCGCATGTGCCGGCGCCAGAGGCGACATCATGGAGGTCATCGTCGAGCAGTTCATCCCCTTCGACTACGAGATAACCCTGCTCACCGTCACGCAGCAGCACGGTCCGACGCTCTTCTGCCAGCCCATAGGCCACGTGCAGAAGGGGGGCGACTATCGCGAGAGTTTCCAACCCCGACGGATGCGTCCCGAACACTTGCGGGAGGCCCAGCGCATGGCGGCTCTCGTCACCGAGTCGCTCACAGGAGCAGGCATCTGGGGCGTAGAGTTCTTCGTGAGTGAGCGAGAGGGGGTGCTCTTTAGCGAACTATCGCCGCGTCCGCACGATACAGGCATGGTCACCCTGGCCGAGACGCAGAACCTCAGCGAGTTCGAACTGCACGCCCGTGCCATCCTCGACCTCCCCATCCCTGGCATCACGCAGGAGCGACAGGGAGCCAGCGCGGTAATCCTTTCCGAGGTGGAGACTGACCATCCGGACTACGAGGGTATGGCCGACGTTTGTGCGGCCGAGCGCACCCGGCTGCGCATCTTCGGCAAACCGGTTGCCCATGTGGGGCGCCGCATGGGTGTGGTCGTCTGCTGGGACACACTCGATGCCGACCAGGATGCCTTACGAGACAAGACAAAGGCCCTGGCCGCAAAAGTAAAGGTAGTTTAGCCCGCGGGCTAAACTACCTTATTTCTTTACTGCACACGTGCGCGCGAGAAGGCGCAATCTCACTTCAATCGGGAGGAAAGGAGTTGGCGGAAACGCTCGATTTGCTCCAACACACCGTTGTCGTCGAGGTCGGGATGGAAGCGCATGAGATAGTCGCGAAAGGCCTCAAGCGCATGCATGCGACCCATCGACTTGCCTGCCTGCAATCCGCTCTGGAAGGGCGTGTGGGGTAGGAGAGACCTGTTGAAGTTGCCGTCGCTCATCTGCGTTTGCGTCGTTTGCGTCCGAAGATGCTGGTGAAGGCACGGAAGGCACTCAGCCCAATGCGCACTCCCTCATAGGCGGCAAAGGCACGGCTTACCCAGTTGCTCACGTTCTCGACGTGGGTGACAGGCCGTTGGCTCGTACCCATGAGTTGCTCGAACCCCGACGACATACGCGTGCGGCTTTCGTGCAGTTCCTCGCTCACCTCGGCGGCCTCCAACGGTTTGTCATCGACGGTAAAGAGGTTGTGCATCATCGACGTTATGGGCAGGATAACCCACGCCGACCTCATCCGCCAGAAGATGGCCAGCAGGGCCACCACCAAGAGGGTGACAATCGCAAAACCCAATGCCACATTCCCCAACGCCTGGCCGATGATGTAGGCCAAGAAGAAGGAGAAGAACAGCAAGGCCATACCGCCCAGCACAAGGCACACGACAGCTATGGCCAGACGCGAGAGCAAGACACTCAGCTTGTCACGCGTCTCGACGACAAGGGCTTTCTTCTGGAGTCCCACGTAAGAGCGGGTCTCCAGGAGAAGGTCCTGCATCTGTTGTTTGGTGTCGGCAAATCCGAACATTATTCTTCGGGCTGAAGTTCCTCGGCGATCTCGTCCACGAGGTTGCTCATCTCCTTCGGAGAGAGACGGATGCCACGCTTGCGCAGTGCTTCGGCAATCTTTTCACGAAGTACGTCTCCCTTTTCAGGGGCAAGGAGAAGACCTGCGGCTGCACCTACTGCTGCGCCACCAATGAATGCTACGAAATAACTAAATGCTCTCATCTTCGTACGGTTTTAGTGGGTTAATAATGCGTTCTTTCGGGACAAAGATACATATTTGTGCGATAAGAGAGAAGGGAAAAGTGAAAATAATGCCTCGATTTAACATTTTTTCAGTGTGTCTGCTTTGTTATGTCGTCGAGAATAGTTATTTTTGTGGCGAATTATCAGGCATACAAACTTACATATTTAATTAATATTATGAAGAAGTTATTGTTTTTGGGCTCAGCCCTGTGCATGGTTCTCGCCATGACAAGCTGCAAGAGCAGCGAGAGTGCTTACAAGAAGGCTTATGAGAAGGCTCAGGCTGCTCAGACGGGTACGGTTGTCACCACCACCCCGACTCAGCAGACTACCCCCGTGCAGGTTACTCCCGTGACCCCCACGACGCCTACCACTACGACCGACTACAGCAATGTAAGTGTGCGCACTGAGGCTGTCAAGCTCGTCAGCGGTGCCGGTCTGAAAGCCTTCAGCGTTGTCGTTGGTTCGTTTGGTCTTCAGAGCAATGCACAGAGCCTGCAATCGACACTGGCTCAGAAGGGCTATGCTGCCCAGATAGTAAGTGCAGTGGTCAACGGTACCAACTTCTATCGCGTCATCGCCACCACGCACGATACCAAGGAACAGGCTGCACAGAGCCGTGCCGCTCTGCTGGGCACCTATCCCGACGCTTGGTTGCTCTATCAGAAGTAAGCCAGGGGAAAGTTGGGTAGAGTTCTTGCAATAGACTACGGGGTCCGTCGCACGGGAATAGCTGTGACGGACCCTTTGCAGATAATAGCGAATGGCCTCACTACGGTAGATACGCACCAGTTGTTGCCCTTCTTGAAGGACTATGTAGCGCGTGAGCGGGTGGAACGCTTCGTAGTGGGCAAACCCATGCAGACCAACGGGCGCGAGAGCGACAACCTGGCCAATGTGCGGCGCTTTGTAGAGAAGTTGCAACAAAGTCTGCCGACGATACCCGTTGAGTGGTGGGACGAGCGCTTCACCAGTGTCATGGCCCATCAGACGATGCTCGAGAGCGGTATCGGCAAGATGGCCCGCCGCAACAAGGCTCTCGTTGATGAAATCTCAGCCTGCATCATCCTGCAAGGATGGATGGAACGAAGAATTAAACTTTGAACTGACATGATATTACCAATCTATACATATGGGCAACCCGTCTTGCGAAAGGTGGCAGAGGAGATTGATGCTGACTACCCCGAGTTGCCCCAACTAATACAAAACATGTGGGATACGCTGGCCCGAAGCGAAGGCATCGGCCTGGCTGCGCCACAGGTGGGACTGAGCATCCGACTGGTGGTCATCGACCTCGACCCCATCAGCGAGGATTTGCCCGAATACAAAGGCTTCCGTCAGGTCTATATCAACCCCTACATCGAGGAGTACGACGATACGGAGACCGACGTTTCGGAGGAGGGCTGTCTCTCCCTGCCCGGCATACATGAGAAGGTGCGCCGTCCGACCCGCATCCGTGTCACCTATCAGGACGAACAGTTCCAAGAACACGATGAATGGGTGACGGGCTATCTGGCTCGCGTTATGCAGCATGAGTTCGACCACCTGGAGGGGGAGGTCTTCACCGACCGCCTTACGGGACTTCGCCGTCAGTTGGTGAAGGGTCAGCTCAATGACCTTCTGAAGGGCCGTTTCTCCTGCTCGTACAAGGTAAAGGTACGCCACTGAACCAGTGGCAATTGACTATTGGCAATTGATAATTGATAATTGATAATTCATGAAGCGGCTCATATACATCATACTGCTCATTGTCAATTGTCAATTATCCATTGTCAATTCTGCGCTTGCGCAAATCAACACCGACCGCGTGATGCTGATGGGGCGCAATGCCCTCTACTACGAGGACTATGTGCTCTCCATCCAGCGCTTCAATATGGTCATTGCGGCCAAACCCTTCCTCTCCGAACCCTACTTCTTTCGTGGGTTGGCCAAGTTCTATCTCGAGGACTACAATGGGGCAGAACTCGATTGCTCCAGCGCCATAGAGCGCAATCCCTACCTTGGGAATCCCTACATCCTACGTGCCCTCTGCCGAGTCAATCAGAAGCATTTCGCCGATGCTGAGCAGGACTACCATAAGGCTACCTCCATAAACCCAATGGACCAAGGTTTGCTTCACAATCTCGTCCTTTGCCAGATGGAACAGAAGGCCTACGAACGAGCCGACTCGTCGCTCGACATCATGATACGCCAATGGCCCAAGGAAGCAGAGGGATACACCATGAAGGCTCAGGTGGGGTTTGCCCAGCAAGATACCGCGCGAGCCGAAGCGTGGATAGACCGGGCTCTTGAGGTTAATCCCTACGAGGGACCGGCCTGGAGCATGAAGGCCATGGTTGACCTCAATCGCGGAAAGTATGCCGAGGGTGAGGCCGATCTGGATAAGGCCATCGTGCAACTGCCCCGTAATGCAGGACTCTACATCTACCGAGCTTTGGCACGCATCAATCAGCAAAACCTACGTGGGGCTATGACCGACTACGATGCTGCACTCGAGATAGAGCCAGGCAACTACCTGGGCCACTTCAACCGTGGCCTGCTGCGTGCTCAGGTGGGCGACGACAACCGGGCCATCGAGGACTTCAACTTCGTCCTGGAGCAAGAGCCCGACAACACCATAGCCCTCTACAACCGTGCCCTGTTGCTCGACCAGACTGGCGACTATAAAGGGGCCATCCGCGACATCTCGGCCGTCATCGAAGAGTATCCCGAGTTCTGGACTGGTTACCAAACCCGGGCCCAGATACGCCGCAAGATAGGCGACACGTATGGGGCTGAGCGTGACGAATTCAAGGTCCTGAAGGCTGAGATGGAGAAGCGCACGGGCACCTACAAGAGCCATGCACGCACCCGTAAGAAGAGCGACCGCAACCCCGAGGACTACAACAAAATCGTGGAGGAGGACACGCGAGAGCCCGACAAACAGGAATATACCAGCGAATACCGAGGCCGCGTACAGAATCGCCAAACTGACCTCGTGCCCGAACCCCAGTATGTGCTTACGTATTATCGCCGGCAGAATCAGGCACACTCGTTCATCCCCTTCCATCGGCTCGTGGAACAACTCAACCAGAGCGAAGCCCTACCTACTGAGGTCTTCCTCTCGAACCTCGAAGCCAACGTCACGGAGGAGAGCATGAACCTCCACTTCTCTGACATCAAGGCCGTAACCGAAGTACTCTCCGACTCCCCCGAAACGGCAGGACTATACGTCCGTCGTGCCCTCGACTACTATCATGTACGCGACTTCGAGGCCGCCATCAGCGACATGACACGTGCCATTGTCCTGCAACCGCTTGTCCCCGTTTCGTACTTCCTGCGTGCCCAGATGCGCTGTGCCCAGATGATGGCACAAAACGCATCAGCAGACATGCTCCCCCTGTCGCCCACCACCGAGGGTAAGATTGCCTACGGACAGGCTCTTGAGGATTTGCAACACCTCCTCCAGCTGGAACCCAATATGGTCTATGCCCACTACAACATGGGAGGCATCTACGTCCAGCTCCACGAGTACGACCATGCCATCGAGGCCTATACGCGAGCCATTGAACTCGACCCCCGCTTTCCCGAAGCCTGGTACAACCGAGGTATTGTCCGGCTGCTCGACGGTCATACGCAGCAGGGACTCGCCGACCTCAGTCAGGCAGGCGAACTCGGTCTCTACGGAGCCTACAACCTTATCAAACGATATAGCGGGAGGTGAGAAAAAGATAATGAGCAGCCATAGTTTGGCTGCTCATTACGTCTTTGTCTGTTTCTTTTATCGTATAGCCTATAGTCGGAACTTCAACAGCCGGCCATTGTGGGCAGGAACGAGCAGACGCGTAGGCTGGTGGCTCGTGAAGCTGATGTGGAAGGGACAGTCAGAGAGCAACCCTTGTGCCTGTACTGCTTCGGACTCGGGCAGGCCGAAGAACTCGAAGAGGTGGGCAGGGATGTTAATCTCGACCTCGGCATCCTGCTCGTCGAAGTTGGCCACGACAAGGATAAGTTCATTGCCCAACCGACGCACAAAGGCAAAGTGACGACCGGCATTGAATCGCTCGTTGCGCAGATTGGCATACATGAGGTCGTACATCTCGCCCTCTCGCAGAGCAGGTTCTTCGCCCACGAGGTGGAGCAGACGGCTATAGAATTGTTGCAGAGACACCTCCTTGGGCGTGAGCTGACGGTTGTCGAAGCGACCATGATTGCGCCAACGGCGTACGGCATCCACCGTCCAGTAGTCGAAGATGGTCGTGCGTCCGTCGCGTCCGCTAAATCCCTCGGCATCCATAGCGCGTTCGCCCAGTTCCTGACCGAAATATACCATTATCGGATTGGTGCCAAGGCAGGCGCTGACAATCATCGGTGCACGACCGCAATCACCATCGCCGGCAAAGAAGTCGCTGGCGATACGCTGCTCATCGTGGTTCTCGAGGAAGTAGAGCATGTGCTGGCGAATGTCGTCGGTAGCTTGCCAAGCGCGTGTGATATCGCTCGCCTGCATGTTACCTTGGGTTACGGCGCGCAGGCAGTCGTACATCCCGACTTTGTCGTAGAGATAGTCGAAGTGACCCTGCTCAATATAGGTATGATAAGCCTCGGGATTATATATCTCGGCAATGAAGATAATCCTCGGGTGCAAGGCCTTGACCTGTGTGATGGCCCAGCGCCAGAACTCTACGGGCACCATCTCGGCCATATCGCAACGGAACCCGTCGATATCCTTTGAGGCCCAGAACTGGAGTATCTGGAGCATCATCTTCCAGGTGCGTGGCACTGGGTCGAAGTGTGTGGTACGGCCATCGAGATAGTCAACGCCGTAATTGAGCTTCACCGTCTCGTACCAATCGTCGTGACGCGGGGTAGCGGAGAACTGGTCGTTGCCCGTGGCACGAGCAGGAAACTCCTCATAGCCATTCAGGTCAACGCCCTCGATGCGGAGAGGCTCGCCAGGTATGTAGTAGAAATTGTTCTGGGGGCTGAAGGCCTGTGTGCGGTCGTCGTCTTCGCCCAAGTCGCGGATGCTGTCGGGTTTGGCATCGCTATGATACTGGCGTGCCACATGGTTGGGGACGAAGTCGATGATAACGCGCATGCCTGCCTCGTGGGTACGACGCACCAGTTGCTCGAACTCGGCCATGCGGGCAGGGATGCTCGTGGCGATATCGGGGTCAACGTCGTAGTAGTCGCGAATAGCATAGGGCGACCCAGCCATGCCCTTGACCACAGCTCCGTTGTCGGAGGGAATACCATAGAGCGAATAGTCGGTCTGGGTGGCATGTTCGATGATGCCCGTGTACCACACGTGTGTGGCACCGAGGCTTCGAATCTGCCCAAGGGCGCGAGGTGTGAAGTCGGCCATGTGGCCACAGCCGTTCACTTGTTTCGAGCCATCGGGCTGACAGGTGCGATTGTCGTTGCCAAAGAGGCGTGGAAGCACCTGGTATATCACCATTTTCTCTTTCTTCTGGTCCATAGTTTTGTTGTCCTTGTCGGTGCAACTGGCAAGTGCCACGAGGGCAATAGCCAGCAGCAGGAGTGTCCTTTTCACTCGCTTAGATGCCTTGTATGGTGATACCTTCGCGTCCATGAGCAATCTTGGCTATCATGCCTTGCAGTGCTTTACCCGGGCCACACTCGGTGAACTCCGTTGCTCCGGCTTCGAGCATAGAGTTGACCTCCTGTGTCCAGCGCACGCTGGCCGTGAGTTGGGCAATGAGGTTCTGTTTGATTTCTGTGGCATCGGTGTGGGCACGGCCATCGACATTCTGATAGATGGGACAACGCGGTGTGCGGAACTCGGTTTGCTCGATAGCAGCCTGCAACTCGTCCTTGGCAGGTTGCATCAGGGGCGAATGGAATGCTCCGCCTACGGGCAGGGGAAGAGCACGACGGGCACCAGCCTCTTTCAGGCGGTTGCAAGCCTCGTTCACGGCCTCCACCTCGCCACTGATAACGAGCTGGCCCGGACAGTTATAATTGGCGGGGACAACTACGCCTACTTCCTGACTTACCTCCTGGCAAACGCGCTCTACATCCTCATCGGAAAGGCCAATGATGGCCGCCATTGTGCTGGGACGGACCTCGCATGCCTTTTGCATGGCCTGGGCACGTGCATAGACGAGACGAAGACCATCCTCGAAGTCGAGAGCTCCGGCGGCAACCAGTGCGCTGAACTCTCCCAGCGAGTGGCCACCGACCATGTCGGGTTGGAACTGTTCGCCCAGACAAAGGGCACTGATGACACTGTGGAGGAATACAGCGGGCTGGGTCACGCGCGTCTGCTTCAACTCGTCGGCTGTCCCTTCGAACATCGTGTCGGTAATACGGAAGCCAAGTACCTCGTTGGCACGCTCGAACATCGCGCGAGCCTCGTCGTTAGTCTCATAGAGGTCTTTGCCCATTCCTGTGAATTGGGCACCCTGACCAGGGAAAACAAATGCTTTCATCTCTTTAGTGTTACTTTTTACCTTATTTTTGATTATTGCGTGCAAAGGTACGAAATATTAACCATATAAACAAAAAAGGCGAGCGATTTTACGATGTGAGACACGAGCAAAGGTCTTTGAGACGAGTGACGACTGGAGATGTACGGGGAAATATGTATCTTTGCCTGCAAATATTCAAAAATATTTATGACGATGCGAAACAATATGCTCTTGGGACTCCTGATGCTGCTCATTCCGACTTGGGTGGCAGGCAGCGACGGAGACCGACTTTGGTACAACCATCCTGCGCGGCATTGGCTCGAGGCACTGCCTGTGGGCAATAGTAAATTGGGGGTTATGGTGTTCGGTGGCACTCGGACGGAGACCCTGCAACTGAACGAGGAAACCTTCTGGAGTGGGGGACCGCACGACAATAACAGCCGGGAGTCGCTCGGACATCTGGCTGAGGTCCGGCAACTGATTTTCGAAGACCGGGAAGCCGAGGCCGAGGCGCTGGTCAACCAGCACTTTGTAAAGGGACCTCATGGCATGCGTTTCCTGCCTTTGGGCAACCTGAAGATGGAACTACGGAATCTCGACGAGTCACGGGTTACGGACTACCGTCGCGACCTCGACTTGGAAAGAGCCGTCGCTACCACACGATTCAAGGCCGACGGCGTCAGTTATGAGCGCGTGGTGTTTGCTTCGTTGAGCGACAAGACCATCGTAGTCCGCATGACGGCAAAGGGCGGACGGATGGACCTACATCTGGGTTACGACTCGCAGCTAAAGGCTCGATTAAGTACTCAGCAGGCACGCCTTATTGCCGACATAGACGGGGTAGAGCAGGAGGGCATAGCCTCAAGATTGCATGCCCAATGCGTGGCCCAAGTGCATCGCACCGACGGGCGAGTAGCAGAAGGCACTGAGGCGCTCGACATCCGGGGGGCTACGGAGGTAACCCTGCTCATCTGTGCAGCCACGAACTTCGTGAACTACCACGATGTCTCGGCCGATGCTGCAAAATGCAACGAAGAGAGTCTGCACGCGCTGGGCGCCCTCTCATACAAGCAACTGCTCGCTCGCCACGAACGCGCCTACAAGGCTCAGTACGGGCGTGTCAGGCTCAGCCTCACTTCGTCACTCCGCCATTCCCTCACTTCCTCACTCCCCACCGACCAGCGGCTGGATAAGTTTTACGAGTCGAACGACCTGGGTCTGGTGACATTGCTCTTCAACTATGGCCGCTATCTGCTCATTTCATCCTCTCAGCCCGGTGGCCAGCCCGCCAATCTGCAAGGCGTGTGGAACGACAAGATGAATGCCCCTTGGGACTCGAAGTACACCATCAACATCAATACCGAGATGAACTACTGGCCTGCACTGCCCACGAACCTGTTCGAGACGCAGGAGCCCCTGTTCCACCTGATTCGCGACCTGAGCGTGACGGGGGCCCGGACTGCCCGCGAGATGTATGGTTGCCGAGGATGGATGGCCCATCATAATACCGACCTGTGGCGCATTGCCGGTCCCGTGGACGGCGCTTTCTGGGGCATGTTCCCCAACGGGGGGGCGTGGCTCTCGACCCACCTGTGGCAGCACTATCTGTTTACGGGAGACCGGGACTTTCTGCGCCAGTGGTTCCCAGTCATCCGGGGGGCGGCCGACTTCTATCTCGACTACATGCAGCGTGACCCGCGGACGGGCTATCTCGTCGTCGTCCCCTCCGTCAGTCCCGAGCAAGCCCCGAGAGGTAAGCGTTCGCCCCTGAGTGCCGGTACGACGATGGACAACCAGATTGCCTTCGACGCCCTTTCAAATGCCCTGCAGGCAGCACGCATCCTGGGCAACCAGGCGGACTATTGCGACACGCTGGAAAGGACCATCCGCGAGTTGCCGCCCATGCGGATAGGGCAGTACGGCCAACTGCAAGAGTGGCAGGAGGATGCCGACGACCCGAGGAACGAGCATCGCCACATCTCGCACCTCTATGGACTATATCCCTCAAACCAGATATCGCCGTACCGCCACCCCGAACTCTTCGCGGCCGCAGCCACGACCCTCCACCAACGTGGCGACCAGGCCACAGGGTGGAGTCTGGGATGGAAGATAAACTTCTGGGCACGTATGCAGGATGGCAACCACGCCTTCCGGATTATCCGCAACATGTTGCGCCTATTGCCTGAGGACAGCAAGGCCCGGCAATATCCCGACGGCAGGACTTATCCGAACCTCTTCGATGCCCATCCGCCCTTCCAGATTGACGGCAACTTCGGGGCCACCGCAGGTATCAGCGAGATACTCCTCCAGAGTCACGATGGGGCCGTCCACCTGCTTCCCGCCTTACCCGATGCATGGGAAGAGGGTAGGGTAAGCGGACTCCGGGCACGTGGTGGCTTCGAAGTCGATATCGAGTGGAGGAAGGGTTCGGTAGAGAAGGCCACGATTCGTTCCTCCATAGGTGGAATCCTGCGCGTGCGTTCCTATGTTCCGCTTTCCTGTAAAGGCCTGAAACGGGCCGAGGGCATGAGTCCGAACCCGCTCCTGCAACAGGCCTCTATCAGACAGCCTCTACGCTCCTCCATACAGCCTGAGGAGATGCCCCTCGTCGGGCTTATCCGTCCGGTCTATGAATACGACCTCCCGACCCAGGCGGGCCATACTTACACCTTGAGAGCTAAATAAAACATACAATACATGAAAGCAATTCGTACCCTGGCAGCCCTCGTGCTGCTATTCGTGAGCCTTTCGGTCGCGGCTCAACAACGTCGGCCTATCGATAACCGTCATCCGCTCTGGATGGTACACGTCGATGTATGGAACACGGCCGACCCGCAAAAGATTATCGACCTCATCCCCGAGGACATTCGTCCCTACGTGTGCATGAACCTCTCCTTCTCGTGCCAGTACGACACGGAGCGCAACATGTACAAAATGCCACGCTGTGCGGTTCGGACCTATCGCTCCTGGGGCACCATCTGCCAAAAGAATGGCCTGTGGTTTACTTGCCAACCAGCCAGTGGCGGCCACACCCACATACAGGACGACGACCTGGAGACCTTCGAATACTTCTTCCGCCGCTTTCCGAACTTCCTCGGCTGGAACTATGCCGAGCAGTTCTGGGGCTTCGACGAGTCGGGCGACAAGAGTTCGAGCACCCAGGCCTCACGCATAGCCCTGTTTGCCAAGCTCATACCGATGCACCACCGATATGGCGGATTCCTCACCATCTCGTTCTGTGGCAACATCTGGTCGCACGGGCTTAACCCCGTGGGCATGATGAAGCGCAACAAGGACCTCCTACAGGCCTGCCGCGACTATCCCGAGTCGGTCCTGTGGCTCTACAAGTACACCACCTCGTCGTGCTTCTACAACAACGAGAGCGTGACCTTTGGCCCCTTCGTGGCTGGTCTGGCCCGGAACTATGGTGTCCGCTACGACAATTGCGGCTGGAACGGAGCCCTGGACAATGTGCTCGGAAGCAACCACGGGAAGAAGTATCCCGTAGCGGCGGGCATCGGCACGGTCATGGAACAGACGGGTGTGAACGGCGGTGCCGTCTGGGACGGGCCGGAACTTATCTGGACGGAGGACTTCCAGAACCTCAGCAATTCGACCGTCGGCGGATATACGCGTCGCAACTGGGGCACCTTCCCGGGCTTCGACAACATCTGGATTGACATGTTCCGGAAGATTATCGACGGCACGCTCTACATCCCATCGCGCCAGGAGGTGGTCGATAGGACCAAGGTCGTCATCGTGGCCAACGGCACGTCGGGCTCCGACGAAGACAAGTATGCCGCCTGGGGAACCCTGTACGACGGACTCTACAAGCAGACCGACCCCTTCAATAAAGGCAATGGCCAATGGATGGAGAACAGTTGCTACTTCAAGAGCACGGGCCGGTACGGAGCCGTCCCCATTGCGCCCGAACTGGCTGATGACCTGGCGAAGTCCATCCCCGTCAAGGTGAACCGCACGGCCTACTCCTCACGCTGGAGTACGGTGGCCAAGAAGAGCGCAGAGTTCAACGAACTCTACCCGACGGTATCCGAGGGCGACCTCTACGTAGCACGCGTGCGCAACCAACTTGTCACCTACATGCCTTACTCCTATCTGAACAAGAAGACCACTGCCACAGGCCTGGTGCCCTTGCTCTATAACACGTGCGACTCTCTCCGACTGACCCTGGGGCGTCTCTCTACGGTACTCGTCCGCGAGGAACAGGACCACATCGACTTCTACCTCAACAACTTCCGTACCGATACTACGGCCCAAGTCTCGGACCTCATCGTCTTATCGGGCGTGGCTCGCGAGCCTCAGGTCACCGCCTCGCGACGCGGCAAGGCTACGGGCGAGGTCAGCCACCAATGGGATGCCGAAACGGGCCGGCTCACCATCGAGGTCAGACACATGGGCCCCTTCGACCTCAACGTGACCTGCACAGGAGATGCCGGTGAAAAGGCTACGGACCTGCTGCCTGCCCAGTCGCTCAGCACAGACCTTCCCCGGCAGCCGGAGGCCTATACGGGCCCCATCATCGTCGAAGCCGAGGACATGGACTACAAGAGTGTGAAGTCGGTGAGCCTGACCAATAGCGGATGGTATGCGCCTGATATGGGGGAGTTTGCCGGCAATGGTTTCGTCGAGATGGGCACCAGCACGAGCGGTTCCCTGCGTCACCAACTCTCGTTGCCGGCAGCGGGCGACTACACCATCACCCTGCGCTATACCTGTTCCGTGCGCACGGGTAATATATCGGTAACCGTCAACGGCTCGCGCCAGTTCCTTCGTTGCGACAAGACGGAGGCCGGAGAATGGGCAAAAGCATCCTTCGAAGCCAGTCTGCGCGAGGGAGACAACACGCTCGTGCTTAACAATTCGTCCGGTCTGCCCATCATTATCGACCAGGTCATCTATGCCCCCGCGGGCACCGAGGCCGAACGCTTCCTCGTAAGTGTACGACAGGCGGAACATGGCACCGTCACGCCCGACCTGTCGGAGGCGGCCGAGGGCGAGCAGGTGACCCTGCGCGTTGATGCGGAGGAGGGGTACCAGCTGACCGAGTTGCGCGTCATCAGTTCCGTCTATTACTCGATGGCCCGCACAATCGAGTTGGGCGACGACCCGAACCAACTCACCTTCACGATGCCTGACGACAACGTCACCCTGCAACCCGTCTTCACAGACCGTACCCTTGTCTATGGTCTTGACCTGACGGCTGCCAGCACGTCCATACCCGAGGGATGGCGTTGTGTACAGGGTGGGGGAGAGGTCCACGAGTATCCCAACTCGTACAGCGCCGGCGCCCGCCTCTTCTCGGGCTTCACGGGCTATCAGGGCAAGGCTCTGTATTGGCGCGAAGACTGTGCTGAGTATGGTCGCCAGTCGGCCTATCCGCTTACGCTCGGGCCCGGGCACTACAGGCTCTCCTTTGCCTGTGCTGCCTGGAAGGGCACACCGCGCTACAAGGCCAGCATCCTCGACTCCGAGGGCACGACGGTGGCACAGAGCGGCGTATGTTCTGCAACACCGAATGCCAACGGAAGCACGACGGCCAACCTCACTTCGGCACGCACCTACGAACTCGAGTTCGACATCGCCCAGGCGGGCAACTACGTCATCCGCCTTGCCAACAACGGCTCGGGCTTCGACGAGTTCCTCTTGCTCGATTGCCGACTCAACACCGCAGTCCCCACCTCCGTCAGCCAGATTCCTTTGGAGAGCACTCCGACAGCCGTCTATGACCTAAGCGGCCGGCGGCGTCCCGCAATCGGCAAAGGCCTGAACATCGTTCGCACAGCCGACGGACAGGTGCGGAAGGTCCTCACCCGATAAGGCAAGGCTAAAAACTTCCCCAGGCACGGCTCTACACTATAGGGTCGTGCCTATCTTTTGTGCCAAAACATTTGGTCAGGTCGGCATTTCTTCGTACATTTGTGAGCAAATAACCAATACGAACCCAAACACAGCAAAAGTCATGAAAAAGTACAACTTCAATGCCGGCCCCTCGAAACTCCCGCGCGAGGTCATGGAGGCCACTGCTGCTGCTTGCCTCGACTTCGAGGGTAGCGGCCTGAGTCTAATGGAAATGAGCCACAGAGCCAAGAACTTCCAGCCCGTTGTCGATGAGACGGTGGCCCTGTTCAAGGAGTTGCTCGACATACCCGAGGGCTACTCGGTGCTCTTCCTCGGCGGTGGCGCAAGCCTGCAGTTCTGCATGGTGCCCTATAACCTGCTGGAGCACAAGGCCGCCTACCTGAACACGGGCGTCTGGGCCAAGAAGGCACTGGCCGAGGCCAAGTTGTTCGGCGAGACGGTAGAGGTTGCCTCTTCGGCTGAGAGCACATACTCCTACGTCCCCAAGGACTTTGTCATCCCCTCGGATGCCGACTACTTCCACATCACGACCAACAACACCATCTACGGCACTGAGATTCGCCGCGAACTGGACAGCCCCGTGCCCATGGTTGCCGACATGTCCAGCGACATCTTCTCGCGTCCCATCGACGTCTCGAAGTACAACCTCATCTATGGTGGTGCCCAGAAGAACCTCTCGATGGCTGGCGTTACGTTCGTCATCGTGAAGGACGACTGCCTGGGCAAGGTCTCGCGCCAGATACCCACCATGCTCGACTACCGCACACATATCAAGGGCGGTTCGATGTTCAACACACCTCCCACGGTGCCCATCTACTGCGCCCTGCAGACGCTGAAGTGGATAAAGAAGTGCGGCGGCGTACGCGAGATGGAGCGTCGCGCCCTGGAGCGTGCCAAGGTTGTCTATGGCGAAATCGACCGCAATAAGCTCTTCCGTGGTACGGTAGCCGAGGAGGACCGTTCGGTCATGAACCTCTGCTTCGTCATGAAGGACGAGTACAAGGAGTTGGAGGCCGACTTCATGCAGTTCGCCACCGAGCGCGGCATGGTAGGCATCAAGGGCCATCGCTCAGTAGGTGGCTTCCGCGCCTCGTGCTACAATGCAATGGACATGGAGGGAGTAAACGCACTGGTTGCCGCCATGCAAGAATTCGAAAAACTGCACTAATATGGCAAAAGTACTTATTGCAACCGAGAAGCCCTTCAGCAAGGTAGCTGTCGATGGCATTCGTGAAGTGACTGATAAGGCTGGCTACGAGCTGGCGCTGTTAGAGAAATATACCGAGAAGCAGCAACTGCTGGACGCCGTCCGCGATGCCGATGCGCTTATCGTGCGCTCCGACAAGGTCGATGCCGAGGTCGTGGAGGCTGCCAAGCAACTGAAGATAGTAGTACGCGCGGGCGCGGGCTTCGACAACCTCGACCTCGCGGCCTGCACCGCCCACAACGTCGTGGCCATGAACACGCCGGGGCAGAACGCCAACTCCGTGGCCGAACTCGTCTTCGGCATGTTGGTCTATGGTGTGCGCAACTTCTTCAACGGCACCAGCGGCACGGAACTCTTGGGCAAGCGCCTGGGCATCCTGGCCTTTGGCAACGTGGGGCGCAACGTGGCCCGCATCGCCAAGGGATTCGGCATGCAGGTGATGGCCTACGACGCCTTCTGCCCGAAGGAGGTCATCGAACAGGCTGGGGTAGAGGCCGCTACGTGCCAGGAGCAACTCTTCGACGAGTGCGACATCGTCAGCCTGCACATCCCCGCTACGCCTGAGACGCGCCAGAGCATCAACCACGACCTGGTGGGACGTCTGAAGAAGGGCGGCATCCTCGTCAACACGGCCCGCAAGGAGGTCATCGACGAGCAAGGGCTGCTCAAATTGCTCGAGGAGCGCACCGACCTGAAGTACCTGACCGACATCAAGCCCGACCTCGACGCCGAGTTCCAGGCGAAGGCCGCCGGCCGCTACTTTGCCACGCCCAAGAAGATGGGTGCCCAGACGGCCGAGGCCAACGTCAACGCCGGCATTGCCGCCGCCAACCAAATCGTAGGCTTCCTGGAGCAGGGAATCACGAAGTTCAAAGTTAACTGACACACACACAAGACTATGGCAACCATAAAACCTTTCAGAGGCTTGCGCCCACCGAAGGAACTGGTGGAGCAGGTCGAGAGCCGTCCCTACGACGTGCTCGACAGCGAAGAGGCGAGGGCAGAGGCAGGCACGAATGAGAAGAGCCTGTACCACATCATCAAGCCCGAGATAGACTTCCCCGTGGGCACCAGCGAGTACGCCCCGCGCGTCTATGAGCAGGCGACGCGGAACTTCCAGAAGTTCCAGCAGGAGGGTTGGCTCGTGCAGGACCAGGAGGAGATGTATTACATCTATGCCCAGTCGATGCAGTGCGGTGCAAAATGCAAAACGCAATACGGACTGGTCGTAGGTGCCCTGGTGGAGGACTACACGAAGAACGGTGTCATCAAGAAGCACGAACTCACGCGCCGCGACAAGGAGGAGGACCGCATGAAGCACGTCCGCGCCACGCAGGCCAACATGGAGCCCGTCTTCTTTGCCTACAAGGACAACGCCGTCATCGACGCCCTCGTGGCCCGCTACACGCGGACGGAGCCCGAGTACGACTTCGTGGCGCCCATCGACGGGTTCCGCCACCAGTTGTGGCCTGTCAGCGACAAGCAGGACATCGCGACCATTACGGAGACCTTTGCCCAGATACCTTATCTGTATATAGCCGACGGCCACCATCGGTCGGCCGCTGCCGCGCTGGTGGGTGCCGAGAAGGCCAGCCAGAACCCCCATCACAAGGGCGACGAGGAGTACAACTACTTCATGGCCGTCTGCTTCCCGGCCTCCCAGCTGACGATTCTCGACTACAATAGGGTAGTGCGCGACCTGAACGGGCGTACGCCTCAGGAGTTCCTGGCAGCATTGGCCGAGGACTTCGACATCGAGTGTTGCGGCAAGGAGCGCCGCCATCCGCAGCAGAAGCACCAGTTTGCCCTCTATCTCGACGGCTATTGGTATCGCCTTCAGTTGCACGACGGACTGGCCGACGACACGGACCCCATTGCGGGGCTCGACGTCAGCATCAGCAGTCGTCTGATACTCGATAAACTGCTCGGAATCACCGACTTACGTAGCGACAAGCGTATCGACTTCGTAGGTGGTCTGCGCGGTTACGAGGAGTTGGAGCGCCGAGTCGATTCGGGCGAGATGCAGATGGCCTTGGCCCTGTATCCCGTGTCGATGCAGGAAATCATGGACATTGCCGACCACGGCCAGATTATGCCTCCCAAGGCCACATGGTTCGAGCCGAAGTTGCGCAGTGGCCTGGTCGTGCACAAACTTTCGTGATAACGTCGTAACGGAATAACGCGATTTGGGAGACTCGTACCTGACCATAATCGGCTCAAGCAGAGGCGAATACAGCGAGAAGCGCTCGAAGTTTCTCGCCTTTGCCCATCATGTGGAGACGACCGACGAGGTGAAGGCCCTGGTCAGTCAGTACGAACGCGACTACTATGATGCCCGGCATGTATGCTATGCGTATGTGCTCGGGCATCTTCGTCAGGATTTCCGTGCCGTAGATAACGGCGAGCCGTCGGGCACGGCCGGGAAACCGATTCTCGGGCAGTTGAACAAGCACGAACTGACGGACACGCTCATTGTGGTCGTCCGCTATTTCGGCGGCATCAAGTTGGGCACGAGCGGCCTGCAGCAGGCCTATAAGCAGGCTGCGCTGGAGGCCATCGCGGCTGCTGTGACCGAGGAGCGCACGGTAGATGTCACCGTGGAGGTACGTTTCGAGTATCCGCTTATGAACGAGGTCATGCGTGTCGTCAAGGACATGGGGCCGCGCATCCTCGAGCAGGATTTCCAAATTCAGTGCCGACTGGTCCTGCGAATCCGTATGGGCGAATCTCAGCGACTTGAGGAGCGTCTGCGGCAGATTAGGGGTGTGACGACCTGTGTGAATTAAACATAACACGGATTCTGTAAGAATTGTAGATGAGAAGATGAGAGAACGCAAAATGCAAGAACGCAAAATGCAAAATGCAACGACGGGCGGCGAAGCCTATGCGCGTACGAAGTACCGCGAGTACCCGGTGCGCGAGGACTGCGAGTTGCTCGACTTCCTGATGCGTGAGGGCTACAGCCGCAACAAGGCAAAGGACATACTTCAGGGCCACGGCGTCATGGTCGATCGTCGCTTGGTTACGCGCCACGACCACCCGCTGCGTGCGGGCCAGACGGTGCTCGTCAGCCGCCACCGGCGCAAGACGGAACTCGAGAGCCAGTGGCTGAAGATAATCTATGAGGACAAGGACATCGTCGTCATCGACAAGCAGCCGGGCATCCTGTCGATGGGCACGTCGGCGCGCCAGTTTACGGTGAAGACGGTCTTGGACGAGTACTTCGAGCGTCGCCACTTCCAGTGCCATGCCCACGTCGTCCACCGGCTCGACCGCGACACGTCGGGCCTGATGGTCTATGCCAAGACGATTGAGGCCGCCCGCGTGCTGGAGCGCGACTGGAAAGGTCGCGTCTTCGACCGCCGCTACGTGGCTCTCGTGTCGGGCGTCATCGAGCAGGAAGGCGGCACGCTGGAGAGTTATCTAAAGGATGACCAAATCGGCGTAACTCGCAGTAGCCCAACGGATAATGATGGCAAGTTGGCCACCACACACTTCCGTGTCGTGGAGCGTCTGGAAGGTCGCACGCTGGTGGAACTGCGCCTCGAGACGGGCCGCAAGAATCAGATACGCGTACAGATGGCCGACCTGGGCCATCCCGTCTGTGGCGACAAGAAGTACGGCCTGCGCGGCGACGACCCCATCCACCGCCTCTGCCTCCATGCCTACCGGCTCTATCTCTACCACCCGACGACGGGGCTGCGCATGGAGTTCGAGACCCCCTACCCGACGGCTTTCCGCCGCCTCGGTTGAACCCTATTTTTTAACTTTATAACCCCTTTATTAACAGATGAAAAAAAATCTTTTCCTTTCCGCACTGCTGAGCGCCACGCTGGTGCTGAGCGGATGTGGCATGATGGGCGGCGGCACTGGTTCGCTGCTCGGTGGCAACGGCGGTACGCTCCTGGGCGGGACCTCCGATGGTAGTAATTCTACGCTGGCCAACGCCGGCACGGGCATTCTGGGCGGCATCCTGTCGTCCATCCTGGGCAACTCGACGACGAACGCCAACACCATTGCCGGCACGTGGGTCTATTCGCAGCCGAAGGTGACCTTCAAGTCGGAGTCGGTGCTGGCCCAGATTGGTTCGAGCGTGGCCAG
Organism: Bacteroidaceae bacterium; assembly: GCA_017469925.1. Taxonomy (GTDB): domain Bacteria; phylum Bacteroidota; class Bacteroidia; order Bacteroidales; family Bacteroidaceae; genus Physcousia. The sequence continues at coordinate 327,657 of JAFUFK010000013.1, read as the reverse complement.
TTCGAAGATTGAATCGACGCTGGACGCCCAGTTGAAGAAGCTCGGTTTCCAGGCTGGCAAGACGGCCATCGCCTTCGACAACCAGGGCAACTGCCAGATGGAGCGCGGCGGCAAGACGTACAGCGGCACCTACACCTACAACAAATCGACGGGCCAGATGACCATCCAGGGCGCGCTGGGCGTGGCCTCGGTGAGTCCCTACGTGTCGGTTGTGGGCAACGAGATGTACATGCTCTTCGAGGCCGACAAACTCCTGTCGGTCATGGGCACCCTCTCGAGTGTGGCCAAGACCTCTACCCTATCCTCCTTGCTCTCGAACTACAATGGCTTGCAGTTGGGCTGGGCCATGCAGAGGCAGTGATGCTTCGCCTTGCTGGCGAAGCCAGTTCGAAGTGCATAGTGCATAGTTCAAAGTGCAAAGTGCAAAGTGCAAAAAGAAGAAGGTGCACGACTCCTCCCGGGGCCGTGCATCTTTCGTTTTCACACCTCCTTCACCTTCTGGTAGCGGCCGTCGGGCAGGCGCACGATGAGTCCCGCCTTGAGCCAGCGGCTGATGATGTAGGCACACTCGCCCATGTCGCCATCGCGGCGTCGCAGGGCAGCCAGGTCGGCCTTGATGAAGGGGTCTGGCAGGAGGTCGAGCAGGCGCAGGTTGCGGCTATTCGACGAGCGTTGTTCGCGCTCCTGCTGTAGTTCCTGGGTGCGGCGTTCCACCTCGTTCAGTTGGTCGCCGAAGGTGGTCAGTTGTCCGTCCAGCACCTCGTTGGCCACCCAAAGGGCGAAGTCGGTGACCTCGCGCGTCTCCCTCTTGTCGCAGAGCCACCAGGCGAGCATGGCGGCGCGGAAGGCGATGACTCCCGAGCGGCGGCGCAGTATGTCGAGGGCTACGTTCGAGGGGTTGAGGTTGAACTCCCGTATGCGCTCCTTCTGCCATTCGCCGAGGGCCTTCAGGGTACGTGGCAGGCGGAGTTGCACTTCGCCCGCCTGCCGGCCTTCGTGGTAGGCGCGGCGTATGAGGTCCTCCATGCGCAGCCGTACGCTCCGTGCCAGTCGGCGCGGGGCCACCAGTTCCTCGCCTCGGTTGTCGGGCAGCGGAGCCACGATGAATCGCGATGCCATGCCGTCCTCGACCCGTCGGAAGAAGTCCTTGACGGCCAGCGGCGTGCCGAGGAACAGCAGGTTGTAGCGCAGTTCGACGACGCCGGAGTAGCTGGAGTCGTTCAGGTAGTCTTGTCCCCACTTGGAGCCGTCGAAGGCCATGCGGTAGATGTCCGACTTCTCCGACCACGCGCCCGCCTTGTTGCCGCGTACGATGGTGTCTATCTCGTCGGCGAAGGTGTAGAGGGCCTGTCCGGCGGCGTTGTCGGCGCGCTTCAAGAGGGCGGCGTTCGAGATGCTGGCCGGCAGGTGGCGTATGACGGGTCGGGGGTCCTGGGGCTGGTCCTTCGTGTTCTTGGCCCGGCGCAGTCGTTCCTTGTACTCGTTCTCCTGCTGTCGTGCCCGTGCGTCGTCCTCCTGTATGGGGGCGATGAGCATGTCGGAGAGGTCGCGTGCGTTCGACTTTCCACCGGCCTGTGGGGCGGGCATGATGACGAAGAAGATGGGCGCATGCCAGCGGCCGTCGAGGTACTGGGCGCGCAGGTTGGTCAGCAGGGTGCCCAGTTCGGGCAGCGAGGCCAGAATCATCTGTCCCGCCGTCTCGGGGTACTGGCGGGCGATGTCGCGGAAGAGGGGTGGCCAGTGGTGGGGGAAGGGATTGCGCTCGCGCAGCGAGAGCCGTCGCGAGGGTTGGTCGCCCAGGACGGTCAGTTCGTTCAGTAGTCGTTGCAGTTCGTGGGGCAACTGGCTGCCGCGTGCCGTGGCGATGGCCTGTGCCAGGGTTTGCCGGGCCTCCTGTTCCGACATGCCCCAGCGGGGCAGGATGTGGAAGAGGAAGTCGATGTTGAAGTCGGTCAGGTAGCGCATGTCGCGTGCCATCTGGAAGTAGGTCACGTTGCGCGCCCCCTGCAGTACGTCGCCGCTGATGCCGCGGGCCTCGAGCCAGGCCTCTACGATGCGGCTGTAGTGGATGCCCTGGTACTGGGTGGGAAACTCTTGTGTCCCGGCCTTCGTGGCGGGCTGCTGGGCAGCGGCGGGCTGCTCCTTCGGGTCGGTGGCGACCCGTGTCTTGATGTCTTTCATCTCTGTCGTCAGAATAAGTCGTTAAACAATATGTCCTCTGCCGTGGACAGGTAGAACATGCGCGAGAGGTCGTGGCACTGGGCGTCGTACGTCGTGCCGGTCTCGCCGGCGAGCCATGCCTGGTTCTGGGCGATGGTCGAGAACTGGGGTTGGCACAGGGCCACCACGTGCAGTCCCTCTCCGCCGGGGCTGATGTGGGCCAGGAGGATGTCCAGTTCGTCCTCGCGTCCGGCGAAGTGCTGCTGATAGTACTGGCGCGCGGGCCCCACGTGGTCGATGTCCTGACAGAAGAGACCCGAGGACTGGGCCGAGGCGAGGTGGCGGCGGTGGTCGCTGAACGAGGCGCACCAGGTCACGGCGGGCAACTCTCCGAGGTTCTTCAGTTGGCGCAGCCGAGTGCGGTCGGTGGGCAGTTGGGCCATGATGTGCCGCAGCGTGTCGGCCGAGCCTACGGGATGGGTCTCCGCCCGGTAGGCGTTGAAGACGTAATCTACGTCGTAAAACTTTTCTTTGTCCATATCTTTACGTTTATGGGTTTGACAATCATCGAGTCGCGACTTCGATGCTGCAAAGTTACGCCCTTCCCACGAGTCCGCCAAAGAAAAGTCCGCCCGTCAAGGATGGTAAAGGGGCAGGGGGTGCCCTACCCCTTTACGGGGCTGGTAGTTTTGCAGTTTGCAGTGCAATGGTGTACCCTATTGTATTGGCTTATATATATAATATATTAATATTTTATATATATAAAAATATGGAGTGCTGAGGTTCGCGTTTTGCAAATTGCAAAGTGCAAAGAATATAGGTTGCAACCTTGCCCTTGATTTTCCCCCGCCTATTATCTTATATATAGTTACCACACAATTCCGCGGGTAAACCCCAGACGGGGTTTCGTCCGCTATGTTGAACCCTTAAAAATTGTTTGTGATGGTAACTGAAAACAACCTCAGCCAAAAGCTGAACCAGGGAGACGACTCCCAGATGAACGCTCTTTGGGAGCGAGTAACTAACCTGCGCAACGAAGCATCCAACCAGTGGAAAAAGGAGGAAAAGGAGCCCGCTTCCCTACCCCCCGGCCTCTATGACAGCTTGGAGCACGAAGCTGACGAAGCCTGGATCATCGTCAGGAAGTGTGTGCGCCATGCCCTCGAACTGGAGCACGCCCTCGCACGTTGCTGCCGCGCGGCCGCCCCCATTCGCTCCCAGGAGGGGCTGGAGTGCGCCATACGCGCCTGCGCCAGCACGGTAAAGAGGAAGGCCGACTGGTGGGCTCTGCTCCAGGTGGCTCAGGAGTTGGGCTACCAGGTGCAGCCGACCGAGTTGTGCCGGCTCATTGCCCAAGTCTGCCCCACGGCACCCCAGCCCGTGAAGCAGGACCTCCACGGTGCCTGGTGGAATACACACGGCCGCTTCCCGAAGTGGGACCCCGCGGGAACCAAGCCCGACAAGTACCGCCGCCACACGGCCGTCGCCCGAGCCGCCCTGCCCTACCTCACCGGGCAGGCGTAAAGCCTGCGCCCCAGGCCGATTCTTTACCCTACTTGACACTCCCCGTGGCGCTTTGCCACGTCGCGGGGAGTTAGTACCTTTGTATCGTGAGCCAAGGCCCTGCGGCCCGCGAGACGGTGGCCAACGCCTCGCCTACCCGGCGCCCGAAGTCCACAACCCTTTAACCCTTAACCTTTAACCCTTTAAACCCTTACAACAATGGCAAACAAAATCGTGGGACACATCCCCTACAGCCTCGGCCTCCGTCGGGCCAACCCCAGTGAGCAGGACAGCGCCATGAAGGTCTATCCCTGCGCCCAACAGTACGAAACCATCGACCTGCCCCTGCTGGCCAAGCACGTTCGCGAACACGGCAGTTCCTTCTCCGCAGGCACCATCTACGGTGTGCTGACCGACGCCGTGGAGTGCGTCATCGAGATGCTGCGTGCCGGCTACGGCGTGAAGCTGGACGGACTGGGCAAGTTCGGCGTATCGCTCTCCAGCGAGGGCGTGGAGGACAGCGACAAGTTCTCGCCCAGCCTGATTACGAAGGTCAACCTGACCTTCAACGCCGACGAGGCCGTGAAGACGGCCCTGAACACGAACATGGAGTACGACTACGTGGCTACGCGCCTCTCCCAGGCTGCGGCCAAGAAGGCGGAGAAACTGGCCCTGAACGAAGAGATGGGCTCTGCCGACTCCTCGCAGGACGACTCCTCACAGGGCGGCTCGGGCTCGGGCGACCCGGGAGACGTTACGCCCTAAGACCCTCTCCCTATCTGGGACCCTCTCCCTATGTCCCTCCCCCGTAATGGGGAGGGATTTTTTTTTGCACTTTGCAGTTTGCAGATTTGCCTATGTCGCCTTTATTTCGTATCTTTGCGCTACTCTTGGGGTTGGGTTATAAGGGAAGGGGTGCCCAACCCTGCGTTAGCGGATGAATAGCATTTCACGATATTTCGGCAGGGGCCATAGTTCGTCATCGACGATGAGCTCCAACTTATCCACGTGGTAGCGGATTTCCTCCAGCAGGGGCACCACCGTCTCGTAGTAGGCCAGGGCCCTGCGCGTGGTGTCCTCGATGCGGTTGGCCACGCGGCGCGCCTCGGTCAGCACCTCCACGTGTGCGGCAATGAACGACGTGTGCTCGCCGATGAGCCTAATCAGGCGTATGTTGTTCGTGCTCAGGCTGTCGGCCTCGGCCGCGGGCAGTATGTCGCGCAGTTTGTGCACGTTGTCTATCAGTTGGCTCTGGTAGCGTGTGGCCACGGGGATGATGTGGTTGAGGCAGAGGTCGTTCAGCACGCGGCCCTCTATCTGCACCTTCTTGACGTAGGTCTCCAGTTTGATGTCGGTGCGCGCCACCAGTTCGGCCTCCGTGAGCACGCCCGTGCGGCGGAACATCTCGACCGACGCGGGTGCCAGGTACTGGAGGAACATGCGCGGTGCCGACTGCTCGACGTCCAGTCCGCGGCGTTCGGCCTCGCGCTTCCACTCGTCGCTGTAGCCGTTGCCCTCGAAGTGGATGGGCTTGCAGGTCTTGATGTCGTCGCGCACCACCTTCAGTATGGCCTTCATGCGTGGCATGCCCCCGGCGATAAGGGCCTCTACGCGCTCGGCGAAGTCGGTCAGCGCCTCGGCCACGGCCGAGTTCAGGACAATCATGGCGGCGGCGCAGTTGGCCGACGAACCCACGGCGCGGAACTCGAATCGGTTGCCCGTGAAGGCGAAGGGCGAGGTGCGGTTGCGGTCGGTGTTGTCGAGCAGGAGTTCGGGCACCTGGGGAATGTCCAGTCGCATCGACTTCTTCCCCTTCAGGTTGAAGAGTTGGTCGTCGTCGCTCTCCTCGAGGGCCGTCAGCAGGTCGGTCAGTTGCTTGCCCAGGAACGACGAGATGATGGCTGGCGGAGCCTCGTTGGCCCCGAGTCGGTGGGCGTTGGTGGCCGAGATGATGCTGCCCTTCAGGAGTCCGTTGTGGCGATAGACGCCCATCAGCGTCTCGACGATGAAGACCACGAATCGGAGGTTGTCCTCCGGCGTACGCCCGGGGCCGTGGAGCAGGATGCCCGTGTCGGTGGCCAGGCTCCAGTTGTTGTGTTTTCCGCTTCCGTTGATGCCGGCGAAGGGCTTCTCGTGCAGCAGGCAGCGGAAGCCGTGCTTGCGGGCCACGCGGCGCATGAGCGACATCATGAGCATGTTGTGGTCGATGGCCAGGTTGGTCTCCTCGTAGATGGGCGCCAGTTCGAACTGGTTGGGAGCCACCTCGTTGTGGCGCGTCTTGCAGGGTATGCCCAGTTCCAGGGCCTGCATCTCCAGGTCCTTCATGAAGGCCGCCACGCGGCGCGGGATGGAGCCGAAGTAATGGTCGTCCATCTGCTGGTTGCGTGCCGAGTCGTGCCCCATCAGCGTGCGCCCCGTCATCAGCAGGTCGGGACGTGCGGCGTACATGCCCTCATCGACGAGGAAGTACTCCTGTTCCCAACCCAGGTTGGAGACGACCTTCGACACGTCGGGATAGAAGTATCGCGCCACGCGCAGGGCAGCCTCGCCCACGGCCTTCAGGGCCTTCTTCAGGGGGGCTTTGTAGTCGAGTGCCTCGCCCGTGTAGGAGATGAAGACGGTGGGAATCATCAGCGTGTCGCCGATGACGAAGACGGGACTCGCGGGGTCCCAGGCCGAGTAGCCGCGGGCCTCGAACGTAGAGCGGATGCCACCCGAGGGGAAACTGCTGGCGTCGGGTTCCTGCTGCACGAGTTCCTTGCCCGTAAACTCCTCTATCATGCCGCCCCGTCCGTCGTGTACGACGAATCCGTCGTGCTTCTCCGCCGTGCCCTCGGTGAGGGGTTGGAACCAGTGGGTGCAGTGCGTCACGCCCAGGCTCATGGCCCAGCGCTTCATGCCCTCGGCCACCTGGTCGGCCGTCGCGAGGTCGAGTTGGCGCTGCCCCTCCATGACCTCCGCCATGCGCTCATAGACGTCCTGCGGCAGGTAGTGCTGCATCTTCTGCCGGTTGAAGACGTAGCGGCCAAAGTACTCGCTGGGGCGCTCTACTCGGTTGGGAATCTCTACGGGCTTGCGCTTGAAGGCCTCGCCCACGACTTGGAATCTCAGTGTTGATGACATATCTCAGTTCAGTTTGCGTTATTACGTTATTCGGGGTGTGTGACTTTGCACTTTGCACTTTGCAGGACGGACGCGTCACAAGTAGCCGTTGCGCCAGCGCCACAGGTATTGCCAGACGCGCCAGGGCACCTCCCACAGGGCCTCGCTCGGGAAGTACCAGATGCGGCGCACCGACGTGCGCAGTCGCCACCTGAGGCGCACCAGCCGGGGGCTGTCGTGACGGATGCCCTCGTTGCGCCGGTCGTAGCGGCCGAAGTTGCCCGCCTCCATCACCTCCTCCAAGAGCCAGCGGCCCAGCCGTTCGTCGGGCTCGGCCACCATCCACTCGCGCGGCATCGCCAGCGCCTCACCCATCAGCCACATCAGTCCGCGGGCAAAGCGCAGCAGCCCCAAGTCCCTAAGGTTCTCAGAATCTTTAAGGTCCTTAGAGTCCTTAAGGTCCCTAAGGACAAAGAAGTAGTCGATAATCTGGCGCAGGCCCACGCCCTCGTCGAAGACGTGGCGGAAGATGTGGAGCAGGACGAACAGGCGGTTGAACTCCCGCGTCGGCACGGGGAAGTCCCCACCCCGCTCGGTCTGCCGGTGCTTCTGGAACCAGCGTTGCAGGCGTCGGTTGTAACGGGGGTTGAACATCCACGAAGGGGTGAAGTGCAACTCCACCGGCGTCTCGTCGAAGACGCGGAAGTCGGTATGGTGGTAGGTCACCTCCTCGCGACGGCCCGTCACGCGGCGGGTCATCTCCACCAGTTGGCGCCGGGGGCCCGGTACCCACACGTCGATGTCGCCCGACTGGCGCCACTCGGGATGGGGATAGAGGCGTGCCAGGCCCTGCCCTTTCAGGATGCAGTTCCATCGGCCCGACTGGGCAAGTTTCTGCGTCAGTTGTTGGCACTGGCGGTTGAGCAGGCGGTTCTCGTCGGCTATCTGTTCGCCGCGCCCAATCCAGCGCAACTTCAGTTCGATGGGCATTCCACGCTGGTCGGCCCACTGCCCTCCGTCGTGGCTGACGGCCTCCAGGCAAACGCCCAGGACGCTCTGTCGCTTGGCCTCGTCGTAGAGTTCGGCCCACAACTCGGCCGTGGGTCGTCGGGACAGGTCGGGGCGCGTGCCCAGTGCCACCCGTAGGAGTTCAAGCAAGGCTTCGCCTCTCATCGCTCAAAGTGTTGATAGTCTTTACTATATCGCCAGTCGCCTCCCCATCGGAATCCGTGTTGGCGGAAGAGCCGGTAGAGGAGGTCCTGGTGGTCAATCTTCTGGGGAATGTCCTTGCGCTCGCCACGTCGGAAGGCCCACTTCCGGCCCGCCCGCGGAGCGACGTGCGTCCCCTTGACGTAGGGGTTGTAGAGGGGGTTGACATCGACGGCCAGGCCGCGGCCGTGCTTCGAGATGGTCCTCGAGCCCGCGATGGTGCGGTAGCAGAAGCACGACGTATTGTTGTCCGCCATCGAGCGCTCGTCGTCGGCCTCGTAGTGGTCGATGAGCCGCATGCGCCCCAGCCGGTAGTCGGCCAGCCAGAGTTGGCGGAAGATGTCGATAAGGTCCTTTGCAATTTGCACGTTGCAGACCATCTCCCCCTGTTGGGTCCTGCCCTGCTCGTCGCGGTACGAGAGGCGGAGGAGGCGCAGTTCGCTGCGTGCGATGGGACAGCCCTGGGGGTAACTCCTGCCCTGCATCAGGCGGAAGACGGAGTCGGGCACCAGGCTCGCGGTGAAGCATGTGTCCGCCGGCTGACCCTTGGCCAACCCGACGAGACAGAGCGTCAGCAGGAGCACGGCGGGGTGTTTCATAGTCTCTCCTTCAGCATGTAACCGATGAATTTCGCATTGCCCACCAGGTAGCGCCGCCACATGCGACGGGGCTCGCGCAGGAGGCGGTAGAGCCACTCCAGCGAGTGGCGTTGCCACCACTCGGGAGCCCGGCGGAGGGTGCCTGCGTAGAAGTCGAACACGGCCCCGATGGCGCCCACGTGGCAGTCTATCGCGAGTTTGTCCCAGTGCTGGTGGACCCACTTCTCCTGCTTCGGGGCCGTCATGCCTATCCAGAGCAGGTCGGGGCGGGCCGTGTTGATGGCCTCGACGATGGCCCGGTTGTCGGCCTCGGAGAACTGGGCCTTGTAGGGGGGCGAGTAGGTGACGCACGTCAGTTCGGGGTACTCGCGGCCCATGCGCTCGCGGATGAGCGACAGGACGCGCTCGCTGCTGCCCATGAACATGACCTTCCGCGCCTGGTTGCACTTTGCACTTTGCACTTTGCACTTCTGCATTTCGTACTCAAACAGGTCCCAGCCCGCAATGCGCTCCTCGGGCCGGCTCTCGGCACGGAGCCAACGGCAGGCCCAGACGATGCTGGCCCCGTCGGGGATGAGCACCCCGCCCTGGAGGGCACGGGCGAAGGCCTCGTCGCGCTGCGCCACGTTGTACGAGTGGGCGTTGATGGTGTTTATCATCACCTTCCCCTCGGGCAGGCTCTGGAGTTCGGCCTTGCTCCGTACGAGTCGTAGTGTCTTCAGTCTCAGGCTCATAGGATTTGTTTGATGTCACAGAGTCGGTGGACCTCGTAATCGACAGGCTCGGGCGCCTGGAACTCGTCGGGATGCGCGTTGAAGAAGAGGACACTGAGGCCCGCCTCCTTCGCCCCCTGGATGTCGGTCACGAAGTTGTCGCCAATCATCAGCGTGGTCTCGGGCCGTGCCTTGCTGGTACGCAGGGCATAGTCGAAGAAGGCCCGCGCGGGTTTGTTGACGCCCGCGTCCTCGCTCAGGATGATGGTGTCGAAGTAGTCCAACAGGCGGCTGGCCCGCAACTTGCGGTACTGCACCTCGTGGAATCCGTTGCTCGTCATGTGGAGCCGGTAGCCACGGGCGCGCAGATAGTCCATCAGGTCGTGGGCGCCCTCGATGGTGCCGGGCTTGTCGGCACAGCAGTCGAGGAACCAGTCGCTCACCTCGAGGCAGAACTCCCGCGTAGCCCCCTCGCCCATGCCCACGGAGAGCGGGCGGCGGAAGCGCTCGACGATGAGATAGTCGCGCGTAATCTCCTCACGGGCATACTGGCTCCAGAGCAGGACGTTGGCCAGCCAATAGGGCTCGGTGAACTGCTCGGGACGCGAGAAATAGCGGTCGAGGCGGAAGTGCTCGTACAACTCCCGGAGGGCAATGTCGGCATTGCCGTGGGTGTCGTAGAGGGTGTCGTCGAAGTCGATGAACAGGTCAGTGTAGGTCATGCCGGATGAAGCGTTCTTCGGCCAGGCGCTCGAACTTCGTGCCCGGGCGGCCGTAGTTGGCATACGGGTAGATGCTGATGCCGCCGCGAGGGGTGAAGAGGCCCGTCACCTCGATGTACTTGGGGTCCATCAGCCGGACGAGGTCCTTCATGATCGTGTTGACGCAGTCCTCGTGGAAGTCGCCATGGTTGCGGAACGAGAAGAGGTAGAGCTTCAGGCTCTTCGACTCCACCATGCGGAGGTCGGGGATGTACGAGATGCGTATCTCCGCAAAGTCGGGTTGGCCCGTGATGGGGCACAATGTCGTGAACTCGGGGCAGTTGAACCTGACCCAGTAGTCGTTGTCGGGATGCTGGTTCTCGAAGGTCTCCAGCACCTCGGGTGCATAGTTCTGGCTATACTCGGTACGGCGCCCCAGGGCACCCAGTTCCTCTCGGTTCCTACTCATAGATTTCCTCCAGTTTCTTGGTCAACGATTCGCCGCGCAGGCCGGACTCGACCACCGTGCCGTCGGGGCCGAAGAGCACCGTCGCGGGGATGGCACGGATGTTATACAGGGCGGCGCCCTCCGACTGCCAGTACTTCAGGTCGCTCATCTGGGGCCAGGGGATGCCGAGACTCTCGACGCCCTTCTCCCAAGCCTCCTGAGTGCGGTCGAGGCTCACGCCCACAATCTCGAAGCCCTTCGGGTGGTACTTCTCGTAGAGCGACTTCACGTGGGGCATGTCGGCACGGCAGGGACCGCACCACGAGGCCCAGAAATCGACGAGCACGTACTGGCCACGGCCCACCCAGTCGGTGAGGTTGACGGTCTCGCCCTTGAGGTTCTTCATCGTGAAGTTGACCACCTTGGCACCCGGCTTCTTCACCTCCTCGCGACGCAGCATCTCCTTCAGGGGAGCCAGCGAGGCGCGGTCGGCCAGGTCGTAGGTCTTCAGGTATTCGCCCACGAAGTCGTAGCCCAGGTTGTCGGCGCTGTAGAGCAATGTGGTCAGGGGGAGAAGGTTGTCGCGATTCTCGTCGAGCATGCCACGTGTCAGCCGCTCGCTCTCCTCGCTCACCTGCTCCATGCGTTCGCGCAGTGACTGCATGTCGGCCTCGGGGATTTGTCCGTTGTGCTGCTCCTGCAACTTACGGAACTCGCCGATGATGTCCTGTACCTTGGTGGTCAGGCGGTTCTGCTCGTCCTGGTACTTGCCATAGCGCAGGTTGGCCACGCTGCCCTCGACGATTTGACCCTCCTGGACGATGACGGGATAGTCGTCGAGCACGAGTTCGTAGAGGGCGTTACGTACCTGGCCCGGGCGCTCGTGCAGTACGGCCACCACGCTCTCGGGCACTTGGCCGCTGAACTTCACGACACCGGCCTCCACGACGGCGCTGTCCATTGCAGCACGCGTCTCGCCGTTGTTGAGATACACCTTCTTGCCATTCTCCAGTCCCTTGTAGGTCACTTTGTAGCTGACCTGCCCCATCGTGGCCATCGACAGGCCAAGGACCATCAGGGCGCAAACAATTCTTTTCATACTCATGAGTTACCTATTTGATATTATGCGTGCAAAGATACGAATTCGCGCGCGCAATGCCAAATTTATCCTTTCTTTTTCGCGCGAAGGAAACAAAAAAAGAGAACCCCGACACGTAGTCAAGGTTCCCTTCTCCTTTGCCCAGAGCCGAATGGCGGACTCGAACCGCCGACCCACGCATTACGAATGCGTTGCTCTACCAACTGAGCCAATTCGGCAAAAGCGATGCAAAGGTAGGCTTTTATTTTGACATGGCCAAACGTTTTGGCAAATTTATTGCATCGCCAGGGAGAAAAATGTCAGCGGACGTGGCGCAGGAGGTCGCACTCGACGATGCGCAGGTCGTGGCGGCGGCCACCCTCCTGCTGCTCGTTATTCGAGGGGTCGAGTTCGGTAATCTGGCCGAAGGGATTGTCCTCCGACGTGCTGGCCGCCCCGCGCAGGCGCAGGGTAAGGTGGCGTGTCACGCAAGGCTTCAGGGGCAGCAGGACGTAGCCCAGCGACAGGGGCGTCTGTCCGCTCCAGAGGACGGTGCCGTCGTCGGCCACCACCTCCAGGTTGTAACTGCGCGAGCGCCAGTCGCGTAGTTTCAGGCTAATCTCATCGACCTGCGCGGGCTCGGAGAGTTCGTAGCGAATCCAGGCGTTACGCAACTGGCCGTCGCTCTGCCACTGGGTGTATTCGTCGTCGTCGATGCTCAGTTGGGCATCAGCCTGATTGCTGCCGGCGACGGCGGAGCGGATGTCGAGCGTCCGTTTCGTCTCGGTGTAGGAAGGCGTGGCGGGTGTCTCGTCGCGCAGGAACTTCAGTTCCTTGGAGGCAGGCAGGGGCTCGGCAAGCGTCTTCAGCGTGAGGCGGGCAGCCTCCACCCCCTCGGCTTCGGCATGCAGGGTAACAAGGCCCGCATCCGTAGTAGAGCGCAGCAGCACGCGCCCTACCCCACACTCTACGGGCAGTTGGCGGGAGAGGATGAGGTTGTCGTCGCCCTTCGCAATGCCCCCGCGCCACTCGGCAGGACCGGTGAGGGTGAAGTTTATCAGGCGATTGTCCGTGGGACAGCGACGCCCCTGGGCATCCACTACCTCGAAGGTGACCAGGGCCATGTCGGCTCCGTCGGCCAGGAAGCCCGTGGGCGAGGTCAGCGAGGTGAGGCGTATCGCATGGGGCTCGTTTGCAGTTTGCAGTTTGCACTCCGACAGGTAGCCTCCCTGCCCGTCGTACGAGACGGCGCGCAACTCACCCGGTTCGAAGGGGATGCTGTCGAAGGTGTGGAGGAAGTGGTATTCCACGCTGGGGCGGTTGCCCAGCAGGCGGCCGTTGAGGTAGAGCTTGACGATGGGCGCATCGGAGACGACATAGACGGGCTTCACCGTGCCGGGCGCGTAGTTCCAGTGGCCGATGATGTGGGTGTGCGACACCTCGGGCGTCACCCATCCGTCCCACATGACTTGGTGGGCATAGTACGAGTCTTTGGGCAGGCGCATGGCATCGACCACGCCACTCGTGCGGTAGTTCGACTCGCCTCGGCGGTGGGTGTTGGTGTCGGAGAAGACTATCTTCACGCCTCCGCTGCTCACTCGCTTGCCCGTGCCGGGACGGTACTGCCAGTAGTCGAACCAGCGGCGTATGTGCTCGATGGCAAACTGGTCGCAGTTCTGGTTGTAGGCCGATGCGTCGGCATTGCGATACAGGGGCCCGTCGCCCTGGCGGTGGTAGGGATAGCTCCAGTCGTCCCAGTAGCGGCGCAGGGCCTCGTCGCGGCAGTATTCCATGGCCCAGACGGGCTTGTAGGCACTCTTGTTGATGTAGAGCATCTCGCCCCCGTACTCGGCCGTGTGGCTGCTCAGCATCTCTCGGCAACCGATGGCTCGGCCGCCGTAGGGGTCGTACTGGTCGCGGATGGCGAGCATCTCCTGCATGTGCTCCTCGCTGATGCCGGCATTGCCCGACTCGTAGAAGATGATGCTGGGGTTGTTCTTGTAATAGACGATGGCGTCGCGCATGACCTCCTTGCGCATGTCCCAGCGGCGGCCGGTGACGTCCTTCTCGGCATCGCCGGCGGGCATGGCCTGAATCAGGCCGACGCGGTCGCACGACTCGACGTCCTGTCGCCAGGGGGCGATGTGCATCCAGCGCACCAGGTTGCCGCCACTGCGCACCATCTCGGCGTTGGAGTAGTCGCTGAGCCAGGGGGGTACACTCATGCCTACGGCAGGCCACTCGTTGCTCGTGCGCTGGGCGTAGCCGTGGACCATGAGCGTGCGGTCGTTGAGGCGGAATTGCCCGTTGGCAAACTCGGTCTTGCGGAAGCCCGTGCGCGTAGATACCTCGTCCAGCATGTGCTTGCCGCTGACAAGGCGCGTCGTAACGGTGTAGAGGTAGCCATAGCCCCACGACCAGAAGTGCATGCCCGAGAGGTGGCGACGGGCCCGGAGCGTGAGGGTCTGGCCTGCGGCTATGGTCGCGGCGTCGGAGCGGAAGCGGGCGATGCGGTTGCCGCGCATGTCGGCGACTTCCACCTCGAGGCGGACGGGCTGGGCCTTGTCGCTCTCGTTGCGGACCTGCGACTCGACGTTGATTTGCATTTTGCGTTTTGCGACATCGATGTCCGAGGCATAGACATAGACGCCCGTCGTGCCGAACGACGAAAAGAGGGGAAGGGTCTGGTGGACAGGATTGAGAATGTGCAGGCGCACGTGCTTGGGCAGCCCGCCATAGTTGGCGTTGAAGTTACGATTGTTCCACTGGATGGTGGAGCCCGTGGCCTCCTCGTGGTAGTTCCAGCTGTTGTCGGTGAGCACCTCTATGCGGTTCGTGCCTTCGTAGTCGAGCCAAGGCGTCAGGTCGAAGCCAAAGGCGGTGATGCCATCTTCGTGTATGCCCAAGAGGTGGCCGTTGAGCCACACCTTGGCCATCTGGCGCGCCCCCTCGAACTCGATGAAGACCTTCTGTCCGCGCGCCGTCTTGGGCAGTTGGAAGAGTTTGGTGTAGCGGACGGTGTCGGTGGGCAGGTCGTCGATGATTACGCGGTAGGCATAGTCCTCGTTCCAGGCACGAGGCAGGGTGACGTACTTCGTCTCGCCTCCGTGGGTGTAGCTCCAGTCGCGGTCGAAGTCGATGTCGTGCTGGGCAAGGAGCGGGGCAGGCGTGGAGAACTGGAGGCCGAAGGCCATGAGCAGTAGCAGTGCTTTCTTCATAATTCGCGGGCTAACTTAATGATGTGGGAATAGTAACTTCGGGGGGCGGTAAGCTGTCGGCCGCCGGTCCGGCAGGAGAGTTTGTGGAAGCAGCAGTGCGAGAGGAGTTGCTGCATCCAGGCCTCGTCGTAGGGCTCGCCGCTGTCCATCTTCTGCCCGAGGGAGATGGCCACCAGGCTCGAGCCACGGGGCATGCGGGCTATCTCGGCCGGGTACTCGCGGGCTATCCAGGCAAAGAACTGGTGGAAGATGTAGTAATCGACCGTGCAGTCGTAGGCTTGCCAGTAGGCATAGAGCATGTCGCGCAGGACGAGGAGGAGGGGGTTGTTGGTGCACGCAGTGATGAACCAATTCGAGACGCCCGTCGCCTGGCGGCGCTGGCGCGAGTAGTACTGGAACATGAAGAGGTCGCAGTCGAACACCTGCGGCGGGTAGTTGTCGCTCGTGCAGAGGACGGTCGCATCCATCCACGTCCCGCCGTACTTTATGAGCAACTCCAGGCGGAGGAGGTCGGAGAAGAGGGCGCGGGGCACCTTGCCTTCGCGGTAGAGGCGGAGGAAGGAGTCGGGCATGGTGACATAGTCAGGGAAGTTCGCCTCGGTCACGACGACAATCTCGCGGTCCTTCAGGATGGCCCGCTGGGAGTGGAGGCACGCGCGGACGAGCTCGGGCGCCTCGTCCAGCCCTTGTAGCCAGCAGAACCACACCCGACGGCTACGTCGGTGGTCGAGAGGTTGGGCGTCGTACTTCGCCTTCAGGTCGCACAAGAGCGGATAGAACTGGGACTTCAGGTGCGGGGTTACGTGGTTGAGCAACTGGGAATAGGAGCGGATACGGCCTCCGCGCCGGAAGGGCATGCGCAACAACTCGCCCAGGGCAGGCCCCAGGACGCCCATGCGCCAATAGGTGCGAACCAGGCGCCAGCCGCCGAACTCGCGGAAGCGACGGAGTATCTTCCTAATTTCCATCAGGCTTTACCAGGTCAACGTGCTTGCTATCGACCCAATGGAAGGTCTCCACCGGGTCGGGCCGTGCGGGATTGTAGCCGCGCGGATACTCGGGACGCAGATAGCGCACGAAGTCTATCCCCCCCGCTATCAGGCCCTCGACGACGCACTTGGCTATCTCGTAGGCTCCGTAGGGATTGAAGTGGGTGTTGTCGGCAAAGGCCGTTGTCTGTCCGGGATAACTGCCTGCGGGATAGTGGACGAAGGCCCGCTTCGAGCCCTCCTCGCCCATCGACTCAAAGAGCACGCGGGTCATCTGGTGGAGGTCGATGAGCGGGCACCCCTCGCGCTCGGCCACCCACTGCATGGCCTCGGGGTAGTCGGCATGAGTCTCGCGGATGCGGCCCTCCTTGTCGAACGAGCGGCGCTGGGTGGGCGTAATGAAGATGGGCTGCGCACCACGCTGGCGGGCTTCATCGACGAAGGTCTTCAGGGCCGTGGCGAAGTTGTAGTAGGCTCCCATGCCGGGGCCACGCTGCTTCTGGTCGTTGTGGCCGAACTCCATGACGATGTAGTCGCCGGGTTTCATCATCGAGAGACCTTTCTTCAGGCGCCCGACGCCGATGAACGTACTGGCCGTCTCGCCACTCTCCGCCAGGTTGCAGAAGCAGACCGAGTCCGTAAACCAGCGCGTAATCATCTGTCCCCAGGAGGCCCATGGCTCGTCGTCCTGGTCAACCACCGTCGAGTTTCCGCAGAGGAATACGGTCGGAGCCACGGTATCGCGTTCGATGGTGATGCGCTGCACGGCCTGCCGGTCGCCCGTCACCTCGAGGGTGAGCAGGTCGTCCCAGTTGAGTTTCGTGCGCTCGCGTTCCTTGATGCGCACCTGTTCGCCTTCGTCGATGCGCGGTGTGCGCTTGTTGACGAGGAAGGATATGGTCCGGGTCTCCCCCTTTCGGGTCGGTTCGTTTTCGATGAACAGGCGGCGGCTCTCGGCCCTGACGGTGGTCGATGCCGCGAACTTCCTCGCGCCCAGGGTCACCGTGACCCGATAGTTGCCGTCAGGCACCCGGACGGAGGCGTAGTAGCAGGGCCGCTCGAGGCTGTCCCGGAGGTCAAGTGTAATCGGTTGTGCCGACGCCCCGAGGGCGGGCAGTAGCAGTAGGGAAAGTAGCAGTCGTTTCATCTTATTCCTCTTTGGTTAAGTGCCTGGGCGTAGCGTTTTGCATTTTGCAAATGCTCTTGATACGTGCGGGCGAAGTTGTGCGTGCCCGAGAAGTCCTCCTTGGCACACATGTAGATGTAGTCGTGGCGGACGTGGTCGAGCACCGCATCGATGCCCGCGACGGAGGCAATGCGGATGGGGCCCGGCGGCAGTCCCGTGTTCTTGTACGTATTGTAAGGGCTGTCGATGGTCAGGTGCTTACCCCAGATGCGACGCAGGGAGAAGTCGCCCAGGGCAAACTTCACCGTCGGGTCGGCCTGCAAGGGCATACCGATGGCGAGGCGCTTGACGTACATGCCGGCCACCATGGGCTTCTCGGCGTCGTTGGCCGTCTCCTCATCGACGATGCTGGCCAGCGTGGCCACCTCCTCGCGGGTCATCCCCATGGCCCGCGCCTTGCGGTCGCGCTCGCCCTGCCAGAAGGCGTCCTGCTCGCGCTGCATGCGGCGCAGCAACTCCTCGGTCGAGACGTTCCAATACACCTCGTAAGTATTCGGGACAAACAAGGCCGGCAGCGTCTGCTCGGTGTAGCGATGGCCGTCGTCGGCCCAACCATTGGCCAGCGCCCGGGCCAGCGCCGTCGAGTCCACCATGAGGCGTTCGCCCAGGTAGGCATAGAGTTGGCCGAGCGTCCGCACGGACGGGATGGTCAGCCTCAGGGGCTCCTGCTGGCCGTTCCTGAGACAGCGGAACAGGGCCAGGATACTCTCGCCCCGGCGGACGGCATATCGGCCCGGGCGGACCCGGTAGTCCAGCACCCCGTCGAGCAAGCCGAAGCCCAGCGTACGCACGCCCAAGTCCGACAACCGCTCCTCGACCACCGAGGGCTCGTCGCCATCATAGACGTAGAGATACGCCACCTCGTCCCCGTCGTAACTACTCGTGAGAAAGACGGCCGGAACGGCCATCAGCAGGGCCAGCAGGCCCGCGAGCACGCACCACCTCATTCCTTCTCAGGAGCCTTCTGTACGAACTCTATCTCCGTCGTCACGCCATTGCTGCTCAGCCGGACCACGGTCGTCCGCTCCTCCTCCCCCGTATTCGCATCGAAAGTCACGGGAATGCGGTGGCTCCCTTCGCCCCCCTCCCGCAGGCCCTGCTCGACGTGGGCAAACGACCCCTCCGTCAGCGTCCACTTGCCGTACGCCGTAAACTCCAGCGTATCCGACTCCTGCTCGGCACCCACCGTAGCCCTGAACAGCGCCCCCGTAACCACTCCGTCGTTGCTGCTATAGGCCGGTGCGGGACTGACGATGTTGTGCCACGCCGTCTGGTAGTAGGTAGCCGTGGCCGACTGGTCCCAGTCGTCGCCGTCGTAGGAACGTAGCGTGACGTGGCCCGTCCTTGGCCTCCCCGTCGTGTTAGGCTCGAAGGTCAGGGGCACACTCACGTAGAAGACCGTGCGGAAGTAGTTGGGAACCCGGCCCTGCCTCATCGAGTCGGGAATCGTAATCCAGCTGGACTCGTAGGCCGACAGCTGGAAGTTGTCCGTCGTGTAGAAGAACACGCTGTCGCTCAGTTGGTCGGCAAAGACCACTGCGGGCTGATAGTTCGAGGGGTACACGACGCCCATACTATGGTACGAACTCTCCTTGTTGCACGCCGCCAGCAACGTACATGCAGCCGCTGCGGCCAGTAAAAGCTTTTTCATTTATGCTTAATCGTTTAAAAGTTTAATCGTTTAAAAGTTTAATCGTTTAACGGGGTCAAATATACAACAAATCGCCGAAATATCACGCTAATATTTGTAATTTAACGCAAATTCGATTAACTTTGCCCCTAAATACAGGCCCCAGAGCGGCTCAGAGGGATGAAGAACGCCTATCACACCGACCTTATGGACATGCTCCTGCTTAGCGGGCGCGAGGGCATGAACGTGCGCCGCCTGGCCCGCCAGCTCTACAACCTCCACAGCGGCATCTTCGCCTCCGACGTCGTCTATCCCCAGCTCTACGACCAGGTGCGCCACTACCTCTACTACCAGTCGCGCCAACGCCACAGCCCCTTCCTCCACCTTCGCCGCGGCCAGTATGCCCTGAGGCCCGACGTCGCCGTACAGATGGACCTCTTCATCGACGCACCGCGCGACCCCGAGCGCCCCGCCCCCGCCCCCAGGCACGACGACAGCCGACAACTGCTCCTCTTTTAGCACGGCAACGTGTATAGTTAATACAAAGAATCGAGAGCCGCGAAAGGCTCCCGATTCTATCTTATTTTCTCGGGTCACTTCATCACTAACCCCTTAAATGCAATTTTCCAAGTTATCGCCTATGATAAGCTTTCGCTTTATGAGAGTCTTGTCGGCGGAGCCACTCAGTTGTCTCTTGGGTGTATCTATGAACGGAACCAAAAGCTTACGGGGGCTAAGGGTAAACTCTACGATGGCCTGGCTCTTTTCGTCTTCGGTAGTGGCGTATTGGAATTCAACGAATCGGGCCTCGGCACTATAGTCTTTGATGGTCGCGCCAGGCAAGGCGATGGCGAAGAATCCATTTCGGTTTGCATAGCGCCAACCTCCATCATTATAGTTGGTCATTGAAATCACCATACCGCGTTCGGGCATGGTAATAACGCCATCCGCAAACTTCCCGAATGATTCGGGCTGGGAAGCTTTGATGTCCTCCAGCGTATTGCCCAGATCCATCAGATATCCGACCATGCTGGAGAAGCGGAAATTACCATAGCCCCAGTCCATTGTGGAATTGTGCGTCTCAAGCCAAACATAGTCGGGGTCTTCGGCATGGATGAGCCAATAAGATATTGCGTTGGCGTCGTACTCGCTCGTACTATTATAGGGATAGTAACTGCCATAGGGATTCACCAGGCGGTACACTCCCTCCGTGCGCTTGTTCTTTTGGATGGGAACATTGTACTTCACGTTGTCAACGCTAAAAAAGCCCGTTACCATGTCCTCGCGATACGTAGCCATGCCTAAGTCTTCCCAGTCCATCAGCTCCTGCCAGTAAGCGTAGTCAATCAGGCACTGAGTGGTAACATACCTGCGATAATTTCTTGGGTAATATCGCAGGTTGGCAGTGGCCAGCGTTACCCAGTACTTCTGTGTGGAATCGGGGAGGACGAAGTCCATCTCCAGGCCGCTACCCTTATCAAGCACTGTGTAGTTGGTCAGGGTGTCTCGTTCGGGAAAGACATCTACTGAAGAGAAGTAGCTCGAACTAATAGCCTTTTCTGCAAAATAGAGCCGGGCAAAGTCGGCATTGGGTCCTGTGGTGGCATGCACACGGACGTGTACCTGTTCCTGTTCGTCCTCATAGAAGTCCTTGACTTCGACAAAGGGCGTCCAGTCCAAAGCTGGCTGATAGACGATGCTGTCGATTTGGGACAGGTAATACTTATTAACATGCGTCTGCCCGTCGTTAAAGTATTTTTCATTCACGTGGAACTCTACCACTTGGGCCGATGCCAGACTCGTCAGGGTCAGAAGGAGCAGGGCGAATATGTATCTTAATGTTTTCATTTTCGTGCGATGTTAGGTGGTTAGTACGCTGTCGGTGTATAGCAATTGCTTGGGTCGGGGTTGTTCCAATCGGCAAGGGGGTAAACAGCATGTCCTTGAGTGTCTGAATCAACCTGCCAATACTGATAGGCGTTTTGCCCGAACACGAAGTTCATCCATGCCGGACGGGTGGAGGTGTTGAACTGCTTGGCGGCAACAAAGTTTGTCCCCTCGTAACCACGCGTAACGGGCTTGTTCAGGCGCTTATAGTCGAAATAGTTCTGACCCTCGCCCCACAACTCGATACGCTTTTGCAGGAATATTTCGTCGATGAGTTCCTCCTTGGTAGTGGCAGAGCAAGTGTAGTTGGCATCGCGGTATTGTTGCATGAAGCTGGCCAGCCTTTCCTTGGCAGCTTCCAGCATATCGCGCTGGGCCATGGCCTCCATCTGGATGAAGTACATTTCCTCGATGCGCATCAGGGGGACATCGACAGCGCAGGCTACTTTGGGGGTGCTGATGTTGCCCTGTCCTGGACGGAACTTCAGCGAGGCATAGTCGGGCAGGCGGTTGTAGATGTTGTCATCCAGGTGAGGCTCCTGCCCTGCCAGCGAAGTGCCCGAGGGAGCTTTATAGGAGAGTTTGCGGAAGTCCGCATCGGCCATGCGGTCGTAGATGGCGCGCCCCATGACGGGATATACTCCGGTGGACGTATATCCTTCCGTGTATTCGCTGCTGCACCACGATGTCCAGTTGATAATTGCCGTTTGTACAACCTCACAATCCTCAGGATAGTTAATGGCCCACATCCATGCCCCCACGTTGCGGTCATTGAAGCCTCGTGTGGTACTGAGCCATTCGTCTCGGGTGAGAGGCGTATAACCACCCTCGGCGATGGTGCGTTCGGCATACATCTGGGCCTGGGCATAGTCGCCCAGCCACATGTAGAGACGTGCCTTCAGTCCATAGACTACGGCGAGGCTTGCCTGTCGCTTATCGCTGATGCTTACGCCAGCGAGTGCATCCTCAGCCGC
Source organism: Bacteroidaceae bacterium (assembly GCA_017469925.1). GTDB lineage: Bacteria > Bacteroidota > Bacteroidia > Bacteroidales > Bacteroidaceae > Physcousia. The sequence continues at coordinate 306,260 of JAFUFK010000013.1, read as the reverse complement.
ATCAAGCTCTTCCGTCAGGTAGGTCGCCATCTCGTCACGTGTGGCTCTTCGTATGTCGGTAGGATATGGATTCGCCCACACTTCTTTTACAATAGGAAAGGTCAGTCCCGATACGTTATTGCCAGCCTCATTGACGGGCCCAACGCTGTCGGTCTCCAGAAACTCAAACATGCGTGCGGCATCCAGATAGAGCATGGCACGCAGGGCCAGTGCATAACCCAGGTCGGCCGAGACGTTAACCTGCCGATTACGCCGCTCTATGGTATGCACCAGTCCGTTCAGGCCGTCAATGGCCAGGAAAAAGCATTGCCAAACGAAGGCGCTATAGGGCGAATTAGCAGCTAAGTCTATGTTCTTGGCCCATCGTTGATACCAGTCAGTGCCATAGTCACCATTTGTTGCATAGTCTTCGCCCATGACATCGCGTACGTGCATGATACTACCATAGCCCCATACATAATGGCCTGATAATCCCCTGTCATAACGTATGAGTTGGGCATTTATGTCAGCCGTGAAGTTACTGCTAAAGGTCTGCGTCTCGCCTACGTAATATCCGCGATACTCGCCCTCGGCATCGTAGCCGAAGATGACGGGCTTCCATGCACCTTCCTCTACCACGAAGTCGTACCGGTTGTAGATAGAGGAGGAGTCCACTTTCGCTTCCTGCAGGTCAGTCAACCGGCCATCCTTAAACATCTGTTCGATGTCCTCGTTGGCGACATCGGCAGCAACCACTCCTACCTTTGTCGTGGCAATACTGATTTCTCCGTAGCCATTTACCTTCATCAGCCAACGGCCCTGGTCGTTGATGTCCTTGGTACTTTCGACAAATACGTCATAGTTTTTGTCGGTATAGACGATGCTATCTACCCATTCTCTCTCGTAAGCATACATTCGAGGGTAAACCAGCCACTTAGGAGTATCCGTCTGGGCCGATGCGCTCAACGCCATGGCCAGGGTGGCCAACAGGGCCACGAGTCTCTTCTGTGTCTTCATCGCTTCAGGAATTTAAAGTTAATACTCCCGGCCTTCACGATGTAGATGCCATGAGGCAGGTTCCCGATGTCCATACGAGCATTCCCCTTGGCGGCCTTTTTGCTGAGAATCTGGCGTCCGTTGGTGTCATAGATGGTGACAGCGGTGCCGGGCTTCAGTTCGCTAAGGTCGATGCGCTCTTGGCCGACCTCTACCACGCCTCGCTTCTCGATGCCCTCCACTGCGGTCAGGTCTTCTTTGATGGTGAAGCTCGCACCTTCGTTGTCCGAAATGCGCAGTTCGGTGTTGTTGACTGTCAGCACCAGTTCGTTGCCATCGTGGCGGACGACGGGGCGGTCGCTACATTTGTACTCGGCTACAGTGCCGTCATCGGCCCATAGCATCACAGTGGTCACACTGCGCTCCTTTTCCCATTGGGCCGAGACTTGCATGACAAGTCCCAGGAGCACCACAAAGGTCATAAGCAGTCTCTTTCTCATCACTTCTATTATTAAACGTTTTACTAAATGTTTTCATCCCCAAGCCAGCACTAACTCTAATAATAGAAAAAGCGCAGGCCCCAACCATATCTGACTCAGGCCTGCGACAGCCTCTAACACCTATGATGAAGCCTACGCCTTGGAGGCATAGCTTCAATTGTGTTAGAATTGCTCGTAAAGCATCTTTCGAGGTCGCAGTTCGAGTCAGAATCGAGCAATTATGTCTGCATTCCTTGCGGAATACGTTGCAAATTTACGAATAGCCTTTCGATTTTACAAATAATTTTGTCTTAAATCACAGAATAAAAGGAGAGAGACAGCATCTAAGACCTTGACCACATGCGATATTATATATCCACCGATAAGACCTTAGGCCTTCTGTCGGAAGCCCTAAGGTCTTAATGCCGAACGATTAGGAGCGTCTCTACTGGCTTAAGGGATGCCCTCCCCTCCCCTTTTTTTCTCAATACCACTCGATGTTGCTGCTGTAGCTGGATTGCTTTTTCCAGCGGAGCACGTCGGCGAGGGTTCCGGCCTTGCAGGCGAAGGTGAAGTTGTAGGAGCGGTAGGGGGCGAGGACGACGGAGCAGCCCATCGTGAAGCAGTGGAGGTCGCGGTTGACGGAGGCAGTGGTCATGGAGAGGCGGTGGTAGTTGAAGTCGTAGCCGGAGGAGAAGTTGATGTTCCAGCCTTCGGAGAGGCGTATGTTGCCGGAGCAGTTGAGGGTGTGGGTCAGTTTGTAGCCGTAGCGCATGCGGCTCTGGTGGAAGTGGCCTCCCGTGTTTTCGCGCATGGATATGCCGTAGCTGAACGAGAGGCTCCAGGGGAGCGAGAAGCGGAGGTAGCCGTCCTCGTCCAGCCCGCCCCCGGCGTCGCTCTTGGCCGAATTGCGGGCCTTGGCGCGGTCGGGGTCGATGTTCTGGTCTTCGGCTTCCTGGTCGTCCTGGTCGTCCTGGTCCTGGGCGTCGGTGTTCGAGCCGCGCTTCCCTCCCTTGCCCTTGCCGAAGAGTTTGGCGAAGGTCTGGTTGTTGATGGTCAGGGGGAAGTTGTGCGACATGCCTTGGAAGCGGCCGAAGCGGCCTCGCGACCATTCGGTGTGGTTGCCGACGACGACGTTGCCGTTCTGGTCGAGGTCGTAGGCGTAGGTGGCGAAGACGGCGTTGAGGCTGTAGGTGAAGTTTTTCGTAATCTTCAGGCGCAGGCGCATGGAGAGGTCGCTCCAGGGGCGTTTCGAGGCCATGTTGTAGGAGAGGCTGCCGCCGAGTTCGTCGATGAGGCTGATTTTGCGGGTGGAGTCGCCTTCGATGCGGGTCTTCATCTCGATGTTGTTCGAGACGTCGAGCGAGATGCTGCCTGTCTTGCCTTGGCCGACGGTGCCGTAGAGGGCGCCGGCGTAGGGGGAGTAGGTGACGACGGAGGTGTTGCCGTCGCGGTCGGTGCGGAGGTAGGTGTCCCAATAGCCGAAGCGCGACTGGCCGAAGTCGGGGGCGTAGGAGAAGCTGACGGTGGGGGTGAAGACGTGGCGTATGGCCTGTATCTTCCGCCCGCCGAACCAGGGCAGGGGGTGGTACATGCCGTAGAGCTTCGTGTTGGCCGAGAGGCTCATGTTGTAGTTATAGACGTTGTGGAAGCCGTAGATGGTGTCGCGGACGACGGATTGGGCGCGCTGGTCCCACGACTGCATGACCTTGTGGGTGTACATGCGGTCGGTGAAGTTGAAGGAGGGTGTGACGTTGATGTAGTTGAGGACGGAGAAGGATGCGGAGATGGGGACTTGGTGGCGCATGCCGTTCTTCCAGTCGTGGATGAGGCTGCTGTGGAAGAGTTGGTTCTCCTTGGTGGAGATGCTGTTGGAGAGGGTGCCGGTGTAGCTGGCCGATATCTTCTCGTACCAGCGTTCCTTGCCTACGGCTTTCTTGCGCTTGAAGGGGTAGAAGCGGCTGAGGCTGATGTTGAGCGAGGGCAGGGTGACGGAGATGCTGCTGTCGCGCACGTTCTGGCTCAGGTTGAAGGTTCCGGAGAGCGTCAGGCCGATGTTGGAGAACGTCTTGCTGTAGGCTACGGAACTCGTGCGGGTGCTCTGGGTGTAGGCCTCGGGGTTGTACATGCTGATGAGGTTGTTGCGCTCGTAGCTGGAGGTGGCGAAGTTGACGCTGGCCGAGAAGGATTGCGAGGGGTTGGCCTTGGCGTCCTGGCGGTGGCTCCAGGTTATCTTGAAGCTCTTCGAGACGGTGTAGTCGGGCATGTTCTTCTCGCCTTCCTTTGTGTTCTGGTAGCTGAAGTAGAGGTTGCCCGAGAAGCGGTAGCGCTTCTTGTAGGTGGTCTGTGCCGAGAGGCCCCACGAGCCTTTGGTGTAGAGTTCGCCCAGGAGTTTCAGGTCGATGTTGTCGTTGATGGCGAAGTAGTAGCCGCCGTCGCGCAGGTAGAAGCCGCGGCGTGTCTCGTCGCCATAGGTGGGCATGATGAAGCCGCTGGAATAGCTCTTGCTGAAGGGGAAGAATCCGTAGGGGATGGCCAGGGGCAGGGGTACGTCCTCGACGACCAGGTAGGCGGGGCCGAAGACGACGTCCTTGCCGGGGCGCACCTTGGCTCGGGTCAGTTTCAGGTAGAAGTGGGGGTGCTTGGCTTCGCAGGTGGTGTATTTGCCGGTCTGCAGGTACATCGTCCCCAGGCTGTCGCGCTTGCTGTCCTGGCTTATCAGGAAGCCCTCGCCCTGTTCCGTATAGACGTTGCTGATGAAGGCTTTCTGGGTCTTGAAGTTGTAGCTTATCTTGTCGGGCTCGTAGGAGTCGTTGCCTTGCTTGAAGACGGGGGCGCCCTGGACGACGCCCGTCGAGTCCTCGCGGCCCATGGCGTGGACGAGGCTGCTGTCGATGCTTATCGAGATGTAGTCGGCATCGAGTTCCAGGTTCTGGTAGTTCACCTTGCTGTCGCCATAGAGGTTGGCCCGCGAGGTGGCGTAGTCGAAGGTGATGGAGTCCTTGGCCGAGTAGCGGACTGGTTCGTCGAGGGCACTCTTGCTCACCCTGACCGTGTCGCGGCGCACCGTGTCTATCTTCGACGAGTCGGGGGCAACCTCAAGCACCTTGCCCGTCGAGAGCATCTGCCGGATGCTGTCTTCGTCGATGGAGTTGAGCACGCTATCGACCGTCAGTTGGCGCACCTTCTGCGGCTCGCTGTCGGCGAGTGTGTCCGAGGGCGCATCGACCTTGGTCGTGTCGGGGACGGCCACGCAGCGCTCCCCCTCGGTGCGGGGAGGGACGATGCCATAGGCAAGCATGCAGAGCATGCTCACCATGAGCCAAATCGTTGCTATCCTTGCTTTCAAAGCGCTGACAAGTCCAAAATTCCGTGCAAAGGTAATGCTTTTTGACGGATTTTTCGGTAAAAGAAATGTAAAATAACCCTAAACGCGGGAGATTTTACGCCGAATGGCCAGAATATTCAGCAGACTTACCACGACGAAGAGCACCAGACCGAGGACATAGGCGGGCCACATGGGCGTGTCCTTGACGGTGGGGAACATGGCCCAAATCATCTCCATGTAATAGCCTCGGAGCCAGCGCAGGATGGCCAGGGCGAGCAGGAGCACGAGGGCATTCATCGCGACCGTCAGCAACTGGTAAGGCAGGCTTATGCGGGCGGGGCTGTAGCCGATGAGGCGCAGGTTTTGCAGTTTGAGGGTATTCTTCTGCACAAGCAGGTAGATGCTCAGCATCAGGATGAAGAACGAGAGCACGGTGATGAGCAGTCCCACTCCCATGATGACGCCGCTGACCACCTTCAGGAAATAGGTGGTCTTGCCGGCTTGCAACTTGTCCTCGTCGATGTCGTAGCCGTGCTGCTGCATGTACCGCGCGATGGCATCGTCGGTCGGGTTGTTCACCTCCAGGATGAGGCGCGTGGGGGAGGCGTCGGCGTCGGGGGCAAACTCCTGATTGCTCCAGCGGATGAAGTCCTCGGGCACGAGTATCGTGTTGAGTCGGTTGGTGAAGCCCACTACCCTGCCCTTCATTCGGGCCTCCTTGCCGGCGCCGCGCATGACCACCATCATGTCAATCATCGAGACCACGCCTTCCGACAGCTTCGGCAGGCTCCGGCTCTGGGCGAATCCGAAGTTGTAGATGGCCAGATAGCTGCGAGGCAGGACGATGGGCACCACCTCGTCGCCCTTGCGGAAGTGCCACTGGTCCTTTGCGGCATCGACAAAGCGGTCGGGCACGGACTCGAAGTACATCTGCGTGCCGAAGTTGGCCACGCCCTCGATGCCCATGGAGCAGGCGACCTTATATTGGCTGGCCGTGAAGCCCGCCAGGCTCTTGGTGAAAGACTGGCGGCCGAGGTCGTCGAGCTCGCGAGGCGTGAAGGCCGACGTGCCGCCCATCATCGAGACGCGCTTCGAGACGATGAGATAGTCGCTATTGATGAAGCCGTCCTCCTGGGAGAAGACGGGGCGCACATCCTTATAGAACTGCAAGGCGAGCAGTACGATGAGCATTCCCAGGAGGTTGGCCAGGAAGAAACCGGCCAACTGGGGGGCGCTGATGTGCTGACGGAGAAGTTTCCAAACGAGTCTCATAGGCGAAGGGTCTTGTCGTACTTTAGTTCCATGTGCTTGCCGATGCTGGTCACGACGACGCCCGCGCCCTGGCGGGTGGCCTCCTCTATCATGATGTCGGCCATCGAGCGCGAATTGAGGTCGTCGAGGTGGCTGATGGGCTCATCCACCAGCAGGAAGTCGAAGGGCTGGGCCAAGGCTCGCATCATCGTCACACGCTGCTGTTGGCCAAAGCTCATCAGGGCCAGGGGTGCATCTACCTTGTCGGGGATTCCCAGTTCATCGAACCAGGCAAGGATTTGCTTCTTTGTCTTGAAGCCCGTCAGCCGGTTCTTTATCTGCACGTTCTCGAGGGCAGTCAGTTCGGGAAACAAGCGCAACTCCTGGAACATCAGGCTCAGGTGGCGCTGGCGCAAGCGTGTCCAGTCGCCTGACTTCAGGCGACGGATGTTGTGTCCGTCGAAGTCTATCGTCCCCTGATAGTCGTCGCGATAGCCATAGACGAAACTGCAAAGCGATGACTTGCCCGTCCCGCTATTGGCTTCGACAAGGTAGAGCTTGCCCTTCTCGAAGGTCACGTCCTGCTTCCATACTTCGCTCTGTAAGTCGTCGAGCCGGGCAAAGACCTCGGGGAAGGTGTGGTCGAGATGGATGGTGTTCATGCTATTCCTCCGTTATCTCTTTCAACAATTTCAGCAGGTCCGTGCCCTCGCTGAGTACCAAATCGACGTGCATCTGCCGGCTATCAGGCACACTGAGGGTAAGGCGGTCGAGGTGTCCGAGGTACTCGTCGGCCTCTGGCGAAAGCTGACCGAGCATGGGACGCAACTTGTCGATGGAGAGGAAACCGTAGATGCGGTTGCCCTTCATGTCGGAGGCAAACTTCTGGAGCACATCGGCGTGGGCCTCGGCCTTTACGAGCGACTCCTGGTTCGATATGGCAAGGCGCTTGTTGCGCGTACCAAAGTAGATGGGCGTGCCTGAGATGGTGCATACGGCATTGTGCTTGTCCTGACTATAGAAGTTGATGCCCATGGCCCGGGTACCCACATCGTTCCAGTCCGCAACGTTCTTCATGAAGTCGTCGCTGTCCAGGTCGGCCTGGAACAAGAGGTCGGGCGCATCGTGCCCATTGAAGTCGAGGCAGGTCAGGGAGATGTCGCCATCGATGCTCTTCAGTATCTTATCGAGGTCGATGACCATGTTGACGGCAAGGAGCGCCGTTCGCAACAGCTTGTTCTCACGCAGGATTTCCAGGAGGTCGTCGCCGTCGAGCCCCATCTCCAAATGGAAGAGGGCATTGGGGGGAGTGGTCTCCACCAGCGAGCCTTGTATCTTATCGACCACATGGTTGTACTTGTCCAGCACGCGGTTTGTACCCTCGTCGGCGGACGACAGGCCTATGTTGAGTGAGACCTTGTCCTTTCGTGCCGACAAGCCTGCCATAAGGTCAAGGGCACCCAGAGAGATGTTCTTGGGCAGATACTTCATCGGCTTTGGGCGGAACTCCTCGGGCAGGGCGTCGAAGTTGGTGCTCAGGGCAATGGGCTCGTCGCGCTCGTCGAGCAGTTTGTAGATGCGACTCTGCTTGCCGCTGTCCGACGACTTTTGCTTCATGCAGGTGTAGATGGTGTTGCGCAGGGCATCCTGGTCACTGCCTACGGCAGGTCCCATAATCATCGCGCGGTCGTCGTCGAAGGCCATTAGCATGTTGCCGTTGAGCACACTCCACTTCATGCCCCTTTGCTCCTCGATGTCAACACCTTGGCGCTTGAGCAAGGCTTCGTAGTCGTCCTCATCGCTCAAGGGGACAATCAGGCCCAACTTGCCCAGTGAGGAGAAGAAATAGGCAGCCGTCTGGTACTTGATGCCCGTCTCCTCCCCGTCTTTGGCCGAGAAGAAGAGTTCCTTCAGGTCGGCCAGGTCGAGGCCATAGTCGAGCACGAACTTCTTCAAATCGACACGTCCCACCATCGTGGCATCGGCGGGAATGGACGAGGCCATACTGTCGTCGCGGCCACGCAACAGGTTCCAGCCCACCACGCCGGCAATGGCAACAGCCGCAATGGCTGCTATGAATCCATACTTCTTCATATTGTTTGGTTCTTGATTTGCATTAAATGTACGGCCACGAGTGCCGCCGTCTCTGTACGGAGGCGACTGCGACCAAGACTTACGGCCTGCCAGCCATTGGCCTCGGCCATGCGCACTTCCTCGATGGAGAAATCGCCTTCGGGGCCTATCAGCACGGTGGCATCCGCGCCCGGCTTCAGCACATCGAGCAGATAGGGCTTGTCGCCCTCATAGCAATGGCAGATGTACTTGCCTCCAGGATGCTGGCGCGTAATGAAGTCCTTGAAACGCTCTACATTGCTGACCACAGGCTTCCAAGCCTTGTGACTCTGCTTCATGGCCGACACGACAATCTTTTCTATGCGCTCGGTCTTCACGATACGGCGCTCGGAGAACTGACAATCGAGAAACGAAAGTTCGTCGAGCCCAATCTCTGTGGCCTTCTCTGCCAACCACTCCATCCGGTCGATAAGTTTCGTCGGGGCTACGGCCAGATGCAGACGGCCCTCCCAGGCACGCTCCTGCTCCAGGGTTTCCACAATGCGATAGGCACAGCGATGGTTCGAGGCAAGCGTAATCTCGGCCCGATGGAACCGGCCTTTGCCATCCATCAGCCACAACTCGTCGCCCTCCTTCAGCCGCAGTACACGCACGGCATGACTGGCCTCGTCGCGAGAGAGTTCCCCCGAACCGATGTCTGGTTGGTAGAAGAAGCGTTCTTCCTTCATTTATAATCCTTAACTCTTCTTTCTTAATTCTTAATTTTCCTCCGGCTGGTGCTTATAGCGGAACAAGATGGCAAACAGCACAGCCACAACCAGGGCGTAGCCGGCAAAGATGTACCAACAGGTCTGCCAACCGGGCAGCACGTCGCTTCCTTGCGGCAGGTCGAAGACATAGTGGTTCACAACCACTTGTGCCGTGAGCATACCTACGGTGGCTCCGAAGCCGTTGGTCATCATCATGAACAGTCCCTGGGCAGAGTTGCGGATGCCGAGGTCGGTCTCCTTATCCACGAAGAGCGAACCGCTGATGTTGAAGAAGTCGAAGGCTACGCCATAGACTATCATCGAAAGCAGGATGAAGACGAAGCCCGTGCCGGGATTGCCAATGGCAAAGAAGCCGAAGCGGAACACCCAGGCAAACATAGAAATCAGCATCACCTTCTTAATGCCAAAACGACTCAGGCAGAAGGGAATCAGCAGTATGCATAGCGTCTCGCTCACCTGCGACAGCGAGGTCACGATAACGCTGTGCTGCACCATGAAGGATTCGGGATACAGGGCGCCCCAGGCCTCCAGATAGCTGGTAGCATAGCCGTTGGTTATTTGCAGGCAAGAGCCCAGGAGCATGGAGAAGATGAAGAAGACGGCCATGCGATAGTCCTTGAACAGCGTGAAGGCGCGCAGGCCCAGGGCCTCTACGAGCGACTTCTTCTCGCCACTCTGGTTCGTGGGGCAAGCCGGCATCGTCAGGGAGTAGCAGGCCAAGAGTAGGCTCAAACCACCCGAAACGGCAAACTGATAAGGGGTGGACTTAAAGCCCAGGAGGTCAACGGCCCACATCGAGCAGATGAAGCCCACGGTGCCGAAGACACGGATAGGCGGGAAGGCCTTCACCGTGTCCAGTCCCTCCTTCTCCAGGGCATTGTAGGCCACGGAGTTGGTCAAGGCAATGGTGGGCATGAAGAAGGCCACGCTCAGGGTGTAGAGCGTGAAGAGCACGCCAAAACTTATGTGGCCCGCAGCAGAGATGCCATAGAAGCAGGCGGCAATCATGAAGGCACCTGCCAGCGCATGGCAGAGGCCGAGGAGGCGCTGAGCCTGAATCCACTTGTCGGCCACGATACCCATTAGGGCGGGCATACACAGGGATACGAAGCCCTGGACGGAATAGAACCAACCGATGTTGGAACCTAAACCTTCGCTTCCGAGATAGAGTCCCATGGAGATGAGGTAAGCGCCCCAAACGGCAAACTCCAGGAAGTTGAGAATAGTAAGACGAATTTTGATGTTCATAGTACTATGGTTTAATGTTTAATGGTTAACGGTTAATGGTTAATGTCGTCATTCGACGAAGAGTACCAGTCCCTTAAGGTACTCGCCCTCAGGATGATAGATGTTGACGGGATGGTCGGCAGGCTGATGCAGTTGGTGCAGAATGCGCACCTTGCGGCCGGCAAGGGTTGCCGCCGTAAAGACGGCCATGCGGAACTGCTCCTTCGAGATGGCTTGCGAGCAACTGAAGGTGAACAGGATGCCACCGGGCCGAATCTTATCGAAGGCCTTGGCATTGAGTTTCGTATAACCCTTGATGGCGTGGCGAACGGCATCGCGATGCTTGGCAAAGGCGGGCGGGTCGAGTATGATGAGGTCGTAGGCATCTTGCTCCATCTGGTCGAGGAACTTGAACGCATCCTCGGCGAAAGCCTTGTGACGCAGGTCGCCCGGGAAGTTCAGTTCCACGTTGTCGTTCACCAGGTCAACAGCTTTCTGACTACTATCGACGGAGTGAACCAGGTCTGCCCCGCCCCTCATGGCATAGACGCTGAAACCGCCCGTGTAGCAGAACATATTCAGCACTCGGCGGCCCTTAGAGTATTGCTCCACCAGCGAGCGGTTATCTCGCTGATCTACAAAGAATCCCGTCTTTTGCCCTTTGAGCCAGTCGATGCGGAATCGGAGTCCGTTCTCCTTGGCCACGTTGTCGGGCGTCTGGCCAAGGATGAAGCCGTTCTCTTGTCCCAGTTCGGCCTTGAAGGGAAGTGTGGTCTCGCTCTTGTAATAGATGTTCGCCAGACGCTCGCCCATCACCTCCTTCAGGGCTTCGGCTATCTCCATGCGACTGACGTGCATTCCCACGCTATGGGCTTGCATTACGGCCGTCTGTCCGTACATGTCGATGACCAGCCCGGGCAGGTTGTCGCCCTCGCCATGAACGAGGCGGTAGGTATCGTTATCCTCGCAATCGGCTACGCCAATGGCCTTGCGCACCTCATAGGCCACACGAAGGCGGCGCACCCAGAAGTCGTGGTCGATGGGCTCGTCTTCGAACGAAAGCACCCTGACGGCAATGCTGCCAATCTGCCAATGGCCGACGGCGATGAATTCGCCCTCTGCGGTAAGCACCCTGACCAATTCGCCCTCCTGCGGATGGCCTTCGATGTGGCCGACTGCCCCAGAGAAGACCCAGGGGTGGAATCGGCGCAGGCTCTCGTCCTTTCCTCTGTTAAGATATAGTTTCTTCATGTTTCTTTAGTTCCCAGTCATGGGTTTGTTTCAGTCGTTCCAGTTCCTCATAGAGCCGGAGGCAGGCCCAGGCATCGGTGGCGGCATAGAGCTTCTGCGCTTCCGAGAGAACGTCGGCTTCCCAGTTCGAGAGTCGTTGCGACTTCGATATCTTCCGTCCGAACACGTTGGCAAAGAGCTTCTGCAGGCTTGCGTCTTCGATGCCGAACGCGCGGACATAATCTTGCAGGTCGATGAACTCGCCCATCTCGAAACTGGCGCGACGTTGGAGTTGGTGAGTGTCGTCGCGCCACGAGAGGGCCACCTTCCTTACCCGGTTGTCGCTCAGAAGGTTTACGACAGGCTCGGGCGCACCAATGCGGTTGAGGCGGAAGAGGAAGCACGTGTCCCGTGTGGCCACCTGCAAAAGGGCCACCTCGTTCATTGGCCCCGGGCGGAAGGTGGGGCGCGTCTCCGTGTCGAAGCCCAACAGGGGCTGCGCCAAGAGATAGCGGACTGCCTTCTGTGCCTCAGGCACGGTCTCTATGACGATAATTCTCCCTTCAAAGATTGCTCGTGGCAGGTCGGCCAGCCACGCTTTCTCGTACCGGTCCCACAAGTGTTTAGTCATCGTAGTCGGCATCGTTTGCGGGAGCGGAATAACGTATCCGGTGCAGGCGCTTCAGTGCATCCACCAAAGCCTCGCCCCAGTAGAGTTCGAATTGGTCGCGCAGGGCCCACAAGGCATCGGCCATGCAGTCCTCTACCCCATCCTGATAGACGGCAAGGAAGTTGCGCACGGGCTGATAGATGTCGGCCAGGTGCTCCGAGACGGACTTCCACTGCGTCTCATCGGTCTCCATGTCGTTTTCGTACGACACGTCGAGGTACTGGTCGGCGTCGTCCAAGAGGTCGTAGGCGATGCGGCGGATGTAGTTGTAGTCGTCCTCGGTGACCTTCCCCTGTGGTAGGAAGTCGCCGTTGCTCTCCACCCTGGGCAACAGTTGTGCCTTGACGTAGAGCAGGGGCAGTAACTTGAGCATCGTGTCGAGGAAGTCTTCTCGCGCACGGCCTTGCGACTTCTCGAGGAAGGCGCAATACTCTATGCCGACGGTGACGAACTCCAAGACATCGCGCCCGTAGATGGTCTTCGGTGTATGATTGCTTGCGCTCATGTTTGTCGTATTCTGTGTTATATGAGGGTACAAAGATAGTGCAAACCGAGCAAAATGCCAAATCTTTTGGCGCATTTTCGAGGTGTTGCCTGTCTGAGGCCGCGGGTCGGAGTTGCCATGCGGGCTGAGCGGGGAAAGGAAAAAATCTTTACACCTGTCCGGCGGGTGAGGAGTAAGGCACTCGGGGTGTCGCCCTGCGAGGCGCAATCTCCGAGGAAATCGTAACCTCTTGTCTGTCAGCAAGAATCGGAGGTTTTTCGACGCATTCCAGAAGGGGCCGGCGGAAGTTATATTAACCTACGCCCATACGTTATGTTAACTTGTGGCGATAAGTTAACATTATCTGCGGCGGCAAGTTAACATAACCTTCGGCGGTAGGTTCCGGGCTCCCAGTCGAAAGGCCGGAAAATTGTTGACAAAAGCGTATGCAAGAAAGCGCCTCCAATCAAATTCCGTCGGTTTTTAATCCCCAAAGATGGGCTGCATCTCGAAAATGCGCCAAAAGATTTGGCATTTTGCTCGGTTTGCACTATCTTTGTACGCCCATTCTAACAATTATTAAATAAGTACACGTACGCGTATGGCAACAGATAGCAAAACCAAGAATACGAAAGTTACAAAGAAAGCAACGCAGAAGCGCAAGACGGACAGCGGCGACCTGGAGGACCCCATCAGCAAGACCGAGTTGTCGCGCTGGATTGTGGCGGGAGTGCTCGTGCTCTGCGCCATCCTCCTGCTCATCGCCTTCACCAGCAACCTCTTCACCGGGGCCGAGGACCAGAACTACGCACCCGGCGACACGCCTGCCAATTGGCTGGGCAGTCTGGGTATAGGTCTGGTGAAGAACGTGATGAACCGTACGTTTGGCCAGGCCACCTTCTTCGTGCCCATACTGATGATTGTCGTTGCCCTGAAGATTCTGCAAATCGGGCGCATACGCCTGTGGAAGTGGCTTATCAACTGCATCCTGATGATGGTGTGGTTCTCCATTGCAGGTGCCCTGTTCCAGCGTTATTTCTTCGAGGATAGCTACATCATACTCGGGGGCATGCACGGACAGACGGCCCTCGAATACCTCATTCGGAAGATAGGCCTGGCGGGGACGCTGATTGCCGTTGTGGCCACGGCCATTGCCTATGTAGGTTACCTGAGTGGGGAGACCATCCACTTCGTCCGTCGCGCCCTGGATGCTGCACGCCGAAAGGCTGAGGGCAAGTCGTCGGAAGACCTTGCCCAGGAGGAAGGTGAATATCCGAAGGACGAAAACGAACGCCCAACCGTCATCGACCTCAACGAACAGCCTGAAGGTGAACCTCGCGAAACGGCCACGACCATCGACTTCACGCCCCATCAGGAGACACCCGCCGTGGCAGCCCTCGTGGGACAGGACACCCCCTTCGAGGTGAACGTGGGCGGACAGACCGTAAGCGAAACGCCTGAGGAGGACGGCATCAAGGTGCACATTGGCGAAGCCGAAGAAGAGGCCGACCTCGACGAGACGATGGCCCTGGAACCCTATGACCCCAAACTGGACCTCTCGCACTATAAGTACCCCACCCTGGACCTGCTGAAGAAGTACGACATCGACCGCGTGGGCGTGGATATGGAGGAGCAGAAGAAGAACAAGGACCAAATCCTGCAGGTGCTCCACAGCTTTGGTGTAGAGATTAGTAGCATCAAGGCCACCGTGGGCCCGACCATCACGCTCTACGAGGTGACGCCGGCTCCCGGTGTGCGCATCGCCAAAATCCGTAACCTCGAGAACGATATTGCCCTCTCCCTCTCGGCCTTGGGCATCCGCATCATTGCGCCCATTCCCGGTAAGGGAACCGTCGGCATCGAGGTGCCCAACGCCAAGCCGCAGATGGTCTCGATGGAGAGCATCATCAACAGCCGCAAGTTCCAGGAGACGGAGTTCGAACTGCCTATGGCCTTGGGCAAGACCATCACGAACGAGATATTCATGGTCGATCTGGCCAAGATGCCCCACCTGCTGGTGGCCGGTGCTACGGGCCAGGGTAAGTCGGTCGGCCTGAACGCCATCATTACCAGCCTGCTCTACAAGAAGCATCCGGCCGAACTGAAACTCGTGATGGTTGACCCGAAGAAGGTGGAGTTCTCCGTCTATAACCCCATCGTCAACCACTTCCTGGCACAGGTGGAGGGCAACGAGGACACCGACGAGCCCATCATCACCGACGTGAACAAGGTCGTGCAGACACTGAAGAGCCTCTGCGTAGAGATGGACACGCGCTACGACCTGCTGAAACGGGCTCGCGCGCGTAATATTAAGGAATACAACGAGAAGTTCAAGTCGCGCCACCTCAACCCGCAGAACGGGCATAAGTTCATGCCCTACATCGTGGTCATCATCGACGAGTTCGGCGACCTCATCATGACGGCTGGCAAGGAGGTGGAACTGCCCATCGCACGCATTGCCCAACTGGCGCGCGCCGTCGGCATCCACATGATTATTGCCACCCAGCGCCCGACCGTCAACATCATCACGGGTACCATCAAGGCCAACTTCCCCGCCCGCATGGCCTTCAAGGTCAGTGCCTCTGTCGATTCGAAGACCATCCTCGACCGCCCCGGTGCCAACCAACTGATTGGTAAGGGCGACATGCTCTTCCTGGCCGGTTCGGAACCCGTTCGTGTGCAGTGTGCCTTCGTCGATACGCCCGAGGTGGAACGCATTGCCAACTACATCGCCTGCCAGCAGAGCTACAACGCCCCCTTCCCCTTGCCTCCCGTGGCAATGGAGGGCGAAGAGAGTGGCGGTGCGGCCGACGTCGATATCAACCATCTCGACCCGATGCTCGAGGAGGTGGCCCGCCTGGTGGTCAACACGCAGCAGGGTTCGACAAGCATGATACAGCGCAAGTTCTCTATCGGCTACAACCGTGCAGGCCGTCTGATGGACCAGTTGGAGCGCATCGGCGTCGTAGGTCCTCAGGTAGGTGCAAAGCCTCGCGAGGTGCTCTGCATGGGCGATGTGGAACTGATGCAATTACTTGATAATCTGAAATAGGAACAATAATGAAACGGATATTATTTCTCCTTCTCGTATGCTCATTGGGGCTGACAGCCCAGGCTGGGACGAAGGACAAGGAAGCCCGCAAGGTGCTCGACGCCACCGCCGCCCACATCAGCAAGGCAGGAGGTATCGCCCTGCAATTTACGGCCACCAGCATACTGGGCAAGACCCCACAGGGTAGCACCATCGGCACTATGGACGTGCAAGGGCGCAAGTTCACGATTCAGAGCACCGACATGCTCACCTGGTTCGACGGCCGCACGCAGTGGTCGATGCAGGTGGGCGACACGGAAGTGAACATGACCGAGCCCACGGGCACGGAACTGCAAGCCATGAACCCCTATGCCTTCCTCAGTATCTACAAGAAGGGCTTCAACTACAAGATGAAGCGCGGCAAGATGAGCAATGGCAAGCAGGGCTACAGACTGACCCTGACGGCCGACAACGCGAAGCAGGAGATTCGTGAAATCTTCCTCGAGGTTGACCTCCAGTACAATCCCGTCCGCGTCTCCATGCGCCAGGGCAAGAGCCAGTGGATGCGGCTGGTTGTCAACAGTTTTACGACGGGCAAGCAGTTCCCCGACTCGCACTTCACCTTCCCCAAGAGCCAATATCCCGACGCTGAAATCATAGACCTAAGATAAATTATGGAACACATTCGTTGCCTAATCATTGGTGGAGGACCTGCCGGCTATACTGCCGCCATATACGCAGGCCGAGCCAATCTGAGCCCCGTCCTTTACGAGGGCATACAACCTGGTGGTCAGCTCACGCAGACGACCGAAGTAGAAAACTTCCCCGGCTATCCCGATGGCGTGCAGGGGTTCGACATGATGGAGGACATCCGTCGTCAGGCCGAGCGCTTCGGTTGTGAGATGCGTTCAGCCATTGCCACCCGCACCGACCTCTCTGCGCGTCCTTACCACGTTTGGTTCGACGACGAGACGGAGGTTACGGCCGACGCCATCATCATCGCCACCGGAGCCACCGCGAAGTACCTGGGCCTGGAGGACGAAAAGACGTTCAACGGCCGTGGCGTCTCGGCCTGTGCCACATGTGACGGATTCTTCTATCGCCGGAAGACGGTGGCCGTCGTGGGCGGAGGTGATACCGCCTGCGAGGAAGCCTCCTATCTGGCCGGACTGGCCCAGAAGGTCTATCTCATCGTCAGGAAACACTACTTGCGTGCCACCCAAATCATGCAAGACCGTGTCCTGCAGAATCCCAAGATTGAAGTCCTCTTCGAGCACAACACCCTCGGCCTCTATGGCACGGAGCGTCTCGAAGGCGCCCACCTTGTCCATCGCAAGGGCGAGGCCGACGAACGTCGTTACGACCTGCCACTCGACGGATTCTTCCTGGCCATCGGCCACAAGCCCAATTCAGACATTTTCCTGCCGTGGGTCAAGACCGATGAGACGGGTTACATCCTCACCGAGGGCGACTCTCCTCGTACGGGTGTGCCCGGCGTCTTTGCCGCAGGCGATGTGGCCGACCCTCACTATCGTCAGGCCGTAATTGCCGCCGGTAGTGGAGCCAAAGCAGCTATCGAAGCCGAACGCTATCTCGCCACCCTATGACAAAGTTCCAACTCTACCGACTTATCCGACGCACAGAAGCCCTGAAGGACCTGCGCCACCCGATGTTCGAGAAGAACCGCTTCATGAAGTTCCTCATGTGGTTCATGGTGGCTTACTATGCCGCACTGATGATAATCATGGGCGTTTCGATGGGCTTCGGACTCAAGGGCGACTACTCTGCGGCCTATCACCGGCTCGACGGAGGCTTCTACTGGCTGCTCATCATCGACTTCTGGATGCGCTTCATGATGCAGGAAACTCCTGCGCAGAAGGCCCACGCCTATGCCCTGCTGCCCATTCGGCGTTCGTTCCTGATGAAGACTTACCTCGTCCAGAACATGCTCTCGCTGGGCAATCTCTTCTGGGCCTTTTTCCTCGTGCCCTTCGGACTGGTCAGCGTGGTTCCGCTCATGGGATGGTGGGCTTATCTGGGTTGGCTCGTCGGCTATTGGTTGCTCTTCGTACTCAATGGTCTCGGATACCTCTTTACCCGTGCACTCTGCATGCGTCACATGCTCTGGTTCCTGGCCCCGCTTGTCCTTCATGCGGCTCTCGTCTGCACGTGTCTGATACCTGAGCACAACGTCCTGCGCGTGCCATTCGTCACCTTCATGCAGGGCTTTGCCGAGTGGCAACTGTGGCCCTACCTCATCGTCTTTGTGCTCATCGCCTTAGCCCTCTGGGCCAACTATCGCCTGCAGATGGGCATGGTCTATAACGAAATCGGGAAGAAGGAGGAGGTGGACCTGAAAAAGGCCTCCCAGTTCGCCTACCTTAACCGCTTCGGCACGATGGGCGAATACCTGAAACTCGAACTCAAGCTGCGTATGCGCAACAAGCAAGTTCGTATGCAGTTCTTCGTCGGTCTGGGGCTGATACTATTCTTCAGCCTGATGCTATACTTCACCGATGTCTATGATGGTGGATTCATGAAGTCGTTCATCTGCCTCTACGACTACGTCATCATGGGGGCAATGACCCTCATCGCCATCATGAGCTACGAGGGTAACTACATCGACGGACTTATGTCGCGTCGCGAGACCATCTACGACCTGCTGCGTGCCAAGTACTACTTCAACCTGGCCATCCTCGTTATCCCCTTCGTGCTCATCCTGCCCCTGATTGTGAGCGGGAAGATATCCTTCTGGATGAACCTCGGCTATCTGCTCTTCACCGCAGGCGTGCTCTATCCCTGCATCTTCCAGTTGGCCGTCTATAACAAGGACACCCTACCCCTCAACGTCAAGCTCACGGGCGCCCGTTCGGGCACGATGGTTCAGCAGATAGTCTCCCTCGTGGTCCTCTTCCTACCCCTTGCCCTCGAGAAACTCAGCGTCCTCCTGCTCGGTCCCCTTTGGGGCTACATGCCACTCATTGCGCTGGGCATCCTGGGTATCGCCACCCATCGCCTCTGGCTCCGTAATATCTACCGCCGCTTCATGCTTCGCCGCTATCAGAACATGGAGGGCTTCCGCGCAAGCAGACAATAATCAGTTACTCCGAATACTCCGACCCCTATGAATATCATAATCGACAACCTCCGCAAAACCTTCGGCGAAAAAGTCGCCGTCGATATTGACCACTACGAAATCCAGTCTGGCGAGATACTTGGTCTCGTTGGTAACAACGGAGCCGGCAAGAGCACCCTCTTCCGCCTCATACTCGACCTCATCAAGGCCGATACGGGCACCGTCTATGTCAATGGAATAAATGTCGCAGAGACTGAAACCTGGAAAGACTGGACTGGTGCCTACGTTGATGAGTCATTCCTCATCGACTACCTGACGCCAGATGAGTACTTCCGTTTCATCGCTCGTATTAGCGGGCTCAACGAGACGGGCCTTGAAGAGGAGATGCAACGCTACACCCATTTCATGGCTGGCGAAGTCATGGGCCAGAAGAAGCTCATCCGCAACCTCTCGGCCGGAAACAAGCAAAAGGTGGGTATCGTTGCCGCCATGCTCCTGCGTCCCCAAGTGCTTATCCTCGACGAACCCTTCAACTTCCTCGACCCCTCTTCACAGAGCCACATGAAGCACCTTCTCCAGGATTACAACCGCGAGACCGGAGCCACCATCCTTGTCTCCAGTCACAACCTCCAGCACACGGTCGATATCTGTCCGCGCATTGCCCTTTTGGAGAATGGCCACATCATTCGCGACATCCCCAATACGAATGGCGAGGCCCAACAGGAACTCGAGAACTATTTCGAGGTCTAAGTGTGTTGTAAAGGGTCTGCGAGGGTTATACTTGCTCCTTCCCTTCCCGTTCCTGTTCGATAGCGGTAACAGCACCCCAGTGAAAGAGCTGTGGGTAGAGCATCAGGGGGAAGGCGCAAAGTGCAACGAACTGGAGGATGAAGATGCTAAGCAAGCGAAGCCATGGGAAATAGCTCGGCAATTGAGCTGCATCCCCCGTCAGCAGCCCAATAGTAGATTGGGCATCAATGTAGGAAACTATGCCGAAAGGCATGGCGCCCAAAGCGACGATAAGCAGCACTACAAGCCCCGAGAGTACGACGATGGCCAAGAGACGGCCCATGTAGCGCACATGGAAGTGGTCGAATGAGCGGGAAAGGCTATCGCCCGTAAATAGGTAGTGCTGGCTCACAGGCAAAAGGAAGAGTAGCAGCACCAAAGGCACAGGACTCAGCCAAAGCAAAAGTTGCAAAGGGGGCAGAATCAACCCCACGCTGAATGCTACGACAGAGATGACAAACAATACGTCAATCACTAAAGAGCAGAGGACGGAACGCCAGAAGGGGCTGACGAGCTCACGCCATACATGCCAAGGACGTACGCGAGGAATATAGCCCAATTCGACGAGTCGGCGCTGCTGCCACACAACATGGGCCAGATAGTACGAAAAGCCAAGGATGTCAAGTAACTCAAGGACTAAGGCCACGACGAAGAGCGCGGGCGAGGACTGCATCATCAGAGTTACACCATATAGGGCGATGGCAACCGTCAGGAGCGTCGAAACGAGGATGGCAGGCCAGGTGAAACGCAGGATGTCGGTAAAGTGTACGAGGGGATAACTGAGGCCTTGCGAGAGGCAAGAAACATAACTGCGGGGTTTGATTATCTGGGTTTCCATATGAAGTTTATCGGGTTTGCGAGTGCAAAATAAGCAGATTCTTTGTATATTTGCAAGCAAAACGTGAGAAAAATGAGCATGAAGGAAGTGAAATGGGGCTTCATCGGCTGTGGTGAAGTGACGGAAAGGAAGTCTGGACCGGCATTTGCCAAGGTCCCAGGTTCGAGCGTGGTGGCTGTAATGAGTAGAAACAGAGAGCGGGCTCGCTCTTATGCCGAGCGGCATGCTATTCCGCGTTGGTACGACGATGCCCAGAAGTTAGTAGATGACCCTGAAGTGACAGCAGTCTATATCGCCACTCCTCCTTCCTCCCATGCCACATACGCCATCATGGCCATGCGTTCGGGTAAGCCCGTGTATGTGGAGAAACCTCTGGCAGCCTCTTATCCCGATTGTCAACGTATCAATCGTATCTCGGAACAGACGGGCGTACCCTGCTTCGTAGCTTACTATCGCAGGTGCCTGCCCTATTTCCTGAAGGTAAGGGAACTCGTGGCAAGTGGTGCCGTGGGCCGGGTAAGCAACGTACAGATACGCTTTGCTGTGCCTCCGCGCGACCTTGACTACGATCGTGACAATCTGCCCTGGCGCGTCCAGCGTGACATTGCGGGCGGAGGCTATTTCTATGACCTGGCACCCCACCAGATAGACCTTCTGCAGGAGATGTTTGGCCCTATATTGCGGGCTCATGGCTACTGCACCAATCGCGCGGGATTATATCAGACGGAGGACACTGTGTCGGCCTCTTTCCAATTTGCCGACGGTCTGCCAGGCAGTGGTTCTTGGTGTTTCGTAGCCCATCAATCGGCCAAGACCGACCGCATCGGTATCGTGGGCGACCGCGGACAACTATACTTCTCGGTATTTACCTACGAACCGATTGAACTCGTAAACGAAGAGGGACGACAAGAATTCGTCGTCCCTAATCCAGAGCATGTCCAGATGCCGCTAATTCAGCAAGTTGTTGAACACCTGCAAGGCAAGAGTCGTTGCACGTGCGATAGCGTTTCGGCCACCACCGTCAACTGGGTAATGGACCGAATCCTGGGGAAGAAATAATTATTCCCAATAGAGAATCTGGCGATTGATGTCCCACTTGTGGTCCTTCGGGAAGTCGTCGCCCTCCCAAGCCTTTTTCGAGGTCCACTTCTCAGGTGCATCAGTCCAGAAGGGATCGTCGGCAGGCAGGCCAAGTGGCATGAAGGCCAGCGAGGTCATGTAGAGCGAACCATTGTTGGTGTACCAGTCGGCTACGTTGGGGTGTGAGCCCACGAAACCGATGGTCAGGTAACCGTCGGGCGTGAAGTTGGTCTTACCCTTACCCTCGAACATGCGTTTCATAACGGCAGTAATGCCAGCTCTGACCTGTCCGTTATGAAGTTCCTGTGGCAGCTGCTTCATCCAGGCCAGTTGGGCCAATGGTTGCAGTACTGCCAACCGATACGGGATAGAACGCCCCACGACAGGAAATGTGCCTTCGGGCGAGATGAAACGTTCGAGAATGACTGAGTACTTTTGCATGCGCTTTACGACCTCCTTCAGTCGGTTGGTGGCACCATTACGATTGTCTCCCTTCGACCGGATGAGGTAGGTGTTACCTCCCTGACGAGCACTAATCATCTGCAAGCACTCAGTGTACATAGGCTGAATTACATAGGCATTGTAATAATCGAAGGCAAACGAAGGCCCATCGCTATAAAGACCGTCACCAATGTACCACTCTTCGGCTTTCGACATGGCCATCTTGATGCGAAAGGCATCGGCCCCACCGTTTACGTACATCAGGAAGGCCTCTTCCATGCCGATGAAGAGAAGCCAGTTGGTGTAGGGCGGGTCGTATCGGCGCAGGCCTTGCAACTCTTTGATGTAACGTTGTTTAGTCACGTCGTCAAGAGGTTCCCACAGGGCTTTGTAACCACGGAACAGACTCTCTACGACATAGGCCGCGTCAACGAGTGTCTGGCCGCCGCTCGCCCATCCCAGATAGTCGGGGCTCTCAGGGTCAACAGCATTCTTATAAGCCTGCAATGCCCATTCACGTAGCTGATGGCGCATGCGCCCCTCCTCGGTATCGTCGTCAGGAAGGGTCAGCCAAGGAGCGATGCCGGCCATCAGACGGCCGAAGCACTCCATGTAAGCCACCTTCTTGTCGCGATTATCCCAGGTGGGCGAGAGTTCCAGTTTCATATTCTTTTGTAGCGTACCATGGGCCATATTCTCTAAGACAGGAGCCGCCATCGTGTACGCCAACTGTGCCCAATAGGCGCGGTCTTCCGCACCTGTTCCGAGCGGGTCTTTCTCTACTTTCTTCGCCTTTGCAAAAGCGAAAACTGGCACTACAATGAGTGCCAGCATGAGGAATGTACGTCGTGTCATAAGTTACTTTGTCATGGTTCCCTCAATGGCCAGTCGCACGATTTCGTTCTTGGCATTTGAGCGGATGGTGATGGTCTTGGTGAAGTGGCCAGGGAACTTTCCCTTGCCATTATAGGTCACATCAATCTGCCCCTTTTCACCTGGCTTAACGGGGTCTTTGGTATAAGTGGGTACCGTACATCCACAGGATGGAAAAGCCTGGTTGATAATGAGCGGAGCCTCGCCTACGTTGGTAAAGGTGAAGGTGCAGTGCTGCTCGGGCTGTTTCTCGGAGAAGGTCCCAAGGTCGATACGCAGAGTGTCGAATTTGATTTCGGCTTTCGGCTCCTCATTGGCAGCAGCCATGAGTGTCGAGGCCTGAGCGGTGTGCATCTGCGAAGCTACCACAAAGATGAGCAGCGATGCGATTGCTAAGATAAATGTGGTCTTTTTCATATTCACAAGTAATTGTTTTCGCGACAAATTTAGTCATTTATTTTGAAACAGCAAAACACGATAGGTTTAATCTCGTCCTAAAGTGGCCATACCCTTAAAAAACTATAAAATAAACTAAGGTATTAGGCCATGTGGGATTTTTTTCGTACCTTCGTCGCCAAATACGCGTACGCAGGTAAAATGATTGTTTACAATACTACTTACACGATGCCGAACGCCGATGCTCGGGACTTTGTGATATGGGTTACCCAGAGCATGTTGCCGCGCGTCGAAGCAAATGGCCTGCTCAGTCAGCCGCGTCTCTTGCGCATACTCTCACACCATGACCAGGAGACAGAGTGCATGTCATTGCAATTCCATGTAGAATCGACGGCTTTGCTCCATCGTTGGTACACGGAGATAGGCGAGGCTCTGAATAGGGAACTCCTGAAGATGTTCGACCAGCGCATCGTTGGCTTTAGCACAATAATGGAAGAAATTGGAAGTTGAGAAAATCATATTAGGTATTGACCCCGGCACAAACCTGATGGGATATGGCGTGCTACGCGTTGTGGGCAGCAAGGCAGAAGCTGTGGCCTTGGGCGTCATCGACCTGCACAAAATGGCCGACGGCTATCTGAAGCTCGGACACATCTACGAACGCGTAGCAGGCATCATTCAGTCGTACCTACCCGACGAGATGGCCATCGAGGCCCCTTTCTTTGGCAAGAACGTACAGTCGATGCTGAAGTTAGGACGTGCCCAGGGAGTAGCTATTGCCGCCGCTATACAACACGATGTCCCCATCCACGAATATGCCCCTATGAAGATTAAACTGGCTCTGACGGGCATTGGCACAGCCTCTAAGGAACAGGTTGCAGGTATGCTCCAGCGCATATTGCATCTCGATGAAGAACAAATGAAGCAGCACTTTGATGCCACCGATGCACTGGCCGCGGCCTATTGCCACTTCATGCAGATGGGGCGGCCACAGACGAGTGCGGGCTACCGTTCGTGGAAGGACTTCGTCAACAAAAACCAAGATAAAGTGAGAAGATAGAAACTCTAACGATTAACCCCTTAACCCTTATAAAGATATGAAGAAACTGGTATTGATTCTGGTGCTCGGAATACTTTCCGCAAGCCATGTGAAGGCCCAAGATGTCTTCGACCAAGTTGTTGCCAATGCAAAGGCGGTCATCGACGACCCTCGTGCCGACCCCTTCATCCTGGCCGTATCGCAGTTCAAGTTCTCGGCCTTGCAGTACATTTGCACGACGGCCATTAAGCAAAATGGCGGTAGTGTGCGCGGCGACTTTCTCGACAAGCAGGCCTACAGTCTCAATCACTTCATTGTGTCGTATTTCAGCGATTTGGCCAAGGCCCAGAAGCAGAGTGCAACGGCCCAGAAAGACATCATGACACGCTATTGGAAGGCTAGCGCCGAGAACCCCATGTTCTACAATCAGGACCCCGAGAAGACCAATGCCTATATTAACGCTCCTGACTGCATCACACCGTTTAGCCTGAACACCAACTGGGAGAAGGCCGACCAGGCTATCAGTAAGAAGTAAGACGCCAGTTGTGTAAGTCGTTCAGGATGGAAGTTGCGGTTGTTGACTACGGAGCAGGTAATATCTACTCGGTAATTCATGCTTTGGAAAGGTTGGGCATACGCCCCACCCTGACCAACGAAGCCGAACTGATCAGGAGGGCCGACAAGGTGGTCTTCCCAGGACAAGGCGAGGCTCGTCAGGCTATGGAATACCTGAGACAGACGGGACTCGACCAGGTCATCCGTAACCTTCGTCAGCCCATTCTCGGTATCTGTATCGGACAGCAACTGATGTGCCGCCATTCGGCCGAAGGTGATGTTGATTGTCTGGGAATATTCGATGTCCCCGTCCTCCGATTCCAACCCCAGAGGCACGAAGACAAGGTTCCGCACATGGGCTGGAACAGTCTCGAAGACGTCGCATCTCCCTTATTTGATGGGGTGGACGATGGTGCCTATGTCTATTTTATCCATAGCTACTACGTCCCCCTGTGCCCTTGGACCCTTGCCACGACCCGCTACATTGAACCCTTCAGTGCAGCCCTGCATCGCGACAACTTTTACGCCACACAATTCCATCCTGAAAAGAGCGGATGCGTGGGCGAACGGATTCTCAAGAACTTCCTAAGCCTATGATAGAACTGATACCGGCCATCGACATCATTGACGGACGTTGTGTCCGCTTGAGCCAGGGCGACTACGCCACACAGAAGGTGTATGGCGACCCCGTGGATATGGCCATGCAGTTCGAGGACTTGGGCTTCCGTCGTTTGCACGTAGTTGACCTGGACGGAGCCAAGAATCACCACGTCGTTAATGTCCAGACACTTAGGCGTATCACCCAAAAGACCCAGTTATTAGTCGATTTCGGCGGTGGTGTTAAGACTGAGGATGACCTCCAACGCGCCTTCGACGCGGGGGCTTCACTTGTGACCGTGGGTAGCATAGCTGTCACCGTCCCCGACCTCTACCTCGAATGGCTCGACCACTATGGAGCAGACCACCTGATATTGGGAGCCGACGTGCGCAATGGCCACATAAGCATCAATGGGTGGAAGGAGGATAGCGAAGTCTTGCTGACCGATTTCCTCATCCATTATATGAAAGCGGGTAATCGCAATGTGTTGTGTACCGACATCAGTCGCGACGGCATGCTCCAAGGCCCAGCCATCGAACTCTATCGGCAAGTGATGCAGGCCCACCCCTCGTGTCACCTTATTGCCAGTGGCGGAGTCAGTAGCCTTGGAGATATCGAAGCACTTGAGCAAGCAGGCATCCCTGCTGTAGTATTCGGAAAGGCCATCTATGAAGGACGTATCGACATGAATGAACTTAGCCGTAAGTACCTATGTTAGCCAAGCGAATCATCCCCTGCCTCGACGTCAAGGACGGCCAGACCGTAAAGGGCACGAACTTCGTGAACCTGCGTCAGGCTGGCGACCCTGTTGAATTGGGGCGAGCCTATAGCGAGCAAGGGGCCGACGAGCTTGTGTTCCTCGACATTACGGCTTCGCACGAAGGCCGCAAGACCTTCACTTCTATGGTCGAGCGCGTGGCTTTGGAACTCTCGATTCCTTTCACCGTAGGAGGTGGCATCAACGAATTGGCCGACGTTGACCGCATGCTTTCGGCCGGAGCTGACAAGGTAAGCATCAATAGTGCTGCCCTTCGTCGCCCAGGACTAATCGACGAGATAAGCTCACACTATGGCAGTCAGGTGTGCGTAGTTGCCATCGACGCCCGAAGAGAGGAGGATGGCAAGTGGCAATGCTACGTCAACGGGGGGCGCATTTCCATCGGGAAGACGCTCTTCGACTGGGCACACGAAGCCCAGGAACGTGGCGCGGGTGAGATTCTCTTCACCTCAATGAACCACGATGGAGTGAAGACAGGCTTTGCCAACGAAGCGCTCCGGCAATTGGCCGAGCGTCTGACTATCCCCGTCATCGCCAGTGGCGGAGCGGGACGGATGGAGCACTTCCGCGATGCCTTCCGGCTGGGTCAGGCCGATGCCGCCCTTGCCGCCAGCGTATTCCACTTTGGCGAAATCAGCATACCCGAACTGAAACGATACCTAAGACAAGAAAACATAAACGTAAGAATATGACCATTGACTTTGAGAAGATGAGCGGAATGGTTCCTGCCATCATACAAGATGCCGAGACCGATAAGGTGCTGATGCTGGGCTTCATGAACGAGGAAGCATACAGGAAGACCTGCGAGACAGGGCTCGTCACCTTCTGGAGTCGCAGTCGTCAAGCGCTGTGGACGAAGGGCGAGACGAGTGGCAATCTGTTGCATGTCGTCGAGATGCTTAACGATTGTGACCACGACACTCTCCTCATCAAGGTCCACCCCGACGGGCCCGTTTGCCACACAGGAGCCGACACTTGCTGGAACGAGCGGAACGAACAGAATCCCCTACTCTTCCTCTCCTCCTTGAACGACTTCATCGAGAAGCGTCATGAGGAGATGCCCGAAGGTTCCTATACGACCAGTCTCTTTCAGGATGGGCTCAATCGCATGGCACAGAAAGTCGGCGAAGAAGCGCTGGAAATGGTCATCGAAGCCACCAATGGCACCAACGAACGACTCATCTATGAGGGTTCCGACATGCTCTATCATCTCATCGTGCTGCTCACCAGCAAGGGACTGCGCATCGAGGACATGGCTCGCGAACTCATGGAACGTCATAATCCCGGATGGAAAAAACATTAAGACTATGTTAGCAAAATACGACCAAGTGCAAATCTGTCAGGATGAGCGTACCATCCTGTCGGACGTTAGCCTCGAGATTCACGAGGGACAGTTCATCTATGTGCTCGGCGAGGTAGGTTGCGGAAAGACCTCCTTGCTTAAGACCATCTATGGCGAGTTACCCATTGCAGCAGGCGAAGCCACTGTGCTGGATTACGACATGACTCGCATGCGCCCTCGCCAATTGCCCAAGCTTCGTCGCCAGTTGGGTATCATTTTCCAGGACTTCCAGTTGCTTCGCGACCGCACAGTCGATGAGAACCTCGACTTCGTGCTTCGTGCTACGGGTTGGAAGAAGAAGATTGACCGCGAACGTCGTATCATCGAGGTCCTGGAACAAGTGGGACTGCCCGAAAAGACTCGCCACATGCCTTACGAACTTTCGGGAGGCGAGCAGCAACGCGTCTGCATAGCCCGTGCCCTGCTCAATAGTCCCAAGCTCTTGCTTGCCGACGAGCCTACGGCAAACCTTGACATCGACAATGGGACGAAAGTCATGGATCTTCTCAACCAGATTCGCCTGCAAGGGGCAGCCGTTGTCATGAGCACCCACAACGAGCAGTGGATTAAGCAGTTCCCAGGCATTCTCTGGCGTTGTCACGAAGGCCGTATCCATATCGAATAATCAAACTCACAACCCGATAAAAAATGAAAGTGATGAAATTCGGAGGAACCAGCGTCGGTTCCCCCCAACGAATGAAGGAAGTTGCCCAGATATTTACCCCGAAGGCTGGTGAACAGTCTTTCGTCG
Source organism: Bacteroidaceae bacterium (assembly GCA_017469925.1). Classification (GTDB taxonomy): domain Bacteria; phylum Bacteroidota; class Bacteroidia; order Bacteroidales; family Bacteroidaceae; genus Physcousia. The sequence goes on along the minus strand of JAFUFK010000013.1, from coordinate 278,186 downwards.
TGCTCTCTGCCATGAGTGGAACGACGAATAATCTGGTCGAAATCTCCGACTATCTCTATCGCAACAATCCCGAGGGTGCCAGCACCGTCATCAACCAGTTGGAGCAGAAATATATGGCTCACGTCGAAGAACTTTATTCGACACAGGAGTTTCGCGACAAGACCATTCAGTTCCTGCAAAGTGAGTTTGAGCTATTGCGCTCTTTTGTCAAGAAAGCACCCACCGTCACAGATGCCGACGAAAAGATTATCCTGGCCCAGGGCGAGGTGATGAGTACCAACATGGTCACCAACTACCTACAGGAGCAAGGTCATCGTGTCATCCTGCTTTCGGCACTCGACATCGTACGGACAGACGAGAATGGCGAGCCCGACCTCAACTTCATCCGCGAAGCCACCGTGAAGCGTCTGCGCGAGTTCCTCGACTACGACATCTACCTGACCCAGGGCTTCATCTGCCGCAACTTCCGTGGCGAAGTCGATAACCTGAAGCGAGGCGGAAGCGACTATACGGCCTGCCTCATTGGTGCTGTGCTGCAAGTCGAGGAGATTCAGATATGGACCGACATCGACGGCATGCACAACAACGACCCTCGCGTGGTCGAACACACCGAACCCGTGCGCCAGCTTTACTTTGAAGAGGCAGCCGAGTTGGCCTACTTTGGTGCCAAGATTCTGCATCCCACCTGCATCCAGCCCGCCAAGTTCGCGGGGGTTCCCGTCCGTTTGCTCAATACGATGGATCCCACTGCCCCCGGCACGCTTATCAACAACGAGATTCAGCACGGAACCATCAAAGCCGTTGCGGCTAAGGACAATATCACGTGCATCCAGATTCAGTCGTCGCGCATGTTACTGGCTTATGGTTTCCTGCGCAAGGTGTTCGAAATTTTCGAGCAGCACAAGACGGCCATCGACATGATATGCACCAGCGAAGTGGGCGTAAGCGTTACCATCGACAATCCCTCTCGCCTGCCCGAAATCGTAGGCGAACTGAAGAAGTATGGCACCGTTCAGGTCAATCGCGACATGTGCATCGTCTGCGTCGTGGGCGACTTGGCCAGTGGCAACGTAGGCTTCGAGACGCGTGCCTGCATGGCCGTGAAGAAGATTCCCGTTCGCATGATTAGTTACGGCGGCAGCAACTATAACATCTCGTTCCTCATTAAGGCTGAAGACAAGAAACGCACCCTTCTGGCCCTCTCCGAGACGCTCTTTAAGGATGAATAATCGTAAAATCGTCAAATCGTGAAGTTTCCTATAGACAAATTCGAGACCCGGCAGACACCCTTCTACTACTACGACGCCGACCTGCTCGACGAAACCTTGCAGACCATCAAGTCCCAACTGCAACCAGGCGACCACATGCACTTTGCCGTCAAGGCTTGCACGAATCCTGGTGTACTTGCCCACGTCATACGGGCCGGCTTTGGAGCCGATTGTGTCAGCGGTGGCGAGATTCAGGTATGCCTCGATGCGGGTTTCCCTGCTGACAAGATAGTCTTTGCCGGTGTGGGCAAGAGCGATTGGGAAATCCTGCTCGCCCTTCGGGCCGACATCTTCTGCTTCAACGTCGAGAGCATTCCCGAACTGGAGGTCATCAACCAACTGGCCCAACGCGAAGGGCGGACGGCCCGCGTTGCCTTCCGCATTAACCCTAACGTGGGCGCTCACACTCACGACAACATTACCACGGGGCGTGCCGAGAACAAGTTCGGCATCGCCATGGAGGATATGGTCGAGGTCATCCGTCTGAGCCGACAGCTCCCGAACGTCGAGTGCATCGGGCTCCACTTCCATATCGGCAGTCAGTTGCTCGATATGGACGACTTTGCCACACTCTCCTTGCGTATCAACGAGTTGCAAGAGGAGTTGGACTGTTACGGCATCGTGCTGCCTCACATCAACGTGGGCGGCGGCTTGGGCATCGACTATATCGAGCCTGACCTCCATCCCATGGCCGACTTCGCCTCCTACTTTGCCACCTTCCGTCGCTATCTGCGTCTTCGTCCGGGCCAGCAACTCCACTTCGAACTCGGCCGTGCCATCGTGGCCCAGTGTGGCAGCCTGATAACCCGTGTCCTCTACGTCAAGCAAGGGGCCGTGAAGAAGTTTGTCATCGTCGATGCCGGCATGACCGAACTCATTCGCCCCGCCCTCTACGATGCCCACCACTGCATCCAGAACCTTACGAACGACGAGGGCGACGAGATTTACGACGTTGTAGGACCTATCTGCGAGAGCAGCGATGTCTTTGCCAAAGACTTGCCCCTGCCTCATTGCAGCCGGGGCGACCTTATGGCCATACGCAGTGCCGGGGCCTATGGCGAGACCATGGCTTCGCAATACAATTGTCGTCCGCTCTCCACTGGAGTCTTGAGTACCGACCTATGATTCAGGAAGTCAGCATCATACTACTCTGTTACGTCCTGCTCTGGGCCCTTGTGATGCTCCGGGCCTACGGTTATCGTCGGCTGGGGCTGATGGTGGCCGAAGCCGAGGCAGAGCCCATTGCCTCTGAACTGCCCCCGATGAGTGTCATCGTCACTACTCGCGACCAATGCGGCCTCCTGCGTCGCAATCTCCCCCTCATTCTCGAGCAGGAGTATTCGGCCGACTTTGAGGTCATCGTCGTCGATATGAACAGCACCGACGACACATCCCTCTTGCTGGAGAACCTTCAGGAACGCTATCCCCACCTGCATGTCGTCGGCGTACCACCTTCTGCCCGCAACATCAGTCCCGTCCGACTGGCACTGACCCTGGGTATCCGTTCGGCCAATCACGACTGGACCGTACTGACACAGGCCGATTGCCAGCCCGCCTCTCCGCACTGGCTGGCCCGACTCGGTCAGGCTTGCCAAAGGGATAAGGCGACGCAGATGGTGCTGGGCCTCACACGTTTCCAAGGGTGCCGGGGTTGGAACGGAATCCGCCTTCGCTTCTTCCGCACTTGGCAGCAGATGCTCCACCTGCCCTATGCCCGTCGCTACGGAGCCTATCGCTGCGAGGGCACGAATCTCTGCTACCGCCGTTCCTTCTTCCTCGCCCATCGCGGCTTTGCCGACGACAGCAATCTGCTCGTGGGCGCCACCGACATCATGGTCAACCACCAGAGCACGCCCCAGAACACCGCGCTTTGCCTCCATCCCGACAGTTTCATGCTGAAGCAGGCCCCTCGCTACGTCCGTTGGTGGTATCAGGAACGGCTCTTCTTCATGGAGACGCGTCGCCACTTCCGCCGTCGCCGCCTCTATCGGCTCTTCTACTTCCGCCACGTGCTCCAGACCTGGGCCTTCACCCTTGCCACCCTTGCCCTCGTAGCCTTTGCCCTCAGCATCAAGCCGCTGACCCTCAGCCTCCTGCCCTTGGTCCTCTGCCCTCTGCTCTGGCTCGTCCATGCCTTCTATCGCGCCCGTTGGTTCGGGGTTACGACCCGTGCCTTGGGCGAACGCTCGTTTACCTTTAGCCTACCCCTCTTGCTCCATCTCGTACTGCTTTGGGACATAGCCGCCCGCCTGCGTTGGCGCTTCACGAAACGACAAACTTTCCAAAAGAAATACATCTGACCACAATATGCAAAGCCTTCCCTTCATAGCTTGGTGCCTCGAACATCTCAACTATTGGGTCATCACCCTGCTGATGGCCATCGAGAGCAGTTTCATCCCCTTCCCCAGCGAGGTCGTGGTGCCGCCTGCCGCCTATCTTGCCGCCAGTGGCGACGACCTGAACGTGCTGCTCGTGGTCCTTTGTGCCACCGTCGGTGCCCTCGTCGGTGCCCTCGTCAACTACTTCCTGGCTCTCCACTTGGGGCGTCCCTTGGTCTATCGCTTTGCCAACAGCAGGCTCGGCCACATGTGCCTGATTGACCAAGAGAAGGTGGAGGTGGCCGAACGCTACTTCGACCGCCACGGGGCCATCGGCACCTTCGTAGGCCGACTCGTGCCCGCCGTGCGCCAGCTCATCTCCATCCCGGCCGGGCTCTCCCGCATGTCGCTCTCCCGTTTCCTGCTCTATACCGCACTGGGCGCAGGGCTGTGGAACAGCATCCTGGCTGCCATAGGCTACTATTTGGCCAGTGTCGTGCCCTACTACCAGCTCGATGCCGCCGTGGCCCACTATTCGGTCTATCTTAAAGTTGCCATGCTCCTGCTCGGCCTGGCCGTCGTCTGCTACCTTATCTATAAAGGACTCAAGAAATGAAGCGCCTCCTCCTACTCCTCATTTTCTCATTTTTCCACCTCCTAACCCCTCACCTCTCACCTCTCACCTCTCGGGTTCAGGCTCAGGTGTGGGACTCCCTGGCCACAGAGCCCATCCGCATCGATTCGGCCGAGGTGGGTCGGTTGCGCGCAGGAGTCGATGCCCTGGCCTTCTTCCAGAACAACGAGTACAGCTGCGACCTCATGAAGGGCTACACCCTGCCCGGTGCCTGGCTCCGTCCGCAACTCACCTACGCCCCCCTGCCCCAGGTGCGCATAGCCGTAGGCGCCCATCTGATGCTCTACGAAGGGGCTAACCGCTATCCCAACTATGCCTACCACGACGTGACCCAGTGGAAGGGCCACCAGTACCAGCGAGGCATCCACGCCCTGCCCTTCCTGCGACTGCAAGCCCAGCTGCGCAACACCACCATCGTCCTGGGCGACATCTATGGGGCACAGAACCACCACCTCGTGCTCCCCCTCTTCAATCCCGAGCAGACGCTGAGCGCCGACCCCGAGATGGGGCTCCAGCTCCTTGTTGACCGTAAGCACGAGCACCTCGACCTCTGGATTAACTGGCAAAGCTACATCTTCGACCTCGACACCCATCAGGAGGCTTTCACCGTCGGACTTAGCAACACCCTGCGCTGGGGCGATGCCCGGCGCCTCCTTTGGGAGGTCCCCCTGCAGGTCATCCTCCAGCACCGTGGCGGCGAGCAAGACACTACAGCCATGGGCGTCCAGACCCTTGGCAACGGAGCCCTTGGCCTGCGCCTGACTCACTCCCCCGCTTCTGCGGCGGAGAGCCTGCTCACCCGGCTAAGTGGCGAAGTCAACCTCCTCGGTTCGCTCCAGCAGCATGGCCATCTTTGGCCCTTCCGCACGGGCTTTGCCGTCCACACCGCCCTACGCGCCCAGTCGCGCTATGGCATAGGACTGGAGTTGGGCTATTTCGGTGCTCCGCGCCAGTATGCCAACCTCTTTGGCCTCCCCCTCTTCGGCACGCTCAGCATCAAGCACGACGGCCTTGCCCTGCGAGGCATCCACACGCCCTACGCCACCGCCAGCTACAGCCACTCCTTCACTCCCGCCTATCGCCTTGGTGCCCAGATCGACCTCTACAATCCCCACTCCCGCTCCATGTCCTCCTCTGTCAAGTGGGGGGTCGGCGTCTATCTGCGCGTCCGTCCCGACTTCCTGATTTGGCCCCGCAAAGGGTAAGTAAGAGACCCTCTTATAACGCCATCGCCAACCCTTTGCCAAAGGTTAACTTAACTTACGGCCAGAGGTTGACTTAACATGAAGCAGGTGTGCTTTCAACTATGAGGTAGCCTATCTAAAAAGAAGCCCCTAAGCGTTATAGGAGGAACGCTTAGGGGCGATTGATGGAAGACCTAAGCGTTAGGAGCAAAAGACCTAGGTCTTATGACCACAAGACTTAGGTGTTAGTGACGAAACGCCTAAGGGCTTTGTGGCGAAGCCTTGCTTAACGAATCATGACCTTGCGGGTGGCACCATTTGCATAATGAAGGATGTAGATGCCACGACGCAGCGAGAGGCGATGGAACTCATCGGCCTGGCAGTAGGTAACCCACATGCCATTGGCGCTATAGATGTTGACCATCTTCTCGCTCTCGGGCACGTAGTCGAGGTAGTCGGCAAGCGTGGAGAAGTATTGGAAGGGACTCCATGGGCTATCGACATAGTCCTCAGGCATGTCGGCCATAGCCCGTACGCGGAACGAGAGGTCGCTACTGGCTGGCAGACCGTCGGCGTGGAGTCGGGTCTCGGCAATGGTGTCCAGACGGACGAGAGCATCGCCCCGATAGAGCTCGTAGGCGTAGCGAGTGGCGTGGTCAACGGCCTCCCACTCGATGTCGAACTGGTCCATCATGATGTTTTCCGCCTCACCGAGCGCAGGCATGTCGAGCTGACCATTGGTGCAATAGCAGACGCTCACCGTACCATCCTCGTTCTCCGTAATGTTGCGCAGGGGCTTGTGCAGGAGTCCTCCCGTATAGACGGTGGCGGCAGGGTCGGTCTCGTCTGTAAGGTTGTAGTTATAGTTCTCACCAGGGAAGAGGTTGCCTCGCATGGTCTCACGCCAAACTGTCATGTCGTCGGTGGCATTGGTGCCGGTATAGTTATTATTGGCCGCAATGATGGTCATGCGCTGGTGGTCAGGGTCGGTATTCACCGTGTTGCCGTTCCAGCGCGAGGCCAGGTAATCGACGTGGGTCACCTGCAATCCGTGCCCCATCTTGCCCACGCTCGAGTCCCAACCCTTAGGCTGGCGGTTCTCGATGATGTAGTACTCGTTAGGCGAGGCATCGTTCTGAATCTTATACCCCGTGCCGCCATCGGCAAAGCAAGGAATGGTAACGACCTGAGGTTCGGTAAGTTCCAACATTGGGCGCCATCCCATGAAGTCGCGCTCGTAAGCGGTGTAGTTTCCTGGCGTATAGCCGTTGTTGCCATATTCGCCATAGTCCATCACGCTCCATAGGTCCATACCGAAGGCTACGTACGTTGTGTCGTAGAAGTCGGGCAAGCCAAGGGCGTGACTAAGTTCGTGGACGAAGACGCCAATGCCGTCGGCCTTCATTTCCCCCTTGAGCGGACGAAGTTCACAGGTTGCCCCACTCGTGGCGAAGCGGATGTCGGCGATGGTGGTGCTTCCCGTGTGTTCCTTGGGCCAAATGCAATCGGCATCGCCACCATTGCTCTCGCCCAGGCCGGCATAGACGAAGAAGACCATATCCACCGACCCATTGCCATCGTTGTCGAAGTCGCTCCACGAGGGATGGCGGTCCACAGCCTTCCGGATGGCCTCGTTGCGGAAGGTGGCATAGCGGACGTCCTTCTGCCCTCCGCTATTGGCACCATAGTAGGCATAGCAACTGTCGAGGACGACAGGACCGACTATCGTGAATTCAGGCAGGAAGGCAGAATCGCTTTGTGCTATGAAATAGTCGCGCACGCTTCCGTAACTGCCGTGGCCGGTATAGGGCTGCCCATCCATCGTTCCGTTGCAAAACTTGTGGTAGAAGGTATTGACGGCCTCGTCGGTCTCTGCGACAGAGAAGGCCTTGTCCTTGAAAGCCACAAGCACGACGGGAACACGCTGCACGCCATGAGACTTGAGGGGAGCTGTAGCCTGCGACCCTATGCGACGAATGATACGCGGTGCGAGCAAGGCACTATTGTCGGTCTCCACGATGTGTTCTGGGCGTTGGTTGTGCAGCCAGTCCTCCTCTTCGGCCACCTGAGCTTGTGCAACCGACACAAAGAACGGGAGCAAAGCAAGAGCAATAGTTTTCTGTTTCATCGTAATCCTTATTATTTCAACACCTTACGGCCATCGATGATATAGACGCCGCGGTGGGTTATCTCGTTGAGCTTGCGACCCGTCAGGTCATAGATTCCCTTTTGGGTGCGGGCATTGTCGTTGGCGTTGACCTTCTCAATCCCGTCCGTGCTCTCCATGATATAGAGACGGAAGTCATCGACCTTGGCCCATCCCTCAACCGACTCCGCACCAATCAGCAACGTTCCGTCGGTGACTTCGATGTCGGAGATAATGGCTTTCGAGAGATACATCGGGCCGAAGTCGGTAGCCTCCACCGTAACAGACTTGTCGCCAGCACGGAGGGTGATGTGGTTGCCATAGTCGGCAGCCACCATGGCCTCAAGTTGGTAACGCCCATTCTCCATGCCGTTAAGTTGCTGGTCAAGTGTGCCACCCGAGTTCATGCGGGCAACAAACTTTCCGTCGGCACCACTCATAAAGAGCGAATGTGAGGAGGTAATGTTGTTGACAATCGAGGACTGGGCCGTCCAGTTCTTCACGCTACCCAACTCGAACGAGGGGTTCTGGATGTAAGCGGTGCGGTCTTCGTAACCGTTCTCGGCAATGCGGGTAGCATCGGCAATAAGGGCAGCAATAGCCTCCTCAAGGGCTTTCAGCTGAGCCGTCTGGGTGGCGGTGACAGGTTGCTGGGTGAGCATCGCCTCAGACTCGGCAATAGCAGCAACGAGGGCCGACTTCACGGCCTGACGAGCTTCGCCGCCATACGCTTCAAGGGCAGAAAGGGCAGACGCAATGGCCTGAGCCAACTGACGTGCTTTCTTGTCCTTCGCATTGTACTGATAGCTGGTGGCACGCACCTTGCGCGTGTATTCGAGATAGGCCGTCAGGGCAGGAATCCTCTCGCCCGTGCACGAGTTGAAGTATTGTGTATCAGCCTGGTCAAGCACATATTGCGTATCGGTGGCAATGAGGTTGACCCAGGTACCACGCAGGGTATCGGTCCCCTCGCTGGGTACTTGGGTGCTGACGGATACGTTCTTGGCCGTGACATCTACGGGTTTACCGGTCAGGATGACATAGGGTGTACCACTCTTCAGTTCGGCATTGCACGAATCGACCTCCTGTAAATAAGAAACTTTTACCTCATTGACCTTACGCGCGAACATGCCCTCTGGTGTCTCGGCATCGAAGGGCAGCAGCATGGTGCCAAAGTTGCCTACGGCCTGTGCTGCATGGTAGGTGGCTTGCTGGGCAAAGAAGTCGCCACGAGGCTCGAAGTTGTAACCGGGAGTCAGGTCGAGCTTGGCTGCGACGCCATCCACAATGATGTTGGTGCCAGACACTCCCGCCTGCGCATCGACATAGAAGAGAGCATTCTTGTTGGCAGCCTCCAGGGGCCCCGTAAGGTGCTCCACCTTCGTCAGGTCGTAGCTGCTAATCTTTTCGTCGGAAGCCAAGGAGGCAAAGACCGTAGGATTAAACCGTCCCGTCAGCGTAGCCTCGTTGCCGGCTTCGTTTGTCGTCATCTGCAGGTCGGAACCCATCAGCTTGAAGTAAACCACCGTGTCCGCCGTCGCGTAGTTGATTGCAAAGGTGCGGTTCGTGGTGGCCTTGCCTTCGAGATAGAACTTGTAGACTTCGCCTTCGGTGAGGCCCGTAAGGTCGAACAGCATATCCTCCGTAGCACCAGGTTCGAAGGTTACGTTCTTCTTCAGCCGGGTGGTTTTGCTCACAAACTCGCCATCGCTAAGGATATCGAGTACACCTCGGACAGAGGGCATGCAGAGGGTGCCCTCCTTGCTGTTGGTAAGGTTTGCATTAACGTAGGCTGCCTTCGAGTTGTAGATGTGCTTCACCTCAATGGAAGTGCCATCGCTGAGCGTAAGCGGTTCGCTGGTTCCGCCATCGTCGGGGGTAAGGCTATTCAGGGTCAGGTCGGGTACGGAGGCCGTCGTCGTGACCCCCGAAATCTTATCGAGCACATTGCGGTTGGCATCGCATAGGTAGATGGTGTAGGTACTGGTGCCTGAGGGGGAATAGGTAAAGGTGAACTCTGCCGTCTCGCCAACCTCTATGACGGTCTTCGTATCGCTGCCGGCAGCTGTAGAAGAACTGGTTGGCGTGGAAGTGCCTGTCATGCAGAAGAGATAGATGCCCTTCTGTGCAATGGTGGAATTGTTCGTAACCTTAGCCTTAATCGTGTTCTCGACACGGCTCATAAACTCGCCCTGGGGGAAGGAGAGTTCGCCCGACATGCGATACTTGCGGGGATAGATGTTGTGCACCATGCCTTGGGAATCGTTGAAGCCGTTCATGCCCGTTGCATCATCCACGGTAAAGTAACCATCACCCTGTCCGCCCCAACCGAAGTTGAAGTGGAAGAGATTGTCGCGCAGACGATAGCCGTCGATGACCACTGCATGACCGCCATTCGAGGGATGAACGCCACTATAGAGAATGGGGAACCCTTTTTCGAGGTCCTGAATGATGAGCTTCTCCCAAGCCGTCTGGCCGTAGTTCCACTTCCATACGGTCGTGCCGCCATTCATGCCAAACTGGCCGGAGAAGACCTGACGGCAATTGTCAATCTGTCCGCTGGTGCTCGAACCATAGGTCAGCCAGGCACTCGTGCCCACACAGGCAACAAACGTAGAGATGGCCTCGATGCTCTCGGCAGGGTCGCCAGAAGCATAAGAGTCGTACATGAGGTCCCACTTCAAGGGAGTTCCCGAGGGAATGCTCTCGGTCACAGGAGCATCGCCATATCCATAGGTGGGGGTGGCATACTTCGTGCGGTCGTCGAGGTCCTTGCGCCAGTAGTAGATTATCTGGGAGGCAGCTGTAGCCACACATCCCGTTACGGCACGGTTTGTCGTATCCTTGATGTAGGGGCAACGGTTGTTGTAGGGCCAACTCTGGTGGTGATGACTCGTCATCAGGGTGGCAATATCGCGCGTGCCCGATGCCTTGCGGGGGGGGGTAAGTCCCTGGATACCCTCGATGGTGCCTTCCTGAAGCTGCTCAGCCACCCGGGTGTAGTAGGCTATCATGTCCTGAAGCTGGATGGGCAGCTGGTCCTCGTCGAAGTCGCCACTTTCCGTAAAGCCCAGGATAGCAGGCATGCGGTCGTCGCCACTTACGAGTACGAAACCTTGGCCTTCTCCACGGCTAAAGACGTATAGGGGCTGGAACTCGGCATCGGTCCTGGCCATAGCCTTGCGCTTGACCATCTGGGGCTTGACGCCTTGTTTCATGTAGGGGGTTGCCAACTGGCGTGCTTCGCTGAGCGATACCTGTTCGGCCCATGTGGGAAGGGTTGCCAAGAGCAGGGCAAAACCCATGAGAAATCTCTTCATCTTGTGCGATATTAGTTAGTTTAAGTGCATATTACGCGTGCAAAAATACGAATTTCTGCCCGTTCCCACAAAAGATTCAGGAGTTTTAACATAAAAGAAGAGGGGCAACCCTTGCGGACTGCCTCTCTCTCGGGTGGAGAATATCGGAATCGAACCGATGACCTCTTGCATGCCATGCAAGCGCTCTAGCCAGCTGAGCTAATCCCCCATTTGCGAGTGCAAAGTTAATACAAACCTTTCGTTCTCGCAAATCTTTTCTAAAGTTTTTTATCAGAACTGCTCTAAATAGGCGATTCTGCTCTCCGTACTCGGGTGTGTACTGAAGAGATTGTTCATGAAACTGGTCACGCTCGACGTCAGTTGCTGGGGGTGGATAATGAAGAGTTGTGCCACGTCCTGACGCTCCACGTTTGCCAAGGCAGGGTCGGCTGAAATCTTGCGCAACGCACTGGCCAGGGCAAGGGGTTGGCCACAAAGTTCTGCACCACCGGCATCGGCCATGTACTCGCGCTTGCGACTGATGGCAAAGCGGGTGAGCATCGTGAAGAAGTAGCCCAGTGCGGCCAATACTGCAGCAATCAGCAGAGCCACGATGATGCTGACTCCCCCACCCTTGTCATTGCTGTTTCTGCGGCGTCCGCCTCCTCCATAGACGAAGGTGTTCCAGACCAGACGTATGGTGAGGCTCGACAGGGTGGACATGATGCCTACGAAGATAATGCTCACGATGAGCAGCCGCGTGTCGCGATTGCGTATGTGTGTGAGCTCGTGACCGATTACGCCAGCCAGTTCGTCGTCGGTAAGACGATTGCAGATACCCGTTGTCACGGTCACGGTATAACTGTCCTTGTCGATACCGCTTGCAAAGGCATTCAGTTCGGGCGTGTCGATGACGTTCACCTTGGGCATGTCCATGCCGCACGACATCGATAGGTTTTCTACTATATTATATACGCGCGGGTTCTCACGACGTTCGAGCGGACGTGCACCGGTGGCACGGCGTATCATCGACGTATTGCCCCAGTAGGCTATCATGAACCAGATGGCCACCACACCTACGACGATGGGGACTGCCGTGAGGAAGGTGCCCGTGACGTCTCGCCAGTCGAAGTAGATGGGGTCGGTGACACTCAGGTAGGTCATGATGGCAATGAACGCATAGACCATGCCCAGCAGTATCACGGGGAATCCGATGAGGAGCAGGATGCTCTTCGTGTTGTTGCGGACCTGTTGGGTATGGATGCCTACGTAACTCATGTTGTCGGTTTCGGGTTTTCTCAGAACTTAATCTCGGGGGCCTTGTCGTACTGTGCACGCTCTGCATCGGCCACCTCGAACATCATTTCGCGCTTGAAGCCGAACATGCCTGCAAAGATGTTGGCGGGGAAGGTCTCGACGGCGTTGTTCAGTTCCTTCGTGGCAGAGTTGAAGAAACGGCGTACGGCGGCCAGTTTGTTCTCGATGTCGCTGATTTCGCCTTGCAGCTGCAGGAAGTTCTGGTTGGCCTTCAGGTCGGGATAGGCCTCTACGGCAATCTTCAGTCCGTTCAGTGCTGCGGTGAGTTCTCCCTCGGCCTTGATTTTGTCGTCGATGGTCTGTGCGCTCATGGCAGCCGTGCGTGCACGGGTCAGTTCCTCCAGGAGGGTCTTTTCGTGTTCGGCATAGCCCTTGACACTGGCTACGAACTGGGGAATCAGGTCGTGGCGCTGCTTCAGCTGTACGTCGATGTTGGCGAAGGCGTTCTCGCGGTTGTTACGCAGTTTCACTAAGCCGTTGTAGAGGCTAATCAGGTAGAGGGCCAGCAGCACGACTACCGCGATGATGATGAGGGTTGTTTTCATTTTGTTTGGGTATGTTTAATGTTATGGTTTTCTGTGTTTCGCGGTACAAATATAAGGCCAAATCGAGAAACTGCCAAAAAGAAATCCTTAAAATATGTTGCGTGAATGAAAATTAATGCTTAACTTTGCCCCATGAGACATTGAGCAGAGGCTCTGATACGAACAGCCGCACAAGGTTTGACTGGGATACTCATCAATTAAATACTGAAAACCGAGAATGCTTACGCACTCCAATGGCGGGCCGCGCCCTGGAAGGGGTAGTACGCGAGTACCGGCGGATTACAAAGGATGCGGGCGCTCAAATCCTGTTACTCGGAGTTTCATCACATCACCAAGTGCGGTTTCCTTATAAAGAAGAAGGGCCACCCCTCAGCGGGATGGTCCTTTTCTCTTTCAGTCAAGAAGTCCAGTGACTCTCCGGGGGACTTACTTCACCTTCTCCACGATGGCCTTGAAGGCTTCGGGGTGGTTGACGGCGAGGTCGGCCAGAATCTTGCGGTTGATTTCGATACCTGCCTTGTGCAGTGCACCCATCAACTGGCTGTAGCTCATACCCTCGAGGCGAGCGGCAGCATTGATACGCTGGATCCACAGTGCGCGGAAGGTGCGCTTCTTGTTCCTGCGGTCGCGGAAGGCATAGGTCAGGCCCTTCTCCCAAGTGTTCTTGGCAACGGTCCAGACGTTCTTGCGGGCACCGAAGTAACCGCGGGTCAACTTCAGAATCTTCTTTCTCTTAGCACGTGATGCTACATGATTTACTGATCTTGGCATAGTTTTGTTCGTTTTTGAATGTTAGCGCCAACACGGTGTGGTTGAACTTTCGGGGCTAAGCATTCGGTTAATAACTTTAGTGAAAGAACTCTCTTTCCTTGACGCGGTTTAACGGAGGTTCAGGAGGTCGCGGACCTGCTTCATGTTCTCGGTTACTACCAGATCGGCATGCTGCAAGTTGCGCTTCTGCTTCTTGGTCTTCTTCGTCAGGATGTGGCTGTGATAGGCGTGGTGGCGCTTTACCTTGCCACTGCCGGTGAGCACGAATCTCTTCTTTGCACCGGAGTTAGTCTTTACTTTTGGCATTTTTTGTTTGTTTTTAATTAGTTATTACTATAGTGTGGCAACGCATATACCGGGCGTTACGCACAGTCTTTTCTCAATCGTCGAAGTCCTCGCCTTCCACCTTCGGTCCGGTGTACTCCTTGCGGGCCCTCTGCTGGGGAGCCTTCTTGACGGGTGCTTCCACCACGTCCGCCTGGGGTTCCTGGATGGGTTTCTTGGCGCCTCCGCCCGACTTCTTGGGGGCGATGAACATGGTCATGCGCTTACCCTCGAGTACGGGCATCGACTCTACCTTGCCGTATTCCTCCAGGTCGGCAGCAAAGCGCAGCAGGAGCACTTCGCCCTGTTCCTTGAAGAGGATGCTGCGGCCCTTGAAGAAGACGTAGGCCTTCACCTTGTCTCCGTCCGAGAGGAACCCGATGGCATGCTTCAGCTTGAAGTTGTAGTCGTGGTCGTCGGTCTGGGGTCCGAAGCGGATTTCCTTCACGTTTACCACGCTCTGCTTGGCCTTCATCTCCTTTTGCTTCTTCTTCTGCTGGTAGATGAATTTCGAGTAGTCGATCAGGCGGCATACGGGTGGCTCGGCATTGGGGCTGATTTCTACCAGGTCAACGCCGCGTTGCTCTGCCATCTGTATGGCTTTGTGGGTGGGGACGACGGTGGATTCGATGCCCTCGCCTACGATTCGTACCTCACGAACACGGATTTGTTCGTTTACGCGATACTGCTGTTTCTTGTCGTCTTTCTTCATTCGGGTGGCTCAAAACGGCTGCAAAGTTAATACTTTTCCGTTAAACTACGAACTTCTTCGTTGATTTTTTCAGCAAATTCGCTGATTTTCATCTCTCCTTGGCCTCCACCGCCCTGTTTGCGATAGTTGACGGTACCTTCTGCCTGCTCTTTCTCTCCGACGATGAGCATGTAGGGGACGCGCTTCAGTTCGTTGTCGCGAATCTTGCGGCCAATCTTCTCGTTGCGGTCGTCGAGCACGGTACGTACGTCCTTGGCCTCCAGTTGGCGGCAGACCTCCTTGGCATAGTCGTTGAACTTCTCCGAGATGGGCAGCACGGCTACCTGGTCGGGCGAGAGCCAGATGGGGAAGTGGCCGGCGGTGTGCTCGATGAGTACTGCCGTGAATCGTTCCATCGAGCCGAAGGGGGCACGGTGGATCATGACGGGACGGTGCTTCTGGTTGTCCTCGCCGGTGTATTCCAGCTGGAATCGTTCGGGCAGGTTGTAATCGACCTGTATGGTACCCAGTTGCCAGCGACGGCCGAGGGCGTCCTTCACCATGAAGTCGAGTTTCGGTCCGTAGAAGGCGGCTTCGCCCAGTTCGGTGGTGGTCTTCAGTCCCTTCTCTTCGCAAGCCTCGATGATGGCCCGCTCGGCCTCTTCCCACACCTCGTCGGAGCCGATGTACTTCTCCTTGTCGTTGGGGTCGCGCAGCGAGATTTGTGCCTCGAAGTTGTTGAAGTCCAGTGCTCCGAAGATAATCTGTATGATCTCCATCACGCGGATGAACTCGCCCTTCACCTGGTCGGGACGGCAGAAGATGTGGGCATCGTCCTGGGTGAAGGAGCGTACGCGGGTCAGTCCGTGCAGTTCGCCCGACTGCTCGTAGCGATATACCGTACCGAACTCTGCCAGACGCAGGGGCAGGTCTTTGTACGAGCGGGGTTTCCAGGCGTATATTTCGCAGTGGTGGGGGCAGTTCATGGGCTTCAGCATGTACTCCTCTCCCTCTTCAGGGGTGTGGATGGGCTGGAACGAGTCCTTGCCGTAGTGGGCATAGTGGCCCGAGGTCACGTAGAGGTTCTTGCCGCCGATGTGCGGGGTTATCACCTGCTGGTAGCCGTAGCGTTTCTGAATCTTCTTCAGGAAGTCCTCCAGTCGCAGACGCAGGGCTGTGCCCTTGGGTAGCCAGATGGGCAATCCCTTGCCTACGCGCTCCGAGAACATGAACAGTTCCATCTCCTTGCCAATCTTGCGGTGGTCGCGCTTCTTGGCCTCCTCCAGGAGCAGCAGGTACTCGTCCAGCAGCTTCTTCTTGGGGAAGGTGATGCCATAGATGCGGGTCATCTGGGGGCGCTTCTCGTCGCCACGCCAGTAGGCGGCACTTACGGAGAGCACCTTGCAGGCCTTGATGGGGGCCGTAGAGGTAAGGTGCGGACCACGGCAGAGGTCGGTAAACTGGCCTTGGGTGTAGGTTGTGATGTGTCCGTCCTCCAGGTCGGCGATGAGTTCGTTCTTGTACGTCTGGCCACGCTCGCCGAAGAAGCTGAGTGCATCCTGCTTCGAGATGTCGCGGCGTACCAGGGCCTCCTTGCGCCCTACGAGTTCCATCATCTTCTTCTCTATCTGTGGGAAGTCGCTTTCGCGGATGGTCACTCCCTCGGGGGGCATCACGTCGTAGTAGAAGCCCTGCTCTATGGCGGGTCCGATGCCGAACTGGATGCCGGGATACAGCTCCTGCAAGGCTTCGGCCATCAGGTGGGCCGAGGTGTGCCAGAAGGCGTGCTTGCCCTCCTTGTCGTCCCACTTGTAGAGGACCAGCTCGGAGTTGGCCGTGATGGGGCGGTTGAGTTCCACGGTTTCTCCGTTCACGCCACATGCCAGCACGTCCTGTGCCAGACGGGGTGAGATACTTTCTGCAATCTGCAGGCCCGTCACGCCCTCTTCGTATTGGCGTACCGAGCCGTCGGGGAATTTGATGTCGATCATATCGTCTCTCTTTTTTCGTTAATTCACAATTCGCGTGCAAAGATACGAATAAAAGTTCAATGTTTAACGATAAATGGTCTTTTTTTTCTATTCGGGTTAGTGAAGCAGGTGACGTTTGTAAGGATTTTTTAGCGTCACAGACATGGGGTCTCGAACCTATCGGCGAAGGTTAACATAACATATCGCCACAAGCAAATATAACTTATCGCCACAGATTAACATAACTCATTGCCATAGGTTAACATAACATAAAACGGCCCCTTCGTGGCGAGGATGCAAAAAGAACTTATCCAGCTGTATTACAGCCAATTATGCATGAGTCGAGGTGACGCCCATTTCGGGCGGAAGGTCGGAGGCGGGCAAGAGAGAGTGTGTAAGGATTTTTTTCTTCTCGGAATCGTTGCTGAAGATTCAAGGAGATGGAAGCCTTATCCGAGCACCTCTCGGCAATATCTCGTAACCCTGACTCTTCGTGTCGTAGATAGGCTGCTCGCTCGAAAATACTCAAACGAGTTTGGTATTTTGCTCACTTATTCGTATCTTTGCAGCGCAATATACCTATTATATAATATGTATGGAAGACTTTAGCAAACTGATAACCGTGCGGCGCAGCCACAGGAGGTTTACCCAGGAACCAGTCGCTGACGAAGAGTTGCGGCTCATCCTGCGTGCGGCTCTCCTGGCCCCTTCGAGCAAGGGACTGCACAACTGCGAGCTGACGGCCACACGCGACAAGAAGGTGATTGGCCACCTCGCACAGTGCAAGGCCCAAGGGGCCGACTTCGTAGTGGAGGCTCCCGTGGTCATCGCCGTAGTGGGCAACCCCGAGGTGGGCGACATGTGGGTAGAGGACTGCAGCGTGGCTGCAACCATGATGCTCCTGCAGGCCGAAGACCTGGGACTGGGTGCCTGCTGGGTACAGGTGCGCGAACGCCAGGACCAGGAAGGGCGTTCGGCTGAGGACAACGTACGCCGCCTGCTCGATATCCCCCAGGGACGCCGTGTGCTCTGCCTCATTGCCCTGGGACATAAAGGCATGGAGCGCAAACCTCAGAACGAGGAGCGACTGCACTGGGAGAAGGTTAACGGGTTAACGGGTTAACGGGTGGAGATAACACTGATTGGAACGGGAAATGTAGCGACGAGCCTCAGGCCTGCACTGGAGGGTGCAGGTCACGAGGTCCGTCAGCTGAGTGGCCGCAAGTTCAGCCCCAGCGAGGTCGCGGGCGATGTGGTCATCGTCAGTGTGCGCGACGATGCCATCGCGAGTGTGACCGACAGGTTACGGGATTGCACGGCCCTGGTAGTACATACGGCAGGAAGCATCCCGATGGAAATAATCCCCTCAAGGCGCCGCGGTGTGCTCTACCCCATGCAGACCTTCTCCCGCGAACGTCGGGTGGACATGGCCCAGGTGGCACTGTTCATCGAATCGGAACCCGCCGACCCCCTGCTCGAGACACTGGCCAGGAGCATCAGCCAACACGTCTATCAGCTCGACAGCGAGGGACGCAGACACCTGCACCTGGCAGCCGTCTTTGCCTCGAACTTCGTCAACCACTGCTACACCCTCTCGGCCGAGATACTGGAGGAGCGCGACCTGCCCTTCGACGTCATGCTGCCCCTCGTCGATGAGGTTGCACGTAAGGTGCACACCCTCCCACCCCTGAAGGCACAGACAGGACCAGCCGCACGTGGCGACCGCGGCGTCATGATGCGACAAGAGGCCATGCTGAGTGGCAGGAAACGTGAGATATACAGACTAATGAGCGAAAGCATTTATGATAAACTACGACTTACGGAAGATTAAGGCCATCGTGCTGGACGTAGATGGCGTGCTGAGCCAGGAGACCATACCGATGAGCGAAACGGGTGTCCCCCTGCGCACGGTGAACATCAAGGACGGATATGCCCTGCAACTGGCCGTGAAGATGGGCCTCCACGTAGCCGTCATCACAGGAGCCCGGGTAGAAGCCGTCAGGGTGCGCTACGAAGGGTTGGGCATCGAGGACGTATTCATCGGAGCCGCCGTGAAGATGGAGGTTTACGACCGCCTCACAGAGAAGTACGGACTCCGAGACGAGGAGGTGCTCTACATGGGCGACGACATCCCCGACTACGAGATTATGAACCGCGTGGGCTGTGCCTGCTGCCCCTGCGATGCTGCACCTGAGATTCAGGCGACGAGCCAATACGTGAGCCAACGGGCTGGCGGTATGGGTTGTGTGCGCGACGTCGTGGAACAGGTGTTGCGTGCCCAAGGTAAGTGGATGGCCGACAAACGGGCCTTTGGATGGTAAGGATATGGGCTACAAACTGATACTGGCAAGTGGGAGTCCGCGCCGCAGGGAGTTGTTGGCGGGACTGGGATTGGACTTCGAAGTTAGGGTGTTGCAGGGCATCGACGAACGAGTGCCCGATGGCCTGTCGGCCAGAGCAACGGCCAGGGCCATCGCCGAGAAGAAGGCAGAAGCCTACCGAGACAGCGTGGGCGAAGAGGAACTCGTCATCACGGCCGACACGATTGTGTGGCTCGACGGACAGGTACTGGGCAAACCCCGCGACGAACGAGAGGCCCGACGGATGTTGCAGATGCTGCGCGGCCGCACCCATCAGGTAGTCACCGGAGTAACCCTGCAGACACGCGAAAAGCGGCAGACGTTCGATTGCGTAAGCGACGTAACATTCGGCGATATAACTGACAGGGAAATAGATTATTACGTCAGTAACTATAAACCATTGGACAAGGCAGGGGCCTATGGCATTCAGGAGTGGATAGGATACGTCGGTGTGGAACGCATCGAGGGGTCGTACTTCAACGTCATGGGACTGCCCGTACAACGACTTTACCAAGCACTTAAAACCTTTGAGATATGAAAAAGACATTACTCTTCCTGTGCATGATAAGTGCACTGGCCCTCGTCAGCTCGTGCAACGACGACGAAGAAGGCAGCTACCCCCCAACCTATCAGGGATTCCGTTACGAGCCCTCCACCGTACACCCGGGCGACAGCGTGTTCATTACGGCCGTCCAGCTGAAGAAAGGCCATTACCTGAACAGCACCGACTACTCGTGGTCGATGACGGTACAGGTGGATAGCGCCGGCATCGGCGTGCCCTACGAACTCTACTACAGCCGCCATACGAACTATGGAGGTCTGGACAGCAACAATCCTCAGTGGCGACTGGAACTCCCCGGCAACACCCTCCCCGGCACCTATTCGTGTCAGTTCAACGCCCGCTTCAGCAATTCGGCCGATGGCATCGGGGGTATGTTCAACGGCGGCACGGGCGAAGGTTGCGTGGGAACTATCAATAGCCAGAGCTACACACTCTACAGCACAGCCAACGGCAGTTTCAGACTTATCGTCAAGTAGAGACAATAAATCGGGGCCGCGCGCGTTAATATAATAGTATGAGAAGGCTGATACTATTACTATCGTTCCTCTGTCCCCTACTCTTCTGCCAGGGTTCCCTTGCTCAGGAGGCTGGGGATACGGCACGCGTGAAACTGCGCGGCTCGGTGGTCGATGAGAATCAGGAACCCATTCCGATGGTGGTGGTTCGCATCGAGGGTCAGGGCATTGCCACTACGGCCAATCTGGACGGCAAGTACAACATCCAGTTCCGCACGGCCGACAGCGTCGTGGTGACCTACCAGATGGTGGGATTCCAGAAACGGCAGCGCGTGCTGAAGAAGCCCGTGGGCGAACTGGTGCTGAACATCGTCATGAAATCGAGCGACCGCACACTCGACGACGTAGAGGTTGTGGAGACCCGCCGGCAGATGAGCCAGAACCAGACACTGAACACCCAGGAACTGAAGCGGTTGCCCTCGACGACGGGAAATGCCGTAGAGGAACTGGTGGCCACGCAGGCAGGTGTCTCGAGCCACAACGAACTCTCGAGCCAGTATAATGTCCGAGGCGGTTCGTTCGACGAGAATTGCGTCTATATCAACGGGGTCGAGGTCTATCGGCCGCTGCTCATCAGTTCGGGCCAGCAAGAAGGGCTCTCCGTCATCAATAGCGACATGGTGGAGCGGGTAGATTTCTCGGCCGGAGGCTTCGAGGCGAAGTACGGCGACAAGATGTCCTCCGTACTCGACATCACCTACCGGAAACCCAAGGGATGGGAAGGCTCGTTGCAGGGTTCCCTGCTCGGTGCCAATGCCTATGCGGGCTACGGGAAGCGGAAGTTCTCGTTCTCGAACGGACTGCGTTACAAAACCAACCAGTACATGCTCGGCTCGCTGGAGACTAAGGGCGAGTACCGACCCACCTTCCTCGACTATCAGGCCTACCTCTCGTGGTCGCCCTCACCCAAATGGACCATCGACGCCATCGGCTACATCTCGAAGAACAACTACAAGTTCGTGCCCAAGGACCGCGAGACCCGTTTCGGCACGATGGAGGACGTGAAGGAATTCCGCGTCTATTTCGACGGTAAGGAGGAGGACCTCTTCCGCACGCTCTTCGGCACGGCCAAGATTACCCGAAAACTGAACGACCGCTCGAACCTGAGCCTGGCCTTCAGCGCCTTTACGACAAAGGAGCGCGAGACCTACGACATCCAGGGCCAGTACTGGCTCAACGAGACCAATGGCGACGAACAACTGGGCGTAGGTACTTATATGGAACACGCGCGCAATCTGCTGACCAGCAACACGAAGACCCTGCGACTCGACTACAACCTGCACCGGCGCGGACACACAATGCTGGCTGGCATAGCCTGGAAACACGAAAGCATACGCGAGAACGCCCGCGAATGGGAAAGCCGCGACTCGAGTGGCTACAGCATCCCGCACACGGGCAACGACCTGATGCTCATCTACAACCTGAAGAGCGTCAACAAGATATCGAGCAACCACATGGAGATGTACCTCCAGGACACCTGGCGCAAGGAGTCGAGTGCCGGCATACTGAGCGTCAACTATGGTGCCCGCCTGTCCTATTGGGACTGGAACTCGGAATGGCTCTTCTCGCCTCGCGTCTCTATGGGCTTCGTACCTGAGAAGAACGACAACTTCACCCTGCGACTGGCCACGGGACTCTACTACCAACGCCCCTTCTACAAGGAACTGCGCGACACCGTGACCACGAACGGAAACACCCGGGTGGAGCTGAACAAGGACATCAAGTCGCAGCGCTCGTTCCAGGTGCTGGCGGCGATGGAGTACAAGTTCCGTGTGGCACAGCGCCCCTTCAAGTTCACCACCGAACTCTACTACAAGGCCCAAAGCCGCATCAACCCCTATAACGTCGATAACGTGAAGGTGGTCTATTACGGCCAGAACATAGCCAAGGGATTCGTTACGGGCATCGACTTCAAGGTCTATGGCGAGATGGTACCAGGTACCGACTCGTGGATAAGCTTCGGACTGATGAAGGCCCAGATGGAACTGAACGGGAAGAAGATACCCCAGCCCACCGACCAGCGCTGGAACCTGAACTTCTTCTTCACCGACTACTTCCCGAACACGACGCGATGGAAGATGAACCTGAAGGCCTCGTTTGCCGACGGACTGCCCTTTGGCGCACCGCATACGGGACTCGAGCGCCATGCCTTCCGGGCACCAGCCTACAAACGCATCGACATCGGCATGAACTATCGCGCCCTGAATAACGAGGACCGCCACCTACGCCACAATGCCATCAAGAATATCTGGCTCGGGCTCGACTGCTTCAACATCTTCGGTTTCTCGAACGTCAGCGGCTACTACTGGGTGACCGACGTAGTGGGCCAGCAGTTTGCCGTGCCCAACTACCTGACCGGTCGCATGATAAACGGGCGATTCCTTATCGAGTTTTAGAAGCCGAAGGATTGTAGTACTTCAGAGCCTCGGGCATACGCTTCTGCAAGGCAGCCACACGCTTCGCATCCGACGGGTGGTCGCTGAAGAGTTCGCTCTTGCCACTGCTACCCTGCTGCGACATACGTTCCCAGAAGGGTATGGCCATACGCGGGTCGTAACCAGCCATTGCGGCGAAGATAAGGCCCAGGTGGTCGGCTTCGGTCTCGTTATCGCGCGAATACTTGAGGTTGGCAAACTTAAAGCCCATTTGCCCCACCATGTTGGCCAGCGCAGCGGTAGTACTGCCCAAGCCCGATGCCTGAGAGAGCACGCTGCCACCAATCTGTGCGGCATATTGCTGGCGCATCTGCTTCGAAAGTTGCTCGGCAGAATGTTTGGCCACGGCGTGGGCAATCTCATGACCGAGCACGATGGCCAGACTGGTCTCGTCCTGGGTGACAGGGAGCATGCCTTCGTAAACGACAATCTTGCCACCAGGCATACAGAAGGCGTTGACCTGCTTATCGGCCACGAGATTGAACTCCCACTGGTAGTTCTGCGTCTCGCTGGCATAGCCATTGTTCTTGAGGTACGTCTCTACGGCCGTGGCCAGGCGCTGGCCTACACGCTTCACCATAGCGGTGTTGGCGGCATTTTTCGACAGCTGAGCTCCCTTCATGTAATCCTGATACTGCTGGGAACTGAGGCTAAGCACCTGCGCATCATCGACGAGCAGATGGGTCTTGCGCCCAGTGATGGGCACGGTGTTGGTGGTACCACAAGCCGCAGCAAGCAATGCAAGGGCCACGAAAAGCAATGTTCTGATGTTTTTCATATTTATAAATAGATTAGAGTTACCGACAACAAAATTACGCAAATTTCATCGTACCGACAAAACCTGAGCGAGGTTTTATGCACGACACACTCGAAAAACCCAGAATTAATTTTGCTTTTTACTCACTTATTCGTATCTTTGTAGCAAATAAACCATATTACACCATCTTTAAACCACTAAACACGTTATGAAGATTTCAAGAATCGAACATCTGGGCATTGCCGTGCAGAGCATCGACGCCGTACTGCCCTATTTCCAGGACGTACTGGGACTGGAAGTTTACAAGACCGAGGTCGTTGAGGACCAGAAGGTAAAGACCGCCTTCCTGAAGGTGGGTGAAGTGAAGCTGGAACTCCTGGAGCCCACTTGCCCCGAGAGCACCGTACAGAAGTTCCTCGACAATGGCGGCCGTGGTGTTCACCACGTAGCCTTCAAGGTAGAGGACGGCGTGAGCGAAGCCCTCGCCATGTGCGACGAGAAGGGCATCCGCCTTATCGACAAGGCTCCCCGCAAGGGTGCCGACGGCCTGCACATTGCCTTCCTGCATCCGAAATCGACCTGCGGCATCCTTACAGAACTTTGCGAGGAGTGAGTGCAGCGTCATGCAAAGCATGAACAATGCCGAGCGACGTAGCAAAGTCGAAGCAAAGCTTCAGTTCTGTGAGGAGTGAGTGCAGCGTCATGCAAAGCTAAAGACGAGAAAGGCGAACCTCCACTACCCGGGGGCTCGCCTTTCCTTTTTTTCGTACGTAAGTTTAGTTTCAGACCCTGTTGTTCTCAGGGAACACCACTCGGGGGCGGAAGGTCTTGGCCTCCTCAAAGTCCATCGTGGCGTAGGAGATGATGATGACCACGTCGCCCACCTGCACCTTTCGGGCGGCGGCCCCGTTCAGGCAGATACATCCCGAACCACGCTCGCCTCGGATGACGTAGGTCTCCAGTCGTTCGCCGTTGTTATTGTTCACCACCTGCACCTTCTCGCCGGCAATCAGGCCGGCGGCATCCATCAGGTCCTCGTCGATGGTGATGCTGCCCATGTAGTTCAGGTTGGCCTCGGTCACCGTAACGCAATGCAGCTTCGATTTCAGTACTTCAATAAACATTTGTCGATCCTTAAACGATTTAACCTTTTAACCCGTTACCCCTTTATTTATAACGAATGTGGTCGATAAGGCGGATGGGCTGTGAGCCGCAGAAGACCGTAATGCAGCCCACGATATCGTCGCTCTCCTGCCAGTCCGACACGTCGGCCAGCGAACGCCCGTCAACGATGCTGTAGTACTGCACCTCCAGTTCGGGCACACGGTTGATTTCCTCCACTACCTGGTCGTGGACCTCGCCCACCGACTTCGTCCGGGCCCATTCGAGGCTCGCCTTCAGGGTCTGGTAGATGTGGTTAGCCGTCTGGCGCTCCTCGGCCGTCAGCAGGGTATTTCGGCTGCTCATGGCCAGGCCACCCTCCTCGCGAACGACGGGGCAAGGCACAATCTCGAGCCGGAAGCCCAGGTCGTCAACCATGCGGCGGATGACGGCAATCTGCTGGAAGTCCTTCTCGCCGAAGTAAGCGCGGTCGGGCTCGGTCATCATGAAGAACTTCGACACCACCTGGCAAACCCCGTTGAAGTGGCCCGGGCGGAAAGCCCCCTCCATCACACTGTCGGTAGGCGGATAGCTGAAGCGGCGCGTATCAGGCTCCGGATAAACCTCCTCTACCGAGGGAGCGAAGACAATCGTCGCCCCGCACCGTCGCAGCAAGGCGCAGTCGGCCTCCAGCGTACGCGGGTACTTGGCCAGGTCCTGTTTGTCGTTAAACTGAGTAGGATTGAGGAAAACGGAGACCACCGTCACATCGTTCTCCCCCACACTGCGGCGAACCAGCGAAGCATGCCCCTCGTGCAGGGCACCCATCGTGGGCACCAGTCCGATAGTTTTCCCCTCGCGGCGAGCCCTCTCGAGTTCCTTCCGCAATTGGGCAATCGTAAAAATGCGTTTCATCTCGTATCCGTAACGAATCTTTCTGTAAAGCGGTGCAAAATAACGCATAAATATCGAAATAGCGAAATAAACCGGCAAATAAATCATTAAAAAAGGTGAAATCTGGCCTTTCATGGCCCCAATGTCACGATTTTTTACTACCTTTGTACCCGGAAAACTATAAACAGAGATGAAAGCGGAGAAGATTTTGTTCATTACCCAGGAGATCAACCCCTACGTACCCGAATCCCCGATGACCCGGCTCGGCCGCGACCTGCCCATGGACGCCCTCGACCAGAATCGCGAAATCAGGGCATTCATGCCCAAGTGGGGCAACATCAACGAACGGCGCAACCAACTGCATGAGGTCATTCGCCTCTCTGGCATGAACGTCATTATCAACGACACCGACCACCAGCTCATCATCAAGGTAGCCTCCATCGCCGGCACCCGCATGCAAGTCTATTTCATCGACAACGAAGACTACTTCGCCAAGCGCCTCGCCGAGCAAGACCGCGAAGGCAAGGAATACACCGACAACGTCGAACGCGCAGCCTTCTACGCCCGCGGCGTACTCGAGACGGTGAAGAAACTCCGTTGGGTCCCCGACGTCATCCACTGCCAAGGCTGGATATCAGCCCTCGTCCCCGTCTATCTCAAGACCGCCTACGCCGACGAGCCCAGCTTCCGCGACTGCCGCGTCGTTTACACTCTCTCCGACAACCTGCTCACCCTGCCCACCGGCGACGACTTCGCCCAGATACTCGAGTACCGCACGGCCGGAGCCCAGTGCTTCCAGGAGTTTGGCTCCAGCCTGACCCCCGCCGACCTCCAGAAACTCGCCATCAAGTACTCCGACGGCATCACCGTCGCCACCGGCGCCCCCGCCCCCGACGTACTCGAGTACGCCCAGGCTACGGGCAAACCCCTCCTCCCCCAGACCGACGACACAAGAGCCTACACCGACTTCTTCGACCATGTATGGACCGTCGGCCAACCCGTAAAAACCGAAGACTGACACACACGATGCGCAACACCCCCCACACCCTGCTCCTTCTCGCCGCCCTCCTGACCCTTGCGGCCTGTGACGACAACACCGCCTCGCTCGGCATCCACCCCGCCACCGACGGCATCACCAACTCCACCCAAGTCTTCCAACTTACCAGCCGCTCCCTCCCCATGGACTCCGTCGTAGCCAACAGCACCAACAGCTACCTCGGCTCCGTCACCGACCCCGAGACCGGCACCGACGTCACCGCCGACTTCGCCGCCCAGTTCTACGTCTTCGAAGACTACCAGTACCCCCCACTCAGCCAGATGGTCGGCGACATCGACGGAGAGCCCAGGAAGGGCATCGTCCAGTGCGACTCGTGCGAAGTTCGCCTCTACTTCAACAGCTACTACGGCCAGGCCGACAACCCCATGAAACTCCAAGTCTTCGAACTCTCCCCCACCAACATCCTCTCCGAAGACTCCACCTACTACGCCGACATCGACCTCAGC
Source organism: Bacteroidaceae bacterium (assembly GCA_017469925.1). Lineage (GTDB taxonomy): Bacteria > Bacteroidota > Bacteroidia > Bacteroidales > Bacteroidaceae > Physcousia. The sequence goes on along the minus strand of JAFUFK010000013.1, from coordinate 251,592 downwards.
CGCTACGTCGCCCCCGAAGCCCAGCCCCTCGCCACGCGCGTCTTCACACCCCGCGACTACAACCTTGAGACCGTCACCCTCTCCGCCTCCACCTATAACCCCAACGTGCGCATCATGCTGCCCGCCTCGCTGGGCCAGCGCATCATGGAATCCTATTACGAAAATCCCGGCTACTACAAGGACTCGTACCACTTCATCCGCAACGTCTTCCCCGGGCTCTACTTCCGCACCTCGTCCGGCCACGGCACCATGCTCTCAGTCTATGTCGGCACCCTCAACCTCTACTACCGCTACGCCGACGAGCAGGCCGACACCATCTACAACGCCGTCACCCGCTTCGCCGCCACCCCCGAGGTCATCCAGAGCACCCGTTTCCGCACGTCCGACACCTCCGCACTCACCGACTCCGACGCGCCCTACACCTACCTCAAGACCCCCGCAGGCATCACGACCGAGCTCACCCTGCCCGTCGATGAAGTCTTCTCCGGCCAGCACCAGACCGACAGCGTCAGCCTGGCCTCCCTCACCCTCACCCGCTACAACAAGACGCAGGACGACAGCCAGCTCGCCACTCCCGCCACCCTCCTGATGGTCCGCAAGGCCGACGCCCACCAGTTCTTCCTCAGCCGCCGCGTCGCCGACGGCCGCACCAGCTACACCACCACCTTCAACACCGCCTACAACACCTACACCTTCGACAACATCAGCCGCCTCCTCGCCTACTGCAAACACGAGAAGGTTGTCCAAGCCCGCGCCCTCGGCATCACCGAAGACGAGTGGGCCCGTCGCAACCCCGACTGGGACCGCGTCCTCCTTATCCCCGTCACCACCAGCACCAACAGCAGCGGTGCCCAGGTCAGCGTCACCCACGACCTCGGCCTCGGCTCCGTCCGACTTGTCGGCGGCACCACCCCCCTGCAGATGCAGGTCGTCTATAGCAAGTTCCAGCAATAGCAACTCCGCCGGTTCTTGTCACACATGCCTGGGGCCCTATACTCGACGAGTAGGGCTACGAACGGCTTTGACACACACCCGGCTCCATCCCCCCTCAAAAGCCCTTCTCCCCCATCCGACGGGAGGAGGGCTTCTCTTTTTTTGCATAAAGATTTTCAAGGTTATGAACGCACATACCAAAGTTCGGGACGTGCGTTCCAAAGTTTGGTACGTACGTTCCAAACTTTGGAACACAGCAAGCATCCTTATCTTAACGACTTTGCACCTCCTGACTAAGCCTTTTGCACCTGGGCGTTCCACCTTTTACTATTGCGAAACGATTATCCCACCATGAAAAAAAATAACCGTTAGCCATTAACCATTAAACTTTTATTTGTATCTTTGCAAGGAAGGACATAAGATACATATGTTAAAAAGTTATACGAAGAATATATTCCAATTAGTGCTCATACTCTCTCTCGCACTTCCCTTGAGAGTGCATGGGCAAGTAAAACACGCATTGCTGGTTGGAATTTCGAAGTACGAGAATCGTGATGTCCAGTCGGAGGATGACGAGTGGAAGGACATACATGGAACGAATGATGTGCAGATGATAACACCGATATTGAAGCGTCAAGGATTCAAAACGAAGACCTTATGCAATCGGGAGGCTACTGCCCAACGGATAAGGAAGGAACTGAAAGCACTGGCGCAACGGGTGAAAGTTGGAGACATGGTCTATTTTCATTTCTCTTGTCACGGTCAGCCCGTGGAGGATTTGGATGGGGACGAGGAAGACGGATGGGACGAAGCCATTGTGCCCTACGATGCGCAGATGAAATATGTCAAGGGAAAATACGAAGGCAACAGCCATATATTGGACGACGAACTCCATTCCTATCTGCAACAGATGAGAAAGGCCGTGGGCAAGGCGGGCTTTGTCTGCGTAGTGATAGATGCCTGTCACGCCGGTGGTTCATCCCGAGGTGACGAGGAAGATACCGAAGAAGCCTTTTGCAGAGGTACGAAGCGAGGTTTCAGTGCAACGGACAAGCCCTATCGCCCCCGAATCAATGCGCTGGGGCATTTCACGATTCCCAATTCGCCAGACCTTTCCCACATCGCGATTCTTGAAGCCTGCCGCTCTTATCAGTCGAATTATGAGATAAAGCAGGACGGCAAATATTATGGTCCTCTTTCGTTTTATGTGACAAAAACATTAGAGATATCCGCCATCTCTCCTTCCCTTACATGGATTCTGGAGATAAAGCGCATGATGGACGCCGACAGACGACTGGTGCGGCAGAACATGGTTTACGAAACAAGTCTGAAATAAACCCAATGGCATATACGGAACAACAATTAAATAAGTTTGCCTCTGAACAATGGGAGAAAACCTTGGCTTTCCTGCAAGGTACTTTCTCATTGCAGCGCGTGGATTGCGAAAACATCTTTCAAGATTCCTTCCTTGTGCTATACCGGCAGATAAAGGAGGGCAAACTGGATGACCTGAGGTCTTCCCTCTCTACCTACTTCAATGCGATATGCAGGAACAAGGCCCATGAGTTGCTTCGCAAGCGAGGAAAGGAGTTGAACATCATAGACGAATACCCAGACACGACCAAGAGCGAATACGAAGACGACCGCATCGACAAACTGTTGGCGCTGGAGGATGACGACACCGAAATCGCGGAGCGCAAAGACCACTTGGTGCGTCAGATAGTGAGCGATATGCCCGAACCCTGCAACAACATTCTGTGGGGATTCTATCGCGACGGATTCTCCATGAAGACAATGGCTGAGATGTTCGGTTACAAGAGTGAGGGAACGGTGAAAGTAACTAAACATCGTTGTTGTGAGAAGTTCCGGGAACACTACCAGCGGCTTTCAAAGGACATATTTGAAGAAGACAAATGATTTCAAGCGTATGACGACAGACATAAACAACATAGACGAGAAACGCCTCCAGGAGGATGCCCGCATCGATGCCTACCTCCGTGGACAGATGTCGGAAGAAAAGGAGCAAGCCTTCATACAAGAACTGAAAGAGAATCCTCAGTTGAAGGAACGAGCCATTGCCATTGCCCGCCTCACGAAAGGTCTAAAGCAGGTGGGAACGGCTCGGGACAAGGAAACGACAGAGGCATTGCGCAATGCAAGTGAAAAGGAGATAAAACAGATTATAGACAAGACTGTAGATAAGCCAAAGGCTAAAGTCGTTACCCTCCGCAAGGTATCCTATATATTATCTTTGGCAGCCTCACTGGTATTTATCTTCTGGATAGGTATAGAATACTATGATTACAGAATGACGACGGCTCTTGCCGCAGAATATGAGAATGCTTTTGAAACATCTCTTTTGGCGAGAGGTGCGGAAATAACAGAAGTAGAACAGCATCTGGATTCTCTGTTCAGCAATGTAAAGACGAAGACAGACCTGAAGCACACGCTCGCAGAGTTGCAGCAATGCTGGGAACTTTCAACCTCTGATACTTACAATGACTATACGGCATACGCTGCCGAAATTGGTTGGAACCTTGCCATCGGTTACTTGAAGAACAATGATAAGACCAAGGCAAAGACAGTCCTGACCAAGTTGCAAGAAATGAATCATGAGGGAACGGCAGTGGGAGATAAAGTTAGGGAACTTAATAGAAAGTTATAGATAGTAATATGACAAAAAAAGACAATAACGAATTAGCAGACAGAAATCAGTCGTTCTTGATATATCAAGATGATAACGGAATCGCGCGTGTAAATGTAAGGTTTGAGGGCGAGGATGTCTGGCTGACCCAAGAGCAGATGATGGAGTTGTTTGATGCTTCGCGACAGGACGTGAGTTACCACATCAATCAGATTTATGAGGAAGGTGAACAAGCCCCAGAACGAACTCTCAAAAAATTTTTGATAGTTCGCCAAGAGGGGGACAGAAGCGTTAAGCGACAGATGAATCATTACAATCTGGACATGATTATCGCTGTGGGTTATCGTGTGAAGTCCCAAGTGGCTACTCGCTTTCGCCAATGGGCTACGGCACGTCTGCGTGAATTCATACAGAAAGGATTTGTGTTGGACGATAATCGTTTGAAGGGCAATCGCAACCGTTATTTTAGGGAACTGCTGCAACGTATTCGTGACATTCGTAGCAGTGAACGTAACCTCTATCAGCAGGTGACTGACATCTTCATTACCAGCATAGACTATGACCCTACTGCGAACCTTACAAAACACTTCTTTGCAACAGTACAGAACAAACTGCACTATGCCGCACACCAGCATACCGCAGCAGAGTTGGTATATGACAGGGTGGATGCCAATAAGCCGATGGTGGGTATGACGAACTTCAAAGGCAACTATATCACGAAAGAAGATGTGCAGATAGCCAAGAACTACCTGACGGAACAGGAACTGACGTACTTGAATCTGTTGGTATCGCAGTACTTAGACTTTGCGGAAGTTCAGGCACTACAAGAGAAGCCTATGAAGATGGTAGAGTGGATAGAGAAACTTGACGAACTGATGAAACTATCTGGTAGGCAGTTACTCGTAGGCAAAGGAACGATTACTCACGAAGAAGCCAAAAGAAAGGCTATAGCGGAGTTTGAGAAATACCGTCAGATGGAAATGCTACAATATGAGAGCGACTACGACAGAGCCATTCGGGAATTGATACAGAAGGAGAAAGGTCTGCCAGGAACCACCTAGACTCTGCCCAAACAGGTTTCTGCTACAAGGGCGGACATTGGGAAATAGTAAAAGGTTGATAAAGATAATTGAGATAGACCAAAGTCTGTCCGTGGATATATTGATAATGATGATATGGAGAAGACCGAGGCTATTCTTCGTAAATGGAACAAAGATACCTCGATAGCACAGCAGTTGGGGATAAAGTAAGAGAATTATTACAGGTCATTGAATGAAGGTATTATTACGCCATAAACTTCTATTTATACTATTTATAGTTTTATCGCCAATATTAGGTATACAGGCCCAGTATGACGATAGCTATTCTGTTGAACAGTTACTTGCAGATATATATAGCAGAAAATTTGAGAAACCTGTCTCATTCATGGAACAACATATATCCATGTTTGAGAATGGACAAGAAGATTTTCAAGATACCATATATATAGGACTGGTTTCTCTATTGTCTACCGTGTATGTACAAACTAATAATTTGCATGCCGCAGACACACTCCTTTCCCATGCAATTGACTTCATGGTAAAGGAGGAACGGAAATCCTCATATTTTTATAGCTTATATGTTACATATGGCGGATTGCTAAGCAATCTGCAAAATTATTCTCGAGCATCTTTGTATTTAGACACTGTAGTGAATTTCTTAAAAGAGCGAAACGAAGTCGATGGAATTTATGCTGTCATACTTAGTATGTTAGCGGAGTGTCATAGAAATTTGGATGAGTTAGAATTAGCCAAAAACGAAATAGAAGAAGCAATTTCAATATTAGAGACAGACAATTCACCTGACGCAATGCGCAGAGGTATAGGGATTTATCAAAAGGCTGGTGTCATTTTTCATGATATTGGCCAACTGAGAGAAGCAATAGAGTATACACGCAAGGCATATGAGATGTCGAAAGACAAAGAGGAATATGTGTCTGAATTCATAAATGCTGCAAATAATCTGGCTATTTTGTATATAGATAGTGGTAAATATGACGAAGCCTTGGGGATTTTACATCAAATGGAAACTTTAAATTTATCTGATGTAGAAAAGTCTAATGTCTATAATAGTATAGCTTTGGCGAATTACTTTTTAGGGCGGGAAAGTGAGGCAGTCAAATATATGAGTATGTGTAGCCAATATTTGAAATCTATTTGTAATGAGTCTTATTCTTCATTCCCATCTAAGATTATTGAAGAGATGTGGGATAAGTATGCACTACAACTTAAGGTGAACATGAATATATTGGATAAATATGCGAACAACTGTGATGCCGTAGGGATGTGCTATGACAATGCTTTGTTTCTTAAGAATGTTGTTTTTGAAAGTATGCAGCGGCTTCGTCAAACAATAGACAAGAATGAAGAACTTAAGTCACAGTGGGGCGACATAAAGGCTTTGCGGAGCCGGATGTTTGTTGGGGAAGCCAAACGTGAACATGAGTCAGATAAATCCATATATACATTATTGGATGAGAAAGAACGAACTTTTATTGCGGCACTAAGGAACTTTGAACACGGAAAGAATCCATCCGGTTATGTGTGGCGGGATGTACGGAATGCCCTTCAACCTAATGAGTATGCAGTAGAGATTATTACTTATGGAGACTTTTCAACTGCGGATGAAGAGGAGGACGATGGCGGTGGGCTAAGATATGGTGCGCTTCTTCTCTCCAAAGAAAGCGATGCTCCCCAATTGGTGGATTTATGTACTGTACAGGAACTTCATGATACTATACTGCATTCACTAATTGGTATGGAGTTTGGTATTAACAAATTGTATCTTAAGTATAAAGGGAATACACTATACCATATGATATGGGAGAGAATGGACTCAATAGTGCGTGATGCGAAGAGGATTTATATCTCACCCATTCTTGGTTTGCAACAAGTCAATATTGGCTTCATCCCATGTCCTGATGGGGGCTTCTTGAACGAGAAGTATGATATTCGTATCGTTTCCTCAACTTCGACATTATGCAAAAGGGCAACCACGCTCCCAAAAATATACGACACGGTAATAATATATGGTGGGATAGAGTACGAAAAGGGCGGCAGAGATACTTCATCCAATCATGCGGTTAGGAGTCTTATACTTGAAGAGATTGAAGCAAAAGAAGGAGGTTCAATCGGATTCAGTTTCCTTCAGGCAACGGAACAAGAAACAGACTCAATTGAGGCCATATCCCTCAACCATCTATGTAATACCGTTGTGTATAAAGGTGCTGAGGCAAATGAAACGTCCGTCCGCGGTTTAGATGGAAGTTCTCCATCTATCATACATTTTGCTACACATGCTTTCTACTTAGTAGGTTTTAAAAAGTATACAGACTATTTCAATTCTCTATTTACATATTATAGGAAAGATAACTCTATGCTGCTTTCTGGCTTGCTAATGGCAGGAGCAAATGAAACCTTACATGAGATTGCAGATGAAAGGATTCTTGACGATGGAGTCTTAACAGCAGAGGAACTATCTTTACTCGATTTTAGCAATACGAGGTTAGTCGTTCTTTCTGCATGTGAAACCGCAATAGGAACAACGCTGCAAGAAGGAATAGGTGGACTATTGAAAGCATTTAAGATGGCTGGTGTTGAAACTATCGTCGCGAGCCTCTGGAAAGTTCCTGATGAATCTACCGCAATGTTAATGACGGCATTTTATAAATATCTGTTCACGGGTGAGGAAAAGCATAGTGCGTTAAAACGTGCTCAGTTAGAAGTTGCAAGACATTATCCCGATCCTTACTATTGGGCAGCCTTTATAATGCTTGATTAAAAATTGCGATTTAATTTGGACAATTCGAAAAAATATTATTCCTTTGTAATGCGCCATCGAAACGGCAAGTTCGTGTCTTGCAGTTGGTTATGGGGATAGTATTTATCTAATTTTTTATACTATGAATATAAATAGTATAGATTTAGGTGCTACACACAATATTAATAAACCTTCTATGGATTCTCTTCCACGTATAGATTGGGCGTTTCAAGAAAGGAGGAATGATATAGATTGTTTTATTGGTAGTATTGTGCTTAACACAGGTTAGGCAAGCATGAAATTTCATGCTTGCCTTTTTGTCCCATGTTAACCTTTTACCTGTTTCTGTCATAGAGTAATAGAAAGGGGCACGATAGAGTGCGCATATAGCCTCATAAGTACGTACCTATGTGTAACCTTTCAAGATGCTTGTGCATTAAGTAATGGAAACAGATAAAAGAAAACAATATGGAACAAGAGACAATGTTGGACTCAACGAATGTTGAGCAGATGAAGGCCTTTGGTTTGGTAGCAGAGACTAACGAGTCGTTTTTCATTACAGGTAAGGCAGGAACGGGTAAGACGACGTTTATCAAATGGATTCAGACAGAGGTTGAGAAGAACTTCCTTCTGTTAGCCCCAACAGGGATTGCCGCTGTAGCAATTGGAGGGCAGACTATTCATTCATTCTTTGGCTTTCCGTTTGAACCCATAGGCCCTTATACGGAATTGCAAGAAGCCAATTGGAGCCGAAACAGGGATGTTTTGCGGAGGGTGGACACAATTATTATAGATGAGGCCTCTATGGTTAGGTGCGATATCGTGGATGGAATGGACCGATTCCTGAGAATCTTCCTGAAGAACAATCTTCCATTTGGAGGGAAGCAAGTTATCTTTGTCGGCGATTTGTTCCAATTGCCGCCTGTTGTCGTGAAGGGCAGCGCCGATGAGGAGATGTTGGAGGACTTGTATGGGATGGGTGTTCCTTATTTCTATAAAGCCCGGGTACTGAAACGGATGACATTTCAAAAGATTGAGTTCCAAAAGGTTTATCGGCAAAGCGATAAGGTATTCCTTGAAATTTTAGACAGACTTAGGATTGGTGAGGCGCGTGTGAAAGATCTTGAATTGCTGAATCAGCATGTAACGACCGAAGATTGTGCAGAAGACTACTCCGTGACATTGAGCGCATACAACTTCATGGCGGAGAACATCAACGAGAAGAAATATAAAGAACTCTGCACCGACGAGCATTCTTATGAGGGGAAGTTTGCGGGTGATTTCAACCGCAACAATGTACCAGTCCCTGTAGACCTTCGTCTGAAAGTCGGGGCGCAGGTTATTTTTTGTAGGAATGGGCATGATAGAGAATATGTCAATGGAACTATTGCAATTGTATCGGAACTGAATGAGGATAAAATAAAAGTAGAGTTGGAGAATGGGCAGGAGTGCATAGTGGAGAGGGTGACATGGGAGAATAAGAAGAAAACCTACAGCCGAAGTTCCAAGAAAATGGAAACAAAGATCGTCGGGACATATACGCAGTTTCCCCTTAAACTGGCATGGGCAATAACGATACACAAGTCGCAGGGCATGACTATCGACCGGATGCATCTGGATTTGTCCCACGGTGTTTTTGCACCAGGACAAGCGTATGTGGCAATCAGCCGAATGACTTCATTGGAGGGTTTAACATTGAGTTGCCCTATGCGTGCATACCATGTAATGCAAAATCCAGAGATAAAGGTGTTCTCTAACTCGTTTAACGATGCAGCGATGATAAATGAGGGTTTGGAAATAGGGCAGAAGTTTTACAAGCATTATCGGGCGGGAAATTATGATGCCGCCGCAAAAACATGTTTGGAACAGTTGATGGAGAAAGTGAGATACAATGAACTGCGTGATGCTGCCTTGTTGGGTAAGAGGATGTTTGATGTGATGTTGAGCGACAGTCATTTGATGGGATATACTGCTAATATGCCCTTATGCAGGGATGTCAGTATGACCGCAAACTTTCTTAATGCTGTTATTTGCTTGTATGCTAATCGTTATGAGGATGCTGTAGGATACGCTGATTTAGTTCTTAGCAGACGGCTGTGTCTTGAGGCGATATTTATCAAAAGCCGCGCTTTGTTTGAGTTGGGACGGTATGCAGAAGCCCGTGATGAGAAAGAACGAATCTTCGAACTGGCTCAAAACGCAATGGATGTAAAACCGATAGACAAGAAACTGTATTTGTTGGAAATGCACATTAATGACAAACTCCAGATTCCAAGCAAAAAGGCTTGTCTGAAATTGTTGAACATGTGCCCAGATTATATTCCTGGCTATGTGATGCTGAGAAGAACAGTCCTGAAAGAAAAGACTTTTCTTACGGTTGAGGATGGGGACGAGGGAAACAATCTTATTGAGGCATTTAATGATGAAAACATGGCGGAAGATGATTTTAATCAACTGCTATCTGGAGCGGACAAGAAGAGCGAAGCCTATATGAAATTCTGCATGAAGATAAAAAAATGAAGTAGAATTGTAACCTTTCCCTGGATTATGACATATAGTAGTAGAAACACGATTCAATAACATTTTAAATTTGTATTATGGAAGTACTTTTATTATTTGTAATTGCCATATCGTTGGCATTGGCAGTTGGTTGCTGGGGGAGCACCCGGAAAATTGGCTTTGGTTGGGCTTTTGCCCTATCGTTCTTCAATCTGCTTATCGGTATCATTGCGGTGGCGTGCTCAAAGAAGTTAGAGAATGAAGAAAAGAGTGATGACACATTTAATAAATAATGTAATATGAAAACGACAGGATGGATAATTATAGTATTGGGATTATTCGCATTCATGGGCGCGGTTTCCGCTGGTCATAGTGTATTTGGGCCTGCATTTTGGATGGCTCTAGGAGCATTCCTTTTGTATCGGTCGAACAATAAAAACAAAGATAAAGAGAATTGTTAACAACTAAAAGTAAAGACATGGGACTATTAGACATTTTCAACAGGACGCGTAAGCCGCAGCCTCCTTATGATATGCTGACGGATGAGCAGAGGTTTGCACTTTATTTTCTACTTGACTATTTCGGAAATCAAGTAGGTGGCTATAACTACATAGATGCGTCAAACTATTTAGAAAAGGCTGCCTGGTATATAGGGCTGACGAAAAGACAAATAGCAGAACTTGAGTCGCAATATCAAGACTTTGAAAAGATTGTTGCAATCGTACGCACAATCACAAACCGCCAAGCATTGGAGTATATGGTAAGCAATACGTATAATTTACGGATTCTCATTCGAGACCCAGAAACACGTGAACGCATGATTAAGGTGTATAACAGCCTTTGGAGTAGACTCGGATTCTCACCTAATGAAATATACTACCTTATTCATAAGTACATGTACAGAACAGACATATAAACATAAAGAATGAAAACTATGAAACGGATAAATTTGATTATTGCAGCTGTATTACTTGTACTGGTGAGCTGTGGAAAGAAAGGCAGCAAAGAAAGTGTCACGGGCAATCGTGAAGTTATTAACGCGCAGTCTGCTAATGGAGTGGAGAGTAATGTTCCTGATATCGATGAGGATATTGATGACGAGGAGGACTGCGGAGGTGAAATTCCCATTGAGATATTGTCGGATAAGGATATCTACTTCAGACCAAGCATGAAGTTGCCCAATATTCCCGTAGTCCGCGACATGGTGGATTTGGCCAACTGCTATGCCATCATGCATGCGGCATATTGTGATGCGGAACTGGGATTCCGTATGGGCATCGTCACCACTGACGAAATAAAACAACTTAAAACCGACATCATAAAAGACCCGGAAGCGCGGAAGGCTACCAAGGAATATGTGGAATATATGGCAAATACTCTTCCACGAAACTCCGAACAATGGGATGAAGAAGATACTATCTTATGGGAAAAAGTGAATGGAGCATATATGAAGCTCGTAGAGAAATTTAGTGAAAGATTTGCTCTTAAGCATTACGGGAAGATTACACAGGAGGATGTAAATGAATATTTGGATGCAGAACAATTTATCCCCGATTTCTACAAGTCTGTTTATCCCTTACGGGAAGAGCAATCAGAGAAGAGTGAGAACCTGTTGTTGCAAAAGATAAAGCAGGCGCGGAATTTTGACCAAAAGTGTCTTTATACAATAGAATATGCCCACCAGAGGAGATATGAAGACGACGAGGAGGAAAGCAAACGTCCAAGTTCCGAATCAATAATGGAAGAGTTGATGATGTCGGGGCAATACTCACGCTTTTTACAGAAAGTCTGGCTTACGTGGCGGTGTAGGAAACAATTGAAGATAAGTCCCTCGCGAGATGGCGTGATTCTAAATTTGGAGTATAACGATATGCGCTATCGGTGCCTAAACACCATTCTCCAGAGAATCATAGACAATCCCAAAGACATCAAAGCGGTCAATGGCTTCTGCTATCTGGCGACCTATGACAATATTGTCAGATATGGTTATGCTATGGTTGGTAACTCTGTTTGGGATGATTACATGATGCTGTTTCCAGAAGTAGGCGAATGATGAAAAGAGCGTTGTTTAATTTCCTTTTGCCCAAAGAAACATTGGTAAGTATTTCTATAACAATGGGATACATTATCAAGCGTTGCCATGATATGGAACGCAGTCGGTACTTCTGTCTCATACCTTTTTATAATCCCTTCTGGTTGCTCATGGGAAAGAGAGCGCGCACGTTCGAGGAGGAGGACTGATTGAGTAACTATGGGCAGACGACTAAAAAAGCCATTTCGGCGATTACTGAAGCTGATAGTCTTTCTTGCATTCGTCATCGGCGGCAAGATGCTATGGGTGGCATGTGCGACAAGCGGACACGGTACGCTTGAGGGTGAGAAAGCTGACATCTTGCGTCGCCGCAATTACCTCAGTAACCTTTTGGTGACGACACCGGCAGGAGTACTCGATGCGATGCCGAACTCCATCGGTGAACAGTTTCAGGGCGAGTGGGCAATGTATTCATGTGCAATGTTTTCGGCAGCGCTGGTAAACATCGCAAAGCTATATCCCGAAGAGCGGGAACGCTCGATGGAAGAGGTTGACAGACTTATCGGCATCGTCATGTCGGCGACGTTGCGGAACTACGATGCGGCACGATGGCGTGAAGACCCTCTGGAGAGTCTGGAAGGTGATAAGAGTCACATGTCGTACCTCAGCATTCTGGCTTGGATGGTAAGTGGCTACAGGGAGGTTTCGGACTCCGACAAATATGACGATCTGTATGGGAAGTTGTGTGCCACTTTGGTGAGGCGCATGAAGAAGAGCCCTACGCTGAACTTGCAGACATATCCGGGTGAAGCCGTTTACGTGCCCGATATGTTGGTGACATTGGTCGCTCTGTCGAACTACACACGGCAAGTAGATGACAGGTATGCGGAGATAGTCCGCACCTGGGTGGATAAGGCAAAGACCGAGTGGTGTGACAAAGAGACGGGCCTGCTGAAATCGTTCTTGAACTATGACGGCTCTGAACTTTCGGAACCGATAAAGGGTTCCTATTCTGCGCTGAACTGCTATTATCTGACGTTTGTGGACGAAGGCTTTGCCCGAGAGCAATATGAGAAGATGAAAATGGTCTTCCTGCAACGAAGCCCTATGGGCATCAAGGAATACTACGACCGTTCCTGCTGGCTCGGGATGGATGTAGATGCAGGTCCCATCATAGGCAATCTCAGTCCGTCGGGGACGGCATTTGCTATCGGCAGTGCAACCTATTTCCAAGACGAAGAGGTTCGTAACGGATTGCTGAAGACTGCTGAAATTGCTGGTTCAACATTTCGTATAGGCAATTATAGCCACTATCTGCTGGCAAACATGGCACTTGTGGGCGAAGCCGTTACCTTAGCTATGCGGACAAGTTTCCCATAGAGATTGAAAATATCCCTCACATCTGTCACCAACTCGTTACCTAAGACGCCCCTTACCAATAGGGCGAGAAGAAGGGGCCGCCGAGGTAGAGAGGTTGCTGGCTGCGGGTGACGCTCAGGCCGACGCTTAACTTCGAATGGTCGCCGAGGCGGATGCCAAGGTCGGCACCTAGCGTGGTGGCGGGCGACGCAAAACGGGGCGTGGGAGCGGGACCCATCAGGCGCTGACGGCCGTCGAGGAGACCGAAGTCGTGGACGAGATAGACCGAACCGTCGAGGCGTGGCGTGAACTGATAGTTGGCCTGGGCAAAGAGGCCCAACGTGGTACCGCCGCCCCATCCCGTGAAGTTGGTGAGGGTGGCACCGCCAACGAGCGTCAGGCGCGGGTTGACGGGATAGACGTAGGCTCCGGACACCGAAGTGAAGAACGAGGCTCCGCGCCAGGGGTTGTGCCACCCAAAGCCTACCGTAACGCCCATATCGACGGAGAGGTGAAGAGGTGAGGGGTTAGAGGTTAGAGGTGAGAGGTGAGGGGAAGCGCTGACGCGCCAGGGGAGCGCTTCGCGCTGGTGAGGGGTGAGCGGTGAGCGGTGAGAGGTGAGAGTATCGACGGAGACGAGTCCTTCGTCTTCCTGAGCCGAGAGGGGGAGGACGAGGAGGAACGTGGCGAGTAGGAGCAGTTGACGCATATCCGACAGGGGTTTCTGGGTGCAAAGGTACGAATAAATGTTTAAAAGTTTAAGCGTTTAACGGCTTAAAAGTTTAGGGATTCACATTTATTTGCTAAATTTGCGGGAGATTAACTTTTATCTACATTTCGTACGACCATGAGAACCAACTACACGGAGATTAAGACCCGGGAGGCGCTGGCGGAGGTGATGAGCCGACCGACCGACGTGCCCCTGCGACGGGTGGCCTTCCACGGGGTTGACTTGCGCGAACAGGCCGAGCGGGCCCTGGCGCATCAGTATCGCGACTGCCTGTTCCTGGCTTGCCAGATGCCTCACGGACTGAAGCGGCGGCTGACGGACAGCCTGGTGTTCCCGAACATGGGCGAGCTGTTCCGCTTCCAGACGGAGCTCTATACGGCCGAGACCCTCTACGAGGGCTACGAACAGGGGCGGCCTGAGACGCTGGCGCGGACGTTCGATGCGCGCGTCTATAAGCATTATCTGGAGCGCGGGAAGCAATCGACCGACATCAAGGAGACCCTGGCCCGAACCCTGCACGACCACTCTATCAGCAATGCCCTGCACCACTTCCTCGACGGGTATCGCGAGGAGGACATCGTGGGCGTGATGGGCGGTCATGGTGTCTCGCGCAAGGCTGCAAGCTATGCCCAGGTGGCCCGCGTCAGCAAGCGGCTGACCGAACGGGGCAAACTGATGGTGAGCGGCGGCGGACCAGGGGCGATGGAGGCTACGCACCTGGGGGCGTGGATGGCCGGACGCAGCGAAGAGGAACTGGACGAGGCCCTGGCGATGCTGGGCGAGGCTCCCGAGTTTCGCGACCCGGAGTGGCTGGAGATGGCCTTCAGGGTAAGGGAGCGATTCCCTCAGACTCGGTACGAGAGCCTGGGCATCCCGACTTGGCTCTATGGGCACGAGCCCGCCACACCGTTGGCGACAAGGATTGCCAAATACTTCGACAACTCTATCCGGGAAGACGGCATCCTGACCATTGCCAAGGGGGGCATCATCTTTACGCCCGGGGCAGCAGGCACCCTGCAAGAGATATTCCAAGATGCCGTGCAGAACCACTATCTGTCGTTTGGCTACGCCAGTCCGATGGTGTTTGCCGGCAGGCGGTTCTGGACGGAGGATGTCCCGGTGTATCCCCTGATACTCGACCTCGTAAGGAAGGGGCGCTACAAGAACCTGATACTGCTCATCAGCGACCAGGACGACGAGATTGTGGAGGGAATCGTGCGCTTTACTCCTGCGTCTGATAACGGATGATGCGGCGTATGGCCCGCTGGCAGACGGGGCAGAAGACGGGGGCTTCGTTGGTCTTCATGCGACACTCCTGGGCCGGGCGATAGACGCCGTGCGACTGATAGCCGCCACCCTCATAGACTCCGATACGATTGTAAGGGTCCTGACCGTCCGTCGGGGTGGGAATCGCTGTGCCTGCGGGGAGCATGTCCCTCCACTTCGAAGCGAAATCGACCAGCGTCGTCAGGTTGGGCTCCCAGGGCTCGGTGTCGGCGGGATAGGGAGTCTCGAACATGTCGTCGTAGAAGTATTCGTCGGCCAGGCCGGCAAAGGAGTGGCCAAACTCGTGGACGACGACGGGACGGGCCTTCGCATTGTGGGCGACCGACATGAGGTAGCTGTTGTAGATACCGCCGCCGCCGTAGTTGTCGGTATTGGCCAGGACGATGATGTGCTCGTAGGGAATGCCTGCCAGTAGGTCGTGGAGGCGTCGCAGCTGGAGGGTGGTCAGATAGCGGTCGCTATAGAACGTGTCGAAGTGAGACATGAGGGCCGTCTGTCGCCACACGCCCTTGTGAGGGATGGAGACGCCGCTCTCCTGCGATGGCGCGGCTACGGCAATGAAGTTGAAGCGGTCGGCCTCGCTCCGGAAAGGTTCGTGGGAAAGGATGGCCTCAAGGGTGACCTGGCAATCCCGGCGGAAGAGCTCCATCTCGTCCTCGCGATAGCCTTCCGCCACAATGGCCACGTCGATGCAGCGGCGCGAATCCCCGCCGCGGCGAAGGTACTCCCAGGGGGTGACGTTCCGCTCGCCAATCCTGCGGATAAGTATGTCGTCGGGACGGATGCGGTGGGTCAGGCGGGCCTGCTCGCGATTGTGGGTATCGAGCAGGGTCAGGGTGACATCTACCGCTTCGCGGGGAAAGGGGATGAGGAAGGTGTTCTCGAAGGAACGGTTCAGGCGGGTGGCCTCCTCGTAGGTCTGCCACTCCTGGAAGAGTGTGCTGAAGGAGTGGCGATAGAGGGTGTCGTGGCCCAGGGTGTCGGTGACCGTCAGCTGGCCGTTGCCGCGCAGGAGCAGCTTGTCTAGGTTGGTCCGCCGGCCGTACCATCCCTCGCTCTGCGAAAGGGCGTCGAGTGCGATGTGGGTCTCACGGTTGTTGCCACTGAAGGTATAGTCGAGGCGCAGCGTGCGGTCGAGGAAGTGAGAAGTGAAGGAGTGGGACGTGAGGGAGTGAGAAGTGAGCAGGAGGGCGAGGAGAATCTTACGCATAGAGCTGTCGGGGGATTGATTGTCCGACAAATATACGAATTATTTGCGAACTTTTGGCCGTCGGGGCATTAAACTTTGAACTTTTATTTGTATTTTTGTGGCAACATGAAGAAAAAAGAATTGTACGCACGCGTGATAGCCTACTTCGAAGAGGCTATGCCCGAGGCCGAGACGGAACTTCGGTACGAGTCGCCCTTCCAGCTGCTGGTGGCCGTCATCCTAAGTGCCCAGTGCACCGACAAGCGAGTGAACATGGTGACCCCTCGGCTGTTCCAGGACTACCCCACTGCCGAAGCAATGGCACTGGCCACGCCCGAGGTCATCTACGACTACGTCAGGAGTGTCTCTTACCCTAACAGCAAGGCTCGCCACCTCATAGAAATGTCCAGAATGTTACTCGCTGAGTTTCAAGGAGAAGTGCCCAATACATTGGAGCAACTCGTGAAGTTACCCGGCGTGGGCCGGAAGACGGCAAATGTCATCCAGAGCGTGGTCTTCAGGAAGGCGGCAATGGCGGTCGATACGCACGTCTTTCGCGTGAGCCATCGCATCGGGTTGGTGCCCAAGAGGTGTACGACGCCCTACTCCGTCGAGCGCGAACTGACCCGGAACATCCCCGAGCGACTCATCCCCAAGGCCCACCATTGGCTCATACTGCACGGTCGCTACGTCTGCCTTGCCCGCAAGCCGAAGTGCGAGGAATGTGGCCTGCTGGGCACATGCCTCAGAAAAATTGATAACGGATAATGGATAATTCACAATTATTTCGTATCTTTGTAGGCGTAATTAACCGTTAAACGTTAAACATTAAATTTTTAAACCCTTATAACAATGACAATCAACGAATTTAACTTTGCCGGTAAGAAGGCAATCGTGCGCGTTGACTTCAACGTGCCCCTGGACGGAAATGGTAACATCACCGACGACACCCGCATCCGCGGTGCCCTGCCCACACTGAAGCACATCCTCGAGCAGGGTGGCTCGCTCATCATCATGTCCCACATGGGCAAGCCCAAGGGCAAGGTGAACCCCAAGATGTCGCTGGGCCAAATCAAGGATGCCGTGGCAAAGGCACTGGGCACCGACGTGAAGTTTGCCCCCGACTGCGCTAAGGCTCAGGCCGAGGCTGCTGCCCTGAAACCAGGTGAGGTGCTGCTGCTCGAGAACCTCCGCTTCTATCCCGAAGAGGAAGGCAAGCCCGTAGGCGTGGAGAAGGGCACTCCCGAATACGACGAGGCCAAGAAGGCCATGAAGGAGAGCCAGAAGGAGTTTGCCAAGACACTGGCCAGCTACGCCGACTGCTACGTAATGGACGCCTTCGGAACGGCTCACCGCAAACATGCCTCTACGGCTGTCATCGCCGACTACTTCGACCAGGACAACAAGATGCTCGGCTTCCTGATGGAGAAGGAAGTGAAGGCCGTCGATAACGTACTGAACGACATCCGCCGCCCCTTCGTGGCCATTATGGGTGGTTCGAAGGTGAGCACCAAGATTGGCATCATCGAGAACCTGCTGGGCAAGGTTGATAAGCTCATCCTCTGCGGCGGTATGACCTACACCTTCATGAAGGCTCACGGTGGCGAGATTGGTAACTCTATCGTAGAACTCGACAAACTGGACGTAGCCCTCGGCGTAGAGGAAATGGCCAAGAAGAACGGCGTAGAGCTCGTGCTGGCCGAGGACAGCGTTTGCTGCACCGGTTACGACTTCGGCACATTCTCCGTAAAGCCCGGAGCCGAAGTGAAGACATTCCCCTCCAACGCCATTGAAGCAGGCTGGGACGGCCTCGACGTAGGTCCTAAGAGTCAGGCTAAGTTTGCCAAGGCCATCGAAGGCGCAAAGACCATCCTGTGGAACGGTCCTGCCGGCTGCTTCGAGTGCGACGACTTCTGCGCCGGCAGCCGTGCCGTAGGCGAGGCTGTTGCAAAGGCAACTGCCGAGGGAGCCTTCTCGCTCATCGGCGGCGGCGACTCCGTAGCTTGCGTGCACAAGTTCGGTCTTGAGGACCAGGTCAGCTACATCAGCACGGGTGGCGGTGCTCTGCTCGAGGCCATCGAAGGCAAGGTGCTCCCCGGCGTAGCTGCTATTAAGGGCTAAAGACTTGAAACGACACTCGTCACTACTTTTAGGCATCCTGCTCCTACTGTCCTGTCAGAAGGGGCAGGATGCTATCTCTCCGGAGGAACTGGCGAGACGGGACTCCTTGGCCCTTCACGTAGCCACGATGCCCGTCATCGACTGCTTTCCACTCTACTACGCCCAGCGAATGGGTATGTTCGAGGCAGAAGGACTCGACGTCAGGCTGCAGACCTATCTCTCCCAGATGGACTGCGATACGGCCTTGCTCAACAGACGTACTGAGGTAGCCCTGACCGACTTGCCCCGACTGCTCGAGATGCAAGGCGACTCCACGCCCCTCCGCGCCATCATGACCACGGGCGGGCGGCTAAGTCTCGTGACGGCCAAGAAGGCGAGAATACGCACGCTGAAACACTTGAACGAGCGCATGGTGGCACTCGACCGACTGACTTGGGCCGACTACTGGAGCGACGAACTGATGAAGCAGGCCGGGCTGGAGCAGGCCGCCATCTACCGCCCACAGATTAACGACATCCGCCTGCGCACCTCGATGCTCACGGACCAGCTTGTGGATGGGGCCATGCTGCCCGAGCCATACGCCACACAGGCCGAGGAGAAGGGTCACAACAGGCTTTACACGACAAGCGACTCGGCCATCTCCTTCACCTGCCTGGCCATCAGCAGGCAACTGTTGGCGGACAAGCGACGGGTGGCTCAGGTCGCGACTCTGCTTCGCATCTATAACAAGGCCGTCGGCCAACTGAACAGGCAACCAAACCGCGACACCTTGCAGGCCATACTGGTACAAGACTATCAAGTACCTGCCGAGGTGGCCGACACCACGTGGACGTTCACCCCTGGTCGTCTGCCTCAGGAGAGCGAAGCTCAGACGGCCTACAAGTGGCTTCGTACCCGCGAACGCCGAATCCGTCAGTCGGCACTCGACTCGCTCGTCTCTCCCCGATTCTTCCCATCCCATTAAGTTGCGTTATGTTCGACAAAGAGACCTTCCGCCAACTGACCTACGAGGTGGAATCCGACCTCGTGGAAGGCCGACTCCACGATGCCTTGAAAGTGCTGACCGAGAGCCTTACGCCCGAACTCTCGCCAGCCCTGCAACGCGAAGCGGCCACCATCAGGGACGACTACGACCGACTGCTCCACTACATGGCCGAGGGCACGGAAGACGACTCGCGCCCGACCCTTTATGCCCGCTTCCTCACCAAGGCCCATCGCATCCTGCAAAAACTCAAATACGACTACCGGCAGGCCAACGAACGCGACAAATATGCCATGACGGCCCACCTCTACGGGGAAAGGTGGCAAGAACACCTTGAGCGGGCTATCTCCACGCTGGAGACGGGCATGGACTATGAACGGCTCGACCTCCTGTTCGAACTCCTATGGGTGGCTCCACAACTCGACAGTAATGTGGAGAATCGCCTGCAACTCTTCCTCATCGCCACCGACCCGAATACGCGCAAATACCTGCTGAGCGCACTCACACTCGCCCTACTCCTCTATTTCGACCCTGCCAAGATGCGCCTGCTCATGGCCTATGCCACCTCGGACCACGAGGCCGAACGCGCACGAGCCCTTGTGGGCATATGCTTCGCGACTCAGGTACACAGCCGACTGGCCTCGCTCTACCCCACCCTGTGGGAAGAACTTGCCCACCTGACCGAGCAGGCACACTTTGCCGAAATGATGGGCCAGTTGCAGTTGCAACTCTGCCTCTATCAGGACTCGGAACGCCTGCGCCAGAAGATGGAGAAGGAGATTCTGCCCATCCTCATCAAGGCCTCACGCGACAGGGCCAAACTGGGCTTCGACAGCGAGCAGGAAATCGACCTTTCGAGTCCCGAGACGGCACTGAACCTCAGCAAGGAGAACCAGAAGCGCATCGAGGCAAGCATGAAGGAGATGGCCGAGATGTTTATGGAGGGCGTCGATTTGAACCTCAACACCTTCACCTCGCTTAAGGGCTTCCCCTTCTTCCAGCACATCGGCCACTGGCTGGCACCCTTCGACGCGAACCGGCCAGAGGTGACCGACGGCCACCTGTTGAGCAAGTTCCACCTCTGCGACTCTGACCTCTATTCCCTTGCCCTGCTTACCCAACGGATTCCCGCCGAACAGCGCCAGGGAATCTCCAAGATGCTCTCGGAGCATGCTGAGGAGGTCGAACTACAGGCTAAGGAAGTGGGTGTTTCGCCCATGCAGAACGTAGTGCAATGCCTCTATCGCCTGCTGAAGCGCTCGTCGTGGCTGTCCCTGTGGCCCGATGTCTTCAGCAAGGACAACCAACTCATCCTCCACCCCCTCTTCGGCAAGGCCTTGGGCGCATCGCCAAACTTCCTGCTGGCCACGGGCAATCTCCTGTTCCGTCACGCCCACTATGAAGAGGCGCTGGCACACCTCATGCGCTATGCCGAGAAGAACGGGCTCGACAGCAACCTGGCCCGGCAGATGGGCTTCTGCGAGCAGCAATTGGGCCACGACCAAAAGGCCATCAGCCATCTGCGCCAGGCTGACATGCTGGAACCCGACAACTCACAGACGCTCTATCACCTGCAACTCTGCTACGCCCGAATGGAAAGGTACGAGGAGCAACTCGACTGCCTCCTGCAACTCGAGAAGCTCCATCCCGAGGACCCTCGCATACTCACCGAGACGGGCCTTTGCCTGATGCAACTCAAACGATGGGAAGAGGCACAGAAACGTTTCTTCCAGATGGAACTTCGTGGCCAACGGCTCCTGCCTTCGCTTCGGGCCATTGCCTGGTGTGCGCTCCGTATGCAGGACTACGACCTGGCCAGCCGATACTACGACCGCATACTCGGCGAGGAGTTGGCAAGGACAAAATGGGAGGATTTCCTCAATGCCGGCCACGTCGCCTGGCTCAAGGGCGACACACCGCTTGCCCTCACACGCTACCATGAGTATGCTCGCCGCTATGCTTCGGCCAATCCTGAGGCGAGGGACATTCTGGAACCCTATCATCAGGACGAGGAAGTCCTCGTGGAGTGTGGCAAGAGTCTGAGCGACATCCACCTAATGCACGACCTGATAGCCCGCGAATTGTGAAACGCCTGACAATCCTTTCCGCCCTCCTTGCGCTCATGCTCTTCGTCTCGTGCACGCATGGGCAAACTCGCCAGCACGAGGAACCGACTGAGGACACCCTGACAATCACGGACACGACCTTGCTCTTCTTCCATAGCGAGGGATGCCAAGAGTGCCTCGAGGCCAGGACAATCATCCAGCGTTGGTTGCTCAACCATCCGTCTGTGGTTGTACAGCCTATCGACATCGATAGTACAACCTGGGACGCGGGGTTGCTCAAGCGTTACGGGGTGGAACGTATTCCCACCCTCGTGTTACTCGCTCCCGGCGGAAAGGTGTTGGATAACGGGGAATTAGAAGACGCACTTCACGGGTTGAAAGACTCGCCCGACGACACGTCGGCGGAGTGAGAAGCGCTCCTTGAAGTTCTCGGGCGTGAGCATCTGGCTCTGGCGGAGGTCGCGGTCGAAGATGAGATTCAGCTGGCGAGTGGTCTCGGGAGAGAATACGAAAGCATTCACTTCATAGTCGTAGCGCAACGAGCGCCCATCGAGGTTGGCTGTGCCTATGGTGCAGAACTCGTCGTCAACCATCATCACCTTCGTATGGTGGAACCCGCCCTCGTAGTAATAGACCTCGGCCCCACGCTGCATCATCTTCTTCATCTGGATGGCCACCACCTCGGGCGTGACTCGGTTGTCGCTCGAGGCCGAGACCATCAACTGCAACCGGACACCACGCTTCATGGCCCGCTTCATGGCCCGGCTTACCGAGCGCGTGTTGGTGGGATAAGGGTTTACGATTCGGATATATCGCTGTGCCGCATCGAGTGTGGCCACAAAGGCCTTGCGCATCTGACGACTCAAGCGGCCAGGCTCGCGATTGACCACGACGATGTCCTTCCCGCCCAGCGCCTGAGGGTCGGCGTGGTATCGAAGCGAATCAAGGTGCTCATTGGTCGTCTTCTCCCATATCTTGGCAAATATGCTCTCGAACTCATCGACCACAGGACCTTCGAGCCGCACCTGCATGTCGCGCCACTCGCCTGTGCGCTCCGTGCCTCGCTGGTAATAGTCGGCCACGTTCATGCCCCCGGTATAGGCCACCAAGCCATCTACAACCACAATCTTCCGATGGTCGCGATGGTACATGTTGGGAAGCCAAGGGAAGCGGATGGGGTCGAAGAGGTCAACCTTGATGCCCCGCTGGCGGATGGAGTCCAAGTGCTCGCGACGCATCGGGCAAGGGCTCTTGTAGTTGCCATAGGCATCAATGAGCAGGCGCACCTCCACACCCTCACGAGCCTTCCCGGCCAAGATGTCGAGTAACTCCGTGCCTACAGAGTCCTGGCGGAAGATAAAGTATTCGAGGTGGACATATCGACGGGCCAGGCGGATGGCCGCGAACATGTCGGCATACTTCTCCTTGGCAGAAGGCAAGAGCCTGACCTCATTGTGCTCGTAAAGGGGATTGCCCTGCTCACTCACCAGAGCGTGGAGTGCCTGGGACGATGCCGTTTGCCCGCAAACGTGCTGGCAAACCACCAAGAGCAAGGCGAAGAGGCCATGCCTCATATTGCTCCACAACTGAAGTTATCGACAATGCCCAGCAGATGGTTTTGTTCATCGGTGACCAGTACGGCATGAATCTTCTTCTCCTGCATCAGATGGACGATTTCCGTAATCTTCGCCTCAGGGTTGACACATTTGGGCGTGCGGGTCATCACCTCCCTTACGGGTACATTGAAGAAGCGTTCCTTCAGGCTCTGCATGGCCCGGCGCACGTCGCCGTCGGTGATGATGCCCGTAACCTTGCCGTCCTGCACGATGACACAGAGGCCAAGTCGGCCTTGGCTCACATGTATTACGGCCTCGCCCAAAGGCATGTCGGGAGCAATGGTGGGGAGTTCGTCCGTGCGCATGATGTCGTGGGCCTTCGTCAGCAGGCGACGTCCCAGCGTGCCTCCGGGATGATACTTCGCGAAGTCGCGCTCGCCAAAGCGCCGGCGCTCCATCAGGGCACAAGCCAAGGCGTCGCCCATAGCCAGTGTGGCCGTGGTGCTGTTGGTCGGAGCCAAGTTCAGGGGACAAGCCTCACGGTCGATGGCCACGCTGAGGTGGCAGGTGCTATTACGTGCCAGAAGGCTGTTGGGATTGCTCGTCATCGAAATCAGAGGGATGTGCTCTTCGGTCAGGAAGGGGATGAAGCGCAACAGGTCGTCCGTCTGTCCCGAGTTACTGATGGCTATGACAATGTCGTCATGAGAGATGACTCCAAGGTCGCCATGATAAAAGTCAAGCGGACTCACGAAGAACGAGGGAGTGCCCGTACTGCTCAGCGTCGAGGCTATTTTGGCACCGATGTGGCCACTCTTGCCTACGCCCGTGAGGATGCACTTTCCATGACAATTCAATATCAACTCTACGGCCCGGTCGAACGACTCATCCAACTGGGGTATCAGGCTCAATATGGCGTGTGCCTCGTCGCGGAGGCACCTTTCTGCAATTTCTCTATTTGTCATTACAACAAGGATTTAACGACTCCTTCAAAGTCTTTCAGGTATAACATATTCGGTCCGTCGCTCAGTGCCTTTTCGGGGTCGGGATGAATCTCGAAGAAGTACCCCGTTGCCCCGAAAGCCTTAGCGGCCAGGGCCATAGCAGGCACGAACTCGCGATTGCCTCCCGTCTTGCCACCAGCCGCACCCGGACGTTGCACCGAATGGGTGCAGTCCATGACGACGCGGGGCGTAAAGCGAAGCATGTCGGGGATGTTGCGGAAATCGACGGTCAGGTTATTGTAACCGAAACAGTTGCCACGTTCCGTAAGCCAGACTTCCCGGGCACCGGCTTCACGACACTTCTCTACGGGATATTGCATATCAAGGCCCGAGAGGAACTGCGCCTTCTTGATGTTGACGGGTTTACCCGTACGGGCGGCAGCCACAAGGAGGTCGGTCTGACGGCACAGGAAGGCCGGAATCTGTAAGGCATCGACCACCTCGCCCACAAGCGCGGCTTGGCACGATTCGTGGATGTCGGTCAGCAGAGGCAGGGCGAACTTCTCCTTGATGTCGGCCAGCATCTGCAAGCCTTTCTCCATACCAGGACCACGGTACGAGGCAATGCTCGTGCGATTGGCCTTGTCGAACGAAGCCTTGAAATAAACGTCTATACCATATTTTTCTCGCAAGCGTACCAACTCCCGTGCCACCTCCTCCAGGCAATCCATCGACTCGATGACGCAGGGACCAGCTATAAATATCGGTTTCATCTCACTTTGCTATTTACGGCAAAGATACGGATTAATTCTCAATTCTCTACGCTCGAATGTCAAGAATTTTGTATCTTTGTGCCGAAATCAAACCAAATGGACATGATTAGCATCAATTCGTATGAAGACTTTGCCCAATACGTCGGGCAAAAACTTGGCCAAAGCCAGGCCATACATGTGACACAGGAACGCATCAACCAATTTGCCGATGCTACTATCGATCACCAGTGGATTCACGTCGATGAGGAACGTTGCAGGAGGGAGAGTCCCTTCGGACAGACTATTGCCCACGGCTACCTGACACTCTCCCTGCTGCCCGTAATGTGGAACCAAATCGTCGAGGTCGGAAACCTTGAGCGCCAGATGAACTACGGCATGGACAAACTGAAGTTTGCCCAACCTGTACTTTCTGGTCAGCATGTCTATATGACGGCAAAGTTGGAGGAACTGCTGAACCTCCGTGGTGCCATCAAGACAACCGTCCACATCACCATCTGGATTGAGGAGACGCGAAAGAAGGCCGTTGACGGACTGGCCACTTTCGTCTATTACTTCAAGCAGTAAGAACCTACCACTGCATTTGGCGAAGGATGTCCCTGATGCGTCCTTCCGTGCGTTCGCTTACCGGCACAAGAGGCAAGCGAAGTATATTTGCCACCGGACTCAAGCCAAGAGGCGACTGGGGACTGAGTGCATGGAGTGCGGCCTTCACGCCCGAGGGGTTGCCTTCGATGAACATGAGGCTATAAAGTTCGAAGAGTTCGTCGTTGATAATCTTGGCTTCAGCCAAGCGACCCTCCTGCATAAGGTGGACCATGCGTGCGATTTCGGCAGGGATGGCATTGGCCACCACACTAATGACCCCTACTCCACCCGCTTGCATCACCTGAAGGGTAAGGCTATCATCGCCAGAGATAACATCGAAGCCCTGCGGGCGTTTTGCCAGAATCTCCTTTATCTGCGTCAGGTTGCCACTGGCCTCCTTCACGGCCACGACATTGGGGAAATCGTGAGCTAAGCGCAGGGTCGTATCGGCCGTAAGGTTTACTCCCGTACGCCCAGGGACATTGTAGAGTACGACAGGTAAAGGACTGGCCTCGCTGATAGCACGATAATGCTGATAGAGTCCCTCCTGCGAGGGCTTGTTATACATCGGGCAGACGGAGAGTATGCCGTCGATGCCTGTCCAGTCGGTATGTCGGATTTCCTCAACTACGCTGCGGGTGCAATTACCACCGCAACCCATCAGCAGGGGCACCCGGCCACGTACCTGACGGACTACGGCCTCGCGGATAGTGTGTTTCTCCTCTGGGGTAAGGCAAGGCGTCTCGGCCGTCGTACCCAAGATGCAGAGGAAATCAACCTTACTGCGCAGGTGCCAATCGACAAGTCCGCGCAGCGCATCATAATCGACACTGCCGTCGGCCTTGAATGGCGTTATCAGCGCTACACCAACTCCCTTGAACTTATTTGTTGCAGAATCCATAATCTTCCCTATCTTTTATTCTATCATACTTAGGAACTCGTCTTCGCCCACAATGCGAATGCCCAGTTTTTGTGCTTTCTCGAGTTTCGACGGCCCCATGTTCTCACCAGCCAGGATAAAGCTGGTCTTACCCGAGATACTCCCCACGTTCTTGCCACCATGTTTCTCGATAAGAGCCTTGTACTCGTCGCGACTATGATGAGCAAAGACGCCACTGATGACGATACTTTGTCCGGCCAGCCGGTCGGTATGCTCCGAGAGTTCCTCTTCCGAGAGTTCCATCTGCAGGCCATAGGAACGCAGACGTTCGACGAACCACTGGTTCTGCGGGTTCTGGAACCACGTCACGACACTCTGTGCGATGACCTCCCCAATGCCATTGACCTGGAGGAGTTGCTCCTTCGTGGCCTGTGCCAAGGCATCGATAGACTTAAAGTTGCGAGCAAGTGATTTTGCGGCAATCTCGCCTACGAAGCGGATGCCCAAGGCATAGAGCACACGCTCGAAGGGCACTTGGGTGCTCTCCTGGATGCCCATGAGAATCTTACTTGCGCTCTTGTCCTTCTGGCCGCGGGCACCACTTATCTGGTCGCGACGAATCTCGTAGAGGTCAGCCGGATCACGCACTATGCCCCTACGGAAGTACTCGGCAATAGTCTCAGGCCCAAGCGAGTCGATGTTCATGGCCTTTCGGCTGATGAAGTGCTCAATGCGACCCTTCAACTGGGGCGGGCAACTGGCGTCGTTAGGGCAATAATGAGCAGCCTCGCCTTCGTAGCGCACCAAGGGGGTGCCACATTCGGGACAATGCGTAATGAACTCCACACGAGGGCCAAGCTGGCCGTCGCGGGCATCGAGGTCAACATCTACTATCTTGGGGATTATCTCGCCCCCCTTCTCCACAAAGACATGGTCGCCCAGGTGGAGGTCGAGGTTACGGATAAAGTCTTCGTTATTCAGCGTAGCACGACGCACGACAGTGCCCGAGAGCTGCACGGGGTCCATGTTGGCCACAGGTGTAATAGCTCCCGTACGGCCTACCTGGAAGGTAACCTCGCGCAGTATGGTGCTCTGGCGCTCGGCCGTAAACTTATAGGCTATGGCCCATCGGGGACTCTTTGCCGTCATGCCCAGGCTGCGCTGCTGGGCCAAGGAATTGACCTTCAGCACGATGCCGTCTGTGGCTACGGGCAGGTTCTTACGCTCCTGGTCCCAATAGTCGATATAGTCGTAAATCTCCTGCAAGGTGCTCACGAGGCGCATTTGCGGACTTATCTTGAAGCCCCATTCACGGGCCTTTTGCAAGTTGTCATAGTGGCTCTCGCCCGGTATGCCTTCGCCCAGGAGGTAATAGAGGTAGGCATCGAGCTTGCGTTGTGCCACTACGGCGGAGTTCTTGCTCTTCAGGGTCCCGCTGGCAGCATTGCGCGGATTGGCAAAGAGGGGTTCCTCGGCAAGTTCTCTCTCACGGTTCAGTGCTTCGAAGCTTTCCCAAGGCATCAGGACCTCTCCACGAATCTCAAACTCTTCGGGATAATCCAACCCTTCGGGCAGGATGAGGGGTATCGAGCGGATGGTCTTGACATTCTCCGTTACGTCGTCGCCCTGCACACCATCGCCTCGGGTCACGGCACGCACAAGTCGGCCATGTTCATAATGCAGGCTGATGGAGAGGCCGTCGAACTTCATCTCACAACATATCTGGAACTCCTGCCCCGAGAGTCCTTCGCTCACGCGTTCGTAGAACTCGCGCACCTCTTCCTTATTATATGTATTAGAGAGCGAGAGCATGAGCCGCTTGTGGACCACCTGCTGGAACTCATGGTTCAGGTCGCTACCTACGCGCTGGGTCGGGCTATTTGGGTCGTAGAACTCCGGATGCTCACGCTCCAGGTCTTGCAACTGACGCATCATGACGTCGAACTCCTGGTCGCCTATCTTGGGCTGGTTCTGCACGTAGTATAGGTAGTTATGCCTGTGCAGTTCGGCACGGAGCCTGTCTATTTGCGCTTTTACATCCATCGGTCGCTCCTCTCCTATTGGTTTTGCAATTTATCCATGTTCTCATTGGCCACGCGCAGATACTCCTTTACGTAAGGATGGTTGAGGAAGTACGACGGGGCCCCAACGATGAGTTCCTCTATCTGCGGCGTCAGGACGGGATAAGGATATTCGCTCGTCATTATCATGAACACGCCCGGGCCGAGCACGTTCGTATAGTTCTGCTTGATGAAGTTGGTCACCAGTTGGTCGCCCTGGTGCGAGAGTATTTGTTCCTCTATTGCCAGTCGGCGTATGACCTCCTCGTGTTCCATGCCGTCCATGACCATGCGCCCTTCCTTGCGGGGCAACTCGGCCAACTGGTTGTCGATTTGCGTCTTGCGCTGGATGAACGAATAGAGTGAGTCGTTGAGCGGACTGCCCGAGACCACCTGTGCCACATCGTCAATCTTCAGGCTGATGTCGCCTCCCTCAATGACTACCGGCATCAGGCTCTGGTTGCCCAGGAACAAGTTGGCCATCATCGTCGAGTCCATGTTTCCCTTGAAGGTGAACTTCCCGTGCGTGACGTTGCACGAGTCGATGCTCTTGAGGTCTTTATTCTCATAGACCTTCAGGTAGAGGGTCTTGCCCTCCATTCCGTGTACGCTCGTGCTTCCATCGACCAGATATTGGTCGGCACAGGAGACCGTCAGGAGACCTGCTATAAGTCCCGGCATTATCGTTTTCAGTATTCGTTTCATCATCGTTTGTTTTCCTTTTCCAGTTCCGAGGCGAGGCGGAAGGTCGTGTAGAGTTCTACTATGGCTCCGATGAGCAGACACACCACCCACTCGTTGTATCGTACCAGGTTGTGCCCCAGGTTCTGACTCGTCATAGCTACGGCGGCCAAGACCAGTGCCACGGCACCCAACAACTGCTGGCGACGCAGGCGGGCGATAGTAAAGTCGCGTCCGTCGTAGGTTGTGCGCAACTGCATAGCGACAAAGAGCAAGACGCCTATGCCAAAGAGCACGTTAGCCACCCACTTGTCGGCCAAGAACAAGGCTGCCCCCGCGACCATTAGCAAGGCCCCTGAGCGGAACACGAGGTTCTCCCCCTTAGTTAGTTCCCTCATCCTTGGCCTCCTGTGTTTCTTCCTTCTGCACTTCGTCCATGAATACATAGACGTCCTCGTCGGGGTACTTCATCAGATACTTCTCACGCGCCGTACGCACGACGGCCTCGGGATTCGTCTCCAACTCTTCCAGGGCACGGGTGTCCTGGTCGTACTTGTTCTGATACTCGCGCCGCTCGGCCTTCAGGGCCTCTATCTCCTGTATGCGCTGACGGCGAGCCCAGAAACTATTCTCGTCGGCAAAGCCCAACATAATGGCGAAGAACGCTATCACTACGAAATACTTATGTCGGCGGATGAATCCCCAGACGCTGTGAATCTTGCTCATGTTACGCTGTTTTACTTTATGCGCACAAAGATACGGAATAATTCCCAATTCTTAATTCTTAATTCTCAATTATTTTGTATCTTTGCAACGATTATTAACACATCGCTCATGGAACAATACATCGTATCGGCCCGTAAGTACCGCCCTGCCACCTTCGACACGGTCATCGGACAACGGGCGCTGACCACGACTCTGCTCAATGCCATCCGCACGGGTAAGTTGGCCCATGCCTACCTCTTCTGCGGACCGCGTGGCGTGGGCAAGACCACCTGCGCACGCATCTTTGCCAAAACCATCAACTGCGAACATCTGGGTCCCAATGGCGAGCCCTGCAACGAGTGCGAATCGTGCCGGGCCTTCGACGAAGGACGCTCGATGAACATTCACGAACTCGACGCCGCCTCGAACAACTCCGTCGATGACATCCGCGAACTTATCGACCAGGTGCGCATACCGCCCCAGACAGGCCGCTACAAGGTGTTCATCATCGACGAGGTGCACATGCTCTCGCAACAGGCCTTCAATGCTTTCCTGAAGACATTGGAGGAGCCGCCCCACTACGTCATCTTCATCCTTGCCACTACCGAGAAGCACAAGATACTGCCTACCATACTGAGCCGCTGCCAGGTCTATGATTTCGCACGCATCACCGTCCAGAGCACCATCGACCACCTCCGCTTCGTTGCCGAGAAGGAGGGCTACCAGGTCGAAGACCAGGCCCTCGCCGTCATCGCCCAGAAGGCCGACGGAGGCATGCGCGACGCCTTGAGCATCTTCGACCAGATGGTAAGCTTCACGGGCGGCCACATTACCTACCAGAGCGTGCTCGACAACCTTAACATCCTCGACTCGGAGTACTACTTCCGCACCATCGACCTCGTGCTCAACCACGACATCGAACAGGTCATGCTCTTGCTCAACGAGATTGTCGGCAAAGGCTTCGACCCGGGTAACTTCATCGCAGGTCTGGCCACCCACCTGCGCGACCTCCTCATGAGCCGCGACGCTCGCACCCTGCCCCTTCTCGAAGTCAGCGAGGCCCAGCGCCAGCGCTATCACGAGCAGGCCATGCGATGCCAGCCACGTTTCGTCTATCGTGCCATACGGCTTTGCAACGAGTGCGACCTTGGCTATCGGCAGAGTCGCAACAAGCGCCTTCAGGTGGAGCTCTGTCTCATCGAGATGGCGCAGGAAGACGACGAAGCTGGCGCGGGGCGCCGCCCCACGACGATACTTAAACCCCTATTCAAGCAACCAGCCGCTCAAGGAGCGACTGCCGTTGCACCTAAGTCCGTTGAGCCTAAGACTACTGAGCCTAAGCCCATCGCCCCTAAGTCCGTTGCAGAGAAGCCCAAGGAGAAGCCGGAACCGGCCAAGCCCATTCGCTCGCT
This sequence comes from Bacteroidaceae bacterium, assembly GCA_017469925.1. Taxonomy (GTDB): domain Bacteria; phylum Bacteroidota; class Bacteroidia; order Bacteroidales; family Bacteroidaceae; genus Physcousia. The sequence continues at coordinate 220,356 of JAFUFK010000013.1, read as the reverse complement.
TAACCTTCAGGGCACCAGCATTCGCACCAAGACACCCGATCCCGCACGTGTAGCCCCCCAGCCACAGGAACAGAAAGTCGAGCCACTTACATCCTCGCCGACGCCACTTACCTCTCATACGGCCATCCAGCTTTGGCAAGAGTTTGCCAACACCCTACCCCAGAGCGAGACGGCTATGGCCCAGCGCATGCGAGCCATCATCCCCGAAGTGTTGTCCGACAACTCCTTTGCCGTCACGGCAGGCAATGCAATCATTGCCAAGGCCTTGAACAAACTCTCCGCCAAGGTCGAGGCCTACTTCTCCCAACGCCTCCTGCTGCCCCAGGTAAAGATGGAGGTGCGAGTGGCCACCATCGAGCAGTCCACCATCGTCTATAGCAAGACCGAGCAGTTCCGCATCATGCTCGAGGAAAGTTCCACCCTGCGTAAGTTGCACGAAGCCTTCTCCCTCGAAATCAACTGACATCCTCCTCGGCCGCATACAAGCAGCCCTGCCTAAGAAGGAAGTTCCTCCCGGCAGGGCTGTAAAGTTGTTGTGTTCGTCCGAAGGTTTAGTACTCCATTACGGCGGGCAGTTCCTTAGCCTGCTCAATCATCTTCTCCACCTCGGTAACGGCGGGAACACGACGAACCAGGTGCTTCTCGGCATTGATTTCCTCGAGCTTAGCCTGCAAGTTCTCTGCTACACGATGCTTCAGTTCCTTCACGGTGTCAACTCCGGCAGCCTCCAGCAGTTCGCTGAACTGAGGACCAACGCCATTGATGCGCATCAGGTCGGCATGGTTGGTCCAGGTCAGGATGAGTTTGGGCGAGATACCGGTAGCCTCGGCCAGTTCCTTACGGCCAGCGGGCTTAGCGCACTTTGCGAGCAGAGCCTCGATGTCGGCGATGCCGGCGGCAATCAACTTCTCGGCATAAACTTCGCCGATTCCTTCCACTTCTACAATCTTGTAATTCATAGTTTCGCGGTATTAAATGGTTAAACAATAGGTTTCTACACGGGCAAAGATACAAAAAAACCGCATACCCACGAAGGATTATGCGGTTTTTTTCGTTCGGATGTGTGTTTTAGGCCTCGGGCAACACGCTCACGGTCGAGCGGTCGCGACGGCCCTTCTTGAAGTTCACGATACCATCGGTCAGGGCATACAGGGTATTGTCCTTACCCATAGCCACGTTCTGACCGGGGTTGTGGCGGGTACCACGCTGGCGAACGATGATGTTGCCGGCAATGCACTTCTCACCACCAAAAATCTTAACGCCTAATCTCTGGGCTGCACTCTCGCGGCCGTTCTTAGAACTACCAACACCTTTTTTATGTGCCATAATTTCTACGATTTAATGGTTAAGCAATGACTTCCTTGATAGTCAACTCGGTGAACTGCTGGCGATGACCATTCAGCTTGCGATAGCCCTTACGGCGCTTCTTGTGGAAGACGAGCACCTTGTCGCCCTTTACCAGGGGAGTAACTACCTCAGCTACCACCTTGGCACCCTCGATTTCGGGAGCACCTACGGTGATGGCACCGTCGTTGTCTACCAACAACACTCTCTCAAACTCAACAGTCTGGCCAGCCTCTGCGCCCACGATGTGGTGAACGAACAGCTTCTTGCCGGCTTCCGTACGGAACTGTTGACCGTTAATCTCTACGATTGCGTACATTTGTTTTGTTTGTTATTTAACGGGTTTCACCGGGAGGCGAGGCCAACTCGTAGCCCACTTATCCGAGCCCCTTCGGTATAAATCGGCTGCAAAGATATGAAAAAAATGCGAGACTGCCAAGCAATCCCGCACTTTTTTATGGCTTTGGGCCACTTTTGGTCCCAAATCTTTAGCCTTTAGTCATTCACTTCTTAGCCTTAGCCTTGTCGTACTTCTCCCAAAGTTTCTTGTCGGCACAGAGTTTCTTCTGCTGGGCGGTCGAAGCCTTAGCCTTGGCCTCTGCCTCTGCTTCAGCCTCGGGCTCGGCGTATGCGTGCTGATAGCCAGGAGCTACGTCCCAGAAGCCACGGGTGAAGTCGGGGAAGGCCACGGCAGCACAATTGTGGTCCATCGACAGGCTACCCAACTCGGCCAGGCAGCACCACTCGGCCAGGTCATAGACATCCATGTCAAGGGGCAGTCCGTTCTGCAGGCAATATACCAGACGAGCATCCATGAAGAAGTCCATGCCACCATGTCCGCCCACCTCGGCGGCCAGTTTGCCGTACTTCTTGATGATGGGGTGCTCGTACTTCTCCTCCAAAGCCTTGCGCTCGGCATCGGGCAGGAAGCCGTGGCTATCCAGTTTGTCCACCTTGGGAGCCACGCCGCTGGCCGAAAGCTGAGCCTTGTCCAGTGCATAGCCCGATACGGGATACTTGTTGGCAAAGCCCTTCGTACCCGTCAGCTGATACAGGCGGTTGTAGGGCTGGGGATTCATTACGTTATGCTGAATCTCCACTACCTTACCATTATGCGTACGCATGAGCGTAGTCGTGTGGTCGCCGTTGCGGAACTCGTGGCACTCCTTGCGCGTCACCTTCTCCACATACTCCTTGCCATGGACACTCTTCGTATCCATAGCCACAAGCGTCGTAAAGCGGTCGCCGCGGTGGATGTCCAACACCTGAGCCACGGGGCCCAGTCCGTGCGTGGCATACACGTCGCCACGATTCTCCTTATTATACTTCATGCGCCAGTGCAGGTGCTGCAGGTCGTTGCCGTCGGGGTTCTCCCAATAGTAAGCCCAGAAGTCGTCCAGATTGTGGATGTAGGCACCCTGTGCACGCAACACCTCACCGAATACGCCATGCTGAGCCATGTTCAGGGCACGCAACTCGAACCAGTCGTAGCAGCAGTTCTCCAGAATCATGCAGTGCTTGCGCGTCTTCTCCGAGAGGTTGATGAGCTCCCAGCACTGCTCCAGGTTCATGGCCGAAGGCACCTCTATGGCCGTATGCTTACCATTCTCCAGCGCACACTTGGCCACGGGGAAGTGGTGGTCCCAGTCGGTAGCCACATACACCAGGTCAATGTCCGGGCGCTTGCACAACTCCTCGTAACCCTTCGCACCGCTATAGATAGCTGCGGGGGGCAGACCAGCCTGGCGCAGATACTTCTGGCAAGCCTCGGCACGCCCTTCCTCATAGTCGCAAAGAGCCACAATCTGGACGCCAGGGATGTACGTAAAACGCTGCACGGCACCAGGTCCGCGCATACCCAGGCCCACGAAGGCCACACGCACCGTCTCCAGTTTCGGAGCCACCAGCCCCAGCACATTCTCCTGACCGGCAGGGCGTGCAGGCGTATCAACCACGATAGTCCCGTCCTCCCAGTGCCACTTGGTGCTGGGCGACAAGCTCTGTGCCATCAAGCCATTCGATGCCAGGCAGATAGCCATCAGAGCCACGATAAGTCTCAGTTTCTGTTTCATGGATAAAAAGTTTAAAAGTTTACAGGTTTATTCGTTTAAAAGTTTACAGATTTAATCGTCCGACAACATTAGTTTGGGCAAAAATACGAAATAAATTCGGATTACGAGCCATGAATTACGAATTATTTTCTAACTTTGTCAGCCCTCTCCCATAAACCTTAAACCTTAAACGTTAAACTTTACCCGTTAAACTTTACCCTCCCATGATAGAACTCTACATCGCCCGCCACGGGCAAACCGAAGAAAACGTCCGCCGCATCCTTCAAGGCCAGATGCCCGGCCACCTGACCGCCGAAGGCATCCGCCAGGCCGAGGAACTCCGCGACCGCCTGCGCCACCACCACTTCGACCTCATCTTCTCGAGCGACCTCCTCCGGGCCACCGCCACCGCCCGCATCGTCGCCGAGCCCCATGGCGGCCAGTTCCGGGAGGAACCCCTGCTGCGCGAGCGCGACTTCGGCATCCACACGGGCGGCCCGTACATCAAGATAAGCCGAGCCCTCGACCCCTCGGCCGAGACCGTCGAGCAAGTCGCCCTCCGCGCCCAGCAATTCCTCGAGCAGATAGCCACCCTGCCGGCCTCGCAAGCCACGGCTCCCGGCCCCCGAGCACCCATTCGCGTCCTCGCCATCAGCCACGGACTATTCCTTCGCATCCTCCAAGGCGTCTATCACGGCATCCCCACCCACGACGTCGAGAAGATGGACAATGCCGAAGTGCGCCTCCTCCCCATCCGCCCCGGCCAACACTTCAGCATCCAACCGCAAGGCGAAACGGGCGGCACGGCCAACTGACTCCACCCCTACCGCCGAGGCGTGAAAGCTCTGGGCTGGTATAACTCCACCTCAAAACGAATGCTGCAACCACGATACCATGAGGGTGGTTGCAGCATCATTATGAAAGGGACGATCTTACTTATCGCACCAGTATGCCCGTAGTGGTGTACCAGTGACCATCGCGGACGATGTAGATGTGCCCGTCCTTAGCTACCTTATAATTACGGCCCTGCCCGTCGGCGCGAATGCCAGTGACGGGAGTCATGTCGTACTGGTAAGTGTATTCATCCGTCGTACCCCCTCCGTTCTCATCATAGATGGTTATGGTCTGGCCCGTGCACCACCCCTTATTGTTATACAGATATTCGATAACAGTTACATTCTTCATCGCCGTCTCGGCTTCTGCCTTGCGCGGAGCAAGGGCTGGAGCGCTCGTATCTATCTCAACCAAGGATTCCGTTTCTCTATCGTCATACCAGTATTCCTTCATCAGTTTTCCGTTCAATACGGCAAACACGGGACGTTCTTTGCTGTCGTAACACATGATGAGATTACCCTCATGCTTTACTGAATAATAGTTCTCCTCGCCCATATTGACATACCACATGTAAACAGTCCCATCAAAATAGTCAAGAGTGTTCTCTACAAACCCATGCTTCATGGCGTAACCCATGCCATCTTTTTGGCCCACCACGGCCACGCGGTCTTTCACCGAAACGGGTACGGGCACTTCCGGGCAGAAGCCATCCAAGTCCTTGCCCATGTTGGGGCGTGTGACACAGAAGTCTTCCCGCTGTATGTCGCGCATCAGTTGGTAGCTGCCGTTCTTTTTTCCGTTGTAATAGGATTCTCCCTGCTCGTTGTATTTTCCGTCTTTCTCTGTAGTCTTGACGACATAATAACTATTGTTAGCATCATCATACGTGTCATGCATCTTCATCGTGCAGGTGCCGTCGCCATGGGTGTACTCTATGGTTTCCATGTATTTCTCGGTGTCGGGCACGTCGGGCACGTCGCCGTGGGGAGGACCGATTACTTTCGTTACATTCTCCCCTTGCCAAGTATAGGTCTCTACGTCTGTCGGACCATTCTTCCATGTTATTTCTTTTTCTGTAATGTGGCCATTTTGCACCTTATAATTACTTTCGTATTCACCATAGTAGTCCTTTTCTGTGACGCCAGTTAGCATCCCTTGGGAATCGCGATTGTAAGTTATCTCATATACGACTTCCCCGTTATTCTTCCCTACAACCTTTGCTATAGGGCCTTCCATAAAGAACACGTCGCGCCAAGAGTTGCCGATGGGATATACCTCGTCGTTGAAGTAGGTAATAGTCGCCTCACCATCGATATTTTCAAAATCATCGCCAATTCCGTCCGTATATGCCTCCTTCCACTTCGAGATTCGCCCGAACTTGTCGTATTCAAAAGATAAACTCATCTTTTCGTTACCATAGTCTTTCTTCGAATACTCTAACAGACGCCCGGTCTTGGCATCATAGCGGTAGCGTTCGGTGCTGCCGTCATAGGTAATCGTGGAGTCGTTCAGGACACCCGTACGAGAGAGACTTCCACCTTCACGGGCATCGCCTAAGAATTCGCCAGACTCAGTGTAATAAGCGGTACGACCATCATTGTCGGTATATGCAGCCACAGCCCCATTGTCGTGGCAAGTCCACTCTGCCTTCTTCTCGTAGGAACCACCGTCTTTTGCATATTTCGTGTATTTCACGGGTGTGGACGTATAGTCGGCCATAATGCGGTACGACTGCTTGTTGTCCATCTCGTACGTGACGGCCTTCACCTTCACGCGCCCCTGCGTGTCAAATTCGTAGGAATAGGTGCCGATATCGAAGAGTTCCTCGGTCTTGAACTCCCACTTGCCGTCCACCTTCTCGCTGTAATAGACGTATTCCGTCTTGCGCCACCCTTCCTTGTCGTAGGTCAGTTCGTAACGATAGCGGCCCAGGATGTCGCCCCATTTGCTTCGGTCCAGCTCAGTGTAGCCCTCGATGGGATTGCCCTGAGCTTGTGCGAATACTGCTATCATGGCCAGCATCAACAACAGTGTGTAAAGTCTTTTCATAATCGTATAATGTGTTTAGAAGTTAATAACGGCACAAAAAGAAAACGTGGACTTCTTACTTCGTCTAAGTTACCTGAGGCATCGCCAAACACCTTACAACCATATCCGAGTAAAAGCCCACGCCCTACGGCGTGAGCATCCGAGCTTTACTCTTGGTTGTTACTTAATATTGGCGATATTTCAGGTAACAAGAATCAAAGCGGACGCTTCTTCTGTATGTTGAGCACGGCCGCTGCCATGCTATGAGACAAGTCTCATGCTGCAAAGATACGATTAAGCGAGCAAAAAAGCAAGCAACGCTTGCACTTTTTTCAAGTGTAAGTATCTAACACGATAGTTAGAGATACTACAAAACGACTGTGCCACTGGTGGCACAACCCCGTGCCATCGGTGGCACAAATGTGTGTCATAGGTGGCACTGCCGTGTGCCATCAATGGCACAACCGAGGGGATTAAAAAAAGAGAAGCCCTCCTCCCGTCGGACGGGAGAAGGGCTTTTTAAGGGGGAGGGAGTCGGGCGTGTGTCAGAGCCGTTCGTAGCCCCACTCGTCGAGTATGGGGCCCCAGGCATCGTTGACGAGCTGGACGGTGCGGGGGTCGTACTGGTACTGGTTTTTCTTGTACCCGCGCTTGCCATCGACGTATCGCTGGATGTGGGGCCGGGCCTCCTCCCATCCGGGGAGGGAGAGTTCGCGGTAGAGGCGCTCGGCCAGGGCCATGGCGTCGCGCTCGACGTCCTCGAAGCGTATCTCAACGAGATTGCCTTCGGGGATGTAGCGCTTCTGCTCCTGATAGGCTTGGTAGAGTTCGCGGTAGTTGCGCAGGATGTTTTGTTCCATCTGGTCGAGGGGGATGCTGTGGAGCTCGAGGGGGGCGATGGTGTTGGTGAAGAAGGAGCGGCTGGACTCGAAGACGGTGTAGGGGTTGCGCATGAGGTAGATGAACTTGGCGTTGGGGAACATCTCGACGAGGGTCTTGACCTTGCCAGTATGGGGTGGGTTCTTCGATAGGTATTGGGCGTCCTTGACTCCGCGGCGCGAGTTCCACATGGATATCTTGACGAGTCGCATGAACTTCTCCTTGAAGTCCTGGATTTCCTCGGGCGTGGCGTCGCGCATGGTGAGGAAGCGGTCGCAGTACTCCTGCATGCGCTCGGGATAGAACCAGAAGAGGTAGTACGACGAGGGGCAGGTGTTCTGGAGGGCGAATTCCTCCTCCTGTGGCAGGTCGGGGGCGAGTTCCATGTTGTCGGTGGGCCGGTGGCTGGGCATGAGCCACCCCATGACGGGCTTGAAGAGGCCTTGCATGGCCATCATGTAGTGGGGGAAGACAGTCTGGTAGGTGGTGGTGAAGCCGAAGCGGGGGTCCTGGGCGAGGATATTGTGGACGAAGGTGGTGCCGGAGCGCCAGTGGCCGAGGATGAAGACGGGGTCGTGGTCGAGGGGTTTGTCGGCCAGGAGTTTGCGATAGCGGCGTTCCTGCAAGGGGACGGCTACGCTGAGCAGGCGGCAGATGGCCTTGGTGAGGAAGTACTTGGTGCGCTTTTCGCGGGCTACGTGCTGGCCTTCGGTGACGGCCTTAAAGGTGTGCCAGTCGGCTCCTACGAGGGTGTTGACGGGCAGTTTACTGAATTCGATGAGTCCCATGTTATTTTACGATTTTAACTTCCAGGCCCTGGCGTTCCAAGTCCTTGACAGCGCGCTCGATGGCTTCGTAGTGGTCGGGGGTGATGCCCAGGCGGGGCAGGTCGAGCGCGGGCAGGTCGGCGGTGTTGGCTTCGTCGCCTTCGAGCGGACGGACAATCATGCCTACGGCGGAGGTGTTGTTGGTGATGGGGTCGATAAGGATGAAGGCTCCCGTGGCGCGGTTGTCGCGATAGGAGTCGAAGAAGAGTGTCTTGGCCGTGGTGATGTGGACGCAACCTATCTCGTTGAGACGGAAGTCGCGCCCTTCGAGGTGTTCCATCGTGTTGACGTCGATGCGGTACTCGAGGGAGTCGATGGTGGCGCGCGTGGTGTTGGTGTTGTGCTTCAGGAAGAACTGTTTCGAGCGGTCCATGGGCTCCTCGTCCATCCAGACGAGCATCGTCTCGAAGTAGCGGCCGATATGGGGCAGGTTGTCGGGGCGGACGAGCATTTCGCCTCGCGAGATGTCGATTTCGTCCTCCAGGGTGAGGGTTACGCTCTGGGGGCAGAAGGCTTCGGTGAGTTCGCCGTCGTAGGTGTGGATGCCCTTGACGTGGCTGTGCTTCATCGAGGGCAGGGCTACTACCTCGTCGCCCTGGCGGATGACGCCGCTGGCTATCTTGCCGCAGAAGCCGCGGAAGTCGAGGTTGGGGCGCAGGACGTACTGGACGGGATAGCGGAAGTCCTGCATGTTGCGGTCGCGGTGGATGGGCACGGTCTCGAGGTAGTCGAGCAGTGTGGTGCCCTCGTACCAGGGAGTGTTGGGACTGAGTTCTACGACGTTGTCGCCAAGCTTGGCCGAGATGGGGAAGCAGGTGACGTCCTCGATACCCAATTGGGTGGTCAGGGCGAGGTATTCGTCGCGTATCTTGTCGAAGACGTCCTTGCTGAAGCCGACAAGGTCCATCTTGTTCACGGCGAGCACGATGTGCTTGATGCCGAGCAGGCTGACGAGGAACGTGTGGCGGCGCGTCTGGGTGATGACTCCGGCGCGTGCATCGACCAGTATGATGGCCAGGTTGGCTGTGGAGCCGCCCGTGATCATGTTGCGGGTATATTGCTCGTGACCCGGCGTGTCGGCGATGATGAACTTGCGTTGGTTGGTGGAGAAGTAGCGATAGGCTACGTCGATGGTGATGCCCTCCTCGCGTTCGGCCTTCAGTCCGTCGAGCAGCAGGGCATAGTCTATCTCCCCTGCCCCGGCGTTGCCTACGCGTACGGAGTCGCGTTCGAGGGCTTGGAGCTGGTCTTCGTAGAGTTTCTTGGAGTCAAAGAGCAGGCGTCCGATGAGTGTGCTCTTGCCGTCATCGACAGAGCCTGCGGTCAGCAGGCGCAGGAGGTCCTTCCGTTCGTCGGCGTCGAGGAAGGCCCGTATGTCAAGTTTGTTTTCTTCCATAGTTCTTAAAAATATCCTTCACGTTTCTTTTGTTCCATACTGGCCTCTTGGTCGAAGTCGATGACGCGCGTCGTGCGCTCGCTCTTCGTGGTGGTCATCATCTCCTCCACTATCTCCTCGATGGTCGTGGCCGTGCTCTCGATGGCTCCCGTCAAGGGCCAGCAGCCGAGCGTGCGGAAGCGCACCATGCGCGGGCGGACCAGCGGACGATACTCCTCGGGCAGGCGGTCGTCGTCGGCCATGATGATGTTGCCGTCGAGTTCCAGACACGGACGCTCCTTGGCATAGTAGAGGGGTACGATGGGGATGTTCTCGAGGCGGATGTACTGCCAGATGTCGAGTTCCGTCCAGTTCGACAGGGGGAAGACGCGAATCGACTCGCCCTTGTGTACGCGCGAGTTATAGATGTCCCAGAGTTCTGGGCGCTGGTTCTTGGGGTCCCACTGGTTGAACTTGTCGCGGAACGAGAAGATGCGCTCCTTGGCACGGCTCTTCTCCTCGTCGCGGCGGGCTCCACCGAAGGCTGCGTCGAACTTGTACTTGTTCAGTGCATCCAAGAGGGCCTTGGTCTTCATCAGGTCGGTGTGGACCTTACTGCCGTGTGTGAACGGGCCAACGCCTGCGTTGAAGGCCTCCATGTTCGACTCCACGATGAGGTTCCAGCCGTGCTCCTTGGCATAGCGGTCGCGGAACTCAATCATCTCGCGGAACTTCCACTTCGAGTCGATGTGCATCAGGGGGAAGGGCACCTTGCCAGGGGCAAAGGCTTTCTCGGCCAGGCGCACCATTACGCTGGAGTCCTTGCCGATGCTGTAGAGCATTACAGGATTTTCGAACTCGGCGGCCACCTCACGAATGATGTGTATGGCCTCCGTCTCCAGTTCCTGCAGGTGCGAAAGGTTATATTCCATAAAGAATTCTATTGTTTTGCGGTTATTAGTTCCAATACTTTTCCGACGCTCTCCTTAAGCGGAAGGGCCGACGTGTCGATGCTCAGGGCCGGATGGGCAGGTGCCTCGAAGGGGGCACTGATTCCCGTGAAGTTCTTCACCTCGCCCTGGCGCGCACGCCGATAGAGTCCCTTGACGTCGCGACGCTCGCACTCCTCGATGGGCGTAGAGACATAGACCTCGAAGAAATCGTCCGCCCCGATAATCTCGCGTGCCATCTGGCGGAGGTCCTCCGTAGGACTGACGAAGCAGGCCAGTACGACCACGCCCGTATCGACCATCAAACGGCCGACCTCGGCAATGCGGCGGATGTTCTCCCGGCGGTCTTCGGCCGAGAAGCCCAGGCCTCGGTTGATGCCATCGCGTACGTTGTCGCCATCGAGTATGCGGCAGAGGATGCCCCGCTGATGGAGCTCGCGCTCGACGCCAAGCGCCACGGTGGTCTTGCCCGAGCCCGAGAGGCCCGTAAACCACACCATCATGCCCCGCTGATGGAGCAACCGCTCGCGGTCCGAGCGTGTCATCATGCGGTCATAGACGGGAAAGATGTTATCTGTCATAGTCAGAAATGCACAATTAATGGGCAAAGTTACGAAGAAAACCTCATATAAGCAAATTTCAGCCTATAGAATGTGGGTGTGCCGGGAGAGAATAATGGCACCGGAGCCTGAGGAATGCAGTTCCGGTGCCATCTGGCTATGGCGGGTTGTGGCCCACGGGCGGATTATTATTCGAAGAAGTGGATGTAGGAGATATTATTGCTCCACGTCAGCTGCTGTTTGAGGTCCCCGTTTGCCGGGTTGTAGGCGAATACGCCCGCAGCACGCTCGCCGAAGGATGCGAAATAGACGATTCCGTCGTGGTAGGTGATTTCTATGCTATGGCCGTCCGTGGCGGGAATGCCCTCGATGTGCTTAATAGTACGCTTATTGAGGTCGATGATGACGGCCAATGCGTTGCGCGCCGTATAGGGGTTTCCTGCCGTCAGTTCGAGCACGCCTACGTAGGCCGCCACGATTCCGTTGCCCAGATATTGGGTGTTATAGACGGCCGAGGGGGTGTAATGTGTGCCTTCGATGAGGGTCTCGCTGATGTCCCACGAGCGGCTGGTGTCGAACTCTTGCTGACCGGCTGGGATACAGATGAAGCCGTTCTTCAAGTAACTGGGGTCGTAGCCGAAGTATCCGGCACAGGCTATGTATATGTCATTCTGCTCGTTGGTGAATATCATGCCCTTCAGCATCGGACGCGTGGGAAAGCACAGACCACTCTCGGTCTCGCTGATGCGCTTGATTACTTGGTCGGTCTTGGTGTCGATGATGAGTACGTCGGACTGGCGATAGTCTTCGTGAGGCATCCACGAGTCGTTCAGTTGGTCGAGAGGCAGGTAGTAGAGTCCGTCGCGTATGATGCCGTGAGCCGGTTCGCAGCTGGCCGTACGGTGGGCATAGGAGGTGAGGTCTATCTCCCCCGTTTTCTCCAGCGTCTTGGGGTTCACGATTTCTACTCGTCCTAAAGTATAGAGGGGGATGTAGCCTTTTTCATCGCTGACGCGGACCATGTGCTGCGGGTACGAGCCGGGGATGATTTGGCGTTCGGCCTTCTTGCTGAATCCGGCGCCGGAGCGTTCGTAGCGGATAATCTTCTGAGAGCCGTCGTTGCCGAATTCGGGGAAGAGGAACACGTCGTTGCCAAAGACCGATATGGTGCTGGCGAAACCAGCCTGGATGGCCTTGGTGAGGCTGATGGTGCCCTCGAGCTTAGGCATCTGCAGGAAGTAGCTGGTACCGCTGGAGCCGTCGGCATTCTTGATGGTGGCACCAATCAGTACGCTGCCTTCGCCGCCCACCAACGTGGTGGTGGGGTTGGGGCCTGGTTTGGGGTCGTCATTCTCTTTACATGATACGACGAGTAGTGACAGCGCGGCCACTACGGCGAACAGTTTGAGTTGGGATAATGTTCTCATTTTCTTGAAGTTTTTAGATGTTAATAAAAGGGTTTGTTTTACTTAAAGATGTATCTTAGTTTCATGCCGAACGAGCGGCCTGGCAGGGGGCGGTTGAACTCGGAGATTACCTTGCGGTTGCCCACATTGGCCACCTTGCCCGAGAGGTAGAGGCGCTGGTGCATGAAGCTGTGCTCGAAGCCCAGGTCGAAGGTGAGCGTGCGAGGGATGCGTCGTTTTTCGGTCTCGGTCAGTTCGAAGTCGTAGTAGTACTCTTCGATGAAGGCCATGTCGGCGAACAGGCGAGTATTGTGGCCACAGCCGCCAAAGAGGTTCTCGCGGTGCAGTTCTACGCCGGCATTGGCCATCAGGTAGGGGATGTTGGGCATGCGCTTACCCTTCGTCATGTTGGGCAGTTGGGTGCCCTCTTCGTACTTGCGGGTGTCGCGAAGGTCCTGGAAGGTGACGTTGCCGTAGGCGTAGAGGAAGGGCAGGACGTCGGCCTTGACGTCGAACTCCACGCCCAGCGTACGCATCTCGCCGAAGTTCTGGTACTGGGCCCCCAGTATGCCCTTGACGAAGCGTATCATGTCGTGTACGTGCATGTAGTAGCCGTTGAGTTCCACTTGCAGGTTGCTGCGATGGCGCCCCGTGAGGTCGTAGAGCAGGCCCAGGTTGGCATTGAGGTTGCGTTCGGGGCTGAGGCGGTCGCTCGGGGTTATGGTGTAGCCGTCGCCCAGGAGTTCCTCTTCCGAAGGGATGCGCACGTCGTATCCCCCCGAAGCCTTGGCCATCAGGGCCGGCGTGAAGCGGTAGCGCATGGCCTCGCTGAAGCCCAGGCTATGCTTGCGCAGGTGTATGTCCTCCGGAGGTGTGGAGACGTAGATGTTCTGGTAGCGCGTCTTCATGGTGTAGTGGTAGAACCGGCCTGTGAGGGAGTTGAGGAAACGGTCGTTGGTGGTGCGGTAGTCGTAGTTGAGACCGCCCACCCAACTGCGCATGCGCGAGTCGAAGTCAACGCGCTTCCCCAGGCTTGTCCACTTCAGCGTGTCGCTGGGGTCGCCATTGGCCAGGGTGAAGACGGAGTTGAAGTTGAGCGTATGGTTTTTCGTGATGAGGTACTCGAGGTTTAGCTTGTTCATGTAGGTGAACTTGCCGTTGTTGGACCTCGAGGCGAATCGGTTGCCGATCTCTCCGCCGTAGAGCGACGGCGTGGGATAGGTGTTGCCCAGCCAGTCGTGGTAGGTGCGTGCCGTGTCGATGAGGTGGTATCGGGTGTAGGCCACGGCGTTGTTCATCTCCATGTCCAGGCCGGGGACGAGGAAGTCTTTCTTCTCCAGTTTGTTGTTCACGCCGCCCATGCTCGATGTGGTGTGGGCCTTGCGTATGTCGTATTCGATGCCCTGTATGTCGTGATAGGTGTTGACGAAGAAGGGCTCCAGCTCCAGTTCGTCGAACCACCATCGCTTGGCTTTCATGCTCCCGCCCAGGAGGAGTTTCTTGTACTTGTCGTGGTTGCGCCTGATGCGCAGGCCTTCGACGTGGGGCGAGTCCATCTTGTAGTCGTTCTTCGAGTAGGTGTAGCCGCCGCCCACGCCGAAGACTACCCCCGCATCCTTCAGGTTACGCTTCACTACGGTCTGTGCCTTGTGGGTGTGGAACGACTGCATCGTGTAACTGAGGTCGGCATATCGGTCGGGGTATTCCTTGAGGACGATGTTTACCGCACCGCCCATCGACGAGCCGCCGAACTTGGCCGGCACGACGCCCTTGAATATCTCTATGCGGTCTATCATGTCCACGGGTATGTCGTTCAGGTCCAGGAAGTCGCTCTGGTCGCCCATGGGCGTGTCGTCGATAAAGAATCCGATGCGTTTGCCCTCGAGTCCTCGCAGCGATATGCGCGACGAACTGCCCACGCCACCCGTCTGGCGAATGGTCACGCCGACCGTCTTGGCCAGTATGCTCTCTACGTCGCTCACCGTGCCCTGTAGCTGTTGCATGCTGATGACGGTCACGGGCATGGCCTGCTCGCGTATGCGCCGGGCCTCGCTCTTGGCCACCACCTCTACCTCCACTATCTCGTTGGCCACCGGGTGCAGAGACAACTTCAGCCGGCGGGTCTTCGAGCCATCCGACGTGGCTACGCGGCGGCTCATGGGCTGGAAGCCTATGTAGGAGACTGCCAGCGTGTAGCTGCCAGAGGGCAGTTCGCGGAAGGCGAAGTGGCCTTGTTCGTCACTAACCTCGGTGAGTTCCAGTTCGCGAATGCGCACCGTGGCACCAATCAGGGGCTCGCCCGTCTCGTGGTCTGTGATGCTGCCTTCGATGCGGCCCGTCTGGGCCTGGGCCATCATACAGGTAGTCATCATCCATGTAATCAGGGTAAATAGTCGCTTCATTTTTTTCTTAGTTTATGTTGTTTTTTGCTCCTGTCTGTTGCATTTCCGGAGGCAAAGGTAGAGAGAGAATTCCATTCCCGCAATACCCATAAACGATGATTCTCTCGGACGGCTTTTCACAACTAATAGTGAGTGCGTCCTGGTCAGTAATGACGGGCGATCCCCTACCTCATCACGAAAGCACGTGATGTATCATTACAACACACTTTCTCCATCATGACACAGACGTGTGGTAAGGATGCCAAATTTTCGTCACAAAGACAAGGCGTAAACGTGGTGTAGATGACGATTTCGTCTGATGATTCATGACACGAAACTGTCATGTATCATGACGCAGAATCGTCATGATACATGAAAAAATGGCATGATGCAGGAGCCGAAAAGCGCGCATGCGGCCCCGCACCGAAGATGTCGGATACGGGGCCGCATGGCGTTCGTCGGGACGTCTGGCGGCTACATGCCGTAAACGATGGGTATCAGGATTACGGAGAGCAGGAAGACGATAATGTTCATGGGCAGGCCGACCTTCACGAAGTCCGTAAACTTGTAGCCGCCGATACCCTGCACGATGAGGTTCGTCTGATAGCCGATGGGCGTAGAGAATGCGCTCGAGGCAGCAAAGCAGATGCAGACGACGAAGGGCATGGGGTTGGCTCCCAACTTTTCGCTGACCGAGAGGGCCAGGGGGAAGGCCAGTGCGGCGGCGGCGTTGTTGGTGATGAGTTCCGTGAAGACGTTCGTAATCAGGAACAGTGCGGCCAGGATGACGTAGATGCCATAGTCGGTGCCGCCCACGGCGTCGGTCAGGCGGATGATGTAGCCGGCCACGAAGTCGGCAAAGCCCGACTTGGTCATGGCCGTTGATATGGCAAAGGCGCAGGCTATGGTGATGAGCACGTCCCAGGAGAAGTACTTCGTGTACTTGCGGGGGGAGAACATGCGCGTCCAGGCCATGATAATCGTAACGACGCAGGCGAAGAAGAACATGTCGAGTTTGATGAACCGGAAGTGGTCGGTGACGATGGGCAACTCGCCCACGGTGGCGCCGATAATCATGATGATGAGCAGGGCCAGCGCCAGCCAACGCTTCTTCGTGCCCATGGGCGGTTCGTAGTCGCCCACGCGGTTGACCATCCAGAAGACGCGACTGTCCTTCCAGGTCTCCTTGAAGTCGGCCGGAGCATCGACGATGAGCGTGTCCTCGTGTGTCAGGCGCATGTTCATGTAGTCGCCCTCCAGTATTTCGCCGCCGCGCGAGATGGCCCGCACGTGGCCACCGTACCGGCGGTAGAAGTCGAACTGGTGGAGCGTCTTGCCCAGTCCAGGGAAACGGTTGCCCAGCATCACCTCGTGGCGGACGGCGCCTGGCGGTATGATGGCCTGCTCCTCGGCCTCCTCCTCAGCCTTGCGGTTGTCGGGAAGGAGGTACTTCGAAAAGAAGATAAGGTAAACGAGGCCCGCCAGGGCGATGAAGATGCCCACCTTGGTGAGCTCGAACATGTGCATACCGTCGATGTTGAAGCGCAAGAGGATGCCCTCTACGGCTCCCTTAGAGTCCTCGAAGGCCGCAACCTCGTCCTTGTGCTCCTGGAGTAGCATGCCGTGGAGTACCAGGTTGGTGGTGGTACCAATCAGCGTACAGATACCGCCGATGACGGTGGCGTACGACAGGGGGATGAGGAACTTCGTCGGTGGCAACTTCATCTTGCGCGCCCAGTTCTTTATCATCGGGGCAAAGATGACGACCACCGGCGTGTTGTTGAAGAAGGCCGAGATGAGCGACACGATGGGATAGAACCGCAGGTTGGCTCGCGTGATGGTCACGTTCTTGGTCGGCAAGACGCGATAGACGATGCGCTCGAGCAGACCGCTCTTGCGCACTCCCTCGCTCACGAGATAGAGCAAGGCTACGGTTATCATACCCTTGTTAGAGAAGCCCTTCAGTGCCTCCTCGGGATTGATGATGCCTGCGACGAGCAGCATGACAACTGCCGTAAACAGGATTAGACCGGGCCGCAGACACTCGCGCATCAGTGCTACGAGCATGAACAGCAGTACTACGGCCACGATAATCGCCTGAACTCCCATATATCTGACTCTTAACTTTTAACTTAGGACTGTGTGAACGCTTACTTGTACTCCTCCCACGACTTGATGGCCAGGTCGCTGGGCTTGATGGTGCAGAAGGCCTGGATAAAGGCCGCAGCCAGCCGGCTGTTGGTAAGCAGGGGGATGTTGAGGTCAACGGCCGTACGACGAATCTTGTAGCCATTGGTAAGTTCTCCGGCCGAGAGGTCCTTCGGAATGTTCACGACGAGGTCTATCTCGTGCCGACGCATGAGGTCGATAGCCTGCGGCTGCTGGTCGGCATCGCTTGGCCAGTGGACAAGGGTGTTCTCGATGCCCTGCTCCGTCAGGTAGCGGCTTGTGCCACCCGTCGCATATAGCTGGTAGCCGTGTTCGCGAAGCATGCGCGCGGCATCCAGCATGGCAGCCTTCTCCTTGGCTCCACCCGTCGAGAGCAGCACGCCACGCTCGGGTATGCGCTGGCCGACGGAGAGCATGGCCTTCATCAGGGCACAGTTGGAGTCGTCGCCCAGACAACCTACCTCGCCCGTCGAGGACATATCGACACCCAGCACGGGGTCGGCCTTCTGGAGACGGTTGAAGGAGAACTGGCTGGCCTTGATGCCGACATAGTCGAAGTCGAAAAAACTCTTGTGCAACTTCTCTACAGGCAGGCCCAGCATGACACGTGTGGCCATCTCGATGAGGTTGACCTTGAGCACCTTCGATACGAAGGGGAACGAACGCGAAGCGCGCAGGTTGCACTCGATGACCTTAATCTCGTTCTCACGAGCCAGATACTGGATGTTGAAGGGGCCTGAGATGTGCAGTTCCTGGGCTATGCGTGCCGAAATCTTCTTGATGCGGCGCACGGTCTCGACGTAGAGCTTCTGGGCCGGGAACTGTATGGTGGCATCGCCAGAGTGGACTCCGGCAAACTCGATGTGCTCGCTGATGGCATAGGCGATGATTTCGCCATCGCGGGCCACGGCGTCCATCTCCACCTCCTTTGTGTTCTGCATGAACTTGGAGATGACGACAGGATGCTTCTTCGACACGTTGGCGGCCATCTGCAGGAAGCGTTCGAGTTCCTCCTGGTTCGAGCATACGTTCATGGCTGCGCCCGAGAGCACGTACGACGGACGCACGAGTACGGGGAAGCCCACCTTCTCGATGAAGCGGTTGACGTCCTCCATCGTCGTCAGTGCCGACCATTCGGGTTGGTCCACACCGATGCGGCCCAGCATGGCCGAGAACTTCTCGCGGTCTTCGGCATTATCGATATAGCGGGCCTGAGTACCCAGAATGGGCACACCCTGTCCGTCGAGCTTCAGGGCCAGGTTGTTGGGTATCTGGCCGCCGGTGGAGATGACTACGCCACGCGGTGCCTCGAGCTGCACGATATCCATTACGCGTTCGTAGGTCAGCTCGTCGAAGTAGAGACGGTCGCACATGTCGTAGTCGGTCGAGACGGTCTCTGGGTTATAGTTTATCATTATCGAGCGTAAGCCCTCCTTGCGGATGGTGTTCAGGGCCTGCACGCCGCACCAGTCGAATTCTACCGAAGAGCCAATGCGATAGGCTCCGCTGCCAAGTACGACGATGCTGCGCTGGTCGCGGGCAAAGTCGATGTCGTGAGCCACGCCGCTGTAGGTCAGGTACAGGTAGTTGGTCTGGGCTGGATACTCGGCGGCCAACGTGTCGATTTGCTTCACATAGGGCACGATGCCCAGCTCGATACGGCGCTTGCGAACGGCATTCACGCCGTCCTCCATGTCCATCTTCTCCTCAAGACCTATGGCACGGGCTATCTGGAAGTCGCTGAAGCCATATACCTTGGCCCGACGAAGCAGGTCGGCATCGAGTTGCATGAGGTCGTGACACTCGTGCAGTTTGTCGCCAATCCTGCGGATGTTCTGCAACTTGCGCAGGAACCATTTGTCAATCTTCGTCAACTCGTATATCTGGTCGATGGTATATCCTTGGCGCAAGGCCTTGGAGATAACCAGTACGCGCTTGTCGGTTGGCTCGCGCAGGGCCGAGTCGATGTCGGATATCTCGAGTTCCTTGTTCTCGACGAAACCGTGCATCCCCTGCCCTATCATGCGCAGTCCCTTCTGGATGGCCTCCTCGAAGGTACGGCCGATGGCCATTACCTCGCCAACGGACTTCATCGACGAGCCCAACTCGCGATCGACACCGCGGAACTTACCCAAGTCCCAACGAGGCATCTTACATACCACATAGTCGATGGCGGGCTCGAAGAAGGCTGTGGTGGTCTTCGTTACGGAGTTCTTCAGGTCGAACAGGCCGTAGCCGAGACCAAGCTTGCAGGCAACGAAGGCCAAGGGATAGCCGGTAGCCTTGCTGGCCAAGGCCGACGAACGGCTCAGACGGGCATTGACCTCGATTACGCGATACTCCTCGCTCTGGGTATCGAAGGCAAACTGTATGTTACACTCGCCTACGATGCCGATATGGCGGATGATGCGCAGGCTGAGTTCGCGCAGTTTCTGGATTTCGTGATTGGTCAGCGTCTGGGCAGGTGCCACGACGATGCTCTCGCCCGTATGTATGCCCAGCGGGTCGAAATTCTCCATGCTGCACACGGCGATGCAGTTGTCGAAGCGGTCGCGCACGACCTCAAACTCTATTTCCTTCCATCCCTTCAGGCTCTTTTCCACCAACACCTGAGGCGAGAACGAGAAAGCCTTTTCGGCCAAGACGTTGAGTTGGTCCTCATCGTCGCAAAAGCCCGAGCCCAAGCCTCCGAGCGCGAAGGCGGAACGGATGATAACGGGATATCCCAATTCACGAGCGGCCTCACGGGCAGCCTGGATGCTCTCGCAGGCATGGCTCTTGATGGTCTTTACGTCAATCTCGTCGAGTCGCTCTACGAAGAGTTCGCGGTCCTCCGTATCGATGATGGCCTTCACGGGCGTACCCAAGACATCTATGCCGTACTTGTCCAACACTCCGTTCTTATAGAGCGAAACGCCGCAATTCAGGGCCGTCTGGCCACCGAAGGCAAGCAGGATGCCCTGCGGACGCTCCTTCTCGATGACGCGCTCTACGAAGTATGGTGTCACGGGCAGGAAGTAGATGTGGTCGGCCACGCCTTCACTGGTCTGCACGGTGGCGATGTTAGGGTTGATGAGTACGGTCTCGATTCCCTCTTCCTTGAGTGCTTTCAGGGCTTGCGAACCGCTGTAGTCAAATTCGCCTGCCTCTCCTATCTTCAGGGCTCCAGAGCCCAGCAGCAGGACTTTCTTGATATGGTTGGATGGCATAGTTATAAAAGTTTCACGAGTTTGTCAAATAAATCTTCAGCATCTACGGGACCTGAGCAGGCTTCAGGATGGAACTGAGCCGAGAACCAGGGGTTCCGCTTGTGGCGAATGCCCTCGTTCGAACCGTCGTTCATGTTGACGAAGAGCGGTTCCCAGTCGGAAGGCAGCGTCGTGTCATCTACGGCATAACCATGATTCTGGCTGGTGATGTAACAATGTGTAGTGCCCGCCTGGCGCACGGGTTGGTTGTGGCTACGATGACCGTACTTCAGTTTGTATATCTTGGCACCGGCGGCTTTTGCCAGCAGTTGGTTGCCCATACAGATGCCCATGCAGGGACGCACTACGGGGTTGGCCAGGAACTTGCGGATGTTCTCGACCGTCGTCTCGCAGATGTCAGGATTGCCAGGACCGTTGGCCAGGAAGAGGCCGTCGAACTCGAGGTCGTTGAAGTCGTAGTCCCAAGGCACGCGGACGACATCGACACCGCGAATCAGCAGACAGCGGATGATGTTCTCCTTCACACCGCAATCGACCAGCACGACGCACTTGGCATCGGGCTTGCCTGAGCGGTAGGTAATGATGTCCTTGCAACTTACCTTCTCGACGAAGTTCACTCCTTCGTATTCGGCTGTGGGGATATTGTCGGGTTCGTCGTCGAAGAGTATCTTGCCCATCATCACACCGTTTTCGCGCAACACCTTCGTAAGTTCACGGGTATCTACGCCAGTGACGCCTACCACCTGCTCGCTCTTCAGCCATTCGGCCAGGCTCTGCTTGGCGTTCCAATGGCTGTATTCGGCGCTGTAGTCGGTAACCACGATGGCTCGCGGATGGATGCTGGGGCTCTCCATATAGGTCGTGAGCCCGTTAGGTTCTGTTGACAACTCGGGAACACCGTAGTTCCCCACCAGCGGATAGGTCATGACCATAATCTGACCCTCGTAAGAGGGGTCGGTCAGGCTTTCAGGGTAACCCATCATGGCCGTGTTGAACACTACCTCGCCAGCCACTGGCTTTTCGTATCCGAAGGATGTCCCATGGAACTTCGTCCCGTCATCCAACAATAATGTTACCTTCTTCATTTTGTCTTCTGTATAGGGTCTTTCATATTTTGGCTTCAAAGGTACAAAAAAAATGTGAGACTAAGGCGATAATCTCACATCTTTTTCTATAAGAATTGCTTAACGATATCTTCGGTTCGCGTCCAGAGTTCCTCCATCTGCTTGTGCTCTTCGTATTTCTTACCAAGGCGAACGACCTTACCTGAACGGTTGAAGGTGCCCGTCTGCTGGGCCTTATCCTCGTCGAGGAGCAGACGGATGGCCGTGTCGGCACCCTGACGGGGTGTGCGGATGAAGGGACGGAAGAAGAGGTCGGTCAGGGGGTCGAAGAACATCTGCATACGGATAATCTCTGTATCGACCACGCCTGGGTCGGAGGCGTTGACGGTGATGCCCAATTCCCGTGTGCGCTTGGCCAACTCGAGGGTGAAGAGCGTGATGGCCAACTTCGTATTGCTATAGACGGGGATGCGCCAGAAGGCTCCCTTTCGGCCTTTCTCAAAGAATTCAGGGAACTGGAGCCGGCCCAGGCAATAGACCACCGAGGCCATATTTACGATGCGCGAGCCCTCGCCCATCAGGGGCAACAGGAGGCGTGTCAGCAGGTAGGGGCCGACGTAGTTGACGCTGACCGTGCGCTCGAGCCCGTCCACGGTGTAGTGGCGACCGGTCTCCATCGTGCCGGCGTTGTTCATGAGGAGGTCCAGTCGGGTGAATCGGCGCTTCACCTCCTCGGCGAAAGCCCTGACGGTGGCCAGATTGGCCAAGTCGATGCCCATGATTTCTATCTCCTCGCTACCCGTCTCGCGCTTCATCTGTTCGAGTCGGGGTTGTGCCAACCGGGGGCTGTAGCAGGCCATAATCACGTGGTAACCCTTCTCGGCCACAGCCTTGGCTTCCTCGTAGCCCATGCCCCCGTCGGCGCCCGTAACGATTGCAAGTTTCATGCTTAGTTCTGTTCCTTTTCTATGCGTTCGATTTCCTTTATAATGTCATGCGGAAGTTGTTCCGTAAGATGCTGGTGACAAGCCATTTCCAGTGTGTACATTCGACCAATGCAGTAATTACTGTGCCGACAGCCGCAACGATGGTGAGGGTCTTCGCGCAGACGATTGACGAAGTCCGTTTCGTTCAGCAGCGAGCGGGCCATCTGTACGGCTTCGAACCCATGGTCGAGCACCTCGTTTATCTTGTCGCCAGAGACCAGGCCACCGACGTAGATGAACTTCATGTCGGGCATAGCCTCACGGAACTTCAGGGCATCCTCGAGGAAGAAAGCCTCCTCGTAGTGACAGGGTTTCGTGAGGACATTTCGGACGAAGGGCTTGCCGGCCCGGATGCTGTACTTGAGCCAAGGCTTGTCCATATAGTGAGTCATCGTCTGCAGGGGCAGTTCGCCACGCATCACGTACATGGGTGTAGCACTTACGAGGCCACCACTCAGAACAAGGGCATGTACGCCCAGTTCTTGCAAACGGCGGGCTACGGGGATGCTGTGCTCCTCCAGCGAGATGCCTCGCTTCAGTCCGTCGCGCATGTTCATCTTGCAGACGACGGCCATGTCCGTACCGGCAGCCTCCATCACCTCTTCCAGGCACATCGTCATGAAGCGCATGCGATTCTCCAGCGAACCACCGAACTCGTCGCGTCGGTGGTTGAAGTAGGGATTCAGGAATTGGTCGATGAGATAGCCGTGACCGCAGTGAACCTCCACCTCGTCGAAGCCTGCCTCACGTGCCAGCCGTACGGCATCGCCAAACTTACGGGCCAAGGGGAGCAACTCCTCTCGGCGAAGGCCACGCACGATGGTGGGGCTGTAGAGGTTGAAGCCCGTCGAGGCTCCTACTGGTATGCAACCGCAGATGGCCTTGTGGCTCATGTTGCCACAATGGCCGAGCTGAATGCCAGCGGCGGCACCTTCGCGATGGATGCCATCGGTCAGGCGTCGCAGACCTGGAATAATTTCAGGCTTCATGACCAATTGGCGGTCGAATGACAGGCCGCTCTCCGTCACGGCGGCATAGGCTACGGTGGTCATACCCACTCCGCCGCGCGCCACACTCGTATGGTAGTCGTAGAGCATCTGCGAGGGTTCGTGACCTGGACACATGCTTTCGAAGGCTGCACTGCGGATGGTCCGGTTCCTGAGGGTCAGGGGACCGATATGGGCCTCGGTGAATATCTTGTTCTCCATTACGTCTCTAATATATGAATGGGATTATGCGCTTACGACGGCCTACGGCCTCCTGGCCAAACTCGGCCTTATACCTTTTATTTATTGCGTGCGCGCGCGGAACGAGGTTGGCTGCCGTCCAGATGGGGAACACCCAAGCCACGAGCGTACCGGCTGCCAGGGCAAAGCCCACCCACTCCATGAGTTCGCCCAGATAATTGGCCGAAGTCACGTAGCGATACATGCCTGCCTGGGGCAGGTAGTGACGCGTATCGCCGGGCTGGCGCAGGTGGCGGATGACGTGGTCGGAGTGGAGGTTGACCACAAGGCCTGCCACGAAGAGCAGTATGCCCAGTATGGCGTTCCAACGGCCAAGGTAGGCTATGCCTTCGGCGTATGCCTCGCTGGGGAACCAGTAGAGGCCGCCACCCTGCATCAGGCCGTTCAGCAGGTTGAAGACGATGCCCATCAGCATGATGGCCACGGGCATGCGGCTACGCCCCGTCATGAGCCAGGGGAAAAGGAAGGAACGCTGGAAGTAGTGGAACTCGAACAGAGCGAACAGTACCAGCTGGGGCAGTGCCCACTTCAGGGGCGAGGCCAGCCAGATGAGGAGCATCGTGAGGAATACGGGAGCCTCCATCAGTGTCCAGGCCAGGCGGTTGTCGATGCTCCACCCCCACTGGCGGGTGCGGAACTGGCCATAGCCGGCATTGACGAAGTAGAGGCTGACGAATACGACCGCAGCCATGCCCAGCATGCCCCATATCAGGTAGTTGAATACGTCTTGCGTCATCATGGGGGCGTGTTAGAAATGTGAAGAGCCGTCGAAGCAGTGGGTGCAGACCTTCTCCTTGGGCAGTCCGATGCTGCGGATGAGTATCTCGAGCGTATTGAACTTCAGGGACGACAAGCCCAGCCGGCGACCGATTTCCTCCACCATCTGGCGGTATCGGGGCGAGTCGGTCCGAGCGTACTCCTCCAGGTTCTTGTTGGGGTCGCCTTCGAGGTCGGCAATGACGCGTCGTGTGATGAGTTCGAGGTCGCTCTTCGAGGCCGAGAAGTTGATGAACGGACAGCCGTAGATGAGTGGCGGACAGGCGATGCGCATGTGTACCTCCTTGGCTCCGAGGTCGAAGAGGCCGCGTATATTGTCGCGTAACTGGGTGCCTCGGACTATGCTGTCGTCGCAGAAGAGGCAGCGCTTGCCCTTCAGCATGTCGCGGTTGGGGATGAGCTTCATCTTGGCCACGAGGTTGCGGGTCTCCTGGGTCGAGGGCATGAAACTGCGTGGCCACGTGGGTGTATATTTCGAAATCGCACGGCGGAAGGGCACGCCCAGTCCCTCGGAATAGCCCGTGGCCATGCCTACGCCGCTGTCGGGGATACCGCCTACGCTATCCACCTCGACGGAGTCTTGCTGGGCCATCTCGAGACCGCACTGGTGGCGCATGTCCTCGACGTTACGGCCTTCGTAGGTCGATGTGGGGAATCCGTAATAGACCCACAGGAAGGAACACACCTGCATCTCCTGTTCGGGCTGGCGCATCTGTTCCACCCCCTCGGGCGTCAGGCGCAAAACCTCGCCAGGCCCCACGAAGCGCTCGACTTCGAAGTCCAGGTTGGGGAACGACGAACTCTCCGACGAGGCTGCGTAGGCGCCGTCCTTGCGGCCGATGATGATGGGTGTACGACCCAGACGGTCGCGGGCGGCGATGAGTCCGTCCTCGGTCAGTATGAGCATCGAGCAGGAGCCACGGACCTTGCGATAGACGTTCTCGATGCCGCTTATCCAGTCCTTGCCTCGGGTT
Organism: Bacteroidaceae bacterium; assembly: GCA_017469925.1. Classification (GTDB taxonomy): domain Bacteria; phylum Bacteroidota; class Bacteroidia; order Bacteroidales; family Bacteroidaceae; genus Physcousia. The sequence continues at coordinate 195,295 of JAFUFK010000013.1, read as the reverse complement.
ATCAGGTGGGCCACGAGTTCGGTCGGGTTGGTCTTGCCTGACGACATCTCTGAGAAGTGGCCTCCGTCGTCTAAGAGTTCGTTGGCAATCTCCTCGAGATTATTGATTTTTCCCACCGTAACGATGGCCATACGCCCCAGGTGTGAGCGCATCAGTATGGGTTGAGGGTCGGTGTCGGAGATGACACCTATGCCGCTGTTGCCCTCGAACTTTTCCAACTCGTCGCAAAAACGTGAACGGAAATAGGCATTCTCCAGGTTATGGATGCTGCGGAAGAAACCCTTGCGTGCCGAGTAGGTTGCCAAGCCGCCGCGTTTAGTGCCAAGATGTGAGTTGTAGTCGGTGCCGTAGTACAGGTCGAGGATACACGGCCGGGTGGATATAGTTCCGAAAAAGCCTCCCATTTTCTTTCCTTTTTATTTTTGCGACACAAAGGTACGAAAAAGTTCGGACATCTGCAAGAGGCTGAGACCGAATTGGGGGTAATAAATGCAAGAAAATTGAAGTTGCGAGCAGAATATAGGCAAAGTTCTGTCTTCTTCTCTGGAAAAATCTTTACATTACAAAGACATTTTGCGGACTGAGAAAGGCATCGCCAGAGAGGACGTGTGGCGAAGTAAGATAAAACAAAATTGAAATGTAACACACTGATTCACAATACAAAATGTAAAGATTCGTCGTCGGCCGACAACTTGCGTTTATAAGTTATATTAACCTATGGCGATAAGTTATGTCAACTTGTGGCGGAAAGTTAAGTTTGCCGACATCGACAAGTTAACATAACCTTCAGCTGTAGGGTTCAGGAGTGTTTAGGGAAGGTTGCGAAAAATGTTTATAAAATCTGACCTATGGAAGACAAAGGCATGGAAAATTTGGAGGTTAGCGTGATTATTCGTATCTTTGCAAGAACATTTGAAACAAAAGAGACAAAGATGCAGGAAAAGATTATCATCCTCGACTTCGGTAGCCAGACTACGCAGCTGATTGCCAGGCGACTGCGCGAGCTGGACACGTTCTGCGAGATTCTGCCCTACAACAAGTTTCCGGCCGACGACCCCGATGTAATCGGCGTCATACTGGCCGGTTCGCCCTACAGCGTCTATGACCCCGAGGCCTTCAAAGTTGACCTCAAGCAATTCCTCGGTCGCATACCCGTGCTGGGCATCTGCTACGGCGCACAGTTTATCAGCCACACCCTGGGCGGTCGCGTAGAGCCAGCCGACTCACGCGAATACGGGCGTGCAAAACTGAATGTGGCCGACCGCGACTGCCCGCTCTTCCGCGGATTCGAGGCCGACAGCCAGGTGTGGATGAGCCACGGCGACACCATCACAGCCCTGCCAGAGGGCTTCCACAGGATAGCCTCGACGGAGAACGTCCGATTTGCTGCCTACAAGGCCGACGAGATGGAGGTCTATGGCGTGCAGTTCCACCCCGAGGTGTCCCACTCGCTACAGGGCACCCTGTTGCTCAAGAACTTCGTAGTCGATATCTGTGGAGGCCATCAGGACTGGAGCCCCCAGAACTTCGTCGAAACCACCATCGCCGAACTGCGCGAGCAGATAGGTCGCGACCGCGTCATCCTGGGTCTCTCGGGCGGTGTGGACAGTTCGGTGGCAGCCGTTCTGCTCAATCGCGCCATAGGCGACCAACTGACGTGTATCTTCGTTGACCACGGCCTGCTGCGCAAGGACGAGTTCCACAACGTACTGCGCGACTACGAAGGGCTGGGCCTGAACGTCATCGGCGTGGATGCTTCGGAACGCTTCTTCCGTGACCTCGACGGAGTGACCGAGCCCGAACGCAAGCGCAAAATCATCGGTCGCGACTTCGTGGAGGTATTCGATGCCGAGGCTCGCAAGATTACCGACGCCCGCTGGCTGGCACAGGGCACCATCTACCCCGACCGCATCGAGAGCCTGAACATCACGGGCAAGGTCATCAAGAGCCACCACAACGTGGGCGGTCTGCCCGAGGAGATGCACCTCCAGTTGTGCGAACCGCTGAAGTGGCTCTTCAAGGACGAGGTGCGCCGCGTAGGCCGCCAGCTGGGCATGCCCGAGCACCTGATCGGTCGCCACCCCTTCCCAGGCCCAGGCCTGGCCGTACGCATACTGGGCGCCATCACACGCGAGAAAGTGTGCATACTGCAGGAAGCCGACGACATCTTCGTACAGGGCTTGCGCCAGTGGGGGCTCTACGACCAGGTGTGGCAGGCCGGCGCCATACTGCTATCTGAGGTGCGCAGCGTAGGCGTGATGGGCGACGAACGCACCTATGAGAATCCCGTAGCCCTGCGTGCCGTGACGAGCACCGACGCCATGACGGCCGACTGGGCCCGACTGCCCTACGACTTCCTGGCACACGTATCGAACGAAATCATCAACCGGGTGCGCGGCGTCAATCGCGTCTGCTACGACATCTCGTCGAAACCACCTGCAACCATCGAATGGGAATGATGAAAGCCCTCTATCCCCTACTCCTTCTGGTCATCAGCAACGTGTTTATGACCTTTGCCTGGTACGGCCATCTGAAACTCCAACAGATGAAGGTCCTGACCAGCAACACACCGCTCTACGTCGTCATCCTGCTGAGCTGGATGCTGGCCCTGGCCGAGTATTCGTGCCAGGTACCCGCCAACCGCATGGGTTTCGAGGGCAACGGCGGAGCTTACTCCCTGATGCAACTGAAGGTCATTCAGGAAGTCATCTCGCTGATAGTCTTCACAGGTTTCACGGTACTCTTCTTCAGTGGTGAATCGCTCCATTGGAACCACCTCGCAGCCTTCGTCTGCCTCGTGCTGGCCGTATATTTCGTCTTCATGAAATAGAACAACATGGACGCACTCTTACGACTCTACAAGGAATACTGCGGCCACCAGCCCGCCCAGTGCGAACCCATCAAGGGCAGCGGCAGCAACCGCCAGTACTACCGTCTCTCGGACGCAGAAGGCCATAGCCTTATCGGCGTAGTGGGCACGTCGAGGGACGAGAACCATGCCTTCATCTATCTGGCCCGCCACTTCACCACACGCCAGTTGCCCGTGCCTGAGGTGCTCAGCGTGAGCGACGATGGGCTCTGTTACCTGCAAACCGACCTGGGCAGCACTACCCTCTTCGACGCCCTGAAGAAAGGTCGTGAGGCGGGAGGACGATATACACAGAGTGAGCGCGAACTCCTCCGCCGTACCATTGCCCAACTGCCTAACGTGCAGATTCGTGGTGCCCGTGGGTTGGACTTCTCGCAGTGTTATCCACAGGCCGAGATGGACCGCACAAGCGTCATCTTCGACCTCAATTACTTCAAATACTGCTTCCTGAAAGCCACGGGGCTCGACTTCCACGAGCTGAAGCTCGAGGCCTCGTTCCAGCTGATGGCAAAAGACCTGACCGAGGGCGGCGGCGACGCCTTCCTCTATCGCGACTTTCAGGCACGCAACGTCATGCTCGACGAGGACGGACAGCCCTGGTTCATCGACTTCCAGGGTGGCCGACGAGGACCAGTGCAATACGACGTAGCATCTTTCCTCTGGCAGGCATCGGCCCAGTACTCACCAGAACTGCGAAACGAACTCATCGACGTCTATATCCAATCCCTGAAGCAATATACCGAGGTCAACGAAGTACGCTTTCGCGAGAAGTTGCGTCTCTTCGTTCTCTTCCGCCTCCTGCAAGTGCTGGGCGCATACGGTTTCCGAGGCTACTTCGAACGCAAGCGGCACTTCCTCGAGAGCATTCCGCCTGCCATGCAGAACCTTCGCGACCTGTTGGCCGAAGGCGGCTGCCCCTACCCCTACCTCAATCAGGTCTTGACCGAACTGGTACAACTGCCTCAGTTCGCACCCCAGCCCCAAACGCCCGTCACACGTGCCGATGGTTTCAAGACGACCGACAACAACCCCTACAAACCACATCCTGCCGACGGACCAGCCACGTTCTCGAAGTACGATGGCAAGGGCCCCCTGCGCGTCCGCGTCTTCTCCTTCTCCTATCGCAAAGGTATCCCCAGCGACGAGAGCGGAAACGGCGGCGGATACGTCTTCGACTGCCGTTCGACTCACAATCCTGGTCGATACGAGCCCTACAAGCAACTGACCGGACTCGACGAGCCCGTCATCCGATTCCTCGAGGACGATGGCGAGATACTGACCTTTCTGGAGAGTGTCTATCGGTTGGCCGATGCCCATGTCGAGCGTTATCTGCAACGCGGCTTTACCGACCTCATGTTTGCGTTCGGCTGTACGGGCGGCCAGCACAGGAGTGTCTATAGTGCACAACACCTGGCCGAACACCTAAACGAAAAATACGGTATCGAGGTGGACATACTGCACCGCGAACAAGACATCCGTCAAACCCTGCCCGCAAGGCCTTTCTCCCTGGAAGCATGAAAGCCATGATATTTGCCGCAGGGCTCGGCACACGACTGAAGCCCTTGACCGACCGAATGCCAAAGGCTCTGGTGCCCGTCGGTGGACGCCCTTTGCTGGAAATCCTACTCGAAAGACTCGGCTGTGAGGGTTTCGACGACGTGGTCGTCAACATCCATCACTTTGCCGACATGATTGAAGAGTGGTGTAACCAACGACCGGAACACATCCAACTGAGCGACGAACGACGGCAACTCCTGGAGACGGGTGGCGGCATACGACATGCGAGAAAACTGTTGTCCGACTGCGACCGTTTCCTCATTCACAATGTCGATATCTTGAGTAATGTGCGCCTGCGTGAATTCTTTGAGGCTGGGCATAACCAAGAGGCCACACTACTGGTCAGCGAACGTGAGACCCAGCGCTACCTGCTCTTCGACGACGACATGCGACTGGTCGGATGGACGAATGTCAAGACTGGTGAAGTACGTTCGCCATACCCCAATCTCGACCCCTCGAAGTATCGTAAACTGGCTTTTGCGGGTATCCACACAATGACGACTCGCCTCTTCCCCCTGATGGACGAGTGGCCAGAACGATTCTCCATCATCGACTTCTATCTGGCCTCATGTGCCAAACACGCCATCTACGGCTATGTGCAGCCAGGGCTCCGTCTGATGGATGTGGGAAAACTGGATACCTTGGCCGAAGCTGAACGATTCCTAACCGAATAGCGCATGCCATCTTAGGAAGCGCTCTACCCCATCATGGCCGAAGCGCTCGAGACTCCTCACGACGCGCTCGGGCGTTTTTTCGTCGTCGAGTCGCGACTTCGAATAGAACTTATCGGCATAGCAGACCACTTGTTCCTCTGGGGTCTCCGGCAAGTATCCTGGCAGACCGGCACCCGTATGGCGCTCTGCCACACGGGCATGCTCAGGCAGCCCCTCCTCGCGAAGTATCCGTCCGCCTATTCGCCCGTGTTCCACATAGGGATGCTCACCACGACAAAGTATGCCTGGCGCATCGGTCTCGATAATGCCTATGTCGTGAAGCATGGCGGCTTCCCAAAGGAACTGGCGGTTGAGACCGAGTTCGGGATGCCGTTCGCAAATGGCCATACAACGCTCGGCCACCTGACGGCTATGACGCAGCAGAATGGCCTCCAACTTGGGTTGACTGGCGTAATACTTATGGATAAGAGACTCAGTGTCCATCGCTCACGGTATCAGTATCTTGCGGCCACGGTGTATGTATAATCCCTTATAAGGTTTCACCACTCTGCGGCCTTGCAAGTCGTAAAGGTTATCGTCCCTGTCACCATTAACGCAATGTATCCCATCTGCAGCCTCGTCGCTGAGGACCGTAAAGGTATATTCTTGCTGCACGGCCCAAGGACAACGCACACGCAAGGTGTAGGTCTTCCCGTCCTGAAGGTGTTGGAAACGTGTCGTGAGTCTATACGTCTCGCCTGCGGGAAGGCAGAGTACCTCCCAGTGGCGCTGGTCCTCGTCGCTACCTTCAGGGAAGAGGCAGAAGGTCACCAGATTGCCCGCATAGCCCGAGTCGGCGAGGTTAGAGACATCGAGCGAAAAGTCGGCAAAGAGTTGGTCGCTGGTACGATAGACCTGATGTCCGACATTGCCGAAGACGAGCTTTGGCGTCGTGCCCTCAAGGATGGTGACATCCATCTGATAAGGTAACGTTACATCGTCGGCCGAGAAGCTGAATATGCGCTCTCCCGCCTCCGCAAACTGGCAATAGACCGGCCAGGTCTTCCTTTCGCCTGGGGCAAGGTTAACAGCAGAAAGGCCTACGTAGTCGGCCTGATAGAAGATGGCCGTGTCGGTCGGCAAGTAAGTAAGCACCTCGAAGGTGAAGTTCAGGCTGTCACAAGTCTGGTTCTCCATCGTGAAGTCGGCTACGACATAGCCCTGCGTGTCAGGCGGGCGACGGAAAGTCACCTTATCCACCAGTACACCCGCAAAGGCATCGGCAGGGCTAAGTGTGTCCGTGATGTCTATCAAAAAGTCATCGGGATGCAGGAACAATGCCGTCTGATTCGAGAAGAAGCCTTCATGCAGACCAAGGGCCGACGCATCGTCATATGTCTCGAATGGATTAAGATAGTCGAGGTCGAAATAGCCGTCGTACTGGCCGCCATAGCCCCAGTTGAGGTGGTAATACCCATCTTCGTCCACACCATCGATGTTGAAAGCATGCCCACTCAAGGCCATATTGTGACCTGTATAGCAGATGGGACGTCCGCTCTCCAACTCATTGCGCAACATGCGATTCCAGGCTGGCGTCGAATACATTGCCCTGGGCACGAAAGCCAGTGTCTGGTAGTCGAAGACACGCCAGAGAGGCTCAAAGGCACGATAGAGGTTGGCGCCAGACGAGGTGAGTCCCCAGTTCATCCGAGCCGCCATTCCGCAATAATACGAGAGGTCTGCCACGGCCTTTGCCTGCACATCGGTGTATCCTCGGCTGTAGTCGTCGAGGATGTTCGGCCAGTCGATTCTGGTGGCGGGCATCACGTTATCGATGCGGTAATGCTCCGTCTCCCAGCCCCACAGCGTATCAATGAGCGCCTCTGGATGGCGATAGTAACTGAGTACTTGCTCGATGCACGTAGCTACACACCCTACGATGCAACGCTCCGAGGACGTCCGCCCCTCGTCATCCGTATAATAGGGACAACTTCGGTTGAACGGGTCGTCCTGATGCCGAATACTCTTCAGCAACGGCTCTACGGCCTTACCCCGTTGCCGCTCGGCATATCGGGGTTGTGTCTGGTAGGCTCTCAGCATCTCTTGCAAGGCCTCGGGCATGTTGGCATCTACCACGTTGGGATTAAACCGCAAACCATAGGCTAAGACGCGGCCTCCCTGCCTTACCTCGTGACGTTGGGCTTGGAGGGAGAGCGCGATAAACAGGAGGGCGATAGACAGCAAGCGTTTCATGTCGGTCTCAGGGGGCTTAAAGGGCACACTTTACTGGGGCAGGGTCACGCTGAAGTAGGGATTGTCCGTGTGCGACTGATAGACGAGAGCCTTCAGCTCCTCTACTTTCTCAGGGTACTCACTGGCCAGGTTGACGTCTTCGTGGATGTCAGTAGCAAGGTCATAGAGCTCGCTCACCCCTTTCTTTACAATCAGTTTCCAATTACCTTGGCGGACACCAATCTGATTGGTCTCGTTGAACTCCCAGTAGAGGTATTCGTGGTCTTTCTGGTTGGCATCGTCGCCCGTGAGGGTCGGCAGGAAGGAGATGCCGTCGAAGTAGTCTTTCTCACCCAAACGGGGATTGCGATACTTGTCGACATAGTCCTTGATACCCAGAATGTCGCAGAAAGTGGGCATCACATCGTAGAAGGTAATCTGGTGGTCGTTCTTCACGCCAGCAGGAACGTGACCAGGCCAGCGCACAATGAACGGGATGCGGATTCCGCCTTCGTGGCAGGAGCGTTTGAGCCCCTTCAGCACACCGTCGCGATTGAAGAAGGTCGGGTCGGCCCCACCCTCCTCATGAGGGCCGTTGTCGCTGGAGAAGATGAGTATGGTATTATCCGCCAATCCCTTTTCCTCGAGCTTTGCCATAATCTCACCTACATAGGCGTCGAGACGGGTTATCATGGCAGCGAACTGGGCATGCACGTTGCCAACGGCATGATACCAGCTACCATTATCACCACGATAACTTTTGTCATCACAGAACTTTGCCTTATACGACTGGAGGATGGAGTCCTCGGGTTGAAGCAGCTCAGCATGAGGAATCGTATAAGTAAACAGGCCATAGAAGGGTTGAGAGCCGTCCTGACGGTCTATCCACTCGAGCGCCTTCTGGTGGATGATGTCGCCACTATACTGAGGTCGCTTGTAATAGTCATCGCCATAGAATTCATACTTGATGTTCTCTTCCATAAGCTCACGAGTCACGCCCTTATCGCCTGCGCGCGCGCTATATTTATTAAGGAAGTTGGGGTAATAGGTATGGGCTTCAAACTGGCAAATATAACCATAGAATTCATCGATGCCGCGCTTGTCAGGGGTAGAGTAGCTGCCTTCGTAGCCACCTGCCCATTTGCCAAATTGCCCAGTCGTATAGCCATAGTCTTTCATGATTTCGGGCAAGACGACATGAGCCGTATCTAACGGATGCTGACCTGTAACGGCATAGTCTGTGGCCTTGCCGTATGTGACGGAACCTGAGCGATATTCCTTGTTACCACGAATCTCGCAATGTCCCGTGTGCTGCCCCGTCATTAACGAAGCACGGGAAGGCGCCGAGACGGGACTGCCCGCATAGGCCTGCATGAACTGCATGCCCTGAGAAGCAAGGCGATCGATATTGGGCGTTGAGATGTACTGCTGGCCGTAGCAGGCAAGGTCACCCCACCCCATGTCATCGCAAAGGATGAAGATAAAATTGGGCTTCTCGCTTTGGGCACTGGCCAGTACGGGGGCTACAGCCAAGCTATAAAGGAAATGTTTTGCGTTCATATCGGTAATGATTTACTTATTGATTCGTTTTATACCTTTCTCGATAACGATGCCGCGAGTCGTTTGTGAAGCCCTTCGACCAGCGATATCGTAGGGCTGCGAGTGGCTGGCTGTGGTCTTTATACTTACCTGCTCGATTGTATCGATAACTGGCTGGGGATTGGGCGTAAAAAGGGCCACAAGACGAGCACTCTGTGTCAGGGGGAACTCGTATTCTGCATCGGTGCTGATTGTTTCGCCTTGGAAATAGTTATGCATCAGTCGCCATCCAACGAACTTAGCATCGCCAAGAGGCTTAGCGGTCAGGTAGAGAATGCCATTTCTTTCTTCACCAATAGCCTCGCCACGAGTGGGATCATTCACCTCGACACTCCAGGTCAGAGATGTTTCGGCAGCAACTACATCGACTAAGAAGTCGTAACAGGCACCTATCACATCGTCTTCAGCCCCTTCGGTATCAGTTTCCGTCACTCTAATACGTATGCGGTACTGCCCCAGCGTAGTTGTCTGTGGAATCTTGAATGAGGCCTTCCCGTCGTGTATCTCCACCACCTCCTCGAAGACACCGTCCTTATCCCAGTCGGCATAGGCAAACTTGCGTATTGCCGCACCGTCGCCTGCTATCTGAATTGCTATAGGCAGAGTTCCAGATTGTCGAATCTGGGCTTTTTGGTTGGTAAATACCGTAAAGGCGGTTGTAGGAGTCTGAGGCGACGTATAGTGAAGTTCAGCCAAGACATCATCACCTGCCATATCAACACTTGTCAGATAGGCTGTCCCATTCGTTCCGCAAGGGATAGAGTATATTTGCATGGCCTTGGCAAAATCTGTAACCTCGACAGTGGGAGGCTCATATGCATAGTCGCTCTCTTCTATCTCCCAGTAGGAGTTGCCTCGCCCTGTGCGAATGTAGTAGGCAACAACGCCCGTGGCTCCAAAGTTAAGTCCCAGAGAGCCATCGGTTGTGAGAGAGATATCCTGGTCAGTACTGGCCATATAATAATAGCCGTTGGTGGCGACACCTGGCGTCTCGTCCTTCTTGATTTGGAATTCTACAGGTGTGTCACCCATAGGTACAAGGCTGCTTAGTGTCTGCACGGAGCTCTGCACATACTTGCCTGTTGTTACGTTCTTGATATAGTAACAATTGGTGTTTTCGGTAGGAATTAGGGACCACCAGAACATTTTCGTCTGGTCGAGTTGAGCAGTGCCCATCGTCGTTCCGCTCTGGTAAATATATGCCGCAGTGTTGTTGTTGCGATGGATGGTATAAGTCTTATCGGCAGAGAAGGTCCCCTCCTCAATGGGGTCTTCGCCGCTACCACTCTCTTTTGTATAGAGCGAGACCATACCGATGCCAGCATAGCAACCCAGTTGAGAAGTCTTGATGAGGGTCACGCGAAGATATAGCGGATTTGTGGCCAGAGCAGCCTTTGTGGCACTCATCGTCTGTGTGCTGTGATAAAGTCCATTTGACTGGTTAGGAACAGTGCAGATGTCGGTATCAACATTCTTTTGGGCAAAAGCTTGAACGTAGTCTTGTGACGCGCCTGTGCTTACAGAAAACTGAAAGTAGCGTATTGTGCTGCCCGTATTGCCTTGGGCATTACCTCCGGCATTCAGGGCATAGACATCGATGTCTGCCGAATCGAAGGAGAAGTCGGCCGCAAGCCCTTCAATACGGAAGAGATAGGAAATCTCCGAGTACTGGCCATTCTCATAGTTATCTGGAGCTAGGACGCTTCCGTTCATGATGGCATCGGCACCAGCCGACTTCAGTGCATCAAAGGATGTACCCACAAGCGAGGCTGTCACGTCGGTCAACTGGGTCCCCTCCTTGTCCGTAACAGAGACAGCTACACTCCCGACGTCGCTACCAGTACGATGGAATGTCAGTCTCACCTCGTCATAACTGGCAGCCCTCGTTATTAAGGGGAGCATTAAAAGTATTAATAAAAGTTTCAGCTTTTTCATGCATTATAGCATTAAGGCATGTTCAATAACAGTTGGTTAGAAATGCCCCATAGGCACGGATACCTATGGGGCATGGTCTTTGAGTTATCCGCCGAAGTTGTCGAAGCGAATCATGTCGTCTTCGACACCAAGCGAGTGGAGCAGGTCAAGCACCGTCTTGGCCATCATTGGAGGACCGCAGAGGTAGTATTCAACGTCTTCGGGAGCCTCATGCTGCTTCAGATAGGTATCGCCCATCACGGGAGCAATAAAGCCCGGCGTGTACTTCACTCCCAACGAGTCGGCCTTCGGGTCGGGACGATCGAGTGCGAGGTGGAAGTGGAAGTTGGGGAACTCCTTCTCCAATGCAAGGAAGTCTTCCATAAAGAATACTTCGTCGATTCCACGTGCACCATAGAAGTAGTGCATCTCGCGGTCGCGACACTGACGCGTCTTCAGCATGTGCATAATCTGGGCGCGCAGAGGAGCCATACCGGCACCACCACCGACCCAAATCATCTCACGCTTCGAGTCGTAAACGGGACGGAACTCTCCATAAGGGCCAGACATGATGCACTTGTCGCCAGGTTTCAGCGAGAAGATGTACGTAGAAGCTATTCCACAGGGAACATCCATGAAGCCGGGGCCCTGTTCCTTCGGTTTGAAGGGAGGCGTGGCGATGCGGACGGTCAGTGTGATAATGTCGCCCTCATCGGGATAGTTAGCCATCGAGTATGCGCGGATGGTTGGAGTATCGTTCTTCTGCTTGAGACCAAAAATACCGAACTTTTCCCATACAGGCACATAGAGATCGCCAATATCGTTCTTGTCGAAGTCGCGATTGTAGTCGATGTCGTAGCAAGGAATCTTGATTTGTGCATACGAACCAGGTTCGAAGTCCATGTGCTCGCCAGGAGGCAGGGCAACCTTAAATTCCTTGATAAACGAAGCTACGTTCTTATTCGAGATGACGGTGCACTCCCATTCCTTGACGCCCATTACAGAATCGTCAACCTGAATGCCGAGGTCGCCCTTCACCTTGCACTGGCAACCCAGTCGCCAGTGGTCCTTCACTTGTTTGCGGGTGAAGTGGCCCTTCTCGGAGTCGAGGATGTCGCCACCACCTTCTACAACTTGCAGTTTACATTGTCCGCAAGAACCTTTACCACCACAGGCACTAGGTAAATAGATACCCTGCTCACTCAGCGTCGAGAGCAGACTTGCACCTTGACCAACGGAGATGGTATCCTTGCCGTTAATCGTAATGTTCACATTGCCGCTTGGCGACAGATAGGCTTTGGCCGTAAGCAGGATGGCCACCAACACGAGGATGATGCCAAGGAATACGCCAATGCTCGTTAAAATCAAATTCATATCCATTGTCTATTCCTCCTACATTTAAATGTTAAGACCAGAGAAACACATAAAGGCCATAGCCATCAGACCTACGGTAATGAACGTGATTCCGAGACCCTGAAGGGGTTTGGGCACGTCGGTGTAGGCCATTTTCTCGCGAATGGCAGCCAGACCGACGATGGCCAGCAACCAGCCAATACCACTACCCAGTGCATAGGCAATGGCATCGCCAAACGACCCAATTGCCTGAGAACTAGTCTCGGGGTCCATCTGAACACGCTGCTGCATGAACAAACTTGCACCCATGATGGCACAGTTCACGGCAATCAGCGGCAGGAAGATACCCAAGGCAGCATACAGTGAGGGGCTGAAGCGCTCAACAATCATCTCCACCAGCTGCACGATACCGGCAATGACGGCAATGAAGAGGATGAAGGCAAGGAATGTGAGGTCAACACCCTTAACGAGGGCATCGGGACCAAGCACATACATCTGTAGAGCGTAGTCAACGGGGACGGTAATGAGCAACACAAAGGTTACTGCGACGCCCAATCCGAGACTTGTCTTTACTGTCTTGGACACGGCCAGATAAGAGCACATGCCCAAGAAGAAAGCGAAAATCATGTTGTCCACAAAGATGGAGCGGACAAATAGGCTAATCATGTGTTCCATATTACTTCTCCTCCTTATTTATTGAGCGATGTGCCCAAATTACACAACCAACGATAATCAGCGACATGGCAGGCATGGTCATCATACCATTGTTCAGGTAGCCGTGGTCGTAGCATGCCTGCGGGATGATGGTGAAGCCAAGCAATGTGCCAAAGCCAAACAACTCGCGAACGAAACCGACGATGACCAGAATCAGCGCATAGCCAAGTCCATTACCGATACCGTCGAGGAATGACTCCCAAGGGCCGTTCATCATAGCGAAAGCCTCGAGACGGCCCATCAGGATACAATTCGTAATGATAAGTCCCACATAGACGGAGAGCTGAACGCTGACGTCATAGGCAAAGGCCTTTAATATCTGGCTCACGATGGTGACCAGAGCGGCCACAACCACCAATTGTACGATGATACGGATGCGGTTGGGGATGGTCTTGCGGATAAGGGAGATAATCACGTTAGAGAAGGCTGTGATGACCGTAACGCTCAAGCCCATTACGATGGCAGGCTCTAGCTGGCTGGTCACAGCCAGGGCGGAACAGATACCTAACACCTGTACAGCAATAGGGTTGTTCAGGTTGAGAGGATTAGAGAACGCTTCCATGTTCTCCTTTGAAAATAGTTTACTCATATCTTTGTCCTCCTCGCTTTACTTGTTCAAGAATTCTATATACTTCTGCAAACCATCGGTTACCATGCCTGCCACACCGTTGCTAGTGAGTGTAGCACCCGTGACTCCGTCGATTTCGGTTTCAGCCTTCGACTGGCCTTTCTTCACGACGGTAAGTGCCACCTTCTGGGGGTCGTCCGTAAAGATGGGCTTGCCATTGAACTGCTCTTGGAACCAGCGTTCCTTAATACGAGCACCAAGGCCAGCAGTTTCACTCTCATGGTCGAAGTACGTACCGAAGACGTGCTGCTTGTCCTCGTCGATGGAGATATAGCCCCAGAGTCCGCCCCATAGGCCACGGCCCTTAACGGGGAGTACATACTTCACTGCGCCATCGACGTTGGCCACATAAACCTTGCCGCCTTGCTCTTCGAGTTCTTCAGTGATGACGCTTTCATACTTCTTATCGATGCCTTCTCCCTTCAAGCCCGTGATGTTCAGGCTTGTCAGAATCTGGTTCTTCGTATCGCGCTCGACGTTGGCGTCCTGAATAGGCTTCAGGGCCGATGCCACAAAGGCGAGCAGGAAGGCCACGATAACAACCAATACGGCTGCATATACGAACGTATAGACGTTACCATTTGTGTTCAGTTTCATATCTTGTCCTCCCTTCTTTATTTGTTAATAGCACGTTTTGCACGCTTCGAAATATTTGCCTCCACGAAGCAATAGTCGATAAGTGGAGCAAACAGGTTCATGAGCAGGATAGCCAGCATCATGCCTTCGGGATAACCCGGATTCAGTACGCGTACCATAACTGCAATAAAACCAATCAGCAGACCGTAGATGTACTTGCCACCTTCTGTGCGGGCACTGGTAACGGGGTCGGTTGCCATAAAGACGGCACCAAAGGCAAAGCCACCCAGTACGAGATGGTGCCACCATTCGATAGCGGTCAGACCAGTTGCCTGCATCAGTAAGCCAGTCAAGGCACCACCTACGAATACACTCAGCATCGTCTTCCAAGAAGCAACACCCGTCCAAAGGAGCAACAGAGCACCCAGAGCTATTGCGATAATGCTGGTCTCACCCACAGAACCAGGGATGAAGCCCATGACAGCATCATGGATAGTGGCGCAGTCGAAGCCAGAGAAGCCTTCGGTAGCAGCCTGTCCGAGCGGAGTCGCAGCGGTGTAGGCCTCGGGAGCCGTAAAGCCCAGACCGAGTATGCTCTGTTGGTTAATCCATACCGTGCTGTCGCCCGTCATAACACTGGGGTAAGAGAAAAATAGGAACGCACGCGTAACGAGCGCGGGATTGAAGATGTTCATTCCCGTACCTCCATAAATTTCCTTTGCCAAAATTACGCTGAAGGCTACAGCAATGGCCAACATCCACAAAGGAGTGGTAACAGGAACAATCATTGGGATAAGGATACCCGAAACGAGGAATCCTTCCTGAATCTCTTCGTGTTTCCACTGAGCAATCGTGAACTCGATGCCTAGACCTACTACATAACTGACGATAATCTTGGGCAGAACGGCCAGGAAGCCATAGAAGAACATGCCCCAGAAGGTGGCTTGCTCCAGTTGTCCGGCTGCCAATGCGTTCTGATAACCCACATTGTACATACCAAAGAAGAGCGCTGGCATCAGGGCTATCACAACGAAGCTCATAATGCGCTTGCTATCAATGGCATCGTGAATGTTCACGCTTCCCACCCGACTAGTCGTGCGGGGCACGAAGGCGAATGTCTCAAGTCCGTCGAACAGACTTTGGAATGCGTGAAGCTTGCCTCCCTCCTCGAAGTTTGGCTTTATCTTATCCAGATAGTTTCTTAATGCATTCATATCTCTTATGCGTTTTCTTTACGTAAAATGTCCAGTCCTTCGCGAACGATACGCTGGAGCTCCAACTTCGAAGAATCCACAAACTCAGCAATGGCGAAGTCCTCGGGAGCCACTTCATAGATGCCCAGAGCCTCCTGACGGTCGATGTCGCCCGTGATGATGGCCTTTACGAGGTAACCTGCATAGATGTCCATCGGGAAGACGCGATCGTACTCACCTGACATAATCATGCGGCGTTCGCCGCCCTTGATGCGGGCATCGAGGGTGTATTCTTTCTTCTTGCCAAAAAGCCAGGAGCAATAACTGCGACTTGTGGAGAACTCGTTCAGGCGAGGCATAATCCAGCCAAGCAGTTCGGCATTGTCATCACCTTCGGGTATGACGTTCACCTCCGTCTTGTGAGCGCCGAGGAAGCCCTCGGCCGTAGTCTTCAGGCCGGTCATTACATTGCCGTCAATGATGCGCACATGGGCGTTATTCTCGATTTGGCCGTCGAGCAGAGTTGTAAGCTTTTGGCCTACCAGCACCTTGTAGTACTTGGGACTACGTACCTCGCTGCCAGCAAGGGCAATCGTACGGGTCAGGTCCACCTTACCCGTTATCATGAGCCGACCTACGAAGATAACCTCTTCGGCACCCAACGTCCATACCACCTCGCCCTTATTGATGGGGCTTACGTGATTTATCTGCACACCTACGTTGCCAGCCGGAGCAGGACCGTCAAAGATAGTTACTTCACAATCCTTAGCCTCGAGTAGGGCTTTGACCGTCTGCTTGGCACTAACACCCAGATGGACCTTTGCCACCTTGGCCAGTGCCGACAGACCCGTCTGGAACTCCTGTTCCTGACCCTTCAAGACGAGTTCGAAGTCCTGCGATAGAGGCATCGAGTTAAAGGCGCTCACGAAGATAGCCTTCGGCTTGTCCTCGGGATTGGCCACCACGTCGTAGGGGCGACTGCGGAAGTATCCAAACAAACCACTCTCCAATAACAGCGGGAGTACCTCCTGGTTCACGTCAAACTCGCGCGCCTTTTGCTGCCCATCGCACTTCACGCGAATCGAGAGCAACTTGCGGCGGTCGCCACGCTCCACCAAGGATACCGTACCACTGACAGGACTTGTAAACTTCACTTCGGGATGCAGCTTGTCCACGAACAAGGCATCACCCACCAGGACCTGGTCGCCTTCCTTGACCACCACCTTCGGTTTCACGCCCGTGAAATCATCGGGAACGAGTGCATACTCTCCCGGGCATTTCACTTGGGCAATCTCCTCCGCTGGCTTGCCTTTCAGGTTGACATCGAGGCCCTTGCGCAATTTGATTACTTTTGTCATATGTGATAAATAATGATAGAATGTGTTCTAAACGAGCGTAAAGTTAATAAAACTTAACGAAATGACAAAACAAACGTCTATAAATCTTCATCCTTAAAGGCACGAGACGGGGGCGGGACACGGAAATATCCCTTTTTATTTGGAAATACGCGGAGTTAATCGTACCTTTGTGTCGTACTATGAACCAGGCGAAGCGCATACTGCAATGGACGGTTGGCATTGTCGTGGGGTTGTATCTTGCGGCCCTGCTCTTCTTCAATCTGCCTTCCGTCCAGCGTTGGATGGCCAGTGGCGTTGAGGCTCTTTTAGAGAAGAAACTCGAGACGCGGGTCGAAGTGGGACGTGTAGAACTAAGCTGGAACGGACGTATTCTGGTCGATGACGTCACAGTGTGGGACCGACAGGGCGAGGAGATGTTGCACGTGGCTCGTGTAGGTGCCCGTCTGGGAATTCGTGACCTCATCCATAAGCGAATACGTATTGGCAACGCACAACTCTTTGGACTTCATGCCAACCTCTATCAGGAGTGCGAGTCATGTGACCCGAACTTCAAGTTCCTCCTCGATGCCTTTGCCTCTAAGGACACCACGTCGAACACACCACTCGACCTGCGCATTGGCCAACTGCTTGTACGGCGGGGCAATATCAAGTGGCGGCAACGCTGGAAATGCGATACTCTTGCCACGGGACGGCTCAATCCTTCCGACCTCGAACTCACCGACCTGAATCTTACTTCCCAGTTGAATACCTTGACGGACGATAGCCTGAACGTCCGTGTAAAGCGTCTCGACGTTTGTGAAAAGAGCGGACTTTGCATCAAGTCTCTCGCCTTTGTCCTCGAGGGAAACAAACAGGAAGCACGCCTTGCCGACTTCGACCTCCGTCTGCCTAGTTCCAGCCTCACGATTCCCTCCCTCACTATCCGGGACATTCTGCCATTCCGCCTCGAGAAGCTCTCCTACGATGGTGCTTTGAGGGGATATCTCTCGCCTGCCGATCTTGCGTTTCTCTTTCCTGACGCCACGAAGATTGACAATGAAGCCAACCTTGACGCCGACTTCCGCGGACGTGGTGATAACCTGAGTGCCGACTTCCAACTCCGAGACGCCAAGGGCCTGGTCTTCCTCTCGACCTCGGCTATGGTTCAGAATCTCAGACAAGGGTCCGACGGAATGCGCCTCATGGCCGAAATAGACGATGCCTATCTTGATACCGACCTGCTTCGCCCGTACGTCAAGAACGACCTAGTGAATCGCATCCACTCGGCTCGTCTTTCGGGTAACATCGCCTGGGCAAGTGATGAGGCAAGCCTTGACGTCCTCCTCGGCACGCCATTGGGAACAATGTCTGTTGTCGGTAAGGGCAATACCGATGGTCACGTTGATGCCACCGTCAAGAGTGAAGGATTTGACTTGGGAACCCTGCTGGACAACAAGGACCTAGGCCACGTAGCTTTGGACCTCCATGCCAAAGGCCAGGTAAGCAAGTATCCCACCCTGATCCTGAATGGCCGCATTCCAGAGATTGACTTCCGCGGTTATCGCTATCGCAACCTCGACGTTGACGGACGCATGCAGGGCAAGCGCTACGAGGGAAAAGCCAGCATCGAAGACGTGAACATTGCTCTGAGGGGCAACGGTCTCATTGACCTTGCCGACTACACCATCAAGGCACAGGCCCATATCGCCAACTTCTCCCCTTATGCGCTTAACCTCACCAAGCGCTACGCCCAGACGCACTTTGCCGGCAACGTAGAAGTAGATTTGCAAGGCCACCCCTTCGACTTGGCCGAGGGCATTGTCTTCCTCAACGACTTCGCGATGGCCGACTCCACAGGCACCTACCGGCCAGGCGACATTCACATTACCTCGAAGCCCAATGGCGACCAGCGCCACATCCTGCTCATTTCGCCCTTCCTCGAGGCACAGGTTGAAGGCAACTTCGAACCCAACGTGCTCGTCGGCCAAGTACGCCAGATGCTCAGCCAGTACCTACCCACGGTGAAGAGCGAGGCACGTCCGGCGCCTAAGGACAACGCACACGGCGCTTTCACCATCCGCGCCTATAATGCCGAGCCCCTGCGCCGACTGCTCGACATTCCCCTCACGCTTTCCTCTCCGCTTGTGGCTCATGGCGAAATCGACACCAGTGCCTCGGCCCTATGGCTGACCATGAAGGCACCAAGCCTGCAATACGGAAGCGAGGACCTCCACAATTTGGACGTCCGTCTCGAGAGCAACTACGAATCACTGCTCACCAACCTCCAGGTGCAACGCCTCATGAAAGGCCAGTACGTCAATCTGGGCATGGACACTCAGGGACACGACGGAAAACTGACCTCCCGCCTCTTTTGGAACAACGACGTGGCGAAACACGACAATCCCGAGACCACAACCTATGCAGGCGACATCAACCTCATCTCGCGACTTTTCCAAACGCCCAACGGCGGACAGGGTTTCGAAGGTGAGATTCTGCCCTCGAGTCTTATCGTCAGCGATACGCTCTGGAGTGTCCATCCCGGCTTCGTCTCTTACTCGGACAACATCCTGCAAGTCGATAGTTTCCAAATAAGTAAGGGCGAACACTTCGTTA
This sequence comes from Bacteroidaceae bacterium, assembly GCA_017469925.1. Classification (GTDB taxonomy): domain Bacteria; phylum Bacteroidota; class Bacteroidia; order Bacteroidales; family Bacteroidaceae; genus Physcousia. Next base: position 176,057 of record JAFUFK010000013.1, on the reverse strand, counting down.
AAGTTGAGGGGCGCGCCTCGAAACTCGACAGCGACACCTTACACGCCCAATTGCGCGGTATGAATCTCGAGTACATCTTCTCACTTATCAACTTCCACGCCGTAGAACTCACGGGCGAGGCCACGGGCGACGTCTATGCTCACTCGCTTTTCTCTTCGCCAAAGGCAGATGCCTACATACGCATTCCCCAGTTTGCCCTCAACTACGGCACGATGGGTGACCTCGACATCCACCTCAACTGGGGGCGTCAGCCCTACTCCATCTACCTGAATGGCGACATCGTCGATGCGCCCCACCTCGGACGTACGCTCGTCGAGGGCTACATCACGCCCAAAAAGGACGTTGACTACCACGGCATCGACCTCAATGTCAAGTCCGAGCACGTCAACCTCTATTTCATTAATAAATGGACCTCTGGCATCTTCGACAACCTGCAAGGCAGAGCCACCGGTTGGGTACATATCTTCGGCCCGTTCAAGACTATTAACATCGAAGGCGACGCCCTCGTCGATGAAGCCTCTGTCGGCGTACCCAGCATCGGTGTGCGCTACCACGTCGAGAACGACAGCATACACATGCGGCCCAACCACATATACTTCGCTGGTGCTCACCTCTACGACCCCCAGGGCCATCCTGGGATGATAGAGCACTCGGCCGTGGCCAACGGAAGCCTGCGCCACCAGAACTTCAAGAACCTATCCTACGACATCACCATCGAGGGGCAGAACATTCTGGGCTACGATTTCCGCGACTTTGGCGACATGTCGTTCTACGGCACCGTTTATGCCACAGGCGCTATCACCCTTAAGGGCCATCCCGGCGAGGTTAACATCGGCATCAAGGCCGCACCTGAGCGAGGTACCTCTATTACCTACAACGCCTCCTCGCCCGACAAAATTACGGACACACCCTTCATCACCTATCGCACCCGCTCCAGCCGAACTGAGCCTAACGACTCCAGTACCCAGGAGGCCCAACCACAGGAGGAAAGCCGAAGTGACATGCACATCGACTTCGACCTCGACATCGATAATCGCTCGACCATGAACCTGCTGATGGACGCTCGTTCGGGCGACATGATTACCCTTAACGGGCGCGGCCACATGCTGGCCCACTTCTACAACAAGGGCGCCTTCAGCCTCTTCGGCACCTATCGCGTAGAGCGTGGCACCTACAACCTCTCACTTCAGGAAGTCATCCACAAGAACTTCGAGTTCTCCGACGGAGGCACACTCGTCTTCAATGGCGAGCCCTACGACGCCGACCTCAACCTGCAGGCCGTACACACCGTCTCCGGTGTATCGCTCAACGACATCAATCCGAAGGCAAACTTCTCCAACACCTCGGCCCGCGTCAACTGCCTCATGAACATTGGCGGAAAAGTTCGTGCCCCACGCATCACCTTCGACTTCGACATCCTCAATGCCAACGAAGACGAAAAGCAGATGGTACGCTCGCTCATCTCCACCGAGGAGGAACGAAACATGCAGGTAGTCTATCTCTTGGGCATCGGACGCTTCTACGCCTACGATTATGCCAACGACAACCAAAATCAGGGTACTACGGCCATGTACTCCGTACTCTCGAGCACACTCTCCGGCACCATCAACCAAGCTCTTTCGAACATGATGGGCACCACCAACTGGAACGTAGGTGCCAACCTGCGCACGGGCGAAGACGGATGGAACGACATGGACGTAGAAGGCATGCTACAGGGCAACCTACTCAACAACCGTCTTCTGCTGAACGGCAATTTCGGTTATCGCGACAACCCCATGGCCAGTTCCAACTTTATCGGCGACTTCGATGTCAAGTACCTGCTCACCCGATCGGGCACTGTGGCCCTGAAGGCCTACAGCGAGACTAACGACCGATACTTCACCAAGTCCAGCCTGACGACGCAGGGCATCGGTGTTGTCCTGAAGAAGGATTTCACCTCGTGGCGCGACCTCATGGGACGCAGGAAACAGAGAATCAAGAATTAAGATTTGAAAGCTATGAACCGCACACTCACGATTATCTTACTCTTCTTCTGTCTCACGACGGTGTGGGCGCAAGAGGGACTTCCACGTGTCTATGACGAGTCTGTCAACCCCCTGACACAAATCGATCAAGCCGTCCGCCGCGCCTCACAAGAGGACAAGTTCGTCGTCTGCCAGGTTGGCGGCAATTGGTGTCCCTGGTGCTTGCGCTTTGCCGACTTCGCCGCCAAGGACTCCACTATCAGTCAGGTCATTCAAGACAACTTCATCTACATCCACGTCAACTATAACCCACGCAAGCAGGACAATCCCGAACTGGCCCGAGCCCTCATGCAACGCCTTGGCAATCCTGCCCGCTTCGGTTTCCCCGTCTTCGTGGTGCTCGACCAACAGGGCCACGTCCTCCACACCCAGGACTCCAGTTTCCTCGAGGAGGGCAAGGGCTACAACCAAGAGAAGGTGCTCCGCTTCTTCCAGTGTTGGACGCCGAAGGCTACGAAACCATGAATCCCGAACTGAAACGATACATTGAGGCGGAGATACTGCCTCGCTACGACCACTTCGATAAGGCACACCAACGCAGCCACGCCAAGATGGTCATCCAACAGAGTATGCAACTGGCAGAACGGCTCGATGTAGATACCGATATGATCTATGCCATCGCCGCCTACCACGACACTGGCCTTTCGGAAGGCCGCGACCTACACCACGTTGTCTCGGCCCGCATCATCCGCGAGGACAAGGAACTACGTCGCTGGTTCACGGAGGAGCAAATCTCAGTAATGGCCGATGCTGCCGAAGACCATCGTGCCTCTGCCAAACAACCACCGCGCACCATCTACGGTCGTATCGTAGCCGAGGCTGACCGTTTCATCAACCCCATCACGATCATTCGTCGCACCGTCCAGTTTGGCCTCGACCACTATCCCGACCTCTCTCGCCGGGAGCACTACGAGCGTATGCTCCAACATCTCCACGAGAAGTACGGCCGTCAGGGCTACCTCCACCTCTGGTTTGAAGATTCGCCAAACGCAGAGCGGTTGGAACGCCTACGCCAACTCATTGACGACGAAGCGGAACTCCAGAGACTATTCGACGAGTTCTTCCCTGACACTACCAATCCGACTCATTGACGAAGTCGAACGCCCGATTCAGGATTTCGTTGTAAGGCTGCGTGCGCTGTAGGTCGGCCAGAGTATGGTCGAGGAAAGCCTTCGACAATACCTCACGACGCGTCATGGGCTTATATATCTCGTAACTCTTCAGGCGTAGGTACTGGCTGTACTCCTCTTCCCCGTCGAATCCGCGCGGCACCTTCTTCAGAGCCGAGTCCCACGGTAGTTGGAAGTCTGCACACCCTTGCAATGCCTCGTGGAAAGCACGTCCACTGAGCATGATGTCCTCGCGAATGCTGACCACTACCTCCTTCGTGGGATTGTAGAGACCCGAACAGATGAAGAACGTATCCGTCGAGGGCTCCAAGTGAATGTAGTAGCCTGCCATGCCCGACTTCTTCCCTCGGGGACACACATAGACGCCCATGTGCCACTTGTAGGGTCGCTTATCGTCAGTGAAGCGTACGTCGCGATAGATGCGGTACGTAATGTCCTTCAAGCCTAAGTTCTTCACGCGCGGGTCGAACTGCTCTACGCCATGCAGGAATCGCAGGGCAAACTCGTCGAACCGTTGCTTTACGTCCAGGTACTCTGCCTTATGTTCGTCAAACCAAGGCTTATTGTTATTCTCCGCCAAGCGGGTCAGGAAGTCGAGTATAAGTTTCATTTGATGTTTTTATCTTTAACGCGATGCAAAAGTAATGATTATTCCCGAAAGGACAAAGGACTGGCATGACATATTTCCACGCCATGGACATTGCGGCTAAAGGTTAGTAATGTTAAGCCCTCAAGATTACCCCGAATGCGGTATTGCGACGATAGCGGATTATGCGTAACTTTGCAGCATGGTAAACGTCATTATATATAACAAGGCATACCGCGACGACTTTGTGCGGCTAAACAGAGAATGGATAGAGACGTACTTTCGGTTGGAGGAGTCGGACCTTTATACGTTTGCTCATGTCGATGACTATATCATAGGCCGTGGCGGGCAGGTATTCCTGGCACAGGACGATGAGACTGGTGAGATTGTGGGCTGCTGTGCCCTCATCTCGCATCCGGAAACGCAAAGCCACGAACTGGCCAAAATGGCCGTTTCGCAGCAGCATCAGGGTCGGCACATCGGGAAACAACTGGGACAGACGCTTATTGATTATGCCCGGAAGCATGGCGTGCGGCATATTTTTCTGGAGGGAAATACACGCCTAAAGGCCTCTATCGCACTATATCGCCAGTTGGGTTTTCGCGAGATTCCCCTGGAAGGGGCGGCGTATGAGCGTTGCGACATTCTGATGGAACTGAACTTATAGGGATATGAAACGATTTATATATTGGACAATAGCCCTGCTCGCAGGCGTAGGCCTGGGAGTGACGGGCATCGGATGGGTGACGGCGACGATGACGTTCATTGCAACCGTCTATACGAGAGTGTTCCAACTGCTGGCGGTACCTACCATCATACTGACCGTGATACTGACGCTGGCATCCTTCGGACGACAAGGGGAGATGCGGCACATCTTCCTTCGTGCGCTTGGCTACACTTTGGCAACGACTTTCGTGGCCTCAGCGGTGGGGCTCGCTCTATACCTTATTATAAAGCCGGGGCTGTTGCCGCTCGAGGCCGCTGCTGCGGCTGCGCCCACCGAGGTTTCCACAATCACATACACAGACCATCTGCTCTCCGTGGTGCCGGACAACGTGGTACGTCCCTTCCTGGAGGGCAATGTGCTATCGCTTCTGCTGTTGGCTTTTGCTGTGGGGCTGGCCCTATCGCGTCTGCCGGAAAATGAGTCGCGCCGTACGCTCATAAGCGTACTACAAGGCTTGCAGGATGTGTTGTTCCTGCTCATCCGTGGACTTATCTGGACACTGCCTCTGGGCATTGCGGCCTTTGCTGCGCAACTGTCGGCTCAGTTGAGTAGCGGCGTGGCCGTAGTAGATGCCATCGGGCAGTACGTGTTGGTCATTGTGGGCGGCAACATCGTACAGATATTCGTCGTGCTTCCGCTCTTTCTGCTTGCCAGGGGGCTCAACCCTGTGCGCACCTTCCTGCGCATGATGCCTGCTGTCATCACCGCCTTCTTCACCAAGAGTAGTGCCGCCACGCTGCCTGTGACCATGCGCACGGCAGAGGAACGGCTGGGCGTGTCGCCACAGGTATCACGCTTCGTCCTGCCCCTGTGCACCACCATCAACATGAACGGTTGTTCGGCCTTCATCCTCGTCACCTCGTTCTTCGTCATGCAACATGGCGGTGTCGACCTCACGTGGCCCACGCTGTTGTTGTGGCTCGTGGTGTCGGTGGTCGCGGCGGTGGGCAATGCCGGAGTACCGATGGGGTGCTACTTCCTCACGTTATCCCTGATGGCTGGTATGGGGATGCCCCTGACGGTGATGGGGGTCATCCTGCCCATCTATACCCTGCTGGACATGTTGGAGACAGCCGAGAATGTTTGGTCAGACTCGTGTGTGGCTGCAATGACAAATATTGAGGAGTTGAAAGTTAAAAGTTAAATATATGCAGAACTTTATATTCATTTCGCCGCACTTTCCACATACGTACTGGCAGTTTTGCCAACGGTTGAGGCAGAACGGTGTCAGGGTGCTGGGCATAGCCGATGCGCCATACGAGAACCTGACGGGGGAATTACGCGAAGCCCTGACGGAGTACTATCGCGTGGATTCGCTGGAAGACTACGATGCCGTCTATCGGGCCGTAGCCTACTTTGCATTCCGCTATGGGCGCATCGACTGGATAGAGTCGAACAACGAATACTGGCTGGCACAAGACGCACGACTGCGTACAGACTTCAACGTCCGCACGGGCATACAGAACGACCACATCGATGCCATCAAGGAGAAGTCGGCCATGAAGCGGTACTATGCCTTGGGACATATCCCCACGGCACGGCAGATAAAGACCGACGAGGGACTGGAGGCCGCACGGCAGTTCGCACAGCAGACGGGCTTCCCCCTCATCGCCAAGCCCGACGTGGGCGTAGGGGCAAGCGGGACGTACAAGATACACGACGAGAGGGAACTCTCCGACTTCTACGAGCGGGCGACGCTACTCCCTCATTACGTCCTGGAGGAGTTCATCACGGGCGAGATATGCAGTTACGATGCCGTCATCGATACACAGGGCGAACCGCTCTTCGAGTCCATGACCGTCTGGCCGCCTTCCATCATGGACATCGTGAACAAGCGGCTCGACCTCTCCTATTACGTTGATAAGGACATGCCCGAGCCATTGCGTACGCTGAGCCGCCGCACGGTGAAGGCCTTCGGCGTAGTGAGCCGCTTCGTCCACCTCGAGTTCTTTCGCCTCGACCGCGACCGCCGAGGGCTTGGCCGCCGGGGCGACTTCGTGGCACTGGAGGTGAACATGCGCCCGGCGGGTGGCTATACTCCCGACATGATTAACTACGCCCACTCCACCGACGTCTATAAGATATGGGCCGACATGGTGGCCTTCGGCGAACGGCGCACCGAGGAAGGCGAGCAATACTACTGCGCCTTTGCCAGCCGTCGCGACATGTACCGCTATCGCTATTCGCACGAAGAGGTACTCTCACGATACAGCGCGGATATGGTGATGTGCGAGCGTATGCCCGACCTCTTCGAGGCAGCAATGGGACAACAAATGTACACTGCGCGCCTGAAAACCATGGCAGATGTCCAGAATTTTATTAACTTTGTACACGAAAAACAATGAACATACAATACGTGAAAGCATACAGTCAGGCCTTGGGCCGCGATATGGAGTACAAGACCTACGGCACGGAGGGGCAAGCCGTACTGGTGTTCCCCTCGCAGGATGGCCGTTTCTTCGATTATCAGGACTTCGACATGGTGGGCGTACTCTCTGGGTTCATCGACCGGGGACTCATACGCCTAATCTGTGTCGATAGCATCGACCGCGAGACGTGGTCGCTCTCGCAGGGCGACCAGCACCAACGCATCCAGCGCCATGAGCAGTGGTACCACTACATTGTGGATGAACTCATCCCACAGGTACGGCGCTATCCCGACGAGACCTTCATCGCCACGGGATGCAGCATGGGCGGATACCATGCCGCCAACTTCTTCTTCCGTCGGCCCGACCTCTTCCATACGCTGCTCTCGCTGAGCGGCCTCTACTATGCCGGCTACTTCTTCCCCAACTACACCGACCCGCTCGTCTATGACAATTCGCCCTACGACTTCCTGCGCAACATGCCCGACGACCATCCCTACTGTAATCTCTATCGCCAGCGCCGCATCATCCTCTGTGTGGGTCAGGGAGCCTGGGAAGACGAACTTCTGGAAAGTACGCGCCAACTCGATGCCCTGTTGCACGAGAAGAAGGTGCCCGCATGGGTGGACTACTGGGGCCACGATGTCGCCCACGACTGGGCCTGGTGGCGGCGACAGGTGGTTTACTTCATGAGGCACCTGTTAGAAGAGAACTCATATGGATATATGATATAGAGGGCGAAATCCCCCTACATAAACTACATATATATAATATAAGGAATGAAAGGCCGATTCTGCAACTGATTCCTGCCGACGTCCTTTCATTCCCCTACGATTGTCACTACCACGCGGCGCGGGCCACCCACGTCGCGATACTCACAAAGGTACTCGGGTACAAGGCGGCTGAAAATCGTTTCCATGTCCTGCCGCACGTCCGGGTCGCAGTTCTCATTGATGGCCAGTCCGCAACTCGTGTGTTTTGTAAAGATGTTCACCAGTCCCACCTTTTGGTTGCGCATAAATTGTCAGGGCTTTTCCGTGCCTCGGACAAGGGCATCACGTCGATGGTTTCCGTCCGTCACATGGCTGGGAGGAGTGCCATAGTATGGCAGTGGGGTGTGCCATAGTATGGCAGCGATGAGTGCCATAGTATGGCACTCTTGGCAGCATCACATGGCTGTCGTCTGGGTTACGCGTCGCTGGGCGAAGCGTCGCATATCATTAAATTAGGAAACAGGCGCGCGTAGAAGCCGGCCTTCTTTTCGAGGCGCATGGGATAGGCGCGACTGGTGCTGGGCATACGCCACCAGCGGAGCGTGCGCCCGAAGGCCTCGCCCTCGGCGTATTCGCCTATCCGGGGCATGGGCATGGGGAGTTGCTGCCGGAGTTGTTCGCTGGCCTTACCGCCAGTAGTCACGACGTCGTGGCAATGGGGCATCTGGCAAAGAAGGGCACCGACATCGGTGGGTTCTACTATCTCCAGGTAGTCGTCGCTGGCATTGTCCTTAAGTCGGCAGACGCGCATGGCAGTATCGAAGAAGGCAAGCCCCCGTTCCTGACAGAAGCAGACGATGCGTTCGCGGTCGAAGCGTTTCTCGTCCGCAAGGACGAAGTGCTGCGCATCCGAGAAGTGCAGGAGCCCCATGACGCGCCAGAAGTCGTTCTGAAAGTTAGGATAGAAAAAGTCCATCGACCAGCGTGCCTTAGGAGGTGGAAAACTGCCAAGGAACAGGATGCGCCCACTGGGGGGAAGGAAGGGCTGGAGAGGATGGGTTTCGTAGGTCATCGGGTGGCAAGGGGGATGGCAACGAGGAATACGCAGAGGTAGGTCAGCATAAGGGTGAAGACGAGCAGGTGCATGTCGCTATGGAGGAAGCCGGACGAAGTGTAGGCCGTCGAGTAATACTGCCGTTCGCCGCCGTCGGAGAGTTCGCTCGCACGGACGTATAGGCGATAGACGAGCAGACCGAGCAAGAGACCCAGCAGACTGCCAAAGAGGACGTCGCCGGGGAAGTGGACGCCGAGATAGACACGCGAATACGTAGAGAGGCAGGCCCAGAGCAGTAGAGCAAAGGTCATAAGCCGACTGCGCAGAATCAGGGAGAGATAGGCGAAGACGGCGAACGTGTTGGCGGCGTGACTGGAGACGAAACCGTAGCGACCGCCACGGTAGGCGAAGACGGTGTCGATGGTATCGAGGAAGGTCGCATCGTGGGTGGGTCGCCAACGCATGAAGAATGGCTTGATAAGTCCACTGGAGATGCGGTCGGCCAGCAGGATGGTCAGGGCCAGACCGACGACGATGAGCAGGAAACGACGAAAACCGCAGTTCTTCAGCACGACATAGAGCACGACCACGAGCAGGGGAATCCACGTCTGCGTCTTGGTAATAATCCACATGACGGCATCCCAGTAGGCGGAATCGCTACCGTTGAGGGCCAGCAGGAGGCTATTGTCCAACGACTTCAGTTGCTCAATCATATCCCTTCTATCTGTTTACTCTGTATCCAGCCCTGCTTGCCGTCGGCCAGGGAAATCTCCGTCCAGTCATCGAGTGTATTGTCGCGGATGCTTACGTAGGTGCCCTCATGGAGCACGAAGAGGTCGCTACCCGACTGGGAAGGGGTGCTCTTGACGGTCGCTGCCGACGACATGACGATGGCTCCCGTGCGGTGGGTAAGCCTATAGCGCTGACCAAAGGCGCAGACGTTGCCCAAGATGGTCAATAGCAGGAGTACCACAGCGAGCGTGAAGCCCACCTTACGAAGCCAGATGGGTGAGGCATAGATATAGACGGCCAAGGAGAGCAGGCAAAGGACGAAGAGCAGAATGGAAAGGCGCGCCCAAGCATCGGCACTCATGGCATTAATCAACTGCTTCCACCAAGTAACGAAGAAGAACTCGTGCTGGGGTGTGACGCGGTCGATGGTCTTCGAACGGGCCATATCGAGGTTGAAACGGATGTCGGCATCGCCTGGATTCAGCAGATAGGCGCGTTCGTACCAAAGGAGGGCGTGAGCAATGTCGTCCTGACGATAATAGGCGTTGCCCAGGTTGTAGCAGATGGCCGGGCTCTCCCCTTCGCGCGCAATTTGCTGATAGAGTTGGGCGGCCTGGGCAAACTGTTCTTTGGCGTAGGCGCTATCGGCCGCCACCTTCAGCGAGTCGAGGTTTGCGGCCAGCAGGCCAATGGTAAAGAGTATATGGCAAATGGTAAATGCTATTGTCCGTTTCATAACTTACTATCTAACTGGTTGATAACTTCCGTAGCATCGCGATAGAGTTTGTCCATCGTCTCTGAGGGGTCGCCTGGGGCGTAGCGTGCGAACTCGCAATCGCTCAGGACGGAGAGGAAGCGCTCGACGCTCTCCGTAGTGACGCCACGCGCTTGCATCAGTTGGGCGGCGTTCTCCTTATTGAGGTCGGTAGCAGGCAAGTTGAGTTTGTCGCCCACATACCCCCAAAGGGCACGGGTCACCTCGTCGTAGAATGCACCCGCCTGGCCTCCTCTCAGCAACTTGGCAGCACTCTTAAGCCTACGGGAAGCGGCCTTAGAGGCCTTTCGCCCACGCTGTCGGGCTACGTTGGCGTTGGCCTTAGCCTGACGGTAGAATATGGCCACCATCAGCAGGAAGAGTGCCAGTGCACCGCCGTAAGCGAGCCAATAAGAAAGGCTGCCGAAGAACGAGTCGCCTTGGGACTTAAGCGTCGTCGGGGCGGTCTTGATGTAGCGGATGTCGCTGTTCAGTACGGTGAGGTCCTCCTGATTCGTCGGACGGCGTACACCCGAACTGATGCCCTTCGAGACGGCTACGTGGAACGAGTCGGTGCGCAGTGTGCGATAGCTCTTCGTATTGGTGTCGAAGTAGCAGAACTCGACGGGCGGCACCGAGAACTTGCCCCCATGACGCGGAACGGCCGTATAGTCATAGACGACATTGCCCGAGGCTCCGTTCGAACCGACGTGGGTCTTGTCGCTCGTCTTGGGGTCGTACGACTCGAAGTCCTTAGGCCACTGGACTTGGGGTGCTTTCATCAGTTTCATGTTGCCCACACCGCTTACGACCAGGCGCAGGGATACGGCGTCGTTGGCATCGACCTGCTCAGGCGAGAGCGAGCCACTGACGCTGAACTGGGTGCCCACAGCACCGGAGAAGTTGGCCGGACGGGTGGGAAGGGCTTCGACCTGCAACTCTACGGCTGGTGCCACGATATTCTTCTGAATGCGTACGACCTGAGAACCTCCGTTGAAGAAGGCATCGTAGGGGTTGATGCTCCTATCTACCTGGCGCACCTCAAACTCGAACTTGCTCGAGGGAATGGTCAGTTTTCCCGTCTTCTGGGGGAAGAGTACATACTGACTGAGGACGGCCGTCTGATACGTCTTGCCGTTGACGCGCTCGGTCTGCACATCCTTCTGTATGGGCAGTTTTACCTCCTGCACGTGGAAGCCGTCGAGTTCGGCAATCTCGGGTATGTAGTTTGGGGAGATGGTTACGAGGGTATAGAGTTTGTAGGTAAGCAAGAGGGCCTCCTGCTCATAGACCTTGTGCTTATTGACGATGGCCGCCACGTAGAGGTCGCTGGCCGTTATGCGTTCTCCGGCCTGTTGTGTGCGTACGCGGTTGGCGGGTGCTTGTGGCTGTTGGCCTGCACTGCCCTGGTCTCCACTGCCCTCGAGCACCTGGACGCTGGCCTGATTCGACTTATACGTCTGTCCGCCACTCTTCACGGTGGCGACGGGTAGTTTGTAGGTGCCCTGCTTCTTAGCTTGTAATATGTAGGTATAGGTAGTCTTGCTGGAGTGTGTCGTCTTGCCGTTCACCATCGAGAAACTGCTGCTGCGCGACACCGAAGGACCATAGAGTAAGTCGAGTCCTGAGGTCTCGCTCAACTGTATGTCCTCCACCTCCTGCGTGTTTACGGCATAGCCCACGCGGAAACTCTGGCCTTCCTCCACCTGCGAAGGAGCCTGCACGGTAACCTTGACTTGCGACCAAGCATTCGCTATACTAAATAATAGAAAGAAAAATATTATCTGTCTTTTCATCTTCTTCACCTTTCACGTTTTACCACTGCTTCTGCAGGCGTCGGCGTTGCGACTGCTGTTGCTGTTTCTTCACCTTGTCCTGCGTCTGCCGTTCGTTCTGCATGGCAGCGTTCAGCATCTGCTCGGCATTCTCCTTGCTCATCTCGCTCTCGCGCTGTTGCTGTTGCTGCTGGTCTTGCTTCTGCTGTTCCTGCTTCTGTTGCTGTTGTTGTTGCTCCTGCTTCTGCTCGTCTTTCTTGTCGTTGCCACTCTGTCCGCCACCTCCGCCTTGCGGGTCTTTCTGCAACTGATACTGGCAGAGCACAAGGTTATAGCGCGACTCGTGGTCGGTGGGGTCAGCGGCCAATGCCCTGATGTAGGCCTGAATGGCCGGACCGAACTGGTGCTGACTTTGCAGGATTACGCCCATGTTGTGGTAGATCTGATGCAGCCGAACGGGATTGCGCTCGACAGCGGCAGCACTCTCGTACTGTTGCATGGCCTCCTTCGGTTGTCCCTGATAGAGCAGGGTGTTGCCCAGGTTGTAGCGAACCTGTACGCTGTTAGAGTCGAGCTGGAAGCCCTTCTGGTACTGCACCTGTGCCTTGTCGTAGATGGAGTCGCGATATTGGCGGTTGCCTCGGCGGATGTAGTCGCGATACGACTGAGCCTGCGCCGTACCGATAAAGAGCGAGGTAAGTACGACGACGACTGACACCCGCTTGAAGAGTTGGAAGTTTCGCAGCAAGTGGTTCTTGCGCTCGAGCAGGCAAATGTCTATCATCAGGAAGACAAGGGCCAGGATGATGAATCCCTGGTACTGCTCGTCGAACTCGCTATAGACCTGGCTCTCCAGCTTTGCCTTGGCCAGTTTATCGACATACTTCGAGAGTTCGCGCTGGGCCGAACTGCTGTTATCGACGTAGATGTACGCCCCGTCGCCGGCCTTGGCTATCTGGCGGCACATATCCTCGTTCAGGCGTGAGACGACGGGATTGCCCTGTTCGTCGATGAAGTACTGCGTCGTGCCGGGAATGGGCACATGTGCACCGTCGGGGCTGCCGATGCCCAGGACATAGACGCGCATCCCCTTCTTTGCGGCTTCGCGTGCGGCCTCCACTGCCCCACCCTCATTGTCCTCGCCATCGGTGATGAGGAAAATGGCGCGCGAGATGTCCTTCTTCTGCGTGAACGACTTCGCGGCCAGTTCGATGGCGGTGCGGATGTCGGTACCTTGCAGGCTGATGAGCGAGGGGTCGATGCCCTCGAGGAACATCTTGGCCGAGACGTAGTCGTTAGTGATGGGCAGTTGGACGAAGGCCTCGCCGGCATAGACGATGAGTCCTACGTGGTCGTCCTTCATGTCATCGACCATGTTCGAGACGAGCATCTTGGCCTTGTCCAAGCGGCTTGGTCGGACGTCGTTGGCCAGCATCGAGTTCGAGATGTCCATTGCGATGATGGCCTCGATGCCGTTGCGCTCCGAGGTATCGATCTTCGTGCCGAACTGCGGACGGGCCGCGGCTATGATGAGCGAACCGAGAGCCAGCAGCATGAGCCACATCTTCACCTGCGGACGCCACAGGGAGACGTCGATCATCAGTTCCCGCAGCAAGTGGGGGTCGCCATACGTCTTCAGGCGTCGGCGGCGGCGGAAGTTGCTATAGTAATAGAGCACGGCCAACAGGGGAAGGATGGCCAGCAGGTAGAGGTATTCCGGGTTTTCGAATCTAAACATCAGGGTATTCTCTTTAACAGGGTTAGGCGCAGCAGGATTTCGAGCAAGAGGCAGAGCACGGCGCCCAGGGCAAAGGGCACGAAGGCCTCGTAGCGCTTCGAGAACTTCTTCACGTTGAGTTTCGTCTTCTCCAGTTGGTCAATCTGCTGATATACTTCATGCAGTCCCTTCGTGTCCTTGGCGCGATAGAACTCGCCGTCGGTCTTCGAGGCAATCGACTGCAGGGTCTTGGTGTCAATCTCGACGGGCACCTGTATGTACTGCACACCGCCGGCCACAGGTACCGGGTAGCGTGCCAGTCCGTTGGTGCCCACGCCTATGGTATAGACGCGTATGCCGAAGCTTTTGGCAATCTCTGCGGCCGTCAGGGGGGATATGTCGCCGCGGTTGTTCGAGCCGTCGGTCAGCAGGATTACCACCTTGCTCTTCGCCTTCGAGTCCTTCAGTCGGGCTACTGCCGAGGCCAGTCCCATACCGATGGCCGTTCCGTCCTCAATCATGCCCTTGGCGGTCATGTCGCACTGCATGCCTTGCAGCATGTTGATGAGCACGGCGTGGTCCACGGTCATCGGGCACTGCGTGAAGGCTTCGCCGGCAAAGAGCGTCAGTCCGATGTTGTCGTTCGGGCGTCCCGAGATGAACTCTATGGCCACCTCGCGGGCAGCCTTTACGCGGTTGGGGCGGAGGTCTTCGGCCAGCATCGAGGTGGATACGTCCATACAGAGCATGATGTCGATGCCTTCGACGTCGGTCTGTTTCCAGCTGTTGGTGGTCTGGGGCCGTGCCAGTGCCACGATGGCCAGCGAGAGGCAGGCCAGTCGGAGCAGGAAGGGCAGGTGGACGAGATACTCCTTCCACGTATGTCCGACGAAGCGGAAGGCGTCGGTGCTGCTGACCTGCATGACGGGGTGCGAACGCCTGTGATACAATATGTACCATACGGCGTAGGGCACCAGGAGGAGCAACAGGAACAGGTATGCTGAGTTTGCGAATGTCATGTCAGTACAATAGGTCAATGGTTCGGTAAACGACCCACGCCATCAGGGCGAGGGCTACGAGCGAGGCTACGACGACGGTGATGCGCATGGTCCAACGGGTGGCGCGCTGGCGCTTGGCCTCGGGGGTGATGATGATTTCCTCGGGCTTCTGGTTAGGGTCAACCTCCTGCTTCGTCTGGTTGATGTACTCGAGTGCGGTCATCAGGTTGGCATCGTTCTCGTTAATGAGCGTCTGGTACTTGGCAAACTTCACCAGGTCGGCCGTCTCGAAGAGTTCGCGCAGTTCGCGCAGTGCCTCCTCGTCGTTTTCCTCAGTCAGCCGGTCGATGATTTCGCCCGAGGTCATCTCCATCGCACTGAATCCGTAGCGGTCCTGGATGTAGGTGCGCAGGGTGTCGGTCAGTTGGGTGTAGTACTCCTTCGAGTCCTCCTGCGCCCAGGTGCGTTCGGCCTTGATGCGCTCTATCTCGGTCAGTGCCACCTTGTGGGCGGGCTGGCGCACCTTGCGCCGGATGATTTGTATCAGGGGCTTACCCGTATGGAGCGACGTGGCCAGGACGACGATGCAGACCACGAGGAAGAACACCAGCACACTGCCCCAGAGGACCCACTTCCAGTCGTCCCAGGCAAAGGGGGCGGGCATGACCGTCTTCGGTCCGAAGTACTGGTCGAGGTGCTGGGTGTCGATAGGCATCGAATAGACCTTCAGTGCGAGGTTGTTCGACGCATATTCCTTGCCGTCCACTCGCACGGTCATGGGTGGCAGGTTGTAGAGAGTGTCGCCCATGGGCCGTACGTCGAACGACGTTATCATGTACCTGCGGCTTACGGTCAGTCGCTGGCCGCCGTTCAGCAGGGTCGTGTCGGCGGGCAGGGTCATCATCACGGGCACAAGGTCGATGAGCGTCTGTCCCGGTTGGTAGGCGGGCATCTCCACCTCGGCACCTCGGTCGCACGTGACCGTCAGGGTCACTCCCGTCTGCTCGCCCAGGAGTATCTGCATCGAGTCGATGCGGGCTTCCACGCTCACTTGGGCACTCACATTAGTGAGAAAATGAGATAATGAGATAATGAGAAATAATACGATTCGTTTCATCTTCTAACTTCGTTTGGCAAAGAGGCTCATCAGGGCAGCCACGTAGTCCTGGTCGGTACGCACGGAGACGCTATCGACACTGGAGCGCGAGAACGTGTCGCGCAGGTACTCCACGCGCTTCTTCCACCACTGGGCCTGGGCCTGGCGGATGCGTCGGTTCGCGGTGTCGATGAATCGCTCCATGCCCGTCTCGGCGTCGCGCACCTTCATCAGTCCCACGTCGGGCAGTTCCGCGATGCGGCGGTCATAGACCTGGATGCAGACGACGTCGTGCTTCCTGTTGGCGATGGTCAGTGGCTGGCGGAAGTCGCGCTCGTCCATGAAGTCGCTCAGGACGAAGGCCGTACAGCGGCGTTTCAGGGCCTGTGTCAGGTACTGGACGGCCTGTCCCACGTCGGTGCGTCGGCTCTCGGCCCGGAAGTCGAGCAGCGTGCGTATGATGTACAGTATGTGCTTGCGGCCCTTCTTGGGCGGGACGAACTTCTCGATGTGGTCCGAGAAGAAGATGACCCCTATCTTGTCGTTGTTCTGTATGGCCGAGAAGGCCAGCGTGGCGGCAATCTCGGTCACCATGTCGCGCTTCATCTGTCGCTGTGTGCCGAACGAGAGCGAGCCCGAGACGTCGATCAGGAGCATCACGGTCAGTTCGCGCTCTTCCTCGAACACCTTCACGTAGGGTTTGTTGAATCGGGCCGTCACGTTCCACTCGATGTCGCGTATGTCGTCGCCGTACTGGTACTCCCTGACCTCCGAGAAGGCCATACCGCGGCCCTTGAAGGCCGAGTGGTACTCGCCCGCAAATATGTTGCTCGACAGCCCCCGGGTCTTGATTTCAATCTGCCGGACTCGCGCTAAGATTTCACTATTTGACAATTTCACGATTTTACAATTTTATTGCTGCGCCAAATGCTTCCTTGTAGAAACAATAGAACGAATTATTATACTAAGAAGTTCCTTGCACTCATCATACAATGGTAAGACTCGCGTTTGGGGTAGCATATTTTCGTCAAATTGTCAAATCAAGGCACTTCAATCTTATTGATGATCTGGCTGACGATTTCCTCCGAGACCACGTTGTTGGCCTCAGCCTCGTAGGTCAGTCCGATGCGGTGGCGCAAGACGTCGTGGGCCACGGCGCGCACGTCCTCGGGGATGACGTATCCGCGGCGCTTGATGAAGGCGTATGCCCGGGCTGCCAGGGCCAGGTTGATGCTGGCACGGGGCGATGCTCCGAACTCGATGTAGTCCTTCAGTTCCCTCAGTCCGTACTTCTCGGGATAGCGCGTGGCGAAGACGATGTCGGTGATGTACTGCTCAATCTTCTCGTCCACATACACCTGGCGCACCACCTCGCGGGCCTCGCGGATGTCCTCCGTCTTCAGTACGGGGCGCACCTGCTCGCGCTCGCCGCCGATGTTCATGCGGATGATGCACTTCTCCTCCTCCAGTTTCGGGTAGTCGATGACCACCTTCAGCATGAAGCGGTCCACCTGAGCCTCGGGCAGCGGGTAGGTGCCCTCTTGCTCGATGGGGTTCTGGGTGGCCAGTACCAGGAAGGGGTCGGGCAACTGGTAGGTCTGCTTGCCGATGGTCACCTGGCGCTCCTGCATGGCCTCCAACAGTGCCGACTGCACCTTGGCCGGTGCGCGGTTGATTTCGTCGGCCAGCACGAAGTTGGCAAACACGGGGCCCTGCTCGACGACGAAGCGCTCGTCCTTCTGCGAGTAAATCATCGTGCCGACGACGTCGGCCGGCAGCAGGTCGGGCGTAAACTGTATGCGGCTGAACTTGGCATCGACCAGCGCAGCCAGTGTCTTTATGGCCTGTGTCTTGGCCAGACCCGGCACGCCCTCCAGCAGCACGTGTCCGTCGCTCAGCATGCCGATGAGCAGCGATTCCACCAGGTGTTTCTGTCCCACAATCACTTGCGCCATTCCCGTCTGCAGGTTGGTCACGAAGGCGCTCTTTTCTGCTATCCGCTCGTTCAGCTCGCGGATGTCGATTGATTCGTTCATAACTAATATATAATAACTTTTCTTAATTCGCGTGCAAAGATACACTTTTCTCCTCTTATTTGCAATATTCCAACTATTAAAAGAAGTTAAGAAACGTCAAGAGGCCGGCGAGCCACAAGGTGCCAAGCGAACCGGGCGTTGCTAATTAGCTCTTCAGGTCTTCGGTCGGAGGGCTTAAGGGCTTCGCGCGCAGGGTCAGGGCCTTCTTTCCGATTTGCCGTTACATCTCGTTTGCCAATGCAAAGTTACGAAGAAAAGCGGGCATGCGCAAGAATAAAAGCATCGGGCAACTGAACGGGCAACAAAACTCCCCCTTTTTGTTGCCCGTTCAATTGCCAGCCGCATGTATCCTCTGTGATTGGGCAGGCCAGCGCTTGACTTTGCCCTGGTTCTGGGGGCTCAGGGTCACTAAAGAGGGGGCGTCAGCTACCCGAGTTCCAGCGCCACTGCCGCGTGGCCGCTGTGGCCCTTACCCTGCTACCGTACTGATACTGAGCGTGTTGCAAATGTTGCATTTGTTGCACCCCGAAAAGCCCCGTCTGGGGCCTTATCTATAATATGATAATAAAAGTCATATACTATGATAGGGCCAGGGGCACAAAATTCCGAGTGCAACAAATGCAACAAATGCAACAAAAGTAAACCGAACGGGCAACAAAACCGGCCGCGCACAGTTGCCCAAGTGGTTGCCCGAGGGCCAAAAACTTGGCCAACGCCCACCATTGCCGTAACTTTGCAGCAAGAAAGGACAAGCGCGCTACGAAGTCCCTAAGGTCTCTAAGGTCCTTAAAGTCCTTAAGGTCCCTAAAAAAGAAAAGAACTATGAAGCTAAAAGCTTTTTTTTTACTTCCTCCCAGGTTTACTCGTCATGTAGAAGTCGAGCGTGCCGCCCGCCACGATGTCGCGATAGTGGATGCGGGGCTCGGTGAGACGGCGGCCGTTGAGACGCACCTCGCGGACGTAGATGTTCTGGTCGGAGTTGCCGTGGGTGCGCACGGTGAAGGTGCGGTCCTGGCCGACGTGGATGGTGGCCTCCTCGACCACGGGACTACCCAGCTGATAGACTCCGCCGCAGGGCTCCACCTGATACAGGCCGAGGGCCGAGAGCAGGTACCAGGCCGACATCTGGCCGACATCCTCGTTGCCGCAGAGACCGGCGGGCTGGTCGGTGTAGAGTTCCTGCATGACCTGGCGCACGCGCTGCTGGGTCTTCCAGGGCTGGCCTACGTAGTTGTAGAGGTAGAGGACGTGGTGGCTGGGTTCGTTGCCGTGGGCGTACTGGCCGATGAGCCCCGTGATGTCGGGGTTGGCGTTCTCACCCAGGTCGCCGTCGGCTTCGAAGAGGGCATCCAAGCGATTGATGAAGGCTTGCTTCGAGGGGAAGCAGCCGACGAGTCCTGGGACGTCGTGGGGCACGAGCCAAGTGTATTGCCAGGGGTTGCCCTCGGTGTAGTCGCGCGTCTGGTGGCCGGGGTTGAAGTTGGGTTCGTCGCGGAATTTTCCCTCTGTGCTCAGGGCGCGCATCACCTGCCGCTCGGGGTCGAACATGCGCTTGTAGTTCATCGAGCGGTTGTAGAAATAGGCACTGTCTTCCTTCTCTCCCACAAGGCCTGCAACCTGGGCGGCGCTCCAGTCGGCCAGGTAGTACTCGAGACTCTTGGCTACGGCCTCGCCGTCGCCCGTGTCCCAGGTCACCCATCCGTACTGCTTCATGCGGTCGAGCGAGCGGTTGTCCCTGAGGAGGCTGGCCTTCATGGCCTGGAAGGCTTCCTTGTAGTCGAATCCCGGGACGCCCTTCAGCACCAGGTCGGCCAGTACCGGTACGGCGGGACAGCCCACCATGCAGTAGGTCTCGTTCGACATGAGGTGCCATACGGGCAGTTCGCCCTGCTCGCGGTAGATGTGGAGCATCGTCTGGGCGTAGTCCTGAAGCACGTCGGGCAGGATGAGCGTGGCCAGGGGATGGGCTGCGCGGTAGGTGTCCCAGAGGCTCCAGGTGGTGAAGTTCTGGAACTGGGCAGCGTGGCGTATGCGGCCGTCGGAGCCCATGTAGTCGCCGTTGACGTCGTTCCATACGACGGGGGCATAGAGGAAGTGGTAGAGTGCGGTGTAGAAGATGCGCCGTTCGCGCTCGGTGCGGAAGCGGGCTTTGATGCGTCCGAGCTGGGTGTCCCAGGCCTGGAGGGCCTCCTGGCGCACGGTCTGGAAGTCCCATCCGGGCATCTCGGTGGCCATGTTCAGGCGGGCGTTCATCTCGTTAGTGGGCGAAAGGGCAACCTTGACGAGCAGGCTCTCGCCGGGACCGACCTCGAAGGTGGCCTGCGAGTAGGACATGTCCTCGGGGTTGCAGAGCCAGTTGTGGATGGGTTTCGAGAACTGGATGACGAAATAGAGTTGCTGCTGGGGTGCCCAGCCGTGGCTCAGGCGGTAGCCGGCCAGGGTGGTGTCGTCGAGGCGGTAGATGCGTGCCTGCGAGAGGCGGTCGCCCACGGCGTTGGCCAGGTCGATGATGATGCGGGCGTTGTTGGAGCCGCGCGGGAAGGTGTAGCGGTGGAGTGCCACACGCTCGGTACAGGTCATCTCGCAACGGATGTTCGACTTGTCGAGGACGACGCCGTAGTAGCCCGGCCTGACCAGTTCGTTCTCGTGGCGGAAGGGCGTGGCCAGTCCCTCGCGCGAGAGTTCCAACTCCTGCAGGGTGGGCATCAGGGCTATGTCGCCCAGGTCGCTGCAACCCGTGCCGGAGAGGTGCAAGTGGCCGAAGCCGACTATCTGGCGGCCGTCGTAGTGGTAGCCCGAGCACCAGTCCCAACCGGTCTCCAGTTGGGTAGGCCCGACGTTGACCATGCCCTGGGGCACGTTGGCTCCGACGAAGACGTGGCCGTGGTCGCCAGAACCGATGAGGGGATCGACATAGTCGGTCAGCCGCTGGCCTTGGGCCATCAGCACACACGATGCAGAGAGCATCAGCAGGAGGAAATACTTCTTCATAATTGGCTTCAGTTTTACGATTTGCCCACAAATTTAAAAAATAAATCGGGAATAAGTGGGTTTCTTTGCGACAAATTTGTAAATTTGCACATAATTCTTTCGACTATGAGACCAAGAGCCACCTACATCGCCTTCGATGCCGACGCCGTGCGAGACGCGGTGAACAGCAACCTGCACACCTTCCGGCAGCTGCAAGAATGGGAGAAGAACCACCCCGACCGGTTCCACTTCGTCAACATGCACGAGATAGAGTTCTCGGCCCAGCACGACGACCTGCTGGAGACGACCACCAAGACCCGATTCCTCCGGCTGATGGCCGAGGCCGACAACCTGCTGGTCGTGGCCAGTCCGGTACTGAACACCGAGAGCCACATCCTGAACTGGCAAATCTCGCGCTGCGTCAACCGCTTCCACCTGCCCGTCGTCATCGCCTACGCCGGACTGGACGAACTGGGCGAGGACAGCATCGAGAAGTTCTGGACCTGGCTGCCCAACAAACCACGCAAGTATATAGGATTGGATAGCGCACGCATGGCGCACATACCCCTGACACGCGACAAACTGGAGCGTGCACTGGGCACATTCTCCGTCAGCGACCAGTTCTACCCCTGGAACTCGACGACCATCTTCTAATAAAACCATATTATGACACTATTTGAATTCCTCGACAACTCGCCCGTCAACTTCCTGGCCGTCAAGACCATAAGCCAACAACTGGAAGCCAAAGGCTTCAAGCGCATCGACCCGACACAGCCCTTGCCAGCGATGGGAGCCGGCAGCCAATGGTATGTGACGAAGAACGACTCCTCCGCCTATGCCTTCAGAATAGGCTCTCGGACGCTCGCCGACGCCGGTTTCCACATTATCTGCGCACATTGCGACTCGCCCACCTTCCGCATCAAGCCAAAGGCCGAAATCAAGTGCGAAGGAGGATTGCTGAAACTGAATACCGAAGTCTATGGCGGACCTATCATGAGCACCTGGATGGACCGACCGCTCTCGCTGGCCGGACGCGTCGTGCTGAGAGGAAGCGATGCCTTGCATCCCACCACCCGACTCCTCCACATACGGCGCCCGTTGCTCGTAATCCCCAACCTGGCCATCCACTTCAACCGGCAGGTCAACGACGGCGTGAAACTCAGCCGGCAGAAGGACATGCTGCCCATACTGGGCAGCATCAACAACGAACTGGAGCGCGACAACGTGCTCTTGCGATTGATTGCCGAGGAACTGAACGTGGACCGGGGAGACATCCTCGACTTCGACCTCTACCTCTACGACGCTACCCCAGCCTGCCAGGTGGGACTGAACGGGGAGTTCATCTCCAGCGGACGGCTCGACGACCTCTCGATGGTGCACGCCGGCATGGAGGCCTTGCTCGATGCCGAGAAAACGCCACAGACCACTCAAGTCCTCGCCATCTTCGACAACGAGGAGACGGGCAGCCAGACGAAGCAGGGTGCCGCCAGTCCCTTCCTCTCCGCCATGCTCCAACGTATCGTGCTGGCTCAGGGCGGTTCGATGGACGACTACTACCGCTCGGTGGAACAAGCCTTCATGGTCTCGGCCGACAACGCCCACGCCTGGCACCCCAACTACTCCGAAAAGTACGACCCGACGAACCACCCTCAGATGGGAGGTGGGCCGGTCATCAAGATAAACGCTGCCCAGAAGTACGCCACCGATGCCGCTTCAGCAGCAGTCTTTGCCGAAACATGCCGGGAGGCAGGCGTGCCCGTACAGTATTTCGTGAACCACAGCGACGTGGCTGGCGGCAGCACACTGGGCAACATCCTGGCCTCGAGCCTGCCCCTGCGCGGCGTGGATATGGGCAACCCCATCTGGGCCATGCACTCGTGCCGGGAAACGGCCTCGCTCAAGGACCACGAATACTGCATCAAGGCCTTTACACAATTCTATAACTCGTAATCATGTACTACATAAAGAAAACTCTGGAAGTATCTGCAAGCCACCAACTTACGCTTTCGTACGAAAGCAAGTGCCAGCAGCTGCACGGACACAATTGGATAATCACCATCCACTGTAAGTCGCGCGAACTGAACCGCGACGGAATGGTGGCCGACTTCACCCAAGTGAAGGACCTCATACGCGACCGCCTGGACCATGCGAACCTCAACGACGTACTGCCCTTCAACCCTACGGCGGAGAACATCGCCCGCTGGGTGTGCGACCAGATTCCGCAGGCCTACCGCGTAGATGTCGTAGAGAGCCAGAACAATCAGGCTTCGTACGAGCGCGATGAGGATTAACGAAATCTTCTGTTCCATACAGGGCGAAGGCTACTTTACGGGCCAGGCGGCCGTGTTCATCCGCACCAGCGGGTGCAACTTGGCGTGCGACTTCTGCGACACCCGGCACGAGGAAGGCACTGAGATGAGCGTAGACGAGATAGTGGCCGAAGCACTTCGCCATACACCCAGACATGCCGTGCTCACGGGGGGCGAACCTTCGTTGCAACGCGACTTACCCCAACTCGTAGGAGCCCTGCACGGGGCGGGCTTCTTCGTACAGATAGAGACCAACGGCACACGCCCAGTGCCACCCAGCATCGACTGGGTCACCTGTTCGCCCAAGGTGCTGGAGAAGACGGTCGTCCGGAAGCCTCACGAACTGAAGGTGGTCTTCGAGGGACAAGACCTGGAGCCCTACGAACGCATGTTCGATGCACGGGTGTGGTGTCTGCAACCCTGCGACACAGGAAGAGCAACCCTCAACAGAGAGTTGCTCGACCAAACGATAGAGGCAGTGCTCGCCCACCCCAGGTGGAGGCTGAGCCTCCAAACCCATAAACTTATCGGAGTACGCTGACCCCCACGGGCTCAGACGCCAATGTGGTTGCGGGCGATGTCCTCGTCGGTAACCTGGTAGTTGTGGAGGTCGCCGTTGATGAACTGGTCGTAGGCCGTCATGTCGATGAGTCCGTGACCGGAGAGGTTGAAGAGGATGACCCGCTCCTGGCCCGTCTCCTTACACTTCTTGGCCTCACGGATGGCGGCGGCAATGGCGTGGCTCGACTCCGGTGCGGGGATAATGCCCTCGGTGCGGGCAAACAGAATACCGGCCTCGAAGGTCTCCAGCTGTGGGATATCGACGCCGTGCATCAGCCCGTCCTTCAGGAGTTGCGACACGATGACGCCTGCCCCGTGATAGCGCAGGCCGCCGGCGTGGATGTTGGCAGGCTTGAAATCGTGACCGAGCGTGAACATGGGCAGCAAGGGCGTGTAGCCGGCTTCGTCGCCAAAGTCGTACTCGAAGCGGCCGCGAGTCAGTTTCGGACAACTCTCGGGCTCTGCGGCAATGAACTCCGTCTTGCGACCGTCCTTAATGTTGTGACGCATGAAGGGGAAGGCCAGACCGCCAAAGTTGGAACCGCCGCCAAAGCAGGCTATCACCACGTCGGGATACTCGCCGGCCAGGGCCATCTGCTTCTCGGCCTCCAGACCGATAATCGTCTGGTGCAAGGCCACGTGGTTGAGCACGGAGCCCAGCGTGTACTTACAGTTCGGCGTGGTCGTAGCCAACTCGATGGCCTCGCTGATGGCTGTGCCCAGCGAACCGGAGTGCATGGGGTCGCGCGTGATGATGTCCTTACCGGCACGTGTTGACATCGAAGGACTGCCCTCGATGGTAGCGCCAAACGTGCGCATGATGCTGCTGCGGTAGGGCTTCTGCTGCATCGATATCTTTACCTGATAGACTGCGGCATCGAGCCCATAGACGCTGGCGGCATAGCTGAGGGCGGCTCCCCACTGGCCGGCACCCGTCTCGGTGGTCACGTTGGTCGTACCCTCCTGCTTGGCGTAGTAGCACTGGGGCAGAGCCGAATTCACCTTGTGCGAGCCCAGGGGATTCGTCGATTCGTTCTTGAAGTAGATATGGGCCGGGGTGCCCAAGGCCTCCTCCAAGGCGTAGGCGCGCACGAGCGGGGTCGAACGATAGTAGCGGTACTTATCCAGGACCTCCTCAGGAATGGGAATCCAGGCGTCCGTCTGGTTCAGTTCCTGCTTGGCACACTCCTCGGGGAATATGTGGGCCAGGTCTTGCCAAGTGAGCGGTTGCCGCGTGGCCGGGTGGATGGGCGGCAGCGGCTTGTTGGGCATTTCGGCCATGATGTTGTACCACTGAGTCGGGATTTCACTCTCTTGCAGGATGAATTTCTTCTGTCTGTTCATGTTCGTGTGATAATGAATTATTACTTGCGGGTTGGGTCTCTTCGTCGATAGCCAGTGAGGTGAGCGAGATGTTCCGCTTGGCATTCTCGCTGGCACCCATCTTCAGGAGTTTGCGGGCCGAGGTCACGATGCTCTTGCCCTTGTCGGCCGTGATGAGTCGGAGTTTGTCGAAGGACTCGGCCGTGCGCTCCAGTTGCTTGCGGGTGTCGGCCATTCGTTCGGCAAAGAGTTGTACGCGATCCACGAGTTCGTCGGCCAAGGCGATGATTTGCTGCTGGTTCTCGTATTGGCGAGTCTGCTTCCAGGTCAGTTCGAGCACGCGCAGTATCATATACAGGTTTTGGGAACCCGAGATGATGACGCCCTTGTCGTATGCTTCCTTCCAGAGTGTGGTGTCGTTGGCCAGAGCCAGTTGCAAGGCCGACTCCGAGAAGACGTACATCAGGACAAAGTCGAGCCGGGCATGGTCGTCGCGCATGTATTTGGGATAGTTCTTCTTGGCCAGTTCGCTAACGTGGGTGCGCATGCTGGCAATATGCCGACGCAGGGCATCGCTCTGCGCGTCCGCGTCCTTCGTGTTGCAGTACTCCTCGAAGGCCGTAAACGACATTTTCGAGTCGATAATCACGTCGCGATTGTCGGGAAAGTGCAGGATGGCATCGGGGATGAGTCGGTGGTTGTCGTCCTTCACCGTATAGCCTTCGGCGTCGCGGAGGGTTTCTTGCAATTCGAACTGCACACCCTCCTCCAGTCCCATGTCTTGCAGCAGTTGCTTCAGCTTCAGTTCGCCAAAGTTGCCCTGCGTCTTATTCTCGCCGGTGAGGGCTTGGGTCAGGCGGTCGGCACGCTCTCCCACCTCGCGACTCAACTCGAAACTCTTTGCGATAGACGCATCGAGGCGTTGCATCGTGATGGTATGCTCACGTCCGCTCTTCTCCACAGCCTCGCGCATCTGCTGGATGTTCGATTGCAGGGGGGTGAGTATGGTCGAGAGTTGCTCGCGGTTCTTCGTCGAGAGTTCTTCGGCACGTTCCTTCAGTATGCGTTCGGAGGCCGAGTTCATCTGTTCGCGCACGAGTTGCAGCTGTTGCCCCATCTGGTGCTCGTGCTGCTCGCGCATGGCCCTAAGGGCCTCCACGTACTCTTGTTTAGCCAGGTCTAAGCGTTCCTGCTGTTGCTGGAGCAGTCGTTCGCGCATGTTTGCTGCATCCTGGCGCATCTGTGCAGCCTTCTGTTCGCCTTCCGTGCGAAGCCGCTCGGCATCGGCCAGCGCAAACTTGCGCTCACCATCGAGTACGGCCACGCGCGTGCGCAATCGCATAATAAAGTATCCTGCGATAGCAAGGCCTATCAGCAGTCCTCCGAGTCCTATCAGGTATTGCATCATCGTGTACTTTTTCGAATTTGGACACAAATGTAATAATTATTTCTCAATTCCTGATTCTTATCTCTCAACTTTTTTGTATCTTCGCGCAACAAACCGAATTTCAAGCAGATGAGAGTTGCCATCATCGGAGCAGGAGCTGCGGGTTGCTTCTGTGCCATCGAACTGAAGAGGAGGATGCCCGAAGCCGAGGTCACGGTCTTCGAGCGTGGGCGTCGGCCGTTGGCGAAGGTGGCCGTCACGGGCGGCGGACGTTGCAACCTGACGAACTCGTTCCGCGGGATCAGCGACCTCTCGAAGGTCTATCCACGTGGAGCACGACTGATGGAGCGGCTCTTGCGACACTTCTCTCCCGAAGACTGCCGTCGATGGTGGGAACGGGAGGGCGTAAGGTTGGTCATTCAGGAGGACGAATGCGTCTTTCCTCAGTCGCAGGACGCCATGGAGATTGTCGGGACACTGCTTCGCCTAATGCGTCAACTCGGCGTAAGATTGCTCACGAACGCCAAGGCAGAGCAGGTCAAACCCCAAGGCGTTGGCTACGAAATAATAGTGGGAAACGAGGCACATCTATATGACGTCCTGGTCGTGACGACAGGGGGGGCGCCTCGCAGGCAGGGACTCAGTTTCCTCGACCCTCTCGACTTACGCCTCGAGTCGCCTGTGCCGTCGCTCTTCGCCCTGAATGTCGATGACAAGCGCCTGCAGAGCCTATCGGGGACGGTTGCAGCGTCTGTCTCCGTCGCCTTTGCCGGCACTCGCTTCTGTGCCGAAGGTCCATTGCTCCTGACCCACTTTGGGGTGAGTGGCCCGGCCATCCTGCGCCTCTCCTCCTACGCCGCCCGATGGCTGGCAGAACGGGATTATCGTGCCGCCCTGCTCATCAACTGGATGGAGGGCCGCGACGAGCAGGAAGTGGGCAGGCTGCTCGATTCGTTCCAACGTAGCGACCGCCTTGTGGCCAACCACCATCCCGAGTGGCTGAGCAGCCGTCTGTGGGCCATGCTGCTCGAAAGGGCGAACATCTCGGCCTCGCAACGATGGGACGCACTGAACAAGCGTGAGCGCAACAGGCTCATTGCCACACTGACGGCCGACACCTACCACACCGACGGCAGGCGGACCTACAAGGGCGAGTTCGTAACGGCTGGGGGCATTTCACTTCGTGAGATAGACCCGAATACGCTATCGCTCAAGCGCTTTCCCCGCCTCTTCGTGGCGGGTGAAGTGACGGATGTGGATGGCGTGACGGGTGGCTTCAACCTGCAAGCCGCTTGGACAATGGGCTGGGCGGTGGCTCAGAGCATCGCGGCTCAAAACTGAGCGGGTATCAACTCTATATCGTCATAACCCATAAGCTGACCGCTTGCAATGCGTTCGGCCTGCAAACGCAGTATGCGACAGGTCGTGGGTTTGAACGTGATGGTCTGCCAGATGGGGTTGTTGACAATGTTGGAGAACTCGCCCTTCGAGAGCAGTTCCCACTTGCTCCAGTCGTTCGACGCCCAGAGGCTGTAATGAGTCACCACGCCGTCGCTCGAATCCTGTGGCGGCAAATAGCGGAAGCCCGAGAGGCGCTGTGGCTCGTCGAAGTCCATGAGCATCGTGTTGTCGTTGGCAAAGAAGATGTGAAGGCCCGACGAACGCTTCTCTCCGGCGTCGGCCGTCCTGGCCGTTATCTCCTGTGCCCGATATACGCCAAGGCGGGAAATAAGAGGACAAGCCTTGCTGTCAGCAATGGTCATTCGCAGTTGGGTAGCCGTGACCTCAGGGAAGCAGATGATACGTCGGTGGCCTATGGTGGTCAGGCCGTCAGAGCCTTTTACCAGATGGTCACGAAGCGGTTGCCACTCGCCATCGACGAGAGCCTCCAGTTGCCAACACCTTACACGCTGTCCCAGCGGGATGTACTCCTCGACGAGGAAGCGATTGAAGGTGGTTGGCTCCTTGAACTTAATCGTCAGAGAGGCAGAGGTGACACCATCATCCGTTGCCCAATAGGTATCCTTCCGGCCATCTACGACACGCCGGGCCGCATAGCGCTTGCTCTGTCCGCGCACATTCGTGGCCACAATCTCAGCCTTTTCAGCCAGATTCGTGCGGAAGGTCTCTCGGATAGCCTTCGCAAAGGCCAGACCGCGCAGGCTGTCATTTGGGTGGATGCGTCCGTCGGGCGTGATGGGGAAGTTGAGCAAGAGCGTAGAGTTACGGCCTACCGACGAATAGTAAATCTCCATCAACTTCGACAGACTCTTGACATTGCCGTCCTCCGTCTTATGGTAGAACCATCCCGGACGGATACTCGTGTTCGTTTCGCCGGGTACCCAGAGGTCGCCGTCCTCCACGCCTATCCGCAGCATCCAATGCTCCACCTGACCAGTGCTTCGCAACAGGCTCCAGTTTGTCTCGCCCACATTACCTGCCTCAGTGCCCACCCAGCGCAGGTCGCCACGTGTGCTGCCGTCGTTCCAGATGACGATGCGGGGTTGCATCTCACGAATCTGTCGGAAGGTTTCTGGCCACTGGTAGTAAGTCAGTTTGTCGATGCGTCGCATTTCGTTGGCACCGCCATACCAACCGTCACCGCCATTGGCTCCGTCGAACCACACTTCGAAGATATCGCCATAGCGCGTCAGCAGTTCGTGCAACTGATTGCGGAAGTAAGTAATGTACTCTGGTCGTCCGTACTCTGGATGATTGCGGTCCCAGGGCGAGAGATAGACGGCAAAAGCCAGCCCCTCCTCACGACAAGCCTCGGCCAGTTCGCGGACGATGTCGCCCTTTCCGCTTTTCCAGGGCGAACTCTTCACGGAGTAGTCGGTATAGTCCGAAGGCCATAGGCAGAAGCCGCAATGGTGCTTGGCCGTCAGGATGATGCCTCGCATGCCCGACTGCTTGCAGACCCTGGCCCACTGACGGCAATCCAGCCTTTCCGGATTAAAGAGCGAGGGCGATTCGTTGCCGAAGCCCCACTCTTGGTCGGTATAGGTGTTCAGGCTGTAGTGGAGAAAGGCATACATCTCCATATCCTGCCAACGAAGCTGATTCTCGTTAGGCAAAGGGCCACAGGGCTTGGGATCGGCAACTCGGTTTCTGGCACTCAGGGGAAGCTGCAAAAAGAGGACAGCAAGTAGGACTATCTTTTTCATGTTGCAAATATATGAAATAAATATCAATTATCAATTGCCGATTACCAATTTATTTTGTATCTTTGCCGTGAATTAAGCGGACGGCATGAAACTGATTCTACTGACATCCCCCGACTTCTTCATCGAAGAGGATAAGATTCTGACCACCCTGTTCGAAGAAGGCCTTGATATACTCCACCTTCGTAAGCCCCAGAGCGAACCCGTATTCTGCGAGCGGCTGCTCACCCTCCTGCCCGAGGAATACCACCATCGCATCGTCGTGCACGACCACTTCTACCTGAAGGAGGAGTTCAACCTCATGGGCATCCACCTAAGCCATCATAACCCGACACCCCCACCCGACTATCACGACACGCTCACGCGAACATGCTATACGCTGGACGAGGTGGCACAACTGAAGCGGCAGAGTAAGTACGTAATCCTGAAAAACGTCTTCGACAGCATCTCCGAACCCAGTTACGTGGCACGTTTCACGGAACAGGACCTCCGTCAGACCACCCGTCAGGGCATCATCGACAAACACGTCATGGCCCAGGGCGGCATAGCACTTGAAAACATCTCTCAGGTGCGGCAGTACGGATTTGGTGGCGTAGTCATCAGGGGCGACCTCTGGCGTCGCTTCAACATCCATCGCGGCTACGACTACAAGGACCTCATCGCCCACTTCCGCAAGCTCCGTCAGGCAACGGATTGAGAATAATCGCGCTATATCGTTATCTCGAAAAATAATTAACAATGCAAAACACCCACTTCCTGGTCTTCAGCGGCACTAAGACACGCTACTTGGCCGAAAAGATTTGTGCGGCACTCGGCTGTCCGCTTGGTAATTTGGTCATCACACGCTTTGCCGACGGCGAATTCTCCGTCAGTTACGAAGAGAGCATACGCGGACGCGATGTCTTTCTTGTGCAATCCACATTTCCCAACAGCGACAACCTCATGGAACTGCTGCTGATGATTGACGCCGCCAAACGCGCATCTGCCCGTACCATCAATGCCGTCATTCCCTACTTCGGCTGGGCGCGTCAGGACCGTAAGGACAAACCACGCGTCAGCATCGGTGCCAAGCTTGTGGCCGATATGCTCTCTGTAGCCGGTGTCCACCGCGTCATCACAATGGACCTTCATGCCGACCAGGAACAGGGCTTCTTCGACATTCCCGTAGATCACCTCTACGCCTCCTCCGTCATGCTGCCCTACATCCAGAGTCTCAATCTTGAGAATCTGGTCATCGCCACGCCCGACGTAGGTGGTTCGAAGCGCGCATCGACCTATAGCAAATACCTCAAATGTCCCCTTGTACTCTGCAACAAGACTCGTCGACGCCCCAACGAAGTGGCCACTATGCAGGTCATTGGTGACGTCACGGACGCCAACGTCGTCCTGCTCGACGACATCGTCGATACGGGTGGCACAATTACCCGAGCCGCCGAACTGATGATTGAGAACGGAGCCCGTTCGGTACGTGCCATTGCCAGCCATTGCATCATGAGCGCCCCCGCCGACGAGCGCGTCGAAAAGAGTCCTCTCGTCGAAATGGTATTCACCGACTCCATCCCCTATCGCGGCCAATGCCCCAAGGTGAAGCAAATCTCCGTAGCAGAACTTATTGCCAGCACCATCTCTCGCGTCGAAAATAACGAGAGCATCAGCGACCAGTATCTCATATAGATTTCCTGTTTTCTCACCTTTTCCTATGGAGTCCATTCGCCATATCTATCGCATAGGCATCGGGCCCAGTAGCAGCCATACGATGGCTCCTCAGTCTGCGGCTAAGATGTATCTCGAGCGCCATCCCGAGGCCAAAGCATTTGATGTCATACTTTATGGCTCTCTCGCCGCAACGGGTAAGGGCCACATGACCGACGTCGCCATCCTGCGTGTGCTTGAGCCACAAGCCCCCGTCGAAATCCACTGGGAACCACACACACGCCTCCCCTTCCATCCCAATGCCATGCGCTTTGCTGTACGTCGGGAGGACGGCTCCATCCATGATCCGTGGACGGTCTATAGCGTCGGAGGCGGAGCATTGTCCGAAGGTCCCAACGATGCTGTCGAGCACCGCCGTGTCTATCCCTTGACCACAATGGACGACATTATTCAGTGGTGCCGCGAGACGGGGTGTTCGCTATGGGAATATGTTGAGCAAAATGAGGGACCAGAGATTTGGGACTATCTGCGTCGTGTATGGCAAGTCATGCAAGAATCCGTCGAACGAGGCATCGACCATGAAGGTGTCCTGCCTGGCCCACTGGGCCTCCAGCGCAAAGCCCCCATCTATTATACTAAAGCCAAGGGCTATAAGGCAAATCTACAGAGTTCTGGCCTCGTCTATGCCTATGCCCTTGCTGTTAGCGAGGAGAATGCTTCGGGAGGCATCATCGTCACTGCTCCCACATGTGGTTCATGTGGTGTTCTACCGGCCGTATTATATCATTTAGGTCACAACCACACATTCTCCGAAGAGCGCATCCTCCATGCCCTTGCTACAGCAGGTCTTATCGGGAATTTGGCGAAAAAGAATGCCAGCATCTCTGGTGCCGATGTGGGCTGCCAAGGCGAGGTCGGAGTAGCTAGCGCGATGGCTGCAGCTGCGGCCTGCCAACTATTTGGAGGCAGCGTAAGCCAGATTGAATATGCGGCAGAAATGGGTCTGGAGCACCATCTCGGTATGACATGCGACCCAGTCTGCGGCCTTGTGCAGATACCTTGTATCGAGCGCAATGCCTTTGCTGCAGCCCGAGCTCTCGATGCCAACTTCTATGCATCGCTCTCTGATGGGCACCATCGCGTTTCCTTCGACCGTGTCCTTCGGGTAATGAAGCAGACTGGCCACGATCTTCCTTCTCTTTACAAGGAAACCTCAGAGGGAGGGCTTGCCAAGCTATAAAGAACGCTACGGATAGCGGAAAAAGAAAATCCCGGAAGCTTTATGCCTTCGGGATTCTTTCTCTTTTCTCCTTAGTAGTTATAAGACTCAGAGCCACTTAACGTAGCAGAAGTCCTGACGGTGAGGCAGATTTTCGTTCTTCGGGAACAGACGATAGCCAACCTTAAAGGAGCCTGCGTTATTAATGGTATGGTCGAGTTCGAAGGTATAATTGTTGCCTTCGTGACCCGTCACGCTGAAGGGTTCAACGGAGTAGATGTGGTCCACGCCATCCTTGTCGGTGGAAAGGGTCACAAGCTCCAGCCCAACAGCATCCTCAAGACCAGCTTCATCAATGACGATACGAATGTGATACTTCTCACCAGCCTGAGGCATGCCAAGGCTCAACAGTTCAGGCTTCTCAGCACTGACAACCTGAATCTGATCCCAACGCTCAGCAACAGTCTCCTTCCAGTTGGCAATCTCCTTGGCTAGCTGACAGCCGTTCTTGCGCAGGAGCTGAGAACGGTCGCGCAGACGATTGTAAAACTTCGAATAGTAGTCATCCAACTGACGCTTCATCGTATAGTGGGGAGCTATCTGGGCAATGCTGTTTTTGATGACACGTACCCAGCCCTCGCTATAACCCTTCTTGTTGCGGGCATAGTAAAGAGGCATGATTTCGTTCTCTAGGAGAGAGTAAATAGTGGCAGCGTCAAGCTGATCCTGATAAGCCTGATTCTGGTAGGTACGCTTCTCGGTAAGTGCCCATCCGGCACCTTCGCGATAGCCCTCAAGCCACCAGCCATCGAGGACGGAGAGGTTGACGACACCATTCATCAGGGCCTTCTCACCAGAGGTACCACTGGCCTCGAGGGGGCGTGTCGGAGTGTTCATCCAAATATCGACACCCGATACGAGGCGACGTGCCAACTGCATGTCGTAGTTCTCGAGGAAGATAATCTTACCGAGGAACTCAGGACGCTGAGAGATTTCGTAAATCTTCTTGATAAGTCCCTGACCTGCACCGTCGGCAGGATGTGCCTTACCCGTATAGAGGAACTGGACAGGATAGTTGGGATTGTTGACAATCTTAGCCAGACGGTCGAGGTCGGTGAACAATAAGTGGGCACGCTTGTAGGTAGCAAAACGACGACCAAATCCAATAAGCAGGGCGTTGGGATTGATTTTCTCCATGAGGCTGACCACACGTGAGGGGTCGCCCTGATTTTTGAGCCAAGAGTCGCGGAACTGCTCACGGATGTAGTCGGTCAGTTTATTTTTCAACTGAGTGCGGGTCTCCCACACCTCTTCGTCGCTGACGTTGTAGATGGCCTCCCAAATCGACTGGTTCGACTGGTCGGCAAGGTGTTCGGGAGCAAAGTGCTTGCGATAGAGCTTGCGCCACTCGTTGGCACACCACGTGGGGAAGTGGACACCATTGGTCACGTAACCGACATGACTCTCTTCGGGATAGTAGCCTTGCCAGATGCCTGAGAACATCTTCTTCGACACTTCGCCGTGGAGCCACGATACGCCGTTGACCTCCTGAGAGGTGTTGCAGGCAAAGGTGGACATGCAGAAGCGTTCGCTGTGGTCATCAGGATTCATGCGGCCCATACCGATAAACTCGTCCCAAGTGATACCCAGCATGTCGGCATAGCCACCCATATATTTTGAGAAGAGGCCTTCGTCGAAATAGTCATGACCGGCAGGCACGGGTGTGTGGACAGTGTAAAGCGAAGATGCGCGCACGAGTTCGAGAGCCTGGGTGAAGGTCATGCCTTCCTGAACCAAATCAACCAAACGTTGTACGTTGCATAGGGCGGCGTGGCCCTCGTTACAATGATAGACATCCTTCGTAATGCCCAGCTTCTTCAGCGTGAGCACACCACCGATGCCGAGCAGAATCTCCTGCTTCAGACGATTTTCCCAGTCGCCGCCATAGAGAGCGTGGGTGATGGGGCGGTCGAAGTCGGAGTTCATGTCGTTGTCGGTATCGAGCAGATAGAGTTTGATACGACCTACGTTGACACGCCATACATATGCATGCACGTAATAGTCCATATATGGCACATCAACAACCATTGGCGTGCCATCCTCATTGAGTTGTTGTTCTATGGGGAGTGAACCGAAGTTCTGCGCCTCGTAGTTGGCAATCTGCTGACCATCCATTGAGAGGGTCTGTGTGAAGTAGCCATAGCGATAGAGGAAACCAACAGCTACCATATCTACGTTCGAGTCGCTGGCTTCCTTGAGGTAGTCACCAGCAAGAATGCCAAGGCCACCAGAGTAAATCTTCAAGACCTGATTCAAACCATACTCCATACAAAGATAGGCTACAGAAGCACGCTTATGGTCAGGCTCTACATCCATGTAGGTGCGGAACTGGGCATAGACGTCGTCCATTTTCTTCAGCACAGCCTTGTCCTCTGCCAAGGCACTCATCTTCTCATAGTTCAGGTGTTCGAGCATCAGCACGGGGTTGCCTCCGCACTGGTCAAACAGCTTCTCATCAATGTTACGGAACAGGCTACGGGCATCATGGTTCCAAGCCCACCACATATTGTGTGCCAACTCCTCGAGTTTTGTCAGTTTCTCGGGGATGTTGCTCCGGACGCTAATCGTACGGAACGAAGCCTGATTCGTGTTACTTGCTTTAATCTTCATACAATTAATTCTATGTTGTTAATTAAGTTTGTGTGTTTGCTTAAAGTGTCTCTTTGCGTATCTCGGCCTTACGCAGAGCTATGTCGTAGGCCTCATAATAATGGAGGATGAAGTTTTTCCAAAGGGCTTTCTGTGCCAGTCGGGAGGCACATCGGCGAGCCTCGTTGCGTTGTGTCTTGCCCCACGAGGCATATTCAAGGATAGCCCGTACAATACCGTCAGCAACCTCCGAGTAATTGTAGTCATTGCGTTCTATGACCTCTACACCGTTAGCCAACTGCGAGGCAGCAGATTTCTTCACCCACATGCCAAATCCAGAAAGACTGGTAGTAACAGTAGGCACATGGAAGGCAATGCTCTCAAGAGGGGTATACCCCCAAGGCTCGTAATAGGAGGCATAGACGGAAAGGTCGTTGCCAATGAGCAGGTCATAGTAAGGGAGGTTGAAGATGCCGTCCTTTCCATCTAGATAACAGGGAACAAAGATGACCTTCACACGCTCTTCTATACGATTCGATTTGTCAAACCAACGCAGGGAGCCCAGGACGTGGTCGTTAGCCAAATCATTGAGGTTATGTGTCAGAAAAGGCATTGGCAAGGGGGTGGAAAACGACTTGCCCGAGACGAGCCGTTCCTGAAGGTCTTGACGTGGTCCTGCCACCCAGGCAGGCACCTCTACGAAGGCTAAGACAGGGCGTTTCAAGTCTGCTTGCCAGTCGAGACGATGCATAGCTTCAAGGAAGACATCGATGCCCTTATTCTTGAACTCATAGCGACCACTCGTAGCCACGATAAAAGTATCGTCTGGAAACTCCTGTCCCGTTAGGGCATTGGCAACACGGAGCAATTGCTCACGAGCCTGTTTACGAGCGGAAGTGAACTTGTTACCCGAAGGTACAAAATCGTTCTCGAAACCATTCATTAAAACGGCATCGCATCGTTTGTCAAGGAGTTCCTCACACTCACGGGCTGTCACATCGCTCACCGTCGTAAAACAATCAACATGGTGGGCAGTCTGCCGCTCAATCGAGTGCTTGGCCTCCATGTTGAGTTCCTGCGCCATCTGGTTGCCGTTGTAAGCATAGAGATAGTCGTAGAGAGGCTTGTTATTGCCAGCTATGCTACGACCGATGCTGGTGGCATGGGTTGTAAAGATGGTGGCAATGGCAGGCACATGCTTGCGAATGTAGAGTGCACCAAGACCTGTCATCCACTCGTGAGCCTGATAGACTACGCGTTCGTCGCTACAAGAGAGGAAGTGATTGTAGTAACTTTCAACGACCCTACCCGCTGCATACGAGAACATCGAAGCCTCGTCGTAATCGCCATAGGCATGAAGCGATTCCACACCAAAATCAGCCCACAGGGTACCGTAAATAGCGTCTTTAGCCACAAAATATGGATGGAAATCAACAAGTACGACCAAGGGATGGCCAGGAATATTCCAACGACCCACACGAACGCTGACGCCCTCCGTACGAGCCTTTTTCACCCAGTCAGCCCAAAGACGGCTATCCTCTTCGAAGAGAGGATTCTCCTTTCCACGCCAGAAATCGGGGCCAATGAAGAGCAAATGGTCTTTCAGCACCTCTTGTAACGTCTTGGCCCGCGTCGAGAGTACCGTATAAATTCCTCCAACCTTATTGCAGACTTCCCAACTCGATTCGAACACGAACGTTGGGACTATCCTTTCTGTTTCCATTAAAATACGCTATTTACGGCCACAAAGATACGAAAAAAGGCTAATGCTGCCCTATTATATATTTATGAATACGCGCGAAGAACAAAAATTCTTGATGTAAATCAAGTCTGGACTTGCACGAATCGGGAAATATACGTAACTTTGTCCCGATGAAACGCCTCACCACCCTACTCCTGACATTCGCCACAATGGCTGGCATTGCAGCCGAGCCTTGGCGGTTGAACCTCGAAAGCAAGGACGAGGAAGCCCAATTGCGCATCGACCTTTACGAAGAGTCCGTCCCCGTCCCTGGCATGGAACTTTTTGGCCCAATGAATGGTTATCTGGCTGGCAAGGGCATCTATGGCGTCTGGATGGTGACCTCGTTCAAAATCGCAAATGACCACGAGGCCACCCTTCGTTTGTCGAACGACCAAGGTAGTGAAACGCAAGCCATCCAACTGACCCAGCAAAACGACTCCACCTATTTGATGGAACTGCAAGGAGGCGTTGTCGTAAAGCGTGTCGTCAACAAAAAACTCGTAAAGATTCCCGCACGGATCCTGCTTAGCCTTAAGCCGTAGCCTGCTTGACCAAAAGTACGAGATAGGCCACATAGGTGAGCACCAGAATGGTGCCCATCCATCTATTTATGCGGCGGAACAAGAGGGCGAAGAGCCATAAGAGCACGGGGCCTCCGACGAACATCAGTACGTCGAGGGGTTGGATATCAGCAATCAACATAGGACGGATGGTCGATGCCGTTCCGAGCACAAAGAAGACATTGAACACATTGCTACCTACGACATTACCAATGGCCATATCAATGCTTCCACGACGAGCGGCCACGATGCTAGTAGCCAATTCTGGAAGCGAAGTACCTGCGGCCAGAATGGTCAGGCCAATGACTGCTTCGCTTACGCCAAATTCCTTTGCAATATTCGAAGCCGAATCGACCAACACATTACCTCCAAAGACGAGCATTGCAATACCCAATACAATCTTCACGAGGATAATCCACGTATTTTCCTTCCCACCCTCCAAGACTTCGTCGGCATCGGGCCGACGACGAGCCAAGTAGAAGTTATAGCCCATGAATAGCACGAATACGAAGAGTAGGATGAGTCCGTCCCATCGCGAAAGAATGTTTTGCTGGGCGTGCCAAAGCCATGCGTCGAAGCCTAGCAGGCATAAGGCCAAAGCGGCAAAGAAGCACATGGGTATATCTATATATAATGCACGCTTATTAATCGGAATAGCCGCAAAGAAGGCCGATGCGCCCAGTATGCACAAGGCATTGAAGATGTTCGAACCCATGACGTTGCCCGCCGACATATCGCCACAGCCCTTCAATGAGGCAAAGAAACTGACTACAAATTCGGGCAAACTGGTGCCAAAGGCCACCACCGTCAGACCTATCACAGCCTCGCTGATACGAAACTTGCGGGCTAGCCCCGTCGAGCCATCGACCATCGTGTCGGCACCCTTCAATATAAGGAAGATGCCCAAAACGATGCATAAGACATCAAGTAGCATAATTCGTCTCTTATTTAAGTTTTCGGCTGCGAAATTAACACTTTTATTTGATAATTCCAATGAAAAGCATTAACTTCGCATGTCGAAAGATAAAAATGTAACCGTATCATACAGCAATGAAAAGATATCTGACAATCATCCTCATGTTTGCTTTGCTATTTGCGGGCTGCAAACCTACACCGCAGACTACAGAGGAAAGTCCCATAAAGACGGACACCGTCGAGGTCGTGACCGCCCTACCCGACACCACTATTTGGGGGTATTTAGGCGAAGACACGGGCATGAGTACCTTACAGTTCATCACCGATCAGGGCGACACGCTCGAGATTTATCGCACCAGCCAATACACGGGTGAGGACGGACGTTTGTTGGGCGAAGTGCGTAACCTTTCTGACCGCTTTGCCATCACCTTGGCCGAGGGTGGAGAAACCCTGCTCACGGCTATCAACGCTACTCAATTAGCACAAGAATGGGACACCGAGGACGGATCCATCGACATCAAGGCCGACGGGTCTATAGAGAGTACCAACCTACCCTATAATGGTTGGAAACTCTGGAACGGACACATCCTCCTCACAAGCCAGCAACAGCGCGAGTATGGCAAGGCTACACGCATTGACACAATGGATATTGAGGTGTTGGACGAGGACTCGCTTATCATCCGTAGCCACATCAACCAACTCATTTCCTTTAGCAAGAAATAACACGATGGCTGATAAAGTTAAAAATATGGTGCAGTGCCTCCACTGCAAGCACGGAACCTTCATGCAGTGGTTTCAGAACCCCATCATATGCCAATGCGACATCTTTAACGAGCGATTTGTAGCCGAGACCCGTCGCTATTGTGACGAATACGAAAAGTGTTCAACCAAGCCCGAAATTGCCCACTATGACCACTACTGATAACATTTTTTGTGATTTTATTACATTATTTAACGAGATTTATTAAGCACGATAGCGAATTTATTTATAATTTTGCACCCAGAAAACGAATATTAATTACAAACCAATAGCGTGAAAGAGATGAAAATTAAGAAGATTGCAATGACACTTGGCTTGTCGGCAATGGTACTCCCCACCTTTGCACAGTATGAGAAATACGAAGGAAACACTGACTTCACTGACGACCAAACCCGTTTTAAGGTAGCCTACATTGGCCAGGAAGAAGTGGCCGACCCCGCTAAGCAAGTTGGCGGCTACATCACCATGATGCAGATGTACTACACCAGCCAGAACTGGGCTGAGATGTACGAAAACTGGAAGTGGCTCATTACCAATGCACCCATCGCCAGCGTCAGCATCTATGCCCGCGGTGCCGTCATGCTTGGTCAATTGATACAGGCTGAGACCGATCAGGCTAAGAAGAAACAATACCTCGATGAGTTGATGGGACTATTCGACACTCGTCTGAAATACCTCAAGTACCTCAATGCCAGTATCCCCGAAGGCAAGCGCGGACGTGCTACCGAGGGCGACGTACTCATCGCCAAAGCCAATTACTACCATATCTATGGTTACGGAGCCGACGGCAATGACTACACCTATCAGAAGATTTACGACATGTACGCTAAGGGCATCAACGCCATCAACGAAGAGGGCGGCCGTGAGGTAAAGGGCGCTTACATTCAGTATTTCTTCTCTGTCAGCAACGAGCTCTACAAACTCAGCAACGACTACTATCGCGAGCAATACCTCAACGACTATCTTTCCTCTACCGAAGTCTGTGAGAAGATGCTCCAACTCGCCAAGGAAGAGACCGACGAAGAGAAGGCTCAAGCCATCGTCTCCGAGTATGACCGTCCTCTGGCTGTCATTGAACAGGTGTTTGCCGAGTCTGGCGCCGCCAATCGCGAGCAACTGATAAAACTCTTTACCCCGAAGGTAGAGGCCAACAAGGACAACCTCGACTACCTGCGTAAGGCAATGACCGTCCTGGCTGCTAACGAGTGCGACGACACCGACGTCTACTACAAGGCTGCCGAGTACGCCTACCAGATTGAGCCCACCTACGAGTCCGCTATCGGTATGGCAAGTTGGAGTAAACAACAGGGCAAGATGCAAGACATGCTGAAGTACTACGAGAAGGCCATCGAGTTGTGTCAGACCGATGCCCGCCGTGGTCGCATCAGCCTCGTCATAGCCAACAGTCTTATCAACAGCAAGCAATACACCGGAGCACTCGTTTACCTCGACAAGGCAATGTCGTACGACAACGACCTAAAGGGCCAGGCTTGCATGAAGAAGGCCGTTGTCTATACCGCTCTTGGCCAGTATCCCCAAGCCCTCACTTACTGCGACCAGGCCTCCACAGCCGACATCACCGTCAGTGGTTCTGCCAACCGTTTGGCCAGCAAAATTCGCGAGGCCCAGGCCAATGCTGCCGCCAACGCCCGTGCCAAGGCTGCTTATGACGCCTATATCGCCAAGCAGAAGGCCGAAGAAGACTTCTGGGGTGGCAAGAAGTAAGCGTCTCCTCTGTGTGCACATTCCGACAAATACGACGAGCCCTCCGACCAATCTGGCCGGGGGCTTATTGTAATAGGTGCATACGAGCGTCTGTTCAAAGCAATCGCTGGTTGCGCTTAAACCAGTCACGGGTTGTTTTGACACAGATTTACGATTGGAATATATGACACGCGATTCTTCCCTACTTCTTCATTCGGGTTTCGCGGAATAATTGGGGATTGGAGGATAAACGCAGTTGTTTCCCACTGACAACCCGGATGTTTTTGACAACGACCTCCTCAGTGGGGGAATAAGGCAACAAATCAGGCAAAGTGACATCGCGCCGGAAATCTCCGAAGATGCAGGGAGCCAGATAGCTCGCGACGGGGAGGGCGGAATCGTCGATAGTAAGATTCTCCACCCGCACACGCCGAGGCAGATGGCAGATGTAGCCAAAATCATGGGTCCCGGGATTGGAACCAGCAATGAGGGTAAGCGTCTTCGTTGGCCTGATGGGACGGAGTGTGCAATCTTTGATAATGATATCACCGTCCCAAGTGCTTCCGTAGTCGTCACGCAACGTTACCAAGGCGTTGCGACGTATCTCACAGTCCTGGATGAGCATAGTGCCAAAGCCAATAGCTTGAATACCCATGTGACCAAAGGTGGAGCGAGTTAGAGTAACATTAGCCACACCCATGTGGGCATCGAAGCGCGAGATGACCATGTCGTCCATATGCAGATTCTTACAGAAATTCGAGGCAAAGAGACCCCAGTAGGTTTGGTCGTCGATATCGATAGTTTGACGACCATGCTCAAAAAGCAGGTTCACGCAATAGCTGGCGACCAGGTCATAAGAGCCCATCGTGACGGGCTTTCCTGCACTGCCGATGGTGGTGTACGTCTTGTGAGGCGTGAGGAGGCAACCAGACACTACGACATCGGCACAGTACTCAAAAGTGAGGAAACCATTGTAGGGTGCCCCGTGGTCGGTTTCGCCCTGGACGAAATGGGTTATATTCTCCAGTCGTACGTTGGAACGGTTAACCACGATTCCTCTTCCACGATATTTATATTCAGAAGGGGCTTGATTGGCCAAGGTGGTGAAGTAACCGCCTCGAATGGTAAGCGTCTTCGGGTCAATAGGGTAGGCCATCATACGAGTAACCTCGTCATAATCCCACGTAATGGGCGAACGGTCGTCCACCCGACCCTTACGGTCGGCAATGAAGACCTCCTTTTGCACTGTTCCGCTATTCTGGTTAAGCCCGAAACGGATGTAAACTTTCTTCCTGTTATTCTCTACGAAAACAAGACTGCGGGCTGGCAGGCTTGTGCCCAACCGTTTCTGTTCCTTTTGCAATTGGTGGATGCCCTTGACTATGAGAGGTTTCACTGCAGATTCTACGCGGAAGATGGGCGAGCGATAGTCATCCGTCAACACATCGTCAATAATGAAATGAGCCTGACCGAAGTCAACATCTGTCCGGATGACGGCTACCGCACTCCCTTTACCGATATAGTATGTCCGGTCGTCTGCGGCGCGAACAGGCAGGCCCTGTTCGTTGGCCGCCTTATGGGCTGCGACAATGGCCGCCTGGTCGTCGTGGACGCCATCGCCCACGGCGCCGAATTCTTCATAGGTAATGTACTGGCGATTGGGCGTACTGGCTACCAAGGTTGCGGTCAGGCAGCACAGCATCATGGCTAAGGACATCTTTTTCATTAGTGTGATTGCTTTCTATTCAAACCGGATGCTCTTGGCGGGTTGGATACGAGAGACGAGGAAACTGGGAAGAACGAGGGCCAGCACGGCAGACAGGAAAGTAACGATATTGACCAACAAGACCCAAGGCCAGGAGATGAGAATGGGAGCAGAGGATACGTAGTAGGTCGTAGGGTCGAGTTGGACGAGACCGAAGTGCTGCTGCAACAGGCATAATCCAAGGCCTAGGATGTTACCCAATAGCATGCCGCGACCGATGATGAATACGGCATAATAGATGAAGAGATGGCGCAGGGAACGGTTGGTAGAGCCCAGGGCCTTCATGACGCCGATGAACTGGGTACGTTCGAGGATAATGATGAGCAGGCCGCTGATGGTTGTGAACCCTGCTACGGCTATCATAAGCAGAAGGATGACTAGGACATTGAGGTCGAGCAGGTCGAGCCAGGCAAAGATGTGGGGATAAGAGTCTTTAATGGTAGGCGAAGTATAGTAGGCACCATAGTGGTCTTGTGTCTGGTTGACGACTGCCATCACGTGTTCGGAGGCCATAGGTAACAAGTCCATATCGTTTACGCTCAGCTCTGCCCCACTCGACTGGTCAGACTCGAAGGAGAGAAGCTGGTGGGCAGTCTTATAATCGCAGAAGACAAGACGTGAATCGTACTCCGAAAGGTTGGTCGCATAGATGGCTTCGACGCTAAACCGACGCGCACGAAGATTCTGGTCGAAGAAATAGGCATAGACCCTACTGCCCACACCAAGATTTAACTGACGGGCGATGCGCTGGGAAACGACCAAACGTCCCGTGCTCTCCGCTGAAGAGAAGGGTTCTTCGATGCTACCCTCGACAAGGTTCTGGCGTAGGAAGGCAAGGTCGTAACATTCGTCAATCCCGCGGAAAGCGACGCCCTGAAAACTGTCGTCGGTCTTAAGCATTCCTGTCTTCAGGCAGAAGCGTTGGACATGGTGGACCTCAGGGATGGCCTCAAGGGCATGGATAAGGCTGTCGCTGATGACAATGGGTTGCGACTCTGTGTTATAGAGTGATTGGTAGTTGAGCACCTGAATGTGACTACCGATACCGACGACCTTGGCCTCTACCTGAGACTTGAAGCCAAAGACTACAGCCAGGGAGACTATCATAATAGCCAGTCCCAAGGCTACTCCTGCTGTGGCTATGGCTATGGCTAACCGGGAAGCCCGCCGCGAGCCTCCTCCTTGGCTATAAAGCCGTCGAGCCATGAACCAGGTAAAACCTTTCACTTTCTTCCGGGATATGATTCTAATGCTTTCTGAAGGAGGAAGAGAGCCCGATTGAGGTCACGCTTCTTTAGGACATAGGCCAGACGAACTTGGTCACGACCTGCTCCGGGGGTCGTATAGAAGCCACTGGCAGGTGCCATCATCACCGTCTCGCCTTCATACTCGAAATCGCTCAGACACCAGGCACAGAAACGCTCGGCATCATCGACGGGTAGTTTAGCCACCGTATAGAAGGCCCCCATCGGTATGGGGCTATAAACTCCGGGAATGCGGTTGAGCCCATCAATCAGACACTTACGGCGTTCGACATATTCGTCATAGACCTCGCGGCTGTACTCCTCAGGTTCATCGAGCGAAGCCTCGGCTGCAATCTGTCCTATCAGAGGAGGACTGAGGCGAG
Organism: Bacteroidaceae bacterium; assembly: GCA_017469925.1. Classification (GTDB taxonomy): domain Bacteria; phylum Bacteroidota; class Bacteroidia; order Bacteroidales; family Bacteroidaceae; genus Physcousia. The sequence goes on along the minus strand of JAFUFK010000013.1, from coordinate 132,039 downwards.
CCTGACAGAACTTCATCACGGCCTTTCGCACCTCTTTGTTCTTAGTCACAAGTGCACCGATGCGGATACCACACTCGGAATAGCGCTTCGAGACGGAGTCGATAAGGATGACATTGTTCTCGATGCCCTCCAGGTGGCAAGCCGAGATATAGGGCGAACCGGTATAGATGAACTCACGATAGACTTCGTCACTGAACAGGTAGAGGTCGTACTTCTTGACGAGGTCGCGTATCTGGTTCATCTCACGACGGGTATAGAGGTAGCCCGTCGGGTTGTTGGGGTTACAGATAAGTATGGCGCGTGTACGCTCGTTGATGAGTTCTTCGAAACGCTCCACCTTCGGCAACGAAAAGCCCTCCTCGATGGTCGTCGTAATAGTACGGATGACGGCTCCGGCCGAAATAGCAAAAGCCATGTAGTTAGCGTATGCGGGTTCGGGCACGATAATTTCATCGCCAGGATTCAGACAGGCAAGGAATGAGAAGAGCACAGCCTCGCTACCACCCGAGGTAATAATGATGTCGTCAGGTGTGAGGTTGATGTTGTAACGCTTATAATAATCGACCAGTTTACGCCGATAACTCAGATAACCTTGCGAGGGACTGTACTCGAGAATCTTGCGGTCGATGCTACGGATGGCATCAAGGGCTGCACGGGGCGTGGGCAGATCGGGCTGACCAATATTAAGATGATAAACTCGGACGCCACGCTCTTTGGCGGCATAGGCCAAGGGGGCAAGCTTGCGTATAGGGGATTCGGGCATCTCGTGGCCGCGGACAGATATCTTGGGCATCTTGGGAGTTAAGAGTTGTGAGTTACGATTTATAATTTGGCTGCAAAGATACAAAATAATTAATAATTAAGAATTAAGAATTAGGAATTATTCCTTATCTTTGTGAGCGAATATGGAAAATCAATTCACCAGAACACAGATGTTACTTGGCCGGGAGGCCATCGAAAGGTTGCATGATGCTCATGTGGCCATATTCGGTGTAGGCGGTGTAGGTGGCTATGTGGTGGAGGTATTGGCACGAAGTGGCAAAGATGGAGCCCGTTCGCCGATGCCACCATTTGGGCATCCCCATTATCTCCTCGATGGGCGCGGCCAACAAGCTTGACCCGACGGCTTTCCGTGTGAGTGACCTTTCGAAGACGCAAGTTGACCCGTTGGCAAAGATTATGCACACAACCCTACGTCGTGAGGGCATTCGTCACCTGAAGGTCGTCTATAGCGAGGAGATTCCATTGAAACCGGCTGAACCAATGGAAAGCGAAGGCCGCCGAAGCGTTCCGGCCTCGAATGCTTTCGTACCCGCTGCTGCGGGCATTGTCATTGGGGGTGAAGTGGTGAAGGACCTTATCAATCTACCACCTCGAACTTAGCAAAGCGTAAGAGCAACTGTTTCACACCTGCATTGTCGAACTGGACGGTGGCCTTCGTATCGAGCCCCGTCCCTTCGACCGACGTCACCACGCCACGACCAAAACGGTTGTGAATGATGGTGGTGCCTGGGGCAATCGTGCCAGACGACGTGCCTGAAGGTGAAGGCGGGATACTGGGTGCCTGAGGCTTATTGAACACTGGACGCTGGACCTGAGGCGTGGGCACAACAGCAGGTCGCATGGGACGCTGAGTGCCAAAGAGCAGACTGCTTTGAGGCTTCTGGCCCTTGGAGATAAGGTTCTGGTCAATCTCGCGCAGGAAGCGACTCCGTTGGTTGTTCTCGAACTTCCCATGGCGCAGACGCGAATGGCTCCACGAAAGGAACAATCGTTCAGCAGCACGCGTAATGCCGACATAACAGAGGCGACGTTCCTCCTCCAGATTGCCTTCGTTCAGAGACATTTCGTTGGGGAATAGGTTCTCCTCCATGCCTACGATGAAGACGACGGGAAACTCGAGTCCCTTAGCCGCATGCAGGGTCATCAGGGTGATGGAGTTTGCGTCGCTTCCCTCATCCTTATCCTGGTCGGTAAGCAGGGAGACAAGTTGCAGGAAGTCGGTGAGTTGGTAAGGCAGCCCCTCCTCGCGACGGTCGGAGACGAAGGCTGTGATACTATCTACGAGTTCCTGGAAGTTTGCCTGATTCTCGCGGTCTTCTGGCTCTCGTCCGGCATTGATTTCACTGGCCAACCCCGACTCCTTCAGCAGGCGGATGGCCACGGTGTCGGCCTGTTCCGTAGGCACGAGCTCTGCCGCACTATTGATGAGTTGGGCGAAGGCTTGAAGTCTTCCGGCCGTGGGCTTATTGACCTCCAGCCCGAAGGCATAGGGGTCATTGATGATGCTCCAAGGCGTGGTTTGGCGGTCAACGGCCAGACGGAAGACTTTATCCAAAGTGGTGTTGCCAATACCGCGGGCAGGTCGGTTGATAATCCTTCGCAGAGCCTCCTCATCACGCGGATTCACGGCCAGGCGCAAGTAAGCCAATGCGTCTTTCACGACTTTACGCGAGTAGAACGAGAGTCCGCCGTAGATACGATAGGGATACTTGCGACGAAGGAACTCCTCCTCGAATATGCGGCTCTGGTCGTTGGTGCGATAGAGAATGGTGATTTGGCTATAGTCGTACTGTCCGTGGACAAGTTCGTAAATCTTCCTGGCCACAATGGCGGCCTCCTCCTTATCGCTATAGGCCTCGCATACTTCAATGGGCAGTCCCTCGGCTTGGCGGCTAAAGACTTGCTTGTGTATCTGCCTGCGGTTGTTGCTGATGACACTATTGGCCGCATTCACGATGGTCTGCGTCGAGCGGTAGTTCTGCTCAAGTTTGAAAAGGCGAGCCCCCTGATAGGCTTGCTGGAAGGTCAGAATGTTGTCGATACGAGCCCCACGGAAGCTATAGATGCTCTGTGCATCGTCGCCCACAACGGCCACGCGCTGACGATGTTCGGTCAACAGCCAGACAATCTGGTGTTGGGCATAGTTAGTATCTTGATACTCATCGACCAAGACGTACTGGAACCGCTCCTCGTATTTCCGACGTACGTCGGGATTCTCTTTCAACAGGACGTAGGTATAAAGAAGGAGGTCGTCGAAGTCCATTGCATCGGCCTGGCGGAGACGTTGCTGATAAACGCTATATAGTCTACTAAATAAGTCCGAACTCTCAACCTCGGCAGTAATATGTAACTCACTCCGTTTCTCTAATACATCCCGAGATTTCAAATCAATTATACGGATAGAATTAATTATATCATCATCGAAATCAATGCAATAAAGTTTTTTATCAAAATAATTAAAAATATCCAATATACCACCACGAATCGCAAACTGCCCAAGCTTAGAAACATAATCTGCACAACAACTGAATCCAAGATTTAGTAAATCTGATTTGACATTTGCAATGCTAATCTTTTGACCAAGAGAAAGATTTACATAAGACAAGCCATTACTGGGCTTGATTAATTTGTTTTTAGCCTCACTGATACGGCGAAGCATCCCACCTGGCTTAATCTTTTTCTCGTCGAGCCCCATCTCGCGGATGATGTTCTTGATGAGCGAACGCGAGTCGCTCTCGTCATAGATGGTAAAGTGTGAGGTAAAGCCGATGTGCTCGCTTTCGTAACGGAGAATGCGATAGAATACGCTATGGAAGGTGCCCATCCAAAGCATCGAGGCCTCATGCTCCCCCACAAGCCGACCGATACGCTCGCGCATCTCGCGGGCAGCCTTATTGGTAAAGGTCAGGGCGAGGATGGACCAAGGCTCCATGCCCTGTTGCATGAGGTAGGCTATCTTATAGGTAAGCACGCGTGTCTTGCCCGACCCCGCACCAGCAATCACGAGCGAGGGGGCGTCGCAACAAACCACCGCCTCACGCTGGTTTTCGTTCAAGTCCTCAAGCAAATGCGCACTCAGGTCTTCACTCATCGTCGGGTTCCAGATTATCGATATCAATCAGGTGGAGTTGCAAGGCACGGACGGCCAGACGGGTGGCATTCACCCCGTTGCGCTCGTGCTCGGAGAAGAGTCGGTTGACAAGTTCCGTCTGACGCTTCTCGAGGCTCTTGGGGCTAAAGGGCATACCCTTGAGTTGGGCAATCATATCCTTCGTGTAACCCAGGGCAAGGTGGCGCAGGAAACGCTCGTCATACTCGTCGATGTCGTAGTTGATGAGGGCATCGTGCTGCATAGATTCAGCCATTACGCTGCGCTTGAAGCGTTCGACAATCTTCTCCAATATCGGTTGGTTGAAGACGAGCTGGCGGCCCTTCATAACCAGCATCACGTCGTCGCGGGTCAAGAGTTCGCCCGTCTTCAGGATGATGCCATCGGCACCTGCCTTCAGTACTTCGACCCAAAGGCGCTCGTTTAGGATTTCACCCGTGAAGATGAGCACGTGGCACTGAGGATAGCGGGTACGCACCTGTCGGCATATTTCCACACCGATGGTCGTGCTGCCTCCCAGTCCAAGGTCGAGAAGCAAGAGGTCGGGTTCGGCCTGGCGGAAGAGTTTCCACACCTCGCTCTCGTTCTGGGCCGTACCAATGACTTCGGCTTCGGGGATTTCGCTTCGGAAGATTTGTTCCGTGCCTTTCAGTTCGAGTTTTACATCCTCGACAATGATGACTTTAAATTGTTCCATATCTTGGGGCTTATCGTTTTGATTTCAAGAGGGTAAAGTATATTGCATAACCTTCGTCCCTTGGCTCGGCCACCAGACGGCAACCGGGATGGTTGGAGTAGGTGTCGTGCTCACGAAGGATTTGCTTCGCCACGAGGTAGCCAATCTTTCCCGATTCGGGATAAAAGAGGTCGGCCAACTGCTCGGTAGTGAGCCGTATGGAGGCATCTGCTATAGAGTAGCGTACGAAGTTGCCCTCGTCCTCGGCCCGGAGCGTGAGGCGTGCTTCGGGATGAATCATACCTTGGAGAAGGGATTCGAAGAGCAGGTCGAGCAGGATTTCGTCGCCCAGTATCAGGGTAGTACTATCGAGGTCAGACGCTTGCTCAACCTCCCCTTCGAGGTTGTACTTCCGAGCGAGCCTGGTTGCACAACCGTGGGCGCGGGATAGTACAAGCGCGGCATCGAGCGTCTGACGCTTGAAACCCGGCTGACTCACCTGGGCATCGGCCTGTTGGCAAAGCAGGGTATAGAGGTGCCGGTAATAGTGGACGAGTTCCGAGAGCTGAGAGATGTCCTCCTCCTGCATCTTCTCCGTCAGGAGACGAATGCGCGAGGGATAGTACATCGACTCGTGCTTGATGGTTGACAGACAGTTGTCGAGTATCTGGTTTTGTACGTAGAGGCGGTTCTGCTCGAACTCCAGTCGGGCACGCTCGTCGCTCAGTCGGACTATTTCGTCGCGTAAATGGTTGATAGGTTGCAGGCTCTCCTCGACAAGTCGGTGCTGATAGGCCGAAGCCTGTTGCTGCATCACGGGGTAGTCGGAGGTCTGGGTCAGGAAAGCCTCGCTCTGTGGCAATGATTGGGCTTCGCTAAAGAGACGGAGGCAATAGTCTTTCAGCTCGTCAATCTCACGTTTCTTGTAAAGTTGCAGTCCCACCAAGAGTCGGACAGAGAAGAACAATATCAGGGCAGAGGCTACGACGATGAGCACCAAGAGGAGGTTGCTGTTGCGATGGGTCCTCTCCAGTCGGCGGAAATAGGTCGGAAGTGTCTTGTCCTGATGGAGGTACTTGTGAAGGCGAATGCAGGCACGGTTGTTGTACTGGTACATCGTCCAGTCGTTCAGGGCCAAAGCCGCCAAAGCCATTTCGTTGCGAAGGCCCACAATCAGTTCATAGTCGGCACGGACTCCACTCTTTGCCCATTGCATCTCCGCAGGTTCAGTTCCCAAAGAATCGACAAGCAGCATGGGTGTCATCTCGGGATGTGCGGCATTCAATGCGTCGAGGGTGCGCTGCGCCATGCATTTGGCCTCCTCATAATTGCCCTCGACGTTGGCCAGGAACAACGAATCATAGAGTTGTACCTCCTCTCCAGCCTGAGCCAAGAGGGGGAAGAGCATCAGCAAGATAAGCATCCTCACGACACGCGGCAGGCGGAAGTAGAAGGTACTCCCCTCGTCCAACTTGCTATGGACACCAAAGTCGCAGCAGGAGAAGAGCGAAGAGGTCTTCTTGTACTTCTCGATAATGCCCTTGCAGTTCATCAGCCCGAAGCCAAAGCCTTTCCCTTCGGGCCGCGTGCCAATCTCTGAGGTGTCGTACACCTTATTATGGGTCAACGTCTCGACGTCCTGTTCCGAGAGTCCGCAACCGGTATCCGTCACTCGCACCTCTACGTAATCTTCCGTCGTCTCGGCCGAAAGCGTGACCTGGCCTTCCTCTGGCGTGAACTTGCGGGCATTGTCACATAGCGTATTCACCATAAAGAGGGTCAGACTCTCGTCGGCCTTCACCAAGGCATCGGTGGGCTCTACACGCAGGGTCACATGCTTCTGGTCGAAGGCATAGTGGCCCTCGGCAATGATGTCGAAGAGCTTTTGCAGTTCCACGGTCGATACATGCAGGTTCAGCTGGCCTTGCTCCATGCGAATCCATTCGGTAAGGATGGCATTGTAGCGTTCTATTTCATCCACCAACTCCACGATGTACTCCCGGCGCTCGGGACTAATGGTGCCCTCTTGATTCATACGTACGACCTCGCCGCCAATACGGTCGAGGAAGGGCACGATACCATGTACGAGAGAGACCTTGGCCCTGTTCTCTGCATTTTTCCGTTTGTCGTCGGTCACGCGTCGGCGGCTCATCTCCAAGCGTTCCTCCTGCTCCTCGCGTTCTTCGTCCAGTTCGTCCAGTTTGGCCTTGTTCCATGCGACGAAGTCGCGATAAGGTTGCCACTGGTCGTCCTGAAGTTCACGCAGGCTCGTATTAACACGACGTTTCAGGCTCCTTTGCACCAGCAAAGCCAGTAGCAAGGCCAGGCCAAGCAGCACGACGCAAAGGACCATGCGACTCCTGAGCGAACGCGTCTGGTATTCCAGTTCGGCAGTTCGGCTCTCGAGTTCCTGATTCTGGTTGGTTGCCTGAAGGAGGTCGAGGTAGAAGTTGCGATTGTAGTCCGACGCCTGTTTCATGCCTAAAGCACTGTAAGTAAGGCTCAACTGCTGACGGATGCCCGCAATCCACTCGGGCACGGTGGAGATGCGTGGGTCTTCAATCCACTCCTGCTCGACACTTCGCAACAGGTCGTCGGGATTGAAGACCATGAGCGTATCGGGCGAAATATCGCCATAATAGCGGAGGTGGTGCTGATTGACGCAGGCTAAGGCCTGCTCGTAACAATAGAGCGAGGATTCATAGGCACCTCGCTGGAATTCTATTTCGCCTAACGTACGATAGGCACAAGCCGTCTGGAAGAGATCGCCATAGGCCTTAAACAAATCCAACGCATGGCGGGCAAGGCTGGAAGGCAGGAAGACATCCGTCGCTTCGTCAGATGCATGGTGCTGGAAGCGAAGCAGGTGATACTCGTCGGGACGGTTTTCCCTAATCAGCGAATCGTGCGACAGGAACATCGTGGCAAGGGCCTGTAGGCAGTTGGCCTCGAAGTAACGAAGGCTGTCGCGCCGGCTCGTATTGTAGGCACGGAACAGGTAGTCGAACTCTTGGAGGGTAATGTCGCGAGCATCGCGTCCCTCGACCAATCCGCCCGGCCCAAGCATGTAGTTGTAATAGACCCACTGGGCGGTATCGACACGAAGTTGAAGGGCAGGAAGAACATGGCGCAACTCGGAGCGTGCCAGCGAGTCCTGCTCCTGATAGAAGTAATAAGTCGAGGTGATGAGGTAGTACTCCGTCTGTGCATAGACCCAGAGTTGTTTCTCGTGGTCCGACATACGCTCTTGGCGGTTGGAGAGATACTGGATGCGGTCTTCAGCCTGACTCTTTACCCTGAAGAATCGCTCGCCCTCGCCCGTACGCTGGTAGGCCTTCATCTGCATGACGTCGGCACAGAGCAGAATCAGGGGATTGTCGCTATAAGTGCGCGCCAGAGAGATGCAGCTATCAACCTCGTCGAAGTCCATGTTCTTATAGGCCACAAAGGCCAGGTTGCAAAGTGCTTCGCTACGTCCGTCGGGATTATCATAGGCTGCCTCCTGCGCTTCGTGGGCACAACTGTAGGTCGTGTCTGTATTGATGTAGCGATAATGATAGGCACGCACATTGAGCGAGTCCACCAAATCATCGTAGGATGACTTGCGACTGCCACATGATGCGAGCGACAACAAAGAGAGGCAGTAGCCGAGAATACGCCACTTACTTTGCATTCAGAATCTTTTCCATTTCGGCAAACTCCTTGCCCATATTCAGATTAAGATAGATGCGATAGAGAGGCGAAGCCCAACGCTTCGCGTCGTCGGGCAGGAGGTGGCGCACCTGCTCCATGGGCCCCCGAGCCTTGCTATAGAGTTCTTGCAGCGTCTTGCGGTCTTGGCGACATTTCGGGTTGCGAATGTCGTTACAAGCCGTCTCGGCAAAGAGGACGGCCTTGTTCAGGTAGGCTATACCCTTATTATAATAAGCATCGGCCATGAGCGAGTCGCACGCAATGGCTTGGTCAGCATCCTCTATGCAGGTGTCGTAGTCGAATTGTCCCAGATGCATCTGACTCTTTCCCAGCCAATAGATGCTTCGGTTACCCACGCGAGTGAGCATGGTATCGCAGAGGGCCAATCCATCGTCGTAGCGTTTCTGGTCGGCATAGACGTCCATCAGGTGCAGGAAGAAGTAGTCGTGCTGAGGATAGAGCCGGGTACCCTCGACCAGATTCTCCACCCACGACGAACTATCGCCAAGGGCTTCGAAACAACGTACCTTGTACTCCTGCAAGGACACGCGCAGGGAGTCGTTGGTTCCAGCGATAGCTTGGTCGATATGGCGCAAGGCCAGTCGGGGTTGGTTGTCGTTATAGGCTGACACCGTGGCCCAATAGGCGACACGTGGCAGGAGGGTGTCCTCACGAATAGAGGAATAGTACTCGAAGAATGGGCTTTGCGACGTCTTCAGGTACATGTCGAAGTATGGGAAGGCATCCCGATATTTGTTGCGCTTCAGTAGGAACTTACCTCCATTCAAGAGGTTGGGACGATAGGTCTTCAGCAGGTCGCGACTCTTATACCGATACTTATACTTGACCACACCACGGTCGTCGGGCGTAGATTCTATGCTATCGCACGTCAGCAAGTACTCGTGCATCTTCAGTATGGTAGAAAAGAACTTTATGGTGTCGTAGGACTGCTTGAGATATAGTTTCATGTTCTCTTCCGACTGCTGGCTTCGCTCCAGTTCCTCGGCCATGTAGTATATCTCGGCTCGCTGTGCCTTCGTGATGTCTTCCCTGTTGACGACGGCCAGAAGGTTCTTCTCTGCGTTTGCCTGGTTCTTGCTGTTTTTGATAGCGGCTTTTGCCTCGCTCAGTAGTGTCTTGTACTTAACGGGTTTCGCCCCCTTGTCGGCGGCATTGCCGACAAGGGGGAAAACCACGAATAATAGGATTAGGAGTCTCTTCACTTCTTTTTTACTTCAGATACTGGTCGAGTTCTGCGGCCTTGGCCTTCTCGCCCAGGTTCTTATAGATGGTCTGCAAAGGACCAGCCCAGAGGTCGCTGTGCTCGGGATCTTTCTCACGGCAAGCCTCGAAGTAAGTAACGGCTTGGCGATAGAGGCTCTTCACGTACTTCTCTTCTGCAGCAGTTACCTCAGCGGCAGACTTGAACTTCTTACCGTCAATCTTCTTGTAGTAGTTCTCGGCTGCTTGGCGATAGAGGCTCATACCACACATATTGTAACCCTCGATAAAGTCGGGGTCGGCATCAATGGACTTCTTAAAGTATCCCAGTGCCTCTTCGTACTTTTCTGTAGAGAAAAGGCTGTGGCCCTTACCATAGTTGGCCATCTTGTTATTGGGGTCTTCGGCAAGCATCCTATCGGCAAATTTACCCATCTCGCCCGGTCCCTTCTTACCATAGTAGGCCAAGAGGTTCTGCGTAGCTATTTCAGCGTTTTGCGAGTTGGGATTAGCCTTAATCATATCTTCCAGAGCGGCCACCCACTTTACGGTATCGCCCTGCTGCAGATAAATCTGCGGACGACTGCTCATCACAAAGTTCCGGCTGGTCTCGTCGGGATATTCCAGAGCCTTGTCGTAGAACTGCTCACAAACGTCGTAACGCTTCAGGTTATAGGCGGTGTAGTAAATGTTAAAGGCGAACTGGCTTACGGGTGTCTGGGGGTTCTTCACCTCGGGGTCGTCGGCCACTTTCGGATATTTCTGGGCAAAGCCCACATACTTGTCGTAGGCATCGACTGCACAGTCCAGATTCTTCGTCTCTACATAGAAGAAGCAGAGGTAACCGTAATAGGTCATCAGTTTGGGCATCTTCAGTTTTGCAGTCTCCAGGGGTATTTTCTGGAGTTCGTTCTTGGGATTGCCGTAGAGGATCTGGCCGTAGCATCCGTCACAAACACCGTCCACGGAACGGGCGAAGGTCAGTGTGTCAAAGGTCTCGTGTGCGGCAGCAAGGCTCAGTTCAGGATTGAGCAGTTGGGTGCTAACGTCGTCCAGAGCCTTCGAAGCGTCGAATAACTGCTTCTCGGCCACATGACCGCTTGCCAAGGCCTTGTGCAAGTCGCCTAAGGCCACGTTCGATTTCTCCTTGATGAGCTTCTCGTTCTTTTTGATGAGTGCTGCGTTCTTCTTTTCTCCTTTGGCGGTCTCGGCCTGATTAGCCATATAGAGGGCCATTACCTCGTCGCGCAGTTTGATGCCATTGCCGACCTGTGACTTGGCCTCCTTCTCGGCAGCCTTCAGGGCAGCCTTCTCTTCGGGAGTCATTTGCGCAAATGCCAAGCTAACTGTAGCCAGCATAAGCAGTGAAAGGAAAATCTTTTTCATCTTGTGTTTTGGTTTAGATGGTTAGTTTTGTTCTTGGTTTTCTGTTTCGGTATTCTCGTTAGTTGGGGGGATTTCGTCAATTCCAGGAATCTCGGGTGCGGCCATCGGCGTGGTGGGCACATCGTCGCGATCAACTACACAGACGCTGCTGATGACGTCGTTGCGCTTCGTCACGTCAATGAGTTTTACACCCTGAGCCACACGACCCGTCAGGCGAATCTTGTCCACATGCATGCGGATGGTCGTGGCCGACTTGTTAATAATCATCAGGTCGCACGAGTCATCGACGGCACGCACGGTTACCAGTTTGCCGGTCTTCTCCGTGATGTCGATGGTCTTTACACCCTTAGCCCTGCGGCTGGTCTTGCGATAGTCTTCGACGAGACTCAGCTTGCCATAGCCCTTTTCGCTGATGCAGACAATCTTGTCGGTCTCCGGATTGCGTACGACAACCATGCCGACAACCTCGTCGCCATCGCCGTCCAGGGTCATACTCTGCACGCCCGTGGCCACACGGCCCATCACGCGTACCTGGTCCTCATGGAAGCGGATGGCACGTCCGTTGCGGTTGGCAATCACGACTTCGTTGTCGCCGTTCGTCAGCTGTACGCTCAGCAGACGGTCGTCGTCGTTGATGTTGATGGCACGGACGCCATTCGTGCGCGGACGGCTGTAGTCCGTCAGGCAGGTCTTCTTGATGATGCCTTGCTTGGTGCAGAAGAGCACGAAGTGGTTGGCACAGAACTCGGGGTCGCTGAGTTTGCGGATGCACAGGCAGGCGTTCACCTTGTCGTCGGGCTCGATGTTGAGCATGTTCTGTATGGCGCGGCCCTTCTGTGCGCGAGAGCCTTCGGGCAGTTCATATACCTTCAGCCAGTAGCAGCGTCCCTTCTGGGTGAAGAAGAGCATCGTGTTGTGCATCGTAGCCGAGTGGATGTACTCGATGAAGTCGTTGTCGCGCGTCGTAGAGGCCTTTATGCCTACTCCGCCACGGCTCTGTGCACGGAACTCGGCCAGCGGGGTACGCTTGATGTAGCCCATGTGCGAGAGGGTGATGACTACCTCGTCGTCGGCATAGAAGTCTTCGGCGTTGAACTCGTCGGCAGCGGGCTTGATTTCGGTGCGGCGCTCGTCGCCGAACTTGTCGCGAACCTCCACCAGTTCGTCCTTCATCACCTTGCGGCAGAGTTCGTCGTCGTTCAGTATCTGGTTGTAGTACTTAATCCTCTCCTGCAACTCGTCGAACTCGCCGTGGAGTTTCTCCTGTTGCAGACCGGTCAACTGGGCCAGACGCATATCGACGATGGCTTTTGCCTGAAGTTCGTCGAGGTCGAAGCGCTTCATCAGGTTCTGCTGGGCCTCCTGCGGCGTCTTGCTCTTCTTGATAATCTGCACGACCTCGTCGATGTTGTCGGAGGCTATGATAAGGCCTTCCAAGATGTGGGCACGCTCCTCGGCCTTGCGCAGGTCGTACTTGGTACGGCGGATGACCACGTCGTGGCGGTGTTCTACGAAGTTCGAGATGCAATCGCGCAGGGTCAGCAGACGGGGACGTCCCTTGACCAGTGCGATGGCGTTGACGGAGAACGAGGTTTGCAGAGCAGTCATCTTGAACAGTTTGTTCATGACCACCTGGGCATTGGCGTCGCGCTTCACATCGACAACGATGCGCATGCCGTCCTTGTCCGACTCGTCGTTGACGTTCGAGATGCCCTCCAGTTTCTTTTCGTTGGCCAGCTGGGCAATGTACTTGATGAGTTCGGCCTTGTTCACACCATAAGGAATCTCGCTGAAGACGATGGTATCGTGCGTGTCGCCGCTTTCAATCTCGCCCTTGGCGCGCATGATGATGCGTCCGCGACCGGTCTCGTAGGCGTCCTTGATGCCCTGGACGCCCATAATGTAGGCACCCGTCGGGAAGTCGGGTCCCTTCACCCACTCCATCAGGTCGAGGCTCTGGAGCTCGGGATTGTCGATGAAGGCGATGCAGGCATTCAGCACCTCCGTGAGGTTGTGGGTTGGGATGTTGGTGGCCATACCTACGGCAATACCCGTGGCACCGTTCACCAGCAGGTTAGGTATCTTGGTGGGCATCACGGTGGGCTCCTTCAGGGTGTCGTCGAAGTTGTTGGTCATATCGACGGTCTCCTTCTCCAGTTCGTCCATCATGGCCTCGCCCATCAGCGTCAGGCGGCTTTCGGTGTAACGCATGGCTGCGGCACCGTCGCCATCGACCGAACCGAAGTTACCCTGGCCATCGACCAGCGTGTAGCGCATGTTCCAGTCCTGCGCCAGTCGCACGAGTGCGCCGTACAGGGCCGAGTCGCCGTGAGGGTGGTACTTACCCATCACCTCACCCACGATACGGGCCGACTTCTTGTAGGGTTGGTTGTGTACGTTGTTGAGTCCCTTCATTCCATAGAGAATGCGACGGTGAACGGGCTTGAAGCCGTCGCGCACATCGGGCAACGCACGTGCCACGATGACCGACATCGAGTAGTCGATATACGATTTCCGCATCTCATGCTCAATGTCAACTTTAATGATTCTGTCTTCTGCGTCTTGCATGTGTTATGATTTTACGATTTTTGTTATTTTTCCATTAATCGCGACAAAAGTACAAAAAAGATTTCAATCTTCGGCCCACAATCACCAACTTTCTCGTCTTAAACTTTGTTAAATCGCAGCGGAGGTTGCCATTCGAGGGGATGTCGATTCGGGTGCCCGACGCGCTCAGAATCGATTTCTATGCCCTTTACGGCGGCGGTCGTTCTCAGGCGCACGTTGCTGTATAGCGCACACGCATACGGGCGCATAATAAAAGGATGAAAAGGCCGCCCCTCCCCCTGTGTCCGTTTCCAAACATAGAAGCAGCGACGGGAAGGATGAAAAAATGTTTGAAAAATTCGGACAAACAAGGCCGCCTTCGCACTCCTCCCGTAGAGGGCCGACAGCGAGAAGAATCCGCAGGGGAAACACATTTCCGAGATTCCAAATGACTGAAAATCAAGGCCAACGAATCCGTCCAGAGATTTCAACGTGCATCATCGTGGCCCTTCCGGCATAAGTCCCAGAACCTACACGGGTAAGTTAAGTCAACTTATCGCCTAAGGTTATATTAATATACGGCGATAGGTTCCAGAACCTTCCGTGGAGGCTCCGGAAGGGCATCCCACAGGTATTCGAAAATGTTTACAAAACAACGGCTTCACGCGCGCACATAAAATTAATAAGGTATAACCCGCCACCGAATTAACATTTCGCACGGCCTCGACGTCCGATTTTTAACATTTGGGAGAGTAAAATGGCGGGTGCGATGAAAAATATCGCCCGGCAGGGCACAATTGTCAGAAAAAAGTTGTATCTTTGCCTGATATTCTATAAATCCATTAAAAGGTAAAGAGAAAACACAAAGACAATATGCTTACACTGAAACTGATTACGGAGGAGAAGGAACGCGTAATTCGCGGTTTGGAGAAGAAACACTTCGAGGGTGCCCGTGAGGCCATCGAACAAGTCATAGAAATCGACCGGATGCGTCGTCAGTCACAGACGCAGCTCGACCAGAACCTGTCGGAGGCCAAGAAACTGGCCGCACAGATTGGTGCCCTGATGAAGCAGGGACTGCGCGAGGAGGCCGAACAGGTGAAGCAACAGGTGGCCCAACTGAAGCAGAAGAGCCAGGAACTGGAGTCACAGAAGCAACAGGCCGAGAAGGACATGACCGCCCTACTCTGCCAGATTCCGAACATCCCCTACGACGAAGTGCCCGAAGGCCGCACGGCCGAAGACAACCACGTGGTGAAGTCAAACCTCAGGGAGTGTCGCGAAGGCGATACCGTAGGCAACTGGACGACGAATCCCGAGGTGGCCGAGGCAAAACTGCCCCATTGGGAACTGGCAAAGAAGTACAACCTCATCGACTTCGACCTGGGTGTGAAAATCACGGGAGCCGGATTCCCCGTCTATCGCGGTCTGGGCGCCCGGCTGCAAAGGGCCCTCATCAACTTCTTCCTCGACGAGGCTCGCGCGGCCGGATACGAGGAGATCATGCCTCCGACGGTCGTAAACCAGGCCTCGGGCTACGGCACGGGCCAGTTGCCCGACAAGGAAGGCCAGATGTACCACTGCGAGGTGGACGACCTCTACCTCATCCCCACGGCCGAAGTGCCTGTGACAAACATCTATCGCGACGTCATCATCGACGAGCGCGACCTGCCTATCAAGAATTGTGCCTACACCCAGTGCTTCCGCCGCGAGGCCGGCAGCTACGGTAAGGACGTGCGCGGACTGAACCGCCTGCACGAGTTCTCGAAGGTGGAAATCGTGCGCATCGATACGCCCGAGCACTCGAAGGAGAGCCACAAGGAAATGCTGGCTCACGTGGAGGGCCTCTTGCAGAAGTTGGAACTCCCCTACCGCATACTCTTGCTGTGCGGCGGCGACCAGTCGTTCACCTCGGCCATCTGTTACGACTTCGAGGTCTATAGCGAGGCCCAGAAGCGTTGGCTGGAGGTCAGCTCCGTATCGAACTTCGACACCTATCAGGCCAACCGCCTGAAGTGTCGCGTACGTCGCCAGGCCGACAAGAAGACAGAGATTGCCCACACGCTGAATGGTTCAGCACTGGCCTTGCCTCGCATCGTGGCCGCCCTGCTCGAGAACAACCAGACGCCCGAGGGCATCCGCATCCCCAAGGCCCTCCAGCCCTACATGGGGTGCGACATGATCCGCTAAACGTTAACCTTACACGTTAAACTTTTTTAAGGTATGAATAAGATTGTAAAGAAAGAACAGTTTAGTGAAAAGGTATATAAGCTGGTGGTGGAAGCACCGCTTATCGCGAAGGCTCGCCGCGCCGGACACTTCGTCATCGTACGCGTCGGAGAGAATGGCGAGCGCATACCCCTGACCATCGCCGGAAGCGACAACGAAGCGGGCACCATCGACCTGGTCGTACAGACCGTCGGGGCCTCGACCTCGAAACTCTGTGCCCTGAACGAGGGCGACTATATTACGGACGTCGTCGGTCCCCTGGGACGTGCCACGCATATCGAGAACTTCGGCACCGTAGTGTGTGCCGGTGGTGGCGTGGGCATGGCTCCCATGCTTCCCATCATCCAGGCCCTGAAGAAGGCTGGCAACCGCATCATCAGTGTACTGGCCGGCCGCTCGAAAGACTTGATTATCCTCGAGGACGACGTAAGGAAGTCGAGCGACGAGGTCATCATCATGACCGATGACGGCTCCTACGGCCAGAAGGGCGTAGTGACCGTGGGCATCGAGCAGGTCATCCAGCGCGAGCGGGTCGATAAGGTGTTTGCCATCGGCCCCGCCATCATGATGAAGTTCTGCTGTCTCTTGACGAAGAAATACGAAATTTCCACCGACGTCTCGCTGAACACCATCATGGTCGATGGCACGGGCATGTGCGGTGCCTGCCGCATAAGCGTGGGCGGAAAGACGAAGTTCGTCTGCGTCGATGGCCCTGAGTTCGACGGCCATCAGGTCGATTTCGACGAAATGCTGCGCCGCGCCGGTGCCTTCAAGCAGGAGGAGCTGGAGGCGTTTGAGAAGTGGCAGGCCCTTTCCCCAACCCTCCCCCGCAATGAGGAGGGAGCCGTGGCAGAGGGCTCGCAAGGGGAAAAGCCCCTCCCCATTACGGGGGAGGGGTTGGAGAGAGGGTCTCTCACCGATCGTAATTCGGAGTGGCGTACCGCCTTGCGCCAGTCGATGAAGGCCAAGGAAAGGACGCAGATTGAACGCGTGGTGATGCCCGAACTCGACCCCGTCTATCGCGCCACGACACGCACGGAGGAGGTGAATACCGGACTTACCAAGGAGCAGGCCCTCGTGGAGGCTAAGCGCTGTCTCGACTGCGCCAACCCCACCTGTATGCAGGGGTGCCCCGTGAGCATCAATATCCCTTCGTTCATCAAGAACATCGAGCGCGGCGAGTTCCTCTCGGCTGCCCGTGTACTGAAGCAGACCAGTTCGCTGCCTGCCGTCTGTGGTCGCGTTTGCCCACAGGAGAAGCAATGCGAGGCCCAGTGTATCCACCTGAAGATGAACTCGAAGCCCGTGGCCATCGGCAACCTGGAACGCTTCGCCGCCGACTACGAGCGCGAGAGTGGTAACATTGCCCTGCCCGACGTGGCCGAGCGGAACGGCCGGAAGATTGCCGTCGTAGGCTCTGGCCCAAGCGGACTGAGTTTCGCTGGCGATATGGCCAAGATGGGGTACGACGTGACCGTCTTCGAGGCTCTGCACGAAATTGGCGGTGTACTGAAGTACGGTATCCCCGAATTCCGTCTGCCCAACAAGATTGTAGATGTGGAAATCAGTAACCTGGAGAAGATTGGTGTCCGCTTCGTGAAGGATTGCATCATCGGGAAGACCGTCACCGTCAAGGAACTGGAACAGGAGGGCTACGAGGGTATCTTCGTGGGCTCTGGCGCGGGACTGCCTAACTTCATGGGCATACCGGGCGAAAACTCCAACGGCATCATGTCCTCGAACGAGTACCTGACTCGCGTCAATCTGATGGATGCCTCGAATCCTGACTACGATACGCCCATCAAACGAGCCAAAAGGGTAATGGTCGTAGGTGGCGGAAATACGGCTATGGACTCCTGCCGCACTGCCAAGCGACTGGGAGCCGAACGGGTATGGATTGTCTATCGACGTTCTGAGGTAGAGATGCCTGCACGACTCGAAGAGGTGAAACACGCCAAAGAGGAGGGCATCGAGTTCATGACCCTGCACAACCCCATCGAATATCATGCCGATGAACGGAGCAACGTCACCGAGGTCGTACTCCAGAAGATGGAACTTGGAGAACCCGACGCAAGCGGCCGGCGTAGCCCGCAGCCCATACCGGGTGCTACGGAGACCCTGGAGATTGACCAGGCTATCGTGGCCGTAGGCGTAAGTCCCAACCCCATCGTGCCCACGAGCATCGAGGGACTGGAACTAGGCCGCAAAAACACCATCGTCGTAAACGAGGGTATGCAGACAAACATCCCCACAATCTTCGCCGGTGGCGATATAGTGCGCGGTGGTGCCACCGTAATCCTGGCCATGGGCGACGGGCGACGGGCTGCTGCCGCTATGGACGAATACTTGAAAAACAAATGAAGCGAATCCTCACCTTGCTCTGTATGTTTGTCCTCGTGACAAGCATGCAGGCACAAAAGAAGAAGGCTATCAGTCAGCCGCGACTTCCCCAGATAACCCTGGAGGAGGCATTGGCACAGTACGACTTTGACTCGGCAGAGAAACTATTGAACAACGAAATCGCAACCCTAAAGAAGCGTAAGCAACCCACCCTACAACAGGAGTCGAAATTGCAATGGCTTCACAAGGCCCAGATAAAGCTGAATGCCGTGGAGCGCGTCACGTTTGTCGATAGTCTTGTAGTGCTACGCCAGGATGTGCTGAGCCACATACATTTGAATCCAGAATGTGGGTCGCTGCACCACCTTGCCGACGTTTTCCATGTGACAGATACGCTCGACTGCACGGCATTCAAATCGGAAATGGGCGACCAAGTGTTCTTCGCGCAACCCGACAATCAAGGCAGCATAAGTCTCTACATGCGAGATATTTATGGAGACGGTAGTTCGTCGGATGCAATACTATTGAATGGCATATCCAACGGCGAGGAACATCAGAACTACCCCTTCATGCTGACCGACGGCACGACTATCTACTTCGCCGCTCAAGGGGCAGAAAGTCTGGGGGGCTACGACATCTTCATGTCACGATACGACGCCGACGAGCATCGCTTCCTGACACCGGAAAACATCGGTATGCCTTTCAATTCGCTTGCCAACGACTATCTATATGTCATCGACGAACTGAATCACCTCGGATGGTTCGTGACCGACCGCAATATGCCCGCGGATAGCGTATGCATCTACACCTTTATCCCCAACGAGACGCGACAGGTATATGTGCCCGAGGAGATGGAACCTGGCATGCTACGTGAAAGGGCCCGTATCACGAGTATCCGAGACACCTGGACCGACGAGCAAACCCTTCGGGCCGCCCAGTTCCGAATCCGTGAGGCTATGGCCACAAAGCAGGCAGAGACGGATTCTGAGTTCGACTTCGTGGTGACGGACAATCGTGTCTATCATCGTCATTCCGACTTTCGTTCGGATATTGCACAGAAACATTTCGACTCGTGGCTCTATGCCAAGAGTGAACTCGAGAAGACACGGAGGACACTCGCGCGCCTGCGTCAGAACTACCATCAGGCTACTGCCAGTCAACGCCAGCAGATGACTGGCGAGATACTCTCGCTCGAGCAGAGCGAAGAGACTTTGCTCGGCAAAATCAAACAACTGGAGAAAGACATGAGAAAAGCAGAAATAGGATTATAAAAGAAAGGAGATACCATGAAAAGATTTGCTGAATCCGAACTGATTATCAATGGCGACGGCTCGTGCTTCCACCTGCACCTGAAGCCCGAACAACTGGCCGACCGCGTGATTCTCGTGGGCGACCCCGCTCGCGTAAATACCGTAGCACAGCACTTTGACTCGATTGAGTGTGAAGTCTCAAGCCGTGAGTTCCACACCATTACAGGCACGTATAAGGGTAAGCGCATTACGGCGCAAAGTCATGGCATCGGATGCGACAATATCGACATTGTCGTGAACGAACTCGACACGCTGGCCAACATCGACTACCAGACACGCACGGAGAAACCCGAACACCGCACGCTGACGATGGTGCGCATCGGCACTTGTGGCGGGCTGCAGCCCTTTACCCCCACCGGTTGCTTCGTAGCCAGCGTGAAGAGTATTGGCTTCGATGGGCTGCTCAACTACTACGCCGGACGCAACGCCGTGTGTGACCTCGAGATGGAAGCGGCCTTCCGTGAGCACATGCTGTGGGATCCCATCAAAGGCGCTCCCTATGTGGCTGTTGCCAACCAGGAACTCATCGACCGCGTGGCTGCCGACGACATGGTCCGCGGTTATACGGTGGCTTGTGGCGGATTCTATGGTCCTCAGGGACGCAAACTCCGTGCCGAGATTGCCGACCCCGACCAGAATGAGAAGATTGAATCTTTCGAGTACAACGGCCTGAAGATATGCAATTTCGAGATGGAGTCTTCTGCCTTGGCTGGACTGGCATCGCTGCTTGGACATCGCGCAATGACCTGTTGCATGGTCATCGCCAACCGCTATGCCCAGGAGATGAATACCGACTACAAGGGCAGCATTGACACCCTCATCCAAAAGGTTCTCGACCGTATTTAACCCATGAATGAAGCCATTTGTGCCCTTGCCACCCCCCCGGGTGGTGCTCTCGGAATCATAAGAATCTCAGGAGAAAATGCTCTTGAGATTCTTTCACATATATTTACTAAAGACCTCACACTGGCACGGCCCAACACCATACAATATGGGCACATAAAGAGCCATGAGGAGGTCATCGATGAATGCATGGTCTCTGTATTCAGATCACCTCGGAGCTACACGGGCGAGGATTGTGCAGAAATTTCGTGCCATGGCTCACGCTATATATTAAACAAAGTGTTAGAACTGTTGGTGCGACACGGCTGCCGCATGGCTCAGCCGGGAGAGTTCACCCAACGAGCCTTCCTGAACGGAAAAATGGATCTCTCGCAGGCAGAGGCCGTAGCCGACCTTATCGCTTCCAACAATCGTGCCACCCACCAAGTGGCCATGAGCCAACTGCGCGGACGTTTCTCCTCCGAACTCGCCCAACTGCGCGACCAGCTGCTACACCTTACTACCCTACTCGAACTGGAACTCGACTTCTCCGACCACGAAGACCTGGAGTTTGCCGACCGCACCGAACTGCTCCAACTCGCCCAACTCATTGACAAACGTATCCGACAACTATCAGAATCTTTTCAGAGAGGACAGGCATTGAAAAACGGCATTCCCGTGGCCATCATCGGAGCTCCCAATGTGGGCAAAAGTACCCTCCTCAATGTCCTCCTGGGTGAGGAACGCGCTATTGTCAGCGACATTCAAGGCACCACACGCGACACCATCGAGGATACGCTGGAAATCAACGGCGTCACCTTCCGATTCATCGATACCGCCGGAATCCGGCATACCTCAGACCGCATCGAGACATTGGGAATCGACCGTTCTCTGGCTGCAGCCCAACGCGCCCGCATTATCCTTATGGTGACCGAGCCGGGAGTTCCCTACCCCGACATCCCATTCCGCGACGATCAGACACTCATCCGAATTGAAAACAAGACAAAGACCTTCCAGGCAAAATATGGCATCGGGCTCGATGACCTCCTTGCTCGCTTAGAAGACGCTATCCCCCGAACTTCGGACTCCGACATCATCGTCACCAACGCCCGCCACTACGATGCTCTCCTTCGCGCCCATGAAAGTATCCAACGTGTCATAGAAGGCCTCAACACCTCACTCTCTGGTGATCTCGTGGCCGAGGACCTCCGCCAGACTCTCGACATCCTCGCCGAAATCACAGGTGGCACCATCACCTCACAGGAAACCCTCAACAATATTTTCTCCCATTTCTGCGTGGGAAAGTGATTCTTTGCAAAGAAAAGCATACTATCTGCAAATATAGCTTCGTAAATTGCATAATTTCAAACATTAAATAATTCGTCTATTTTTGCAGATTTTTGATTTTTAACTTCGATATTTGCAGATTATCACCCATTTTGTCCCCCAGCTGTTCCCGAGGTAGTAGGAAATAGCCGAGGGACAAAAATATTTACACTATATTTTTTCTATCACCTTGAATAACAGCTTACAATATCCTTGTAATTCTGAAGACACTATTGGTTCCTCAAGACAATTAGGATTAGCATGATGATACGTTTTAGAATAGTCATTTAAATCTTCTATATCCACTATGTTTTTTTTCAGCTGGTAAAACGTATCACCTTCTTTAGAATCTCTTATTTTCTTAATAAAATCGCCGAGCCACTCACCTTCGTCAATATGTAAATAATATTTAATCGAATAAAACCCTCTAGCACAGGACGTATACATCTTACAACATCGCGAGGTTTATGATTTGACAACTCTCCTTTATCAGCGAACTCTTTAAGGAGCATAATATCTTTAAAAATTCCTGTTAAAGTTGCCCTCTCTATATCAAAAGGTATAATCTGACTAGAATCCTTTGTTTTGACAATCTTTAGAACCTGTGTCTCTGCAATTTTTGTTTTAAAATCTTTAATAAATTTCATATCATGACTTAATAAAACAAATTGTTTGCATGTTTTAGCTAACCTTGTCAACATATTCAAAGTAGCCCCTCGTCTATTATTATCCAAACTACTTATTGGGTCATCAAATACAATGCTCCTTTGTTCTATGTCTTCTCTCAAGTCTAATCTTGCGAGGAAGAACGCAAACGCCAAACAGTTCTTTTCACCTTCACTTAAAGTATGTCGCAAAGATTTTGATGTTGAATCAGAGCGAATATCATGAGATCCAATTTTCATGTAATATACGAACTTAGTTGCTTTTATATTTAATTTGGTGATTTGTAAGTCAGTACCAAGTCGCAACAAATAATTGTTTATCGAATATAAATATTTTTGTCCAAACTCCTCTGCTTCTTTTGATTGTTTTTCTTCAAGTTCCTTGATTTTTTTCCAATCTCTTTAGATAAAATCTGGGAAACTGTTATTTTAGCCTGCAATATGTTTAAATCCTCATTTGAGCTCGCTTCTTTGAGATGCGCCTTCCAATTTTTTCTTTTAGCTGTTTCTCGCTTTCTTTTTTGGACTAAAGATATAATATCTTTGTAGGTTTTTATAGTTTCTGTTCCGACTACGATCTCATAATATGAACCTGGTTCCGCATAGTTCCCTAAAGTTATTATATAAACATTATCTTCTATATAATAAGAATCAAAGATATCTGATTTATCATCATAATAATTCCACTTGGCATTGGAAAAATTACATTGTTTCTTATTATCATTTATATATATCACCTCAATAGCAGAACTTGAGTCAAGAGTTTTTCTAGTTCTTGAGCATTCCTCATGCTTTTACATGACTTAAGAAGCTGAGTAAACGTAGTTTTACCACATCCATTATCGGCATAAATAGCATTATACTTCAGAAACACACCATTCCAATTTGGTGTATTAAAATCAACGTTGACGAATGTTCCAACATTCACAATTTTCAATAACTTATGAATCATAATCTATTGGTTTAGGTCCACATTTACCTAGGCATATACTTGCTATAGTCTCCTTTGAGTTGGTGAGAGGATGGTATTTGACTATTATTTTCAGACAATTCTTCAAGAATTCCTCTTAATAATGCATTATTTTCTTTTAATTCAGTTTCTATCGAATATATTTTAAAATACCATAAAACCAATGGACGTAATATAAGATAGATACCTCCACCTACAATGACAATTAATGCTACTACGGCTAATGAATAGAACAAGTAAACTGAAATTAACTCTGACATATTATTATAGTTTAAAGATTAATAATTATAATAGTTCCAAGATATACAATTTAGTGCTCCACCCTTTTTAACTATTCCCTTTACCTCTACTGGTATAATTGTAGAATCAGGAAAAATGCTGGAGATTTGCTCTATGGCTAGTTTGTCACTGGGTATCTCTAATTGAGGAACAAAGATAAAATTATTAACCTGAAGATAATTGATATGGGCCCAACTATTAACTCTATGTGCAGATCCATATTCAAGTTCAGAAATCCGTGAGAAGTATGGTCTAAGTGCTTCCAAAATCTTTAATCTCAATTCAGAATCGATATCTTTGTAATTGTTTATAAGAACATGATTATCTGAGACGTATCGAACCATTCCATCCGCATGTCCATATTTCTCTTCCTTGTCCCAAGGAATAACTACGAGTTTAGCAGAAAATACTCTTTCAATTTCTGCGACGATCTCTTCTTTGCTGAAACCAGAGTTCTCGACAAAAATCTTATCGGTCATGATTATCTTGTCACCGCACATAATCACATTACCTCCATCGATGACAAGTTTGGTTTTTGTAACAGAGTCATTTGACAGGTCGAACACATCCTCTACATTGTCAGTGATATACTCCTTATCCTTTTCATTCTGTAGGTAGTCAGGATTATAGACATATGAAACATAATGCCCGTTTGAATATGCTGGCATATAATCTCGCGCCCATACATCCTTTGTATTTGGAAGAAGACCGTATGCTATTCCATTCTTTTCAAGGGCTTGCTTGATGTTTGCCCAGCACTTGTATGCTGTCAGATGTTGCGAAAAGTATATTGTCTGCTTTGTTGTTTCTGGAATAACCTCTTCTACTTTTGTGTATGGGATTTCCTTCACCTCTTGCTTTGTAACAGGTGTTGCACATATTTCAGAATATTGTTTTCTTAACGACTGACCTTTAGTATCTATCAGTTCTCTGCATAAATCTTCTGTTGGTTCAATTCCATTTTCAACACAGATTTCAAGGAACAGCTTTTCAATACCCTTGCCACCCAGAACAAAATTGTTAATGTACGATTCCTTAATGCGTCCATTCACAAGCTTATTCTTGTTGAGCTTATACATGATCTTCCTCCTTTGTGCGTCAGTCAAGCTTTTGTCAACAATTTGTTTCAGCAAAGACTTCGCAGTCTTTTGCTTAACATGTTGCTTCATTACTCCATGAAGCCAAGCACAGCCTGTTACAATGCCAAAGATTCCGGCAATAATGCCAATTGTTGATTCTATACTCATAATTATCTTATTATTTTGTGATTGGGTTACTTTCTTTTTCCCTCCATCTTATCTATAAATGTTTCGTAGATGAGAAGGTAAGCATTTCGTGCATTGAATGATATGCCTGGGCGCAATAGGGATTGCATGTCATTGGTAAACTCTGGGTCTTCCATCTTCTCCTGCATGTTATTGACAAACTGCTTGTAAGATGGAGCCTTGTCAACCACAAACTCCATGTATTTCTTGTAACACTGAAGGACTTTATCAACATCTACGTCCTTTCGCTGTAAGGCAATATAAAGGTCAAAGAGGTCACGACCTTTCTTGCGTTGGTAAAGGGCACGAAGTTTTGTACCCAATAGTTCCTCGAAATGATATGTCGTCAGTTCAGTTTCACCAGTAAACCAAGAATTCTCTACTTTGAATGGAATCTTTGTCAAACCAAGAACATTGAAATGTTCGAAACAATTGATTTCAACTTTCAGACGAATTTGTACTGTGGGCGGTATTTCAGACTCTACTCGGAACAACATCGTATTGTTGTACCGCTTCTGCTTAGTTACTCTGTCTGGCAGCCAGTCAAGCACTTCGCCTAATCGATACATGATTGGCTTGATTGGTCCAGGAGTAATCTGAACCAAGTCAATGTCCTCACTATATCGAGGCTGAGGCGAGAGATAGAGTTTATGCAAAGCTGTTCCACCTCTGAATGCCAACTGCGATGCAAGGAACTCATCGCTGAAGATGGAAACCAAGGCACGGCATATAATCAGATCTTGTTCTATCTGTGCATTATCTATCCAAGGAGCATGCTCGCTCCATTGCTGAATCGCTGTTCTGTTAATCATATATCGTCTATTTCTATTTCTACATTAATATTAATCTTCCACCGGCTATCTCTGACTGAAGGATTATTTTCTGCCGATGAACTTAATGGCTTATAAACCATACGGGCTGATGAAGCGCGAAGCTGCTCATAAAGCTTATCCGCAGTTTCCTTATCTTCTATTACGTTTTCAAAGAGGTAACCAAGACGTTGCCAAGTCACAGTCTTAACATAAGATATTAGAGCTGGGAACTGGCTGTCGATATCAATCTGTTCTGTCAGTTCTTCAAGTATGGTAGCAACGCGAGACAATCCACCAACATGCTGCTGGTTCTGTACAAGGTCAGCTGCTGTCAACAGAGAATTTGAAATTCGAATCGTCCCGGTTTCCGTATTCTTTACAACAAGAGCATCTTCGGGCAGCGTTTCACGATAAAACCAGTCGGTGGTTACATTTCGAGTTGTCACCAACTGACGCCTAGGATATGTTGTCATCACTGAGAACTGTTGTGGTCGCTGATGTGCCACACCTAGTAATTCTGCCGCACATAGCATACATACATAGTAGGGCTTACCAAGATAATCCATCAACTGGTCAATATAATAGGTTGCAGGTACAGAACCACGAAGAACGTAATGAACAGGAATAATCACATAGAAACCTCGATACACATTGACTATAGTCTTATTTGAACATAGCCTGTTAAGTTCATTCTTCATTATCTGTTCAGAAGAGTACATTTCAGTCCCTCTTACATCCTCTATCGAGAATGTAGGATATCCATGAATTGCCCTATCCTTTATCCACTTTTGAAGAGTCATATAGAAACTTTTTGTTGCAAAAGTAACAAAAATATTATTACCTGATGCATATTTTACTAAAATCTTCATCTACATGGCACATTTTATTGAAAAAGGAACAATTTAGCCATTCAATATAACACTTTTGCCTTCCAAAAGAAAAGAGAATCAATTAACTCGGCTTGATAGTACACGGCTTGGTTTAGTTTAATCCCATATTAAATATCTATAACCTAAACTAAACCTTAATGAAAGAATGTGCAAAAATCTGCGTTAAAAAGTGTAAACGTGCAAAGAACTGGAAAAACGTCTTTGCAGATGTTTGCATTTTCTTTTTTTGACGGCAATCATATTTGCAGATTTTTGCCTATTTTACGTCCACTCACTGTCCCTCGGAGTCACTACAAGCATCCACAAAGAAAGGCATATACACTGAGTATCAACTACTTATATTTGCAGATAGTAACTTCTGCGTGGGCAAGTAATATTGCGGTTCAGTCTTCCATGTCCGCTGGCCACCAAAACGCCTTTAGCTCATTGGTGATGTCTTCCCAATCCTGAAAGGTAAACATACCCGGCCCCATCATCATAACCGTCATGGTCACATCGCCGTAACTCCGAAATACATTGGTGTCGCGGAAGCCGTTGCGGAGATAGAACCCATGCCGCCGTTTCCGCTGCTCAGGATTGGGACAAGGGTCTTGATAAGGACTCTCCATGTCAAGGACACATGCTTGTCCTTTGTATTTCTCCATCAGTTGGGTGAGGATTCGCTGACCGTACCCCTGCCCTCTCAACTCCTCGCGGACGGCAAAGTACCAATACCAATTAAACGTCTTTCGGGGATAGACGATAGTGAAACCTATGAACTTTTCCCCTTCGTAGTATGCCGTAAAGTCCAGCGACATCTGGTCAATCAGTCGCAAAAGGTCATCCCATGGGATTTGCTCGTCTTCTGGAAATGCCGTCTGATACAGCCGTTTTATCTGCTCGTCGGCATTCTTGCTTTGGCAAGCGTCGCCTATCGTCGCCGAGCGGGCTGCCGTTATCCGTTTCTCTGTCATCATATCCTTAACATAAACTTCTCCCTATCGATGATAAATCTCAGATGAGAACCTTCGCCAAGGAGTGTACTGCCCGACCAGGCCGACACACGGAACTCGATTTTCTTGCCATCCACCTTTGTCACTTCGGCTTCTGCCCTAACCACATCGCCAATCTTCGACGGTTTCAGGTGAGAAGACTCGATATGACCGCCCACGGTGGTATAACCTTCTGGCAGTTCATCCTTGACGGCAAGCATGGCAGCATTCTCCATCAATGCCATCATCATAGGTGTAGCCAGTACTGGCATGTCGCCAGAGCCAATCGCCATGGCGGTAACAGCATCAGTGACCGTCAGTTCGCTTACGTGCTTCTGTCCTATTGCTATCATATACATACATTATTAAAGGGGGCTACCAGCGTATGCCCAAGCGGTCAAGTGCCTTTTTGGTCTTCTGTAAAGTTCCGACGCTGACATTATCCAACTCCAGTAGTTCACCTGGAGTCATAGATAGAAACTGAGGTAGGGTGCTGATTCCCTTCTGCTGTAGGGAGTGCTTCAGACGCGTAGCATAGTGTTTCGTGGTACGACCGAAGGCATTATACAAATCATCGAGCGTGTAAGTTGCGTCATAGTCTCTTTCGCTATCTTCCTGATGCGCTGCCTCGTTCATATTTTGGACCATCTGCTGTCGTATCTCACTTATTTCTTTCTCTACTGCTGTCAACCTTTGAAGGATGGCATGCATACTCTGTTTTTTCTCTTTCATAATGTTATTGCTTTATTGGATGCAAAGGTAGCAATTATTTCTTTCAATGCTCCTGTCTCAGAGTAAATAATCCGGTCTATCATAACCTTATCTGTTGAGGGCGTTAATATCCTTCACTTCTATGGCAGTCTGCTTGTAGCCTCGTTCTGTGGCATTGAGCATGGCCTGACCGACTTGCGACAAGGTGTTGCCGCCACCGATGAGTTTCGTCAGGGGGAACATCCAGCCAAGGAACTTGTCCATTTTCTTGACATGAATCTGTCCCTCCATGGGCTTCATCAAGGCTGGGCGGAAGTTGAACACCTGATTGAAGCCCAGCTGCTGAAGTTCGTTCTCTGTCTGACGCTTCACCTTGGCCCACATCTGACTGCTGCCGCCAGTACCGGCTCCACTCACGAAGATATAAGTCATCTGTTCTTTATGAGGCAGCACCTTTGCCAGGTGCATGGGAATGTCGTAGGCAATGGGACGATATTGTTCCTCGCTCATGCCCACGCTGCTGATTCCAGCACAAAAGAACGCAGCATCATAGCCCTCCAACTTCGGGTCTCCTTCGGCTATCTGCATAAGGTTCCCGACAACGTATTCCTCCAACTTCGGATGCTGATGGCCGCACGGGCGGCGGCTGATGCTCAGCACCTTTTCTACTCTCGCATCCCTGAGGCATTCCAAGAGAACGCCCTCGCCAACAAATCCTGTGGCTCCAGTAAGAATAATTTTCATATCGAAATGCTTTATTGATTATCTATATTCATATCCATTCAATATTTTCCTTACCAGCACCAATCTCGAAATGGCATTTGGCAATGCCCAAGTCTATCTGCGTATAGCCAATCAAAGAGAGTCCCTTCTTGGCACGTACCTGATGGCGATTGCCCGTGATGCCGACATACTCAAACGAAAATTTCTGTTGGTTTACGGCTGTAGGGGCAAGCAGGGCTGCTTCCACGCCTTTGCGAAACCACTCGGGAATCTGCGCGGAGGCATTCGAGACTTGCCCGACGGTCTTTATCTTATGCCCGACACCCTGCGTCTCGCCATAGCCGATGGCGATGTAGCAAACTATCTTCTCGCCCTCATCTAACACATAAGTATCCGGCACCTTCGAATAACTGAGTCCTACCCAACAGGTGTTCAGGCCCAACGTCTGGGCGAATAACACCAGTTGCTCACCGTAATAACCTACTCGCTCGTCAAGGCCTTCGGCTCGTTTTCCGGCCATGACAATGTAGTTATTCACACCACGGAACTTTCCATACTTGGCCAGCGTCCCTTGGAACGCCTTCGGTTCGTTCTGTATCAACTGGATATGCAACCCACTTTCACGATTAAGTTCTGCAATCTTCTCCTCCAGCGACTTGACGGTTTCTTCCGCCAGTGGCTGCTCCTTATAAGCCCTCACGCTATGCCGGGCTTTAATGGCTTCTTGTAGAGTCATATTATTGAATTACAACTATTATATATTAAGAGTGCAAATTTAGTATTTTTTCTCTATTCCGGAAATCCCCAACAATATTTTTTCGCGCCTATGCAAAAGAAAGCACTTTCTAATAAAGAGAATGTAAAATCGGGGTGTGAAAACGCCAACTTCAAAAAATAATCCGTATATTTGCAGTTGATAATGCTATACGATGGCTAAAACA
Organism: Bacteroidaceae bacterium; assembly: GCA_017469925.1. Lineage (GTDB taxonomy): Bacteria > Bacteroidota > Bacteroidia > Bacteroidales > Bacteroidaceae > Physcousia. The sequence continues at coordinate 102,370 of JAFUFK010000013.1, read as the reverse complement.
TGTTAATTGCATTTGTGTTGAACGTTCTGCTATTAAATCACGAATCTCGATATCTATGGCAATAGGAAAATGGATTGGAGGCTTTCTAGGCCTTTTGAGTGGAGGACCATTGGGTATGCTTGCGGGAATTATACTAGGTGCAATTTTCGATTCAGCATTTGACGCGGATAATTACTTCGAGACGGACACAGGCTCTACCAGCAACGAACAATGGCATGTTCACCAGCAAGAAGGAAATCGCAATGGATTTCTATTTTCACTTATGGTGCTTGCGGCTCATATTATTCATGCAGATGGCCGTATCATGCACTCGGAAATGGAATATACCCGTCGCTTCTTGCGCCATAATTTTTCTACGGATGCAGAACGGGAGGGTGAACAAATTCTGCTAAAGCTCTTCGAAGAGAAGAAACGCAACTCGCCAGCACAATGGGAGAACCAAATTACGGCAATCTGTCAACAGATAGCCTTTGCCATGCCTTATGAGCAAAGGTTACAACTCATCGCCTTTCTTTGCGAAATAGCCAAAGCAGATGGCTCTGTGCATCCCAAGGAGAGCGAGGCGTTAAGAAGTATTTGTCAGAATATGGGACTTGGAGCTAACACAGCCGAACAGATGATGGGACTTGGTGGAACATCATTGGATGATGCTTACAAGGTTCTGGGTATTAGTCCCAGTGCTACGGATGAAGAGGTGAGAAAGGCATACAAACAAATGGCTCGTGAAAACCATCCCGACCGCGTGGCTTCTTTGGGCGAAGACATACGCCGTGCCGCAGAAAAGAAGTTCCAAGAAATTGCAGATGCAAAGGAACGCATCTATCAGGCGCGAGGAATGCGATAGTTCACCACTTCCACTATAGTGCGCATACCCTTAATCTTCTGACCGCGGATATGGTTAAGAAGCGATTTTGTACGTGCTCTGCTGACGGTTGCAAACGACCAATGGTCACGCACTTCAATACGCCCCAGTTCTTCCATCGTGAGTCCACCTACCTTCATGAGGAAGCCCGCAATGTCACCCCGTGAAAGTTTATCCTTCTTCCCCTTGCCGATATAGAGCAGTTCCCAGAGAGGGATAGGAATTCCGGTGGACATGGTGGTAAAATCGTCAAAGTCCTGAAAGTCCTGAAAGTTCTGAAAATTCTGAAGGTTGAAGGTCTCCTCGGGGCCTAAGATAAACAGACTTCGCCCGTCGCGGTCCCAACGAGCCGTTCGTCCGTCGCGGTGGGTCATGGTCTCCTCATTAAGGGGCAGGTGATAGTGAATAACATTATCCAGTGCTGGAATGTCGAGTCCACGACTAGCCAAGTCGGTGCTCACGAGGATATTAGATGCCCCGCTGGTAAAGAGGAACAGGTTGCGTTCGCGGTCGCGTTGTTCCATGCCTCCGTGCATTGCTGTAGCATAGAAACCTTCACGACGCAAAAATTTTGCCACACGCTCAACACTCTCGCGATAGCCCACGAAAACAAGTGAGGTCTCGCGGCCAAGCGACAAGAGCAATTGGCGAAGAGTATTCAATTTATCCTTCTCGGGCGAACGGACAACGTAATGGTTGATGTGACCCGAGCTCTTTTCCCCACCAAGGAAGTCGAGACGACGGTATTCCGGTAAAAAATGGGTTATCTCGGGGGCATCGGTCGCTGATAGCAACATACGTTTCTCTACACTACGGAGGTGGCTCATGAGCTGCGTCATTTCGTCTCGAAAGCCTAGTTCCAGGCATTTGTCGAACTCGTCAATAATGAGTGTGCGAATGTCTATCCCAATGATATTCTCTTTGTCCAAATGGTCAAGCAGTCGGCCTGGTGTGCCAATAATCAGGTGAGGAAGCAGGCCGCGCAGGGTTCGATGCTCCTCCATAGCAGGTCGCCCCCCATAGACAGCTGTAGTACGCACTTCCGTCCTCATTCGACGTACTACATCACAAGTCTGCGTGGCCAGTTCACGACTAGGCACTACAACTATGGCTTGCACTCTGTCACTCCGAGAGTCAATCGCCTCGATGAGGGGTAACAGATAGGCCAAAGTTTTCCCTGAACCCGTAGGACTGAGTAGTACCAGATTATCGCTCCTACGGTAGGCCTGAATGGTTTCCTGCTGCATGGCATTCAGTTCGTCGATGCCCAGCCAATTAAGAATTTCGCGCGCGCACATAATAAATAGGTAGGTGAGAAGGAAAAACGAAGGGGACTCCGAAGACTCTATGTAGCCCCGAAGTCCCCATGCGTAACGTGACGTATATTACAGGTCAGAGAATGCCCAGACGCTGGAAGACGAGCTTCAGCTTCTCAACGGACTCATCAACCTGCTCCTTCGTATGATTGGCCATGAGCGCATAGCGCACCAAGGTGTCCTGAGGAGCACATGCGGGCGGAATGACGGGGTTGATGAAGACGCCCTCGTCGAAGGCCATTGCCACAGCCTCGAAGGTCTTCTGCGTATCGCGAACGTAGAGAGGTATAATAGGGCTTTCGGTATCACCAATTTCAAAGCCTTCTTCGCGGAAACGGCCTAAAGCGTAGTTGGTGACGTCCCAAAGCGCCTGCAGGCGTTCGGGCTCCTGTTGGATAATATGCAAAGCCTCGCGGGCTGCAGCCGTAGCTGCGGGTGTACATGAGGCTGAGAAGATGTACGTGCGAGCCGAATGACGAAGCCAGTTGATTACACTCGAATCAGCTGCAATGAAACCTCCAATCGAAGCCAACGACTTAGAGAAGGTGCCCATGATAAGGTCAACCTCACTAGTCAGTCCAAAATGGTCGCACACGCCCCTACCCTGACGGCCGAAGACGCCCAGTCCGTGGGCTTCGTCAACCATAATGGCCGTGCCGGGGTACTTCCGCTTCAGTTCCACGATTTCGGGCAGTTTGCAGAGGTCGCCCTCCATCGAGAAGACGCCATCGACGACAATCAGCTTGATGGCATCAGACTCGCAACGCTGGAGATGCTTCTCGAGGTCGGCCATATCGTTGTGCTTGTACTTCAGCTGGGTGGCAAACGAGAGGCGACGTCCATCAACAATTGAGGCATGGTCGCGATCGTCGCAAATGACATAGTCATTCTTGCCTACGAGCTGGCTGATGACACCGCTGTTGACGGTGAAGCCGGTGGCGAAGCAGAGGGCCTCGTCCTTGCCAACGAATTCGGCCAGTTCCTTCTCAAGTTGTACGTGGATGTCAAGTGTGCCGTTCAGAAAACGACTACCTGCACAACCACTGCCATACTTCTGCATAGCAGCACAACCTGCGTCGATGATGCGCTGGTCACCCGTAAGTCCGGTGTAGGCATTACTGCCAAACATCAGTACGCGCTTGCCGCCCATCATTACTTCTGTGCCTTGTTTGCCTTCGATTTCGCGGAAATAAGGATATATACCCTGAGCCATAAACTCCTGTGGCAGAGTATATTTAGCGAATTTTTCTTGTAATAATCCCATTGTAATGGTATATGTATTCGGTAATTCGATATTTCAATACAGGCTGCAAAGGTACGAAAAAATATTGGTAAAAGCCCCAAAAATTGGCATAAAATGTTGCCATTTTCATATTATAAGTAATAAAACAGTGTTGTCTCACCTCTTTTTCTTATCTTTGTAGCCAATATGAAGAAAAGCGTCCGATTTATCGTCAATCCCATTTCGGGAACTCGTGGCAAGGAGAGCATTGTCTCTTTGATACCCGAGTATCTCGATGAGGAGCGGTTCGAATACGACGTGGTATATACCCGCCAGTCGGGCCATGCTGCCCAGTTGGCTACTGAAGCTGTGGGCGAGCACATCAATATCGTAGTGGCCGTGGGAGGTGACGGAACGGTCAATGAGGTAGCTCGCTCGCTTGTCCATACCCCAACAGCTCTTGCCATTATTCCCTGCGGAAGCGGAAATGGGCTTGCTCGCCATCTCTTCATTCCCATCAACCCCATTGGGGCACTGAAGATTCTGAACGGATGTGTCATCGAAACGCTCGACTACGGACGTATCAACGGCCAACCATTCTTCTGTACTTGTGGCATCGGGTTCGACGCCTTTATCAGCCAGAAATTTGCCGAAGCAGGCAAGCGCGGACTGCTGACCTATGTCGATAACACCCTGAAGAGCGGACTTACCTATAAGCCAGAGACTTATCAGATAAGTTTCGACGGTGAGGAGAAAACCTACGACGCCTTTCTCATCGCTTGTGCCAATGCTAGTCAATATGGCAACAACGTCTTCATAGCCCCAGCGGCCTCTATGAACGATGGGCTGATGGACGTGACTATACTAGAACCTTTCAACCTGTTGGAAGCGCCACAGGTAGTCGTACAACTACTCAACAAGACCATTGACAAGAACAGCCATGCCCGCACTTACCAGTGCCGCAGAGTGCACATCCATAGGAACGAGCCTGGTGTAATACACTTCGACGGCGACCCGATGGAGTGCGGAACCGACATCGATGTAGAGCTCATTCCCAAGGGCATCCACGTGGTGGTCAACCCCAAAGAACAGAAACTCGCCATTCCTCTGCTGAGCACGTTCACCGACATCTATAACAACATGCAGATCGAGATGGACCGCCTAAACGAAAACTTGCGCGAGGAACTAAGAAATACGAACCAACGCATCAAACGCATCAACAACGACCTTCTGAACAAACTTAAACACTAAAAATACCATGTACATAATCGGCATTGCTGGAGGAACAGGAAGTGGCAAGACCACCGTCGTACGCAAAATCGTAGAGGCCTTGCCCGGCGATAAGGTTGCCCTCATCCCACAAGACTCGTATTACAACGACACGACCCACCTGACTATGGAAGAACGTAGGCGCATCAACTTTGACCACCCCGATGCCTTCGACTGGAAACTTCTGAAGAAGCAGATACAGGACCTTCGCAACGGACACGCTATCGAACAGCCCACCTACTCCTATATCGAGAGCAACCGTCAGGCAGAAACCGTACATGTAGAGCCCTGTGAAGTGATTATAATCGAGGGCATTATGGCCTTGTACAAGAAGGAGTTACGTGATTTGATGGACCTAAAAATATTTGTCGATGCCGATGCCGACGAACGCCTGATTCGCGTCATCCAGCGCGACACCGTTGAACGTGGGCGTACGACGCAGATGGTCATCGACCGCTACCTCGACGTTCTGAAGCCCATGCACGAGGAATTTATTGAACCCACCAAACGCTATGCCGACCTGATTGTGCCCCAAGGGGGAAGCAACAAGCAGGCTATCGACATCATGCGCACATATATCATCCATCGCTTACGTCCCGGCCAGGCATTATAATCGTCCTAAGCCTTCTTCTGATTGCCTGCCAACAGACGGGTGAAAGGAGGGCTTCGTCAGCGTTTGCCACCCAAGAAGACGCTGATTCTATTCCGCAGGCTTATGACCTCTACGATATCGAGGAGTCGGGCGAGCTGATAGCCATAACGCTCTCTGGTCCGGATACTTACTTTGAGTTTCGCGGACAAGGATTTGGCCAGCAACACGACCTTGCTGAGGCCTATGCCCGAACGATTGGCGTGCGCCTTCGCATGGAGGTGGCTCACGATACGGCAGAGGTACTTGAGCGCCTTCGCCGTCGCGACGTTGACCTTGTGGCTATGAAGCTCTCCCCTGCCCCAGGAACCATTCAATGTGCCAACCATTGGCTCGTAAGCGAAGAGGCGCATTTACTCGTCCAATCCATTAATGACTGGTACACCCCCGATGTTCTCAAGGAAACCCCTAGGTATTCGATGCCAAATGCCCAGGTGAAAAGGACTGAACGCCCTGTCATGTTGGACGCCTCCCGCGGGCGTATCAGCCAGTACGACGCATTGTTCCAGCGCCATTCAGCCGTAGTTGGATGGGATTGGCGGCTATTGGCAGCACAATGTTATCAAGAATCGGCATTCGACCCACACGCTGTCTCATGGGCAGGGGCACAAGGTCTGATGCAAATAATGCCGGGCACTGCCGCCCATTTGGGCGTGAATGCTTCAGACATCTTCGATCCGGAAACCAATATCGAAGCCGGTGTGCGCTACCTGAAGGAGTTGAACCAGACGTTCTCCGACATACGCCCGCAATCGGCTCGCATCCCCTATGTCCTAGCCGCCTATAATGGAGGTGTCAACCATATTCGAGATGCTATGGCACTGGCCCGCAAACACGGGAAGAGTGACCAGCTCTGGCGTGACGTAGAGCCTTTCATCCTACTGCTAAGCCAACCGCAATACTACAACGACCCCGTGGTCAGCTCTGGCTATCTGCGTGGCAGTGAGACGCATGGCTACGTACGTGCCATCATGGACCGCTGGATGCAGTATCGAGGCGAAGCCCGTGGCTTCAGCAATGCCAGCGTACCCACCCCTTCGAAGAATCCCAAACGCAAGATTGACATCCGCCGTCCCGACTCGATATGACCTACGCCCAAGAACTCTTTGCCGACGTCGAGTTGGTTTTACAGTCGCACGAGCCTATGCCCTCACGCTATCGCCTTATGTGGCGCATACTCGACCGCATGCTGAAGGAGCGGACCCAAGAAGACGACGTCGAATATCAGGGACTCGTCCCACGCATCTATGCCCTTACCGAACGATACCACACGGCGCATCAACCCCTTTGCGTGCTATACTCCAACATCATCCGCACCAGCAAGGGAGACTACCAGCCCGAGGAAGAAGACCTGCTATATGACGTAAAGGCACTCTGCCAGGCAATCACGGCCTTCTACGAGTGTAACCTACCTGCCTCGATTGCTCAATCCCTGCCCTCCTCTTGGCGAACCTGGAAGGGAGGATTAACCTATACCGACACGTTGATTCGGCTCATCGTGAAGGAGTGGGGCGAACGTTACCTCTGGGGATATCGCATCGACGACCCCTCACAACGGCTGCTGAAGGTGGCCCATACGCCACAATGGAACCTACACCAGCAACTCTACCCTCTGGCCATGCTCAATTTGCTCGATGTCATTGAGGATGAGGACGGAACGCTACATCCCCGCCTCTTCGTGCTCGAACCCGACTACCTGATTGATATCACTTCCGTCTGCCAATGCCTGAAGGAGAGTGGCCCAAGCCCCTTCTTCTACTTGCTGGAGAAGTTCATGCCCCGAGAAGAGACCAGCGCCACTCAATTGGGTAATGCCGCCAATCAGTTCCTTGATGACACGATAAACGAGGGGGCAACCTTCCTGCGGTCGATGCAGAAGAGCTTCCGCGACTATCCCCTGAAGTATTGCACCCTGGAGGGCATCGACGAGGAGTTCTTCCGCCAATGCCAACAGCAATACGACAACATCCGCCGGATTACGGGCAAGCCCTTCCGGGAGGCAGGTATCGACATCAGGACGGACGAGATACAGCTCGAGCCCTCCTTCGTCTGCGACGCCTTGGGATTGCAAGGACGCATGGACTTGCTCACGGGCGACCTCACGAAGATTGTGGAACTGAAGAGCGGCAAGCAAGACGACTTTCACGGAACATTCCGGCTTGAACACGCCCTGCAGATGGCGCTCTATAAGGAGATTCTGCACTATAGCCTTGGGCGTTCGAGGGCTAAGGTCAAGACCCTCCTACTCTACTCGCGCTACCCCCTGCTCCACGACATCCGGCTGGGCTCGAACTACATCCAGCAGGCATTGGCTATGAGGAATGGTATCGTACACATCGACAGACAGTTGCGAACGGATGCCCACCAGTTCCTACGCACCATAAGGGAGGAAGACTTCAACCCGTTGGGCAGTACGAGCAAGCTCTACATGGGCTACATCCGACCTCGCGTAGAACGATTCCTTACGACCATCTCCTCCGCCTCAGAACTCGAGTACGAATACTTCTCGACGATGGTGGGCTTTGTCCAGCGCGAACAGATGTTGGCTAAAGTGGGCGACGATCGGCCCGACAGCGACAGGGGATTTGCCCAAGCATGGCTTTGCGACACGGAGAACAAGCGCCTGCACGGCAACATCATTACCGACCTGCGGCTGACTCCCGTGCTCGACGAGAATGGTGCCCTGACCCACGTCCACGCTTCCCTCACGGCGGACGACCTCTCGCAACCCAACTTCCGCGAGGGCGATAGCGTGATACTCTACGAGCGCAATACGGAGGGCGACCTGATAACCAACCGTCAATCCCTGCGCTGCTATGTCGAAGAGATGCATACCGATTGGCTTTTACTTCGTTTCTCTCATCCTCAACACGGCACACTTTCCCTCCATTTCGAGAGTCGTTATGCCATAGAGCCAGCACATAGCGATGCCATCTTCTCTTCGCTCTATCGCGGACTCTTCGCTTTGCTCACTTGTCCGCGACAGCGTCGCGACCTAATCCTTGGGCTTCGAAAGCCCGAAAGTGATGCTTCTACAAGTCTTATTAATCCGATTGATAGCAAAGAGGTTGAAGGCATATTGAAAAGCACAATTCAGAGTCTAGACTATTACCTGCTGGTAGGTCCACCTGGAAGTGGAAAGACGAACATCGCCCTGCGGAGTATGGTTGAGGAATTGTTGGCACAAAACCCGTCGGACAACCTCTTGCTTATGGCCTACACAAACAGGGCTGTGGACGAGATTTGCCAGATGCTGGAAGGCATCTCCCCGGAGCCCGACTACCTGCGCGTAGGTCAGGAACTTGCGTGTGGGATAAGCTATCGGCCTCGTCTCGTCCGAAATGTCATTGCCTCGTGCCGAAACCGCAGGGAGATAATCGCACGCCTGAATCCTGTACGCATCGTGTGCGGCACTGTGGCCAGTCTCTCTGGTGCGACAGAACTCTTTAAGTTGAAACGTTTCCGCACAGGCATATTGGATGAGGCCTCGCAAGTGCTTGAGCCACAACTCTTGCCCCTCCTTACGCAGACGACTGCAGACGGGCAGATGGCCATCGGACGATTCGTCTTCATCGGCGACCACAAGCAACTGCCGGCCGTAGTGGTGCAGCACCAGTCGCATAGCCACGTCGAAAGCCCAATCCTGAACGGTATGGGTTTGCTCGATTGTCGCGACTCGCTCTTCGAACGCCTCCATCGCGGTAGTCCCAAGGAGTTTGTGGGTATGCTCACCCACCAAGGTCGCATGCATAGGGAGATTAGCGACTTCGTCTGCCGACGCTATTACGATAGCCTGCTGGGGCTTGTGCCCTTGCCTCACCAGACGGAGGCCTTATGCTGGAAGGCCTATGCCTTCGACAATAAGACCGAAGGCCTTCTTGCCACAAGACGTATGGCCTACATCGACGTGGTGCCTGAGCGACGGGAATCGAACAACAAAGTGAACCCCGATGAGGCTCAAGTAGTAGCCTCATTGGTACGCTCGCTCTACGACCTGACGCGGAAGAACGGGCAAGCGTGGTCGCCCGCCCAACAGGTAGGCATCATCGTGCCTTTCCGCGGACAAATCGCGATGGTGCGCCAGGCATTACGGGAACGGCAAGTGCCCGACTCCGATTCGATAACGACAGACACCGTAGAACGCTACCAAGGTAGCCAGCGCGATGTGGTAATCTTCTCCACGGTCGTGCGCCAACACTACCAGTTGCAGATACTCTCCAACCCCGTCGAGAGCAACGGGCAACCTATCGACCGCAAACTGAATGTTGCCATCACGCGTGCCCGGAAACAGTTCTTCCTGGTCGGTAACGTCCGTCTGCTTCGTCAGGCCAACGACTACCGAAGCCTTATCGAGTATATGGACGAAATCGGGATGTAACGCATCCACTCCAAGGCCCAATTGCGTGAAACATTGTTAAAACGAGCGCGATAATTTGGTCATTTCAGAATAAGTCCTTACCTTTGTTTACTTTTTGAGTATAAACTTATTGAACCTGTGATGAATATAAAACATTTTCTTGTTGTATTCGCGTTCTTTATGGCCCTACCCATGATGGGGCAGAAGCAATGGACTTTGCGCGAATGTCTTGACTATGCCTTGCAGCACAATATTCAAATTCAGAAGGGACGCGTCGCACAAGAGGAAGGCCTCGTTGCTCTACGGCAGGACCAAGCCGCACTGCTCCCATCCCTAAGTTTTGCCACTGCACACAACGTGGGCTACAGACCTTTCGAACAAAGTACGGCCATCGTGCAGAATGGCCAGGTGACACAGACTTCGAACAAGGTGACCTACTCGGGTAACTATGGTCTCAATGCCAACTGGACCGTCTGGAACGGAGGTATCAATCAGAAGAACATCGAGGCGCAGAAACTACAAAACCAAATTACGGAACTCTCAACTCAGCAAAGCGAACTCTCCATACAGGAGCAGATAGCCCAACTTTACGTGCAGATACTCTATAGCACAGAGGCAATGAAGGTCAACCAGCAATTGGCGCAGACAGCCAAGAGCCAGTTCGAACGCGGCAAGGAAATGCAACGACAGGGCCAGATGTCAAAGGCCGATGTCGCTCAGCTGGAAGCTCAATGGAAGAGTGCCGAATACGACATCGTGAACAGCGAGATACAGATTCTCAACTACAAGCGACAACTGAAAGCCTTGCTCGAACTCGACCTGAACGAGCCCTTCGACGTGACGGGCAACGAACCTACCGACGAACAGGTGCTTGCCCCTATTCCCTCAGCACAAAGCATCTATCAGGAAGCCGTCAACTCTCGTCCCGAAATCAAAAGTGCCGAACTAAGCATCGATGCGGCCGACATGAACATCGACATCGCCCGACGGGGGTTCTATCCCACCATCGGCATCAGTGCAAGTGCTGGCGATAGCCACTACAGTGCCAGTCAGGACAAGGTAGGCCGTCAGATGAAGACGAACGTCAACCTGAGTGCTGGTGTCAACGTGAGTGTACCCATCTTCGACAACCGTCGCAACAAGAGCGCCGTCGAACGGGCAAAGTTCGAGAAGCTGAACAGCGAACTCGACCTGCAAGACCGCAAAAACTCGTTATCGAGCACCATTGAGAACTACTGGCTCAATGCAAACAGCAATCAGCAACGCTTTCTCTCGGCTCGTTCTCGCGTAGAGAGCCAAGAGACAAGTTACGAACTGCTCGACGCCCAGTTTAAGAACGGGTTGAAGAACATCGTAGAACTCCTGCAAGGCCGCGACAACCTGGTAAGTGCCAAGCAGGATGAGTTGCAGAGCAAGTACCTCACGCTCTTGAACATGCAACTCCTGAAGTTCTACGGAGGCAAAGTTATTGATATGTAAACGAAAAAGCATAATAAAAGATATGAAAAGAATCGCACAATTACTGACCATCGCGTGCGCCCTGTTACTCATGACAGGTTGCAAGAAGAAGGTTGAGTTCACCTACTCCACCGCTGTTGTGGAGAAGCAAAACATCACGACTAGCGTAACGGCAACAGGCACCATCGAGCCTGTAACGAGCGTAGATGTGGGTACACAGGTGAGCGGTATCGTAAGTAAACTCTATGTCGATTACAACAGTGTGGTCAAGGCTGGCCAGGTCATTGCCGAACTCGACCGTACCAACCTACTGAGCGACCTTGCCAGCGCACAGGCAAACCTGCGTAGTTCACAGAGTGACCTCGATTACCAGAAGGCCAACCACGAACGCTATAAGAACCTCTACGACCAGGGACTCATTAGCGCCAACGACTACGACCAAGCCCGACTGAGCTATGTGCGTGCCCAGCAGACGGTGGCTCAACAGCGTGAAAGCGTGAAGCGTGCACAGACGAATCTCGGATATGCCACCATCACAAGCCCAATCGACGGTGTCGTATTGAGTAAGGAGGTGGAGGAAGGCCAGACGGTTGCTTCGAGTTTCAGTACGCCTACCCTCTTCAAAATTGCCCAGGACCTTACGAACATGCGTGTGATTGCGGACGTAGACGAAGCCGACATCGGCGACGTGAAGGAAGGCCAGCGCGTAACATTTACCGTCGATGCATTTCCCAATGATGTATTCGAAGGTGCTGTCACCCAAGTACGCCAGCAAGCTACCACAGAAAGCAACGTCGTCACGTATGAGGTAGTTATCAGTGCGCCAAACAATGACCTAAAACTGAAACCCGGACTTACGGCAAATGTTACCATTTTTACGCTTGAGATGAATGGTGTCCTGGCAACTCCGTCAAAAGCGCTACGCTTTAAGCCCAGCGAGGCTATGCTCAACGAGGGAGAGACCATTACCGACTGTGATTCGCCTCATAAGTTGTGGGTAAAGCAGGGAGCCAACCTGAAGGCATTGCCCGTCGAGGTTGGTGTGACCAATGGCACATTGACCCAGATACTGAGTGGCGTGAGCGCAGGTACAGAGGTGATTACCGAAATACAAAGCGAAATGCTCGAGATAGCCGAGGAGTCGGCAAGCAATCCCTTCATGCCACGTCCAAGAAACAACCGGAACAACAACAATAATAAGAAGTAGGCATGACAGACGAGAGAAAGGTAGTCATCGAGCTGCAGAACGTACGTCGCGAGTTCCACGTCGGAAGCGAGGTCGTAAAAGCCTTGCGTGGCGTGAGCTTCAAGATTCACGAAGGCGAGTTCGTGACCATCATGGGTACGTCAGGTTCGGGTAAGAGCACGTTGCTAAACCAACTTGGCTGCCTTGATACGCCGACGAGCGGCGAGTACATCCTCGACGGAGTTCCCGTGCGCAAGATGCGTCGTAGCGAGCGAGCCATCCTACGGAATCGCAAGATTGGATTCATCTTCCAGAACTACAACCTACTGGCAAAAACTACGGCCGTAGAAAACGTGGAGTTGCCCCTGATGTATAATCGTGAGTATAGCGCACGCCAGCGCCGGCAGGCGGCCATAGAAGCCTTGAAAGCAGTTGGATTGGGCGATCGGCTAGAACACAAGTCGAATCAGATGTCGGGTGGTCAGATGCAACGTGTGGCCATTGCCCGAGCCTTGGTCAACAATCCCGCCGTAATCCTAGCTGACGAAGCTACGGGTAATCTGGATACACGGACGTCGTTCGAGATACTTGTCCTCTTCCAGGAACTCCACCGCCAAGGAAGGACCATCATCTTTGTCACCCACAACCCTGAAATTGCCCAATACAGCAGTCGCAACATCACTCTGCGCGACGGCAAGATACGTGAGGACGTGGAGAACATGAACATACTGAATGCAGCGGAAGCCCTTGCGGCTCTGCCTAAACAACAAGACGACTAAACGATGAATCTAACCAATCTAATGAAAGTGGCCATTACGGCCATCATGAGCAATAAGTCGCGAACGCTGCTCTCCACACTGGGCATCATCATAGGTGTGGCTGCTGTTATCACGATGATGGCGATTGGTCAGGGTTCGAAGGATAGTATCCGTAAGGAACTCTCGAAGATGGGCACCAACCTGCTCACTATTCGCCCTGGTGGTGAGATGCGTGGCGGTGTGCGCCTCGACCCTTCTGCCATGCAGACGCTAAAGATGGCCGACTACGAAGCCCTACAGAACGAGACAAAGCTGATTACGAACATCAGCCCGGAAGTGAATGCTGCCGGTCAGGTCATCTATGGAGCCCAAAATACCAATACAACAGTCTATGGGGAGAGTCCTGAATACCTCGACATTAAGTTGTGGGAAATCAAGGACGGCGAGTGCTTTACAGAGGAAGATATCAAGAAGAGTGCAAAGGTGTGCGTCGTTGGCACCACGATAGTGGAAGAACTCTTTGGCGACAAGAACTTTGACGCCGTTGGCAAGACCATCCGCTTCAAGAGCATACCGTTCCGTATTGTCGGTATATTGAAGTCGAAGGGGTACAATTCCTGGGGTATGGATCAGGACAACGTGATGATAGCCCCCTACACCACCGTCATGAAGCGCATTGCCGCACAAACCTACTTCAGCAGCATCAACGTGAGCGCAGTGAAGGAGGAGTTGAGCGATGAGGCCATTGAGGAACTCACGGCTATCCTGCGCCGAAACCATAAAATAAAGGAAGGCGACGATGATGACTTCACCATTCGTTCCCAACAGGAGATGATGGAGACGATGTCGAGCACGATGACCACCCTGCAGACGGTGCTCGTCGTGGCAGCTGCTTTCTCTCTCCTGGTGGCAGGTATTGGCATCATGAACATCATGCTAGTCTCCGTGACGGAGCGCACGAAAGAGATAGGCCTGCGTATGTCCGTAGGTGCACGAGGTATCGACATTAGCCGTCAGTTCCTCTTGGAGAGTGTGATGATAAGCCTATCAGGCGGATTCATTGGCATCGGACTTGGCTATCTGCTCAGTTGGGGAGCCAATGCGATTGGATTCCCAGCCACCGTGCCCCTTTGGAGCGTGCTCGTAAGTTTTGGCGTGTGTGCACTCATCGGCCTGATGTTTGGCTACATACCTGCCCACAAAGCAGCCACGATGGACCCCATCGAAGCTCTGCGCTATGAATAAATAGGAACAAACAAAACATACAAAGCGATGAAAAAGATTTTATTTAGCATTATGATGCTCTTTGCCATCAATATGATGGTAAGTGCCGCAAGCGACGATTCGAAGTACCTGGCAGGTGCCGTGCCCGAAGAGAATGGGATGGTCGTCTTCAAGAAAAGTTTCTCCGTACCGAGCAATTCACCTCAGGAAGTGTCGGATAAGATGCGGACGTTCGTCAACCAACTTGTTGAGACGTCGATTACTGCTCCAGGCAACTATGCCCGCGTGATGGAGGACAACCAGAAAGAAGGCATCGTGGCTCGCGTTTGTGAATGGATGGTCTTCAAGAAGAAAGCACTGAACCTCGACCGCACTCGCTTTCGCTATCAGATAAGCGTCAAAACGGAGGGCAACCGCGTAACGATGGCTATCACCAATCTCACCTACTACTATGGCGAAGATATGGAGGGCGAGCATGGTATCATCTTTAAGGCTGAAGAGTGGATAAGCGATGGCGAAGCTCTGAATAAGGCTAAGACGAAACTCTACCCAAAGAGCGGAAAATTTCGCCGCAAGACGGTTGACCGCATGGAGGAGATCTTCGACCAGGCAATGGACCTCTTCGACGTGCCCAAGTCTGTGCCGATGAAGAAGGTACGTCCGAACATCATTGAGGACTGACCCGCATACAGTTATGCCTACACCCGAGCAAAAAGCCACGGCAGAGCGTTTCTACACCCGAGGCAACGAATATCGTAGACAGAGCGATTGGAAACATGCGCTCGAATGCTACAACGAAGCTATCGAACTCGACCCCGAATCGCCTGCTGCCGGCGCCAAACTCATGCTCGAGCACATACTGAACTATTATTGTAAGGAAATGTTTAATCCGTAGAGACTAGGTTATTTTATATGAGAGGAGCAATCGTAGTTGATGCCGAGCGATGCAAGGGTTGCAGCCTTTGTGCCGTAGCCTGCCCTCTGCACATCATTCGGCTTACGAGGAAGTCGGTCAACAAGAAGGGATACCCCTACGCCGAACAGGTGGTAGAGGGCATGTGCACGGGTTGTACCTGCTGTGCCATCGTCTGCCCTGATGGTTGCATTTCGGTGTACAGAGTCAGGTGAAACTAAAGAACGATTAGAATTATGGAAGACGAAATATTGTTGATGAAGGGGAACGAAGCCATTGCCCATGCCGCCATCCGTTGCGGATGCGATGGATATTTCGGATATCCCATCACTCCCCAGAGCGAAGTCCTGGAGACCCTTGCAGCTGAGAAGCCATGGGAAACGACAGGAATGGTCGTCGTGCAAGCCGAAAGCGAGGTCGCAGCCATCAATATGGTATATGGTGGCGGATGCGTAGGCAAGCGTGTGATGACCTCCTCGAGCAGCCCCGGTGTGGCTCTGATGCAGGAAGGCATTACCTACATGGCAGGTGCTGAGATACCTGGCCTGATAATCAATGTGCAACGCGGGGGCCCGGGCCTTGGCACCATCCAACCCAGCCAGGGCGACTACTTCCAGAGCACACGAGGCGGAGGCAACGGCGACTATAACGTCATCGTTTTGGCACCAGCCAGTGTGCAGGAGATGGCCGACTTTGTTGACCTCAGCTTCGAGTTGGCCTTCCGCTATCGCAATCCTGTCATCATGCTCAGCGATGGCGTCATCGGGCAGATGATGGAGAAGGTCACCCTACCACCCATCAAGCCACGCCGTACCGACGAAGAGGTGCGTGAGCAATGTCCTTGGGCTTCCACGGGTAAACGCGGACGCGGTAAGAACATCATGACAAGCCTTGAACTCGACCCTGCCATCATGGAGCAGCACAACCTACATCTACAAGCCAAATACAAGGAGATACGCGAGCGTGAGGTGCGCTTCGAAGAATACCAAGCGGAGGATGCCGACTTCCTGGTGGTGGCCTTTGGTTCTGCTGCCCGTATTGCACAAAAGGCCATCGAACTATGCCGCCAGAAGGGACTTCACGTGGGTATGCTTCGTCCCATCACGCTTTGGCCCTTCCCCACGAAGGAAATCGTGCGGTTGGCCAGTCGGGTGCGTGGCATCCTGAGCGTGGAAATAAATGCCGGACAGATGGTAGAGGACATCATATTGGCCGTCCAAGGCCGAGTTCCCGTCCGCCAATATGGCCGCATGGGAGGCATGGTGTTTACACCTGAGGAAATTGTCGGTGAGATTGAAAAGTTTAATGTTTAACAGTTAACGGATATGGAAGACGTAAAAGAAATGCTGAATGAGCAAGAGCGCGAATTGGAACGCATTCGCCAGAAACGCAACAGAAAGCCGAATACCGAAGGACTGCGCCGGTTGCTCAATATATTATTCCTCGTGGCGGCTGCCGTTGGCCTCGTGCTATACTTTGCAAAGCCTGAGATGCGTCAGACAGCCCTCATAGTCATCGCTGTAGGCATGGTGTTGAAGATAGCCGAGTTCTTTGTCCGTTTTTTGCTATAACAAGCTATGATAAACCAAGATATCATACAACCCGAGAACCTCGTATATCGGAAGCCTCGACTGCTCAACGACACGCCGATGCACTACTGCCCTGGATGTAGCCACAGCGTGGTGCACAAGCTCATTGCCGAAGTCATCGAGGAGATGGGGCTTGAGGAACGCGCCGTAGGCATCTCGCCTGTGGGGTGTGCTGTGTTTGCCTACAACTACATCGACATCGACTGGATAGAGGCTGCCCACGGGCGTGCACCAGCCATCGCATGTGCGGCCAAACGTCTGTGGCCTGAGAACCTCGTATTTACCTATCAAGGCGACGGCGATCTTGCCTGCATCGGTACGGCCGAGACCATCCACTCGCTGAATCGTGGCGACAACATTGTCATCATCTTCGTCAACAATGCAATCTACGGTATGACGGGCGGCCAGATGGCGCCTACCACCCTGATGGGTATGAAAACAAGCACCTGCCCATATGGCCGTCAGGCCGACCTTCACGGATTCCCCTTGAAGATTACGGAGATAGCCGCCTCACTCGAGGGCACTTGTTATGTCACGCGACAGGCCGTCCACAACGTGGCATACATCCGTCGGGCAAAGGCCGCCCTGCGCAAGGCTTTCGAGAAGTCGATGCTGGGCAAGGGCAGTTCGCTTGTAGAGATTGTGAGCACGTGCAGTTCAGGGTGGAAGAAGACGCCCGAGGAAGCCAACCAGTGGATGGAAGACCACATGTTCCCGTTCTATAAACTTGGAGACTTAAAGGAGAAATGAAGAATGAAATCATCATAGCCGGATTTGGCGGTCAGGGCGTACTCTCGATGGGCAAAATATTGGCCTATGCCGCCCTTTTTGAAGCTAAGGAAGTCACTTGGATGCCCTCTTACGGGCCGGAACAGCGAGGTGGAACGGCCAACGTAACCGTAATCGTCAGCGACGAGCCTATTTCCTCGCCCATTCTGAGTCAGTTCGACGTGGCCGTCATCCTCAACCAGCCCTCGCTCGACAAGTTCGAACCTGCGCTGAAGCCTGGTGGCACACTCATCTACGATCCCTACGGCATCAGCACACCGCCACAGCGAAGCGACCTGCGCATTTATACCATCTCCGCTATGGACAAGGCTGCTGAGATGGACAACGTGCGTGCCTTCAACATGTTGGTACTGGGTGGATTGCTCGAGGTCTGCCCCGTCAGTTCGACGGAGAACGTACTGCGTGCCCTGCACAAGACTCTGCCCGAGCGCCACCACCACCTGATTCCGCTCAATGAAGAGGCACTCGCCATGGGCCGTGAACTGATTGCCAAGGTGTAATGCCGCGATAAAGAGACACTGTCCAATGAGAATCCGACTCCTGTTACTGCTTGCTGTGCTAGCTCTGACGATGGGCTGGGCAGAGGCTTGTGCCCAAACATTCAAGGTTGACCCCGACAGCCAAGATAGCGGTGGCATGGCCTCGTCGTCACGAAGCATGGGCAACACGCACTCTTCGGGTCGTAACGGATCGTGGGGACGTGATACGACAGAGACGCAACACGAGGTGGAGATACCTATCGGTGTCACGCAATGGACGGTGGATGAGTTGCTGGGCGACATCATCCCAGCCGAGAACAACGACACTGTGGTGCATGCCTTTCAGGAGTTCAACGAGACGTCGGGCTACAACGGCGAATACAACATTCTAGGCAATCTGGGGGCGCCACGCCTGAGCCGTATCTACCTGAATCGTGGACAGCACGTCCACCAATTTCTCGAACCCCACTCGTTCCTTATTCGCGGCCTGCAGGACTTCCGTTTCTCGAACACGCTCAGCCCCATGACCAACCTGGCCTACCATAAGGTGGGCAACCGCACGAACGGGCAAGAACGTGTCCATGCCTACTTCGCCTCGAACATCAACAAGCAGGCGGGTATCGGCATGAAGTTCGACTACCTATATGGTCGTGGCTATTACAACAATCAGGCAAACAGCCAGTTCGGAGGTACCTTGTTCGGTTACTACCTGGGTGACCGCTACAACATGCATGCTTTCTTCAACTACAACCACCTGAAGATGGCCGAAAATGGCGGCATAGAGGACGATGCCTACATCCACGACCCGCAGAGCATACCACAACGCTACAGTTCGAAGGACATACCAACGCTGCTCAGCGAGACGTGGAACCGCAACCAAAACGAAGATGCCTTCCTGACCCATCGCTATAACCTCGGATTCTATCGCGACATCGAATTACCCGACTCCCTGAAGCCCAAGGAACCCACCAGGGAGGAATTGCTCGAGCAGTTGACCGACTCCGTACTCCAGTTGCTCAAGACCGACTCCGTGAGGATGCAACTGGTGGTGGACTCTCTCCATCAGGGCTGGCTTGCCCTACATCCCGCTCCGAAGCAGTTTGTGCCTGTCTCAAGCATAATTCACACCCTGCGTATCAACAACCTGCGCCACACCTACTATGCCCACGAAACGCCCTCGGAGTACTATAGCCGCCACTACTACGGCAGTCTCTCCGACGTCAAGGACCGCACGCAGGCGCTCTCCGTCCGCAACATCGTGGGTCTGAGCCTACGCGAGGGCTTCAACCGTTGGGCACAGATGGGCATTGCCGCCTTTCTGAGCCACGAATTGCTCAGCTACACCCTGCCCCGAATGGAAGCCGACACGCTATCGGGCACCCAGCGCTACAACGAGCACGACCTAGCCGTCGGCGGGCAAATTAGCCGTCAGCAGGGCGACTGGCTCCACTACAACGTCGTCGGCCAGTTCTCCTTTGCCGGCCACAACGTAGGCAACTTCAACGTCGATGGACAGGTTGATCTGAAAGTGCCCCTGTCGCGTCGCGATACGCTTGACGTCGAACTCCACGCTTTGGTAAGCAGCCTGGGGCCAAACTTCTACTTCCGGCACTACCATAGCCAGTTCTGCTGGTGGGACAACGAGAGCCTCTCCAACGAGTTCAAAACACGCATCGAGGGCACGCTACGACTGCCCCGTACAGGCACCAGCCTGCGCATAGGACTGGAGAACGTGAAGAATTATACCTACTACGCTATGCAGAACACTCTACTCTCCAGTGTATCCAAGAGCCCTCTGCCTTCCGACTACAGCCATGCGGTAAGCGTCGTGCAGCACTCGGGCAACATACAAGTATTCTCAGCTACGCTACAGCAGAATGTAAAGCTAGGCCCGCTACATTGGGACAACGACGTCACCTACCAGACAACCTCCAGCGCCTCGGCACTACCCCTACCCCGTGTGTCGCTTTACTCAAACCTCTACCTCCAATTCCGTATCGCGCGCGTATTGAATGTGGAATTGGGTGGCGACCTGCGTTACTTCACGCGCTACTTTGCCCCCGACTATAGCCCTGCCGTACAGCAGTTTGCCGTACAGGATGGCGCAAACCCATGCGTTGCCATCGGTAACTACCCCATCGTGGGCGTCTATGCCAACCTACACATCAAGCGCTGTCGCCTCTACGTGGCCATGCAACACGTCAACGAAGGTACCGGCAACATGTTCTGGGCACCCCACTACCCGATGGACCCACGTACCTTCCACTTTGGTCTGTCGTGGAACTTCTTCAATTGAATGGTATCAAGGAACGCCTCTCCTTTGCTTACCACACTACAAAGATATGAAAAACTAATCCGTGCAAATCCAACGGGTCGATTGGAGGACTAATTGAGCACAAATTCGCCAATTGTCCCAATTTGGCAGTGTCAAAATACTTTGTCTCTTTGCCTTTGTAAACGGAATGGAACGCCACAGCAAATGCCAGGAACGCCTAAGGAGTTAAGCCCCAAGCCCTTAGGCATTCTGGCCGAAGACCAATAGTTCATCGAGTAACTCCCCTGGCGTCTCCACCAGCCAAGTGGCGCCAGCCCTGAGCAATTCCTCACGTGTGCGAAACCCCCAAAGCACGCTGGTACAGGGCAAAGAGGCTGCGCGGGCAGTAGCCAAATCGACCTCGCTATCGCCTACGTAGATAGCCTCACAGGCATAGATACGAAGTTCCTGAAGCGCCAGATGCACCATATCGGGTGCAGGCTTCCGACGCACGCCCTCGCGCTCGCCAATGGCCACATCCACTACACCACGAAAGTACGCCTCGTAGAGTTCATCAACGCCTGCCTGCAGTTTGTTACTAACAATGGCCAACAGGAAGCCTCGCTCATGCAGTGTGCGCAGGAGGTGATCGATGCCGGGATAGAGCCGCGTGTGATCCTGACAATGGCGCAGGTAATGGCGTTGGAAGTGAGCGAAACAAGTCTCGAGCCGCGCTTCATCGGTTTGCTCTGGCACAGCCCTTTCGATGAGCCTACGGACACCGTTACCCACGAAATGCCGCACTTCGTCGAGCCGACGGAGCGGCATGCCCATCTCCATAAGGGCATGGTTGGTACTTTCGTAGAGGTCCTGCAGAGTATCGAGCAGGGTACCGTCGAGGTCGAAAACTACGGCTTTCACTTCAAGACCTCCAGATACCGACTGATATACTTTCCAATAATGTCGAACTCCAGATTGACCACCGTGCCCACCCGGATGGCGTGGAAATTAGTATTCTCGAAGGTGTATGGGATGATGCACACCTCGAACTCGTCTGCTGTCGGGCGGCAAACAGTCAGGCTAACGCCATTGACGGTCACACTACCCTTATCCACCGTGATATAACCTCGGCGGGCCATCTCCGGGTCGCTTTCGTAACGAAAACGGAAGACGTAGCTGCCCTGCTGGTCTTCGACACTGATACACCATGCCGTCGTGTCCACATGACCCTGCACTATGTGACCGTCGATCCGCCCGTTCATCATCATCGAACGTTCCACATTCACTTCATCGCCTATGCGGAGCAGACCTAGATTGCTGCGTTCTAGTGTCTCACGCATGGCCGTGACGGTGTAAGTCTGATCGGTCAGGCGCACCACGGTCAGGCAGACACCATTGTGCGACACACTCTGGTCAATCTTCAGATCACCGACAAACGAGCACGTGAGCGTCAGGTGTAGATTGTCCAATTCCTTCTCAATCCCGACCACGCGGGCTGTCTCTTCTACGATTCCAGAAAACATTTTTTAGGGGTTAGAGGTTACAGGTCTGTAGTAATTAGTCATTTATTCGTGCAAAAGTACGAAATAAATCCCAATTCACCATGCTCAATTCTCCATTTTTTCGTATCTTTGCGCGACATATCACATTTATATAAGAGGTAAAAATGATTAGAATAGCCATTCAGTCGAAAGGCCGACTCTATGAAGACACCATAGCCCTGCTCTCGGAGGCTGGCATCAAGATACCCGGCAGCAAGCGTACGTTACTGGTCTCGAGCACGAACTTTCCCCTCGAAGTGCTCTACCTGCGTGACGACGACATCCCGCAGAGCGTGGCCTCTGGCGTGGCCGACCTGGGCATCGTTGGTCGTAACGAACTGGAGGAGCGCGGTGAACGGGTCGATGTAGTGCGTCCCTTGGGCTTCAGCCATTGTCGCCTTTCGCTAGCCATTCCTAAGTCGGAAAAGTACAACGGGCTCCAGTGGTTCCAAGGTCGGCGCATCGCCACCAGCTATCCCACCATCCTGCACCGTTTCATGCAAGAGCATGGCATCGAGGCCGACATCCACGTCATTACGGGCAGCGTGGAGATAAGTCCCGGTATAGGACTCTCCGACGCTATCTTCGACATCGTCTCCAGCGGCAGCACGTTGGTAAGCAATAACCTGTGCGAGGTGGAAGTAGTCATGCAGAGCGAAGCCCTACTCATTGCCAATCCCACACTCGGCAACGACAAGCGTCAGGTGCTCTCCGAACTGCTCTTCCGCATCGAAGCCGTAAAGAATGCCGAGGACAAAAAGTACGTTCTGATGAACGTGCCCACCGAACGGCTCAACGACGTCATACGTGTCCTGCCAGGCATGCGCAGCCCTACCGTGATGCCACTGGCCACACCTGGGTGGAACAGCGTACATACGGTCATCGACGAACACAGTTTCTGGCAAATCATTAGCCAACTGAAGGAACTCGGAGCCGAAGGCATACTCGTAATTCCCGTGGAAAAAATGATCCTTTGATACACATAGAGAGACCTTGAAACGATACGATTATCCGAAAGAAAGCGAGTGGGCAGACCTCCTGAAACGACCCACCAGGGATGCCGCTGAACTCAATCAACTGGTGGCCGACGTGCTTTGCGACGTGCGCGCTAGTGGCGACAAGGCCGTACTACGCTACGAAGAACGCTTTGACCACGTGCATTTGTCCTCCCTCGCCGTCACAGAGCAAGAGATAGACGAGGCAGAAAACTTAGTCGAAGACTCCCTAAAGCAGGCACTCCGACTGGCCCACGACAACATCCACCACTTCCACGCCTCACAGCGACAGGAAGAGCACCGGGTAGAGGTCATACCAGGCGTCACCTGCTGGCAACGCCCTCTGCCCATCGAGCGCGTAGGCTTATACATTCCCGGTGGCACGGCCCCCCTTTTTAGCACCGTCCTAATGCTGGCCACTCCTGCCAAGATTGCCGGTTGTCGGGAGATTGTGCTCTGCACACCACCTAGTCGCGAGGGGCGCGTCCATCCGGCTATACTCTATGCCGCCCGTCTGGCGGGTGTCAGTCACATTTTCAAGGCAGGAGGTGTGCAGGCCATCGGCGCTATGGCTTACGGCACAGAGTCGGTGCCCAAAGTCTATAAAATCTTTGGTCCTGGCAACCAGTTCGTCATGTGTGCCAAACAGCAGGTTTCGCTCCACGACGTGGCCATCGACATGCCTGCGGGGCCAAGCGAAGTGGAGGTTATTGCCGACCGCGATTCAAATCCCGTCTTCGTGGCCGCCGACCTACTCTCACAAGCCGAGCACGGGACGGACAGCCAGGTACTGCTCGTCACAACTAGCGAGGAAATCATCCCCAAAGTGGAGGCCGAAGTCTCGCGCCAAATACTTGAACTTCCGCGTAAGGATATTATCTGTAAAGCACTTGAATCCAGCAAGATATTCCTTCTGAAAGACGACTACGAAGTAATGCGCTTGACCAACCTCTATGCCCCAGAGCACCTCATCATCGAGACACGCAACTACGAGGAATTAGCTTCGCAGGTGGTCAATGCCGGAAGCGTCTTCCTTGGCAGTTTTACCCCCGAGAGCGCAGGGGACTATGCCAGTGGCACCAACCACACCCTACCCACCAACGGCTATGCCGTAGCCTACAACGGCGTCAACCTCGACAGCTATCAGCGCAAGGTAACCTTTCAGGAAATCAGTCCCGAAGGCCTACGCCGCATAGGTCCTGCCGTAGAGCAAATGGCTGCTGGTGAACAGCTTGATGCACACAAACGTGCCATAACAGTGAGACTTAATACCATATGAAGAACCTCGACCAACTGGTAAGACCTAATATATGGCGACTGACGCCTTATAGTTGTGCACGCGACGAGTTCAAGGGCCGCGATGCCCATGTATTCCTTGATGCCAATGAGAATCCATACAACGCCCCACTCAATCGCTATCCCGACCCGCTGCAGGAAGACTTGAAGCGAGAATTGGAGCAGGTAAAGGGAGTTCCCTCAGCTTACACCTTTCTTGGCAACGGAAGTGACGAGGCCATTGACCTCATCTATCGCGTCTTCTGCCAGCCTTGCAAGGACAATGTAGTAGCCATCTCGCCCACCTACGGCATGTATCAGGTGTGTGCCCACATCAACGATGTGGAGTATCGCCCGGTCTTGCTCGACGATGGCTTCCAGCTCAATGCCGACCGACTCCTGGCAGCAACTGATGAACGGACGAAGGTCATCTGGATTTGTTCGCCCAACAACCCTACAGGCAATGCCATGCAGCGTAGCGAGATAGAGCGCGTACTGACCTGTTTCGAGGGCATTGTGGTCGTGGATGAAGCCTATAGCGACTTCAATCAACTACGCCCCTTCCGATTCGACCTGCCCTCCTATCCTAACCTAATTGTACTGAACACCTTCAGTAAGGCGTGGGCATCGGCTGCCATCCGCCTAGGCATAGCCTACGCAAGTCCGCAGATTGTAACCTTGCTGAACAAGGTAAAGTACCCCTACAACGTAAATCTCCTCACCCAGCGACAGGCCAGTGAGATGCTTCGTTCGCTACCCAAACTCAACCAGTGGCTCAGCACCATCCGTACAGAGCGCGAACACCTGTTGCCGGCTGTGGCCGAGCTATCACATTGCCGCAAGGTCTATCCTACCGATGCCAACTTCTTTTTGGCTCGTTTCGACAATGCCGACCAGCTCTACCACTATCTTGTGGAGCGCGGCATCATCGTGCGCAATCGTTCGCGCGTTGCGTTGTGCGAGGGCTGCCTACGCATTACTGTGGGCACCCCTCAGGAGAACTGTGAACTCTTGGCCGCTCTGAGACAATACAAAGCATGAAAAAGATACTCTTCATCGACCGCGACGGCACCATCCTGCGTGAACCCGACGACGAGCAAATCGACTCGTTCGAGAAGTTCCGCTTTGTGCCTGGTGCCATATCGGCCTTAAGTTTCCTTCGACGACACACCGACTACCTGTTCGTACTCGTGAGCAATCAGGACGGATTGGGCACATCGGCCTATCCCGAAGCCGACTTCTGGCCAACCCACAACCTGATGCTCGAGACCCTCCACAGCGAAGGTGTTGAGTTCGACGCACAGCACATCGACCGCACACGTCCCGAGGACAACCGCCCAACACGCAAACCGGGCACGGCCATGCTCACGCCGTACCAAGAGGGATACGATCTGGAGAATAGCTATGTAATTGGTGACCGCAAAACCGATGCTCAGTTGGCAAGGAATCTCGGTTGTCGGGCACTTATCCTCTCCAGCGAGATGGATTGGCAACGCGTACGCGAGATTGTCTATGCCGGAGAGCGTGAGGCAAGCGTTGTCCGCAAGACACGTGAGACGGGCATTGAAGTTCGGCTAAACCTCGACGGAAGCGGAATGGCTGATATTCAGACAGGATTGGGCTTCTTCGACCACATGCTCGAGCAACTGCCCCATCACGGCGGAATCGACCTCCACGTCCGATGCCACGGCGACCTCCACGTCGACGAACATCACACCATCGAGGATGTGGCTCTGGCGCTTGGCGAGTGTTTTCTGAAGGCTTTGACTGACAAGCGTGGCATTGAGCGCTACGGCTTCTGCCTGCCGATGGATGATAGCCTCTGCCAGGTGGCCATCGACTTGGGTGGACGGCCTTGGCTCGTCTGGAACGTCAACTTCAAGCGTGAACGCATTGGCGACGTGCCTACGGAGATGTTCTTCCACTTCTTCAAGAGTTTGAGTGATGCCGCACACATGAACCTCAACATAAAAGCTGAAGGGCAGAATGAGCACCATAAGATTGAAGGCATCTTCAAAGCTTTTGCCCGCACTCTGAAGATGGCCGTCCGTCGAGATGTAGAACACATGCAACTGCCCTCAAGCAAAGGAACGCTATGATGCAACGCTACCCATCACAATTGTTTGAACGCGCCGTTGAGGAGTTTGCCAAACTTCCTGGTGTCGGGTCGAAGACCGCCATGCGTCTGGTTCTCCACCTCTTGCGACAAGATAGGAAGGCCGTAGAGACGTTCGGCCAGAGTATCATCCGCCTGCGTCAGGAGGTAAAGTTCTGCAACATCTGCCACAACATATCGGATACAGATACGTGTGAGATTTGTCGAAACGCCCGTCGCGACCATTCGTGCATCTGTGTCGTCGAGAACATACAGGACGTCATGGCCATCGAGAACACCCAGCAGTACCGGGGGGGCTATCACGTCTTGGGAGGCGTAATCTCGCCTATGGACGGCATTGGGCCAAGCGATCTGCAAGTGGAGTCGTTGGTCGAACGGGTAAAGGCGGGCGACATTACAGAGGTCATCCTTGCCCTGAGTCCTACGATGGAGGGCGACACCACTAACTTCTACCTCTACCGCAAACTGGCCGACTCGGAAGTAAAGATTAGCGTTATCGCTCGTGGCGTGGCGCAAAACGACGAACTGCAATATACCGACGAAGTGACGCTCGGCCGTTCCATCGTCAATCGTACACCTTTTAATGTGAATATATAATGACACAAGAATATCTGTTACAGGTTCTCTGCCTGCTATCCATCGCAGCGGTTCCACTTGCACTGAGCAAACGAACCGTCAATCGCCTGCAGCGTCTTGCACTGGCCATGTTCCCAGTGGTAATGGGCGTTACCTGCGCTTTGCTGTTTCATGAGACAAGTGCCATCTTTGTGGCCTTGATAGGCTTGTGGACTGTCTTCTTCGTGATGGCTAACCGTAAAAAGGAGAGAAAGGAGAACGATGACTGACCTATCCGTCATTATTGTCAGCTATAACGTCAGGTACTATCTCGAACAGTGCCTCCACTCGGTATTTGCCTCGCGAGGCAAACACGACGTCGAGGTTTTTGTTGTCGACAACAATTCGACCGACGACTCGGTGGAATACCTGCGTCCACGCTTCCCCGAAGTTCACTTCATCGAGAACAAAGAGAATCTCGGTTTCTCGCGCGCTAACAACCAAGCCATTCGTCTGGCTCAGGGCCGCTATGTCCTCCTACTCAATCCCGACACCATCGTGACGGAACTCACCTTCGCCTCCTGCATCGACTATCTCGACCAGCATCCAGAAGTCGGAGCAACTGGTGTGGCCATGTATGGTGCAAATGGCCGCTTCGCATGGGAGTCACGCAGAGGTGTACCGACACCTTGGGCGTCGTTCTGCAAGATGGTGGGACTTACAACCATCTTCCCGCATAGCCGACGTTTCGGGCACTATTACATGCGCTATCTCGACCGCGCAGAGGCCAACTACATCGAGGTCATCTCGGGAGCCTTCAACATGCTTCGACACGAAGCACTCGACCAAGTAGGTCTGCTCGACGAGACCTTCTTCATGTATGGCGAAGACATCGACCTTTCGTTTCGTCTCCTGCAAGCGGGGTGGAAGAATGCCTACGTACCTACACCCATACTGCACTACAAGGGCGAGAGCACGCAGAAGTCGTCGTATCGCTACGTTCATATTTTCTACCAGGCGATGCTTATCTTCTTCGACAAGCACTTCCGTCGCCGCTATCGTTTGCTCTCCCTCATCATTCGTCTGGCTGTCTACCTGCGGGCTGGAGTCGATGTGCTCAAGCGCGCTTGGAGTCGCATCCTTTCACGGTTACCCAAGCGAGAGCCGGAGATTGAGCAAGCGTTGTGCATAGGTTGTACAGCCTCTCTCCAACAGATGCAGGACATCTGTGAGCGCAACGGGCTCCGCTTTCTGACCGAGATGGATGGCAAAGCCCCCATGTACGTGGTTTACGATCTCTCGTCCTACACCTATGGCGAGGTACTTAGCCAGCTGATTGACGATGCTGGCAAGGGTTCTACCGCCTCACTCGGTACTTACAATCCCAAAACGGGAATAATGATATTGCCCCATGACGTGTTCATGTAAACTAAGAGCCTTGGAGCCAGAAGACCTGGAACTGGTCTATCACATCGAGAACGACGCCAAGCTTTGGCCTTGGAGTGCAACGAATGTGCCCATCTCGCGCTATACCGTGCGCCAGTATCTGGAGGCACAGAAGGGCAACATATACGAAGATGGGGAGTTGCGCCTTGCTATCGAGTACGAAGGCAAGGCGGTTGGCATCGTTGACCTTACCAACTTCTCACCACAGCATCTTCGTGCTGAAGTAGGCCTTGTCGTGCTCTCGGAATACCACCATAAAGGGATTGGCTGTGAGACACTTCGACTGCTTCATGACTACGCCTCGCAACATCTTCGCATGCGTAGCCTCTATGCCTTCATCGCAAAGGACAATTTGCCCGCACAAGCGTTGCTCCGCTCATTGGGATATATAGAGAGAGCTCATCTCAACCGTTGGATTAGGGGTGAGGGCGAGGCTGTCCTCTACCAAATTCTTCTCGACCGATGACCGACCAACTCATACACCCGCTCCCACCAGAAGCCGCTGGAATTGAGCCTCCTCGCCAATTTACCTACCCTTTTTGCTATGAGGCTCATCCCTTGTGTCGATTGGCTGCGGAGGAAGTCAAGCAGGAACTCCTGCGCCACCCCAAATGGCAGGAGGAAGTAAGCGAAGGGAAGATGCTGGGCGTACTGATTGTCGAAAGCGGATTTCTGGCCGCATTCTCGGGAACGCTTTGCGGACGAAGCACACTACCATACTTCGTTCCACCCGTCTTCGACCTTCACGGGACATATTTCGAGGTGGAGGAAACCCGCATATCTGCTTTGCCGAAAGGGGAGGAAAGCAAGCAAAGAAGCCAAGCCCTGCAGCAATGGCTCTTTACCCAGTTCCGCTTCCTTAATGGCGAAGGCCATGAAGCTTCGCTACTCGGCATATTTGACAATCACGTGCCCCCTTCCGGCGCTGGAGAGTGCTGCGCGCCCAAGTTGCTTCAGTATGCCTTTCTTCATCACCTAAAGCCACTCTGCATGGGTGAGTTTTGGATGGGACAGACACCTAAGGGCGAGATTCGCGAGGAAGGACGTTTCTATCCTTCGTGCCAAGCCAAGTGTAAGCCCATACTAGGTTGGATGCTTCGCGGGCTCGATGTAGAGGAAAATCCGCTTCGGCGGGATTACGACAAATTGATAGGCCAACTTCGCATTCTTGCCCTCGATGCCAACTTCGTAGTCGTCGATAAGCCTTCTGGGCTACTCTCTGTTCCTGGCAAGGACGACCTCCCTGCGCTTTCCGACCTCATCCGCAATCGCCTTCCTGAAGCCGAAGGCCCCCTTATCGTACATCGCCTTGACATGGACACAAGCGGACTTATGGTCTTGGCGCTGAACACGGAAGCGTATCACAACCTACAAGATCAATTTATCCGACACATCGTCCGAAAACGCTATCGGGCCCTTTTGGAACACCCTCTTCCGATTGGAGAAACGGGGCGCATCGACCTGCCCCTATGTCCCAATCCATACGACCGTCCTCGACAAATGGTGCATGACAAATATGGACGTCGGGCGATTACTAATTACGAAGTCATTGGCGAAGAGAATGGACACGCCCTTGTCCACCTCTGGCCGGAAACGGGAAGGACACATCAACTTCGCGTCCACATGGCACATCGTGAGGGGCTGAACAATCCGATTGTCGGAGATCGCCTCTACGGTCATTCGGGCGGACACCTGATGCTCCGTGCCGACGAACTTTCGTTTCTCCATCCCACGACGGGCGAACGATTGCTATTCACAATTTCGTGATTCGTAATTCTTAATTCGGAATTATTTACTATATTTGCAAGTTGAAATAATCAAACTGCTATGAAACATATCCTATTATCCCTTTTTGCTCTGCTCGTCTGTGGCTCGGCAATAGCTGAAACGACAGAAGTCAAGACCATCCGACTCTCTCAACCTTTCAAGTCCGTACGTCCGTTCCTTACCGATAGCGTCGATGTCTCGGGCCAGGCCTGGAACTACGACCGCATGCTCATCGACGCCGGCATCGTGCCTTCAGCTTGGAAATTGGGTAAGGAAACCTCCAATATGGTGCTCGAAGTTCAGGCGACCGATGTCGTACGACTCGCTGGATTCACGACGCAAAACGAAAACTTTGCCAAAGTGAAGGTGCTCGTCAGTGGTCCCAAGGACTATAAAGTCTTCATCGACGACAAGGAAGGCGCCGAACAGAATCTCGTACCTGGTCGCCACGATGTAGTATTGAAGTTTGTGCAAAAAGCTAACCAAGCAGACACGCTAAGCCTTAAGCTCGAGTCGCAACAGAAGGTCACTCTGAATCCATCGGGCAAGGCTCCCTACACGCTGAAGACACTCATGTATGGCGAACGCATAGGAGGCATCTCCATTAGTCCTGACGGACTTTATCTCGTCGAAGACAAGTCGATGACAAAACTCGATGGTAAGGCCGACTGGTCGAAGTATCTCATTGAGGTGAAGACAGGCAATCGCTCGAAGCTGACCGACTTCTCCCAATGGGCAAGCGAGGGGCATAGCTACATTGCCAGTTCTGCACAGGCCGACATGACTACACAATACGAATTGGTTAATGCCGGGACAGGCAGCCGCACCCCTTTGTTTACCGATGCTCAGGGCAAGCGAGGCACCATATTGCCAGGCGAACGCCAGATGCTCATCTACAACCAAACGGACGGGCCGAAGGAAGATTCCGAAGTCTTTCAGGTCTTGACACCCGACGACCGTCAACCAGGATGGCGCAATCGCTCGAATATCCAACTGATGGATATTGCCACCGGGCAAGTGACTCCCATCACGATGGGGCAGCACAACGTAAGCGCCGAAGTAAGTCCTGACGGACGCAAGATGTTGCTACACATTGCGGAGAACAACATTACGAAGCGACCTTTCACGTTTACGACTGCCGTACTGCTTGACCTCGAAACGATGAAGGCCGACACACTCTACGCACACGACGGGTTTGCCGGCCAGGGTCACTTCTCACCCGACGGACGCAGCATAGTTTTTCAAGGTAGTCCTGAGGCTTTCGGAGGAATCGGCAACCGCACACCCGAAGGGATGACGGCGAGCATGATTCAGCAGGAACTTTTCCTCATGGACCTCTCGACCCGCCAACTGAAGTCGCTTACGGCCGACTTCGATCCTAACATAATGCGTTGGGAATGGTCGCAGGCAGACAATAAGATTTATGCACTCTGTGAGAATCACGACAATCAGGACATCTTCACCATTGACCCACAGACAGGCAACATCGAGATGCTCAAATTGACCGAGCGCTACGTAATGCGCTTCGACTTGGCTAAGGAGAAACCTCTGCTCACCTACTATGGCCAGGGCCATTCGAACAGCGACCGTCTCTACGTCGTCAACCTAAAGAATGGCAAGGAGACACTCGTCGAAGACCTCGATGCCGTCAGGATGAAAGACATAGAACTCGGTGAGTTTGGCGACTGGAACTTCAAGGCAGATCGTGGCGACACTATCTATGGCCGATATTACCTGCCTCCCCACTTCGACGCTTCGAAGCAATATCCCATGCTTGTCTATTACTATGGTGGTTGTTCGCCGGTAGGCCGTTATCTTGACAGTTATTATTCCTTCCACGGGTGGGCCGCGATGGGTTATGTCGTCTATGTCATTCAGCCATCTGGGTGCACGGGCTTCGGCCAGGAGTTTGCCGCTCGCCACGTCAATGCCTATGGCGACTATACGGCCGATGACATCATCCAGGGCACTAAGCAATTCTGCCAGGAGCATCCTTTCGTTAATAAGGCCAAGATTGGTTGTCTGGGTGCTTCGTACGGAGGCTTCATTACTCAATACCTGCAGACGCAAACCGACATCTTTGCGGCAGCCATGAGTCATGCCGGCATCAGCGACCCGACGAGCTACTGGGGCTATGGCTATTGGGGCTATTCGTACAGCACCATCTCTGCCGCCAATAGCTATCCGTGGAACAACAAGGAACTCTTTACCGACCATTCGCCTCTGACCTTAGCCGACCGCATCCATACACCCATTCTCTTCATGCATGGCAGTGATGATACCAATGTGCCCATCAATGAAAGCATACAACTCTTCACTGCCCTGAAGATTCTGGGGCGTGAAACGGCTTTCGTAACCGTAAAGGGCCAGAACCACCATATCCTCGACTACTCGAAACGCATCAAGTGGCAAAACACCATCTACGCCTGGTTCGAGCGTTGGCTCAAGGACGACCCTACTTGGTGGAACACAATGTACCCCGAAAAGAACTTATAAGGAGACGTTTGCCCAATGCTATATCCACAGAATTACGAACATAAAGTCGAGTTCGACGAGATTCGGACACTCCTGAAGGGCCACTGCATCAGCCGTCTCGGAACGGAGCGGGTTGACGAAATCACCTTCCTGACCGACTCCGAGCAGATACACTATCTGCTGAGTTTGGTCGATGAGGTGCGTGCCATCATCGATACCGAGCTCCAACTGCCAGGCGAAGACTTCTTCGACATGCGACTTTCCATTCGTCGCATACGCGTGGAGGGAGTCTATCTCGAAGAAAGCGAAATGTGGGACCTCAAACGCTCGCTAGATACACTCCACTCTTGGATTGCCGTCATTCGCAGTGATGAGTCGCCTTACGCTAACCTCCAACGATTGACCGATGGCGTATTTACATTCCACGCTGTGACCCGCCGCATTGAGGAATTGCTTGACAAGTATGGTCACGTAAAGGATACCGCCAGCCCAGAGTTGATGCGCATTCGTCGTGAACTACATCGAACGGAAGGTAGCGTCAGTCGCACGCTGACCAGCATCCTCGACAGCGCCAAGCGCGAGGGACTCATCGAGAATAGCGTCATGCCGACTATACGCGACGGACGTCTGGTCATTCCTGTAGCTCCAGCGCTGAAGCGACGCATCCGAGGTATCGTCCATGGAGAAAGTGCTACGGGTAAGACCATTTTCGTCGAGCCTGCCGCCGTCGTCGAGGCTAACAACAACCTGCGCGAACTCGAGGCCGAGGAGAAGCGGGAAATCATTCGCGTGCTGCAAGCTTTCACGGATGAAATTCGCGTCAATGTGCCCGAATTGCTTCGAGCCTATGAGTTTTTGGCCGACATCGAGTTGGCATTAGCCAAGTACCGCTTAGCCACGCAAATCGGTGCCGTTACGCCCCAGCTAAAGAACTACCCACTTATTGACTGGACATTGGCACGGCATCCCTTGCTCGAACTGAAACTTCACCGCCAACAGAAAAAAGTCGTACCTCTCGATATCCTCCTGACGCCCAAGGACCGCATACTTATCATCAGCGGACCAAATGCGGGGGGCAAGAGTGTTTGCCTAAAGACTGTAGGCCTCCTGCAGTACATGCTCCAGTGCGGACTACCCATCCCTGTAGGCGAAAATTCCCGAGTTGGCATATTCGACCACCTATTCATCGATATTGGTGATGAGCAAAGCATTGCCGACGACCTTTCGACCTACTCCTCACATCTGCTCAATATGAAGCAAATGATGCGCAATTGCACCTCATCCAGTCTCTTGCTCATTGACGAATTTGGCGGAGGTACAGAGCCCACCATCGGCGGAGCCCTGGCCGAGGCTATGCTACGTCAGTTCGTAAAACGAGGCACGTACGGAGTCATTACCACCCACTACCAGAATCTCAAGCACTTTGCCGATGACCATGAGGGCATTGTCAATGGTTCGATGCTCTACGACCGCCAGCAGATGCAAGCTCTCTTCCGTCTCGAGATAGGTCATCCTGGCAGTTCGTTTGCCATAGAGATTGCGCGCAAGATTGGTATTCCCGAAGAGGTTATTACCGATGCTTCCGAGATTGTAGGCCAAGACTACATCAATGCCGACAAGTATCTGCTCGACATCGTTCGCGACAAACGCTATTGGGAAGGCAAACGCCAAACAATCCACCAGCGCGAGAAGGAAATGGAGAAGACCATTGCCCAATATGAAACCGAAATCGAAGACCTACAGCGCAAACGTAAGGAGATCATTGCTTCGGCTCGCCAACAAGCTGAGGACATCCTGAACGAAAGTAATGCGGTAGTCGAGAATACCATCCGTGAGATTAAAGAAGCACAAGCCGAGAAAGAACGAACCCGTGAAGTTCGTCAGGAACTGGCCGAATATCGTGCACAGCTCTCTCAGGAGCAACGCGATAAGGATGCTGCAATTGACCGTAAGATACAACAGCTTATTGCCCGTAAGCAACGACAGGAAGACCGAAAACGTAAAAAGGCTCAAGACGCAGTCCTGAAGGGTGCAAACGTACTTGTCGATAAACTCGCGCCCCAACCTACATTAATCTCTGGTTCGTCAGTTCGCATTAAGGGCCAAGCCAATACAGGTACCATCGAGTCGGTCAACGGCAAGCGAGCCATCGTTCTTTTCGGGCTTATTAGAACGACTATTTCTTTGGAGCAACTTGAATTGGCAGAACCCACACAACGCCAGCGACCCACCGCACCAACAAATACGTACATCAGCCGAAGCACTATGGAGCAGATGCATAAGACACAACTCTCCTTCCGTCCCGAAATTGATGTTCGAGGCATGCGGGGCGACGAAGCCATTCGGACGGTTACAAGCTTTATGGACGATGCCGTTCTCGTCGGTGCCGCCCGCGTGCGCATCCTCCACGGCACGGGCAACGGCATCCTGCGCCAGCTCATCCGCCAATACCTGAATAGCATTCCGCAAGTGCGTTCGGCTCGCGACGAACACGTGCAGTTCGGCGGAGCAGGCATCACTGTTGTGGAATTGGAGTGAGACAGATAGGGCCTATGTTCAATCGGCGTAAGCCCTATGTCTTATTCATTAAGCCCTTATGTCTTCCCAATTAAGGCCTTAGGTCCTCTGGAATAAGACCTAAGGCTTATTTCGTTTGAACCTCAGAGGTTCATGGCATGGCAAAAAGCTTGATAATCGGCATTGAGGCGAGCAAGCTGGTAAGGTTGGATGCGCAGGGAAAAGGTTCCATTGAGTGCATCGAGTCCATAATAGGTCTTGAGCAGACTGGCAAGGTTGAATCCGAGAGCATCGCCGCGGCGTATCAAATAAAGAGCCGTGCGCATGAGCAGGGGGGTATCGTGTTCTACGTAGTGCAGTGTGCGGAAGAGTGTGTAGCTCGCCGCAAGTGTAGGAATGCTGATGAGGTAGCTTATGCGCGAACGCCCCTCCTCCACGGAGAGTTTGCGCAGGAGCCAACTAATGTCGTCTGGTTCTTTTATAATGGGAACGAGGGTAGCTATCACCTTTTTCTTATCCTCTTCGACAGCTTGCACAAGGGAGAAAAACGTGCGTGAACCATTGCTGCGCAAGTGCATTGTGCCGTTCTGGAGCCGCAGGGCGATAGCCTTCATCATGGTTACGAGAAAGGCTTTGGCGTTTTGGGCGGTTAGCTCGCTGGCGAGAGCCCAGACGTCGGCCTCTTCGAGTCGGGGTACGATGCGCTCGCCGACGATGTAGCCAGCCGTGCGGAATTGAGCATTTGAGAGGCTTTTTATATATAAGAAAATGCCCTGCCAATCCCGTAGTGCTGCAAGTGTTTGCAGTCTTTGGTAGATGGCAGGGTTGTAATGCTGGTCGGTACTCATTGAGGGAGCCTCATGTCGGATTCGAACCAACGACCCCGAGATTACAAATCACGTGCTCTGGCCAACTGAGCTAATGAGGCGGGTGGGAAAGCTTGCCGCATCGCGCCGCTACGACCAAGTACCCTTGCTGCGGTCAAGCCCTGGGGGATTCCAAGGGAGCATGCCGTACGGGACTTTCCCATGTTTGCGGCTGCAAAGGTACGACAAAAAAATCAAAAAATAAAACTTAAAAGAGAAAATTTAAAGATTTTTTCGTATCTTTGCGCGCAATGAATACGAAAGAGACATTCGACGGGCCTCAGGCGCGCGCCTATAGTATGGAATATGGCGTCGTGGTCGGGCTCTTGTGTAGTGCCAGTTTCCTGTGTACGATGTACGGAGCCAGTTCCATCCTGCTGGCACAAGTGAGCAATGTGTTGGCGCTCATCGCTGTCTATGTGGCAGGGCGGCTGATACGGTCTTTCCGCACGAATGTGGCGTCCCTGACCTTCGGGCGTACTTGCTACATGGCCTTGCTCACCTATCTCTTTGCCATCCTGCTGACGGCGCTTGTGCAGTACGTCTATTTTGCCTACTTCGACCAGGGAAGGCTCATGACACAAATCGACCACTTGCTGAGCATGCCCGAGTATAGACAATGGCTTGAACAGTTTGCTCAAGGTGGCGACATTGATAGCCTTCTGGACGGAGTGTTACAGACAATGCGCAACCCCGTAAGCATGACCTTCCAGTTGATGTGGCTCAATTGTTTGCTTGCATTGCTGGCCATCGTGCCTACGGCCTTGATTGCAATGGGTGGGAAGCAAGAAGGGGAAAGTAAAAAGTGAAAGATATGGATATTTCGGTTATTGTACCTTTGTTTAATGAGGAAGAATCGTTGCCCGAATTGCATGCCTGGATTAAGCGTGTGATGGATGCCAACGGCTTCTCGTACGAGGTGATTTTTGTGAATGATGGCTCGACGGACCGTTCGTGGCAGGTCATCGAGGAGTTACAAGCCACGTATCCCGAAGTGAAGGGTATCAAGTTCCGTCGAAACTACGGTAAGAGTCCTGCTCTCTTCTGTGGATTCGAACGCGCCCAAGGCGATGTGGTTATCACGATGGATGCCGACCTTCAGGACTCTCCCGACGAGATTCCCGAACTGCGACGCATGATTGTGGAGAACGGTTACGACCTGGTAAGCGGATTCAAGATGAACCGTCGTAAGGGCGACCCCCTGTCGAAGACCATCCCTACGAAATTGTTCAATGCGACGGCCCGACTGGTCAGCGGGATTCACAATCTGCACGACTTCAACTGCGGACTTAAGGCGTATCGCCGCGACGTGGTGAAAAACATCGAAGTCTATGGTGAGATGCATCGCTATATCCCCTACTTGGCCAAGAATGCCGGCTTTACGAAAATTGGCGAGAAACCCGTCCACCACCAGGCCCGTAAGTTCGGTAAGTCGAAGTTCATGGGCTGGAACCGCTTTGTCAATGGCTATCTCGATTTACTTTCGCTCTGGTTCCTTGATAGCTTTGGGCTTAAGCCCATGCACGTCTTTGGCTTCATTGGTACGCTGATGTTCCTCATCGGTCTGGTCGCCGCCGTGGTCGTTGGCGCCAACAAGATTTATTGCCTGGCTGCTGGCGTGCCCGCTCGTCTAGTTACGGACAGTCCCTACTTCTACATTGCGCTGACGATGATGATTCTCGGCACACAACTCTTTGTGGCTGGTTTCCTGGGCGAACTCATCAGCCGCAATTCGACCGAGCGCAATAAGTACCAAATCGAGAAGGAAATCTGATGCGGAAAGTTGCATTTGGCATATTCGTGGTCGGGCTTCTTATGCTCACGGTGGTGGCTTGTGAAGGCATCGATTGTACGCTGAACAACGTGGTTACCCTCAACGTGGGTTTCTACCGTTCAGACGATGGCTCAGCATACACCATCCCCGACACACTTACAATAACGGCCGAGGGCACCGACTCCGTGCTGCTTAATCGCGCCATTCGTGTCAAGAGCATCTCGTTGCCCATGAGCTATTGGCAGGAGGCAGACACACTGCGTTTGCATTTTTATAATACCGAGTCGAGCCACGAAATGACAATGCGCATAGAGAAAAGTAACACGCAACACTTCGAATCGCCTGATTGCCCGACAACAATGTTTCATGAGATAAAGGGCATGAACCACGAGGGCGCAACGGGCTACGTCGATTCCGTGGTGGTGACGAATAAGAGTATTGGCTATGGAGCGCTGGAGCACATCAAGGTTTATATGCACGTGGCTGATTAGCCTGCTTTGCGGCGTCAGTATGGCCAAGGAGCACAAAGAGGTTATCCCGAAGGCTCCCTTCTTCTGCGGTGTGGCCGTGCAGGCTGACCTCGTTGGCCCTGCCATGAAACTTGTTGGTAGCCGCTTCGACCAGATGGAAGTCGGCGGTCGACTGAACTTCCGCGACCACTATTTCCCCATTTGCGAACTCGGCATAGGCGAGAGCGACCGCGAAGGGCAAGAGACCAATAACAAGTTCCATACGCGCGCCCCCTACTTTCGAGTGGGGATGGACTACAACTTCAACAAGAAACACAATGGCAATCGCCTCATGGGCGGCTTGCGGTATGGTTTTTCGGGTTTCAAGTATGATTTCTCCGACCCTGACTTTGCCGATCCTGTGTGGGGAGTTGGGAACGGGCTCACACTCGACGGGCAAAAGGGACGTGCCCAATGGCTCGAGGTTGTCGTCGGTTGTGAGGCAAAGCTTTGGTTATTTATCCGACTGGGATGGAACATCCGTTTCAAGGCTCGCTTACACCAATCCGTAAGTGACTATGGCGAACCCTACTATGTGCCGGGCTTTGGCAAGAACGGCAGTACGACCTTCGGCGGCACGGTGAACCTGATATTTGACGTAGGCCGAACCACAAAAAAAAGTAAAACGAAACTGAATGAACTCGTCCAATAAGTGGAAGTGGCAATTGCCCTTCCTAATTCTCCTCATCATAGGCTCGGTGCTTATCATTCGTCGCCACCAGCCTCATGTTGCTCCGTTTCAGAAGAGCGAGGGCATGATATTCGGCACCGTATTTCACGCCACCTACCAAAGCGACTCCTCGCTCTACTACTCCATCATGAAGGAGTTACAAGAGGTCGATGGCTCGTTGTCAATGTTCAACCCGAACTCCACACTAAGCCGTATCAACCGAGGCGAAAGAACGACGACGGACTCACTCCTGCGTTTTGTTTTCACGCAGGCCCAGCAGATTAGTCAAGCCACAGACGGTTGCTTCGACGTGACCGTAGCTCCGCTTGTCAACGCATGGGGGTTTGGTTTCAAGAACGGAGTCCTACCTGATTCTGCCCAGGTTGATTCGCTTCGCCAGTTCGTGGGTTGGCAAAAGGTCAGCATCGACGAAGGCGGACATCTCAGAAAGGCCGACGAACGCATGGTACTCGACTTCAGCGCCATTGCCAAGGGCTTTGGCGTTGATCAGGTGGCCTCGCTCTTCAATCAGCTTGGCATCACGAACTATATGGTCGAGATTGGCGGCGAGATCGTCGTGAAAGGCTTGAATCCGAAAGGTCGCCTATGGAGCATCGGCGTCAACAAGCCCATCGAAGACAGCACCAGCACAAACCAGGAGATTCAAACCATCCTTGCCCTGACCGATTGTGCCATGGCCACAAGTGGCAACTACCGCAACTACTACATCAGCGCTGAAGGGCGAAAACTGGCCCACACCATCGATCCCCACTCGGGCTACCCCGTTCAGCACAGCATACTCTCGAGCACGGTCCTAGCACCCACTTGCTCAATGGCCGATGCCTTCGCCACCTCGTTTATGGTCATGGGCTTAGAGCATGCAAAGGCGGTACTGAAAGCACATCCCGAGTTGCAGGCCTACTTCATCTACAGCGACGAACAGGGACGGCTACAAACATGGTGCGATGAAAACCTCAAACGCCGAATAACACACTAAGGAAATGGACACTAAGCAACCCCTAAGACTCGCCTCCCTACCCCTGCTTCAGGGCATAAGTGCGCTCGACATTTCCCAGCTGATTATGGAGAACGTCGGTACTCGGGAGTTATCTCTCGAGGATGGGGAACGCTTTGTCACTCAGGGCGATGTCTGCCAACATCTGGCCTTCCTACTCGACGGAACATTCCGCACCACTACGGACTACCCTGAACGCAGCTACAACTTCACGGAATATCTTTCGGGACCGATGGTCATAGAGCCCGATGTGCTCTACGGCATCCAACGCCAGTTCGTGAGCACCTATGAAGCCCTAGGCACAT
This sequence comes from Bacteroidaceae bacterium, assembly GCA_017469925.1. Lineage (GTDB taxonomy): Bacteria > Bacteroidota > Bacteroidia > Bacteroidales > Bacteroidaceae > Physcousia. The sequence goes on along the minus strand of JAFUFK010000013.1, from coordinate 62,219 downwards.
GCCACCTTCTGCTCATACCCAAGAGCGACGTCAATCGCTTGCTTTTCAGCATCGAGGTTTTTCGGTTAAACTACCTCAACCTGCTCTCCACCCTTTCCGTCCGTCGCCGTCAGGCTTCCCTTCCCCCTCCCTTGCCCAATCTGCGAGCTCGCATTTGCCAGTTCTTTGCCCTCCATGCGACCACACCAAGCGGTACAAAGCAATTCCGTATCCGCATGAGCGATATGGCACGTTACCTCGACACTACGCGGGCACGCATCTCCGTAGTACTACACGAAATACAGGCCGAACGGTTGATTCGGATTGACCGCAACTTTATCGAGATTCCTCACCTCGAGGACTTAACCCCAACCCTTCCGACATGACACCCGCTGAGAATCCTTTCCTGAATAAGACCTACGGCACGCCGTACGATACCGTACCCTTCGACCGCATAAAGTTCTCCGACTACGAAGAGGCTATGTTCGAGGGCATGCGCCGCGACGACGCCGACATCGAGCGCATCGTCTCGAACTCCGATGAGCCCACTTTCGAGAACACCATCATCCCAAAGGGCGACCGCACGCTCACACGCGTATCCAATACTTTCTTCAACCTCACCAGCGCCCACACCAACGACGAAATGGATGCCTTGGCTCAGAAGATGTCGCCCCTGCTGACCGAGCATAGCAACAAAATCATGCTCAACGAGGCCCTATGGCAACGCGTCAAGGCCGTTCATGCCCACCATCGTCCGCTCGAGCCCGAGGAACAGACGCTGCTCGACAACATGTATCAGTCGTTTGTTCGCCACGGAGCCTTGCTCTCGCCCGAGCAGAAGGCCGAGTTCACCCGCTTACAAATGGAACTGAGCCAGGCCACCCTCCAGTTCCAGCAAAACGAACTGAAAGAAACAAACGCCTTCCAACTCCATCTGACCGACGAGCACGACCTCAGCGGCCTGCCCGACAGCCAGGTCGAGGCTGCATCCCTTGCCGCGAAGGAGCAGGGAAAGGAGGGATGGCTATTCACCCTCCATGCACCCAGTTACGGTCCCTTCATGACCTATGCCGACAACGCGGAACTTCGCCGCCAGATGTATATGGCCCACATGACCATCTGCACCCACGACAACGAGCAGAACAACCTGCCTCTCATCCCGCGCATCGTCAACCTCCGTCGCAAGTTGGCCAATATTTTAGGCTACAAGACTTTTGCTGACTTCATCCTCGAAAAACGCTGTGCTGAGAGTATTGAAAAGGTCAACACACTGCTCCACGACCTGCTCGAGGCCTATCTGCCCACCGCCCGAAAGGAACTCGCCGAAGTAACCGCCCTCGCCCGCGAGACCGAAGGCCCCGATTATGTCATGCAACCTTGGGACTTCTCCTACTGGAGCCACAAGCTACGGATGCAGCGATACAACATTGACAGCGAGATGCTGCGCCCATACTTCGAGCTGTCCCGCGTAAAGTCTGGTGTATTTGGCCTTGCCACACGGCTCTATGGCATCCGCTTCCGTCATAATGAGGAGATTCAAGTCTATCATCCCGACGTCGAAGCCTGGGAGGTCATCGACAAGGATGACTCTCTACTCGGCATTCTCTACACCGACTTCCACCCGCGTGCATCGAAGCAAAGCGGGGCTTGGATGACCACCTACAAAGAACAATGGATCGACGAGGACGATGGCAGCGACAGCCGGCCGCATGCCTCCATCGTGATGAACTTCACGAAGCCCACCGACTCTAAGCCAGCCCTCCTGACTCTGGGCGAGGTAGAAACCTTCCTCCACGAGTTTGGTCACGCGCTCCATGCCCTTTTCTCGAAGGTACGCTTCGAAAGCCTCTCCTGCACCAATGTCTATTGGGACTTCGTCGAACTGCCCAGCCAGTTCATGGAGAACTACGTCATCGAGCCTGACTTCCTGCGCACCTTCGCCCGCCATTACGAGACCGACGAGCCCCTGCCCCAGGAACTCATCGATCGCATCCTGCTCAGCAAGAACTTCCTCTGCGGCTACAGTTGCGTGCGTCAGGTCTCGCTCGGTCTGCTTGACATGGCCTATTACACCCTGGACGAAGACTTCTCGGGCGACGTCATTGCCTTCGAGCGCGAGGCCATGAAGCCCTGCCAGCTACTGCCAACCGTCCCCGCCACCTGCATGTCCGTACAGTTTGGCCATATCATGAGTGGCGGCTATGCCGCAGGCTACTACAGCTACAAGTGGGCTGAGGTGCTCGACGCCGACGCTTTCTCCGTATTCAAGGAGCATGGCATCTTCGACCTGACGACGGCCGACCGTTTTCGCCGCGAGGTACTCTCGCGTGGTTCCACCGAGCCACCCATGACCCTTTATAAGCGCTTCCGCGGCCAGGAGCCCACCATCGACGCACTACTCAAACGCAACGGAATCAAGTAACCCCACAACAACCCTATGGATAAGAAACAAGAAGAACTCGATCGCCGCTACCTGCGCATGTCTGCCATTTGGGCCGAGAACAGCTATTGCCAACGCCGCAAGGTAGGCGCCCTTATCGTCAAGGACAAGATGATTATCAGCGACGGCTACAATGGTACGCCATCGGGCTTCGAAAACATTTGCGAGGACGAGAACGGCCTGACCAAGCCCTACGTCCTTCACGCCGAAGCCAATGCCATCACCAAGATAGCCCGCTCGGGCAACAACAGCGACGGCGCCACCCTCTACGTCACGGACTCGCCCTGCATCGAGTGCTCGAAACTCATCATCCAGTCGGGCATCAAGCGCGTTATCTACGCCCGCGAATACCGATTCACCGACGGCATCGACCTCCTGCGCCGGGCCGGCATCGAGGTCATCCACCTCCCCGAAGAATTAAAGAACTGAAAAGACCAAAACGATGAACAAGTCCCGCCTCACCCCACTGCTCATTGCACTTAGCCTCATTCTGGGCATACTCGTCGGCACCTTCTACGCCAACCACTTCTCGGGCAACCGCCTGAGCATCATCAATACGGGTAGCAACAAGATAAACTACCTCCTCCAGATGATTGACAACCAGTACGTCGATACCGTCAACATGAACACCCTCGTCGAGCAGTCCATGCCCAAGATACTCTCTGAGCTCGACCCCCACTCGTCCTACATCTCGGCCAGCGACGCCGAGGAGGCCAACGAAGACCTGAAGGGCAGTTTCTCGGGCGTAGGCATCAGCTTCAACATGCCAGGCGACACCGTCTGCGTGGCTATGCCCATCAAGGGCGGACCCGCTGAGCGTGTCGGCATCATGGCTGGCGACCGCATTGTCCGGGCTGACACGACCAACCTTATCGGCGTCGATGCCAACGAAGTCAAGCGCCTGCTGAAGGGACCCAAGGGTTCCACCGTGCGCCTCACCGTCGTCCGGCGCGGACGCGAGAAGCCCCTCATCTTCGCCGTTGTCCGCGGCGATATCCCTGTCAAGACCATCGACGCCTCTTACATGCTCGACCAGGAGACTGGCTACATCCGCGTCCGCTCCTTTGGCGAACAGACCTACGCCGAGTTCATGATAGCCATGGCCCAACTCAACGTCGATGGCATGAAGCACCTCATCCTCGACCTCCGCGGCAACCGCGGCGGCTACATGGACATCGCCATACAGATGAGCAACGAATTCCTTTCGCGCGGACAACTCATCGTCTATAAGCAAGGACGCAAGTCGCCGCGCGAAGACTACCGCGCCGACGGCCACGGCTCATTCCAGCAGATGCCCATCGTCGTACTTATCGACGAAGGCTCGGCCTCGAGCAGCGAAATAGTAGCCGGAGCCATCCAGGATAACGACCGGGGTACTGTTCTCGGCCGCCGTTCCTTCGGCAAAGGCCTTGTCCAACAACCCATGGAATTCAAGGACGGCAGCGTCGTCCGCCTCACCATTGCACGCTACTACACCCCCTCGGGCCGCTGCATCCAGAAGCCCTACCAGCCCGGTCACGACCAGGACTACGAAAACGAACTCATCGAACGCTACGAACGTGGCGAATACTTCGTCGAGGATAGCATACGACAGACCGGCGAAGCCTACAAGACCCGCCTCGGGCGCACCGTTTATGGCGGTGGAGGCATTACACCCGACATTTTTGTTCCTGAGGACACCACCGGCGTAACTTCCTATTTCCGCGAAGCCATGTGGAGCGGCCACATCCGCCAGTTCACCTTCGACTACTGCGACCAGCACCGCACCGAACTCTCCAAGTTCCGCACTCTGGGCGAACTGCGCACCTACCTCCAGCGCCAAGGCCTCCTCGAGAAGTTCGCCACCTATGCCGACACCCAGGGGCTGCGCCGCCGTAACCTCATGCTCTATCGCAGCCGCCAGCTCTTCGAGCGCGCCATCCTGAGCAACATCATCTACGACATCCGCGACACCCAGGACTATTGGGAATACCTCAACGAGTACGACCCCGTCGTCCTTCGCGCCCTCCAGGTCATCCGCGCAGGCGAAACCGTCCCGACCCCCTGAGCCACTCCCGCCCCCTCAGCATGAGCCGGACCGGAGCCGCAGGCTTTAGGTTAACTTAACTTGGGCCTGTATGTTAACTTAACTTACACGCATAAGTTAACTTTACTTATGGCCATAGGTTAACTTAACATACGAGGGTAAGTTATGTTAACATGAAACGGGGCGTCCACACAGGGAGTCAGAACGGACTATATCCATCCTGATTTACAGACAGTTAGGTAAAAATAAAGGAATACCTCCCCCCTTGCTCAACTGCGGCTGATTTGTTGCCCAGTCTGGCTCAAGGTCATTTCGACGAAACGGGCTCGCGGATTGGCGGGATGGGCCGTAAGGGTCTGGCGGATACGCAGGGCGGCATCAGGGTCCTTGGCTACCATGTAGAGGAAGCCACCACCGCCGGCTCCGGGCAACTTGAGGCCGAGGCAAAGGTCCTCAATCTGACTGACGACGGACTGGACGGCCGGCGGATTGGTACCAGAGTCGAGGGCCTGGTTTTGTTGCCAGGTCTTACCGATAAGGAGACCCATCCGGTGGAAGTCGCCCTGCTGGATGGCGTCGTAGAGTTCGAGGGCGTGGTCGCGCATCTCGCCGAGTAGGGAAAGGCGACGGGTGTCGCTGAGGAACATGCCACGGACAATCTCGGCGAGTATCTCCTTGGCTGTGCGCGTGATGCCTGTGTAGTAGAGCAGATGGCAAGGGGCGTACTGGGGGTCGGTGAAGAGGGTGTCGGGGAGCCAGCGCACCTGGAGGTTCTGCTCGAGGCCGGGTTCGCTTTGTAGGAGCTTTACGCCGCCAAGGACGCCGCCGTACTGGTCTTGCCATCCGCCGCCGGTGGTAAGGAGTTGCTCGAGGATGAGTGTGCGACGGCAAATTTCGGCCTTGTCCCACGACAGTCCGCAGAAGTCGGAGATGGTGCCGAGGACATTAGCGGCCAGGATGCTGCTCGTTCCCAGACCGCTACCGGCGGGAATGGCGCTCAAGAGGGTCAGTTCGATACCGCATCCGAAGTCGCGCAACTGCGCCTCGAGGCTGGGGTATTCGGCCACAGAGAAGCGCGGCAGGAAACCCGCCAGGCAGAGAGCTGCCTTGGGGATGGAGAAGGGGGAGCCAACACGGGCGAAGTCCTGGAGTTGGTCGTAGGTGGTGATGACTTCCGAGGCGCCGAGGTCGATGCTGCGCAGGACTATCCGGGGCTCGCGGCAGGGCTTGATGAAGGTCTGCAGGGGTGGTTGTCCGTTGAGTTCGATGGCCAAGTTGACAACATTACCGCCATGTGTAAGGCAATAAGGGGGCGTATCGGTCCAGCCGCCTGCGATGTCGATGCGCACGGGGCTGCGTCCCCAGACTATCTGGTCGGCACAGACGCTAAGGTGGGGCTGCTGGCGGTGGTCGATGGCCTGCTGGGTCAGTCCCTCACGCAAGAGTGCGAAGGCACGTGCCTCGTAGGGCGAACCGTCTTCGCCACGAAGGTTCAGGGCCTGGCGGCGAAACATCTGGTCGCTAATGCGTTTCAGTAGGGGCTCCGACTCTGGAAGGTCGGGTGGCAAGGGGAGGCCGAAGCGATAGTACTCGTGAGCCATAGCATCGAGATTGGTCTGGTAGAAGACGCTACGGCGATGGTTGCGTGCCAAGGCGGGCAGGTTGTCGCGACGGAGGAGGAGACGCTGCTCATGAAGGCGCAGGAGGTTGGCCTGGTCACTCAGGTCGCTGGCAGAGAGACGAGGCAATCGTTGCCAAAGGGCTTGCATCTCGCCATCGGGACGGTCGCTGAGCATCCAAGGCAGAAGGCGACCAAGTTCATCAAGGTCTTCAGACACAGGGAAAAGGGCCTCGAACTGTCGTTGACCTGCAAAGGTGTCGTCGAACCAATAGGGGCGAAGGGCATAGGCCCGCTCACCAATGGGGACGACATCGACGCAAGCGCCCTCGGGCAGGCGGACTTGCCAATCGTTTGCGGGCACACCCGTAATAATGTGGTTGCGAGTCAGTTGCCATCCCACGCCTACGTGGGAGTTCTCTATCCAGATATTTTGGTTCGCATCGGAAAAGGGGAACTCGCTATGGGCGTTCTGGATAAAGATGGAGGGATGGGGCTTCATGCCCAGGTGCATGATGGCGCGCTGGTCGTAGATGAGGTTCTGGATGGCCACGGTACTGCTGATAAGTTCGCGGCTCGTGCCATAGTGGTAGAACTCGCCGTCTTGCAAAGGCAATATAGCGACGCTGAGACCGGCCAGTTCGGGGTCGCAGAGGGTCGGGTGTTCACCCAATGACTGACCGAAGTCGCTATAGAGGTCGTAGCATTTACCATTTAGCCATTTGCCATTTTCCACTTCAGCGCTGCGCTTAAGCAACACCTCGACGGCGCGGTCGCTCAGGAGCCAGATGCCGACATCCATCAGATAGAGATGGGTGTGGACGAGTTGGCCCAAGGTCTCGAGCGAGGGCTTCTGAAGCATAAAGTCGAGGCGGTCGGGCGTCTCGCGCCGTGAGACAAAGACTCCGTGGTTGCGAGCCAACGAGGCATCGACCCACAGGCCATAGCAGACGACGTCGGCATCGGGAATCTCCTGCAACTTGCCGCAACGCACCAGGACGTCGCCACTGGCTATGAGGGTGTGGAGGCCGCGAGGGGCCATCTGCATGATGCGCTCGTAGAGCGGCAACTGGAGCTGAAGGAGGTTTTGTGAGAGGCGCTGACCGCGAGCCCAACGGAAAACGGGGATGGGCGTCAGCACCTTGCCACTGGGCGCATAGCTGGGCAGGCGACGACTCTGCCCTCCGGCGTGCAAGAGGATGCGCTTCTCCTGCGCAAGCCACTCGTCGAAGGGTTTATTACTCTCTGCCTGCCAACATGAGTGAAGGAGCCAAGCCGTCCCCCCACCCGAGCCCAAGCGGGCACCAATGGGGTCGCTGGTACAAAAGTATTCGTCGGGACTAACCTGCTCGATTTCGTGAAACGAAGAGACCAGATTGGGCGGCAGGGAGAGTAGTTTCTTCATCGTTCGGCGCGCATAGGGTTATGGAGGAAGTCGTCATAGGAGAGACGAATGCCGTCTTCAAGTTCGGTTTTATAGGTCCAGCCCAGAGAGGCGGCCTTGCTGACGTCGAGTAGTTTGCGCGGGGTTCCGTTGGGGCGAGTAGTGTCCCAAAAGATGGCACCCTCGTAGCCCACGACTTTGGCTACGAGCTCAGTCAATTGACGGATGGAGAGTTCCTTTCCCGTACCTGCGTTAACCGTCTCATTTCCACTATAGTTATTCATCAGGAAAACGCATAGATTGGCAAGGTCATCGACATAGAGAAACTCGCGCAAGGGAGTACCATCACCCCAGCAGGTGACGGACTCGGCCCCGCTCACCTTGGCCTCATGGAAGCGGCGTATCAGAGCCGGCAACACGTGACTATGGGTGGGATGGTAGTTGTCGTTAGGGCCATAGAGATTGGTAGGCATGACCGAAATAAAGTCGGTGCCATACTGGCGATTGAGGAACTCGCAATACTTAAGTCCGCTAATCTTGGCCAGGGCATATGCCTCGTTGGTCTTCTCAAGTTCGCTGGTTAGAAGGCAACTCTCGGGCATGGGCTGCGGTGCCATGCGGGGATAGATACAGGAGGAGCCGAGGAACTCAAGTTTCCGACAGCCGTTCTGCCAAGCTGCGTGGATGACATTCATCTCGAGAATCATGTTCTCATACATGAAGTCGGCCAACGCACTCTGGTTGGCCTCGATGCCTCCCACTTTTGCTGCTGCAAGGAAGACGTACTCAGGATGCTCCTGGGCAAAGAAACGCTCCACCTCGTCCTGACGGGTGAGGTCGAGTTCCTTGTGAGTGCGTGTAATAATATTATGGTAACCTTGGCGCTCGAGTTCGCGCACGATGGCACTGCCCACCATTCCGCGGTGGCCTGCCACATAGATTTTGGCCTTTTTCTCCATTCTTCTTACTTTTCACTTCTCACTTCACCACTCCCGTCTCGAGGTATTCAGCCAGGTTGGTGCGCATGACGCTGGCCACGTGTTCGGCAGCCACCTTCTGCATGTCGTGCTTCACCATGATGGCCACCAACTCCTCGAAAGTAGTCTTCGAGGGGTCCCAACCCAACTTCTTGCGCGCCTTCGACGGGTCACCCCAGAGGTTGACCACATCGGTGGGACGATAGAAGTCGGGACTGACCTCAACGAGCACACGGCCCGTAGCGCGGTCGATGCCCTTCTCATCGGCGCCTTCGCCCTGGAACTCAAGTTCGATGCCAGCGTGTTTGAAGGCCAGATAGCAAAATTCACGAACGGAGTGCTGGACGCCAGTGGCAATGACAAAGTCTTCGGGTTCGGACTGCTGAAGGATGAGCCACATGCACTCAACATAGTCCTTGGCATAGCCCCAGTCACGAAGGCTCGAGAGATTACCCAAGTAGAGTTTGTCCTGCTTGCCTTGCGCTATGCGTGCGGCGGCGAGGGTGATTTTGCGCGTCACGAAGGTCTCGCCGCGACGCTCGCTCTCGTGGTTGAAGAGGATGCCCGAGCAGCAGAACATGCCGTAAGCCTCGCGATACTCCTTGATAATCCAATAGCCATAGAGCTTTGCCACGGCGTATGGACTATAGGGATGGAAGGGGGTAAGCTCGTTTTGGGGAACTTCCTCCACCTTGCCATAAAGCTCGCTCGTCGAAGCCTGATAAATACGGCACGAGTGTTCCAGATGGTTGGTGCGCACAGCCTCGAGGATGCGCAGGACACCTACGGCATCACAATTAGCCGTATATTCAGGGGCGTCGAAACTGACCTGAACATGGCTTTGGGCCGCAAGGTTGTATATTTCTGTAGGTTGGACAAGGCCGACAAGCTTCACGAGCGACATCGAGTCGTTCATGTCGGCATAGTGAAGGTGGAAATGCGGTGCACCTTCGAGGTGGGCAATGCGCTCGCGGTAATCGACCGACGAACGGCGGATGAGCCCGTGTACTTCATAACCCTTTCCGAGCAGGAACTCGCTCAGGTAAGAACCATCCTGACCGGTAACACCAGTAATCAGGGCTATTTTTTGATTCTCCATATTTCAAATGCTATTCTTCGCTATATTGTTTGATTTGTTGTTCGTTCTCGAGTCTGCAAACGAGCAGGGTGCCGTCCTTCTCAGCCACGATGTAGCCGTCGAGACCTTCGACGACCACACGACGCTCGTCAGTCGTATGGACAATGCAATTGCGGCAATCGACCAAACGGATGTCGCGGCCGATGAGTGCATTGCCATGTAGGTCACGCTCAGAGTTTTCCCTAAGTGAGCCCCAAGTACCGAGGTCGCTCCAACCGAAACTGGCGGGGAAGCAATAGATTTCTTCTGCTTTCTCAAGAATGGCGTAATCGACGGAGATGCTGGGACAAAGCGGGAAACGCTCGTCGATAAGCATCTGTTCGCGTGCCGAACCGTAGTAAGGCAGCAAAGCCTCAAAGACGGAGGAAATGTCCTTTGCATAGATACGGAAGGCATTGACAATGGTGCTGACGTTCCACACGAAAATGCCTGCGTTCCAGAAGAAATTCTTCTCAGCCAGATAGGCTTTGGCCTTCTCCAGGTTGGGCTTCTCGTGGAACGAATCGACACGGAAAATCTCCTTATTACTGGTACAAGGGTCGGCCAGGTCGACCTGAATGTAGCCATATCCCGTCTCAGGCCGTGTGGGCTTCATGCCAAGCGTCACGATGGCATCGCTCTCGCGGACAAACGAAAGGCTTTGGCCGATGACACGGCGAAACTCCTGCGTATCGAGCACGATATGGTCACTTGGGGTTACGACGATGTTGGCCTTAGGATTCTGTGCCTTAATGCGCCAACTTACGTAGGCAATGCATGGGGCTGTATTGCGTCGGCATGGCTCCTTCAGAATGTTGCCCTCGGGTACATCGGGTAATTGTTCACGAACCAAATCGGCGTACTTGGCCGAGGTCACTATCCACACATTCTCACGAGGAACGACACCCTCGAAGCGGTCCATTGTCAACTGAATCAGTGTGCGACCCGTACCCAATACATCAACAAACTGTTTAGGTCGCTCTACGGTGCTCATCGGCCAAAAACGACTGCCGATACCACCCGCCATAATCACAAGGTGATTGTCCTTATCTGCCATAGCTCATCGATTTTCCGACAAAGGTACGAAAAAAAAGTAATATTTCTCAATTCTTAATTCTTAATTCTTAATTTCTTTGTATCTTTGTCCCGAAATGGACGCAAAAGAGGTAAGAATCGGTCTCATCGGGCTTGGTCAACGTGGAATGGCCACCCTCGAGCGCTATACACTCATTCCCCAAGCCCGCATCGTGGCCGTGGCCGACCTTCGACCCGATGCACTTGCTACTTTCGCCTCCGCCCCTTTGCCTTTCGAATTCTATCATGGCGAAGATGGTTGGCAACGGCTTTGCCGACGAGTGGACATCGACCTTGTGCTCATCTGTACCGATTGGGCCACCCATACGCCCATTGCCCTTTATGCCATGCAACAAGGCCGGCATGTGGCCATTGAAGTGCCCGCGGCTACAAGTGTGGAGGAGTGTTGGCAATTGGTCGATACCGCAAAACTGACAGGCCGACGCTGCACGATGCTCGAGAACTGTTGCTACGACACCTTCCATCTGGGCATTCTGCCAATGGTACGTAGTGGGAGACTTGGCGAACTTACCCATGCCGAAGGGGCTTACATCCACGACCTTCGATCGGACCATGGGTGGATGTCGTACTCCGTCAGCGGACATGGAGGCAATCCCTACCCCACTCACGGGCTTGGCCCCGTCTGCCAATTGCTCGATATTCATCGGGGTGACCGCATCGTATCACTCGTCAGTCTAACGGGACTTAACAAACTGAACGACACGTTGTTGCGTACGGAACGCGGTCGTACCATCCTGCTTCAGTTCGACGAACGTACTCCCCGCCCCTATAGTCGCATCCAAACGCTCTGTGGAACGAGAGGCTATGCACAGAAGTATCCCCTTCCCACCCTGCAATTCGATGGTGAAGAACCACTCTTGGGCGAGCAAGCCGTACAATACATCGAGAGTCAATGGGACGAGCCGACCCGCCAACTCATCCGCGAAGGCCAACGGCTTGAGGCTCAGAACCTGATGAACTATGTCATGGACCGCCGCCTTGTCGATGCACTGCTCACGAATCGTCCCTGCGACATCAGCGTCGAAGATGCCGCACTTTGGTCGTCAATTACGGAACTTAGTGCACAATCGGCACTCGGCGGAGGCCAACCGGTCTCCGTACCCGACTTTACTTGTGGCAATTGGAGTTAATTGTACCAAACCGAAGAGTCCCCACCGCCTTGGGCAGCATAGAGCTCATCTTGTTCACTGTTATAGACATTGTCCAAGTCATAAGTCTCGTCGAAAGCAAAAACGGTCTTTTTCATTTTCCTTCCTCCTCTGCTTGATTGGGGTTAAAAAATCGGGTTCATACAATCTTTTCGGCCGAAAGTTAATCAACTATTTCCAAACGGCCAAATATTTTCCCAATTTTTTAACCCCAATCAAACACAGAGGAGGAGCGGCTACTTGCGCCGTTTGACGGACTTCAGAGTCAGTTTTTCGGCCTTTTCATTACGCTCAAGGGTCCAACCCTTACGCTGCGCCAACCCATAGTTCTCGCCCAAGAACATACTGGCCGCCTCACAATCACCCTTCAGCTGCCAGTCAAGCCATGCACGAGCCACAATACCGAACTCTCCACCATGGGCTTCGCGATAAGTTCCCCCATGCCCTACGGGTAAGTTGGCCGCAAGGGCAGGAACGTGGTTGATACGATGGAAGTCGTCCATACCATTCTCGTAGGCAATATCGGGCCGTCCGCCAAGGATGTAGATTGTGGGTGTATGCACCTCCTTCAACTTATCCTTCGGGGGCATAGGCATGCCACCTACGGCCTGATGGGTATTCTGCTGGTTGAAAAGTCCACTATTGCAAATCATGAGGGCCGAAATCCTTGGGTCGGCGCAATTAAAGAGCGATTGCAGACCACCGCACGACATACCCGAAAGACAGATGTTCCGGGTGTCAATCTTCTGGTAGAGAGGCGACTTGGGGTCTTTGTTCTGTGCAAAGGTCCAATCGATGCTCTCGATTTGCTGCTCCGTACGGGACATCGGACCCTGATAGGGTTGGTCGTCCATGGGGATGTAACCCGTAGCAATGACCAGGTAGCCGTACGACGCTATTTCGTTAAGGAAACGATAGTGCTCCCATGGGGAATCGGTGCAGGCGCCATTGCCCCATACGAGTACGGGCAGGGGATTCTTCTTGTCAAACTTCGAAAGGTCCTGAGGCATGAAGAGGGTATGAGCCTTCAACGAAGCGTCCTCCGTCATCACGGCCTTGCTTGGGCCAGTCCCACCCTGCTCGACGATGCGCTGCTTGGCATGTGTGGTAAAGAGCAGCGGAGCCATCTCGCGCAGACTTCTGCGCCAAGTCAGGAACTCATGGGCTGTGCCTTCGGACACGTAGCCAACAGCATTCAGTCCAGCCTTCTGCAAGGCATCTACCGACTGACGTATGCCATCGGGATTCTCCTTCGAGCCACAACTTTCGAATATCAGACGCACCTGATTGGAGTCTTTGATGTCCTCTGGCATATACTGACCGCCACTCAGCAGTCCGTAGTAGCCAAACGTCTCAGGACGCCGCAGGGTTATCATCTTGGTCTCCATACCTCCCATCGAAAGGCCCGCCATGGCACGATTCCACTTGTCGGCCTTGGTCAGGAAGTGACTGTCGATGTAGGGTATCAGTTCGTCAACGAGTACGGTCTCAAACTCCTTTGCCGTAAACTCGCGTATGTGGCCAAAGCGGATGTCATTGGTCATGCCATAGGTCATCACGATGATGAAGGGTTGCACCTTGCCCTCGGCAATCAGGTTGTCCATAATCAGACCAGCACAACCTTGGTTGGGCCAACTGGTCTCGTTCTCACCCCAACCATGCTGTAGGTAGAGCACGGGGAAGCGTTCCTGCGTGTTCTTTCCGTAGGTAGGCGGAGTATAGACGAAGGCTCGACGTATCTCACCCGTACTTTCCGAGGGGAAGAGTACTTGCTGCACATTGCCGTGAGCCACGTCCATGCGGTTGGCATAGAAGGCCTCGTCGTGAGCGGGTATTTCGATACCGCTTTCCCAACGGCACGAGCCGAAGTAGTTGTGGGTGCCGGGGTCGTTGACTACACCGCCGTCGATGGTCAGGTGATAGTAGTGGAAGCCTTCGTCCATCGGACCTTCCGTCGTACCCGTCCAGACACCGTCCTTGTCCTTACGAAGCACGGTACCACCACGTCCGCCCAGACCAAGGCTGACAATAACCGACTTGGCCTCGGGAGCTACCACGCGGAAACGTGCATAGCCTTCGGAGTTCACCTGTGGATATTCCTGCCCGGGCTGGTTCAGGGCGTTGGGTCGGAAGTCGTCCTTGGGGGTGCGGTTGTCGAGTTGAGCATCGAAGTCACGGATAATCCGGTAGCTGCGCTTGGGTTTGTAGTTCTCGTCGAAGGGCAACGGATGATTGTTGACACCGAGCCATGAGTCGCGGTCCGAGAGGTTCCAGAAGGTCACGTTGTCGATGACATCGCTATGACGACGGAATATACGGAACAAGCGTGCATACTGATCCTCCTGTAAGGTGGCCAGATGGGGTGCCATAGGTTTGGCCTCGCCACGACTAAAGCGCAACTGGCCTCCCTGCTCCGTGTTAGTGCGCAGGTCAAGTTCGGTAAAGTGTATGTGCTTCACCAACTCTTGGTATTTCGTGATGGCGGCTTCGATGTTCTCCTCCGAAGGGCCGTAGATGTTGTAGTGGCCCTGCATGCCGATGCCGTCGATGGGCACACCTGCGTCCTTCATCTTCTTTACCATATTATATATACGGTCGCGCTTGCCTGGGTCGGCGGCGTTGTAGTCGTTATAGAAAAGCAAGGCATTGGGGTCGGCCTCACGTGCAAACTGGAATGCCTTTGCAATGAACTCGTCGCCACAAAGTTTCCACAATTGGCTCTCCCGATAGGGATTGGCAGGACGTCCGCCCCATCCCATGGCCTGGTCAGCCATAGCCTCGTTTACGACGTCCCAGCAATATACGATGTCCTTGTAGCGGTTGACCACCGTGTGGATGTGCTCTTGCAGTCGCTTGTAGAAGACCTCCTTCGAAACGGGCTTACCTGCCTTGTCGGTAAACATCCAATCGGCAAACTGTGAGTGCCAGCAAAGGCAATGACCACGCAACCGAATACCATTCTGGCGACAGAAGTTGGCAATGCTGTCGGCCAGTCCCCAATTCCATACTTCCTCCTTCGGGTGCAGTTCGCCGGGCTTCATGGCGTTCTCCGCCGTGATGCTATTGAACTCGCGGCACACCAATGCCTGCTGTTCGGGGTCGCTGATGTTGCGTTTATTCACGGCCACGCCGATGGTGAAGTAACCCTCGTAGGCATCCTTCAATCCGCGTGCCGAACTGCCAGCCCTTGCGGTATTGAGGAAGCGCACCATCTTCTCCAGGTTCTCCTCTCCGTACATCCCCATGCCGTGTCCACCTTCGGGCACGAACGTAGCCTCGGTCCTGACGCCTGCGCCCTTGAGCACGTCATAGAACTTCCTCCCCTGACATACAGGCACTACGTTGTCCTTTTCGCCGTGGAAGATGATGACTGCGGGGTCCTTCTGATCGACGTAAGTCGTAGCGCTCAGGCTCAGGTACTTATCGGGTTCCTTGTCCAGTTTCGAGCCCAAGAGGATGTCTTCGGGGCTATTGTCTCCCATCGTCATGTGCTCACCGCAGTCCATAGCCGTCAGGTCGATAGGTCCCGACCAGTCGCAGGCGGCCTGCACGGCACTGCTTTTGTCAAGGTATTTGCCCACCGAGCCTTCCAAGTCGATATTGACCGTACCCACCTGAGCCTGCCGTGTACCACTTGTCGTGGCCATTGTCGAAGCCAGATGGCCTCCGCTCGAGAAACCGCTCGTTGCCACGAACGAGGGGTCGAAGTGGTACTTGTCGGCTTCACCGCGGACGAAGCGCACCACAGCCTTTATGTCGTGCAACTGCGCTGGCCAGCGAGCCTCCGTCGAAGCCCGGTGATTAGGGCAAACTACGGCATAGCCTGCATCAAGCAGAGCCTTGACGATAGTCCCCAGGTCTGCCATGCCCTTACCGTTGTTGTTGAACCATGCGCTGCCGTAGATGTGCACTACCACGGGGTAGCGTTCCTTCACCGCCTTGGGCAGGTAGATGTCGCAAGTGTGCTGTGCCAGGCCGTCGTCGGCATAGTTCACGTCCTTCCACTCCTGCGAAGTCTCCAGGTTAACCTTAGGAATCTGAAAGCCGCCAAAGCCTCCCTCAGGCTGGGCCACGGCCGCCATGCTAAGCCACAGGCCCACGATTGTCATCACGATGTTCTTCATAACAGTTAATATTTCAGACATTTTTTACCTCTCTATATATACCCTTGTGCAGATGGTGCTTCATGCGACGCCCCGCGAGGTCATAGCAAACGTCGGCATCAACGTCGGCATCAACGTCGGCTATTCCGTTTCCGTTCTCCGTAGTTACGAAGAAGGTGGTCTCCGTCGTGGTACCGCTGAAGTCGGTGTACGAGGCCGTCACCGTACCCTGTCCCTCTTTCGTAGCTCTCAGTTTCGCTCCCGTTATCGTCAGGAAGTCTGGCCCCGAAAGCTGCACCTCACTGGTCACGTTCTCGCGATGTCCGTCCAAGTATTCGGCCACAAAGGTCAGTTGGCGGGTCTGCCGCACCTTCAGGGTCATATCTTCCCCACCCTCCAGTGTCTTGCACACATACAATCGCCTCAGGTTTTCGGGCAGTCGGTAGCTGGCATCCTTCTGCGTGGGCAGTCCCATTGTCTTCAGCATCTCCTGTGCATAGCGCATGCCCAGGATGCGGTAGCCCATGGCTGAGAAGTGCCAAGGGTCGCTGCCATTGCCGGGGCAACCTTCCGAACTCACCACGTGACTCGTCCGCACCATCTGTGGCATCTTGGCCACAACGGTATTATGGGAGTAACACCCACCGCCCTGGTCCTGTCTCAACGTCTCGCCTACAAGCAAGGGCACGTCTGCAGCCTCCAGACCGAGGTCGGCGAGCAGGTCCTCATAGATTTTCTTTACCTTACTGGGCCATTGCGGGTCGCCACAGTTCGAACATCCCTGATGTAGCAGGATGCCGCGGATAACGCCTGTTTCCTGTGCCTTTCGCCCCATATCCACCAGCCGCTGATAGGGATTGCCCCCATATTGGTTCCTGGCCAGTATGGCCCACCATTCGCTGGCGTTGTCCTCCAGTTTCTTCACGCCGCCATCCTTGTCGAATACCTCTATCGGCGCACCGCCCATAGCCACGGCCACCACACCCACTTTTGTACCGGCTGGCAGGGCTGCCACCATCGTACGGCCGAAGTAGTCCGAAGGTCCCAGTTTGCCTACAGGGCTCACGATGGGTGTCTTGGCCACATACCATTGGCCTTCGCTACGTTTCGGATTGTCGAAATTGCAGGTGGCCAGCATGCGGAATCGCGTATCCACCACGTTGTCAATCGTCTCGGCATCAGCATTGCCCTCCATGTTCGATTGCCCGAAGCACAGGAATACGTAAAAGTTAGGGTCGGCCTCGGCTCTCAGGCTCGTCACGATGCCCAACAGCACGGCCATTGTCAGTAAGATTCGTTTCATCGCTCTTTTCTTTTTATTCAATCTTTCAATTTTCCGCAAAGTTACGCAAATCATTCCATATCGCCCTACTCCCCAAGTCCCAAAGACTTCCACTCTCGTCTCAATCCCCAGAAACAAAGCACCCACCGTCTCACGACGATGGGTACTTAAACATGAAAACAATCTTTCTTACCTTAAAAACTAACTAACTAACTTTTCTGTTTTCTTGATGCAAAGGTAAGAGGAAATTCCCGAGCCACAAAAAAAGCGCAGCCCTTTTCTCCTGGGATGCGCTTTTTCTTGACCTAAGTCAATCTGTTGTTAGTTTGCGCTTGTAAATTCTTGCAGGAAACGCACGTCGTTTTCCGAGAACATACGCAGGTCCTTGACCTGATATTTCAGGTTGGCTATGCGTTCAATACCCATTCCGAAGGCATATCCCGTATATACGGTCGAGTCTATGCCATTGGCCTCCAGCACGGCGGGATCTACCATTCCGCAGCCGAGTATCTCAAGCCAACCGGCCCCCTTACACAGGCTACAACCCTTACCGCCGCAGATGGTACAACTTACGTCCATCTCGGCCGAAGGTTCCGTGAAGGGGAAGTACGACGGACGCAGGCGTATCTTCGTATCCGGTCCGAACATTTCCTGGGCAAAGAGCAGGAGCACTTGCTTCAGGTCGGCAAACGACACGTTCTTATCGACGTACAGACCCTCCACCTGATGGAAGAAGCAGTGAGCACGGGCCGATATGGCCTCGTTCCTATATACACGTCCCGGGCAGATGACCCGTATGGGGGGCTGCTGGCGCTCCATCACACGAGCCTGCACCGAACTGGTGTGCGAGCGCAGGATGATGTCGGGATGTGCCTCTACGAAAAAGGTATCCTGCATGTCGCGTGCGGGATGGTCGTCGGCAAAGTTCATGCTGCTATACACGTGCCAGTCGTCCTCCACCTCAGGTCCCTCGGCCAACGTGAAGCCCAGGCGCGAGAAGATGTCCACGATTTCGTTCTTGACGATGGTCAGCGGGTGACGCGTGCCTAACCGAATAGGATAAGGCGTGCGCGTGAGGTCGAGGTCGTCGCCAGCCGTTTCGGCCACCTGCACGGCATCGCGCAGTTCGTTTATCTTGTCCTGGGCCAGGGTCTTCAGTTCGTTGATGCGCATGCCCACTTCGCGCTTCATCTCGTTGGGCACGTTGCGGAAGTCGTTCATCAAGGCGTTTACCTCACCCTTCTTGCTCAGGTACTTGATGCGCAGTTGCTCCACCTCTTCGGCGTTCTTGGCTTGCAGCGTGCGCACCTCTTCTATCAGCTTTTGAATCTGTTCTATCATGTCTTTTTTTGACTTTTTTCGATATTTGCCTGCAAAGGTACAAATAATTTTTTACTTTTCACTTCTCACTTTTCACTTTATTATGTACCTTTGCATGACTTTTCCGCACAAATGGGATTATGAGGGGTAAAATTACCACGCTTTTTCTTGCTTTTGCAGTCCTCTGGACATGGACTTCATGCGACCGTGGGCGCACCCAGTCGGCCCTCGAGCCTGCCGACACCTTGAGTCTCGAGGACACGCTCGACATCGACACCATCGGCTTCTTCCCCGAAGAAGACGAAGGTCTCTCGCTCGACAACCACGAGTCGGAGGTCTTTGGCGACTTCATCTTCGCCTTCACCCACAACGGACGTTTCCAGGCCGAGCGCATACGCTTCCCCCTGCCCGTCACCGACTTCGACGGCACGGAGCGCGTCATACGCAGCGGGCGCCAGTTCCGCGACGAGTTCCAGCTCCCGGGCAACGACTACTACACCCTCATCCTGGGCGACCGCAGCCAGATGGACATCTTCCAGAACGATTCCTCGCTCACCGACGTAGCCCTCCAGAGCCTCGACCTCCCTAACCAGACCATGGTCTCGTACAACTTCACCCGCACCGACGGACGTTGGTATCTCACGAGTCGCACCCACACGCCTCTCTCTCCCAAACTTACCGACTTCCTCCAGTTCTACGACCAGTTCACCACCGACACGCTCTTCCAGCAGGAGAGCATTGCCGAACAACTTATCTTTACGATGGAAGACCCCGACGAGGAGGAGGGCGAAGACATCCAGGGCACTATCGACCGCGGCCAGTGGCCCGTCTTCCGTCCCGAGATGCCCAGCGGACGGTTTGTCAACATCGACTTCGGCCAGCCCATCCCCAATCCCCATCGCATCCACCTCCTCCAGTGCGGCATTTCCAACGGCATGCTCGACATCTTCACCTTCCACCAGCACGACGGCCATTGGCAACTTATCTCCTTCGAGAATTAACCCCCTCACCTCTAACCTTTCACCCCCCTCACCCCATGACTCTCCGCCCCAACGATTCCCTCCTCCCCCACAACACCTTCGGCATCGATGTCCGTTGTCGCCTCTTTGCCCAATACGACAGCCCCGAAGAGCTCCACCAACTCCTCACCGACCCAAACTCCTCCCCATTAAGGGGGAGGTCGGGAGGGGGGCTTCTCCACATCGGCTCTGGCAGCAACCTGCTCTTCCTCACCGACTACGACGGCCTCATCCTCCACTCTGGCATCAGCGACATCCAGCGTCTGCCCTCCTCCGAGCCCGACCAAGTGCTCCTGCGCGTCGGCGCAGCCGTCGTCTGGGATGACCTCGTCCTCTACACCCTCCGGCACGGATGGTACGGGCTCGAGAACCTCTCACTCATTCCTGGCGAAGTGGGAGCCTCTGCCGTACAGAACATTGGTGCCTACGGCCGCGAGGCCAAGGACTTCATTGTCGAGGTCGAATGTATGAACCTCCAGACCGCCGAGCGTCGCACCTTCACCAGCGACGAGTGCCGTTACAGCTACCGCCAGAGCATCTTCAAGACTCCCGACCACCGTGGCCGTTGGGCCGTGCTCTATGTCACCTATCGCCTCTCCACCCGCTTCCAGCCCCATCTCGACTACGGAGGCATACGCTCCGAACTCGAGCGCCGCAACATTCCCATCGACAGTCTCACCGCCCAACAACTCCGCGAGGTCATCATCGACATCCGTCGCTCCAAGCTCCCCGACCCTAAGGAGCAGGGCAATGCCGGCAGTTTCTTCATGAACCCCATCGTGCCCCGCCAACAGTACGAAGCCCTCGCCGCCCAATACCCCACGATGCCCCACTACGACGCAGGTCCCGACCAAGTCAAGATACCTGCCGGCTGGCTCATCGAGCAATGCGGCTGGAAAGGCCGCACACTCGGTCCCGCTGCCGTCCACTCGCGTCAGGCCCTTGTCCTCGTCAACCTTGGCGGAGCCAAAGGCAGCGACATCGTTGCCCTCTCTGACGCCATCCGCGCCGACGTCCGCTCCCGCTTCCATATCGACATCCATCCCGAAGTAAACTTTATATAACCCCTTAACCCGTTAACCCGTTAACCTTTTAAACGTTAACCCTTACATGACCGCCGCCATCCTCGACTCCTTCTCCGTCACCCAGAACGACCTCGACTGGCACGAACTCAGCCAGCAGCCCGACCTCACTCTCACCATCCACGACCGCACGCGGACCGAGGAAACCATACAGCGTGCTCGCGATTGCGAGCTCGTGCTCACCAACAAGGTCGAGTTCTCGCGCCAGGTCATTAGTGCCCTGCCCCGTCTGCGCTACATCGGCGTCTTGGCCACGGGCTACAACGTCGTCGATACCGAGGCAGCCCGCGAACGGGGCATCACCGTCACCAACATCCCGGCCTACAGCACACCCTCCGTGGCCCAGCAGGTCTTTGCCCACCTGCTCAACGTCACGAACTCCGTAGCCCACTACGCCGACGAGAACCGTCGGGGACGCTGGTCGAAGAGTCCCGACTTCCTCTGGATGGACACGCCGCTCACCGAACTCGCGCGCAAGACCATGGTCATACGTGGAATGGGTAACATCGGCACCCAGGTGGCCCAGATAGCCCTGGCCTTTGGTATGCGTGTCGTGGCCGTCAGCCATCGCACCGACCTGCCCGAGGGTGTAGAGCGCACGACATGGACAGAGGCCCTCCGCCAGGCCGACGTGCTCTCGCTCCACTGCCCCCTCACCCGCGACACCCACCACCTCCTCGATGCCCTGACGCTCACCTACCTCAAGCCCGAGGCCATCGTCATCAACACGGGCCGCGGCCCTCTCGTCGATGAGCATGCCATGGCCCTGGCCCTCCACAGCGGTCGCCTCCGCGCCTATTGCGCCGACGTGCTTTCCGTCGAGCCTGCCTGGCTGGGCAATCCCCTGCTCAAGGCCCCCCGTTGCTACCTCACGCCCCACATCGCCTGGGCCACCCGCGAGGCTCGCCAGCGCCTCATCCACACCGCCACCCACAACGTCGAGGCCTTCCTCACCGGGCACCCCGTAAACGTAGTATCTTAGGATATCGCTTCGCGATGGGGAGAGCACTTCGTGCTGGTGAGAGGTTATAGGTGAGAGGGTTTTATAACAAAAACCAAGAAAACCCTTTTTCATAGTCTTATCGCCTGACGGCGATTGACGCTGCTGCCAAGTGCTCATCGTGAGCAAGTTCCCATGAGCACTTGCCACCAGCCTCCACACTACGTGCCACGACTATAAAAAAGAAAAACATTAAAAACCGCTCCGCACCCTATAAGGATAATAGATAATGTAGATGGGGATTTTGTTTTTCATGGTTTTACTTTTCTCTCTTGCATACTCACGGAGAGAGGGATTGGGTGTGATGAGACGAGACCGAACTCGTTCGAGTATCGGAGCATCAGCGCACAATCGTAAAGCCATAGGCTTTGCAAGAGAGAAAAGGGTTTTTCAGGTTTTTGTGAAATAGCGCTAATGCGCTGGGGAGAAGGTCTTATGACCAAAACCGAGAAAACCGCTTCGCGAAGACTCGATGCCAAATACTATAAGCTAATAGAATGTTTTCATGGTTTTTCTTTGCGGGATGTCCCGCCATAAGCGGGCGGTTGTGAGCAGGCGGAGTGTCGAGCTTGCTCGAACAGGACGACTGGCTACATTTAGGTTTTGGCGAGATAAGCAACGGGAGGTTTCGGATTCCAAAACCCCGCAAATCCTATCCATTTTCGGACGATTTTGCATATATATCGAAAATTAAACGGTTAAACATTTAACCGATTAAACTTTTATTTGTATCTTTGCCAAGATAATAATCGCGCACAAGCGCACACATTAATAAAGAAACGCAAGAAGAACATTATGGCACGCCCAATCAAGGAGACACCCACTCTAAGGGGTAAGGAGGCAGCAGCTTTTGAGCAGAAAATCTCGCACCCACAGCCTGTAACACGCGAGGCTGTAGATGCAGCACGGAGCGCATACAATAACGTGATGTCTATCGCAAAATTCACGTTCTAATGTCGCTTTCGTCATTTGAGTTTCTACCCCTTACAGAGGATTTCGAGTTTTTGCCCTTCCATTCGAAGGACAAGGACTTGAACGACTTCCTCTTTGACGACGCCAAACGCTACCTGGCAGAATTGATGGCCGTGACCTATCTGTTTATCGACCCTCAGGCACAGAAGACCGTCGCCTATTTTAGCCTGCTCAACGACAAAGTAGCTTACGACCCTGAAGAACGTTCTTTCTGGAACCGGCTTAACCGCAAAATCTCTAATCGCAAACGACGTAAGACATATCCGTCCGTTAAGATTGGGCGTTTGGCTGTATCAGAAGACTATAGCGGGCAGGGCATTGGTTGCGAGATTCTCAACTTCATCAAGCATGCCTTTACCCATGGCAATCGGACAGGATGCCGTTTCATCACGGTCGATGCCTATGCGGCTGCGACAGACTTTTACATTAAAAACGGTTTTGATTTCTTCACAAAGAAAGACCGTAACGATGCTACCCGCCTGATGTACTTCGACCTTAAGCCTTTCAAAGACGCTTTAGATAAATAACTGATAATAAACGAAATAATAATAATAATAATAACAATAAAAACAAAACATGAAAACAAAACTTTTTAACCTTAAATCATGGCTTGCCATGCTTTTTTTGTTTATAGGGGTTAGCTCCGCCTGGGGAGAGGAGGTGACCTATGATTTTTCCAAAATTGATAAGCTTTCTAGTTGGGGGACAACCTATTCCAAGAGAATAGTTAACTATTCAGAATCTACCGTAACCTTCGAATCGGCAAACAAATCTACTCAAACAATCACCAATGTTCCTGTTACCAAAGGGCAATTTGTTACATTGGTTATGAATGATGGCTACACATTGAATTCTGCAAAGTTTGTTTGCAAGCAATGGGGAAGCAAGGCACAAACCATAACATTACACTATAGTACTGATGGAGGAAAGAACTATACCTCTACAGGCACTACATCCACGAACTTCACAATAGAATCTAATTCATTACCTGCACGCACAAATGCTGTAAAGATTACATTTAGTAGTACATCTAATCAAGTTGGTATTTCTTCTGCAACTATTAATTATTCAAAAGCTGGCGATACGTCAGTTGAAACATCTGTAAGCATAGAAGCACCTTCAAACTTCAACACAGATTTATACACATCTGAGAGTGCTGGCAAATTAGCCGCAACAGTTTCTGCCAATGGTACGTCTATTGATGGTGCAACAGTAACCTGGTCTTCTCTAACACCAGCTACTGCAACAGTGGATGAAGAAGGCAACGTAACGCTTGTTAGTGAAGGGCAGGCACAGATAAAGGCCATTTATGCCGGCGTTGCAAATCAGTATAAGTCAAGTTCTGCAACATACTCTTTCACGGTTGTGGATAATACTCCAGCAACTGTCTATGTTAAGGTAACTGATAAGAACCAGATTGTAAAAGGCAACAAATACCTGCTTGTCAATGCTGATGGGAGCAAGGCAATGGGGGCAATTACCATAACAGGCACGACCTATGGAACTGCGATAGATGTCACATCCACAGACAATAAGATTTCCATAAAAAACGAGGCTGTTAATGTGCTTACTTTGGGGGCTTCCCAATATAGTGATTGGATTATCACTACGAGTATCGAAAAAAAGAATCTCTCGTGGAGCAATGGTAATAGTATAACTACGAGCACTTCATCTTCTGACCAAACCGCACGCTGGCTGTTGAATCTTACGGACGGGGTAATAACCATAAAGAGTGTAAAAGACAATAATCGTGTTATTAAGTATAATTCTGGAAGCCCTCGCTTTGCCTGTTATACAAGTGGGCAGCAAACACTTACATTATATGTCAAGGAAGGCAGCCCTATCAACAATAAGGAGAGGGCTACCGTTAGCATTGATAAGACTGCACTTACCGTAGGGGGAGAGACTGCAACGATAACGGCTGTGCCCGCGGCCCTCGTAATGTCCTATGCGTCCAGCGATGACACCATTGCGTC
The DNA here is from genome assembly GCA_017469925.1 of Bacteroidaceae bacterium. Classification (GTDB taxonomy): domain Bacteria; phylum Bacteroidota; class Bacteroidia; order Bacteroidales; family Bacteroidaceae; genus Physcousia. The sequence continues at coordinate 37,681 of JAFUFK010000013.1, read as the reverse complement.
TGTTGCCAATGGTGTTGCAACGGGCCTTGGTCATGGCAGTGCCACTATCACCGTTACTTGGGCAGAGCAAACGATTGATGATGTGACATACGAAGCAGGAAGCACTACTTTCGACATCACGGTAACCGACCCAAACAGACCAGGTACACAGAACCATCCTTACACCGTAGCTCAGGCACTTGAGTTCATCGAAACATTGAATGGAGAATCCTCCGAAGAGGTTTATGTATCGGGTATCGTATCGCAGGTAGATGAATATGTAAGCAAATATAGCTCCATTACCTATTGGATTTCTGATGATGGCACAACGGAAAGTCAACTTGAGTGCTATAGCGGTAAAGGCTTGAATAGTGCGGACTTCAGTTCCGTAAGCGACATTCAGGTTGGTGACATCGTCACCGTTGCAGGTACGCTGAAGAAGTATAACGACATCTACGAGTTTAATTACAATAATTATCTTGTTTCGTTCGAGCGTCCGACTTTCGAAATCACGGCACAGGCCAATGACAATGCGATGGGCAGTGTCTCGCTCGAAGAGAATGTCATCACCGCCACCCCTGCCAAGGGCTATCGTCTGGCAAATCCTGCCTATACGGTGAAGAGCGGAACGGCTACGGTTACGCAGGATGGCAACGAGTTTGTGGTTAAGGCCGAGACCGACTGCACCGTGCAGATTAACTTCGAGGCAATTCCCAAGCACAATGTAGTGTGGAGCGTAAACGGTACGGAGACCACGACCACGGCTCTCGAGGATGCCGCTATTGAGTTCCCCGAAGAGCCTGCCGACATCGAGGGTAAGACCTTCGTAGGATGGGCAACTGAGACCATCGACGGCGAGACGGACGAGGCTCCCACCTTTGTGACCTCCGCCACTATGGGTACGGAAGATCTGAAGTTCTATGCCGTGTTTGCAGAAGGTGAGGTAACTGAAACTCCCGCTAATTATACGCTCGACTATAGCGAAGAATCGGCACTCTCGTCTTCAACAAAATGGGGCTCTTATGGAACGGCATACAACTACACGGCTTCTGATGGCGGTACATGGGTTGTGAAAGCTTATAAGAGTGGAGGTATGCAGATTAATAGCAAAAAGGATGCCTCTATTAAGATTCCTGAATGCTCTGGTAATATAACAACAATCGAAATTACAGGTTCTGCTGCAAAGGCCGTTGGCCTTAGTGCCGAAGACTATACGGGCAGTGGCACAATTACCTATATTGCAGAAGGCACGGATGCGACTTCTCAGACTTTGGACCTTTCGGAGCAGTCTGTGACAACAGGTTATATTGTTCCCAAGAGTGGTAATATTGTCATCACAAAGATTGTAGTTAACTATACTGGCGTAATTGCCAATTATTCCGCTTACTGCACCACCATACTGCCGGACATCGAGGTAGCAGCACCCATCGTCTTCCACGACGGTGGTGTCTATGAAAGTGCACTGAGCGTGCCGATGTTTGCTCAGGAAGGTGCCACGATAAAATATACCGTGAACGGCGGTAGCGAGCAGACGTATTTGGCTCCCGTCGCCATCTCGGAGACTACTACCCTGCGGGCTTGGGCCGAAGTGAAGGGCGTGAAGAGCGCTGAGGTCGTGAAGACCTATACCATCGAGGCTACCGAGTACGAGGGCAGCGACTTCGACGGTTACTACCAGATCAAGAACAACGGAAACGATAAGTTCGTGAACGTGGCCGGCCGCAAGACGGTGACCTTCGTCAGCGAAGAGGCCGCCAAGAGCGCCGCAGGCACGGTCATCAAGGTGAAGACGAGCGAGGGACAGGTACAGACCCTGCGCGCCCAGGGCATCGACCTGCCGGGCTATGTCGAGAAGGCCATGAACTACGTGCCGAAGATTGTGCAACTGGTAGTGGATAAACTGCATGCCACGGGCGCCGGCACATTGCTGGGCGAGACTGGCGTGGAGAAGATTATGAATAAGTTCGACGAGTCGTTCGACCCGCACCTCTATCTCGAACAGGCCGGCTCGGGCTACCGCATCTACGGCCGCACGCCGAGCATGAAGCCCGTAGTGGACTTCTACGCCGAGAACAAGGAGAACGTAGATTACAAACTGACCGAACTGGAAGGGTTCATCAACGACGCCATCGAGAAGGTACTGAACAAGACGGGTGGCAGCGGTGCCAGCATCCTGGTGCCCTTCTCGCTCCAGACTATCTGGGAGCGCATGGGCGGCACGCTGACCAACCCGGCTGAGGACCAAGCCAAGTTCTACGAGGAAGTGCTCTCGAGCGAGCAGAACACGTGGGACTTCGCCTACCAGACGGCTATGCTCTACTGGGGCAACCTGAAGGACCACCCGAAGTTCAAGGAGAACCTGGACAAGCTGGGCGACTATGCGAAGTATATCGACAAGATTGAGTACGTACGTCCGAACTTCAAGTACTACATCGTGCAGAAGGACGGTGAGATAGACTTCATCTACGAGGGCAATAGCGAACTGAACGAAGCCTTCACGTCATGGACACTGACGGACCGCACCGACTTTACGGTGGCCTTCGACGAGGAGAACTCGAAGAACGGCGGCAGTGAGCTCTATACCACGCTCTACACCGACTTTGCCTACACCCTGCCCGAAGGTACAAAGGCCCTGAAGGTGACTGCAATCGACGAGACAGGCTATGCCACGACGGAAGAAATCACGGGCGTCGTTCCTGCCCAGACTCCCGTCCTGCTGATGACCAAAAAGACGGACGACCAGACGCGCACGCTGACCCTTGCCGAAGGTGGTGAGGCTGTAACAGGCAATTTGCTGGTGGGTCCGGACTGGATGATAGATAAGTATGAAATCAAGACCGCTCAGGTGAAGAGCATGTTTGACATGGTACATGACCTGCTTGTCTATGAGGATATGGAGAATCTGTATGGCCAGTACGTGAAGGAATACGAGCACCTGATGCTGAGAAATGCAGGTACCGTAAACAACAAGTACTTCTTCGGACTCTCAGCCGATGACATTGCAGAAGCAGACGTCAACATCTGCCAACTGAGTCAGGGCGATTTGAAGCTTGCTTTCTATCATAATCTTGAAGGTATAGAAGCCAATAAGGCTTTCATTCCGAGTGAAACTGTAGAGCCTGTAACCCTGACGAAGATTGGCGACGTGAACCGCGATGGCAAGATTACGATTGCCGACGTTACGGCTGTCGTAAACATCATCTTGGGTAAGGTTACTATCGAAAACAACCCCAACGATTACGACTTCGACGCCGCTGATGCGAATACAGACAATAGCATCACTATCGCCGACGTTACGGCTATCGTCAACATTATCCTGGGTAAGAACTAAAGCCCGAGAAACTAAACTTATTCATTCCCTGCTCCCCCTTGCCAAACCGGCAAGGGGGAGTTTGCCTAAAGACAATACGATGAAGAAAAGATTACTCCCTACCCTATTGTTCCTACTCACATGCCCGACCTCTCAGGCCCAATTGAGCGGAACGGGATACTATCGCGTTCGGAATTCTGCCAATACGGAAGACTATATTAGTCTGGCTAACGACAAGTTCAATTATACCACCATTATCTCTTCCGCCGGAGGTGGTCTTAGCAAGTTCATGTTTGATAAAACCAATGCGGTGAATCGGGCAATGACCGCTGCGCTGGGGTATCTGCAAACGGATATCCATCTGGTAAAGGATGCGGAATGCATCGACCCCTCGACCGTGATTTATGCCAATAACACAACAGGGAATTACTATGACCTCATTGGGCAAGGCACAAGCCTATTGAGCCTGACGACTGGTGTTTACCCTGGTACGGTGAAACTCAATTTTGAGAATATTACCGCACTCCTGACTAAGGTTAGTGGAAGTGGGAGTAATTCATTATATACTGCTCGCGTAACGCTGAAAGCGTCGAACTATGCATCGGCAGACTTGGGCAATCGCTATTTTATAGACGACAATGGAAAGTTTAACGTAAGCGAGTCGGGGGCCGCACAAAATGCGAAATGGTATATAGAGCCAGTCTCCTATTTCAACGTGAAGACGGAGACTGAGTTTGGCAACAAGTATTACGCTACGATGTACGTTCCATTTGCTTATCAGTTGAGCCAGAACGTGCTGAAAGCCTACGTCATAAAGAGCATTGGCACAGACGGAATCCTTGAGATGGAAGAGGTGGCCACGAATGGAGGAACCGTACCTGCCGGCACACCCGTGGTATTGGAACTAAACTCCAATATTGCATCAGAATGCCGATTGATTCCTGTAGATGAACCTATACACAGCACACCCACTGCGACCGAATCCGATGCCCCTAAAGCCTCTACTGCAACGAACTATGAGGGGACGAATATACTGAAGGGTACGTATTTCTGCAATACAGATGGAACTATAACCTATACGAAGCCCAGTGGAACAGGAACCATTAGTGCAAGCCAGACTACTGCTACTACCAACAAATATGTCCTCGGCATTACGGTCTCGGGCAAGTTGGGATTCGTGAAGCCTGATGCTTCGGTCACGGCTATGCCGGCTAACAAGGCATGGTTGGAGTACACGGGCTCGGCCGAGCTGGTATTGCCCATCGAGGCCTCAAGCGTACAAGGCGACGTGAACAAGGACGGCGACGTGACGACTGCCGACGTAACGGCTCTCGTAAACATCATCCTGGGTAAGGACACCGAGAACCAGTACGACCACTCGGCTGCCGACGTAAACGGCGATGGGTCCACGACGATTGCCGACGTAACGGCCTTGGTGAACATCATCCTGGGTAAGTAATATATACAGAAATTTTAAATCGCAATTTTACTCCCACTCTTCGTTTTTTATAACAAAAACCATAAAAACCCTTTGCCTATGGTCTCACGTCTGTGACGCAGCCCTTCGCAACCATAGTCGCCTCGCTGAGCAAGCTCCGCAGCGACTCTGTCCCCGAATGGCGCACTGCGTGCCGAGCCCATCGTCAAAGAAAAACCGAGAAAAACATAATCCCCCATCTACATTATCTATTATCTTTAATTGGGTGCGAAGCGGTTTTTAATGTTTTTCTTTTTCATAGTCGTGGCACGTAGTGTGGAGGCTGGTGGCGAGGGCTCATGGGAGCTTGCTCACGATGAGCACTTGGCAGCAACATCCATCGCCGTCAGGCGATAAGACTATGAAAAAGGGTTTTCTCGGTTTTCGTTATAAGACCTTCTCCCCAGCGTGTTAGCGCTAATTTCACAAAAACCTGAAAAACCCTTTGATGAAGTGGGAGTACTTTCAGTCCTCTGCCCTAAGCCTCGTATATGCTACCGTGAGCAAGCTCCCATATCCTATACGATTCTTAGGCCACACATTCGTGTTACCCACTTCGTCAAAGAAAAACCGGGAAAAAAATATTACTTCCTAATTGCGATTTAGAAGGCAGAGATTGTCTTGGTGGTTGGGTCGTAGTAATACTTTTCGCATTGGTCCTTGACGGGAGCAAAGTTATAAAGGATGCCTATCGGAGTGCCAGTTAGCCTCATATAGTTCCACAATTGCTGTCGCTGCTCGTTACCCAGAGCCTGAATAGCTTTGCATTCGACAAAGACGTTACCCTTGCAACGGAAATCCACGAAATGCTTCTTTGTAAGTGGCATCCCCTGATAGCAAACGGAGAAATAGTATTCCTTCTCATACGATATGTTTGCTTGGTCGAATGCAATCTGTAGGGCCTCCTGATAGATGTATTCGTTTAGCCAAGGGCCCATTTCTGCATGAACATGCTGACAGCACCCCACGATGTCGTAAACATATTGCTTTAACCTTGTAATAAGGTCATGATTTACCAGATTTGTGACGTTAAGTTCCATAATGCTTTTTTCTGAGAACGATTTCAATGGATAGGTTATTGTGCCAATTACTTGTTTTTTATGTTATTTGTTATAAAGCCCCTTTCCCAGCACATTAGTGAGTTCTCACAAAAACCAGGAAAACACTTTTCTCTCTTGCAAAGCCTGTGGCTTTACGATTGTGCGCTGATGCTACGATACTCGAACGAGTTCAGTCTCGTCTCATCACACCCAATCCCTCCCTCCGCGAGTATGCAAGAGAGAAAAGAAAAACCTTGAAAAACAAAATCTCCATCTACATTAAATACGGTACGAAGCGGTTTTTTATGTTTTTCTTTGGGAAGGTTCTGTGCATGAAATGCTGTAGGTGCGGTGGGCAGGGCATGAAAACTTGTTTTCGATGTCATGCACGCCACGACTACATGGTCTGCCTTGCAGACGGAACCTTTCCAAAGGGTTTTCTCGGTTTTGGTTATAAAACCCTATCACCTATAACCTCTCACCTCTCACCTCTCACCAGCACGAAGTGCTAACGCCATAGTGGTTCATGCTCCCATCCACGGGGGAAACCCATTGCATTTGTGTCTATGGATGGGTAGGCAGACAGTAACGCATCAATCTTTGCCTTCATGTCGTTGTTGGGCGAAATTATGTTCAAGAAATACTTGATGATGCAAAGGTTGAAATAGATGCGTAGCGCATCCGTGGAAAGAGTTATCCAGTTTCCAGCCATACGATTGGGAATCATTGGACGAATGGTGTTCTGCTTGTTCCACACACGGGCATGGTGGCAACAGGAATTGCGGGTCAGGGTTACAATGGTAAGCCACGACTCGAAAGGTGCCACTTGCAGGCCAAATCTCAGAGCAATACTTTTCTTGATTCGTGCGACCTTGATATTACTGAAAATATTGGTGATGACTCCAAAGGGAAGTACTTCTGCCAATATCCAGGCTGGAGGGTATGCATCGGAATAGGTCTGCTTGAAGTGGACAATGAAATCTTCGCGTGAGCGGTGAAGTTCGGCATCAATCAAGTCCATTGTACGGCGGAACTTTCCTGCATCAATGAAATTGTTGCCATCGGTCATCCAAAAGGGATTGCCCGTCATGTCACAGCCAATATTGACAATAGCGCTACGTACTGCCACTTCGATTTTCTCTATCTCATTGAATATAAGCAGACGAAGTTTCTTGTCGAAACGATAGAGCATCATCACTTGGCTAAACGTTGTGTTCGGTTTATAACGATGTTGCTCCTTGGGCATCTGTAATAAAGGATACATATAGGCTGACAGACGGTAATAGCCTATATATTCGAGATAACGTTCTGCCTTTGCTGTATCTGTAACTGTCAAACCTCTTGACTGCAAGAGACGAACAAGGTCGTGCGCACTGGTGTACGGCTTCTGAAATGGAATTCTATTGCTCATTGTATAAAAAAACGACCCGCACATTTGAGCATCGTTGAGAGGCTTGGCGGGTTCTAGTGGTGCAAAGATAGTGCTTTAATTTGAAATGGCCAAACATTTTTTGTAAAAAAGTATGAGAAGAGGCGAGATTACACCTCTCACCAGCGCGAAGTACTCCCCCAGGTCCAACGGGCCTTTCCCTGCGTGTTAGCGAGTTCTCACAAAAACCTAAAACGCTCTATCGCGAAGCGCTATTTCACCAAAACCTGAAAAACCCTTTGCCTATGGCCTCGCGTCTGTGACGCAGCCCTTCGCGACCATAGTCGCCTTGCTGAGCAAGCTCTGCAGCGACTCTGTCCCCGAATGGCGCACTGCGTGCCGAGCCCATCGTCAAAGAAAAACCATGAAAAACATAATCCCCCATCTCCATTATCTATTATCCTTATTGGGTGCGGAGCGGTTTTTAATGTTTTTCTTTTTTATAGTCGTGGCACGTAGTGTGGAGGCTGGTGGCGAGTGCTCATGGGAGCCTGCTCATGATGAGCACTTGGCAGCAGCGTCAATCGCCGCCAGGCGATAAGACTATGAAAAAGGGTTTTCTCGGTTTTGGTTATAAAACCCTCTCACCTCTCACCAGCGCGTAGCGCTATCACCATCGCGAAGCGATAATTACGAGTCACAAAAAAGCACGGGCCCTTGTGAGGCCCGTGCTTCCTTTATCGTTACGTCGCTTAGGACTTACCAGTCCCAATCGTACTTGCCTTCTTTTACTCCGGGGTCAAGTTCACCATCGTCATCAACGCCACCATAGCCAGGGCCGTCGCCACCATCTACGCTACCAGTAACACTACCAGCTAACATCTGTGAGAGTACTACGATATCAGTAACCTCTACTTCGGGTTGGATATATTGTAACTTTTTCATATTCTTAATCTATTTTACCTGTTAACGTATTCGAGTTTACTTAATCGCAACCTTCTTGCCATCGATGATGTAGATACCCTTCTGCAGTTTCTTCTGGTCAACATCACGACCAATGAACTTACCATCTACAGTGTAAACAGCGCCTTCAGAATCAGTCAAGTTAACACCATCAATTTTAGTGACAACATTAAAGTCCATCTTAACACCTGCAGAAGTAAGGTCAGCAAGAACATCGTTTAGAACAAAGTAGCCACGGAAGCCCTTAATCTTGGTCTTACCCTTTGAATAGTAGAAATTACCACCACTCAAGAACAATCCATATTCAGGAACATATTCTCCAGCATGCAGTGTGCCATAGGCCGTTCCAACAACCTTACCGCTTTTCTTATATCCAATATTTGCTTCGTCTTCATCGGCGTTGACATCAATATTAGATAATTCAAATTCACTAAGCGCATTCTTAGATTTCACCAAGTATGGTACATTCGCAAAAATACCGTCCTCGGTCCAGTCATAAGGTTCAAAATTTATCTCAATTTTAGTAGCTGTAAACTTCTGCGACGTACTTGCATTTCCTCCGTCCTTTTTGTACGAATCAAATGTAGCAAATTCACTACCGTCGCCAAAGACTTCAGATACTTGCTCTGCCGTCATATCAAATGGCAAGCAAAGTGTACTCCATTCGCCAGCATTCATGGTGCGCTTAACAAGAACATTCACACTCTCATATGCTCCAGGAACGGTGGTTGAATTCTCATCCAAAGTCAAATAATCATCAATTACAATTGTAGAAACGAAGCTATCGGTAGAACGAATTTCTTGCCCATTATCTGCATTCGAAATATTAAGATTGCTAATTGTAATCGTATATTCTCCTGCCTCAGCTGCAATCAAATTCAAGTAGAGCATATCCTCTGGCAATTCAGAATTTGTAGCAGAGAACAATACAACCATACCATTATCAATATTACTCATAATAGTATGATCAGCATCAGCAGAAGCAATCGTTGCTGCAATTGCCGTTGCGTCCTTTGAATTGGGAACAAAATTAAGACCATCTTGCAAAGTAACATAGAAAGAACATGCCTGAGCATTGATTGCATTCTTAATCTTGATGGGTAACTGGATTTCTACTCCTTTTACATAGCGATTGCCAACTGCATAAATAGCATTATCATAGCCGCTAACATCCGCCGTTGTCTGTGCATTAACGCTTACAGCGCCGAGCAGTGCGATAAGAGAAAGTAAAAACTTTTTCATTGTTTATTGGTTTAATTGTTTAGTAATTTCGTGTTTGTTTGTTAATCTCTCGTCTTTTTTACCTTAAATAAATTCTTTTTGTATTTGAAATAAGTGTTTGGTTTACTTTATATTCGCGACAAAGGTAAGGAAAAGTCTTGACATAGCGAAAGGTTTTTACAACTTTTTTTTTAAAGCCCCAAAAAACGCGCCTCATAGCAAGCAAAAAGGAGGTTTTGCCTAATTAGACAGACAAGATATCTTGCTTGTCACACCAAACCATAAAAACGGAGTTGTCTGTCTAACCAAAACCGAAAAAACCGCTTTTCTCTCTTGCAAAGCCTATGGCTTTACGATTGTGTGCTGATGCTACGATACTCGAACGAGTTCAGTCTCGTCTCATCACACCCAATCCCTCCCTCCGTGAGTATGCAAGAGAGAAAAGTAAAACCTGGAAAAACACAATCCCCATCCACATTATCTATTATCCTTATAGGGCACAGAGCGGTTTTTAATGTTTTTCTTTGGGAAGGTTCTGTGCATGAAATGCTGTAGGTGCGGTGGGCAGGGCATGAAAACTTGTTTTCGATGTCATGCACGCCACGACTACATGGTCTGCCTTGCAGACGGAACTTTCCCAAAGGGTTTTCTCGGTTTTGGTCATAAAATCACCCACCGGAAGCAATAATTGGAGATGCATATGCGTTCTTAATACGGATATGAATGTAATAGAGATTGACTCACTGGAACGGCCCGAAGTGGCGATGTTCAGTACACTCACGGAAGCACAGTTGCGTAACCGACTCGAACCAGAAGCCGGCATCTTCATCGTGGAGAGCCCGAAGGTGATACGTGTGGCACTCGACGAGGGGATGGAACCCGTGGCTCTGCTGTGCGAAAGGCGTCACATCGAGGGAGATGCGGCCGACATCGTGGCCCGCTGCAACGTACCTGTCTATACGGGCAGTCGCGAAGTGTTGGCCCAACTGACAGGCTATACGCTGACCCGAGGCGTATTGTGCGCCATGCGCCGGCCGAAGCCGAGGCCGGTGGAGGACATCTGCCGAGAGGCAAGGCGTGTGGTGGTCATCGACGGCGTGGTAGATACGACAAACATTGGCGCCATCTTCCGTTCTGCCGCAGCCTTGGGCATCGATGCCGTATTGCTTACACCCACCTCGTGCGACCCCTTGAACCGCAGGGCCGTTCGCGTGTCGATGGGCTCTGTATTCCTTGTGCCTTGGACTTGGCTCGACCGTCCTATCGAGGAACTCGGCCAATTAGGCTTCCGCACGGTGGCAATGGCCCTGACCGACCGCTCCGTGCCCATCGACCATCCCGACCTGAAGGCCGAGCCGCGCCTGGCCATCATTATGGGTACGGAGGGCGACGGACTGGCACAGGAGGTCATCGGCACGGCCGACTACGTGGCACGCATCCCCATGTCGCACCAAGTAGATTCGCTGAACGTAGCCGCTGCGGCAGCGGTGGCCTTTTGGGAACTCAGAGTGCCATAAGGCGCTGCTCGAATTCTTCCTTATTATATATAGAAGTGTTGCGAACGCGGCTACGATAGTTATAAATCGTGGCCGTGGAGTAGTTGAGGAACTTGGCTATCTCGGCCGTGTCGCTTACGCCGAGGCGGATGAGGGCAAAGATGCGCAGTTCGGTGGTCAGCGTGTCGCGCCGGCGCAGTTCGATGCGGGCTTCGGGACGAAGCATGGCATTGAAGCGCTCTACAAACTGCGGATGGAGGTCGAGAAAGGCCTTGTCGAACTGGCTCAGGAAGCGTTGCTGCTCGTCCTCGACCAGCGAGTCGGACTTGATGAGTTCCTTCAGCAGGTCGTCGGTCTGCTTGTGTTTGGCCATGCGGAGAAGGCTTCGGCGGAACGTGTCGAACGACTCAATGTAACTGCGACATTCGCCCAGATAATAGGCGATGTATTCCTCCTTCAGTTTATCGGTTTGCGTCAGGACACGGTTGGCCCGGGCCAACTGTCGGCGCGAGGAGGCCACCTTGCGGGTAAGGCGGCGCAGGTAGAAGATAGCCGCCACGAGAAGGAGGGCCAACAGGGCCAGCGTATAGAGGAAGATGCGCTCGCGACGGCGCTGTTCCTTTACCTTATTATTATAGGCACGGTCGATGATGGGAAAGATGTTACCCGCCTCGAGCGAACGCAGACGCGCCTTGCAGTAGTTGGCATCCTCCATCGAACAGGTCATGTAGGCATAGGCCCGATTGATGTCGCCCTGCTCGAAGAGGAGGGTTGCCAGGATGGGAAGGGCGGCATATTCGTTCACCCCGCGCTCGATGTCGTCGCGCGCCGTCAGGGCCAGGTAATACTCGTAAGCATCGGGCATACCCTTCTGGCGGTAACTCTCTGCTATATTATAATAGATGTAGGCGCGCTCGGTTCCCTCGGCCCGTGGCAGGTCGGCAAAGAGTATGGCCAAGGCGCTGTCGGGCTGTTCGGCATTGAGGTAACGGTCGGCCAAGACGATGTCGCGACCGATGCCCGGTTGCTCATAGGCCAGGATGGAATCGCGGTATTGCTGGGTCAGGTCGCGATAGGTCTGGGCGACGTCGGTCAGGGAGGCATAGTCCGTCATCCAGCCATACACCGTGCGGCAGGCATGGAAGTAGGCTTTCCGGGTCTCGGCATTGGCACGGGAGAGGTCGATGGACCTCAGCGTCTCCGTAGCCGTCGTATATAGACCGACTACCGCATAGACGTCGGCATAGCGAATCGTCACGCGTTGCTGAAGGTCCTTATCCTGTTTGTATTCAGTGTTTTGCACGACTTGATTCAAGTAATAGAGGGCCGAATCGGTTTGGATGCGCGAATAGTGGTCGGCCAACTCCAGATAGGTATCGACAAGTTGTCGCCCCTCGCTCATGGTCACTACCAACCGAAGGCTGTCGGGATGGCTGTGACGATGGGAGCGATAGTCGTACTTCTGCTCTATGGCTTTGTCGAGCCGGCCGAGGGCCGACCGCACGGAATCGGCATTAAGCACGGGCTGGCCGTGGAGGGAGAGAGAGGCCGTCAGAATGACCAAAAGGATAAGGTTTCTCATAGCATCTATGGCATTACGGTTGACAAAGGTAGGTAAAAGGGCGGATATGAGCAAATAAACGGACAGAAAAGTGACAAAATAGATTTATATTTTACAGGAATCAATAAAATGTTATCATTTTGTATAATAGGAAGTTATAGAATTCAAGGATTTATATTCTTATTATAATCGGGAAAGCGTGTGTAAAAAAACGTTAACTTTGTGACGTGAATATAACTTAAAACTAAGTAAGGCCATGAAAAAGATTCTCCTCATTGCGATGATGTTCATCGGGTTCGGACTGCCGGCAAGCAGTGCCTCGAAGCCCAAAGTTGACCACGTACACCCCCTCAACTGGTGGGCCGGGATGAAGAACTCCACCCTGCAAATACTCCTGCATGGCAAAGGCATTGCCGCAGAGTCGATAAGTCTGGCTGACGGACAGGGCGTGACCCTGAAAGAGACCGTTCGGCCCGAGAATCCGAACTACGTCATCCTGTATGTCGATACCAAGGGAGCCCCGGCACAGACCTTTAAGATCAAGGTCGGCAAGACGAGTATCCCCTACGAACTGAAGACGCGCCAGGCCCTGAACCGCAAGACTTACGACGCCTCGGACGTAGTGTATCTGCTGATGCCCGACCGCTTCGCTAATGGCAATCCCCAGAACGACGACATCAAGGGAATGAAGGAGCAAGGCTGCGACCCCGCAGTTCCCCTGGCCCGACACGGAGGCGACATTGCCGGTATGGAGCAACATCTCGACTACCTGGCCGAACTGGGCATTACGGCCATCTGGCCCACCCCTACCCTCGTCAACGACATGCCCTTGGAATCGTATCATGGTTATGCCATTACCAACTACTACGAGACCGACCCTCGCTTCGGTTCGAACGAGGAATATCGCCACTTCATTGATGCCGCCCACGGGAAAGGCATCAAGGTGATTCAGGACATCGTCTTTAACCACTGCGGTCGTGAGAACTTCCTCTTTACCGACATGCCCCAGAGCGACTGGTTCAACTTCGGGGGCAAGTACGTACAGACCAGTTATAAGACAGGCGCCGTAGGCGACGTCCACGCGTCGGACTATAACCGCCAGCGTACGGTCGATGGATGGTTCGTACAGGCTATGCCCGACCTGAACCAACGCAACCGCCTGGTCCTCGACTATCTGGTACAAGCCTCTATCTGGTGGGTTGAATGGGCCGGCATCGACGGCATCCGTCAGGACACCTATCCGTATAACGACTTCGACGGCATGGTGGAATGGTGCAACCGCATGGAACTGGAGTACCCCGGCATCAACATCGTGGGCGAGGCTTGGATTAACAACAACGTAGGCGTGGCTTACTGGCAGAAAGACAGTAAGTTGGCCGCCCCGCGCAACTCGCAGTTGCGCACGGTCATGGACTTCCCCCTGATGGGTCTGCTGAACTATGTCGTTGACCAAGAGACCGACGAGTGGGACTACGGCTATGCCAAGCTGTACGACTACATCAGCCAGGACGTGGTCTATGCCGACGTCAACCATCTGCTGACCTTCCTCGACAACCACGACACCGACCGTTTCCAGAAGAATCCCGAAATGGCCAAGGACACTACCCGCTATAAGCAAGCCCTGACGCTGCTGCTCACGCTCCGCGGTATTCCCCAGCTCTATTATGGCGACGAGATTGGCATGGCCGCCAACAAGTCGAAGGGTGACGGCGCACTGCGTGAGAACTTCCCCGGCGGTTGGCCTGGCGACGCAAACAATGCCTTTACCCGAGAAGGCCGCAACCCACTGCAAACGTGGTACTTCGACTTCACCAAGAACCTGCTGCAATGGCGCAAGACAAGCCCTGCCGTACACTTCGGCAAACTGACCCACTTCTGCATCCAGAAGGGTGTGTATGCCTACGCACGCATCCTTGACGGGCGGGTCGTTACGGTATTCGTGAACGGCACGAACAAACCGACCACCATCGACCTTACACCCTATGCCGAAGTGCTGCCCAAGAACGAGGCCACGGACATCCTCACCCATCGCAACGTGCGGTTAGCCAACGAACTAACAATGGAAGCCCGAGATGTACTTGTTCTTGATTTTTCCTTATAAAAATTGCGCGTGTTAAAAATAATTAATGTATATTTGCAATTGAAACCGCATCAAACCATGAAAAAAAGTTTCGTCCTCATCGCCATTTTGGCTATTACAAGCATGGTAAAGGCGCAGGAGCTGACGTCGCCCGACGGGCGTTTCTCCCTGCACTTCGCCCTGAATGCGCAAGGACGCCCAACCTATCAGCTTCGTTTTGAGAATCAAGAGGTTATCAGAACCAGCGGCATGGGCTTTGAACTAAAGAAAGAACAGGCCGGCCGACAAGAGACCTTCGACAATACCCAACACACCGAAGCCGCCACCATCGACCAAAAGGCCGACCTGATGACGGGCTTCACCCTGTCAAGCAGTACGACAGCGACTTTCGACGAGACCTGGCAGCCCGTATGGGGCGAGGAAAGCCAGATACGCAACCACTACAACGAACTGGCCGTCCGGCTGTATCAGGAGAAGAACGACCGCGAGATGGTTGTCCGTTTCCGTCTGTTCAACGACGGGCTGGGCTTCCGTTACGAATTCCCCGACCAAAAGAACCTGACCTACTTCGTCGTGAAGGAAGAACACACCGAGTTCGCCATGACGGGCGACCACAAGGCTTGGTGGATTCCCGGCGACTACGACACGCAGGAGTACGCCTTCACCGAGTCGCGCCTGTCAGAGATTCGCAGCAAACTGCCCGCAGCCATTACCTCCAATGCCTCGCAGACACCGGCCGGACCTACCTGCGTACAGACCGCCCTAATGCTGAAGACCGACAACGGACTATACATCAACCTGCACGAGGCCGCCTGCATCGACTATGCCACCATGCACCTGAACTACCTCGAAGGCCGACAGACCTTTGAGTCGTGGCTTACACCCGACGTCCGGGGCGACAAGGGTTATTTGCAGACACCCTGCACTTCGCCCTGGCGCACCATCATCGTGGGCCATTCGGGAGCCGACATCTTGGCTTCGCGTATGACGCTGAACCTCAACGAGCCCTGTAAGATAGAAGACACCTCATGGATTCACCCGACAAAGTACATCGGCGTCTGGTGGGACATGATTACGGGTCGCACACATTGGTCTTACACCAACGACGTGGCTTCTGTGAAGTTGGGCGTGACCGACTACAAGAAGCTAAAGCCCAGCGGCCGGCACTCTGCCAATACGGAGAATGTAAAGCGCTACATCGACTTCGCAGCCCGGCATGGGTTCGATGCCGTACTCGTAGAGGGATGGAACGAAGGTTGGGAAGACTGGTTCGGACACCAGAAGGACTTCGTCTTCGACTTTACGACCCCCTACCCCGACTTCGACGTCAAGGCCATCCACCAGTATGCTGCCTCGAAGGGGGTGAAGATGATTATGCACCACGAGACCTCGTCGTCGGCACGAAACTATGAGCGCCACCTCGACAAGGCCTACCAGTTTATGGTCGATAATGGTTACCCTGCCGTGAAGAGCGGTTACGTGGGTGACATCGTGCCCCGCGGCGAGCACCACTACGGCCAGTGGATGAACAACCACTACCTCTACTGCGTGACCAAGGCCGCCCAGTACCACCTCATGGTAAATGCCCACGAGGCCGTACGCCCCACGGGCATCTGTCGCACCTACCCCAATCTGATTGGCAACGAGAGTGCACGCGGTACGGAGTACGAAGCCTTTGGCGGCAACACGGTCGAGCACACGACCATCCTGCCCTTCACTCGTCTGATTGGCGGTCCGATGGACTACACGCCCGGTATCTTCGAGATGGACTGTTCAAAGATGTCGCCCGACAACGATTCCCACGTGCGCAGTACGCTGGCCCGCCAGTTGGCCCTCTACGTGACGATGTACAGTCCCTTGCAGATGGCAGCCGACATTCCTGAGAACTACGAGCGCTTCATGGATGCTTTCCAGTTTATCAAAGACGTGCCCGTCGATTGGCAACGCAGCCTCTACCTCGAGGCCGAGCCCGGGCAGGTGGTGACCATTGCCCGCAAGGACAAGAACTCCGACGACTGGTTCGTGGGCAGCACCGTGAATGCCGACGGACATACGACCCAGCTCTCTCTCGACTTCCTCCAGCCCGGTCGCAAGTACGAGGCTACTATCTACTGCGACGGCAAGGATGCCTCGTGGGACAAGAATCCGCAATCCTACCTTATATATAAGAAGAAGGTAACCGCCAAGAGCCGTTTGACATTGAAGTCGGCCTCAGGCGGTGGCTTCGCGATAGCCCTGCGGGCCAAGTGAAGAAGTGAAGAAGTGAAAAGAATTACAAATAACCTAATTATTAACTAATTAACCTTAAAGTACAAAAAATGAACGAAAAGCTAAACTTCAGATGCCTACTCGCATTTCTTGTAGGTATCTTCGTGTCAGTTAACGTTCTGGCCCAAGACATTACGGTCAAGGGACACGTTAAGGACGCACAAGGTGAGCCAATCATCATGGGTAAGGTCCAGCAACAGGGCGGACAGAACGTCACTGTTACCGACATCGACGGAAACTTTACCCTGAAAGCCCCTCGTGGTGCAGTGCTCGTAGTCAGCTACATGGGTTTCCAGACTCAGGAAGTGACTGCCGCACCCAATGTGACTGTCGTTCTCCAGGAGGACTCGAAAGTCCTGGAAGAGGCCGTGGTCATTGGTTACGGTAAAGTCCGCAAGGCTGATGCCACGGGTTCGGTTACCGCTTTCAAGCCAGACGAAATGTCGAAGGGCGTTACCACCAATCCCCAGGACATGATTATGGGTAAGATTGCCGGTGTGAGCGTCATCTCGAACGACGGTACCCCTGGCGGTGGTGCATCTATCCGCATTCGTGGTGGCTCATCTTTGCGCGCCAGCAACGACCCACTGATTGTCATCGACGGTCTGGCCATCGACAACGATGGTGTGCAGGGTCTGTCGAACCCCCTCTCGATGGTAAATCCTGAGGACATCGAGACCTTTACCGTCCTGAAGGACGCATCGGCCACTGCCATCTATGGTAGCCGCGCCTCTAACGGTGTCATCATCATCACCACCAAGACTGGTAAGAAGGGCTCTCCCGTAAAGGTCAGCTATACGGGTAACGTCAGTCTCTCTCATGCTTATCGCAAGTATGAAGTACTGGATGGAGACCAATTCCGCGACGTCGTTCGCCAGACATGGCTCAAGACACACGACGATCTTTCGGGTATGCCCGCACTCGGTACCGAGAACACTAACTGGACCGACCAGATACTGCGTAATGCCTGGGGCAGCGACCACCAGATTGGCTTCACGGGCGCCGTGAAGAATATGCCCTATCGCCTGAGCGTAGGCTTTACGGGTAAGAACGGTGTCGTGGAGACTTCTAAGTTCCAGCGTTTCACCTCTTCGCTGAACCTGACTCCGAAGTTCTTCAACGACCACTTGAGCGTAAACCTGACTACCAAATACATGTATGCCGAGAATCGTTTCGCTGATGCTGGCGGTGCCATTGGCGGTGCTTTGGCAGTTGACCCCACCCAACCCGTCTATGACAACACCTATCCTGAATTCGGTGGTTTCTGGCAGAACATGACGCCCGGTTCAAAGGGTAACGACCCCAACTGGACTCACATCACCAACACCAACACCCCGCAGAACCCCTTGGCCCTGCTGAAGAACCAGGACAACCGCGCCGACAGCCACTCCGTCATTGGTAACCTGGAGTTGGAGTATAAGATTCACGGTTTCGAAGACCTGAGCCTGCATGGCAGCTTCGGTGGCGACTACTCGGTAGGTCACCAGAAGAACCTCATCTCTCCCTACTCCTGGGGTAACAACTACTACGGATGGGAAGGCACCAACCAGTCGTATAAGTACAACTGGCGCGTCAACGGCTATGCCCAGTACCAGCACAACTGGAACGACAAACACAACTTCGACATCATGGCCGGTGCTGAGCTCCAGCACTTCCAACGTCACTTCTACGACTATGGTCAGGGTAACGAATGGTATGATGCAAGCGGCACTCGCATGGACACCCCCGAGGCTTATTCGCCCTCTCTTCGTGCCGAGACCGAGCACATCTATCCTCACCGTCTGGCCTCTTACTTCGCCCGTGTGAACTACAGCCTGCTCAACCGCTATCTGTTCACGGCCAGCATCCGTTTCGACGGTTCTTCTTACTTTGCAAGGGGCAACCAGTGGGGTAAGTTCCCCGCAGCAGCCTTGGCATGGAAGATTAACGAAGAGAAGTTCCTGCGCGACGTGAAGGCAATCGACGAGTTGAAACTTCGCCTGGGCTATGGTGTTACTGGTCAGCAAGACCTGGGCATTGGCTTCTACTACCTGCCTCGCTATACCACGGCCAACCAGTACGCCCAGTACATGTTGGGTAACCAAGCTTACTACACCATGCGCCCCGAAATCTACAATCCCAATATCAAGTGGGAGCGCACCTTTACGTACAACATTGGTCTCGACTATAGTTTCCTGAATGGCCGCATCGACGGTGCCCTGGACCTCTACTATCGTAAGACCAAGGACCTCATCAGCGAGGTATATGTTGACCCCAGTGTAGAATTCAGCAACAAGAAGATTGACAACATCGGTTCGCTGCGCAACAAGGGTGTTGAGTTCACCATCAACGCACGCCCCGTCGTCACTAAGGACTTCTCTTGGACCATCGGTTACAACGTAACTTGGAACAGCAACGAACTCACCGAATTGAACACCGGTAGTGCTTTCGAACCCACGGGTAACACGATTGGCGCTGGTCTGAGCAACCAAGTACAGGTGAACATGGTAGGTCATCCTATCAACAGTTTCTACGTATATCAGCAGGTTTACGACCAGGCAGGCAACCCCTTGGAAGGCGTCTATGTTGACCGCAACGGCGATGGCATCCTCAATGCCGACGACAAGTATGTCTATAAGAAGCCCGATGCCGACGTAACCATGGGCCTTACCAATAAGTTCATCTGGAAGAACTGGGACTTCAGTTTCTCGCTGCGTGCCAGCCTGAACAACTATCTGTACTACGACTTCCTCTCGAACCGTGCCAACGTATCTTGGTCGGGTCTGTACTCGAACAGCGCCTATACGAACACGACTGCCGAGGCTGTAGCACTGGGCTTCCAGGGCAAGACCGACTACTACATGAGCGACTACTTCGTACGTAACGCCTCGTTCCTGCGCTGCGACAACATCACGCTGGGTTACTCGTTCAACCGTCTGTTCTCCTCAGGCCACTACAAGGGTATCGACGGCCGCATCTATGCCACCGTTTCCAATCCCTTCGTAATCAGTGGCTACGACGGCATCGACCCCGAGCGCACGCATGGAAGTGGTGTTGACGGAAGCGTATATCCGCGTCCTACGACCTACACCATCGGTCTTAAGTTGAACTTCTAAATATTGAAATATTGAAGTATTGAAATATTAAAAAAGAGACATTATGAAACTGAATATTTTCAAATACATTGTTCCTGCGGCAGCCTTGGTTCTTTCGCTTGGTATGACTTCTTGCAACAACACGTTGGACCTCGACATCGAAGACCCGCAGACGAACACCACATTCGATGCAGATGCAATGCTGGCAAAGATTTATGGTACGCTGCATCTGACTGGAACCATCGGCCCCGATGGCAATCGCGATATGTTAGGCTTCGACGAAGGTAACTCAGGTTTCTATCGTCGCGTGTTTGAAGCCAACGAAATGGGTGCCGACGAGTGCATCTGGACTTGGCAGGGCGACGCCGGTATCCCCGAGATGACCAACCTCAGTTGGAACTCTTCACACGGATACAACGAACTGACCTATTACCGTCTGGCCTACAACAACAACCTCATCAACTTCTATCTCGACCAGACCGCAGACGCTACTGACGCACAATCTCTTCAGAACCGCGCCGAGGCTCGCTTCCTGCGTGCCCTGTACATGAGCCACCAAATCGACCTCTTCGGTAAGGTTCCCTTCAAGGAGCACTACAACAGTGAGCAGCCCGACCAGCTGTCGCGCGTAGATGCCTTCAACTTTGTCGTAAAGGAACTGAAGGCCATCAATGGCGAGACCGAGGGCGCAACAGAAGTTCTGCTTGACAACGCCAACTCCACGACCAACTACGGCCGTGCCGACAAGGTGGCTGCCAACCTGCTGCTGGCTCGCCTCTACCTGAATGCCGAGGTTTACACCGGTACTGCCCACTGGGCCGACGCCGTTACGTATGCCAATAAGGTCATCAATAGTGGCTACAGCCTGAACAAGACCGAGAAGAACGGTTATACCGCTTACGAGCAACTCTTCATGGGCGACAATGGCGAGAATAGCAATGCCCGTCAGGAGATTATCTTCCCCATCCGCTGCGACGTGAACTCCCGCTCATGGGCTGGTGCCATCTATCCTATTGCTTCGGCTACAGGCGACGGTTCTCCCACACAGGGTTTGGCTGGTGCTCAGTGGACTTGTAACCGCGCCCGTCAGGCTGTGGTTGAGAAGTTCTTCGACAACCTCGACAACGTGCCTATGGTCAACGACCCGCACGAGGTTGCCAAGGCCGCTGGCGACGACCGCGCCCTGTTCTTCTCCGGAGCTGCTGAAGACGGTTCGAAGCAGCGCACCATCAGCACGGAGGAGAAGACCACCTTCGCTGCTGGTCTGGGTCTGATGAAGTGGAGCAACATCCACGCTGCCGACGGCTCGTTCACCGATGCCAGCTGGCCTGACACCGACATTCCTCTCTTCCGCGTAGCTGAAGCCTACCTGACCCTGGCCGAGGCCAACTTCCGTCTGGGTGGCGACAACAGCATTACGCTGAACGCACTGAACGAACTGCGCACTCGTGCCCATGCTACTCCCTTCACGGAGATTAAGGAACGCGACATCATCGACGAGTGGAGCCGTGAGTTCTACTTCGAGGGCCGTCGTCGTAGCGACCTGATTCGCTTTGGTCTCTTCACCTCTGGTTCTTACCTCTGGGATTGGAAGGGTGGCAGCTACGAAGGCAATGGCGTGAGCAGCATCTACAACCTCTACCCCATCCCGGCAAGAGCACTTAATGATAAGATTAAGCAGAATCCTGGTTATTAATCCTTAAACTAATAATCGTATGAAAAAGATATTTCTTTCACTGCTGACGCTGAGCATGGCTCTGTTCCTCGTTACCTCGTGTGACGAAGACCGCGACAGCAATCCCATATTCCAAGAGGCTCCCTCATTCGTGCTCAATACGCCGGCCTATGCAGCCAACAATGTTTACGACCTGAAGAACTCGGAATACGTGGTACTGACGACCTCGCAACCCGACTACGGAGGCTTCCCCGTATCTACGGTTTACACTGCAAACGTAAGTCTTGATGGCGAGAACTTTACTCCGCTGTCCACTACCTCTACAAGTGCAAAGTTCTTGCTGCCCGCTTCTGAATTGAACGAGTACATTCTTGAGCAACTGGGCGAAGAGCCCGATTTGTCGAATCCTGTAAAGGTGTATGTCTATCTGACTGCTCATCTGTTTGTCGACGAAACACTGGGTGTATCGAAGTCTAACACCATCGAACTCCCTCTAGTGAAGGCTTACGACCCGAACGAGGGCGTTGATGGTCCCGTACTGCCGACCTCGATGTATATTGTCGGTGACTTTGCCGCTTCGAATGGCTGGAGTACATTTGTTCCTTTCCAAGTACCTTACAGTCAAGACAACTTCTATTATGCAGTTGTCTATATGCAGGATGGTGCTGAGTTTAAGATTAATCCAGACAATGAATGGAAGGGGAATGATAAGGGTTATGGACAGGTTACCTTCGACGACCAGTCCTCTGGTGGCTTCAAGAATGGTGGTGACAGCGAAACATCCAATATGAAAGTCACGAATGGTGGATGGTATACCTTCATCGTTCGCGTGAAGGCTTCTGGCCAAGATATCAATTATACCGTTATTGCCAAGGATGCAGCTGTCTATGTCATCGGTGCTGCTGCCGATCCAGACAACTGGAGTATGATGGACGAATGGCGCTTCACGGCTCCTGCTGATGCCAATGGCGAATGGGTATCTCCTCCCTTCGCTGGTGCTGGCGAACTCCGTATGTTCGTTGATTGCGGTATTGATTGGTGGAAGACCGAGTTCACCATCAAGAGTGATGGCACGCTGTACTATCGCGACGCTGATATACCAAAGAACTGGGCTGAAAACGTAGGTCCCGACTACTCGCAGCAGGTATCTGCCGGTCAGAAGGCTTACGTGAACTTCACCGCTGGTACTGGTAGTGTTAAATAATTGACAATTAATAATTGATAATTGACAATGACTATGAAAAAGTTATTTTTATATGCTGGTATCCTCGCTGGCGCAATGGCTTTCACGGCTTGCGATGAGGACTTTACCGACTGGGCCGACCCACAGGCTTATGGCCAGGAAGACGGTGTGGAACTGGTAACAGCTACCCTTGAGAACGTTGCTGGCGACCTCAGCTATGAGAACGTTGGTGATACACTGCCTTTGGTGAAGATTACCTCCGTTGCCTCTGAGAAGGAAATTTCCAAAATTGTATCTAAGAAGTTGTTCCTCGAAGGCTGTGAAATCCCCTTTACTGAGGATGAAAACAATGTGCTCACCGTACCCGTTGCACGTCTCGACAGTGCCATCAAAGTGGCCTATAAGAGCATGGCTTACCTCAATCGTCCATTGCCTCTGAAGGTCGTAGGTACAGCCGTTGACGCTGACGGCGTTGGTACGCAATTCACTACCAACGAGGCTATTGTCAACTTCCAGACTCAGGAACTTCCTGCCATCTCCGAGACCTCTCAGGTCTATTACATTGGTGGTTACAACAGTTGGAATCTGTCCTCTCCCACTCCCATGGAGAAGAACGAGGATGGCACTTTCTCTATTGTGCTGGAGATTGCTGACGGCGAATGGTTCTGCTTTGCTCCTCAAGAGGCTGTAGATGCTGGCGACTGGAACATGCTGTTCCGTGCACAGGCTAACGGTGACACCTCTACCTCTGGTTTCTTCAATTTGGACAGCAACGTGGGCAACTCCTTTAACTGTGAAACGGGCGGCAAGTACAAGTTCACAGTATCCCCCAAAGACTGGTATTTCACCTATGCTCCGTATACCGAGCAACTCTGGTACGCTGGCGACGCCAACGGTTGGGGCTTCTCTCCGCTGGTGAAGGTAGGCGACCACTTCGAGGGTTACTACTACATCTACTTGGCCGACAACGAGTCGACATGGGGCTTCAAGTTCACCACCACACCCGACTGGAACAATCCTCAGTACGGTGCTGGTGACGGCGAAGGCGTGATTGCCATCGATGGTGGCAACTGCAACCTGCCCTCTGGCAACGAGTCGGGCTTCTACAAGCTCCTGGTCAACACCGATGCACTGACGTTCAGCGTAGAGCCTATCGCCCAGATGTCGCTCATTGGCTCTGCCATTGGCGCTAACGCATGGAGCGACGACTTCGACCTGACCTTCAACACCGAGACGATGGCTTGGGAAGGCACGTATGCCGTTAACGACGGTGAGTTCAAGATTCGTGCCAACCACGACTGGAGCCTCTCTTGGGGCGGCAGCCTGGATGCCATGACTTCGCAGAACGGTGCCAACCTGCCCATCTCGGCCGGAACGTACAAGTTCTCGTTCAAGCCTAACTGCGATGGACAGGGTGTACTGACCGTCGAGGCTCAGTAATCCGAAAGACTATTATCACTAACTAAGGGGCGGGCACTTCTGCCCGTCCCTTTTTCTTTCTTTCAATTATGAAGAGACAACTACTTTCCTTATTCCTCCTGGCCTGTGTTCTCTCACCGCTCACCTCTCACCTCTCGCTCCTGAGGGCGCAGTCCGAAGTCATGCTGCAAGGCTTCTACTGGGACAGTTACAGCCAGACGCGCTGGACAAAGCTGGAGAAGCAGGCCGACGAACTGGCCCGCTACTTCGACCTCATCTGGGTGCCCAACTCGGGCTATTGCGACGACTCTAACAACATGGGCTACCTGCCTATGCGGTACTTCGACCAGAACTCTTCGTTCGGCACCGAAGCGGAGTTGCGCAGCATGATTCAGACCTTCAAGTCGAAGGGGCTGGGTACTGTGGCCGACGTGGTCATCAACCACCACAACACGAGTGGATGGTTCGGTTTCCCCAGCGAGACGTACAAGGGCGAGACGTACCAGTTCCGGACAACCGACATCTGTCGCAACGACGACGGCGGTTCGACGCTTACCCAGGCCAACAGCCAGGGCGTGAGCCTGTCGGCCAATAACGACACGGGCGAAGACTGGTCGGGCACACGCGACCTCGACCATAAGTCGGAGAACGTGCAACGCATCGTCAAGGCTTACCTCTCGTTCCTGCTCAACGACCTCGGCTATACGGGCTTCCGCTACGACATGGTGAAGGGCTATAGTGCCTCGTTCACGGCCGACTACAACACCAGCAGCCAGCCGGCGTTCTCCGTTGGCGAATGCTGGGACGGCTCGACGACCATCAAGAACTGGATCAACGGCACCCGGGTAGATGGCACACCCACCAGCGCGGCCTTCGACTTCCAGTTCCGCTATCGGGTGCGCGATGCCATCAACCAGAACAACTGGACCCTCCTCTCCGCCTCGTCGCAAGGCGATGCGGGCAAGCCTCTGGTGTATGATGCCGCTTATCGCCCCTGGGCAGTGACGTTCGTAGAGAACCATGATACGGAGTATCGCAGTGCATCGGCTCAGCAAGACCCCATTAAGGGCGACACGCTGGCGGCCAATGCCTATCTGCTGGCCATGCCGGGAACGCCTTGCATCTTCCTGAAGCACTGGCTCAATGCTAAGAGCGACCTGAAGCGCATGATATCGGCCCGCAAACTGGTAGGCATCACCAACGTGAGCACCTACGAGGTAAAGGCCAGCCAACAGCTCTACTATGCCGTAGAGACCACGGGCAGCCGTGGCAAACTGCTCTGCGTAGTGGGCAAGACACCCAATGCCTATACGGCAACCTCGGGCTACACGAAGGTGGCCTCGGGCTCGGACTTCGCCTATTACCTGCCCGACGCCCTCATTCCCGAATGGGAGGTCATCGAACAGCGCATCCAGGAGGAGGCTCAGCCACAGGGCGACTTCACACCTCACACCGCCACCATCCACGTGCGCGACGAACTGGGTTGGAGCCGCATGAACTTCTACATCTGGGACAGCGACGACAATACGCAGCTCAATGGCGGATGGCCCGGTAAGCAAATTACGGCGACCAAGAAGGTGGGCGACTATACGTGGTACTACCAGACCTTCAACATCACCTCGGCCGACTACTACGTCAATGTGGTATTCTCCACGGGTACGGGCAGTCCGCAGACCGTCGATTTGACGGAGATTTCCGAGGACAAGTACTACGTCATCAAGACCACCCAGTCGGGCTCGAAGTACATCGTCGAGGAGGACAAGACCACCTCAATTGACAATGGCCAATTGACAATTGACAATGGTCAGCCATCGCCCGTCTATGACCTCACGGGCCGCCGCGTCACGAAGGCCACCCGTGGCCTCTTCGTCACCCAAGGCCGCAAGTATCTATCCCGTTAACCCATTAACCCGTTAACCCATTAAACTGTTAACCCATTAAACTGTTAACCTTTTACATGAAACAGAAACCCAATCTATCCTTCTGGAAACTATGGAATCTGAGCTTCGGGTTCTTTGGTGTGCAGATAGCCTACGCCCTACAGTCGGCCAACATCTCGCGCATCTTTGCCACCCTGGGCGCCGACCCCCATTCGCTCAGTTACTTCTGGATACTGCCCCCGCTGATGGGCATCCTTGTGCAGCCCATCGTAGGTACGCTATCGGACAAGACCTGGACTCGCTTTGGTCGCCGCATCCCCTATCTCTTCATAGGTGCTGCCGTGGCCGTGCTCGTCATGTGTCTGCTGCCCAATGCTGGTTCGCTGGGCCTGACCATCAGTGCCGCCATGGTATTCGGCCTCGTTGCCCTGATGTTTCTCGACACCAGCATCAACATGGCCATGCAGCCCTTCAAGATGCTCGTCGGCGACATGGTGAACGAGGAACAGAAGGCGAAGGCCTACTCTATCCAGTCGTTCCTTTGCAACGCCGGTTCTGTGGTAGGCTTCGTCTTCCCCTTCTTCTTTACATGGATAGGCATCAAGAACGTGGCGCCTAAGGGCGTCGTGCCCGACTCGGTCATCTGGTCGTTCTACATCGGCGCCGCCATCCTCATCCTCTGTGTGCTCTACACCACCCTAAAGGTGAAGGAGTGGCCTCCCCAGGAGTACGAGGAATACAATGGAATAAGCACCGAGGACGCAAAGGAAACGGATACTCCCCTCTCTCACAGGGAGGGGCAAGGGGGTGGATCTTGGTTCACCCTGCTGCGCAATGCGCCCACCACATTCTGGGCCGTAGGTCTGGTGCAGTTCTTCTGCTGGGCCGCCTTCATGTATATGTGGACCTACACGACCGGCACCATCGCCGAGACCGTCTGGCAGACCACCGACGTCAGCAGCGCAGGCTATCAGGAGGCTGGCAACTGGGTAGGCATTCTGTTCGCCGTACAGGCCGTGGGCAGTGTCCTTTGGGCCATCGTGCTCCCGCAGTTCCGCAACACCAAACTGGCCTATTCGCTCAGTCTCGTGCTCGGAGGTATCGGTTTCTGCCTGGTACCCTTCATCCACGACCAGTACCTCCAGTTCCTGCCCTTCCTGCTTATCGGTTGCGGCTGGGCAGCCATGCTGGCTATGCCCTTCACCTTCGTCACCAATGCCCTGCAAGGCTACGGTCACATGGGCGCCTACCTGGGTCTGTTCAACGGCACCATCTGCATCCCGCAGATTGTCGCTGCCCTGCTCGGCGGCACCATTCTCTCCCTCGTGGGCAGCCACCAGCCTTCGATGATGATTGTGGCTGGCATCTCCCTGCTCATCGGCTCCCTCTGCGTATTTGTCATCAAGACAAGGCACCAGCAGTCCGCCAAGGCATAACCGCCCCACACACACTCATAACACAACAGCCGCCTGGCCCATGAGGTCAGGCGGCTGTGTAGTTTAGTCAAGTCAGCCAGCTGACTCGGACTTTTCAGCCAGCTGACTCGGCACTACTTCCCAAGTATCACATTCACCAGCGCCGTCACGTCGGCAATCGTGATATCGCCATCGCCATTCACGTCGGCCGCCACATGATTGTACTGGTAAGGCTCAACGCCATCCTTCCCAAGAATAATGCTCACGAGGGCCGTCACATCGGCTATCGTCACCTCCTGGTCCCAGTTAATGTCACCAGGGGGATAGGTCGGCGTAGGCGCATTATTGTACATCGGCTCAAGGTTGACCTCCGAGTACATTACTTCGGCAGGCAGGGTAAAGCTATCACGACTCTTGTCGTAATTGTCGTCGGTCAAGGTATAGGTTGCCTGAGCCGTAGTCAATACGCCAGGCCATTCGCTGCTGTTCACCTTGTAGTTTACCGTCAGACTCTCTGTTACGAAACCGTTGGCCGGTAGCATCATCACTTCGTATGGGGTCTGATAAGTGCCTTCGAGCGGGGTGCTGCCGATGTCGTTACCCTCGCTGTCGGTCATCGTACCATTGCGATGGCTACTCGACAAGACATCGACCACGTCGTTGCCCGTCACCCTGAGCAATACATCCACAATACCGCCACCATTTCCCCAGATGGTATTACCCGTCCCGTCCGAACCGTCGTTGCCGCCGGCATCCAGACTGCACCAATCGACCTTGAAGCGCATCCTGTAGAGTCCGCTCTGCAAATCGCTGGGAATCGTGAACGAGGGCATGGTCATGGTATTGTTACCACTGCTCGTACCGGTGCTGTTATAGAAGTTACCCGTGCTACCACCCGTATAGTTCGTGGCATAGGCCGAATAGGCCACAAGTTCACTCACGTCGGCCACCGTATAATATTTGTATGATGTCTGGTTCCATCCCCATCCGGAAGTAGCCGTATGCTCCTCCAGGGCGTTCGTAAACTCCCCGTCGCGGTTGTAATCGACATAGGCGTAGGCATGCATCCAGTCAGTGGCATAGTCTATCGCCGGCGTGTAACTCTGTCCGGCCGTCACATCGAAGACCGCCGAAGCCGTAGCATCGAGGTAAAGGAGGCCCGAGAGCAGGTCGGCCGTAGCACCATTCGAGGGGTAATACTGCGTCTGATTACTGCCCGACTTCAGACTGACCTTACGAATATAGTGGCTATCGCCCACACGAGTATTCGCCTGTGTCTTCACGAAGTTCGTCTTGTAATACTCCGATTCGTCACCTGGTGTCGGGTCATCTGGCTCCGGGTCATCCCCACCCTCTTCGTAGGGGTCAACCGTTGAGGTCACGCTCGAACGCTTCGAATTGCTCGAGTTTACGACAATCTCATCGATGTAGGCCACAAAGTCGCTCGTCAGCGTATGGGGCGACTTACAATCGGGCACCACGACGATGCTGTGTATCTCCACATTCTCGTTCGTCTGCACCTTGGCCACGATGTCGGTCCACGTATTGGCCGAGATAGTGACTGGGTCGCTCCAGAACTGCTCGACGTCCGTCCCTTCGTTCCAAGTGTTCGTTGTGCGACGGCCGAGACCTATCAGTTGCACCTGCGAGGCCTGGGGCGTATAGACCAAGGCATGGACATACTTACCACTGCGGCCTATGGTTACGGGCGAGTTCAAATCGACACGTGCCCCAAACGTGTTACTGCCAAATCGCGAACGCTGGACGCCCAGAATGTGTCCCGTACGGTTCACGCCTGAGGCCGAATAGAGGTGGTTCTTTATGACCTGTGCATTACCCGCTAATACTCCTGTGCGGAAGGGCGACAGTTCCCATGTATCATAGACGCCCACCGACTTGTAATCGTCCTTAAAGCTCTGCCCCGCCACATGCACGGAGGTCAAAGCCACCACAATTACCATTAATATCTTCTTCATAGTCATTATCTATCCCTTAACCGTTAACCCGTTAAACTTTTAACCCGTTAAACCATTACTCAATACACCGCCACGGTATGCAGCACGGGGCAGGCCTTGCTCTTGGTAATGTTCACTCTGATGTAACGGGCCGTATAGCCGCTGGCCAGGCCACTCATACTACCGTTCAGGGGGATGATACGCTTGTAGCCGATGGTCGTCATGGCCTCTTGTGACGAAGCCGTCTTCCAACTATTGCCGTCGATACTATACTGAATCGAGAATCCTTGCACACGCTGCCCCAGGCGGATGTACTCTTGCAGCATGACATAGCGGACGGTCCTCGACTGGCCGAGGTCAATGGTCAGCGTGGCCGTCGTCACTCCGTCGTCGGTAGCCCAATAGGTATCCTTATCGCCATCGACGAGGTTCTGGGCACTGAAACTTCCCCCACTTCGTGTGGCGCTGGCCGTTACCGACTGGCTGAGATCGGTGCCCAGACGATTCTTTATCAGGTTGCCCAGTTCCGTCATTCGGCTGACAGTGGCCGAGGGCAGTTCGCCCGACTTATCGGGAGGCAGGTTCAGGATAAGTGTGGCATTGCGCCCTACCGACTGCATGTAGAAGGTAAACAGTTGTTCGGCAGTCGATACGCTCTCGCCTTGATGCCAGAACCATCCGCCGCTCGTGGCCTTTGCATCCACCTCACCGGGGTTCCAGAGCCAATAGTCCTCGGTTCCCTGCTCGTTGTTGTTCTCATCGTTGCGGCTGTCAGTACTCCAGTTTGTCGTGCCCGCATAACCGTCCTCGTTACCAATCCAACGAGCCTCACCGCCCACGCCCCACATTACGCAGTTGGGGGCCAACTGGTGGATGCGATTGCGCAGGTTGGCCACGTCGTAGTACATGACGCGGTCGGTATAGGTAGAGCCTATGCTGATGGTTGTATTCTTGCCGCCATAGTAGCCCGAACCACCATTGGCGCCGTCGAACCACATCTCGAACTGGTCGCTGCCATAGCCCGCCAACTCCTCGCACTGGGGGATGAAGACCTTCTCGATGTATTCCTGCGTACCATAGTAGGAGGAGTTGCGGTCCCAGGGCGAAATGTAGAAACCATACTTCATACCCAACTTCTGTGCGGCGGTGGAGAAGAGCTGCGGAATGTTCACGTCCTTTCCATAGCCCGAAGCCTTGGCCGTAGAGTGCTCCGTCGTAGCCGTAGGCCAGAGGCAGAATCCGTCGTGGTGCTTCACTACGGCAATGCCACCCTTCATGCCTGCTGCCTTAGCCGCCGTAAGCCATTGCTCGGGGTTAGGCGTCTTCGTCGGGGCAAAGGTCGATTCACTCTCCGAGCCGTCGCCCCACTCCTGCCCCGTATAGGTGTTCATGCCATAGTGGAAGAAGGCATAGAACTCCGTCTCGTTCCAGGCGATTTGCCGCTCCGAGGGAACAGGATGCACTGGCGCAGGCTGATTGCTGCTGTTCGCAATTGTCTGCGTTTCATCAATCGATAATTGCCCCCACCCCATTACTGGAAGTAAGAGCAATATCGATAAGGTCATAAAATAGCGTTTCATTTCAATCCTTATTGCTTATATATCAGCTTTTAGCACTACAAATTAAGCAAAAATTCCCGAAACAGTGAAACAACAAAACATCTTTTTCTATCCCCCACCGACCTTGTGTTAAATAATCCCGCCATTTAGAAACAGATTGATAGTTAGAGGCGAGAGGCTGAGGGGTAAAAGGTGATGCCACATCACCCGGCAAGCCGAATGATGTGGCATCAAAAACAAGGTTATGAAAAGTCTTTGTGGGATTATTCCCACGCGTCATCCCAGAGTTTGTCTTGCTTGGTGGTGATGATGATGTCGTCGGGATCTACGTCTTCGATATCCGTCGTTGTACCCTCTTCACCTATCTGGAATTTGCTGACGTTCGACATGAAAGGTTCTTCCATGCTGGTCATGCACTTAATCTCGGGCTTAATGTATGTCAGTTTCATAGTGTGTAGCCTCCTTTCCTTACTTAACAAATACCTTTTTACCATTCACGATATACAAGCCACGGGGCAGCGTGCCAACCTGGCCCACCTTGCCGATGCGGCGGCCGCTCATGTCGTAGATGAGGTCGTCGTCGGCCGGACGTGTCTGCATCTGGACGTGCTCGACACCTGTTGTGGGGTCAACGTAGGTGCGGGTGTCGAAGATGCCGCCCACGGAGAGCGTACCGGCAGAGGTCGTGCCCTTACCGTCCTCAATCCAACCACGGAAGCCCTTGATGGTCGTAGCTTTCGTAATGCGATAGAGCTGAACGTTCTGACCGTCGTCGGTCTTCTTGTAACCCATCACGTAGGAACCGGCAGGAATCTGTTGCTCATTAACAAACGTACCGTATGTGGTCACCACATTGTTGAGCCAACTTTGGTTCATTTCATGCTCGTTAGCATAGTCCTTAGCTTCCTGAGACACGTAAACGGTCTCTTTCGCAATGTTTGAGAATTCGGAAGTGTTAAAGTTCTTACGCCCACAATCGTAGTAGGTAATGCCGTCAGTTGTAACCTTAGGTTCTATAACGGGTTTTACAAGATAGAACTTACCAGCCTTGATACCTTCATTACCATTTGCAAGACTCTTTGTAGTGAAATCAATACATGTCGGCAACTTCGAATACTTACCCATATCGGTAATTTCCGCAATAGCACATGCGTCACCAAAAGCATTACGAACTTGAGTTGCATCAAGGTCAAGGGGGAATACAAATGAATTCCACTGGTCCTTCACCATTGTACGATGCAGGCGAATACTTTGGTTAGTGTATTGCTTATCTGCACCATTGTCTTTCAAATAATCGAGACTAGTTTCATCTTCATTAAACAGAACAGGGTCTGTTCCAAGATATGAAATCTCGAACTGGTCAACACCGACATATTCAGTATCATGATAATAGCCAGAAACGTCAGCAGAACTTTGGGTTGCCCCATTCTTACCAACTCCGAAGTAAACAATATCATCCTGCATAAGAGTAATTTCTATTTCACAATAATAGTCGTCTTTCGTGGGGAAGTCGTTAAGGAATGTAGCACCAGCGAACATTACGCCACTACCCGAATAAGAGATAGGATTGGAAGTACGAGTTACAGAACCTTCTTCATCCTTATCAGCATTACGGTATGGGGCTGCGGTTTCTTGCTTCAAATTCTTTGTTACAAAATTGGCGGGGTCAACAGGAGTTGTTCCCTGTGGGTTAGTTTTTGTTGCGAAGATATACCCAGGATTGCTTCCCTGATAGAAACCATAACATGCAATTCTATATACGCCCGTAGCAGGTGCCTCAAGATAAGTGGATGCCGTACCTGCACCTTCAAACTCCATAAACCCATATTTGGCATTGTTCTTGTCAACCCACTCGGTTTTCAGGCGAACAGGTGCATTCCATGGTTCTGTCTTATGAGGAGAGGTTTGCTGGTTGGTTCCTTGAGACTCTAACCCCCATGTATATCCGTAACGTCTCATTGATGTGCTTGGGGGATAGGTTACCCCTGTTACTCGACCAGTCTTCCATCCATAATCTGTGTTGAAGAATGAGTTGTCACTGCGTTCGAAACCACGGTCAGTAATCATCCATGTCAAATTTGTGGCAAGAGCATCACCCTTATCACCATCGGACAAGGTTTCAAAGAATTGGTCTTGTGTGACAATACGCCACTTATAAAGATCGTTTAGGGGCACATAGGTATGTTCATTAAATACACGAACCTCTGTAGCCATACTGCGGTTTACAGTCTTAGCATCTTCGTCGTCGTAAGTAAGGTATGCAGTCTCTGCCCCCTTCAACTGGCAAGGATATTCCGTCGTAGTACGGGGGTCTGCCGTACTCCACACTGCTTTGTCAAAGCCACTTGCCAACAAGCACAGCTTTCCGACGGGGTCTCCCTCATGACCTTCGCCAGGGGCTGCATCAGCTGGACCGTTTTCGCCATAAGCTGCTCCCAACCAATAGTTTGTTCCACCAGTTGTTTCCGATTGTTGAGCACTACGGCTGAAACGATTGCCACTAGTTCCTGTGGCGAACGACAGATTACCTGTGTTATACTTCAAATAGTAGGTATTCCTATCGCTTTCATATACAACATATGGTGGACTTGCTGTGAGATAGATTTTGGCAGTATTACCGTTAGTTCCTGTAGCAACGACAGGCGTGCCACTATTATACTTCAAATAGTAGTTTGTTGAACCACTCGTATAGGAAATATATGAAGTACTAACCGTCGTCCACTTCTGCGCTTCAGAAACATTCGTTGTAACACTAACCGTACTATTATTGGTGACTTTCAAATAATATGTTGTACTTCCATCGGTAAAAGTAATATAATAGAACGAAGTGGTTGTCGAGCTACCCAGTGTTTCATACATATAATATGTATAAGTACCATCCCCTTCATCGACAGGAACAAAGTGCCAAGCACGCTGACCAGATACACCATTACCAGAATAATTCTCATTGGCATCCATCAGAAGATTGAATGTTTCCTCGTCGTTATTCCCTTTCCAAGCATGCCCACTCGTAATTAGAGGAACATTGGAACCGAGGACAGCCGCGTCACCCGTATTAACACCAGTCTTAATAATGTATCGACCATCATTAAGGGTTGGAGTCAATGACTTACCCCAGTCCTTACTAAACAAACGTGCCTGAGTACCCCAGTCACCACCATGTACGAGGAAACGACCTGTACCTACGTTATAGAGGAAAACGGTCTGTCCCACAGCCTCGTTATAATCCGTTCCAGTCCAAGATTGCGATTCCTGTGCATTAGCAAATCCGGCAAACCCTATGAGGAGGAGGGCAGCCATCATGAATCTTTTGAGTTTCATAACCTCTTGCTTTTTACCTTTTGTTTTGTTGTTATTTGGTTGATTATCTCTTACATGTTTTGTTCGTTGAGCGCCATGTATTATCCCCCATAGTACCCAATTCGGCGGCAAAAGTAACAAATGTTTTTGTCCCCCACAAATATTTCTATATATTTTTATGTGTTTTTGTCAAAATAGTAGTACATAGCGTACAAATACGAAGCTTTTAACACTTCGAATAGGAGTAAATGCGTATTAACCCCCCATCGGATAACACCATTTTCTTCTTTTATTTGCCCCCATCGAATCGCTGCGCGTTGGAGAGAGGTGAGAGGGGTTTGTAACAAAAACCGAGAAAACCCTTTTCTTTCCTGCCGAGCCTGTGGCTCTTCGATTGGGCAATTGCGTGCCGAGTCTCAAACGAGTTTGGGCTCGCCCCGCCATCACCCAATCCTCACTCCGTGAGAGGCAGGATAGAAAAGAAAAACATAAAAAACATATTATCGCTTTACGATGGTGCGATTTCGTGATATAGTAAATCGTGAATAGAATGGTTTTCTCGGTTTTTCTTTGACGAAGTGGGTAACACGAATGTGTGGCCTAAGAATCGTATAGGATATGGGAGCTTGCTCACGGTAGCATATACGAGGCTTAGGGCAGAGGACTGAAAGTACTCCCACTTCATCAAAGGGTTTTTTAGGTTTTTGTGAGACAAAGCACTGCCCCGCCAGGAAGGGTTCCCAGCGGGGCAGCTATCAAAAGGTTATGAAATTTCTTTCGGTCAAGGGAGGGAGTTACCACGCTTTGTCCCAAAGGTTAGAGGGCTTGGGAAATGCAGTCGTAACAACCTCTTCCTCCTCGTCGTCCCAGAGGTCCTCGTCCTCGTCTGTAGGCTTCTTGAAGGCCTTAACATCGGCCCAGTCAAACGAGTGACCAAGCACTACGTTGTCGGGCTCCATACTTACCACTTTGATGTGAGGTGCAATATATTTCTTCATTGTTGTATCCTCCAAATTAAACGGTTAAACTATTAAACGGTTAAACGGTTACTTAACGACGATTTTAACTCCGTTGACTACATAGATGCCAGCGGGCACGCTAACGGTACGTGTCTCGCCAGCCTTAACCGTGAGGTTGCCGCGGCTGATGCCATTGACGGCGGCGATGCGGACGTCGCTGTCCTCGGCAGCCGTGATGGTCAGCTGGCCACGACCGGCCTGGATGCTCATGCCGAGGTCGTTCTGGCGCAGGGTGCGGATGGCGTCGGTATCACCCTCGCCCTCGCCGAAGATTACGTCGAGGCTGGAGAGGCGAACATTGCCTGTGCTATTGGTAGCGTAGTATGCGCGGAACGGTGCGATGTTGACGATGCCGCTCGTTATCAGGTCGGCCGAACTTACAAACATGTTGTTGGCGAAGTAGAAGATGTTCTCCGTCTTGGGCACCCGCTGGCCTGCGTACGTACCCGTCGGGGTGAAGGTGTACGTAGCAGCCTCCTGGGCCTCACTGGCATCTACTGCTACACCCGTAGAGGCGGCACCCGCGAAGGTGTAGTCGCTGCTGTTCATGTCCGTGGTGGCATAGATGGTAGAACCCGGCTGCTCTACTACGAACGAGATGCCGTCCTCCGTGCTGTTCTCCTCCAACTTCACCATATAAGGCGTGTTGGCCGTGGTAACGGTTACGTTTGCCAAGTTGGGGAAGTAGGCATAGGTAGATTCGCCGTCCAACTTCAGGGCATTATTGGCCTGCATGGTGTGGAGGGTGAACGAAGTACCGTCGGGGTTGGTGTGCGTGCCGTCCTCATCTACCGTCACGATGAAGGGGAGGATGAGTGAAGCGTTCTGTACCTTACCGTACTTGTCCTTGGTTACACCACGTTTATACGTAATCTTATTGGCCGCAGGAACGAGAATATCATACGGGGTATAGAAGGGTTGCTTATCGGTCAGCACGATGTCGTGCGCAGCCATATAAGTACCCGACTCAGTCTTGAAGCAGACATTATTGTTAGGAGCCGAAGCGCCCACGGGGATGAAGATGATGCAGTTGGCCGCATTGGTGGCAGAGAAATCTTCCATCGACCCATGCTGGTCGTCAGTAGTCTGGTAGATACCAGCCATCTCACTGAGGTCGAGATAAAGCAGTTTATCTGCTCCGCTGGGAACATCCGTATTTCCGAAATCATCGCTGCCACGAGTAATGGCTTCAGCTATCTTCTGGAAGATAACAGCCGTTGACGAATAGCCAGCCTTAGGAGGTGTATTGTCGTCATAAGCAGTTACCTTAGCACCATAGAAGGCATCGGTCTGACCTGTGCCATAGAGCGTCTGGTCGTAAATCTTGGTGAACGCCACCTTTGGCTCGTAAGTAGAGGTCTGCACATGCACGTCCATTTCATAGTAAGCGTATGCACGATGCTGTAC
Organism: Bacteroidaceae bacterium; assembly: GCA_017469925.1. Classification (GTDB taxonomy): domain Bacteria; phylum Bacteroidota; class Bacteroidia; order Bacteroidales; family Bacteroidaceae; genus Physcousia. Next base: position 1,031 of record JAFUFK010000013.1, on the reverse strand, counting down.
GGCCGTGGTAGGCGCGATGTTGTAACGAGTTTCGTCGGTTGTGAATACGTAGCGAAGCATACTTTGGTCAGCAGCCGAAACCGTAAAGCCCATATCGGTGAAACTACCATTGTTGGGAGCAGCGGCATAATTTTCGAGAGAATATGGATACTCCGTCAGGATACCATTGGAATTCTGCAGGTCGGCGGCATTGTTGAACTTAAATGCGGCCGTACCAACCGTGCCTACCTTCAGACGTTCCTTTGCAGCATTGGCAGCCTCGTCCACGTCATTGTAGATTTTATTGTTCGAGGCTCCAAAAGCGTTGTAGTGGTCGGACTTCACGAAATTGATGCGAGAGGTATGGTCGCTGGAGCCACCCGTATAGGTCTCGTCGAAATACTTACTTTGCAAATCCTCGAACGTAATGGCTACATGGTGGCCTGCGCAATCCTGCGGCAGATAGAAGTAGAACGAACCACCGCTTACACTGAAGTCGCTGGCCGTAAATGTCTGAGAGAGACGGATGGTCGTCTGTACCTCATCCTGACAGACTACGGACATGTGGTCGAGGTAGGGGTCAAGGGCTTGCAGGGTGAGTGTACCCTGGATAAGGCCGGTACCTATCACACCAATCTTCACGGCATCGTTGTTCATACCAGCCACATAGAGCGAACCGGAAGCATGGTCACTATCTACCGTAACAGATTCGGCCGTTGTACCCGTCTTGTCATAAAGTTTCAAGGTATAGGGCTGAGTAGCAGTGCCTATTACATCATCAACAATGCTTATAGTAGTAGTCCCAGAAATGGTACGAGTTGCACGAGTTCCTGTATTATTCTGAAAACGGAAATAGCTTGTTCCCCATGAAGATGTTCTGCGCAACCAATAGTTTGTTCCATTTTCTGTATAACCTTAATTCCGCAACACTTTGATTTAACTTTATTTATAAGTTCCTGAGCAACAAAAAGTTGCTCAGGATTTTGCCATGTCAGATTTTTCACTTATCTTAGTGTTGCAAATCAAAACAAGCGTAAATCGTAACAAGACAT
>JAFUFK010000012.1 GCA_017469925.1 Bacteroidaceae bacterium | reverse complement strand
CGTTCCTCCTAAAACTTACAATGTGTCAAAGACTTTTTCTTCGTGGGTGGTGATGGATTCGAACCACCGAAGGCGTAAGCCAGCAGATTTACAGTCTGCCCCATTTGGCCACTCTGGTAACCACCCGTGCAATCTGCTGATGTCCAAGCTCACTCTTGAGAGTGACTCCTGCGGGATTCAAACCCACAACCTTCTGATCCGTAGTCAGATGCTCTATTCAGTTGAGCTAAGGAGCCATCTCTGTGTTTGCTTGTGGGCGCTGACGGATTCGAACCGCCGACCCTCTGCTTGTAAGGCAGACGCTCTGAACCAGCTGAGCTAAGCGCCCTGTCGGAACCTCTGTTCCTGAATTGCGGGTACAAAGGTACGACTTTTTCCTATACTACCAAAACTTTTCTTAAACTTTTTTTGTTAAACTTCGATTTTCTGCCCGTTCCGTTACCCGATAGTCGCGTCCGACCGTCAGTTTGGGCTCTACAGGCGACACGATCGTGATGCAAACCTCAGGCATCTCATCACTGGCCGGCACCTCGTAGCGCGAGCGTATCGTCAGCACTCCGTTTTCGATGGACCATAGGATATTCTGTGCTGCAATGCTATCGGTGCTGCGAACTCCCATCTCGTAACTGTCGCCGCTGATGAAGCGTACACGGGCAGGAACATTCACTCTAACGCCTTCGAAAGGCTTCGTCTCTACATTCTTTGCGTAACCGGCAGCGGCCATCATGATGGCACTTACCAAAATCATCATCTTTTTCATTCTTTCAATCTTTTTACCTTAATTACTTTTAGTGTTTTCTTTTACTCTCTGCCTCCTCGCCAGGAGGCCTTCTTTATCAGATGACGGTGCAAAGTTACTGCCATTTTACGGCTCGCGCCAAACAAAAATATGTTTTTTAGCATAAAATCACCCGTTTATTGACCTAAGTCAACAAGCGGGTGACATTGTGGCAGGCGAAACGGGGCTTTTGCCATCTTGGCACTCCCCTACGCGCGCGCAATATAGTATATGGTAGCGCGCACGCGCACGCGAAGGTCAGGTCGAAAGGATGTTCTGGGCGTCGAGGATGTCCTGTTTGATGGGCTTTTCGCTCTTCACGGCCTGCGAAAAGGGGACATAGACGATTTCGTCGTTGCGGATGCCTATCATCACATTGCGCTGCCCATCCACAAGGGCCTGTATGGCGCCCACTCCGAGACGGCTGGCCAGGATGCGGTCGGCAGCCGAGGGACTGCCGCCACGTTGCAGATGGCCCAGGATGGAGACGCGTACGTCGTACTCGGGGTACTCCTTCTTCACGCGCTCGGCATAGTACATGGCACCGCACTTGGGGCTCTCGCTGACGATGACGATGCTGCTCGACTTCGACTTGCGTATGCCGCGGCCGATGAACTGCTCCAACTGGTCGGCACCCGTGGAATCCTCGGGAATGATGGCAGCCTCGGCCCCGGCAGCAATGGCGCTGTTCTGGGCCAGGAAGCCGGCATCGCGCCCCATGACCTCGACGAAGAAGATGCGCTCGTGGGAGTTGGCCGTGTCGCGAATCTTATCGACACACTCCATGATGGTGTTCAGCGTAGTATCGTAGCCGATGGTGAGGTCGGTACCGTTCAGGTCGTTGTCGATGGTGCCGGGCAGGCCGATGCAGGGGATGTCGTACTCCTGGGCGAAGAGGCGTGCCCCGGTGAGCGAACCGTTGCCGCCGATGACCACCAGGGCGTCAATCTCGCGACGCTTCATCACCTCATAAGCCTTCTCACGGCCTTCGGGAGTCATGAAATCCTTGCTGCGCGCCGTGCGCAGGATGGTACCTCCGCGACCAATGATGCCCGAGACGTCCTCGGTATGGAATTCGCGAATCTCGTCGTGTATCAGTCCTTCATAACCACGATAGATGGCCATCATACGGAAGCCGTTGGCAATGGCTGCACGTGTGACGGCACGGATGGCGGCATTCATGCCTGGTGAGTCACCTCCCGAGGTGAGCACACCGATAGTTTTTATTCTGTTCATAGTGTCTCTCTGCTATCTTTTGCACGACAAAGATACACAGAATTTTCGGAACCGCCAAAGGTTAACTTAACTTACCGTCGAAGGTTAACTCAACTTATGCCCAAAGGTTAACACAACTTACCGCCGTAGGTTAACATAACATTCCGCCGTAGGTTAACTTAATTAATCCATGCGAGGTCAAGATGCTCGGGCCGAATATTTATAAACATGTTGTATATCAGCCATTTACATAGACACAACAAAGACCAGGCGGGGACGCAGAAACGCGTTCCCGCGCCCCGCCCGATAAAAAAGTGTAGCAAAAGGGGACACTTTTTGCACGAAAATTCGTACATTTGCACCAACAATACTACAAAGACATGAAAAACACCATGCAACTCCTTGCCCTGCTGCTCATGCTGGGCATCCTGCCCATGCGGGCGCAAGTGGACTACACCGCCTACCTTACCACCGACCGAGGATTCACCGAAGTCACCACCACCTCCGGACTGCTCTCTGGCGACTATTACTACGTCATTGGCGCAGCCGAGGATACCGGACTGATAGTTGGCGCAGGCGATTATGCCGCCAAACCCGGATGGGCAAGCGAAATGTCCAAGGCACTACGCTACAAGACGGTCACAAGCGACCCGGTGGCAGACCGCACGAACCTCTTCACCATCGAGCAATGCGACGAATACTACGCCCTGTTCAGCATAGTCTATTCCGCCGATGCCTTCCAGACGCACGAGAATGCAAGCTACATGTATGTCAACACGTTTACCTGCCAAGGCGAGAACGTGAAGGAATGGGGCGGGCTGAAAGCCGTATGGAACAACGGATACTGGACGTTCGAGGAAGGCAAGTACAGCGGAAACTTCCTTGGCCCCTGGAACAAGAGCGTAGCCGACGGAGAAGCGATTGCCGGAAACCGCGCCAACACAGCTGGCGACGAAGCTGGGCACTACCGCCTGTTCCGTATTGCCAAAAGCGACTATGAGACTTTCTACCAGAACATGAAGCACGAGGCCCTCCTCTCGGCAAGCAGCAGCAACCCCGTAGATGCTACGTTCCTTATCACAAATCCTTCGTTTGAAACGGGCGATACTTCAGGCTGGACGCCGACGGGCGATGCCAACAACACCGAAATCGGAGCAAAGGGCAGCGTAACGAGCAATGGCGAAGGGGGCTACACGTTCAATGCCTTTCAGTGGTGGAGCGGCCTCAGCATATCCCAGACAGCGTATGTTCCCTCGGGCATATATGACATATCGGCCGTCGTAGCCGCATGGGAAATCGACGACGTGACCTTCTCGGCCGGCACTTCGAGCGTCACGAAAACCGGACAGGGCGACATGGTGGGAATCCCCGTTAGTTTTGAGAACATTAAAGTCGGCACTGACAACAGTCTTACCCTCTCTGCCTCCAGCAACGCAGACTGGTGGAGCGATGGCCGTAGCGCAGAGACCAACTGGCAGTATGCCTGTGGCTTCTTCAAACTCGACAATGTGCAACTCGTCTGCAAGGGTCTGTATCTGATGGGCATAGCCCTACCCCTGCCCAACGACGAGACCACCGTGCTCACTGCCGGCCAATGGTACTACTACGATGCGCCCGTTGCTGGTAAATACCAGCTGACTGGCAACCTGCTGGGGATGGTCTATTCTGACGAAACGGACGTCCCCCTCGCAGACATTGCCACACATCCTACCAAGCAGGAAATGGGGTTCGATGCCGGCTATGTATTCTTCAAGACCACCCGCAGCGACGCCACGCTGAAGGTGGAGCCAGCAAACGAAGTCGAGACATTTACGGCCATAGCCCTGAATGTGGACGGAATGCCCGAAACCGTAAAAGCAACCGTTGCCGGAATTACCGTAAAAACTATTGAACTGAACTCCGACGGGCCTATGGCAGACGGCTCGCGGCTAATCAGCCAATATCTGGCCGGAAAGGGATTCGACTTCATCGCATGCAGCGAGGATTTCAACTTCCACACCCAACTGATGTCGAGCCTTTCCAACTATTCGTCAGGCACTTTACGCGCCACTATTCCAAGCAGCGTGGAAGTATTAAGCTCGGGGACATCCCCCACCTTCGACACCGACGGCCTTAATCTTATCTGGAAAAACAACTTATCTACGGCTGGGGAAAGCTGGACCCAATTCAACGCCATGACCTCTACCGACGGCAACCAGTACATCAAGAAGGGCTATCGCTATTACGAAGTGACACTGGCCTCTGGCGACAAACTGGACGTCTTCATCACCCACATGGATGCCGGCGACGAAGCGGCTACGGGCTCACGTCCACAGCAGTTAAAGCAGATTGCCAACGCCATCCTCTCCAAGGGGCATACCGACCGGCCGAAGATATTCATGGGCGATACCAACTGCCGCTGGACACGTGAGGACCTCAAGACCAACTTCTTCGACATCCTCTCGGGCACCTACGACGTAAGCGACGTATGGGTAGAGTTGTGTCATAATAACGAATACCCATCACCAGGACAGAATACAATTAACGAGGAAGTCGTAGATAAAATCATCTACATCAACCCGAAGGGCAACAACGTGATGAAACTGAGCCCAATAAGCTACGTGCGCGACGCCGCAAACTATGTCAAGAGCGACGGCACGCCCCTGGGCGACCACGCCCCTGTGATAGCCCAGTTCGGCCTCGGCCTCTACGAGGAGGTGGACAACACACTGATCATTGGCGACGTCAACCGCGACAAGCAGATAAGCATTGCCGACGTAACGGCACTGGTGAACATCATCCTGGGCAAGGACGCGACACAGCCCTACCAGTACGACCACGTGGCAGCCGACGTCAACCAGGACGGACAGATAAGCATTGCCGACGTAACGGCGCTGGTGAACATCATTCTGGGCAAATAAGGCCCTGAAAGTCAAAAAAGAACGGCAAACGCTTGGTCGATTGCCGTTTTTTTCGTACCTTCGCGCCCGATTATGTCTCACAACATAAAGTCTAACCGTATTAATTACTAAAAACAAAACTTTTAAACAATGGCAGATTACAAAAATGTCGCACCTCTGGAAGGTTTCGATTGGGAAGCCTACGCCAATGGTGACACGAACTCCGGCGTAAGCCGCGAGGCACAGGAGACCGCTTACGAGAGCAGTCTGAACAAAATTGACGACCACAAGGTCGTGGACGGAACCGTCATCTCTATCAACAAGCGCGAGGTAGTCGTAAACATCGGCTCCAAGAGCGATGGCATCATCCCCGCAAGCGAGTTCCGCTACAATCCCGACCTGAAGGTTGGTGACACCGTTGAGGTTTACATCGAGAACCAGGAGGACAAGAAGGGCCAACTGATTCTGTCGCACAAGAAGGCTCGCGCAAGCCGCTCTTGGGACCGTGTCAACGAGGCTATGGAGAAGGAAGAAATCATCAAGGGCTTCATCAAGTGCCGCACGAAGGGTGGTATGATTGTCGACGTATTCGGTATCGAGGCCTTCCTGCCCGGTTCGCAGATTGATGTCAAGCCCATCCGCGACTACGACATATTCGTGGGCAAGACGATGGAGTTCAAGGTTGTGAAGATCAATCAGGAGTACAAGAACGTCGTTGTCAGCCACAAGGCACTCATCGAGGCAGAACTCGAAGCTCAGAAGCAGGAAATCATCAGCCGTCTGGAAAAGGGTCAGGTACTCGAGGGAACCGTCAAGAACATCACCTCCTATGGCGTATTCATCGACCTGGGTGGCGTAGATGGTCTCATCCACATCACCGACCTGAGCTGGGGCCGCGTAAGCGATCCGAAGGAAATCGTTCAGCTCGACTCTAAGATTAACGTCGTTATCCTCGACTTCGATAACGAAAAGAAGCGCATCGCACTGGGTCTGAAGCAGCTGACCCCGCATCCTTGGGATGCATTGGATGCCGACCTGAAGGTGGGCGACCACGTAAAGGGCAAGGTTGTCGTTATGGCCGACTACGGAGCATTCATCGAGATTGCCCCCGGTGTAGAAGGTCTCATCCACGTAAGCGAAATGTCGTGGAGCCAGCACCTGCGCTCGGCCCAGGACTTCATGAAGGTAGGCGACGAGGTAGAGGCTGTCATCCTGACCCTCAACCGCGAGGAGCGCAAGATGTCGCTCGGCATCAAGCAGTTGAAGGAAGATCCCTGGTTGAACATCGAGGAGAAGTATCCCGTAGGTTCGAAGCACACCGCAAAGGTTCGCAACTTCACCAACTTCGGCATCTTCGTTGAAATTGAGGAAGGCGTTGACGGACTTATCCATATCAGCGACCTCAGCTGGACCAAGAAGATCAAGCACCCCAGCGAGTTCACGCAGATTGGTGCCGAACTGGAGGTTTGCGTACTGGAGATTGACAAGGCCAACCGCCGTCTCTCCCTCGGTCACAAGCAACTGGAGGAAAATCCTTGGGACGTATTCGAGACCATCTTCACCGTTGACTCTATCCACGAAGGTACCATCATCGAGATGCTCGACAAGGGTGCTGTCATCCAGCTCGAGTATGGTGTAGAAGGCTTCGCAACGCCCAAGCACCTCGTGAAGGAAGACGGTAGCCAGGCTCAGCTGAACGAAAAGCTGCAGTTCAAGGTTATCGAGTTCAACAAGGACAACAAGCGCATCATCCTCTCGCACAGCCGCATCTTCGAGGATGTACAGCGTGCCGCTGCCCGCGACGCCAAGAAGGAAAAGGCCCCGCGCGCTGCCAAGAAGCCCGAGACTCCCGCTATTCAAAACCAGGCTGCCAGCACCACGCTGGGCGACATCGACGCCCTGGCCGAACTGAAGGCTAAGATGGAGAACGAGAAGTAATCGAATCTCAAGCACACAACAAATAAGAGAAGAGCTCGCACACTCGTTGCGGGCTCTTCTTGTAACACAACACCACGGGCATGGAACCACTCGAACTATACATCCTGGGCTGCGGAAGCGCCAACCCCACGCAGAAACACCGACCCGCCAGCCAAGTACTGAGCACACGTGGCAAGCACTACATGATTGACTGTGGCGAAGGTACGCAGAACCGCTTTGCCCGTCAGGGCCTGAGTATGAAGCGCGTGGGACACATCTTCATCTCCCATGCCCATGCCGACCACTGTCTGGGCCTTCCCGGACTCATCTGCACCATGAGCCTGCTCGGACGCACGTCGCAACTCCACGTGCATGGGCCACAGGAGTTGGAGCCCTTCTTGCAGTCGGCGCTCCAGCTGTTCTGCCCCAACCTTGAGTTCCAGGTCATCTTCCATGTCGTCGATACCACCAAGCACGCCATTATCCACGAAGACCGCAGCGTCGAGGTGTGGAGCCTGCCCCTGCGCCATCGCGTACCCTGCTGCGGCTATCTGTTCCGCGAGAAGCCCGGCCTGCCACACATCCGCCGTGAGATGATTGACATGTACGAGATTCCCGTCAGCCAGATCAACAACATCAAAGCCGGCATGGACTGGACTCTGCCCGACGGCACCCTCGTGCCCAATAGCAAGCTCACCACACCGGCTGCACAACCTCGGAGCTACGCTTATTGTAGCGACACCGCATGGTTGCCCAACCTCGCGCCCATGGTTGAGCAAGTAGATTTGCTCTTTCATGAAGCCACATTCGATAAGGAAAATGAGTTCCGTGCCCACCAAACGTTCCACAGCACCACGCTCGAGGCCGCCCAGATAGCCAAGGCTGCCCGAGTGGGTCGGCTATGTATCGGCCACTACTCATCCCGCATGCGGGACGAGCAGCAGTTGTTGGCCGAAGCTCAAAGCGTCTTCCCCAACACCATTTTGGCCAACGAAGGTCTGAAGATTATCCTCTAAGTACTGCCAGCGTTTCCTTCAGGGCTGCAATCTTGCTCTCGGCATCGCTAAGCTTCTTGCGCTCCAGCTCTACGACCTGCTGGGGCGCATTCTGTACGAAGCGCTCGTTCGAGAGTTTCTTCTGGATGCCCATCATGAAGCCTTCGAGACGCTTGATTTCGGCTTCGGCCTTCTGCATCTCAGCCTCGGCATCGATGAGGTTGCCCAAAGGCACGGCGTACTCCTGCGTACCTACGAGGAACGACTGACTACCCTCGCCCTTCTTCCCGACGTACTGAATCTCGGCCAGATTGGCCATCTTCGTAACGACGGCAGCAAGTTCCAGTTCCTCACCATCGACGACTTGCAGCGTGAGTTGCTCTTTCTGGGCGATGTTCTTCGAATTGCGAACGGCACGCACGCCACTGATAATCTGTTTGGCATGCTCGTACTGGGCCAACAGTTTGCGGTCGGCATCGGTCGGGACCTCTACCTTCAGGGGATGCACCATAATGCTGTCACCCTCCTGGCGCTCGGCCAAGGCCTGCCACAACTCTTCGGTGATGAAAGGCATGAAGGGGTGGATAATCTTCATCAAGGTCTCGAAGATGTTCAGTGTTGCTGTCAGCGTCTCACGGTCGATAGGCTGCTGGTAGGCGGGCTTTATCATCTCCAAGTACCAGCCCGAGAACTCATCAGTAAAGAGTTTGAAGGCGGCCATCAGAGCCTCTGAAAGACGATACTTCGAGAACGAATCCTCTATCTCAGCACCAGTCTCACGAATCTTGGCCTCCATCCAGGCTATGTTCTTCTTGTCAGTTTCCGTTTGTCCGAGGTCAGCCACGGGCCATCCCTTCACCAGTCGGAAGGCATTCCATATCTTGTTGCAGAAGTTACGGCCCTGCTCACAAAGAGCCTCGTCGAAGAGGATGTCGTTGCCGGCCGGAGCCGCCAGCATCATGCCCATACGCACGCCATCGGCACCGAAGCGGGCAATGAGGTCCAGTGGGTCAGGACTGTTGCCCAGCGACTTCGACATCTTCCGACCCAGTTTATCGCGCACAATACCCGTGAAATAGACATTGCGGAAGGGCATCTTGCCTTCGTACTCGTAGCCAGCCATAATCATGCGGGCTACCCAGAAGAAGATGATGTCTGGCCCTGTAACCAAGTCAGCCGTGGGATAGTAATACCGAATCTCCTCATTGCCGGGGTTGTTGATACCGTCGAAGAGCGAGATGGGCCACAGCCACGAGGAGAACCACGTGTCGAGTGCATCCTCGTCCTGACGCAGGTCGGCGGCCACGAGTGCGGAATTGCCCGACTTCTCGCGAGCCAGTTCTACAGCCTTCTCAAGGGTCTCGGCCACGACAAATCCGCCCGTAGGCAGGTAGTAGGCCGGTATGCGATGGCCCCACCAGAGCTGGCGACTGATACACCAGTCCTTGATGTTCTCGAGCCAATGGCGATAGGTATTCTTGTATTTAGCGGGATAGAACTTGATATCGTCATCCATCACAGGACCAAGGGCTATCTCGGCCAGATGCTCCATCTTCAAGAACCACTGCATCGAGAGACGTGGCTCAATGGGGGCTCCCGTGCGCTCCGAGCAACCAATCTTGTTGTCGTAGTCCTCGATTTTCTCCATCAGACCAGCCTCCACCATGTCCTTCGATATCTGCTTCCGGCAATCAAAGCGGTCCATGCCGACATACAACTGGGCAGCCTCGCTCAGGGTACCATCTGGGTTGAAGACGTCGATGGCCTCGAGGTTGTACTTCTCACCCAACATGTAGTCGTTGACGTCATGGGCAGGGGTCACCTTCAGACAGCCCGTACCGAACTCTATATCCACGTACTCGTCCTCGATGACGGGAATAACGCGGTTGACAAGAGGCACGATAACTTTCTTACCCTTGAGCCACTGGTTCTTCGGGTCATTAGGATTGATGCACATGGCCACGTCGCCCATGATGGTCTCAGGGCGTGTGGTGGCCACAACGGCGTAGTAGCCCTTCTCGTCGTGGTGGACGACGTTGCCCTCGCCCAAACGTTCCGGACTTTCCAGAATATCCAAATTTTCCGGGGCGAGGTAATACTTCATATAGTACAGTTTCGTGTGCTCTTCCTTGTAGATTACCTCTTCGTCCGAGAGGGCAGTCAGGGCCTTGGGGTCCCAGTTGACCATGCGCACACCGCGATAGATAAGGCCCTTGCGATAAAGGTCGCAAAAGACCTTGATAACGCTTTCCGAACGTTTCTCGTCCATCGTGAAGGCCGTACGGTCCCAGTCGCACGAGCAGCCTAACTTTCTCAACTGCTTCAGGATGATGCCTCCGTGTTCCTCGGTCCAAGCCCAGGCATGCTTCAGGAACTCCTCACGGGTGAGGTCGGTCTTCTTAATGCCCTGCTCGGCCAACCGGTTTACCACCTTTGCCTCGGTGGCTATCGAGGCGTGGTCGGTACCAGGCACCCAACAGGCATTCTTTCCCTCCATGCGAGCGTGACGGACCAGAATGTCCTGAATCGTTTCGTTCAAGACATGTCCCATGTGGAGCACGCCAGTCACGTTTGGGGGTGGGATGACAATGGTGTAAGGTTCACGATTATCGGGTTTCGAACTGAACAGTTTGTGGTCTAACCAATACTGATACCACTTGCCTTCTACCTCGGCAGGGCTGTATTTCGTTGCTAATTCCATAGTTAAATGATTAAATTTCGTGCAAAGATACGAAATAATTATGAATTATTCGTAATTTTGCGCTCGTTATGCATACAAGAGAAGAAAAGATGGCCGCATTCGGGCGGGTGCTCGACGTGCTGGACGAACTGAGAGAGAAATGTCCGTGGGACAGGAAGCAGACCAACGAGAGCCTGCGTCCGAACACAATCGAAGAAACCTATGAGCTCTGCGATGCCCTGATAAAGGACGACGTACAGAACATCTGCAAGGAACTGGGCGACGTACTCCTGCACGTTTGCTTCTATGCCAAGATTGGCGACGAGAAGGGCCAGTTCGACATTGCCGACGTGTGCCACAAGTTGTGCGACAAGCTCATCTTCCGCCACCCCCATGTCTATGGCGATGCGGTGGCTGAGACGGCAGGCGACGTGCTGAAGTCGTGGGAACTCATCAAGCAAAAGGAGAAGGGAGGCAACAAGACCGTACTGGGTGGCGTACCCGCTGCCCTACCCTCCGTCATCAAGGCCGAGCGCATACAGGAGAAGGCCTGCAACGTCGGCTTCGACTGGAAACAGCGCGAAGACGTCTGGGACAAAGTACAGGAGGAACTGGGTGAACTACGTACCGAGATAGAAAAGGGCGACCTGCAACATAGCGAAGAAGAGTTTGGCGACTACATGTTCAGCCTTATCAACATGGCCCGGCTCTACCACATCAACCCCGACAATGCACTCGAGCGCACCAACCAGAAGTTCATCAACCGCTTCAATTACGTCGAGGCGAAGGCAAAGGAACAAGGCCGCAACCTAAAGGAGATGACACTGACCGAGATGGACGACCTATGGAATGAAGCCAAGAGGGAGGTTCTTTGAATACAAAAAAAAAGGAACCTCCCGGGTTCCTCTCCAAAGTCGGGAAATACAACAAAGCAACATATATAAAAAAAACAACTTTGGAGGGAGGGGAGGTTCCACGAGGGAGGAATACTCTTCTAATTAGGTCTTTTCTTCGGTTTTCTGTTTTGGTCCTTAAATCCGTTATTGGCCCGCTGTAGCATCTCACGGTGGAAGGCATCGTCGGCCATCTTGACGCGATATGCCTTCTTGGCCGATACGGCCTTGGCCATCTTCTTATAATAGTTCGCCTCAATCTTGGCAGCCTCGATGTTCAGGTCGCCCATCTGCGTAAGGGCCTTTTGGTAGTCGTCATCACTCTTGAGTTGGTCCTCACGCTGGAACTTCAGTTTCTGCGCCTTCTTCATCACCTCAAACTGCTTAGCCTTCATCTCACGGAACAGAGGGAACACCTTGTCCGATTCCGTCTGTGTCAGTTCTGCCTTCTGGGCAATATAGGCCTCCATCCGGGCATTGAACTCCTCGGGATTAAAGCGCGGACGCCTATTCTCCTGCTGTGCCAGCGCGGGAAGCACCAGCACCAAAGCCATTGCAATAATCGTAGTTAGCCTTTTCATGACCTTATTCTGCTTCTGTTAGATATTCAGCAATCTCCATGTTATCCACCATGATGTAGTCGAGCGCATCGTTGTAATACTCCTCCTGCGTAACCTCGTTGCTGGCCAGGAATGCAGACTGACTATGGTTCCAATATAAAGCAGAACCAACACCAAGCACGACAACTACAGCCGCAGCATAGCGCAACAGACGAGGCATCAGCCGTACGGTCTTTGCCTTCTGCGTTTGTGGCAGGCGGTCAAAGAGCCGTTCGTCAAAGTTCTCGAAGTAGCCCTCAGGGACCAGGAAGGGGTTATTCTTCCCTTCGAGTTCTTGGATTCTGATTTCTTCTTTCGTTGTCATTTTTCTGTGTCTTGTAACTTTTAGATATATTGATACTCAAATGGTTTAATCGAGGCCTTCAAAAAAGTCACATATTTTCCGTACCGCATGGTGGTAAGAGGCTTTCAGGGCCCCCACGCTGGTGGACAAAACCTGGCTCATCTCCTCGTATTTCATGTCCTCATAATACTTTAGCATGAATACCTGCCGCTGTTTGGGCGGCAACGTCCCGATGGCATCCTGCAACTGGCGCTGTGTTTCGTCACCGTCGAAGTATGGATCACTCTGCAACGTCTGGGCGACATAGCTCTCCTCGTCGTCGAGGCTAAGCGTCGATTGCCGTTGCCGCTCCAGGAAGTTCAGGGTCTCGTTCGTCGCGATGCGGTAGAGCCAGGTGCTCAGCTTGCTGTCTCCACGAAACGACGCCAGCCCGTTCCATGCCTTAATGAAGGTATTCTGCAACACGTCGTCGGCATCGTCGTGATTCAGCACCATGCGACGTATCTGCCAGTAGAGCGACTCCTTGTAGGTATCGACAAGCGCAGTAAAGGCGGCAACGCGGGTGCTGTCGTCCTGCAGGCGCTTAATCAGGTCTTTCTCGTCGATGGCCTTCATTGTCTTATTAGATTATCTGGGAGCCTAAAGGTTTACAAGGCATTCAACTTTTTTTCTATCACCCCGTCATAGCCATAACTGTCGGGATACGACAGCAACGCACCCTTCGGGTTGGGATAGAGCGTCCAGTAATCGAGCCACACAGGCACGGGGCGGTCATAGTTGAATCCCCCCAACTTACGGCCCTCGGGATTCGCCTCCTGATAGCGGCGCCCCTCCTCCGAGAGCGGCGGTTGGTCGATGGCCATGCGTATGCGATCCGTAAACAATGGCGTAGGCTTGTCGAGGAAGAAGAGGGCAAGGTCGAGCGGACGTTCCACACGCACGCAACCATGGCTGATAGCCCGACTGGCACTATGGAATGCACCCTTATTACTCGTATCGTGCAGATAGACGGAGAAGTTGTTGGGGAAGCGGAAGATAATGCGTCCCAGCGAGTTTCCCGCCCCGTTGTCCTGCCTCAGGGTATAAAGTCCGCTACGCAACTGGTCGGCCGACAGGCGGGCGGGATTCACCACAGCCTTCGTCTCCTTATTGATGGCCCGATAGCGGTTACGAGCATAGTAGGCACTATCACCCACATGCCGAGGCATAATTTCCTTGCGCACGATGCTCTGGGGGATGACCCAATAGGGATTCAACTCCACATGACTAATCCTGCTATGCAAGAGAGGGGTCTTATGGGTCAGATTGCCACAGCAAACACGCATGGTCGTCATCGTATCACGCTCCGTATCCACGGCCGTCAGCTCCTGTCCCGCCAGGTTCACCCAGATGTACCGACCGCCATCGGGATGCGGATAACGCCAGCGGGCACGTTCCATATTGATACGGGCCAAGCGAGTTCGGGACGTATCGCCACGCTCAAGCGCCTGCCAGTACTCCCGCTGCATGCGCCGGTAAAGCGTATCGGTAGGCTGAATTTCTTCCAGAAAAGCACCTATCCGATGGTGGCGGACCTCCTCCAGCGCATGACGGACAAAACTATCCGTTACCTCCTCCGAACGATGGTCATACAATTGGCGATAAGTCACGGCATGCTGCTCCTCACCCGCTGCAGGAGCATCCTCCAGCAGATGGTTCATGACACGCCGAGGATGGACGTAACCAAAACGCTGGCCGCAGGCATAACGCAGAAAAGCATGAGTCAGCAGATACTCCAGTCGGCCCATCATCGAGCTTGCATCCTCCCGGTCGAAGGCCTTAAGCCTTATTTCATCGAGCAAGGACCTTATCGTATCCACGTGGAAGGCCTCCCGCCGGAAGCCTATTGCCTCCGCCCCCGCCAGATAGTGGAGCAACGTATCGGCCCGCTCGTCAATCCCCATACGTGTGGCCCATACCATCGGATGCCCTTCCTCTTTATAATACGCGCGCACGTAGGCATCGGCATACATCTCCCCCCACGAGGCCGCAGCCGTACGCTCAATTTCCTGCTGCACCTTGTTGGCGTCTAAGACATATTCCGGACGAATCCAGTCGCGCAGGTCAGCCAGACTCTGCACACGACGAAACTTTCCACGGCCACAAGCCGCGACAAGGATAACGAAAAGGAATAGGATGGCAGCCGGTCTGCGACGCATAAGAGCCGTCGGGGTTTATCGGATGGAAATCTTGCGCACCACCTTGCCGACCTTCAGTATGTAGCAACCGCGCTGAAGGTTCAACGCCATTGTCTTGTCATTGCTGTCGATACGTATGGTGGCCACCTTCACACCGGTAAGGTTGTAAACCTCCAAGGTCTCACCTTCAGCGCCCGTAACGTGGACCTTGGCACCATTGACAGAAAGCGTAACTGCCGAGAGTTCAGTCTCGACGTCCTCATGCTCGCTTTGGGCCATCAGGCTCACAGGCACACCCATCAGCAACAGGGCGAGAACGGTGATTTGCAGTCTTTTAATCATATCTTTCTGTACTATACACATAGTTTACGGAAGCAAAGTTATATGTTTTTTTCTTTCCAACCAAACTTTTCTGCCTTTTTATTACAATTTTTTCAAATCTTTTGCGTTGCACGGCAAATACATGTCTCCGCCCGACTCACTCTCCCCACGCAATCAAATTGCCTTTCGACGTATTTAGCCCCATCTTTCCGCCATATACGACATGCAGCGAATCCACGCCACTCCCTGACAACGCAGCCCACTTGGTCAACCCCTTAAAGTAATCCTCACAGAATGTCGCCCCCGACTTTATTTCATAGGCATTTACTTCACCGCTATCATATTCCAACAAGTCCACCTCATTACCCTGACTATCTCGCCAAAAGCGCAAATCAAGTTCTTTTCCCTGATTCCACGACTGTTTGATGAAATCATTCACCACCATGTTCTCAAACAATCCACCTCTCAAAAAATGGCTCTCCAGTTGCCCGGCCTGATGAATATCCAACAACGAACATGCCAAACCCGTATCATAAAAATACAGTTTAGGAGTCTTGACCAATCTCTTGGAAAAATTGTTCCAGTCCGGTTTCAGCGTATAGCAAATGTAGCTCGCCTCCAAGAGTGAAAGCCATGATGATGCTGTAGCTACAGCAATGCCGCATTCATTGGCTAATGACGACAGATTGAGCAATTGGCCTATGCGCCCGGCACACAATTTAATAAACTTCACAAAACGAGACAGATCACCTATATTTTTCAACTGACGGACATCCCTTTCCACATACGTTTGTATATAGTAAGGATAATAATCCTCCGGAGAAATACCCTTATCAAAAAGGCGAGGATAAGCCCCCATGAAGATTTCTTCATCGATAGAACCTGGCAACACCCTGCCATCACGCATTTCATCGTGAGAGAACGGCAATAACTTCAGTATTGCAGTACGCCCAGCCAACGATTGGTTCACCTGCTCCATCAATTGGAAATTATGGGAACCTGCCAACAGATACATCCCAACCTCGTTATACGTATCCACATGCGTCTGCAGATAGGAGAACAACGACGGCACCCGTTGTGCCTCATCTATAATCGTACGCGCGCTATATGTCGAAAGGAATCCGCGAGGATCGCTTTCTGCAAAAGTCCGAATATCAAGGTCTTCAAGCGATACATACCGATACTCAGGAAAAGCATACTTAAGCAAAGTCGATTTACCTGACTGGCGAGGTCCTGTCAGTGTGACTATAGGATACAGTTGAGCCAATTGTTGTACTTTACCTTTTAGTGTGCGGGCTATCATGGCGTATTCTATTTAATTTGGTCACAAAGGTACAAAGAAATACAAAGAACAGCAAAGAAATGCTTGCAAATTTCCAATTTGATTAAAAGATTGCAAGGTTTACCGTGTAATTTTTTCAATCCGATTAAAGGATTGCAAGACCGATAGACGATTCTTAACGATGTGACGAAAAAGAAAAAGCCGTGGTGCAGGAGTCTGCACCACGGCTTTTATTCAGCGGGATAGATAAGTTAAAACTTTACCTCCAAAGGAACATTCGCAAGGCGACTGAACTTATTATAAGGACGTCCCATCCAACGAGAAGAAGAACGGCGTACCTTGGTAACATTCTTCATCTGAACCTTCTTTGCTGAGTGAGTTTTCACTGCAGCACTTTCAGTTACCTCAAAGGTCTCTTCGCCCTGACCAAAATAACCTGCCTCTACGAAATAAACAGGATAGAAATAGAATGTCTTGGATTCAGGATCGTAATATGAGGTTTTCTCCGCAAAGCGCTCTGAATACTGAGCACCCTCAATGATGTAGACAGGACCATAAGTAGCATGGTCATCGCCAATGTACTGCTCAAGAACTTCACACTGGTTCGTTGCCTGATCCCATGTAAACATGAAGTCTATGCCACCGCCCCAATCTTCAATCTTATAGGTATCCTTCTGGTCATCACGCTGGTAGAAGACATAACCTTCATCAGAACCTTCCCACCAGAAGGTGTAATTAAACGTACCTAAGCCCTGAGCTGTCCAAGTAATATTCTGTAGGACTTCATTGGCCGTACCATATTCAATGCTTCCACTTTCATTGACAAAGGTAATATTCAATACTATCTCCGTCTCAGAGAATGATCCCTTTTTCGGATTTATTTGGGCAAAGGCCTCTTCACCTACAGCATTGATTCCTGTTGCCTGAGGATCTGTATAACCTGGTGCAAGAACGATTTTACCCTCGTTGTCCACACAGAATATCAGGTCTTTGCCTTCTGCATAAGGAGCAACAATCTTATAAGCTGTGCCGTACTTCGCTGCAAATACCGTATCACAACCATCGGTCGTATTGACACAGGTACCCTTCATTAAGGCTGCAGATCCTTTCGTTCCGAGTTTACCAGAATTGAAAACACCTACAAATTGCTCTGTCCACTCAAAGTCCTCGTCAATATTTGCTTCATAAGCCTTGAAACCATCCATCTGCAGGTACTCTTCACCATATCCGAAGTAACCAGCACTGACATAATATATCAAGTTAAAAGTGAACAAACCCGTTTCAGGATTGTACTTTGTAGGATACTCATCCCATGATACTGCGCCACCACGATATTCTACAAAGTCAGATACATTAACAGGTCCGTAAGTCGAATGGGTATAACCGGTAAAGGTCTCTGGCCATGAGAGCACATAGACACCAAGGTCTTCATCCCATGTACCAGAAAGGCGTACAGAAGAACCCGCAGCCGTGAACACCATCTCACCCCAGTTCTCAAGAAGGAACTGAACCTGATTCGGATTACCCGTGTTTTGACGGAAAGCTACAGCTACACCTTCTTGATCCCCCGTGGCATACTGAGTGAAGGTATATGTACCAGTTGCAAAATCACGGAAAGGCCATTCTCCCTGTCCACCGGCTGCCGCAAACTCTTCTGCAGATGTGCACCATGGAGTGAAAGGAAGCAAAGAAGCTACGAAATTATATTTTCCGCCCTGATAACCAGACTGATATACTTCTCCATCGGGAATCACTACTGAAACCGTGTCTATCATTCCTCCAGCAGCAAGAATTGCCTCAGGATCATATGTTACGGTAACAGCAACCATATCAACTCCATCTGCAAAAGTTGCACTTTCTGGAATGTTAAGAAGACTTGGAGCATTGCCAGCCTTTTGCGAAGATTCAAGTTTAACAGTAACCTCACCCTGGGTACTATCACGAACGAGATAAAGGTCAAAGCTATTTTCCTCTTCTGACAATTCCACCTCAGTAGCCGCTGTGGTAACGGGCGAGAAATATATCAGATGAGCTATATCATAGTTGCCACCAGTTGCAGGCTCATATTCAGCATGCTCATCATGGCAAGCGGTGAGGCCCACCATAAAAGGCAGGACCATCAACGCAGCAAATGCTTTATTAAATATTTTCATAATATCTCTTTATTTAAGTATGATTAGTTACTGAACGGGAGTATAAAGACCACTGGGATCGGGGTTATTATAGCCCTTAAGGCCCTGATTATTATTCTCCTCGCTAATGATGATAGTGAAGTTCATCCATGCAGGACGACCCTCTGTCTTAAAGTTCTCAGTAGCATCCCAGTTCGAGCTGGCAGTACGGTCAACCGACTTATTCAAACGCTTGTAGTCGAAGAATGTTTGGCCTTCACCCCACAACTCGATGCGCTTCTGCAGGAAGCACTCATCAACAACACCATTCACAGATACTGCTGCACACTCGTAGCCAGGATTACGATAAGACTTAACAAAGTTTGTCAGCAATTGCGCACCACGTGAGGGTTCCTGATGAGCAGCGGCCTCTGCCTGAATAAGATACATCTCCTCTACACGCATTACAGGATAGTCACATGCTGCTGCCACCTTTGCATCATCGGGAGTGCCACCACCAGGACGGAACTTAATTGATGCATAGTCGGGGAAGTCGGCATACATGTAATTATCATCGTTCTTATCAGTGATAAGAAGGGGTTCTTGGCCACTCAGTTCATGGTCACGGGGAGCAATGAAGCTAAGTTTGCGGAAATCATTATTCGAGATCTTATCATACAACTCTGATGCAATCATCGTGAAGGGGCCTGCTGATGCATAGCCAAAGGTTGCCTCATTCGACATCCAGCTGGTCCAGTTAAGAATACCAGACTGAACAACATCGTCATCAGCCGAAACACTCGAAGCCCACATCCACGAACTTACGCTCATATCGTTGAAGCCAGTCTTTGTGTCGAGCCACTGAGCACGCGTGAGAGGTGTATTACCACCAGTTGCGATTGCATCAGCAGCTGCCTGCTCTGCCTTAGCATACTCTGCCTGAGCATCGCCCTTGCCAGTCTCCTCAAGGTAGCCAGCATTCCACATATAGAGGCGAGCCTTCAGACCATAGACACAAGCCAGGTCGGGCGTGGTCTTACTGCTGCGGCTGTAGTTGGAAATCAGCTTCTCTGCCTCATCCAAGTCTGACAGGATGAAGGCATACATGTCTTCGTGGCTGACACGAGGATTGTTCTGAACCTGATCCTCGGGAGTTTCGTCCGTTACGATAGGAACGGTCAGATAGTTGATGCTCTTACCAAATGCGCTGTCGTCGTCACTGCCACCGTCGGTGTTGGTCGTAACATAGTCTAAACCAAACCGATCATTGGGAAGGAACTCATAGATACGGGCTGCATCCAGATAGAAGAGGGCACGGTAAGCGTATGCTGCACCCAGATAACCAGCGCTCAAACCTTCTGACACACCTTTTAGGGCACCGATTGCATTGTTGGCCGTATTAATGGCTCCAAAGTAATAGTACCATGTAAAGGCACTATAGACATAACGGCGACCTTGATAATTGTTACCAGACCAACTGCTATACCAGTTGTAACCGGAACTAACTACAGCCATATCAGCGGTCATGACGTCGCGAATGTGCATCAGCGAGCCATAACCCCAGTCGTAATGGCGGTCGCTACTGTAAACACCATACTTGTTCAAGAAGGCAGGCATGGCCCATACCAAGGCCTCAGAAGCCTTGCTCGAAGACTTAAGAGCCTCATCAATAACCGTATTGGTGGGGACAGGCTCCTCAATGCAGCTGGTCAGGGTAAAGGTGCTGGCCAACGCTGCTACTGCGAAAATTTTATATATATTTTTCATCTTCATAACTTTTTTAGAAGGTTACTTTCACACCGGCACTAATGGTACGGATTGTAGAGTAGTAAGTAGCATTAGAGGTACCATAGGTAAAGTTGGTAGCTGCAGTACGAGGATCGAGACCCTGACGCTTGCTCCACAACCATACGTTGCTGGCATTCACGTACAACTTCACTGCATCAATCTTAGCCTTGCGCAGCATCGTAGCGGGCAAGTTGTAGCCAAAGGTCAGGTTCTGCAGGCTCAGGTAGCTGGCCTTGGTCAGGAAGCGGGTGCTCAGACTTGCAGAATACTGGTCTGCGTACTGCAAGCGAGGAATATCAGTATTGGTATTGGTGGGAGTCCAAGCCTTCAAAAGGTCAGCATGGAAGTTGTCACCACGGCTGCTGTTTGTGGGAGAACTCATGTAGGTTGCATAAGGACTGTCATAAATCTTACCGCCAATCTGATAAGCGAAATCTACGCCAAGTTCAAATCCATAGAGTTCAACACGGGTGTTGATACCACCAAATAACTTAGGCAGGAGGCTCTCACTTACGACATAGTCGGTTGCCTCGTCGTAGTTGGCAGTAGTACCCTTGGAGCCGTCAGCCTTGTTGTAATACCAGAGGCTCTCACCAGTTGCCTTATCCACACCTGCATATCGAGGCATGTAGTAACTACCGATGCTGAGGTCTTCACCCAGGAACATGTTACCGTTCGTATAACCATGGAATTCCTTACCATCGAAGTCATAAACCGTAGCGGTCTTTTTCTCTTCAGGCATGCTGGTGATTTCATTCTTGTAATGGGTCAGGTTGACACCTACGTTCCACTTGAAGTTCTGATAACTGAGGATGTTGGCATCCAATTCAACCTCAACACCATGGTTAACCATGTCACCCACGTTGTCATAGTAACCACCGAAACCTGACGAACGAGGCAGAGAGAAGAAATAGAGCATGTCGCTGGTCTTACGCCAGAAGTACTCGATACTACCGTTCAAACGATTCTTGAACAGGCCAAATTCCAAACCTCCGTTCAGTTCACCAATTGTTTCCCAGGTGATGTCCTTGTTACCCTTTGTTGAGCTGGGAATAACAGCAGGATTGCCGCCAGAGTTAACAACTGAGTAACGGTTGGTGTAGAGGTAGTTTGAGATATTGTCGTTACCCTGCTCACCATAGCTCAACTTCAGCTTCAGGAAGTCAACCCACGTTGCTTTCTGCATGAACTTTTCCTGAGAGATTACCCAAGCAGCACTGGCGCTCCAGAAGTTACCCCACCAGCGGCCGTCATTCTTCGAGAAGCGACTTGAAGCTTCACGACGATACGTTGCAGACAGGAAGTACTTCAGGGCATAGTTGTACTGTGCACGAGCGAAGTATGCTTCATCGTTGTACATCGTAGTATAGGAACCTGCACCTGAATTATCAGAAACTGCACCATTCAACTCGAGATTGCTCGGGTCGAACATGTTGTACTTGCTGGCAGTCAGGTAATAGTAGTTATTGCGATACCACTCATGACCAACCATGGCACTTACGTCATGCGAGCCAAACATGTGAGTCCAGTCTAACTGCTGACGGAAGGTGTAGTCAAGCGTGCGGCTATGAGCCTTATAGAGGATACCGTTCTGACCAGCATAGTTACCATAATAGGGGTTAGTCAGGTCAGTGCTACGGCTTTCATCAAGATTCACCGTATTCTGGCTGGTGAACTTGAAGTCTTTAGCAAAGCGGATTTCAGCGAAGCCTGTAGCGCTCAAGGCATTGCCTTCCCACTGATTCAGGTCTAATTGTTGCTGCTGAACAGCGTTAGAACCAGTCATGACAGGACGCGAAGTTCCAGCATTACCGCCATCGGCCCAGTCATACATCCGTTGGCCGTTGCGAGGATCTATCTTTATGCTTCCGTCTGTATTACGGATATACAAAGGATAGATAGGGGCTATCTGAGTTGCAACAGCAAAGATGTTGGCTGAGCTATTGCTTGTACCATCGGCCAGCATCGACTTTGCATTATAATGGCTATAGGACATGTTTCCACCTACCTTCAACCACTTCTTGGCCTGCAGATCTGCCTTCAAACGGCCATTTATGTTCTCCATGCTGCTGTTGTAGGTGATACCTTCGTTGTTGATGTAACCGAAGCTAGCGAAGAAGCTACCTTTTTCGTCGGCCTTGCTGACATTAACATTGTACTCCTGACGCAGACCATGGCTGTATGCGGCATCGAGCCAGTCGTCAGGCATGAGCAGATAGTCCTCACCTGCATAGGTCACGGTACGGCCAAGCTTTGCGTTAGGATTCAGCTTGCCATTCATACCAATCAACTGCTGACCAGCAGGAACATCATAAACATTCATACCAAGACCATAGTTGTTGCTGGCTGTGAGGTTGCGGTTTGCCCATTGGTTAGCCTGAGAAGCCGTATAACCCAACTTATCCTGAGCATAATTGTTCAGGGCACCATAGTACATCTCATAGTACTGGGCGGGGCTGCTGACGGTCTTGTACTCACGACGTGCACGACCATTCGAACCCCACTTGGCATCCAAAGTCACCTTGGCATCGCCACGCTTACCATTCTTCGTAGTAATCAGCACAACGCCATTGGCACCACGAGCACCATACAGAGAGGTGGCAGCAGCATCCTTCAGTACAGTCAGACTTTCGACATCGGCCGTATTGATGGTGTTCATGTCACCACCATAAGGAGCACCATCAACAACGAGCAAAGGCTCTGTCTCCGCACTCAGAGAGCTTACACCACGAATACGGATGCTGGGTTTGTTGTTGGCAGGGTTACCCGTAAGGCTGTACAACTCGACACCAGCCACATGACCTGTTAGAGCGTCCAGCGCATTGGTACTCTGCAATGCTTCGATTTGCTCTGTGCCTACAACTGAAGCAGATCCCGTGAAAGACTGTTTGGTACTTGTACCATAAGCAACGACCATCACCTCGTCCAGGGCCTTATTGTCGGTCTCCAGTTCGACGTTGATGACGGGCTTTACACGCACCAACTGCTTAATCATACCCGAGCAGCTTACCTCCAGGCGCTTCACGCCTGCAGGAACTGTCAAGGAGAACTTACCATCTGCATTGGTGACGACACCTGTCTTGGTACCTTCCAACAATACAGAGGCTCCGGGGATAGGCTCACCGTCCTCAACGCTGATAACGGTACCCGTCACCTTCGTTTGGGCGAAAGCCAGACTTGCCATGAAAAAGCAAGCCAAGAAAAGCGCAATTCTCTTTCTCATAGAATACTCTTTTGCTTTAATGTTAAACATAATTTAATTAATAATTTCCTTTCTCTTTTTACCTGTTCATGAGCTACCAATGGCTCAGATACACATTTTCAAGGTGCAAAGATAAGCATATTTTTTGATTTATTTGCATTTTCGCAGTAAAAAGTTAAAAAAACAAAAGAAAATCGCCTTTTTCAGTTACGAATTATGAGTTTTTGTTAAAGCAGGGGCACGAAAAGTTACAATTCGTCAAACTTCTTATGCCCTGGCGCAGGCGCCCCTATATATATAATATATTAAGGAAACGCGCGCACGCGTAAATTCCGGCTGAGTACAAAGTCCCGTTGTGCCACCTATGGCACGGGGGAGTGTCACCAATGGCACGGATTTGTGCCACCTATGGCACAAAAAGAATATCCCACAAACCGGAGTTCGTGGGATATAAATACTTGATGTGGCTCTCGTTTAGCGGACAAGGAACTTCTTGCCGTCGCGCACGTAGATGCCGGGACGAAGCGGCGTGCCACTCTCCACCTGACGGCCGTCGAGCATGTAGGTGCGGCCCGACTTTGGCATGGCAGTCCGAATATCATATAGGCCATCTGCAAGTGCCACATTCTGTTCATCACTCCAAGGCGACACTCCATTTGTTGTATTCGCCCTTACCTTATATGAATAGGAGGCTGGTTCCAAATTGGTAAACTCATAGCTCGTGGCTGTTGTCGTATATGTAGTAGTTACGACACGAGGCGCTCTCGAAGGAGTTGGAATCGTGTTTTCACCCTCACTTACCCATGTCCACTCCACAGGTAGTCCGACAAAAGAGGGGGCATTATTCTCCCCGCTATTTCCCTTTTGTCTGCGAGGCAGGTCCTTTTCATCATCATCAAAGTCTGGCAATCCATCAATCGCAGCTAAATAATCCATATAAATACCAGCTTCTGTCGACTCTGGATAAACAGCTATCTGGAAAGAGCCATACGACCAAGGAGCTGTAAGGATGTAACTCATACCCGCCTCTTTAGAGGAAGCCAATGGAACAGAATCGATATTGGCATACAAATAGCCACCACGTTCAGGCGCGTTTATACGGACCTGCACTTTGGTTGTTGCCATACGAGCCGCACTAATAGGCGCAATCAGCACTGTTAGAGTGTCGTGCAACGGGGCCTCAAATATTGGCGAGATCAGTTCACCTGCATAATTCTTCTTTCCTACACGAAGTTTGCTCTTTGACGTATAAAGGTGAGATCCAGTCCACCCGGGAATGTTGGTATAATCATCAAGCGACGCCGAAACATCTGGCGGGTCAAGCGTCGAATCCGTAAACTTCTCAAAGTCTTCCTCAAAGATTGCAAAGGGCTCTATATCTTCTCCCGACAAGGTCTTAGTCAGACTTATCGTATAGTCGGTTGCCCCATCAACGGCCTGCCAATTTGCCACGAAACTGCTGGCCGTAATATTGGAGGCCTCTAAGACAATAGGAGCGTCCAAGGGCACACCTCCCATAAAGTTAAACGAAACCAAGCCCGCCGTTTCGTCTATTCCGCTAATAGGCTTATTCATCAGTTTCATTCCATCGGTATTCTCGTTATAGAGAGTAGCCCGAGGAGTGCTCGTATTAGAAAGTTCTTTTTTCTTACGCGTTCCAGGGAAGGGATCACCTGCAAGACTTCCTGATGTGGCTGTATTGTCGGCAGGTATAATAGTCATTCGCTGATGGTCGGCTTCTACATTGACTCTATTAGAAGCCCATGCAGAAGCATTGTAATCGGCATGTATCACCAATAGTCCATGCCCACCAGCAGCTGCATCAAAGCCCTTCAGCTGATGATTAGCCAACAAGTAATACTCATTATGGTTTGCATCATTGTACAAAACGTATGCACGTGGCTCATCCTGGATGGCTGGCATGTCGACAACCTGACAGCTTGCGTTTAGTTCTACGGGCTCCAACCAGCCTGCAACCCAGCGCTCATAGGCGGTGTAGCCGCTGGGGCTGTGGCCATTGGAGTCGCCGTTGTAGCAACCGTAGTCCATCAGGTCCCAAGCTCCCATGCCGAAGTTACTGCCATTGTCGCTGGTATCATAGAAATCGGGGAAGCCCAGGCAGTGGCTGAACTCGTGGCAGGAGGTGCCGATGCCGTCGAGGTGGCCCGTATTGTTCTTGCCATCGCCCATCAGTTCGCAGGAGATACCATAGGTGTAGATACTGGGGCCATCCTTTGTCTTATAAGGTGTTGCGCCACCAGCCACAGTCCACTCATGGGGCCAAATGGTATTTTCAGCACCCTGTGCCTCGCCATATCCGGCATAGATGACATAGACTTGATCGACCACGCCATCGCCGTCCCAGTCATACTTATTGTAATCGACTTGGTCATCAACCTGCTTGCAGAGTGTATTGACGAGAGCTGCAACACGGCTATTTTGTCCTGCATAGTAACTGGCTGCATAAGAAGCTTTCACAGGCCCCACGACATCGAACTCGAGGTCGAACTGGCCATAGCTCTGCTCGTAGAAGTAGTCGTGGACGGAGCCTTTCATGCCATCGAGGTTGAAGCCGACTTTATTGAAATAGTCATTGAAGGTGGCCTTGTCGTAGGTGAACTTGATATCAGAGAACTCGACGAGGATGACGAGTCCCTTCTTCTGGCCCTTGTACTCGGCCTTGCGAGGACGGTTGGCACGAATCTTATTGCGCGCGGTAAGGCGCTTCAGGTGGACTTGCTGCAACGAGTCGCGACTGACAAACTGGTAGGCATCCCCAACTCGCTGAATGGCGCGATGGTCGTCGGTCAGGTAATAGTGGACGTGTTCGTCGCCAGTCAGGGTGGCTTCGACGCGCGTGCCGTCATTCAACGTCAGGGTCTTACGAACGCCTCGCTTGGCGGGAACGGCAAAGGTGGTGCCGAGTCCGACAACCAACGTGAGGGCTAACAATAACAATCTTTTCATCTTTTTACGTATTTGGTTTAACAAAGTGCGGTAGAGGCCCACAGGTCTTAGGCCAGGAGGTCGCGCAGGAACTGGTCGAGTTCCTCGTCGAGTCCTTCGAGCAGGCCGCGGCTGAGGATGACGGTGTCGTCATCGACGAGATAGAGGTCGCGCAGGGTCTCCTTGTCCTCGTCGAGCAGAACGAAGGAGAAGGGGTGCATGACGGACATCCGGTCGATGATGGTCTCGCGCAGTTGCTCGATACACTGGCAGAGCTGTGCCGCGGCTTCCTCGTAGAAGTCGTCGTCCTTGGCTTCAATCCACTGCTCTACAACGACACGGGTGAGTTCTTCGTCATTGTCGTCGTAGGCCAGGATTTCGCCTGAGGAAGGCTTCACCTGCAGATGGATGTCCGTCAGTACGGCGTCGCTTTCGGGGGGGAAGTTCTCCGCGATGCGGCGAATGGCACGCTCGATTTGCTGAATGGTCTGTGGGGTGGGTTCCATAGTTTTATGGGGAGTTATAGAGGGTTATAGATTCTTGCCGTGACAGTTCTTGAACTTCTTGCCGGAGCCACAGGGGCAGGGGTCGTTACGACCGGGGAGTTTCTCGGCCGTGATGGGCTGCACAGGGCCTTGCTGCTCACGGGTGTCGCGAGCGGCGGCTGCACGCTGGGCTGGGTCGGTCAGGTCGGTACGACTCTCGGTATATTGCTGGCGACGGTTCTGTTGGCTGTCGGGCAAGGGGGCCTGCGTCATCTGCACATCGACATCGGGCACAGAGCCACGCATCAGGACGCTGATGGTCTTGTTGTTGATGCGGTTGACCATGTCGTCGAAGAGTTTTACGCTCTCCAACTTGAAGATGAGCAAGGGGTCCTTCTGCTCGTAAGAGGCATTCTGCACCGAGTGCTTCAGTTCGTCCAACAGGCGCAGGTTTTCCTTCCAAGCCTCGTCGATGGTGTGCAGGAGGATGGCCTTCTCGAAGGCCTTTACCAGAGCTTGCGACTGCGTCTCGTAAGCCTCCTTCAGGCCTACCATTATCTGATAGACATGACGTCCGTCGAGCACGGGCACACGAATCTGTTCGTACATCTGTCCCTGCGGACTTTCGTAGATGCGGGCAATCACCTTCTGGGCATTGCTGGCCATGAGGTTGGTCTTCTGCTTGAAGCGGTCCATTACCTTCTGGTAAACCTCTTCGGCCAAGTCGTCGAGCTTGCCACCTTCGAGACGGTCCTGCGACAGAGGGAACTCCATGGCAAACACTTCGAGGAAGCGCTCGCGACAGCCGACGAAGTCGTTGTTCTCCAATATGTTGCACACGCGGTCCCATATCATGTCGGCAATGTCCATGCCGATGCGCTCACCCATCAGGGCGTGACGACGCTTTTCGTAGATGACGGTGCGCTGCTTGTTCATCACGTCGTCGTACTCGAGTAGGCGCTTACGTACGCCGAAGTGGTTCTCCTCGACCTTCTTCTGGGCACGCTCGATAGATTTTGAAATCATCGGGTGCTCAATCATCTCGCCGTCCTCGAATCCCAAACGGTCCATGACCTTGGCGATACGTTCCGAGGCGAAGAGGCGCATCAGTTTGTCCTCGAGGGAAACGAAGAATACGCTCGAACCGGGGTCGCCCTGACGTCCGCTTCGACCACGCAGCTGGCGGTCAACACGACGGCTCTCGTGGCGCTCGGTACCAATAATGGCCAATCCGCCTGCCTCACGCACTGCGGGCGAGAGCTTAATATCGGTACCACGACCGGCCATGTTGGTGGCAATGGTAACAGCACCGAGCATCTTGCCGTTGGCATCGGGAGTCGATTGACCGGCCAGGGCTACGATGTCGGCCTCCTTTTGGTGGAGTTTGGCGTTCAAGACCTGATGAGGAATCTTGCGCATTTGCAGCATCTTCGACAGCATCTCACTGATTTCGACGCTCGTCGTACCGACCAACGTCGGGCGACCGCTGTTGCGCATGCGCTCAATCTCCTGGATGACGGCCTTATACTTCTCGCGCTGGGTCTTATAGACGCGGTCATCCATGTCGTCGCGGGCGATGGGACGGTTGGTGGGAATCTCCACCACATCCAGTTTATAGATGTCCCAGAACTCGCCAGCCTCGGTAATGGCCGTACCGGTCATACCCGCCAACTTGTGGTACATGCGGAAGTAGTTCTGCAAGGTGATGGTGGCGAAGGTCTGCGTAGCGGCCTGAATCTGCACGTGTTCCTTAGCCTCCACGGCCTGGTGCAGTCCGTCACTCCAGCGGCGGCCTTCCATGATGCGGCCCGTCTGTTCATCGACAATCTTCACTTCACCGTCGATGATGACGTACTCCTCGTTGAGGTTGAACATGGCATAGGCCTTGAGGAGTTGCTGCAGGGTGTGCATGCGCTCGCTCTTGATGGCGTATTCGGTGTAGAGCTTATCCTTACGTTCGAGGCGTTCCTCCTCGGTTAGGCCTTCGCCCTCGATTTCGCTCATCTGCATGGCCAGGTCGGGCAGGACGAAGAGGTCCTTATCGTTCACCTGCTTGGCCAGCCACTCATGGCCCTTGTCGGTCAGGTCGGCACTGTTCTGCTTCTCATCGACCACGAAGTACAGAGGCTCGACGGCCTCAGGCATGCGCTTATTGTTGTTCTCCATGTAGATTTCCTCGGTCTTGAGCATACCCGACTTGATGCCAGGCTCAGAGAGGAACTTGATGAGGGGCTTGTTCTTAGGCAGGGCCTTATGGCTGCGGTAGAGGGCAAGGAAACCTTTTTCCGTCATCTCCTGGTTGTGCTGTTCCTGTCCCTGGGCAATAAGGTTCTTAGCCTCAGCCAGGTATTGCGTGGCCAACTGGCGCTGCACGCCCACCAGACGCTCGACCAGGGGCTGATACTCCTCGAACATCTGGTCTTCGCCCTTGGGCACGGGACCAGAGATAATCAGCGGCGTACGGGCATCATCGATAAGGACGGAGTCCACCTCATCGACGATGGCATAGTTGTGGCTGCGCTGCACGAGGTCCTTCGGGTCGGTGGCCATGTTGTCGCGCAGATAGTCGAAGCCAAACTCGTTGTTCGTACCGAAGGTGATGTCGGCCATGTAGGCGCGGCGGCGTGCCTCGCTATTGGGCTGGTGCTTGTCGATACAATCGACCGAGAGGCCGTGGAACATGTAGAGCGGGCCCATCCACTCCGAGTCACGCTTGGCCAGATAGTCGTTGACGGTAACGACGTGTACGCCGTTGCCCGTCAGGGCATTGAGGAATACGGGCAGCGTGGCCACCAGCGTCTTACCCTCACCCGTAGCCATCTCGGCAATCTTACCCTGATGCAGGACGGTACCACCGAAGAGCTGTACATCGTAGTGTATCATGTTCCACTCCGTCTCGTTGCCGCCGGCAACCCACGTATTGTGGTAGATGGCCTTATCGCCCTCGATGTCCACGAAGTCGTGGCGGGCAGCCAGTTCACGGTCGAAGTCGGTAGCCGTCACCACGATGTCCTTGTTGTTGGTGAAACGCTCGGCCGTGCTCTTCACGATGGCAAAGGCCATGGGGCGCACCTCCTCGAGGGCCTTCTCCAGCACCTCCAGCACTTCCTTCTCCAGTTTGTCTATCTGGGCAAAGATGGGGGCACGGTCCTGAATCTCGGTTTCCTCGATTTTGGCCTTCAGTTCGTCTATCTGCCGGCGCAGGTCGGCGGGGGCCGATTGCACCTGGTTCTTAATCTCCTGCGACTTGGCGCGCAGTTCGTCGTTCGTCATCGACTGCACTTCGGGGTACAGGGCCTTCACCTGATTTACCAGGGGCTGAATGGCCTTCATGTCGCGCTGGGCCTTGTTACCGAAGATACTACTCAGAAAATCTATAAATTTCATCTTTATTCTTATTTCTTAATTCTTAATTTATTAAATCAGTCAACGTATGCCCGTCAGGGGCGAAGCGGAGCAGGCATTCGGGGCACGGATGCGCATGCACTGCGCCAGGGTAGGCGCAATGTGGTCCACCGTGACGGGCGTCTCTACCACTTCGGGCCGTATGTCGAGCCCGTAGAAATAGAGCGGGAAGCCCATGTACGAGTCGCGTTGTGTCTTGCGCTCGTTGGTCTGCTCGTTTATCAGTTTCCAACCGGGAGCCACCTGTACCAGGATGTCGCCCGAGCACTTGGGGTGATAGGCATTGCGGATGTCGCGGATGCCCGGAGTCCATGCCCCCTGTGCCAGGCGCTGCGAGGTATAGACGTCGCGCACGCCGCTCAGTTGTATCAGGAAGTCGGCACTGCGTTCGAGCACCTCGCTCAGGTTCAGGCCCCGGTTCTCTATCAGTTTTCGGTTGAGGTAGATTTGGTTGCCCATGCTGGCCTCGGCATACTGCCCCTGGCCATAGACGGCCGACAGGTACATATTGAGCAACAGCTGGGAACGGGTAATATTGAACTCGCCCGAGGGGATGTGGTATCGGCTCAGGTCGCCGTCGGTCTGTTCCCCGTCGCTGTAGCCCGTACTGGTTACGACGAAGAGCACACGGTCGCGGCCCACCCTCTGTTCCACCATGTCGAGGAGTCGGCCCAACTGGTGGTCGAGGCGCACGTAGGTATCCTGCAACTCCATCGGGCACTCGGCCACGGTCCGGTGGTCGTAGTTGCCGGCATAGAAGGTCACCCCGAGGAAGTCGGTCACGGCGTCCATGCCCAGGAGCGAATTCTGGAGGCAATGGGCCACGAAGTCGTTCACCTCCTCGTTGACCAAGGCGCTGGCCTTGAACTCGCGGAAGCGGCGGTCGCCGCGGAATTGGTGGCGGAAGGGTTTACGTGTCCCACCCGACACGAAGTAGTTGAACTCGCCCACCAGTCCGTTGGTCGGCTCCCACGTGAGGGAAGCAATCGACTCGGCCGCGTGCTGACTGCGGTTGTAGTAGCCCAGCCAGGTGGGCGTGCGGTAATAGTTGGAGGAGGTCCACTGCCCCGTTTCGTCGTTGAGCCAGAAGGCTCCGTCGGCAGCATGACCCGCCGAGAGGACGGCGGCGTCGCTGTTCGGCGCCACGGCATAGACCAGCGCCTTGCCCTCGGTGGCCACCTTCAGTTCGTCGCCAATGGTCGTAACGCCCAGGTTGTCGGGCCGTCCGTCGCCCACGCAATAGGTGGATTGCAGGGTCGAGCGGTCGAGCCAACGCTCACCCACGATGCCGTTCTCGTAGGGCGACGAGCCACTCATCAGACAGGCCATGGCCGAAGCGCGGTCGGGCTGGGCAAAGGGGTACTCGGCCTGCTGGTAGGCACGGCCCTGCCCCATCAGCCGACGGAACCCGCCTTCGCCATACAGGGGCGAGAAGGCCTCCAGATAGTCGGAGCGCAACTGGTCGATGACCACACTGACCACCAGACGCGGCACTTCGGGTGCCGTCTGTGCCTCTGCGCCAATCATGGTCATCAGCAGGGCCAGCGAGGTCAGGAGTCGGTATTGGGTGGCGGGTTTCACGATTGTTGCGATTGGGCGTTATTGCGGTTGTAATGAATGAGGTAGCTCACCGGACGTGTCAACAAAGCCAGTGCCAAAGGCAGGGTCAGGGCCGAGAAATCTTGCGGAATCCAGGGCATAAAGACGATGAAGAGCACCAGGGCGAGCAGGTTGAGGTAGTGGTAGAGGCAGCGGCGGCGGTGTATGGCACAGCGCACGACCCACACGATACAGAGCAGGGGCAAGGGGTTCAGTATCCACAACTGCCAGTTGGCCGTAACCGTGGGATGGTGGGAGAAGACGGCCATGAACGTGAGCAGCACGCCGGCCAGTCCCTGGGCCAACATCACCAGGATGTCGAAGCCCCACAGCTGGCGCCATATCACGTACTCCAGCAGGGCCACCAACACGAACGCCACGACCACCAGCAGCCCCATCACGAGGGGCGACAGGGGGAACCCTTCCGCCCGAGCCTGCGGGCGGGCGGCCACCAGTTCCGTCGTGCTGGCCACCAGGGGATGGCGATTGTTCTGGTCGTCATACACCTGGGCTTGGGCCATGTAGCGCATCAGCTGCTCGGGCAGGAACTGCGCCGCGCGGTCGCTGAGCACCGTGTCGCACTTGGCACCGAGCAGGAGGTCGTTGCCCACCTCCTCCCAAGGATAGTCCTCGGTCATGCGATGGAGCAACTGGCGATAGGTCGGATGATCCTCGGCCTCTTCATAGACGACGGTCCCCCCGACGGCATCCTCGATGATGTCGCGGGCCCGCGTCGTACAGTTGTTGAGCAGGAAGTTGTATCGATACGTCTTGTTCTCGGGCTGGCAGTTGGTGACCAGCAGGGCAAACAGCCGGTTGGCCTCCTCGGGCGTCAGGTTGAGCCGTTGCTCGATGACCGACGAACCGCGATGGCGGTATTCCTCGAGGAACATCTCGTAGGGGAAGGCGTCCACCTCGTAGTCGCACTCGCCCAGGACGAAGTGCCACGTGAAGTGGGGCCGGCGGAAGTCGAACACCCCGTAGTTGAATACCACGTCGATGCCCTTCGTCAGGTTTCGCACGCGCAGCCCCGTATGGCCGTAGATGGAATAGACCTGCGTGCCGGGCGAGCACGTCAGCAGCGAAGCCTCGATGCTGTCGCCCACCGCCTGCGCCCTCGCCCCCGTAAGGGTCGAGAACAGCACCACTGTGGCCAATATTATCCTTATTATTATCCGCATACGCGCGCAAATTGCGTGCAAATATACGGAATATCCCGCGAACGGCCAAATTTTCGACCCCCAATTGTCAATTGTCTATTATTAATTGCCTGTATCGCGTCGTCGATCCGCAACCTTCGCTGACGAGTCGGCCCTCGCCGACCAACCGCTGCAAGAGGCTCGTCACGCGGTGGAGGGTCAACTTCCCGCCGAAGGCGCGATGCACGGCCTTCCGCGTGATGGTCTCCCCCTTGGCAAAGAGCGTGGCGAGCACCTCCTCGAGTTCCTCCGCATCGGCCTCCACCGTCTGGCGGAACGGCTCTTGCACGACACTTAGCCGGCGCACCTCCTCCAGCAGTTCACGGTCGGGCTGGAAGAGGATACCCTCGACGTGCACGTCCTTCCCGTGCAACCGTCCCTCCCGTTCCTCGATTTCGCCCTTCACGCTCAGCCGGAAGGTACCGATGCCCGGCAGGGTCACTCCCTTGCCGTCCTCCATCTCGTGCAGCATGATGCGCCGGGCCTCTCCCAAGGCATATCCCAGCGCCGCATAGTCGAGCACCGTGCCCCACGTTGCGTGCTTCTGAAAATCCACAACATCCGTCGTCTCGCGAGTATCGATGCGAGGACGCAGATTACGCGTATTGCCACTCTCTTCTCCAGGCAAAAGCCCACGTTTTCCAATCGTAAAGAATATTGACATAATCTTTTCTTTGATGGTTAATAATTAAATTACAAAATCGATGCAAAATTAATTCTTTTTCTCAAAACTTCCAAACCCTACAGCAAAAACTTTTCGTCCCTTTCATCGTTCGATGCCGATGGAACGTTCGTTCAATGCGCATTGAACGACGACAAGGCCGAGAAGAAACATTTTCGCCTTCCCGTTGTTGGAATCTGATGGAAATTTACTAACTTTGTGGGGAATAACGAGATAACGGGATAACGAGACGACAAGATGAAACTGATTATTGATATAGGTAACACGCGGGCGAAGGTATTTGCCTTCGAGGGCGGTAATATAGTGGAGCACTTCGCCACCGACCACAAACTGACGGGGGTACTGGAGTTCGCCAAGCGCATGGGATGCCGACAGGGCATCTACTCGTCGGTGGCGCGGATTCCGGAGGAGGGCCGGAGGGTGCTGGAGTCGCTGCCCTTCGCGATACGGCAACTGACGGGCGAGACGCCCGTGCCAGTCGGCATCCTGTACCACACGACGGAGACGCTGGGTGCCGACCGCATCGCGGCCATCGTGGGGGCACGCACGCTAATGCCCGAGGGCGACCTGCTGGTCATCGACACGGGGACGTGCATCACCTTCGACTTTCTGGACAGCGACAACCACTACCTGGGCGGCAACATATCGCCGGGACTGGGCCTCCGGCTGCGCGCCATGCACGAACATACGGCCCTGCTGCCACTCATAGAGGGCGAGGGCGAAACGCCCGAACTGGGATACGACACGGCGACGGCCCTGAGAAGTGGCGTCGTCTGGGGCATGAAATACGAAATTGAGGGCTATATCAGGCGTTTCAGACGCAAATATCCGCACGTTTCAGTTTTTTTAACGGGCGGAGACACGAAGAAATTGGGTATTTCAACAAAAAGTAGTATCTTTGCAGACGATTTCATCGTCCCGCGCGGACTTAACACGATTTTAGACTATAACGAATGATTCGGATAAAACGTATTTTCGCCCTCGTTGCAGCCACTCTGGCAGTCGTCGGAACCATGGCACAGAGCAACGGCAGTAACTCGTCGTACTCGCGCTTCGGAGTGGGCCTGCTGAACGACCAGTCGCAGGGCTTCAACCGAGGCATGAGCGGTGTGGCACAGGGTTTCCAGAACGCCAAGCAGGTGAACATGCTGAACCCAGCCTCGTACTCGGCCATCGACTCGCTGACCTTCATCTTCGACGTGGGCATGGCCCTGCAGTGGGGCCACCTGTCGGACGGCTCGGCAAGTGCCAAGGCACTGAACACGTCGCTCGAATACATCAACGCCGGACTTCGCCTGCGCCGAGGCCTGGGCCTGTCGTTCGGTTTCGTACCCTACTCGACCATCGGCTACAACTTCACCGAGTCGCGCCGTGTGGGCAGCAGCTACACGACGGGGCAGAGCATCACCTCCAACATCACGTACTACGGCAACGGCGGACTGCACCAACTCTACCTGGGCATGGGATGGAACCCATTTGCCAAACTGAGCATCGGCGCCAACATAGCCTACCTCTGGGGCGACTACAACCACTCGCTGGCGCAACTCTTCTACGAAGGCGGAACGAGCACGACCAACTACAACACGCAGAACGAGACGTGGTCGAGCGACCTGAAGACCTACAAACTGGACATCGGTGCGCAGTACCCCATCCGACTCAACAAGAAGAACGAACTGACGCTGGGAGCCACCCTGGGCCTCGGCCATACGATTGGCAGCAAGGTGGAGCTAATCCGCTATACCAGCAAGGGCGACACCATCACCAACACGGCCTCGAAGGCCTTCGACCTGCCCTACACCATCTCGGCGGGTGCGTCGTGGAAGCATAACGGCCAGCTGACACTGGGCGCCGACTACACGCTGGAACGCTGGAACGGCTGCAAGGTGCCCATGTCGGAATCGACACTCGAGGCCACGACGATTGCCATCGCCACCGACCAGTACATGAACCGCCACCGTGCGGCCATCGGCATGGACTACATCAAGGACCCCCTGGGGACGAAGTACCGCCACCACATCCACTACCGGGCCGGCGCCTCGTACTCGACCTCCTACGTCAAGGTGAACGGCAACGACGGGCCAAAGGAATACGGCCTGACGCTGGGCGCTGCACTGCCCCTGACGACCAAGACCCTCTCGGTCGTCAACGTAGCCGTGGAGTGGAAACACCGCGCACCGAGCGTAAGCGGACAAATCAAGGAGAACTACCTGATGCTGCACCTGGGCGTGACCTTCAACGAAGCATGGTTCATGAAGTTTAGATTCCAGTAAGAAAAAAGTTGAAAACCGAAATTTCCCTACTATACGTCGCCATCCTCTCGGCCTTGCTATGCCTTGCATGCGAGAACGACGAGGAGCACCTGGCCGCGGCCATCGGGGAGAACGACTCGACAGCCTTCATGCGCTCGCGGGGTATCAGCACCCTCATCAGCGACTCGGGCGTGCTGCGCTACAAACTGGTGGCCGAGGAGTGGGACATCTATACGAACACGAACCCGCCTTCGTGGAAGTTCATGAAGGGACTGCTCATGGAACGCTTCGACCAGTCGTTCCACATCGACCTGCACGTACAGGCCGACACGGCCTACCTGCGCGAGCAACGCCTGTGGGAACTGCGCGGGCGAGTGGTCATCCGCAACATCGAGGGGACTCTGTTCCGTACCGAAGAACTCTTCTGGGACATGAACGAGCACCAGATGTGGAGCACGAAGTACATGCGCATCAAGACCACCGACCAGGAACTGGAGGGCACCGACTTCCGCTCGAACGAGCAGATGACCGACTACTACGTGTCGAACTCGAAGGGAGCTTTCCCCGTGAACGACGTAGATAAGAAGCCCAACGAGGCCCCGACCGACACGGCCGCAGCCGTAGCCGCCACCACCCCGACGGGCGAAAAGGCGGGCCGCATCATGCCCACCGCACCCAACAAACAGACACAATCACAAGGACACTGGAAATAATGCTTATCACAAGTTGTATCATAGTCTTGCTCATGTCGGCCTTCTTCTCAGGCATGGAGATAGCCTTCGTCTCGAGCAGCA
The DNA here is from genome assembly GCA_017469925.1 of Bacteroidaceae bacterium. Classification (GTDB taxonomy): domain Bacteria; phylum Bacteroidota; class Bacteroidia; order Bacteroidales; family Bacteroidaceae; genus Physcousia. Next base: position 285,328 of record JAFUFK010000012.1, on the reverse strand, counting down.
AACTGAGGGTCGAAATGGACAAGGCCAACGGAGAAGGCCTGACGTCGCGCATCCTCAGTGTCTTTTATGCCCATCCCAACAACTTCATCTCCACCCTGCTCGTGGGCAACAACATCGCACTGGTCATCTACGGCATACTGATGGCACGGCTGATCGACACCTACGTGCTGGAACCTACCGGATGGCAGGTCAACGACGTCCTGCAACTGACCATACAGACGCTGCTGAGCACCCTTATCGTGCTGGTGACGGGCGAGTTCCTGCCAAAGACCATCTTCCACCTGAATCCCAACGGCATGATGAATGCCTTTGCCATACCGGCGTTCCTCTTCTACATCGTGCTCTACCCCATCAGCAAGTTCACGAGCGGTCTGTCGAAGGTATTCCTTTGGCTGGGCGGTGCGAAGGTGAAGAAGGCCAGCAACGAGGGCAGCTTCTCGAAGGTTGACCTCGACGACCTGATACAGCGTAACATCGAGGGCGTCGATGAGAGCGAGATGAACGAGGAGGTCAAGATTTTCCAGAATGCGCTGGACTTCAGCACTACGAAGATTCGCGACTGCATCGTGCCGCGTACCGAAATCGTGGCCGTCGCCCTTGACACACCGCTCGACGTGCTGAAAAGCCAGTTTATCGAAAGCGGCCACTCCAAGATTATCATCTACCAGGAAGACATCGACGACATACAGGGCTTCGTACACTCGAACGAGATGTTCCGACTCAAGGACGGCGACGACTGGACAAGTTGTATCCGCGAACTGCCCATCGTGCCCGAGACCATGACGGCACAAAAGCTGATGCGCCAACTCATGCAGGAGAAGAAGTCGATGGCCGTAGTCGTCGATGAGTTTGGCGGTACCAGCGGCATCGTGACCCTTGAGGACCTGATGGAAGAGGTGTTCGGCGAAATCGAAGACGAGCACGACAGCAACAAATACGTGGCCAAGGTGGTAGGCGACGGAGAATACCTGCTCTCGGCCCGACTGGAAATAGAGACCCTCAACGAGCGCTTCGACCTCGGACTACCCGAGAGCGAAGAATACCTGACACTGGGCGGCCTCATCCTGCACGAATATCAGCGTTTTCCGAAACTCAACGAAGTTGTGCGGTTTGGCAATTGGGAGTTCAAAATTGTGAAGAATACGACGACAAAAATCGAATTAGTACGCCTAAAGGTGGTGAAATAGGGCTGCAATGCTCAATTTTTAATTTTTTAATTTTCGACTTTTAATTATTTTCACTATCTTTGTGCGCTATTTGCGTAAAAACAATAAATAATAACATAAAAACAAAATGGCAACTTTACAAAAAATCAGAAGCAAAGGCACCATCCTTATCATCATCCTGGGTCTTGCCTTGTTCGCTTTCATTGCTGAAGAGTTGGTTCGTGCCCTCTCTTCGAGCCGCAACGCCAACCGCCAGGTTATCGGCCAGGTTTATGGCGACAACGTGAACTATCTGGAATTTAACGAACTCTGCGACGAGTATGAGAACGCAGTGAAACTGAGCAACGGCGGCCAGAACCTGACCGAGGCCCAGTCCATCCAGCTGCGCGACCAGGTCTGGAACGACTTCGTTAGCCAGAAGATTATCGAGCACGAAGCCAATGCGCTCGGCCTGACCGTGACCGATGCCGAGGTGCAAAACATCATCAACACGGGTTCCAACCAGTTGCTGCGCCAGACACCGTTTGTCAACCAGCAGACCGGCCAGTTCGACGTGAACATCCTCAAGCAGTTCCTGACGAACTACGAGGAAATCCAGAACAATCCCGAGTACCCCGAGGCTCAGAAGGAAAGCATGGCCCAGTACTACAAGTATTGGAAATTCGTCGAGAAGCAGGTACGTCAGTCCACACTGACCCAGAAGTACCAGTCTCTGCTCTCGAGCCTGCTCCTCTCGAACCCCGCAAGTGCAAAGGCCGCCTTCGACGCCCGCAACAACGAGACGTCCGTACTGCTGGCCGCACTGCCCTACTCCACCATTAAGGACACCGACGTAGAGCCCACCGAGGCCGAACTGAAGGCCAAGTACAACGAGATGAAGAAGCAGTATCCCGACCTGTTCGACATGCAGCAGGAAGCCCGCGACATCAAGTACATCGTCGTACCCGTTACTGCCAGCGAACAGGACAAGGCCGACCTGCAACAGGAACTGACCGAGTACGCTCAGGCCCTTGAGACAGGTGAAAACATCGCCAACACGGTCCGTGAGTCCCGTTCGAGCATCACCTACACCGGAATGCCCCAGAGCCGCAAGTCTCTGCCTGCCGACATTGCTGCCCAGCTCGACAGCCTTACGCCCGGCGCCCTCGTTGGTCCCACGCTCAATCCTGCCGAGAATACCCTCAATGTAGTGAAGTACATTGCCAAGGTACAGCAGCCCGACTCTGTAGAGTATCGCGTAATCTCCGTACCCGGCAAGGACGAGAAGGCCACCAAGAGCGCTGACAGCATCTACGCTGCCCTCGTTGCCGGTGCACCCATCGACACCATCGCCAAGCGCTACAACCAGGGTGCCGAAGCACAATGGGTAACCTCTGCACAGGTTGACAACAGCAATCTGCGCGACGACGACCGCAAGTTCATCGAGACCCTCTTCACAACTCCCACCGGTGCCACCCAGAAGCTTGACATCACGGGCGGAACCCTTATCGTGAAGGTCACCGACCGCCGCAACATCATCGACAAGTACGATGTAGCCGTCATCAAGCGCCCCATCGACTTCAGTGAGGACACTCACAACCAGGTATGGAACAAGTTCAGCTCGTTCCTGGCTGCCAACCCCAAGCAGGCCGACATCGAGGCCAATGCTGCCAAGGAGGGTTACAACGTACAGACGGCCCAGTACATTACGTCCACCGAGCACTACATTGCCAACGTGCGTGGTACCACCGACGCCCTGCGTTGGGTATTCAACAGCAAGCCCGGCGACGTCAGCGAACTCTATGAGGCAGGCAATGCCAACGACCAGTTGCTCGTTGTCATGCTCACTGGCGTGCACAAGAAGGGTCAGCGCGACTTCAAGGACGAGAACCTGCAACAGATTCTCTCGCAGGAGGTTATCAAGGACAAGAAGGCCGCCCAGTTGATTGAGAAGGTCCAGGGTGCCAAGAGTGTGGCTGAAGTTGCCAAGATGGCAGGTGCCGTTCAGGACACGGTTCAGCACATCACGTTCACCGCTCCCGTATTCGTACAGAAGGTGGCCAGCAGCGAGCCTACGCTCAGCGGTGCCGTTGCAGCTGCCAAGAAGGGCCAGTTCGTAACAGGTGTCAAGGGCGAAGGTGCCGTCTATGCCTTCCAAGTGCTGGAGAAGCAAGCTCTTGAGAACAAGTTCGACCAGAAGCAGGAAGAGGCTCAGCAGGCTACGGGTTACACCCGTGCTCTCAGCGGTCTGATGCAGACGCTGGCACGCAAGGCCAAGATTACCGACAACCGCTTCAAGTTCTACCAGTAATCCCCACAATACCATAAAAGAGAATACGCGCGAGGCTCATACAAGTCTCGCGCGTATTCTTTTTAATCTCCGCGTCTCCCCCGTCAATTATTCTCGGGACGCAACTGACGTACAACGACGGCTGTGCGCCACATCTCGCTTTCACGCAGGGCCTTGAGTTCCTTCTCCAGACCTTCGCGGTAGTCGGGCTTCGAGTTGCTGTCGATGCTGATTTGTGCCTCATGTCCGCTCTTTACACTTTCGTAGAGGCGCTGTACCACGGGCTTAATGGCATCGTGGAAGGGGCCCATCCAGTCGAGGGCGCCACGCTGGGCAGTCGTCGAGCAGTTGGCATACATCCAGTCCATACCCTTTTGAGCGAAGAGCGGACCAAGGCTCTGGGTCAGCTCCTCCACGGTCTCGTTGAAGGCTTCCGAGGGACTATGGCCATTCTCGCGGAGCACTTCGTACTGAGCTAGCAGCAGGCCCTGAATGGCGCCCATCAGGCTGCCGCGCTCACCCGTAAGGTCGCTGGTGGCCTCGCGCTGGAAGGTGGTCTCGAACAGATAACCCGAACCGATGCCGATGCCCAGTGCCAACGTGCGCTCGAGGGCACGACCCGTTGCATCCTGATAAACGGCATAACTGGAGTTCAAGCCACGGCCTTCGAGGAACATCGTGCGCAAGCTTGTGCCACTACCCTTCGGCGCTACCATGATAACATCGACATCGCCGGGAGGTACGCAACCCGTCCGGTCGTTCCACGTAATTGCAAAACCATGACTGAAGTAGAGGGCCTTGCCCGGGGTGAGGTGAGGCTTCAGACTGGGCCAAACGCTCATTACAGCTGCGTCGGAAAGCAGACACATTACGATGGTACCCTTCTCGGCAGCCTCTTCGATGCTAAAGAGGGTCTCGCCAGGCACCCACCCGTCACCGATGGCCTTCTCGAAGGTCTTGCCCTGACGTTGGCCAACGATGACATTGAAACCGTTGTCGCGCAGGTTACATGCCTGACCGGGGCCCTGCACGCCATAACCGATAACGGCGATAACTTCGTCCTTCAGGACTTCACGTGCCTTTTCCAAGGGAAACTCTTCGCGGGTCATCACTTCTTCGATGACACCTCCAAAATTCATTTTTGCCATAACTATATATAATTAAGAATTAAAAGTTAAGAATTATGCAAAGCAGACCTTAGCCTGGCAGACAACTTCGGTCTCGTTCTTTCGAACCTCAACGTCAGTCTCGTTCTCATCCACCTCCTGCCGATAGAAGGATAGGCGATCGCCCAGGTAACTCTCCGTCTTGTAGGCTATCTCGAAGCGACGGAGTCCCTGCCTGCGGAAACGTTCTGCGGGGAAAAGGTCGAGAATATGTTCGATGTACTTGATGGAATTGATGTGCCCATTGATATCGACATCGCTGTAGTGGGTGTCGATGGTGCGCACCAACTCTGGTTCGCGGAAGCGGAAGCGCCCATGACCGGCAATCGGGCATTGGTTCTCATCTTCCGAAACGACGTAGCGCAGGATGTCACCATCGTAGAGCGTCAGCAGGTCGCAGGGGCGGCGCGTCTCCATGTCAATCATGGCCCAGATGCTACGGGCATAGCCATAGGCAGTGCCGTTCTCGCGAAGGATGGCAAAGTTACGATTCGTAAAGAGTTTGATAACGCTCTCGACCCAGGTCTTAATGGTGCCGTGTTCGTACTGGCGAGGCATCTCCTCCATTTCAATACTCAATCGGCTAAGCACCCAGGTATGGCGGCTCTCGTTCAGCGTTCCTATGCCCCACCCACGCCGCTGGCTGTGATTGCCTGCGGCGTTGAGCAGGTGGTTGCCTAGGATGCCGAGGAATATTCGCCCCATGAAATCGACATGGAACGGCTCTACATAGAAGGGGTATTCGTCTATCTTCTGCATGATTCAGTCTCTAAGTTTTTCGCGCTCCTCCAGGTACTTGTCCAACTTCTCCACGGGACTCTTCGTCACGGCAATGCGACCTGAGCGTACGAACTGCAGGACCATGCCCAGGGCGTTCAGTTGTTGGTATAGGCTCAGGATGTCCTCCGTCATACCCTTCATCTCGATGATGCTGTACGTGGGATTCACCTCTACGATGTGAGCACCGTGGGTACGCAGGATGAGCGAAGCCTCACGGTTCTCCAGTATCATGGGTGTGCTGACCTTTATGAGGCAAGCCTCCATGATGAAAATTTCGTCGTCGGTATAGTAATTGGCCTGTAGGACGTCGATTTTTTTCTCAATCTGCTTCGTGAGCATCTTCACCATCTCCTCAGTGCAATTGCACGTGATGGTGTACTTGTGCACACCAGGCGTCGAGGAAGCACATACGTTCAAGCTCTCGATGTTCACCTGCCGACGGGTAAAGACGGCAGTTATCTGATTCAGAATACCAGCGAAGTTTTCGCTGTAAATCAACATGGTGTAGAATTTCTCTTCCATTCCTTATTTTACTTCTAAGAGCATCTCATCGACATTGGCCCCGGGTGGTATCATGGGCAGTACATCGTCCTCCTCCTTCACTGCACACTGCAACAGGAAAGGCCCGTCGGTATGTAACATCTCCTCTACAGCCTCTCGCAGCTGGCTGCGGTCAACTACGGTGCGTGCCGCAATGCCATAGGCTGAGGCGATTCGCTCGTAATCGGGATTGAGCATGGGAGTGAATGAGTAGCGCTTATTGAAGAACATATATTGCCACTGGCGCACATTGCCCAGGAAGTTATTGTTGAGGAGTATTATTTTGACGGGGGCTTGCTGTTCCATGATAGTGCCAAGCTCCTGCAGGGTCATCTGCAAGCCACCGTCGCCCACGAAGAGGCAAACCGTGCGCTCTGGGGCCCCGAATGTGGCTCCGATGGCAGCAGGAAGGCCGAAGCCCATCGTGCCACAACCGCCCGAGGTCACCACACTTCGTGGCTGAGTATATTGGAAATAGCGGCAACCAAACATCTGGTTCTGGCCCACGTCGGTCACCAGCACGGCCTCGTGCCCAGTAGCTTCACTGATCATATTCACCACTTCACCCATTAACAGAGGGCCTTCGGTAGGATGAATGGCAGGCTCGATGACGCGCCGAGTCTCCTCCTCCCGATAGGGGCGGAAGCTCTCGATCCACCGCTCGTGCTTCTGCTCCTGCAAGAGGGCCGTCACACGAGCTAGTGTCTGCTTGCAATCGCCTATCACAGCCAAGTCGGTCTTGACGTTCTTATCAATCTCGCTGGGGTCGATGTCGAAGTGGATGATGCGTGCCTGTCGGGCATACGTATTGAGGTTGCCCGTCACACGGTCGTCGAAGCGCATACCCACGGCAATGAGCAGGTCGCACTGGTTAGTCATCACGTTGGGCGCCAGATTGCCATGCATACCCAGCATGCCCATATTTAGACGATGGCCCGTAGGCAAGGCCGAGAGACCCAAAAGCGTACAGCCAGCAGGCATATCGGCCCGTTCCAGAAACGCTTGCAACTCCGCGCGCGCGCTACCTAATTCTACGCCCTGACCCACCAAGACCAATGGACGCCGGCTCTCGTTTATCATCCGGGCGGCCTGGGCAATAATGTCGTCCGAGGGGACAGGCACAGGACGATAGCTGCGGATAAAATCGACCTTGGCAGGCTCATAATCAACCAGGCCCGTCTGGGCATTTCGCGTGAAGTCGAGCACTACAGGTCCGGGGCGACCACTTCGTGCAATGAAGAAAGCACGGCTCACGGCCCATGCCACATCCTCGGCCCTACGTATTTGGAAGGCCCACTTCGAGATGGGCTGTGTAACACCAATGACATCAACCTCCTGAAAGGCATCTGTACCCAGCAGGGAGGCCCCTATCTGGCCACAGATAACCACTATCGGCGTCGAGTCAATCATCGCATCGGCAATGCCCGTGACAGTGTTCATCGCACCAGGGCCACTGGTGGCAATGGCACAGCCCACACGACCGCTCACGCGGGCATAGCCCTGTGCGGCATGCATGGCACCCTGCTCGTGACGCACCAGTATGTGGTGCAATTCGTCACGATGGTCGTAAAGTGCGTCGTACGTGGGCATGATGGCTCCACCGGGGTACCCGAAAATGACGTCCACGCCCTCCGCCACGAGACTACGCATCAGTGCCTCTGCTCCTGAAATCCTTTCTTTCATCCTTTTACCTTAAATATGGGTGCAAAGATAATAATAAATTACGAATTGCAAAGCAAGAATGGGCAAATAATTATATTTCGAAAGCAAATAAGCCGTCTTGGATTGCAATTTGATACCAGGAGAGCGCATGAATACCTAACAAGAGCGTTCTTTAAAAGCCTATTAAACATTATTTCCTGTTTGCCTGAATGTTTCGCATCAGGCCTTCGTACTTCGCACGTTTCACGGCCGAGCCGCGAAAGAGCGACTGGTACTGGAGGGGGGTGAGACGGAGCCAGTCGGCGGGCGACATGGAGAGCAGTTCGTCTGAAGGGATGAAATCTTCGACAGGAGTGGCCTCGTGGGAGAGATGGGGGCATGCACGCATGCAACGGTCACATCCGTAGAAACACTCCGACAAGTGACGACACGTTTCCTGGGGCAACGGGCCGCGATGCTCGATAGTCAGGTACGACAGGCAACGGCGGGCGTCGATTCCCTCGTCGGAAAGGGCCAAGGTGGGACATGCCTCGATACAGCACCGGCAGCGTCCACACCCCTCGTGATAGGGACGGGAGTAGAGGGGTGTGTCGTAATGATCGGATTCCTGCGTCAGGAGCAATTCGGCCAGGAAGAAGGCACTACCCTCACGGGGAACAACCAGCTGGGTGTGGCGGCCTATCCACCCGAGTCCGCAACGCCAAGCCCAATACTTCTCCATCACGGGGGCGGTATCGACGCAGATGCGGCCCTCCAGGCCCAACACCTGCAAGAGAATCTGGAGGCGCTGGCGCAGGACGTCGTGATAGTCGCGACCTTGGGCATACCAGGCCAGGGCGGGCTGAGTGGGCTCCGTGCCGGGGTTGTAGCTCATAGCCAGAGAGACGACGGTGCGCGCGCCGGGCAGGAGCAGACGGGGGTCGCGACGCAGGGCCAGATAGCGCTCCATGTAGTGCATCCCAGCCTGTCGGCCTTCACTCAACCATTGCTCATAATGACGCATGAAGGCCTTATCGACCTCCTCGGCAGGGGCCAATCCGCAATGCGAAAAGCCAAGGCGCAGGGCCTCGGCTTTCACTACATCACGCTGTAATCGTACGGAATTCATATCCTTGGTCCTTTAGCCACTGAAGGGCGTCTGGGAGCATCACGCGGAGTTTGTCGATACTCTTCAGCGAGTCGTGGAAGGTGATGATGCTACCTGGGCGGGCATAGCGCTTCACGTTCTCAAGGACGTCTTGGGCCGTGAGCCTTCGACTGTAGTCACGCGTCACAAGGTCCCACATGACCACCCGATAGCCGAAAATGCGCATAGTGCGGTATTGAACGGCGCGCATCCACCCATGAGGTGGCCGGAAGAGTTTAGGGTGCCCTAGTACGTCGCCTGCCTTGTGGACGTTGTAGAGGTACTTCCAACTGCTCCAGCGCAAACCTCCCACGTGGTTGTATGTGTGGTTGCCTATGGAATGGCCGCGACGACGGACCTCGGTGAGGAGCTCAGGATAACGATGGGCATTGTCGCCTACCATAAAGAATGTGGCCTTGGCCCCGAACCGGTCGAGCACGTCAAGCACCCAGGGCGTGGCCTCGGGGATGGGGCCATCATCGAAGGTGAGATATACGGCACGCTCCTGAGGGCTCATCCGCCACAGGGCGTGGGGATAGAGCCATCGGAGGAATCGTGCGGGTTGCTCGATAATCATAGCAGGTTAGCGGCCCGTCTGGTTTGACATGGTCTGGTAGTACTGCTCGAGGCGTTGCCCGTACTGGGCAGCCAAAGGCGAGTCGGCGGCCTCAAGCAGTTCGACGGCCTCCTGCAAGGTGACGAAGTGCATGCGGATGTCGTAGGCCGAGGCGTTGGCATAGCGTGGCGACTGTGACAAGTACCAGTCGAGGTACTCGCAGGAGGTCTTGCCCACGTGAGTGGCTATCTCCTCGCCCTTCTTCTTCTGGCCCAATGCGAGCCAAGTGCGAGCGATGTCAAGCGAACGGCCTTGCCAACCGTGCGGGACGGTCGTAGCAGGAATTTCCTTCTCAGCCAACTGCATCAGTTTGAGCGCCTTTTCAGCCTTGCCTTCGCGCATGAGTTGCAGGCCCAGTTGGCCAATGATGCGACGGTGAGTGTAGCACATGCGCAAGACGGTCTCGTCGAGGTAGATGTCGGGATTGTCGAGACCTCCGAACTTAAACTTGTTCATGATGTTGTCGTACATCTTCTCGGAGTCGAGGTTCTTGCCACTCTTGCGAGTATCGAAGGGGGTGATGCGGTCAACAAGACCCTCACGGACAAAGTTCTTGCCCAAGTCGCCATAGTTGCTCTCACCTACGGTAATGGCTACGTAAAGGGGGCGCTCCCAATTCGAGCGGGCCAACATCTCGTACATCATCAATTCGCTCTTATAGACGGTCGAACGACCCTTCAGCGAGATGTGCATCACATCGGGGATGCTGTCATCAGGCACCATCATACCACTACGGCGGACGGCCTCCTTGTCCACAGTGATAACGATGGAGTCGGTGGGGATAACCTGAAGGTCGGCATTCTCGTTCAGTATCCAGCGGTCGATGATATTCTTCAACTCATAGGGATTCTCGCCCAAAGCCTCCTTCATTGCCTCGGGGTCGTCCTTATAATAGTCCATCACTTGCTGGATAGCTTCAGGATAGATGCGGATGCCCTCACGGGTGCCGGCGACATACTGGATGCGCTTCCACGAGATAGGCAATGAGGGACTGTCGTAGGCCGGACGGCGCATCTGGTCGATGTACCAGTCGGTCTGCAGGTAGGAGAGGTTGCAGACGCGGGCGTCGGTGCGAGTGCCCTCCGTCTCCTGACCATACCAAAGGGGGAAGGTGTCGTTGTCACCATTGGTGAAGATGACAGGATTGCCCTGAGCCTGCAAGCTCTGGAGGTAGTTTTGGCCAAAGTCGCGACAGGTATAGCGGCCCGAACGGTCGTGGTCGTCCCAGGTCTGACTGGCCATTTGCACAGGCACAAGTATGCACAGGCTGGCAAGCAGGGCGGCAAAGACTTCCGACTTCAGCACTCTCTTGAGCCAATCGGCAATAGCGGCTACGCCCAGCCCGACCCAAATGGCAAAGGCATAGAACGAGCCCGCATAGGCATAGTCTCGCTCGCGCGGTTGCATCGGAGTCTGGTTGAGATAGACCACGATGGCCACACCCGTCATGAAGAAGAGGAAAAAGACAACCCAGAACTGCTTAACGCCATCGTTCTGCTGGTCGTTGTTCTTATAGACTTGCCAGAACAGGCCCAGCAAACCCAGCAGCAACGGCAGGGCGTAGAAAACATTGTGCCCTTTGTTTTCACGCAATTCAGTAGGCAACTTGCTTTGGTCGCCTAGGCGCCAGTTGTCGAACCACTTGATGCCTGTCAACCAGTTGCCATGCTCTCGTTCGCCATTACCTTGGATGTCGTTCTGACGACCAGCAAAGTTCCACATGAAGTAGCGCCAGTACATGAAGTTCATCTGGTAAGACAGGAAGAAGTAGAGATTCTCGGCCATCGTCGGCATCTTAATGGTGCTGGTACGTCCGCAATTGTCGAAGGTTACCTCGCGCCCCTTTACACCGCCCATCCAATCTTCGTAGGCCTGTTTATGCTCTGGACGGTCACTATACATACGGGGGAAGAACATATTCTGTCCGTACTTATAGTCGAGGTTGTAGCGAAGCAATTCATAACGGTCGGGTTCGCCAGCATCGGCCTTCTCCTTACGTTGATAGACGGGAGCGCCCTTGGTGGAGACGGGCACACAATAGTCGCCTTCCACCTTCAAGAGTACCTGCGAATTGTAGGTCTGGCCGTAGAAGAGCGGACGGTCGCCGTATTGTTCACGACTCAGGTAGGAGCCAAGGGTGAAGATGTCCTCAGGCGAGTTCTGGTCCATGGGTGTATTGGCCGTCGAACGGATTACGATGACGGCATACGACGAGTAGCCAACCATGATGAGTAACATGCAAAGGAGCGACGTATTCATCACGCGGGAACTGATGAGGAAGCGTTCGCCCTTCTTATAACGAAGAAGCATGACCACAATGGCCAGCACGACGAGACCAATCACAATGCTGCTCACGCCATAACCATAGAAGGGGATGCCCAGCAAGCCAACACTCAGGGCATAGGAGATAGTCATACGCAGACGATTTTCCTCGTCGCGATGCGTCTCCCAGATGGCCCAGAGGACTGCGGTAATGAGCAGGAACAGATAGATTATCAGGCCCGTATTGAACGGCATGCTCAACCCATTGACAAAAAGCAACTCGAACCAGCCACCGACCTTCACAATGCCTGGTACAATGCCATAAAGCACCACAGCCACAAGGGCAAACGATACCAACAAGGCAATGATGGAACCCCTGAGGTTCGCACCCGGGAACTTACGATAGTAGAACACCAACACGATGGCAGGCAGACAAAGCAGATTGAGCAGGTGGACACCAATGCTCAAGCCCGTCAGGTAGGCGATAAGCACCAGCCAACGGTCGCTGTGAGGCTGGTCGGCCTGGTCCTCCCACTTCAGCATCAGCCAGAAGACGAGCGCCGTAAACAGGCTACTATAGGCATAGACCTCGCCTTCGACTGCAGAGAACCAGAAGGTGTCGGAGAAGGTGTAAACCAATGCACCCACCAATCCGCTGGTCTCAACGGCTATCAACTGCCCCATCGTCTCCACCCGTCCCTGGGTGCCCATGAGCTTGCGCGCCAGATGGGTGATACTCCAGAAGAGGAACAAAATGCAGGCTGCCGACATCAGGGCCGACATCATGTTGACCATTCTGGCAACCTGAGTGGGGTCGCTGGCCAGTTGGGTAAACAGGTTACCCGTAAGCATGAAGAAGGGTGCACCAGGCGGATGACCCACTTCCAACTTATAAGCTGTAGTAATGAACTCAGGGCAGTCCCAGAAACTGGCTGTTGGCTCGATGGTACTGCAATAGACAAATGCGGCCACAAAAAAAGTCAGCCACCCAACCACATTGTCTATAAGTCTAAAGTGCTTCATATTTATCTATTTATCCATTTATTAGCCTTAAACGCGTGCAAAGATACGAAAACTTTTGTAACTTTGCACACGAATTAGTATTTATTAACCACATTTTCTATGAAACATCAGTTACGCAGCTCCGTATGTACCGAAGGACGAAGAATGGCCGGAGCCCGCGCCCTATGGGTTGCAAACGGCATGAAGCACGAACAATTTGGCAAGCCCATCATTGCCATCGTCAATTCTTTCACCCAGTTTGTACCCGGACATACCCACCTCCACGAGATAGGTCAAATCGTCAAGGCCGAGATTGAACGCCTCGGGTGCTACGCGGCTGAGTTCAACACAATTGCCATCGACGACGGCATTGCAATGGGACACGACGGCATGCTCTATTCACTGCCTTCACGCGACATCATCGCCGACTCGGTAGAATATATGGTCAATGCCCATAAAGCCGACGCCATGATTTGCATCTCCAACTGCGACAAGGTAACGCCAGGCATGCTTATGGCCGCTATGCGCCTGAACATACCTGCGGTATTCTGCTCAGGCGGTCCAATGGAGGCAGGTCGTTGGCGCGGAGAAAATGCTGACCTCATCACGGCAATGGTGAAGGGTGCCGACCCAACGGTGAGCGACGAGGAAATCAAAGAAATCGAACAATGTGCCTGTCCCGGATGTGGCTCGTGCTCAGGTATGTTTACGGCTAACTCGATGAACTCGCTGACGGAGGCCATCGGAATGGCACTGCCTGGCAACGGTACCGTATTGGCCACACACACCAAGCGCATAGAACTATTCAAACAGGCAGCCCGCCAGATTGTGCGGAACGCCTTTGCTTACTACGAGGACGGCGACGAGCGTGTACTGCCTCGCTCGATTGCCACACGTCAGGCCTTTCTTAATGCAATGGCACTTGACATTGCTATGGGTGGTTCGACGAACACCGTGCTCCACTTGCTTGCCATAGCACAGGAGGCTGGAGTCGATTTCACGATGAAGGACATCGACGTCCTGTCGAGACGAGTACCTTGCCTCTGCAAGTTGGCCCCAAACACACAGAAGTACAGCGTACAGGAGTGTAACCGTGCAGGTGGAATCTTTGGAATCCTTAATGAACTAAATAAGGCAGGACTAATCGATGAGAACGTCATGCGTATAGAAGGTAAGACACTGGGCGAAATGTTGCGCGACAAGGGACACTACGACATATACTATGCTGCGCCTGGTGGACGTTTCTCGACAAAGATGGGGTCGCAAAGCGAACTCTATGAGACACTAGACAACGACCGCACGAATGGCTGCATCCGCGACGTGGAACACGCCTACACTAAGGACGGCGGACTGGCCGTGCTCTTTGGCAACATTGCCCAAGACGGTTGTGTCGTAAAGACGGCAGGTGTGGACGAGGCCCTTTGGCACTTCGAAGGTCCAGCCGTAGTCTTCGACTCTCAGGAGGATGCCTGTGAGGGAATCCTATGCGGACGGGTCAGGAAAGGCGACTGCGTGGTCATTACCCACGAAGGGCCTAAGGGTGGTCCAGGTATGCAGGAGATGCTCTACCCCACCTCTTACATCAAGTCGATGCACATGGGACGGGAGTGTGCACTCATTACCGACGGGCGCTTCTCAGGCGGCACCAGCGGGCTCTCGATTGGCCACATCTCGCCAGAAGCCGCAAACGGAGGCAACATCGGGAAAATTAAGAATGGCGACATCATTGTCATCGACATCCCTTCGCGCAGTATCAACGTCCGACTTAGCGACAAAGAACTGGCCGCCCGTCCGCAGCAACCATTACGTCGCCAGCGCACAATATCAAGGGCACTACGGGCCTACGCCCAGAGTGTATCGTCGGCCGACAAGGGGGGCGTACGCATTATTGAATAAACTGCAAAGATTCGGGCCAAAGTGTGAGCAAAGCCACTACTGCAAAGGCCAAAAGGGTGAGGAAGAACACAACCAATCCCACCCAAGTATTGCGTAGCGTAAAATAGTGGGCGATAAGCGGGCTGCAACTCAATAGTAAAAAAGGAAGCAGGTCATCAGCCGAAAAGACGAGAGCCATCAAAATGATGAGCACCGACTGGAACACGTAGATATAGAGCATCATGCGCGTTCTGATTTTGTCATCGAAGCTATTAGCCAGGTAATAGACCGACGTCCAGATGGTCAGTACGACAAGCAGCAGGAAAGGAGCATTGGCAATCACCCAGTCCATACTCATCACGCCTGAATGTTGAGGGTCGATGGTCATCGACTGAAGTAAAAGGGCTTTCGCCTGCAAGTTCTCAGGTCGGAGCGGTTCGAGAGCCATTGTCCAATCAATGAGTGGCGAGAGGTCCCCCCGCCAAAGCAGATAACCCGTCCAAAACCAGAAGGGGGCCATGAGACCAAGCAAGGCTGCAAAGAAACTGCGGAACGAGATGGCGCGCATAAACACTATCAGATACCACAAATAGAATGGGGCGAACAACAGAATCGGGGGATAGACAACGCCACCCAGTGAGAGCATGAGGAAGGTATGGAACGTATCGACCACGGGCTGCGTCTCTTGATAAGTACGAAAGAGCAGGTAATAACTCACAGCCAAGCAGAAAGTGGCAAGGACAACGGGGTGGAAGGGATGCAGCACACCTAAGCAAGCCATAGAGAACACCCACACGGAGGAAATCATGCGTGAGCGAGTTCGGATAAGTTGGTTGGTGTTGTTAGTTTCCAGAATGACGTATGTGGTCAGTGCCACTAAAGCCAGTGAGACGGCATAATCAGGACTATAGGCCCGCCCTGGCAACCACCACAGGCCTATGGCTAAGAGCGAGCAGAAAGGCAATGTGACCACACTGCGCCCTATTCGATTATGCAATTTAGGTCGTCTCAAAGCGCCAAGAGGTCGCGACCAATGTCCCGACGATAATATTTACCTTCGAACTGAATTTGTTCAGCACCTTTCATACTTAGAGCAAGTGCCTCTTCCTGATTCCGCCCATAACTGCTAACAGCCAAAACGCGACCACCATTCGTGACCACCTGTCCGTCCTTCACCGCCGTCCCGGCATGGAATAGTTGGGAACCAGGAACCGTAAGGCCTGTCATCGGCTTTCCTTTTTCATAAGCCTGGGGGTAGCCACCACTGACCAGCATGACGCAAACGGCGCTACGCGAGTCGATTTCTACAGTCTTCTGTCCCAACGTCTGCGTTGCCACACCTTCGAGCAAGTCCACGAGGTCGCTCTTCAGACGGAGCATGACCGTCTCTGTTTCAGGGTCTCCCATGCGGCAGTTGTATTCGATGACCTTCGGATTGCCGTTAACATTGATGAGCCCGAAGAAGATGAAACCTTTGTAGTCGATACCTTCCTCGGCCAACCCCTTTACGGTGGGTCGTATGATACGGTCCTCTACCTTCTTTATCCAGTCAGGCGTAGCAAACGAGACGGGCGAAACCGAACCCATACCTCCTGTATTCAGGCCTGTGTCGCCCTCGCCAATACGTTTATAGTCCTTGGCCTCGGGCAGGATTTTGTAGTCCCGACCGTCAGTAAGCACAAAAACGGAACACTCGATGCCCGACAAGAACTCCTCGATGACTACACGAGCCGAAGCCTGGCCGAACATGCCACCGAGCATCTCCTTAAGTTCGCGCTTTGCCTCCTCCAGGGTTGGGAGAATAAGGACTCCTTTCCCGGCACATAAGCCATCCGCCTTAAGGACATAAGGCGCAGGCATGGTCTCGAGAAAACTTAGGCCTTCTACGAGATGCTCTCCGTCGAAGGTCTGATAGCGTGCAGTCGGGATGTTGTGGCGCTGCATGAATCCCTTGGCAAAGTCTTTCGATCCTTCCAAAACGGCGCCCTGCTTCGAAGGGCCGATAACTGGGATATGGCTCAGTTGGGGGGCGTCTTTGAAATAGTCGTAAATGCCCTTCACCAGCGGGTCTTCAGGCCCCACTACCACCATGCTGACACCCTCGCGAAGCACAAACTGGCGAATGCCGTCAAAGTCGTCAGCTTTCAGAGGCACGTTCTCCCCCACCTCACTCGTTCCAGCGTTGCCAGGTGCAATAAACAATTTCTCTAACTTCTGGCTTTGTGCCAGTTTCCATGCGATGGCGTGCTCACGGCCGCCACTACCTAATAAAAGTATTTTCATCGGGCCAAGTAATCGTCAAAATATCGTGTAATACGTTCGTGCAGATGCACCTGGTCGCGACCAAACATATTGTGGCCATCGCCAGGATAGGTAAAGAGATCGGGCTGTGTACCAGCATCCTCACAGGCACGGAGGAACGATAGTGTATGCTGTGGCACGCAGGTCGGGTCGTTGTAACCGAAGATAATCTGTAGGCGCCCCCTCAGGTTCTTGGCCTTACCAAGCAGACTGCAACGCTCATAGCCTTCAGGGTTGGTTTGCGGTGTGTCCATGTAGCGCTCGCCGTACATCACCTCGTAATACTTCCAATCAATGACGGGACCACCTGCCACTCCCACCTTGAAGACATCGGGATAGGAGCACATGAGGTTGGTGGTCATGAAACCGCCAAACGACCATCCGTGCACTCCCATACGTTCTGCATCGACATAGGGCAACGACTTGAGGAACTTTACACCCTCCATCTGGTCCTGCATCTCGATGTCACCCAACTGGCGGAATGTGGCTTGCTCAAACTCGCGACCTCGCCACTCGCTGCCCCTATTGTCGAGGATGAAGAGCAGATAGCCCTTTGTGGCCATGTAGGCCTCCCAACCCCGCAGGCACCAGTGCCAACGGGCATCAACGTTGTGGGCGTGAGGCCCACCATAGACATAGACGACTGTGGGATATTTCTTCTGTGGGTCGAAGTCGATGGGCTTCACCATGCGATAGTATAGATCGGTTACGCCATCTGCTGCCTTGATACTTCCGCTCGTAATTTCAGGTATCTTGTATCCCTGTTCCTGCCAGGGGTCCTTAGCCGTCAGGATGTTCGTCACCAGATTAGGCCTGCGCGAGCGTACCGACTGAGTAGCAATGAGGTTGATGCTACGAGGCACGGTGGGCGACGAATAGCGGTCGATAAGCATCGTGCCGTCCTCGCTCAACGAGGCGGAGTGGACACCTTCAGGCGAGCCCAACATGGTGCAACGGGGTTTCTCCAAGTTCAGGCTGAAGAGGCAACTGGTGCGTGGGTCTTCGGCATTGCTTAGGTAGATGGCACACTTCTGTTTCTTGTTGAAGCCTACAAATTGTTGCACCTCATACTCGCCAGCAGTCAGTTGTTCGGTCTCCCCCGTCGCCACATCTAATAAATAGAGATGGTTCCAGCCGTCACGGCGACTTTGCATAATAGCCTTAGAGGTGTTCCAGGGTAGGAATTCCAGTCCGTGAAGGGGTTCCACGTACTTGTCGTGACACTCTTGCAGGAGTTGTTTCTCGAGTTTTCCCGTCTCCGTATCGTAGGCTACGAGTTGCATGTCATTCTGGTCACGGTTGAGTTCGAATACGTAAAGCAACTTGCCGTCGGGTGCCCACGAGAGATTGGTATGGTAGTCGTCAGGGGCACCGATAAGTTCGAGCCAGGTCGTCTTTCGGCTTTTTACGTCGAAAATACCCACCCGCACCTGATGGCTCGTCTCGCCAGCCATGGGATAATGGTCCATCGTCACACCGGCGATGCGCTGCGAAATGTCAACTTGCGGATAACCGGCCACCATGCTCTGGTCCATGCGGTAGAAGGCCAGCCTTTGCCCGTCGGGACTCCAGAAGGTGCCTTTGGTGATACCGAACTCGTCACGGTGTACGCTCTGGCCGTAAACAATATCGTTCGAACCATCAGTCGAACCGTCCTTGCTCACCTGCAATTCCTGCCCGTCGGCAGTCAGTACAAACAGGTTGCCCTGACGAGTGAAGGCCAAATGCCGACTCGTGGTATTGAAGTCCTGCCACTCAGCTCCCTCCGGGACGGCCTGACTCCATACGACGTTGCCCTTCTTCCAGTCCAACTGGATGCGCTTGTTGGCGGTTTGCACCTGAGCTATCGGCTGGCCGCCATAGGGGAAACGCACGGTATGCCCGCTGCGAACCACTTTCTCTCCGGCTATTTCGTTGAGTTGCCCGACGGTCACAAGTGTCTTGCCCGTCACCAGGTTCTTCACTTCGTCGGCTGTAGTCTCCAGTGGGACGTTGCCCCACCAAGCCGTGTATTTGTTCTCGGGCTGCAGGTTATACCAATTCGAACCACCCGACATCACGTCTTCGAGCGTAAGCGTCTTTTGCGCCATTGCAAGCGTTGTCATAAGTGACAAGATGATAAACAGTTTAATCTTCATATCTTCTGCCTTTGCCTTTATTAAAGTCACGACCTCCCTTGCGGAAATCACGTCCGCCCTTGCGGAAGCCTCCGAACTTATTGTCGTCCCGGTCGCCAAATCTGCGAGGACGGTCTTCGCGCCCCTGTCGGCGATCTCCTGCCACGCGGTCCCCGTCACGACGGCGACGGCTCATGCGGTTCTCAAATTCCTCGTCGCTCTCCTCCAGTCCCTGCTTGAAGGCGCGGCGCTCCTTGAAACGTCGCTTCTGGGCCATCTGGCGGCGGTCATCTTCGCTCTTGATTTGCCTGCCCTCGGAACGCGCCTCATTATAGCGGCCAGAGAACATCTGATATTTCCTCAGTTCACATTCCAGCGAACCGTTATAGAGGGGTACCTTCAGCGAGGCCTTCAATCCAATGGCATCGAAACACTCCTCGCGATAACTCAGCACCCAGGCTTCGTTGTCCGTAAATTGCTTCTTGAACTGCGTACCAATCATCTTATACAAACCCAGCAAGTCCTCGGGCTTGATGCGCTCGCCATAAGGCGGATTGGTAACGATGATGGCCTTCTCCCCGGGTTGGGTAAAGTCCTTGAAGTCCTGGAACTGGATGCTGATGTCACCCGTCAAACCAGCCGCTTTCACGTTGCGTTCGGCAATGGCCACGGCCTGACGGTTGTTGTCATAACCATAGACCTTATGGTGGAACTCGCGCTCCTGCGAATCATCGTTGTAGATGCGTTCGAAGAGTTCTGGATCGAAGTCTGCCCACTTCTCGAAGGCATAGCCCTGACGGAACAGGCCAGGAGCCATGTTGCGGGCTATCAGGGTAGCCTCGATGGGCAGTGTACCGCTTCCACACATGGGGTCGATGAAGTCCGTTTCGCCACGCCATCCCGTCATCAGGATGATGCCTGCAGCCAATACCTCGTTCAGCGGAGCCTCCACAGCCTCCTGGCGATAGCCGCGGCGATGCAGGCTCTCACCCGACGAGTCGAGGGATAGCGTACAGTCGAACTCGGCAATGTGCATATTCAGTTGCAAGTCGGGGTTTGTGACACGGATGTTAGGTCGCGAGCCCGTGCGCTCACGAAACTGATCGACGATAGCATCCTTTACCTTGTACGACACGAACTTCGAGTGGCGGAACTCAGTCGAGAACACCACACTATCGACAGCAAACGTCACGTCGTTTGTCAAGTACTGGCCCCAATCGATGGCCTTCACCGCCTCGTACACCTCATCAGCACTCGTAGCACGAAAGTGTTTGATAGGTTTCAGTATACGTATCGCTGTGCGCAGGCAGAAGTTGCTTCTGTAAAGCATCTCCTGGTCGCCTCGGTACGACACCACTCGCCGCCCCACCTGTATATCCTTAGCCCCCAGTTGGGCCAACTCCTCAGCCAATACACCCTCCAGTCCCTGAAAGGTCTTGGCTATCATCTCAAATTCCATAATATCTTTGAACTTTAAACTTTAAACTTTGAACTGGTTGCTCAAAGGCAACCAAAATCCTCTGGCCTTACGACATGCGTCTTGCGTTTCTTGGCCTGTACCAAATGCTCGCCCGGCTCCGTACTTTCCGTCACCCACAGGTTGCCGCCGACGACCGTTCCACGGGCAATGGTAATACGCCCCAAGATTGTGGCATTGCTATAGACGATGACATTGTCTTCCAGTATAGGATGGCGCGGAATGCCCTTTATCGGGTTGCCATCTTCGTCGAGCGGGAAACTGCGTGCGCCCAGTGTCACACCCTGATAGAGTTTCACGTAGTTGCCGATGATGCACGTCGCGCCAATGACCACACCCGTCCCATGGTCGATGGTAAAGTGGTGGCCAATCTGGGCTGCCGGATGTATGTCAATACCCGTCTCACTATGGGCCATCTCCGTGATAATGCGAGGGATGAGAGGCACGCCCTGGAGGTACAGTTCATGGGCAATGCGGTAGTTCGTAATTGCCTTGATGATGGGGTAGCAGCTGATAATCTCGCCCTTCGACGTAGCCGCAGGGTCGCCGTTATAGGCCGCATCCACATCGGTGGCCAGCACCTTGCGCAAATTGGGCAATTTCGTCACAAATTCGGCTGCGAGGCGTTGCGCCTGCTCCGTCGGGCATACGGGTTCGTCGGGCGACTGGGTAAAGCAGAGCCCGGCCATGATTTGCTCCACAAGCAACTGGTACAGCCGCTCCACAGAGACGCCGATATGATACTCCAGCGTCTTCGAATTCAAGTTCGAATTGCCATAAAAGCCAGGGAAAAGAATGGCACGGCACAGGCCGACAATCTCCTGTAAGGCAGGTCCAGAGGGCAGCGGTGCACCGTCGCGATGTTCATGGAACATGCCACCCATGCTATCCTTGTCCGACAGCTCTCCGATAGCCGTTCCGAGCACAGTGGTGAGGTCCTTCACACTCATCTTCTTTTTGTGTACAATAAATTTACGCATGCAAAGATACGATTTCGCGGGCGAAAAACTGCAAGACAATGGGGCAAATCTTAAGTTGAACTGGAAAAACAAACTTTTTTTTATGCTTTTTTCAAAAAAAGTGCAAATTATTTTGTAGTTTATCAAAAACATACTAATTTTGCACCGTTCTCGTGGAAAAAGATGGATTCACATCGGTGGACAAAAAACATCGGAAGCGGGGATGCATTATAAATAAAAGGCGTTTATCAGCGCTTTGTCTTTGGCGTATAGGAATCTCGCAAATTCTCAAATCTAACCAAGACATCGCAACGGTAGATGGCTTCGTATGGTAGCTAAGAGCCGCCTCTGGCTCCCAGTGATTGGATAAGTGAGCGGAGGATGAGTTTACTATCTGCGTGGGATCTGCGTGTTGCTCGTTCAGTTAGATGGGTTAGCGAGAACCTCTATACGCGGGACGAGCAGATACGACACCCGCGCTTCTTTTTTATTATGCCTACATCTTAGCGTTTTATTAGTCCTGTCTTGAGGGTGTTGCAGGAGGTTTTTTAAGATTTGGTAAATGAAGAAAAACTATTTGCAACCTGTTACTCGTGCCATAGAGATTGGCAGCGAGGAAGACGTTATGCAGCTAATTACTACAAGCAAAGGAACAGAGACGTATGACGATGACGACGACGACCCCGCCGACGAACCGGCCCTCGTCCGTCGATACGTCAACAACAATCTCTGGGACAACGTCTGGTGAATTGCTGCCGCTAACGAATTAAACAATCCACATTACATTAACGACCTCATTTAAGGTTTCGCTAAGCCTCAGCTTAGTACACATTTCATAGATATTATAGTATAGAATAGATAGAAACAATTAAAATGAAAAGAATACTATTAGCAGCGCTTACCCTTGTGTCGTCCATGACGATGTGGGCAGTGAAGACCCCTCAGGCCATTTGGACAGAAGGAAACACCACCCTTACCTTCATCAATTTTGAGACCGTCTATGCTGAAGGCAGCACCTACAATGGGCAAGCGGTGACCCGTGTGTGGAGCGGCAGTGGCGTTACGCAAACCTTGAGCATACCTCAATGGCAGAGCATAATATCAGGAAAGACTACGACAGTCGTTTTTGACCAAAGTTTCAAAGACGTGCGCCCTACTTCAACAGCCCGTTGGTTTTCAGGTTTTTCGTCTTTGGCCACAATTCAGGGAATAGAATACCTGAACACCTCGGAAGTAACGAACATGTCTTTCATGTTTGCTACTTGCAAATCTCTAACGGAGCTTGACGTAACACACTTTGATACGTCAAAAGTAACCGACATGCTTTCGATGTTTTCTAATTGCAACAACATAACGAAACTTGACGTAACACATTTCAACACCTCGAAGGTAACCAACATGGGTAGCATGTTTACGGGATGTTATTTGTTAGAATCCATCGACCTTTCCAGCTTCAATACGGAAAACGTCACGTCGATGGTGAACATGTTTAATGCTTGCCAAACATTAAAGACACTCGACCTAAGTAGCTTCCGCACTCCCAAGCTTACCACCATGCAACACATGTTTAACAATTGTAATGCATTAGAATCGATTGACTTATCGAACTTCGACACTTCCAATGTGATAAACATGAATAACACCTTCTATGGTTGCGAGCGTTTGGAATCGATAGACTTTTCTAATTTCAGGACACCCCAACTGACAAACATGATGAGAACATTTTGCGGCTGCAGAATGTTGAAAGAATTAGACCTGTCTATGTTTGACACGTCAAAGGTGACCACCATGTATGAAACATTTCGGGACTGCCAACAGCTCACGAAATTGGATATAAGCAGTTTCGACACCCAACGCGTTACGACGATGAACGGCATGTTTCAGAATTGCGCCAGTCTCCCTGAGCTCGACGTAAGTCATTTCAACACTTCAAAGGTGACTGAAATGAGTTGGATGTTTGCCTACTGTAGCAAGTTAGAGACTCTTGATGTGAGGAGTTTCGATACTGGGCAAGTGAAGAGTATATTTTATATGTTTGTCAATTGTCACGGGCTATATTACCTCGACCTCACGCACTTCGATATGAGTTATGTCACCAGTTCCATCCAATGGCTTAATGATATGCCCGAAACTTTTGTGTATGCCCCAGCTGGATACAACCCGAGCACGAGCCGTACGAACCTGATTTTGGGCGACAGAGAGAGTGGATTTACTTGTCAGAATTGCGTATTCTACGACAACGGCCGCGACCTCCGCATTCCTTATCCTTTTAAGGCCGAGAAGGTGACCTATCAGCGCACAATTGCCCGGGGAGGAAACGGCAACACCATCATGCTACCCTGTGATTTCAAGGTACCCAGTGGCATGAAGGCCTACCAACTGCGCCCCGCCGAACGGCAGGTAAGAGACGACATCATCTACTTCCAGGAACTGGCGGAGGGCGAGATGATGAAAGCCAACACCCCCTACCTGATTGCCAATTGGGGAACCCAGGACGTAACCCGCATGACCCTGAGTGGTCCCGCAGAGGTGATGAATACCATCAACTATTACGACCTGGCCGGCACCACCCAACTGACTTCCTACGCAGGTTCGGAGACTATAGAGACCACCCTGAAGGACGGCACCGAGGTAACCATGCGCGGCACATTCCGCTACATGCCCAACGCCGAAGTGGCCGACCAGGGCATCTACATCTTCCAGACCGGCAATAAGTGGAAGCAGGTCATGTCAAGCAACACCTCGGCCCACATACCCGCTTACAGGGCCTACCTGCAGAAGAGAAGCGGCAGCCCCAGCGGCGTATCCCTGTTCAACAGCACGCTAATGGACTACGAAGCGCCCACGGGCGTAACCGACGTTCCTACCACGGAGCGCCATGAGAAGGCCAACCTCTACGACCTCAGCGGACGCCCTGTTACGGAATCACGACGTGGCATCGTTGTCACTGACGGAAAGAAAAGAATACAAAATAGATAACTACAACTGATACGCTTATGAAAAGAATTATATTATCGCTACTCGTCCTGTCCAGCACCATGTTGTGTGCTGCCCAGACAACAAAGGTAGCCCAGGTTGTCTGGACGGCTGGCAATACGACGCTGACCTTCCTCAACGACGAACACGTGTATAATCCGGGAGAGACCTACAATGGGCAGGAGATTACCAGCGTATGGAGCGGGAGGGATGTCACCTCTTCCTCTATGGTCACGGTCCAATGGAATTCGGTGGGCTCGGCGGTTACTACTGTTGTCTTCGAGCCGTCGTTTCAGGACGTTCGTCCCACAAGCATTGCCAAATGGTTCTATCAGTTTCGGCTGTTGACCACGATACAAGGCCTTGAGCACCTCAATACGTCCCTTACGACCTACATGAACCAGACATTCTACCTTTGCTCCAACCTTACGAGCCTCGACTTGCGCCACTTCGACACGAGCAGGGTCACGTCGATGGCAAACATGTTCTACTCTTGCTCCAATCTTACGACCCTCGACGTGAGCAGTTTCAACACGTCCAAGGTCACGTCGATGGCAAGCATGTTCCAAGCTTGCTCCAGCCTCACGAGCCTCGACGTGAGCCATTTCGATACGGGCGAAGTCCTTACGATGAGCAGCATGTTCAACGGGTGCCGCGAGCTTACGAGCATCGATGTGAGTCGCTTCAAGACATCCAAGGTCAATAGCATGTCCTACATGTTTTACAACTGCACTAAGATAAGAGAATTCAACGTATCCAGTTTTGATACTCGCAGGGTCACGAGCATGGCCTACATGTTTGCCATGTGCAAGGCCCTCGTAGAACTCGACTTGAGCAACTTCCAAACGCCCAATCTGACCACGATGGCTTCCATGTTTTATGCCAGCTCTGCCTTGGAACACGTAAACCTTTCGAGTTTCGATACCTCGAAGGTCACGTCCCTGAATAGGACTTTTGGTTGGTGCAGCGATCTGAAGGAACTGAACCTCTCGAACTTTAACACAGAAAAGGTTACCGACATGACCCAAACCTTCGATGCCTGTACGAGTCTGACGGAACTTGACCTCTCCAACTTCCGCACGCCCGCGCTTACTACGTTACAAGAGACATTTTGTGCCTGCCACAAACTGACGAAACTTGACATCAGCAATTTTGACACGTCAAAAGTAACGTCGATGCAAAATACCTTCTGGGCCTGCATGGCATTGCCCGTCATTGATGTGAGCAATTTCGACACGTCAAACTGCACCAGCATGTCAGGAATGTTCGGTATGTGTCCCATAGAGGAGATTGAGGTCAGCCACTTCAATACGTCCAAGGTAACGACTATGCAAAGCATGTTCTCAAGTTGTAGCAAATTGAAGGCGGTTGACGTAAGTAACTTTGATACGGGTAACGTTACAAG
The DNA here is from genome assembly GCA_017469925.1 of Bacteroidaceae bacterium. GTDB lineage: Bacteria > Bacteroidota > Bacteroidia > Bacteroidales > Bacteroidaceae > Physcousia. The sequence continues at coordinate 259,629 of JAFUFK010000012.1, read as the reverse complement.
CATGGCATGGATGTTTAGTGGCTGCAGCAGCCTTACTACGGTGGACGTAAGCAACTTCAACACGGAGAAGGCAACAACGATGAATGCTATGTTCCAGCATTGTAGCAACCTCACGGCACTCGACATTTCGGGCTTCAATACAGCCAACGTCACCAACATGCAATACATGTTCTACGGTTGCAGCAATGTCCCGGAACTGGACGTAAGCAAGTTCAATACCTCTAAGGTGACAAACATGTACGGTATGTTCCAAAATTGCCGCAACGTTCGCGAACTTGAAGTCCGCAGTTTTGACACATCAAAGGTAACCGACATGCGATATATGTTCGCAGAGTGTACACTCCTGTATTATCTCGACTTGACGGAGTTTCCCCCATCATCAAATTGCGAATACATGTTGAGGAACAACGACTCGGTCTTTGTCTATGTCAATCCTAATTTCCAGACATCGAATCTAAGCCACTCCGCGAATCTCATTGTGGGCACTCCCGAGGACGGATTCACGTGCAGCAGGTGCATGCTCTATGACAGGCGCGAGCCGCGCATCCCCTATCCGTTCACGGCCAGCACGGTCAACTATGCCCGTCAATTTGCAAAAGGCGGAAACGGCTACACCATCATGCTGCCCTGCGACGTTGAGGTACCCAGTGGCATGAAGGCCTACCAACTGCGCCCGGCCGCAAACCAAGTACGCGACGAGATTATCTATTTCCAGGAACTGGCGGAGGGCGAGATGATGAAAGCCAACACCCCCTACCTGATAGCCAACTGGGGAACGAGCAATGCCCAAAGCCTCTACATGCCAAAGACCACGGAGGTGATGAACACCATCGACTACTACGACCTGGCCGGCACCACCCAACTGACGTCCTACGCAGGGTCGGAGACGATAGAGACCACCCTGAAGGACGGCACCGAGGTAACCATGCGCGGCACATTCCGCTACATGCCCAATGCCGAAGTGGCCGACCAGGGCATCTACATCTTCCAGACCGGCAATAAGTGGAAGCAGGTCATGTCGAGCAATACCTCGGCCACCATACCCGCCTACAGAGCCTACTTGCAGAAGGTAGGTGGCGCCCCAGCGGCCGTATCCCTGTTCAACAGCACCCTGATGGACTACGAAGCGCCCACCGGCGTAGCCGACGTTCCCACCACGGAGGGCCAGGAGGAGGCCAACCTCTACGACCTCAGCGGACGACGCATAGCCAATCCTCGGAAGGGCATCTACGTCAGCGAGGGTAAGAAAATGGTCGTCGGCCTATAAACAGAACAAACCTACCTTTCATAATCAATTGTGTTCCACCTCTGATAAAACTGAAGTCATGAAACAAACAACGCATTCCCTATCAGAACAAGAGCTGCTCAAAACCTATAGTGCAAAGGATGTGTCCTTCACCATGATTTCAGTCAGAGGTGGAACATTTGTAATGGGGGCACGCGACGGTGAAAAAAGATCGTATAGCGAGGAGAAGCCCCCACATCAGGTACGGTTGCCTGACTTCTACATCTGCCAGACCCAGGTGACCCAGGAACTATGGCAGATGGTAATGGGGTCAAATCCATCCCGCTTCAAGGGACTGCGAAACCCCGTAGAACAAGTGAGTTGGAGCGACTGTCAGCGCTTCATAAAATCGCTGAACAACATATTCCACGAAAAGTTCCGGCTTCCTACCGAGGCGGAATGGGAATATGCAGCCCGCGGCGGCAATCAGTCTCGGAAATACCTCTACTCAGGTAGTAACCAGATAGACGACGTGGCGTGGCACTTCGACAACAGCACCTCGGCGCCCCATGCCGTAGCGCAGAAGAACCCGAACGAACTTGGCCTGTACGACATGACAGGCAACGTCAGCGAATGGTGCAGCGACTGGTACGACAGCAGCTATTACATGTTCTCCCCCACCGACAGCCCTCTTGGCCCCGACACGGGCAGTTTCCGAGTCATCCGGGGCGGAAGTTTCAGCGATCGTGCCAACTCTTGCCGCGCCGTCTGCCGTTCTTTCCTATGGCCTACCGGGAAACTCAGCACAACAGGCTTCCGGCTGGCTATGGATGCATGAGAAGCATAGCGACCATACACACGAACTATAAACTAAAAACACATCCCATGAATTTGTCTCCCAGCAAGAATCTCAAACGACTCAAGGAAAGCGTACGTTCCAACTACTGCCACCCCAAGGGCTTCATTGGCCGGCTGATGCTGATGAGGATGAACCGTGGCAAGAGTGCCGCAATGGCTCGGTGGGGAATGAAACACGTCAACATCTATAGCCACGAGATGATGCTGGACATAGGCTGCGGAGGCGGCGCCAACATGAAGCGCCTGCTCAAGCGCAGCACCGACGGCTACGTCTTGGGTATCGACATTTCGGCGTTGGCCATCAAGATGTCGGAGGCCTACAACAAGAAGGCCGTCCGCAAGGGCATGTGCGACGTCATGCGTGCCAACGTCACCAGCATACCGTTTCCCGACGAAACGTTTACGCTTGCGACCGCCTTCAACACGGTCCCCCTTTGGCCCGGCCCCGAGCGTTCGTTCCGACAGGTATGGGAAGTGCTGGACCAGGGCGGCCGCTTCCTTATCGTCAACTACGAATACCGAGACCAGGACGAGGATGTGGCGGGCTTGGCCAAACTGACCCTCGACATTCCCAACTATCCGGCAAGCGAACTGGAGTTGTACCTCCAGAAGGCCGGGTTTATGAACATCGAAACCTATCACGACGTACGACGGCACTTCGTGTGCCTCGTCGCGCACAAGATATAACACCCCCCTTCCCCAGGGCTCATATCTACCCAGATATATGAGAGAGAGTTCTTCAACATTACAAACCTTCTAAATCAAACGACTATGAAGAAGATTTGCTACTCAAAGAGGTTGGTGCCCCGTTTGGTCACCCTCCTCATGTTGTTCATTGCCACGGGAGCCAGTGCCCAGGCAACCAGTTACAACATCAAGATCGGAGGCGTAGAACTGACCTCCGACAACTGCGGGAACATCTCGTTAGAAGGGGGCTTCCCTGCCGTGACGCAGGGGTATCTGAAGTATGACCCAGGAAGCAACATGCTGATTGTCCACGAGGGCACGGTGATAGAGTCGCCCAGTGCCCACGCCATCGACTTCTATGGCACAATGGTGCGCAAGTACACCCTGTTGCTGGAAGGCGAAAGCAAGATTTCGGCCTTTGGCCGTGCCAATTCAGCCCTGGTCACCTCTACCAAACTTATTATAGCGGGAGGCAGCAACGGCACGTGTACGTTCTCGTCTGAAGGACGTGCAGCCATCGAGGCACGCGAAAACGTGGTGCTCAACGTCGAGTACTGCAACATCAATGCCCAGGGAGGCCAGTACGGCATCCTCGGCACCGAGCGCACGGGAGGCATGGAGATCATCCAGTCCAACGTCAAGGCCCGGGGCCGCCTCCGTTCGATGGGCGGCTTTGAGTATATCGCACTCAGCGGCTGCCAGCTAACGGCGCCCCTCGGGGCCACCATTGAGGCTGGCGAGGTCCGAGTCGATGGCAGCGCCACCACCGAAGAGGTCGTAATCCGCCGCCCGGTTGAACTGGGCTTAAGGATTGGCGGCATCGACGTGACCGACCTAAACTACCACAACATCACGCCCGAGGGCGGCTTCGAAAGTATCAGGGAAGGCCGTGTCAGCTACGACCCGAACACACGGACACTGACGCTGGAGGAGGCTGTGATAAAATACGACGGCGGCTCTACGGCCATCATCTTCAACGGGACAACGAGCGAGACTCCCGAATGGACTATACGCCTCAGGGGCACCAACATCGTAAGTTCCGTCTTTGCGGGCCTGTTCTCTGACGTGAACCTCCTGACCATCGAAGGCGACGCGGAAGCGTCGTTAGAAATCTCGTCGTCCGAGCGCGAGGCCATCGGCGTCTGGGGCAACCTGCGCTTCAACGAATGCTCCGTCAGGGCCAAAGGCCTGTGGGGCATTGCCGGCTCTCCCGACTCCAACTCTGTGTTCACTATCATCAATGCCAACGTCAGCGCGACGGGCCAGGACGGTTCGGTATGCTCCTTCCACGAACTCTTTCTGCGAGGCGTCGAAATCTTGCAGCCCGAGGATGCCGTATGGAGCCCCCGACAGCAGGCCATCTGCCATTCCGGGGACGGTAGCATCGTGACCGAGGAGGTAGTCATCGGCAGGTCCGACCCCAATGCCGTCGAGTCCACGCCCGCCAACGCAGGCGTCCGCCCGCAAGCCGCATTCAGTCTGAGCGGCCAGAGCCTGCCCGCCAATTCGGCAGCGCCCCGCGGAGTATATATCGTGGATGGGAAGAAGGTAGTTAAATGATAATCATTACGCGCTATGAAAGACTTTCTGAAGAATAAACTATTTCCTGTTCTCATACTTATCCTGACGATAGTGTTGGTGATTGTGGTCAAGTCAGAGACAACCGACTCTGATGGCGATGGTCCCGAAGTACCTGCGCCTACGGCCTACACCGTCGTCATCGATGGCGTGTCGAAGCCCATCCTCTCGGCAGGCATCGAAAAGCGAGAACTGAAAAGAGATCTCTATATAATCTGGCTAAGCTTGTCGAAGGACAAAAACGAGTACGTAAAGATAGTAGCCAAAGCCAATGTGCATGACGGGAAGACCATCGACCTTACCCAGAAAGGGAGGAAGAACGGGGGCTGGTGGATATGGGGCGTAGAATACCAAAATGCGGATAGGAAGCGCGTTTTTAGTGTCTATGCCGAACCAGGTACCAGCCACCCCGTCTTCCAGCAGGGCACGCTCTATGTCAAGCGCAAGGGCTCCGACACCGCCGAGTTCGAGATAAGGCTCAAAGACGGCAAGGTCAAGGCAGAGGACCCTTCAGGCGACGGCCAAGAGCACACCATCAGCCTCTACTTCAACGATACGCTGGACTTCCTCGATTTCTAATCTCGCGAATGTTCTATCCTAATTGTCTCAACCTAAATTTGAAGAGTTATGAAACAGCACAATTACACACGTAGCCTGCTCGCCATGGTGGCTGCCATGCTGATGGTAGTCATCCAGACACCCGGCAACGCCGTAGAGAGCATACTGGCCAGCGAAATGGGCGCAACGGGCATCTACGACCTGAAGGGCCAGCGCATAGGCGAGAAGTGGGAAAACCTGCCTCGCGGAGTATAATATCGTGGATGGGAAGAAGGTGGTTAAATGATATAGAGTGGTTTCATGTGTTATAAATAGGTTAGTCCTGCCTGTAACTCCAAGACTCCGTCATGGGCAGGGCAGCCACCTTCTCTCCCACCACGTTTTCTTACAATGAATTATTAACTTACACTAAAAACTTAAAGCTATGCCAATCTTCTATAACAAAGTAAATCGGATTAGCAATCCCCGTGAGAACAACAGCCCGCGAAAGTACTATCCCGTGGCTAAGAGTATCCGACGCATGAAGTCGAAAGACGTGGCGCAATTCATCGCCCGCGAGACTACGCTGAACCCAATGGAGGCCGAGATGGCCATCGCCCAACTGCGCGAGGCCGTCCTGTTCTTCCTGAAACAGGGCTACACGGTGAGCCTGGGCGACTGGGCTACGTTCCGCGTAACGCTGAACTCGACGGGGGCCGACACGGAAGCCGAGTGTACGGCGGCTCGCATCAAGAATGTAAACCCACACTGCATGTTCGGCAAGGAGTTCCAGAGGGAACTGCAAAAGGTTGAGTTCCAACTGGGCTCGACCATGGATTCGAACCGCAGCAATACAAAGCCGGAAGAGGGGTCAGGCGCGTCTGGTACAGGCGACCCTGGGGACGTTACACCATAGATTTTTCATAACCTCTGTAACCCCAGGATATAATGGTTGGTGTTTTCATGTTTTGTCAATCGTCGCCTTTTGCAAGAAGTTCTTTCCCCTCTTCTTGCATGGACCTTTCTCAATCCAGTGCGCCTACATTATACTCACACGCGGTATAGATGGTTAAACCTTTCTTCTGGCGTCGTGGCCATGGCGCGTGAGCGTAGTGGCCACGCTTTTTCTTTTAGGCAGGTCGGTGGCATGAAGACGACAGCCCGGCCTGATGATACATCACGCAGAATCGCCATGTATCATGACGGTTCGGTGTGGTCTTCAGGAAACGCACAGGTGGCCTAAAATCGGGGGAGCACGAATAAGTTAAAAAAAGAAAAAAAGTGTGAAAAAGTTTTTTTTACTCCCCAGAAAGTATTACCTTTGTCGTGTCCTTACGAAACATCTGTAATTCCATGCAGCAAGAAGAGGACAGATGGTGAGGAATGATTTTTTTGATATTAGCGTTATCAGCGCTTTGTTCTTGGCGTATAGAATCTCGCAAATTCTCCTAAATCTAACCAAGACTTAGCAATGGTAATTGTTAATGAAGCACGGCAGCGAATACCTAAAATGTGTATTCGCTGCCGTGCTTTGTCAGGGGGGAATGTCAGAAGTAGGGATTGAAGCGTCGCTCCTGGCCGATGGTGGTCTCGGGCCCGTGGCCGGGAAAGACGCGGACCGCGTCGGGCAGGGTCAGCAACTGGTCGCGTATGCCGCGGATGAGGGCCTCGGGGTCGCTGCCGGGGAGGTCGGCCCGCCCGACGCTGCCCTGGAACAGGGTGTCGCCACTGAAGAGCAGTCCCTCGTCGGGCAGGTAGAAGCAGAGGCCGCCGGGGGTGTGGCCGGGGGTATGGAGCACCCGGAGGCGCATGTGGCCCAGGTGGAGTTCCTGTCCGTCGGTCAGGTATTCCTTCACTGGCACCAAGGGCTCGGGCACCAGTATCTGGAACCAGTCGCGGGCCATCCGGGGGAAGGCGTCATAGACGGGCTGCTCGAGGGCGTGGCACATGGGCTGGAGTCCGTAGAGGCGGTGGAGCATGTGGAGGCCGAGGACGTGGTCGAAGTGCATGTGGGTCTGCAGGGCGAGCGTCGGTCGGAGGTTGTTCTCCTCGATGAAGTGGGCTATCTTCGTTTCCTTCGCCTCGCCCCAGGCGCCGCAGTCGATGATGGCCGCCTCATGGGTGTCGTCCCAAAGGAGGTAGCAGTTCTCCCCTATCGGGTTGGTGACGAATCGTTTTACATACATAGTGGCAGATAGACGACTTTCTTGGTTTCGAAGTATTCCTCGGCGAAGTAGTCGCTGAGGGAGGTGATATCGACAAGGTTCTTCATGGGATACGTCTCGCTGGTCAGTTCGCCGCCCTTCAGGCAGATAAGTCCGTTGGGGAGGGCGTTCAGCATCTCCTTCGAGATGTTTTTGCGACAAATCTTGACCAGGTCGGCCAGGGGCATGACGGCACGGGAGACGACGAAATGGAACTTCTGCCGGACCTCTTCGGCACGCGCCCACTGGGTGGTGACGTTGGTGAGCCCAAGGGCACGGGAGACCTCGGTGCAGACGAGGATTTTCTTCTTCGTACTATCGACGAGGTGGAAGTGGGCGTCGGGGAACATGATGGCCAAGGGAATGCCGGGGAAGCCGCCGCCCGTACCGAGGTCCATGACCACGGTGCCGGGCTGGAAGCGGATGACCTCGGCAATGCCCAGCGAGTGGAGGACGTGGTGGAGGTAGAGGTTGTCGATGTCCTTGCGGGAAATGACGTTTATCTTCGCATTCCAGTCGCGATAGAGGCCATCGAGCATCTCGAACTGCTCCTGCTGACGCTGGGAGAGGTTAGGGAAATATCTCAATATGACCCCTACCCCTATCCCTCCCCGAGGGGAGGGCGTATATTCTTGCTCTTGCAGGTTTGCTTCTTTCATCATATTAGGTGTTCTGTTATGTGGTTTGGGGATGGGGTCGTATTATGCTCAAGAGCATGAACGTGCCCATGACGAAGGGGTAGAAGAGATAGGGAATAATCTCGATGGGATTTATCAGGGCGAGGCTGCTGGCCATGAGCAGTTGGGCTCCGTAGGGGATGAGGGCCTGGGCGAAGCAGGAGAAGGTGTCGAGGATGCTGGCCGAGCGGCGCGGGTCGATGCCGAAGCGCTGGGAGATTTCCTTGGCCAGATTGCCCACGGTAAGGATGGCGATGGTGTTGTTGGCCGTACAGAAGTTGGTGAAGACGACAAGGCCGGCCAGGCTGAACTCGGCACCACGACGGCCGTGGATGCGGCGCGTGAGGCGCTGGAGGATGAAGTCGATGCCACCCAGGTGGCGAATGACGCCTACGAGGCCGGCGGCCATGAGGGTGACGATGATGAGTTCGCCCATGCCCAGTATGCCCTCGCCCATGGCGTTGAGCCACTCGAAGAAGCGATAGTTGCCGCGCAGGATGCCGATGAGGCCCGTAGAGAGGATGCCCAGGACGAGGACCATCATGACGTTGATGCCGCAAAGGGCGGTCAGGAAGACAACGATGTAGGGCAGGACGAGGAGCCAGTCGATATCGGCACGAGGCGGGACGGCGCCGACGTTGCGCCCAAGCAGGATGTAGATGACGAGCACCAAGAGGGCGGCGGGGACGACGATGCGGGCGTTCATGCGGAACTTGTCGCTCATCTGGCAGCCTTGTGTCTGGGTGGCCACTATGGTCGTGTCGGAGATGAAGGAGAGATTGTCGCCAAAATAGGCTCCGCCGACTACGATGCCGACGAGGAGAGGGGTGGAGAGCTGGCTGAGGGAACCGGCTATGCCGACGGCAATGGGGACAAGGGCCACGATGGTGCCGACGCTGGTGCCGATGCTGATGGAGATGAAGCAGGAGGCCAGGAACAGGCCCGCAAGCAGGAGCTGGGGAGGCAGGGCCCAGAGACAGAGATCGACCGTGGCCTGGATGGCACCCATCTCCTTAGCCGAATGGGCAAAGGCTCCGGCCAGGATGAATATCCAGACCATCATGAGGAGGTTGCTGTGGGCCGCCCCACGGGAATAGACACGGATGCGCTCGTCGAGCGGAAGCCCACGCAGGAGGAACAGAGAATAGGCCGAGGCCACCATGAAGGCCACCGTGATGGGTACCGAATAGAAGTCGTGGGCCAACAGGCTGAAGACCAGATAGAAGGTGAGGAAGACCAGCAGCGGGGACAGTGCCAGCCACCCCTTCAACGTATCGCGCGTCATCCTTAATCCCCCATTCTTAATTCTTAACTCTTCTTGATGTAGTCGTTGTAAATCTTGATGCCGAAGATGATGACGCTACAGATGGTCGTGATGAGGTTCGTGATGAACAGGAAAATGCCATTGCGCCCCAGCATGAAGCCCTGAATCATGAAACAGATGCCTCCGATGGCCATCATCAGGAAGGTGGCCAAGGCGATGTCGTCGGTCTTACGGGTCCGGATGGTCTGGATGGCCTGCGGCAGGTAGCCCAGCACCAGGCTGATGCTGGCTACCCAACCGATGATGTTGAAAAATACTTGATTCTCCATAAGGCACGAGGATTAGAAGTAGAAACCAAGACCTATCTTCAGGCCCACCTTGCTGCCGTCGGAGAAGTCGTTGAGGCAGAGGTTGTAGAAGACGGCGGGCTCGATGCTCAGGTAGTGGTTGAGGTAGAAGCAGTAACCGGCCTCGAGGGCAATGGAGATGTTGTTGTTGCGCTCACGCACTTTCTGGCTGATGATGTTGTTGTCGATGTAGAGGGGTACGCTGGGGTTGTCCTTATCGACATATACCACCGTGTTGTTGGTGATTACATTGACGAGGGGACGCGATACGAACTCATAGAGCAGGCCACCGCTGAGGTAGATGCCCGTGCGCTTGAAGTAGTAGCGTGTGCCGGCACCCAACTCGAAGCTGTTGCGGTCGGGACCGTTCTCGGCCTGATGGTTGAACCCAAGGCGACCGTAGGGCATCCAGCAGTCGTCGATGAAATAACCGCCAGTGGCCTCGAAGCCAAGATGGAACTTAGAGTCCTTACTGTAGCTCATGCTCAAGCCTGTGAGAGAGGTATTCAGGTAGTAAGTGCCCTTATCGAACTGGGCATTGGCACTCAGACTTACAACGGCCAGCAGGAGGGCCAAAACAGATTTCTTCATCATAACTTTTTCGTTTTATAGGGTTTGTAACTAATCTTCCACTTCAGGAAAAGGTAGGCAGAGAGCAACGTCACGGCCAAACCCGCCCAGAGACTGGGACGCAGGGGCAGTTCGAGGCCCTCCGGGGCAATGAGGATATAGCTGGTGCAGACCATCGTCATGAACAGGGCAGGCAGGAAGCCCATCCAGAAGCACTTGCCACGACGGGCCATCCAGACGGTGACGGCCCACAGCGTGACGCAGGCCAGAGTCTGGTTGGTCCAGGCAAAATAGCGCCAAAGGACATTGAAGTCGATAAATCGCAGGGCGATGGCTATCAGGAACATGGGGATGGCAATGAGGAAACGATTGGCAAAGTGCTTCTGGTTGATGTGGAGCATGTCGGCCACAATCAGACGGGCCGAGCGGAAGGCCGTATCGCCGGAAGTGATGGGGGCTGCCACCACGCCCAGGACGGCCAGGATGGCACCGACGGTTCCAAACCAGGTGTTGCAGACCATGTTAACCACCACGGCGGGCGTGCCCAACTCGGCCAGGTGCTCGTAGGAGCCGGCGTACTTGATGGCTGCTGCTGCCCATATCAGGGCTACTACGCCCTCCGTAATCATGGCTCCGTAGAAGACGATGCGGCCGTCGCGCTCGTTCTTCAGGCAACGCGACATGATGGGGCTCTGCGTTCCGTGGAAACCGCTGACGGCTCCGCAGGCGATGGTGATGCAGAGCATTGGGAAGACGGGCAGGCCCTTAGGATGGTGCCCCGAAAGACCGTCGGCAAGTTCGGGCAGGAAGCCTGTCTTCGTGTAGATGCCATAGCCGGCCAACACGGCCATCAGCAGAAGTGCGAAGCCAAACAGGGGATAGAGGCGGCCGATGAGTGTCGAGATGGGGAGCATCGTGGCCAGCGCGTAATAAAGTAGTATCACGAAGAACCACACGAGGGAACTGGACCAGGTGAAGCCTGAGGTCATCTCGGCCAAGAGGTCGGCTGGAGTAACCACGAACACAGTGCCCACAAGGACGAGCAAGAGCATCGACAGAAGGCGCATCAGGTAACGCACGCCAGTGCCGAGTTCGTCGCCAAGTACCTCAGGGAGCGAGAGGCCGTCCTTCCGCAGGCTAATCATGCCAGACATATAATCGTGGAAGCCTCCGATGAAGATGCAGCCGAGGACAATCCACAGATAGGCCGCAGGACCAAACTGTATGCCCATGATGGCGCCAAAGATGGGGCCCGTGCCCGCAATGTTGAGAAACTGAATGAGGAAGACCTTCCAGCGGGGCATCGGCATGTAATCGACGCCATCGCGCTTTGTGAAGGAGGGAGTCTTGCGGTCGGGCTCTATGCCGAACACTTTCTCCACCAGCATGCCGTATATGACGTAGCCCACCAAAAGGGCTACCAAGGCCACAGAGAATGTAATCATCGCGCGTGCTTTCTATAAATTATGCTACAAAGATACTAAAGAAATTGATAAGTAGAAATTAAAAGTCAAAAATTATTACTATCTTTGCCCATAATAAAACTTAAAACATGAAAAAACGTATCATTCTTGCACTCTTTGCGCTTTCCCAAATCCTTACATTTGCACAGACCGGGAAGGCTATCTACATCCCTGAGGAACTGCGTCAGAACGACTTCAACGACCCAGCATCGAAATGGAGCTACAGCCGAATGGCGGAAACGCCTAACGTGGTGCTCTTCTGGGAGAAAGGCTTCGGGCCCGACCTGTCGAAGGCGCCCGACCTCGACGGCCATCGGATGACGGTGGACCTGCCTAATCTGCTCTCGCGCCTGGAGTACTTCTACCAGGTCTATCGTGACATGATGCGCTTTACCCTGCCGGGCAGCAAGGCCGAGCAGTATAAGATGATGGTGATGCTGAACTATTCGCTCGAAGGCACGGCCTACGGCGGATGCTACGACGACGTGATTGGCGCCCTGTGGATTGCGCCGAACCGTGTGCAGGACAAGCGCCTGAACTGTATCGCCCACGAACTGGGCCACTCGTTCCAGATTCAGATCTCGTGCGACGGACAGGGGCACGGAATGGGAGGCGGAATCTTTGAGATGTGCTCGCAGTGGATGCTCTGGAACGTCAATCCCGAGTGGACGACCGACGAGAACTACCATTGGCGGGCTTTCATCAAGGACGCCAACCTGCGTTTCATGGCTGGCGAGAACATCTATCGCTCGCCCTACGTACTGGAATACTGGAGCATGAAGCACGGGCTGACGGTGATGGCCGACCTTTTCCGACAAGGAGAGCGGAGAGAAGACCCCGCCCAGACCTATATGCGCATGTTCGGCCTTTCGACGGAAGACTTTGCACGCGAGGTGGTCGATTGCTACTCGCGACTGCTGACCTTCGACTTCCCTGGCAAGCACGAGGCCAGCAAACGATATGCCGGGGAGTTTCTGAACGACAAGCCACTTGAGATGTATGGGGCAAACGTCATAGAAGTGAAGAAGGGAGAAGGGAGAGGAGAGAAGTGCAAGATACAGTTCTCCGGCGAAAAGGGGAAGGGCTATGCCTACCGCCTTGTGGCCGTCAACGACCAGGCAGAGGCGACCTACGGAGAGATTGTCACAAGGCAGAAGGGCGTGGCCACGCTGCAAGTGCCATCGGACGCCAAGGCCGTCTATCTCGTAGTGACCGGCTATCCGCTGGGCGAGTACAAGCGGGCTGCCCATGAAGAACCTCACACGTACAACTATACATTCAAGTAAATCATGAAAAGACTGGCCATCCTCCTACTCTTCGCAGGATATACGCTGCTTTGTGCAGCGGCACAACTGGTACCCACCCACCTGACTTCGCCCGACGGACGACTGAAGGTGTTCGTCAACACCCGGGACGGGCAACTGAGCTACACCGTCTTCGAGGGCGAACTGACGGACCGCAACATCTATGCTCTGGACAACCAGATTGCACTTTTCCTCGATGAAATGGGCAAAAATCGCTACTCCCTGTCCAAGCCCAAACTGATAAGAGAGCACCTCGTGGCCCCCAACTACAGGCAGGCCGAGTTCGACGTGGCATACAACCAACTTATCGTCAAGAACAAGAATGGCGTGAACGTGGAGTTCCGTGCCTATAACGAGGGGGTGGCCTATCGCTTTTTTACCACTTCCTATGATAAGAAGTCGTGGAGGGTGAAGGACGAACTGGCAGAGTTCAATTTCGGCGACGACCGCAAGGCCTACATCCCCTACTCCACCAACGAGAAGAATCCCAAGGCGACGGCCTTCCAGAACGTCTATACGGAAGCACCTCTGTCGCAGACAAGGGCCATCGAAGCCTTCCTGCCGGTAACGATTGATTGCGAGAAGGCCAAAGTCACCATTTTAGAGAGCGACGGGGAAGACTATCCGGGCATGTTCCTCCTCCCCTGCGGCGACCGGGCCAAGCACGTCATGCGACTGGGGAAGCCCGTCGAAGGACTTCGTGGCGATTTTGCCCACTATCCCAAGACCTTCGACCACTACCCCTGGCGCATGCAGAAATATGTCACTGGCGTAGAGGACTTCATTGCCCAAGGCCAGGGCAACCGCACCTTCCCCTGGCGCATCTTGGCTATTGCTCATGAGGACAAGGAGATGCCCATGAATAATATGGTATATGCGTTGGCCTCTCCCTCGCGCGTCTCGGACACTTCGTGGATTCGTCCAGGCCATGTGGCATGGGACTGGTGGAACGACTGGGGGCTCTCCAGTGTCCCCTTCGAGGCCGGCATCAATACGGAGACCTACCGCCACTACATCGACTTCGCCGCCAGCCACCATCTGGAGTACGTCATCCTCGACGAAGGTTGGTATAATCCGAAGTCGGGCGACATGCTTCGGACCATCCCCGACATCGACCTTCCCCAGTTGGTCGAATACGCCCGGCAGAAGGGTGTCCGACTGATTCTTTGGACGGTCTTCAACGTGCTCGACGACCAACTCGAGGCTGCCTGCAAGCAGTATGCCGACATGGGCATTGCGGGCTTCAAGGTCGATTTCCTCGACCGCAACGACCAAGAGGCAGTACAAATGACCTATCGCATCGCGGAGGCCTGCGCCCGCCACCATCTTGTCCTCGACTATCATGGTATCTACGCCCCGACGGGTATCCAACGCACCTGGCCAAACGTCATCAACTTCGAGGCCGTCTTTGGCATGGAGGAGGTGAAGTGGACCAAGCACGACGAGCGGGATATGCCCCTGTACGACGTCAGTTTCCCCTTCATCCGCGGGCAGGCGGGCTACGTCGATTTCACGCCAGGCGGCATGCGAAATGCTACTCGGCAGGACTATCAGCCCGTCTATTCCAATCCGATGACTATGGGCACGCGGTGCCATCAGTTGGCCCACTACGTCGTCCACGAATCGCCCCTGACCATGCTGGCCGACAGCCCGTCGGCCTATGAGAAAGAGCCCGAATGCGCCCATTTCATCGCAAGTCTGCCTCCAATGTACGAGTCTATGGACATCATCGACGGACGGTTGGGCGAATACATCATCGCCCTGCGCACCGACAAAGCAGGCAACTACTATCTGGCCGGCGAGACGAACTGGGACGCACGCGACATGGAGATTCCCCTCTCCTTCCTGCCCGAAGGCGAGTGGCAGGCCGTACTGTTCGCCGACGGAGCGAATGCCCACCGTGTCGCTACGGACTACAGGAAGGAGCAGATGCAAGTCAACCACGCTCCCCTACTCCGCATCCACATGGCCCCGGGCGGAGGCTTTGCCATGCAGATACGGAAGGGGCTGGATTAGCATAAACATGCCCGTATTTGTGCCACGAATGGCACGGCCTTGTGCCACCGATGGCACAGAGTTGTGCCACTGATGGCACGGGGTTGTGTCACCAGTGGCACAAAAGCCAGGTATCAGTTGCGTGCAAAATTTTATGTAAACGGCATCCGGAATCCAAAATAATTCGTATCTTTGCAGACATGAAACGAATGGCCCCACTACTGCTTTTGCTGCAAATCTCTTGCGTGTGCCTTGCGCAACCCCTATGGAACATCGGATACGACGCACCTAAGCGTGAACTGAGAGCAGTGTGGGTCACGACACTCTCCGGACTCGACTGGCCACGCACCAAGGCTACGTCAAAAGCCGGCATCGAGCGGCAGAAGCAGGAACTCTGCGAACTCCTGGACCAACTGAAGGCCACGAACGTAAACACCGTCCTCCTGCAAACGCGCATTCGGGGCAGCCTCATCTATCCCTCACAACTGGAGCCTTGGGACATCTGCCTTACGGGACAATACGACAAGCATCCGGGGTACGACCCACTTCAGTTTGCCATCGAAGAGACCCACCGGAGAGGGATGGAGTTGCACGCCTGGGTGGTCACCATCCCCGCCTTCAAGATTGAGGTGGCCAAGAAGATGGGTAAAAAGTCTTTACTATCGACTCACCCCAGCCTCTTGCTAAAGCACAATGGGCAGTATTACCTCGACCCCGGTCAACCGGGTACTGCGGATTACCTATCTGCAATTTTGGCCGATTTTATCGACAGATATGACGTTGACGGCATCCACTTCGACTATATCCGGTACCCGGAAAACGCCAACACATTCCCCGACGGCGCCAGTTATCAAAAATACGGACAAAAGCAGCCTAAGGCACAATGGCGGAGGGACAATATCACACGCATTGTCCGACGACTTTACGGCGAGGTGAAAGCCCGCAAACCCTGGGTCGTGATGTCGTCGAGTCCCGTAGGAAAGTATCGCGACACGCGGCGTTACTCTTCGAAGGGCTGGAACGCCTACGATGCTGTCCACCAAGACGCTCAAGGCTGGCTGCGAGAGGGCATTCAAGACGCCCTGTTCCCCATGATGTACTTTACAGGCGACCACTTCTATCCCTTTGCCGCAGACTGGCAGGAGGGGACTTATGGCCGCTACGTGGCACCGGGGCTGGGCATCTACTTCCTGCATCCCGGCGAAAAGAACTGGAACCTGAGCGTCATCACTCGCGAACTGTGTTACCTTCGTCAGGAAGGGTTGGCCGGGCAAGCCATGTTCCGTGCCCGTTTCCTGACGGAGAACACAAAGGGGCTGCGCGACTACCTGCAACACACCTTCTGGGCCTATCCGGCCCTGCCTCCCCGTTACACCTGGACGGACAGCATCGCACCTCATGCCCCCGAAGGATTCACCGTCGAACAGACTGACAACCAGACCTCCGTCCTCCATTGGAGCGTGCCACAGGACGAGGCGACACGAGGCGGACTGCGCTATAACATCTATGCCTCGACGACCTATCCCGTCAGTACTACCCCTGAAAACCTCGTCGCCATGTTGCAGCCCGAACCGCGCTACACCTTCAACCGCCTGACGACCAGACTCTTCGGCCTACACCTGGCCGTTACGGCCATCGACCGCTCGGGCAACGAAAGTCCCGCTGCACAGCTGGAACTGCCCAGGAGCCGTGTTCCACAGCGCATTCCACTCAACCCGCTGGGGCGGCCAGTAGTGTCTCATTTATCGCGTTAAGCAAAAAGATTTCACAAAATCTCACTTTTTTGCTATCCCGAGTTTGCATTTCCGACTTTTTTCTGTATCTTTGCACACACAATAATATAAGATGGAAGCATTCTTTAGGACTCACGCTTATTTAGTGGAGCATGTTTATGCCCCCGTGCGACGTACTTTGATGGACGAAATCGACTGGTCGAAACGCCTGATAGGTATCAAGGGAAGCCGTGGTGTAGGCAAGACCTCCTTCTTGCTGATGTATGCCAAGGAAAACTTCAAACTGGAAGACCGCAAGTGCCTCTACATCAACATGAATAGTTTTTACTTCCAGGGTAAGACAATCTCTGAATTTGCTGCCGACTTCTACCAAGGCGGGGGCAAGGTGTTGCTCATTGACCAGGTGTTCAAAGAACCCAACTGGAGTACCGAACTGCGCAAGTGCTACGACACATTGCCGGGTTTGCGAATCGTATTCACAGGCTCGAGCGTAATGCGGCTGAAGGAGGAGAATCCCGAGTTGAACGGCATCGTGGCCAGCTACAACCTACGCGGATTCTCGTTCCGTGAATACCTGAACCTGAAGACGGGGCTCCACCTGAAGCCCCACTCTCTTGAGGAGATACTCTCGCAGCACGCCCAGATAACGGCCGAAGTGTGTCGGCAAGTAAATCCCCTCGAACACTTCCAGTCGTACATCCATCATGGCTACTACCCCTTCTTCCTGGAACAGAGGAACTTCTCGGAGAACCTTGTCAAGACGATGAACATGATGATTGAGGTGGATATCCTGCTCATCAAGCAAATTGAGCTGAAGTATCTGTCGAAAATCAAGAAGTTGCTATACCTGCTTGCCGTCAATCGCAATGCCCTGCCCAACATCAGTCAGCTGGCCATCGACATCCAGACGAGCCGAGCCACGGTAGCCAACTACATCAAGTATCTGGCCGACGCCCGTCTGGTGAATGTCCTCTACCGTCTGGGCGAGAGTTCGCCCAAGAAGCCCAGCCGCGTGATGATGCACAACCCGAACCTGATACATGCGATTCTGCCTCACCAGGTGGAACAACAGGAAGCCATTGAAACCTTCTTCCAAAACGCACTTTGGGGCCGACACATGGTGAACATGGGCGACCGTTCGTGCAACTTCGTGGTTGACGGCAAGTTGCGCTTCCGCATCATGACGGAGGCTCCCAAACGTCAGCTCTCGGGCATCTATTATGCCATGGACGGCATACGACGCGGCGACGAACGCCAGATTCCGCTCTGGCTCTTCGGCTTCCTCTACTGACGGTCGTGCATTGTGAATTATGAATTATGCATTGTGAATTATGAATTAACACTATAACACCAAAATTAATGTATTATGGTAAAAGAAAAGAAATTTATCACCTGTGATGGTAACGAGGCTGCGGCTCACGTGAGTTACATGTTCTCGGAGGTAGCCGCTATCTACCCCATCACTCCCTCGTCGCCCATGGCTGAACATGTCGATGAGTGGGCTGCCCGTGGCAGGAAGAACCTGTGGGGACAGACCGTAACAGTGCAGGAAATGCAGTCGGAGGCCGGTGCCGCTGGTGCTGTCCACGGTTCGCTGCAAGCCGGTGCCCTGACCACCACGTTCACCGCCTCTCAGGGTCTGTTGCTGATGATTCCCAACATGTACAAGATTGCCGGTGAACTCATCCCCTGCGTCTTCGATGTCAGCGCCCGTACCCTGGCCAGCCACGCACTGTGTATCTTCGGCGACCATCAGGACGTGATGGCTTGCCGCCAGACGGGCTTCGCCATGCTGTGCGAAGGCTCCGTGCAGGAGGTTATGGACCTCACCGCCGTGGCTCACTTGGCATCGCTGGAGACCTGCGTGCCCTTCGTGAACTTCTTCGACGGCTTCCGCACCAGCCACGAGTATCACAAGATTGAACTCATGGATCAGGAGGACATCCGTCCGCTTGTGAAGGAAGAGTACATCCAGCGCTTCCGCGACCGCGCCATGTCGCCCGAACGCCCCATCACCCGTGGTACGGCCGAGAACCCCGAGACGTTCTTCACCCACCGCGAGGCTTGCAACCCCTACTACGACAGCGTGCCTGAAGTAGTGGAGAAGTATCTGGGCGAAATCTCGAAGATTACGGGTCGCGAGTATCACCTCTTCTCGTACTACGGTGCCGAGGATGCCGACCGCGTCATTATCCTCATGGGTTCGGCCACCGATGCTGCCCGCGAGGCCATCGACTACCTGAATGCCAACGGCCAGAAGGTGGGTATGATTTCGGTACATCTCTATCGTCCCTTCTCGGTGAAGCATCTGCTGGCCAGCGTGCCCAAGACCGTGAAGCGCATCGCCGTGCTCGACCGCACGAAGGAGCCCGGTGCCAACGGCGAACCGCTGTACCTCGACGTGAAGGATGCCTACTACGACGTGGAGGACCGTCCCCTCATCGTGGGTGGCCGCTACGGTCTCGGCAGCCACGACACCACGCCGGCTCAGATTATCAGCGTCTTCAACAACCTGGCCATGCCCGAACCCAAGAACCACTTCACCGTGGGAATCGTGGACGACGTGACCTTCACCTCCCTGCCCGAGGTGCCCGAAATGCCGCTCGGTGGCAAGGGTACGTTCCAGGCTAAGTTCTACGGTCTCGGTGCCGATGGTACCGTGGGTGCCAACAAGAACTCAGTGAAGATTATCGGTGACAACACCGACAAGTACTGCCAGGCTTACTTCTCGTACGACTCCAAGAAGTCGGGCGGCTTCACCTGCTCGCACTTGCGTTTCGGCGACACGCCCATCCGCTCTACCTATCTGGTGACCACGCCTAACTTCGTGGCTTGCCACGTGCAGGCTTACCTCCACATGTACGACGTGACGCGCGGCCTGCAGAAGAACGGTCAGTTCCTGCTGAACACCATCTTCGATGCCGACGAACTGGAGAAGTTCATGCCGAACAAGGTGAAGAAGTACTTCGCAGAGAACAACATCACCGTCTATACCATCAACGCCACGAAGATTGCCCAGGAGATTGGCCTCGGCAACCGCACGAACACCATCCTGCAGTCGGCTTTCTTCCGCATCACCGAGGTCATCCCCGTTGAACTGGCCGTCGAGAAGATGAAGGCTGCCGCCCTGAAGTCTTACGGTGCAAAGGGTCAGGACGTGGTCGATAAGAACTATGCTGCCATCGACCGCGGTGGCGAGTACGTGCAACTGACCGTGAAGCCCGAGTGGGCCAACCTGCCCGCCGACGAGGAGAAGCAGGACAGCGCTCCCGCCTTCGTGAAAGACCTCGTGCGCCCCATCAATGCACAGGCCGGCGACCTGCTGAAGGTCAGCGACTTCACCAAGCACAACACCGTCGATGGCTCTTGGGAGGTCGGAACTTCGGCCTACGAGAAGCGCGGCGTAGAAGCCTTCGTGCCCGTTTGGACCAAGGAGAACTGTATCCAGTGTAACCAGTGTGCCTACATCTGTCCGCACGCTGCCATCCGTCCGTTCGTTCTGACCGATGAAGAACTGGCTGGCGTGGAAGGTCTCGAAACGCTGGAGATGAAGGCTCCCGCTGCCATGAAGGGCATGCACTTCGTCATCGAGCCCAGCGTACTCGACTGTCTGGGTTGCGGCAACTGCGCCGACATCTGCCCGGGCAACCCGAAGTTGGGCAAGGCCCTGACGATGGTTCCCTTCAACCCCGATGCAGAGGATATGAAGAAGGCCGCCGCCGATTGGGACAAACTCGTCAAGGTACCCTCGAAGCAGCACCTCGTAGATATCAAGCAGAGCGTGAAGAACAGCCAGTTCGCCAAGCCTCTGTTCGAGTTCTCGGGTGCTTGTGCCGGTTGCGGCGAAACGCCCTACGTCAAGTTGCTTAGCCAACTCTTCGGCGACCGTCAGATGATTGCCAACGCCACGGGTTGCTCCAGCATCTATTCCGCTTCCATCCCCTCTACGCCTTACACCAAGAACGAGAAGGGTCAGGGCCCATGCTTCAACAACTCCCTGTTTGAGGACTTCTGCGAGTTCGGTCTCGGTATGGCCCTCGGTAACAAGAAGATGAAGGAGCGCGTGGCCAAGTTGCTCCAAGAGGCATCGGAAGGTGCTCCCGAGGAGTTCAAGGCTCTCGCTGCTGAATGGATTTCCAACAAGGAGGATGCCGACAAGACCAAGGAAATCGCTCCGAGACTCCGCGAGTACATCAAGGGTGCCGCAGAGGCCGGTTGCGACATCAACAAGGAACTACAGACCCTCGACCACTACCTGGTGAAGCGCTCGCAGTGGATTATCGGTGGCGACGGTGCCTCTTACGACATCGGTTACGGTGGTCTCGACCACGTCATCGCTACGGGCGAGGATGTCAATATCCTCGTGCTCGATACCGAGGTTTACTCCAACACGGGTGGTCAGGCCTCCAAGGCAACGCCTCTCGGTGCCATCGCTCAGTTCGCTGCCCAGGGTAAGCGCATCCGCAAGAAGGACCTCGGCATGATTGCCACCACCTACGGTTACGTCTATGTGGCTCAGATTGCCATGGGTGCCGACCACAGCCAGTGCCTCAAGGCCATCCGCGAGGCGGAGGCTTGGCACGGTCCCTCTATCGTCATCGCCTACGCTCCCTGTATCAACCACGGTCTGAAGGCCAAGGGCGGTATGGGTAAGAGCCAGGCCGAGGAGAAGAAGGCCGTCGAGTGCGGCTACTGGCACCTGTGGCGCTACAATCCCGCTCTGGCCGAAGAAGGCAAGAATCCCTTCTCGCTCGACTCCAAGGAGCCCGAGTGGGACAAGTTCCACGACTTCCTCATGGGCGAGGTTCGCTACCTCAGCGTCAAGAAGGCCTACCCCAACGAGGCAGAGGAACTCTTCGCCGAGGCCCAGCGCATGGCCCAACTCCGCTACAAGTCCTACGTCCGCAAGACGCAAGAAGACTGGACTGAGTGAGAGCAATGGTAAGCTTGCTTGATCATTGCCGAGCGAGGATTCACTCTCGACGAAGTCAAAATTGGGAGGAGCAATCCCCCATTCCCTTCCATAACGAACGCGAGGCATCCACATGGGTGCCTCGCGTTTTTGTGCTCATAGGTTGAGTTACTGAAATCCTTATTGTTTCACGAATCAAGGAAAAACCCATGACGATTTATTACCACTTTTTCAAAAGGATTTCGTACCTTTGCAAAGAAATCCTTTGCAATCACATGAAGACAAGAATCAGCAATACAAACATTTCTATCCTGCTGGGGCTGATAGCCTTGGGCGTGGCCGTGGCCTTCCGTCTGTTCTCCGAGGCAGACCTGTGGTTTCAGATGTTCTCGGCCATATTGGGTGTCATCATCACGGTCATCATCACCAACCTGCTGCTGAACAGCCAGACGACGAATGACATTGAGCGGGAGCGTAACTCGGAAATATTCAAGGAAAAACTGCGCATCTATCAGGAGTTCCTACAGGCACTCTACGACGTGCTGAAGGAGGAGCAGGTGACACCCGACGAGGCGATGCGCTTGCAATTCCAGACGTCGTACATCGCCATGCACACCGAGAGCCGCCACATCCGTCAGGTGAGCGAACACGTTTCGGCCATCGTGAAGATGTACTCCCAATGCCCGGGCGAGAACGGCAAGAAGGTGTTGCAGGACGAACGGCTACTGCTCCGTAACCTCTTCGACATCGTGGAAATCTTCCGCCACGAACTCTACAGCGAGAAGCCCGACTTCGACCGCGCCGACATCAATGCCGCCATCGAGAACTTCGAGTATGCCTACCGCTATTTCCTGAAGGCATGTCCCTTAAATTAGCCCACCGCACTTCTTACTAATAGCCCACGACTTTCCTCGCTAATAGCGAACAATCTTGCTCGCTAATAGCCAACTACCCCTGTTCGCTATTAGCGAAACTAGGGGCGTACTAATAGTGTGCATCCCCCTCTCTTTAGCACTGCACAACAAAGGCCTTAAGAAACTTTTCCGCCTTCAATTGCCATTGTTCGTTAAATTTATTGTATCTTTGCAACGTGTTCCGAAAGGAGTGCAAGACATATTTGCTCAATAGTCTCTCAATCACCACCGTGAGCCCACGAGCAAACTATCAATATTGGGACTGCCCACATAGGCGCAGCATCCCTCCATATTTGATAGTGGCTTGTGGTGAGCCGAGAGACGTATGGTGAATGTCTGCGCCTCTTGTATTATTAACAGTTTAAAAGATCGTTGTTATGAAGAAGTCTGTTTTGTTGTATTCATTGGTGCTCGTGGTCACTTGTGGCTGCTCGGGCAATGCAAACAAGAACGAAGGGCAAGATGGTGGTCTGTTGGAAGAGGTGGAGACCGTATTAGAAAAAAGCCCCAAAGACATTCAGCCCGAAGGAACATTTGTCATACAAGGGAAAGGACTATATAAGTCTTTGGCATTTAAAGGGAAGAAGACCGTTGTCATTCGTGATGCGGTTTTCGGAATGGATTTCCCCTCTGAATATGATAAGGATGAGGAATTTCTGCGCGTAAAGACCGATAAATCAGACTTGCTGTTTGAGATAATCTCGGAAGATACTATAAAGGGTGAGGGGTTTGCAGAAGGATTATACATTAAGAAGGTAGCACAATGAGTACAGAATCTATCATCGGAACAATCATTGGATTAATTGGTATCATCCCGGTCATTATCCAAATTGTCAAATGGGTCAAGAAACCCAAACTTAGTGAGTTGATTAAAAAACTGGTAGATAATAGTTTGTCGACGGAGGCTCACAGGAAAATCCTAAAGAAGATGAACCTGATGCTTCTGCGTTCAGGGAAGCATATATCATCTGAATATATCAACAACTTCGTTTTGAATAAGCGAGGTAAGGAAGCAGTCTTTACTGACCTGTGCAGGCAAAATGACTGGGAGCCTACCAAGGAACTGTGCGAGATGTTTATGAATGGCGATTATCCTTCAATTAGGAAGAAATATTGGGATATGAAAAATGCGCAACAGAAGAACGAAGGAACAACCGCTGTTGTTGCTAAAATAGTTGAAGCCGTTCAAGCACGACCAAAGGGCAAGGAAGTTGTTTATTTGTCCGAATTGCTTAAAAAGCAGTTTCCAGAGTCTTTCAATCGGCTAACTTCAATTCTCAACAAGCACAATATAGAGTTTCGTCTTTTGAAGGGCACGAAAGATGTTTGGTGTAGGGACTACATGCCAATCCAAACAGAGTCGGGCAAGCTCGTACAATTCCGCTATGAACCATCATATTTGAAAGGCAACAAGGAATGGGAAGATTCACGCTCTGACGTTAGAGAGGTTTGTCGGCTGAATGGATTTGAGCCTACATTCTCGAATATAAATCTTGACGGTGGGAATGTGCTGCTTTGCTCTGGATGTGCAATCGTTTCAGACCGAATCTTTACGGAGAATCCCGAATATACAGACAAAGAACAACTGGTCAAAGAAATCTCAGACTTGCTTGAGGCAGAAGTTATCGTTATTCCTGCCCAGAAAGGTGACATGACGGGACATGCTGATGGTATGGTTCGGTTTGTAGACCATGACACGATATTGGGAAACAACCGCACAGAGGAATACAAATATTGGACGAATGGCATAGAAAAAGTATTGAGGGATTATAACCTCAACTATATTGATGTGCCATTCTTCTATAATTATAAAGATTCGAAGCATCCAGACCACGCCATCGGTGTTTACGTTAATTATCTTGAAGTAGGCAATCTGATAGTCCTTCCTGTATTTGAGGTCGAAGGGAATAAGGATGCTGAGGCAATTGCAGCATTTAAGCAAATATTCCCAGACAAGATTCTTGAGACAATTAACTACAACGACGTTGCACTTGAAGGTGGTGTGCTAAATTGTACGACGTGGATTTATAGAAAGGATTCATAAAACGCTTTCGGAATAAATGCAAGAGCGGGAACCCGCGCCGACATCCTCGGCCTCGGTTCCCGCTCTTGTTTCTCTACATTTTTATATATTTATAGCGCAACCTCCCGCATCCGTTCCTTCAAGTCGCGCACATCTTCCAGCAGGTTCCAGATAGCATCTTCGGAGAGGACGCCACGCTTCAGGTCTGGGGGCAGGAGGCCGGCCTCATCGGCAGCAAAGTCCTGCTTCCACGCGTCGCTGCCGTAGTAGTCGCTCAACTGGCGGAGGGCATCCTGCGCATCGGCATACTCGTCGAGGGCTTCAGAGAGGTGCTTCACGGCCCGTGATGCGCGGTTGAGACTATGCTCCATCTGCTGGATGCGATCTATCTGCTCCGTCTGCGGGTTTCGTTCTGTTTGCTCCATGTGCGAGTTTCCTGCTAAATGCTCCATACGGCAGGGCAGTTTTGCTTCACCCAAATAAGTTTTCTAACAAACGGTGAAAAACGATGAAATATTATGTTATTTCACACATCCATCATTGATTACCCGTTAGGTATTCAACTTCTAGTCTAAGAATCGATTAGCCTTTCTATCCACTCGTTAAAATGCGGACACTGGGCACGAAGTTCATCAATGCCTATCTCCTTTGTCACAGTTTTACCTGTTGCTGGCTTATTATAATTATAATGAGTTTTTTTCTCACCTTCAATAGCCCTAATGATGCGTTTGCTTGGTGCTGTAGTTGGCCCATTATCTATAAGTTCCGGATTACCTGCCTTTATCAAATCCTTTGTTAATTGTTCACATCGTTTCTCACAACCTGGATATAATTTCGGTAAATGATGAATACCACAAAAAAGCAAGGCTTCAAATTCATGTAATTGAACGTATGGAATGAAACGATTTTCATTTATTGCTTCTGCTAAACTCTTTTCCAACGCTTTTACACGAACATGCGGATCATAAATGGTTGATGCATCTGCATAGCCAGGAAAATCATCTGGTAAAGCATAAAAATCAAACATTGTTGTAAAAATATTACGCTCGTAATTATTGTCTTGCTTCGTCAATCGCAACAAACTTAAGTCCATTTCTGCATGTTTGTATGTTAGCATACCTCCACGAGCATTCTTCTTTTTGTTTGTAGTTATGAGAATTGCTTTTACACTCGTGACACCATGCTTTTGAAGATATGGGCGAAGAACTTCCTTTACAAATCCTTCTTCTGTCTGTCCTTCACAGAGAACATGAATAATTTTCGTTTTCATACAGGCCGCCCTCCAATGATGTTCTTATCCCACAATTCGCTGACCGTATAGTGCTCAAGCCATAGTTTGTATTCCTCTTCGTTGAGTTGATTGACCATTGTGCTCTGTGTCTTTTCATCCATTTCGACGACAGAAATATTATCTATATCGAAATGGTCAACCAAATCTTTGCTCTGCGTGGCAATGATGACTTGCCCATGAATGGAGGCATCCTTTATCATTTCAGCCAACTGTGTGATGGCATAAGGATGTAAGCCAAGTTCTGGCTCGTCAAGAATAATAACATTAGGCATGGTTTGAGCTGGCTGCAACAAGAGTGCTGCCAATGCAATGAATCGGATGGAGCCATCGGAGAACTGATAGGCATTGAAGCGATAGTCTGTGGCGGAGTTATCTATCCAACGAAGAGAAACGAAATTGTTTACGGGTTCAAGATAGAAGTCTTGGAATTGAGGAACCACGTCGCGCACATAATCAACAATTCGTTTATATGAATCCTTGTAATTGTTGCGAAGGAACAACAAGAATGAAGGAAGATTATTGCCATGCGATTGAAGATAATTGGCCGTTTCAACAGGGCAGGACTGACGCAAAGGTCCTTCAGCAGAAGAATCGTGGAATTGATAAACCTTACAGAAAGAGAGCATTCGATAGATAGACTTCGCTATGATATTATCGCTTTCGGCCAAAGAAGATTCCTTAAAATTGGTCTCTAATGAAGACTCGTAAGGTTTCTCCTCTCCATTCCGATGCCATTTGATGCGTTCTTCTGTGATGATTAGTCTGTCGGGGGTAGCGTTAGACAAAGAAAATTGATACGCATTTTCCGAATTATTTGCCACGAATTTCAATGTACCAGATATAACAGGAGTCTTCTTTGCACCATAATGCAGCAATGAGTTAGATGTACCTTCCATCTCCACATACCGCCCAAATGATTTACTCATCATGTAACTCAGCATCTGGAAGAAACCAATGATATTGCTTTTGCCAGCACCATTAGCACCTAAAAGGATGCTAACATCTCCCAACTTCAGCGTAACAGGAGTATCAAAGGCAATGGATTTATAGCCTTTAATCGTAACCTCCCTTAATTTGCTCTTTTTATAAAACTTGTTTGCCATCAACTTTTATCTTTATCTGTGTGCAAAATTAGTGATAATTTGCGAGAATAACGAAATAACAGGCAAAATCTTCACCTTTAATCTAATTATATATTGATGCTATTCATGCAGTTTCTTTAATCTTGAAGTTATCGCCCCTCGATTCCTGCCAAATATCTCACAAAGTTCAGGGATACTTGTACCTAAGGCAGATAATTGTAGAAGTCTGTCGTCATCTTCTTTCGTCCATGGACGATAAGCATTCGGATGATTGGCACGTTTTTCTTCTATCGTATATGCTTTCTTTTGTTTAGGGGTATCCTCAGAGATAAAGTCTGTAATACAGAATGGAGTTTCTGCAGAAGGTCTAAGGTATTCTACGATAGACTTTTTATGAGAAAGGAGTGATGGGATTTCTGACAGAGGGATATTATAAAGCAGTTCTGGATTAGAAGGCTCACCTCCTACTCCCAGCACGATATAAACTGGAATGCTTCTGTCTGTAGCAAACTGCTCGTAGATGGCTATTTTATCTGTAGAAAATAAGTCTTTGTCCAAATCCCGTTTCAACCGCTCACGCCATTTGCATTCCACGGCAAATCCTTTTCCTTGATACTCGAATACGAAGTCTGGATTACGATTGTTTTCAGGCTGGAAGTCGCCCAACGACTTGTCACCTTGCCATTCTTTCAAAATGAGTTCACCTCCATCGTGGGGATTAAACAACGTAAGCACATAGTCCTCGAACTCACGTCCTTTCAACACATCTTCTGGCTGTGTAATAGAACGGATGCGGGTATAAACGGATTGGTAAGTCCGTTGCAAGCGCTTATGAATGGCATGTATCCCCATGTCTGCATAGAACATCCGCAGCAGCACCTTATCCTCTCCAACCGTCCAACGCTCGTGTCGGACTTCCGGCTCTGCGGCTATCGTGTACTGACCTTCGCCGATTAGCCGTCTCACATTCTCTCGCCCAGCCAACAATCCGAACACGCTACCGTTCTTATTGACATAGCCACAAACGACACGTTTGCATTGCGACAATACATATTCATTTCGGAGCCGAGGCGTTTGGCCTTTATTCCTTGACTCGTCGCGCCTGAGTACCACGATAAGCAGACGCCCTTCCTGCAACGCCCTTTCTACCTGTATGTTATTGACATCGGTAAAGCGATTCATCACATACAGCACGGTCGGTACTCTTGCCACCAGCAAAGCCTTCAGTACCTCCGCCTCCATTTCGGTAGAATTGAAGCAGGCGATGCAATCCTCTGTCGTCAGGCGATCCGTCCATCGAAACACATCGTCATAGAGGCTTAGGGGCGTCCGCTTGGAACAGAGAAAGAGCACCTTGTCCCGTTTCAGCAGGTCAACATTACCTATCTGTTGTACGATTTGCATACCTCAATCCTGCTTCACCCAAATAAGTTTGTCGGTGTCGTAGCCGCGACGTTTGGCCTCGGCGAGGAGGGTGGCGCGGTCGCTGTCCGATAGTTGCGGCGTGCGGGAGAGAATCCAGAGGTAATTGTCGGAACCGCTACCTATGAGCATGTAGCGGTAGTCGGCAGCGAGGAGGAGGATGCGATAGTCGGAGTAGAACGGACCGAAGAAGGAGACGCGGAGTAGGGCCGGAGTGCTGGTGAGTTTCGCCTTGCCCTTGGCCGTCTTGGGCCGTCCGTCCTTGACCTCTGGTCGAGTCTGCTCACGCTCGGCAGAGTCGGAGCAATCTCCACTCTGCTCTCGCTCAATCGCAGCCTTGATGCCCGTGTTGATGACGTCGAAGTTGCCGTCATCGCGGAGCACGTAGTTCTTTGCTATGCAAAGCGACCATAGGTCGAGCGGGCCTTGGTGTGCGACATGCCGCGCTCGAAGAAATGGTCGAAGCGCGCCACCTCGTACCAACTGCCCAGGAAGCGGTCGAGGTCAAGTGCGCCGACCACCGAATTGTCCACCGTCAGCCGACTGCCCGTCAGCCAATTAAGGATGCGCGTAAGGAATGCCGTGTTTTTCATCTCTTACAATGCTTTCAGGAAGGCTTCGGCCTCGGCTGCGAGGTTCTTCTGGTCTTCGTCGGTCAGGATGAGCGTGTCGGTGGCCCAACATTCGGGCTGGAGGGCGATGCCTGTCTGCAGGGGGAGGACGTCGGCCTTCAGGAATTCCAAGAGTTCGGTGAGTTTCTGGCGACAGTTGGCGGTTGCGGCCTTGCCACCGGCACCGCTGATGGCGACCTTCTTGCCGTTGATGCAGGTGGGCGTGGCGTAGTCCATCGGCTTGACGGGACGTGATAGCCAGTCGAGCAGGTTCTTCACATGGCCAGGATAACTGAAGTTGTACTCGGGCGTGAAAATCCACAGCCCATCAGCAGCGATGATTTCCTCACGGACGCGGGCCACAGCGGCAGGAGCGGGAAACTCCTTGTCCTGATTCATCCACGGCAGGTCAGCGTAGTCGAGATTCTTCACCTCTGCCCTACCCTCTAACAATGCCTCGGCCTTCTTGGCCAACTGTCGGTTGAACGACTTTTCGCGCAGCGAACCGACGATAAACAATACTTTCTTCATAAGTTTCAGTTATTGATGATTTAATAACGTGGCAAAGGTACGAAAAAACGAGAGCATTGCAAAAGTAAAAACGTCCGAATCGCATCGTTATAACGAAAAATGATTATCTTTGCAGCCGACAAGCGTTTATCATAGAAAGTATAGCATTATGGGCAAGATAAAGAACGACACTCTCCATGTGAAGGGTATTGAGGTAGGCATCTACACCGAGGACTACCGCAACGAGTACATATCGCTGACCGACATTGCCCGCTACCGCAACAGCGACGACCCACGCTTTGCCATACAGAACTGGATGCGCAACCGCAACACCATCGAGTTCCTCGGTCTATGGGAGAGTCTCCACAATCCGTCTTTTAACCGTGTGCAATTCGACACGTTTAAAACTGAGGCTGGCCTCAACCGTTTTGTCATGACTCCCTCCAAGTGGATTGAACAGACAGGAGCCATTGGCATCACCTCAAAAGCCGGACGCTACAAAGGCGGCACATACGCCCACAGCGACATTGCCATGGAGTTTGCCTCATGGATTTCAGCAGAGTTCAAACTCTATCTGATGAAAGACTATCGCCGATTGAAGTACGACGAGAATTCCCGCCTCTCCCTGTCATGGAACCTCAACCGCGAAATATCAAAACTCAACTATCGCGTTCATACCGATGCCATTCAGCAGAATCTCCTAATACCTGAGTTGACAAAGGAGCAACAGTCATACGTCTATGCCGACGAGGCCGATATGCTCAACGTGGCACTCTTTGGCATGACGGCAGCACAGTGGAGGTCGCAGAATCCTGGACGCAAAGGAAACATCCGCGATTACGCTTCGTTGCAGCAACTGCTTGTATTGGCTAACCTGGAATCCTACAATGCATTGCTTATCGAACAGAAACATCCACAAGGTGAGCGTCTGATGACTTTGCGTCAGATGGCAGTCAGGCAGTTACAAGTGCTTTCTTCGCTCGATGTCTCGAACCTCCCTCAATTGCCCTCTGCAACCACGTTTATGGAAAAGCAGTAACTTTGTACTCGATTCTAAAAACAGATAAATCGGAATTTTGCGTTTTTTGATTTTAATAAGCAGAAATTGAATGATATGAATAATAAGATTATCCTTAGCGTTATTTCCTTTTTTGTTGTTTTCAGCGCCAACGCACAACTTCTTTTCCGCATCAGCGGCAATGGGTTGGAAGAACCGTCTTATATCCTTGGCACGATACACAATCTTTCTGGTTCGTTGCTCGACAGCATTCCGGAATATCTGGAGGCGGAGTCGCAATGTCAACAAATGTATGTGGAACAGAAGCCCTCTGCTACCACCATGGTTCTCAGTTTGGGTGAACCAGATGGAAAACAAGTACAACAGGAGGTGGATTATCCTGATGGCAAGAACATCTTTGATGTCATAGACGAAGAGAGTGCTGCAATCCTGGTAGAGAAATACAAAGAGTATATGCACGTCAATCTTTTAGACGCGACTTGGAAGAGTTTGTGGAAGATTACTCCAGCCGCATTCCAGTACCATCTTACCTCCCGTTTTTTGAAACAGTATAGAAATAAAGGGGTTATGGACTGGTACCTTATGAAAAAAGTCCAGGAACGCGGATGGAATGTGGGCCAACTTGACGATGAGAGGATGAAGTTGAATGACCTTGCAGATTCCCAGGAAAAACTGCCACAGACCATAGAGGAACAGGCAGACTCCTTGATGGCCTTTCTGAAAGACTACGAGGGACGCAAGCAACAGATGGTGAAGGATTTTGAGGCAACGCACAACTATTGGAGGACGGGAGATTACGAAGGTTTTGCCAGCTATGTTGTTCAAAAAGTGACTCCATATACTGGCGTGTATAGAGACCGCAATGAGAAATGGCTCCCGAGAATGATAGCCGCCATGCGTGAGAAGCCAACGATGTTTGTCTTCGGCTCCGGCCATCTGATAGGGGAGCATGGCATCATCCAGATGCTCCGATCCTCTGGGTATGAAGTTGAACAGGTGAAGCGGTAAGTTAGGTTTCCTTTGACAAATAAACAAAATAAACAGTTTGACAGGTAATTAAATTCCAATTTATAGTTCTACAGTAGATACTTATGAAGCGAACAATTCAGCGAAAGTTAACATGATAAAGCTCACTCCTGACAAAGGCATCCCCCGCCACATCCTGCTGATGATGGCAGCATTGGGCGCTTTCACAGTGGCCAATCTGTACTATAACCAGCCTTTGTTGGATTTGATTTGCCGTGAGACAGGCATTACGCAGGTGCAGGCCAACCTCATCACGGTCATCACTCAGACAGGCTATGCCTTGGGACTCCTGTTTGTCATCCCTCTGGCAGACATGATTTCCGCCCGGCGCATCATTGTAACGGCTATGACCATTGCTGCCGTATCAGCCATAGCAATAGCCTGTGCCGACAGTGCATGGATGTTGTGGGGAGCCTCGCTGACGCTGGGCATCTCGTCTATCATGCCACAGTTGTTCATCCCGATGGCCACGCTCTACTCGCGACAAGAGAACAAGTCGCGTAATATGGGTTTTGTGGCGTCAGGCATCATGATAGGCATTGTCTCTGCCCGTGCCGTCAGCGGATTCGTCGGTGAATGGCTGGGATGGCGCAGCATGTTCTTTATTGTATCCGCACTGATGGTGGCAGGACTCGTGGTCACGTTGGCGATGATGCCGCAGGTGAGCTTGTCGTTCCACGGTACCTATCGCGGACTGATGCGCACCGTCGGACAAATCTTCGTGTCGCACCCACGTATACGGCTCTATTCACTGCGTCCGGCGATGGGCTTTGCAAGTATGCTGGCTATCTGGTCGTGCATGGCATTCCATCTGGCTCAGTCGCCGTTCTACGCAGGAAGCGATGCGGTGGGCCTGTTGGGACTTTGCGGAGTGATTGGTGCCATTGCTGCCAGCGGAGTCGGAAAATATGTGCCTAAGGTCGGCATACTCCGCATGTCGGTCATCGGCGGCAGCCTCCAACTATTGGCATGGGCGACAGCCTGGATGTATGGGGATTCCTATGCCGGACTCATCACTGCCATCATGCTGGCCGATATTGGGGCGCAATGCCAGCAAATCAGCAATCAGAGCGGATGTCTCAGACAGTTGCCGGAGGCTACCAATCGCGTGAACACCATCTTTATGACAATACTCTTCGTAGGAGGCAGTCTTGGCACCTTCTGTGCAGCTATTGGATGGAGTCATGCCGGTTGGACGGGCGTATGCCTTGTGGGTGCTTGTTTTGCATCAGCCTCCCTGCTCCTCTCTTGCTATGAACGGCTATCCTATCACGATTGAATTCGACTATGCAAAATAACTGTCGTCGAATAGAGGAATAAATTCCAATTTTCTACTAAACAAGCATAAAATCGCATACGGATGATACGCCGTATGCGATTTTTCATTTTTGCATGGGGTGAAATCTGAAAGCGAGGCATCCGTCGTGGGTGCCTCGCCTTCTTGTTCAATGGGAGTTTACTCCGTGATGTCCCCAGGGTCGCCCCATCCGCTGCCACCGCCGCCGGAGTTCGAGCCGCCGCCGGCAGCCTCCGTGGCCTCCTGCTTGGATTCCTTCTTGGCCTCGGCCATTTCCTTGCGCGTCAGGGTATATTCCCACTTGAGGTCCTTGTCGCCCTTCAGGTCGGCGAAGAACTTCGAGCGTTCCCAGTGGACATAGATGTTCTTCACGTGGACGCTGGGGTCGAACGTGGTGGCATCCTCCACGCCGTCGCTGCGCAGGGTCAGGTAGAAGGCCCCCATCTCGCCGAAGTTCACCTTCTTGCCGGCCACCAGTTGCTCGCGCAGGCAATCCACGGCGGCGGTCAGCACACCCGTGATGACGTCGCGCGTAAAGGGACTGCCGTGCGCCTGAATGTGGCGGGCAAACTCGTTAAGGTCCACCAGTTCCGAGTACTGGGCCATGGGATACACTCGCTTTTCAGCGTTCTTGTCCGACGGATTCGTCGGGCGAGCAGACAAACTGTACTTTATAGGCATAGTCTTCTGATTTTAAGGTTATTGAATAGGTTAATACAAACATCTGTGCTCATCGTCCCGAGGGTGCCGTTGCAAAATAGGTATTTTGCGGCCTCAAAATAGGTATGTTGCGGCTTCAAAATAGGTATTTTGCACCCCTCAACATACCTATGTTGAATCGGCAGCCTCTGTATGGTGGCTCGTCATGGTTGGCAGGTTGCTGTTTCATGGTCGTAATCACTTTGGTTCAACGATACTATTTTCGCGTCCCACGGGGGCAAAGTTAGCGAGTTATCGCCACGCCGCCAAACCTTTTAAGATACCTTAATGTTGTTTAATCTTCGTTATATAACAAATGTGAAAACAGCCCGTTTTTTAATAAAAATTATTGAACGAAAAGCCCCGCCACTTGAGGAATGGCGGGGCAAGGATGTGAATTTGAGCGTTTTTTGCAATAATAATGGTTCAATATATTCCTTTTTCTTTAATTTGTAATCCCCATCTTCCAGTATCCTTGAACTTATAGATGGCGACCTGAGTCAGTATGTTTCCCTTGCCAACCACAATATCACCTGAAGAAAATCCATATAAATACGAACCGTTGAAACGCTTTTTATAAAGTTTCTTTCCCGTATGGGCATCCCGTATTGTCACCTTTACCCACGTTGAAAGTGCAGTAAATTGAGAAGACTTCAATTCAACGATGACATCTGAACATGGTATTTCTTCGACGATAGCAAAGGCGATTTCACGCTCTACCGTTACGCCGAAAGTGGGTTTGGCACTCTCACTTTCCCCCTCTGCCCACAGGAAGATAGGGAACAAAAGAAAGATGATTATCGTAAATAGATTCTTCATATTGGCCTGCTATTTAGTAAGGAACGAAACATCTACATAAGGGTTTGAATAGTATTTCTCGGATTCATGCCTTGTCCCCTTATCATCAGTGAACGTCACAATAAAGTAGTCTTCTTCTATCGTAACATAAACATAATCGCGAATCTTTACAGCCCCTATTTCAATAAGTTTACCCTTTTTCCCTTCTGAATCCAAGAATTGTACTGCGGCATTATGCCAGTCATAAGACGTTTTATTCGTAATACAAGTCCTTTCTTTATAAGACCATTTCTCAATATCATCATTTCCACATGATGAGATAAATAATGACAGTCCGACAGCCAAAATCAGTGTCATAAATGCGAATCTTTTCATAATCTTTTCTTCATTATAGTTAATTACGTACAAAAACTCAGGTATAAAAGAAGCGTGAACTTCTTATATCTATCCCTGAAGGCTGTAGGAAGTGCCTATAACTCAAGATATGGAAAAGCCCACGCTTACGCGCGAGCATTCACCTAATCTTATTAATGAGTTATTACACTCCTTATGTTCTTTCCATTGGAACTTCCTACATTCTCAGGGATTGAACAAGATAGCCGAACGCTAGTTCTTACCAGTATGTCTTGGAACGCACAGGGCAATTCCGTCTGCAAATATACGACATTTCGCTGAAAGGGCAATAAGATTGAGGATGAAAGTTGCAGCGGAATGAGTAAAACCTCTGTATGATAGAGGACGTAATTAAAAAGGATTTCGTATCTTTGTCCCTGATATGAAAAGAGCAATCGTTATAGGAGCCTCGTCGGGCATAGGGCGCGAGGTGGCACGTCTGCTGCTCGCTGAGGGGTGGACGCTGGGCGTGGCAGCCCGCAGAGTGGAACTACTGAGCAGTATCGGTGCGGCGGAGACGGAGCAGATAGACGTGACGGCGGAGGATGCCACCGTGCGACTGCGCAGCCTCATCGACAGGCTGGGCGGCATGGACCTCTTCTTCTACGCTTCGGGCATCGGCAAACAGAATCGCGAGTTGGCAGAGGACATCGAACTGCGCACCATAGAGACCAACGCCCTGGGCTTTACCCGCATGATTGGCGAGGCCTATCGTTACTTTGCCCAGCGCGGTACGGGCCACATTGCCGCCATCACCTCCATAGCCGGTACCAAGGGGTTGGGGCCTGCTCCCTCCTACTCCGCCACGAAGGCCATGCAGAACGTCTATCTGCAAGCCCTGGAACAGCAAGCCCACGCCCGACACCTTGATATCCGTTTCACCGACATCCGTCCGGGCTTCGTGGACACTGCCCTGCTGAGCGGCGACTTTCATTACCCCATGATGCTCAAACCGGAGGATGTGGCCCGCGACATTGTATCCTCCATCAATGCCCGTCGCCACGTCCGCGTCATCGACTGGCGCTACCGCCTGCTTACCGCTCTCTGGCGCTGCGTGCCCCGTTTTGTGTGGCGGCGGATAAAGTTGTGAAATAGGAAACTGGGAACAGGTTTTATCAGCCCCTCGGGCTTTTCTTACCGCCTCGCGACTGTGTCAATCGCTCGTTGAGCAAGTCCCATAGCACTTACTCCTTGATGGCGAGATTGTCCGCACTAATAATATGAACGAAACCATGCCCGTTCACTAAATGAACGATTATATTGCCTGTGTATTTCGTGTACTTCCAGATTGTAAACGTCTCGCGTTCAAAGGACTTTATTTCATCAAGACGGATGGTAATTTCTTTAAAATACTTCCTATTAACAATGATGTTCTCATCAGTGTATTTGTCTCCACGCTGGTAGCCTATGCGCTGGCCATGATTATCTATTAGGCAATAGACACGGCAATCTTTCCCTCGAAGGCTGACGCCACACGTACCATAATCGAACGCGCACCCGTACGACCGAAATCGACGTTGCGTACACGGATGTAGTCGCCTGCCGATATGTTTGTGACATAGCAGCCCTCATGATTGCCCACACAGTACTCCCTCGCTCTAGTCGATGGTCTCTGCCTCCTGTCGTCCATAGGGGTTGAGCATCTGCAGCGGAGCAACGCCGTCTTCCGTGAAGTTGATAAAGGGCAGGCTTCCGTCTTCTTCACCTTCACCGGGTCGTCCATGAGCGACTGCACGACATCATTGAGACGTCAGTCACTCATTTTTGCAACAAGAACGACACTCCCTCCCCCTATTCGCCATGCACTTTCGGGGCACAACCTATGCCCCAACCGTTATCGTCATATGTCCGTTACGAATCCCCTAGAATATTACCAAATGGGGGGCAACAACTTCCGAAAATTTTTTCCTACCAATGCCGAAGCCCTCCCCAGTGCTATGGCAGAATTAACCCGACGAGGGTAAAATATGCCCCCCGCTCAAAAAAAAAAGGGGGGGGGGGGGGGTAAACGCCTTTAAATCTGATACTTATGAACAACGGAGACTACGAGATGTCAGTTGTATGCCCCTGACCGCACCCACACTCATTGATTTCAAAGGAAACCTGACTGAGGATGATTTTGCAACATGTCAACAATAATTCGCAATATCGTTTGGGGGACAAAGGGATAAAAACGCCTGCCCCCCCGACAAATTGTCCCTAACACATTACATATATCCCCCACAATTTCGTACTTTTGCAACGCTTTAGCGAGCCCCAAGGCCTGGTATCGACCAGTGCCGGACCACTATTTCGGATAATAAGGTTTGTTTTTCCGAGGCCAAGATAAAAAAGAGAACCAACAATTTCAAGTAATGAGAAAATTCACTGTAAAAGACAAGAAGAAAGTCCTCGACCTACTGCATGACGGCATGACCAAGAATGCGCTGGCCAGACTTCTGGGCATCGAACGGAAGAGAATCACCATCTGGGAACTTCGCTATAAGGAGAAAGGCATCGAGGGACTGGAGCCCCCTGCCCGTCGCAGATACACCCAAGCCTTCCAGCGTCAACTGGTCAGGGAGCACCTGCGCAACAAGACGTCGATGTGCGAACTGTGTGCCAAGTACAACATCAGCCTGTCATCCGTCAAGAACTGGGTACACAAGCACCGCGACCAAGTATGAAAATCTGGAGAAACAATATCGCAAGTAAAAATTAACTAATTAAAAACAAAATAATGAAGAAAATCTACTTATCACCCCGCACAAGATGGGTTGACATGGATGCCGACGAACCCATGCTCGTTGCAGTATCGGGAACGTCGGGAAGTCTGAGCGACGGCACAGGAATCGGTGACGGTGGTGAAGACGACGGAGAGGTAATAAGCGCCGTCAAGGGAAACACCAACACTTGGGATTCCGAATGGGAGTAATTAACAAAAGAGGTATTAGTAACAGAAACAGAAAAAGAATGAAACACATTTATACTTCGTTTGCAAAGG
This sequence comes from Bacteroidaceae bacterium, assembly GCA_017469925.1. Lineage (GTDB taxonomy): Bacteria > Bacteroidota > Bacteroidia > Bacteroidales > Bacteroidaceae > Physcousia. The sequence continues at coordinate 222,208 of JAFUFK010000012.1, read as the reverse complement.
CTTGCTTCCTCATGCTCCTTTGCCTCATGACGACCCTGACAGCAAAGGCCGTCAGTATTACCTACAGCCTGACCACCCATGTGGACGGGCGCACCATGACACAGACCATTAACCAGACAGAAGGAAAGGACCTACATATTCCTTCCGATATGCAGCGTGGTTACACCGATTACACTTATTACAGCGACCCAGAACTGACCAATGAAATAACAACAGTTCCTTCTTCAGACGCTACTGTCTATGTGGACTATGTCTTCAATCCGACGATAGTCCTTTCTACTGATGAATTTCTTGTTCCCTATTATATACGTGGCGGCGGAAACACTACAGATTATGGAACCATACATCCAGATGCTACAAATGACAACAGTCATAAAAATTATGCAAAATTCGCCGTAATGGGAGACTGTTATTCGATTTATTTGTACGAAACGAACACTAAGAAATATATAACTTGGAAAAATGATGACCACACCAAGCGAGCCACTCAAAGCAGCAGGCCGAGTGTTGGATGGCAACTCATGAGAAACACCAACACTGAGAATGGCCTAAGTACTGTTAAGAGATTCTCATTAGGTACTGTCGAGAGCGGGCAGAATCTTCCGGGTTATTACATCTCCTATTCTTCAAGCAACACTAATGTGAACATTGCTCTAACTACCTCCAACGGCACTGTGAGCAATTCGTCGAGTACCGATAAGGAAAAAGCCCGTTTTACCTCGTTGTACCCCTTCCTTGCTAGTGGTGATGCTACCAAACCATACACTATCGTATATCGATTTATGCAAGACTATGCCCCATACGAACAGCGTGCCATTATCGTAAGGCAACTGGATGCTGCAATCAATGTCGAGAATCCTACAAAGGGAATTGCCTACCCAAGTGACCTGAAGAAAGCCATTCAACAGGATTTGGATGAGACGAGAGACGAAACCACATTCAGATACGAATACTATAAAGACGCGGCCATGACAAACCAATATGCGACAGACGAAAAATGCGAATATAAGGATGTCGTGGTGTGGGTGAAGGAAATATTTTTAGATGGACACGAGACGGAAGTTACCGCCGACCGATGGATTACCATCTGCCTGCCCTACGGTGTTGCTGACGTCAACGAATACTTCGGAGACGGGGCGGTTATCGTCAATAAGTTCACAGGTCTGAACGTCAGTGGAAATAAGTATAATCTGGAATTTACCGCAGTTGACAATATCAAGCCAAACACACCTTACATGTTCAAGGCAAAGAATGTCCTGAAGGGAAAATACCTGACATTGTATAAGACAGCCACGCCACCTCTCGACAAAGACCAAAGCGAAGATGAAATGCATCTGAGCATCGAATACGCTGACAACAATGCCATTGTAACCATGCGCGGTACTTATGACGGTAAAACGCTGACGGCATCTACCGACGACTGCTACAGTTTCTTCATGGGCTACACGAAGTCGAATGACCCGACCCACCCGAAATATGCCGAAGACTGGGCAGACGAAGCGCCTAAGTTCTACAAGGTGGTGAACAACACTCGCGAAATTAAGCCTTTCCGCTGCTGGTTCGACATCAAGGATCTGGACCCAGCATCGGGCGCCAAGACGCTGGGCTTCGTTGCCGAGACGGAGACGGGCATCCGTGAGGTTGTGAACCCCGACGGCACTTCGTTCGCCATTGGCAACATCTACAATACCAACGGTCAGTTGGTTCGTGCCAATGCCACGGGCACCGAGGGCCTGCCCAAGGGTCTCTACATCATGGGCGGCCGCAAGGTAGTAGTGAAATAACATGATAGGTTGCATGTAAGAAAAACATCAAAGGGAGGTACCATTGCTTGGCTGCCTCCCTTTTTTAAAAAAGTAAAGATATGAAAATATCGTTGACTGCCTTCACGCTGGCGAAGCCCACCCTTTTCCTGTTATTCCTATTTCTTGCGCCTCGTATGCTGGCCCTGCCCATCGACGAGTCGGTTGCAAGGCAGATTGCCCTGGATGTACTCCGCACCGACAGGCCCGACATCCGTCTGCAAACAACCATCTACCTGCCCGGCGATGCCGAGGGAGGCTGCTACGTATTCAATGCCGAGGACGGGGGCTGGGCAATTGTTGCCGATGACGACCAAATGGGCAATCCTCTGCTGGCCTTCAACACGTCGGGGCGATTCCTGCCTGCTGAGGCGGAGGAGCCCGTAAGGGAACTGCTGCCCAACTTTGCCAACGCCCGCGACCTGTTGCCCTCATCGGAGCAAGTCGTCACTTCCGCTGGCACCAAGCAAGTGAGGAAGGCAGTCAGCCGCACGCGCAGTTCCGTCATGCCGATGATTGGCTCTACATGGGGACAGGCGACGGGTGGCTTCAACCAGTTATGCCCGACGGTCGGGAGCCAGACTGCCCCTGTCGGCTGTATTGCCCTGACGATGAGTATGGTGATGTATCAGCACCAATGGCCCCATCGGCTTCCCTATACGATTCCCCCAAAAAATTTGGCAGGCTTCGGCGACTGGAGCGGGAAGACATTCTCCTTCCCTTCGCGCCCCGAGGGAATGACTATCAACTGGGACGCCATACTGCCAGCCTACACCACCATCAGTCAGTCGAACGAGGTGCTTCCGCTGGAGACCACCAGCGAACAGCGCGAGGCCGTTGCCCAACTGCTCCTCTGCTGCGGACAGGCTGTTGACATGGCCTACGGTCCAACGGGTTCTGGTGCCAATCCATTCAACATCCCTACGGCCATGGTTTACTTCGGCTATCTGTCGGCCTGCTCCATGAGCAAGACCCTCTTCAAAGTAGCGGAAACCGAAGCGGGCATAGCCTATTGGGAAGACCTCGTCCACTGGGAACTCACCCAGGGACGGAGTGTAATCTACGGAAGCAGTTCGTCATCGTCGGGTAGCGATGTCGGCCACTCCTTCATCATCGACGGATACAACGGCGCGACGGGACTCTTCCATGTCAACTGGGGCTGGTATGGCGACGCCAATGGCTACTACGACCTCTCGCTGCTCAATCCCACCCGCATGTCGGGCGAGAAGCGCCAGTACTCAAAGTCGCAGACAATCGTGATGGGCCTTGCTCCCAAGGTGGAGTTGATGCGTATGACCAGTTTCAGCCTGAGCGGAACGAAACTGACCGTCAATTGCCAGTGCCTCATCGACAACCCCAACCTGGAACTGGAGTGCGGCCTGGGCCACATAGCCGAAAACGGAGTACCTGCCAACTACCAGCGCACGGTGCTGCCCGTAATGTCGCAAGGGCAGGAGACAAGTTACACGATTGACGTCTCGAAACTCTTCACCTACGTGGCCTATAAGGACCTTCCCATAGGTACCGAAGTAAAGCTTTATCCCATGTGCCAGGCCAACCTCAGGCGCAACTCTACGGTGAGTTCCAGTTCGCTGACCAAGGGCGTGCAGTGCATAGGTGCCACGCTGTTGGGTCAGCCCTGCTGCATACTGAAGAAAACATCGTCGGGCTTCACCGTTATAGCCATCAAGCCGATAGCGGGCGACGTGAACGCCGACGGCGATGTGACCATAGCCGATGTCACCGCACTTGTAAGCATCATATTGGGGAAGAAAGACCCTACTTACGACCTTGCCGCTGCTGACGTGAACGCCGACGGCGAAGTGACCATAGCCGACGTTACGGCTCTGGTGAACATCATCTTAGAGAAATAAAGCTATGCTCTTGCCTTTTTGTCCCCATTCCGCTCCCCCTCCCTTACAGGTGAGGGGGTAAGGGGGGGATGGGTCTATTGGCTGAGGCGTCGCGTCTCGGCACGGGCTTTGTGGATACTGCCCTGCTGAGCGGCGACTATCATTACCCCATGATGCTTAAGCCGGAGGATGTGGCCCGCGACATAGTCTCTGCCATCAATGCCCGTCGCCAGGTCCGCGTTATCGACTGGCGCTACCGCCTGCTTACCACTCTCTGGCGCAGCCTCCCCCGTTTTGTGTGGCGGCGGATAAAGTTGTGAAATAGGAAAGTGGGAACAGGTGATGTCTGTTTCAGTTCTTATTGCTCGCCTGTATAAATCCTTGTGTCTCCATGACCTTCGTATCTGAATACGATGGGTTTGAAGCCTTCCACATACTCTCTGTTAATGAGTATGCCCCCAATACAAATGTTAAACGACAAGGACTCGTTGTATTTCTGATATTCGCCCGTGTAATTCTGATTGAACAGGAGCGTCAGGCCACCGTACTCCACGGGCTGAGTTCGGGTGATGGGCTCTGCAAAGCGTTCGTCAGGGGACATCTCCGTGTGGAGCCTGAAACTGAAATATTCATCCTCAACACTGACGAACTCGTAGCGAGCATAGACATCAGCAGTATGCCACTCGCGGAGTTTCTGGGCTGTTGCCTCGTCCTTGACCTGTTCTGCAATGGGTTCGAGCGGAATAGAGAGTCTTATTCCTTCGGCCGATTGCGCCACAACACCTTCGACGGTCTTGCTCCAGTTTTCATCTTTCAGTCCATACTTCAATTCACCTATGTAGCCCTTTTTCATTTCGAAAAGTGCGCGGTTGATGTCGGCCTCGGAAACCTTATCATCATCGCTGCTGCAAGAGGCAAGGGAGAAGGCAGCAAGCATCATCAAGGCGATTCTCCAAATCTTCATTGGTTTCATTGTTGCTATATTTTGTTGTTATTGTTCTATGAATACAAAGATACAACTTTATTTGCAAACTTGATGCAATCAAGGCATTAAAAGTACGAAAAGCGGGTGGTGGCTCGTCGGTTTGAGGAAAAATGAGTACCTTTGCACACGAAATGAAAAAGAATATGGCATCAGAGATTATCGATTACATGGAGTCGCTGCGCGATGAGGAGCAGCGGAAGGGGATGATGCGGTTCTTCAAGACAGGGCCGGGGGAGTACGGCGAGGGCGACGAGTTCCTGGGCATAACATCGCCGCAAGTGCGGAAGATTGTCAAGGGCGTGGCGAAGGAGTTGCCCTTGAGCGAGGTGTCCGAATTGCTGATGTCCCGTTGGCACGAAGTTCGCCTTTGCGGTTTCCTCGTCCTCGTCGATAAGTTCGAGCGACTGGCGACGAAGCGACTCCAGCAGAACGAACAGGCCATCCGAGGGCGCGACGAGATTGTAACGCTCTACCTGCAATATGCCGAGCGGGCCAACAACTGGGACTTGGTCGATTTGTCTGTCTATAAGATTCTGGGGCACTGGCTACTGCTGCCCTCCCTTCTCGGAGACAACAAGGCGGGGCTGCATTCCGACTACAAACGACAAGTGCTCGACGAACTGGCCGCGAGCGACTGCCTCTGGAAACAGCGCATGAGCATCGTCGCAACGTGGTACCCCTCGCATCACGATGACCCTTCGTGGTGCCTCCGCTATGCCGAGATTCACCTCCACCATCCCCACGACCTGATGCACAAAGCCACGGGCTGGATGCTCCGCGAAATGGGTAAAAACAATATCGAACTCCTCCACGACTTCCTTCGCCAACACGCCCACGAAATGCCGCGCACCATGCTCCGCTATGCCATCGAAAAGATGTCCGATGCAGAGCGTCGGCAGTGGATGGGGAAGGCCTCCAACTGATGCCTCACCTGCTATGCCCTAAGACAATCGTCATTTCGTTATCAGCACCTTTCTTCCGTTCCTGATATAAATACCTTTCCGGGGCCGCCGCACAGGTTGCCCCATAAGGTTGTAGTACGTGGCATCGGTCATCGGCAGGGGCACGGGCTCTATCTGCTGAGGGATGTCGGGCACATGATATTGCCCGTCCAGATAGGCCAGACGGTCTATCACCCATTGTTTCAGCCGGGGCAAGGAATCGAGTTGAGAATTGCGCTGATAAGGACGTACGCCCGTGACAGACTGAGTGGCCTGCCATAGGCGGCCTTCCAGTTTGCAGACATCGCCGGCATTGTATTTTGTTGCGGAACTATAGTCGCGCGTCGTACCGTATAGCGACCAGTTGGTGCAGGGCTGCCAGCCCTTGTTGCATATCGCGGGGCCGTAGCAGGGACTGTCGGGCCAGCGCACTTTCTCCTGCTCGTACATTGCCTCCGTCACACGATTGCACCAATCATCGGCGATGGGCAGGATGCCTTCTGACGAAAGCGCACCACTCCAACGTAGTTCGATGTAGCGCTGACGCAGTTCCTGCCGGTAATAGCGTTCGACCCAATAGAAAGGGCCTTCGGTCAGCGGATCATGGCTCCACACCGCAGGCCGCACCACGCCATACAGATTCACGCCGAAGGTCTGGTCAAGGTCGTAGGGGGCCACCAACCACTTCCGCCCGTCGTAGGTGAACCATTGCCAGTTCTTTAGCGAGCCATCGCAATTGCATACAAACTGATGGAACACGGCGTAATCAAGCAAACTGGCGATGTCGAACCGCTGCTCAAAGGCGCGCTTCAGGGTAAGGCTGTCCGCGCCCGACGCTTCGAGGACGGTCAGTTCGGCATGATACTTACTCAGTTGGCTAATGGCTTGCTTGGTCTTGTCGGTGTAGTACGGGGCTTTCGGATGTTGCACATCGAACTGATTCCAAGCGACATTGCCCCTGAACAGCGTGTTATTGTTCAGGTTGCCATCCAAGTGGATGTGCAGTTCCTCCGTCTTATCCATGTTCATGTTCTTTCGGCTCTTCTTCAATTGCCATGCATAAATGCCATGGAACGTACCTTCCAGATAAACGGCACACGGGAAGCCGTCAGGGAAACAGCGGGCGCGCTTCGAGGGCATATCGTATCCTCCACGCTCCCAGTAAGGAAGGCGGTCGGCCACGATGCGGCGGAACACCTTATAGCCAATCTCGCCAATGCCTCGGCTGAAGTCGGTGTAGAAGGCTTTGAAATGGAAGGCATCCTGCCTCACCCAGTCGCCAATGCGTATGTCGGGGGTGGTGGCACCCGTCCAATCGCCGTCGCAGAACTGGCAAGAGAAATTGCGCTTGGGGAACTTCAGCGACCAACTGCCCTGTGCCTTAAGCAAGGCCCGCTTCCGAAAGTAGTGGCCACTGCCATCATAGACTTCTACCCAGACCTGTCGCACGTCAGTCTTTGAACTCGGCAGGGAATTCAGCCCCGTGATGTTCACCCAGGCAAACCGCGGTTCGTCTATCTCAATGTTCTCCGCCTCGCTGTAGTCCTCCACGCCCGAGGTGACGTCGCTGCCGGGTATGTTCGCTTCCACCATTTCTTCGAACGACGGCAGAGGCCCGGTCGTTCCAGGCGACACATACCAATCCACGTACATGGTGTCGGCCGCCAGGCTATCGACCTCTTCGGTTTGTGCGACAACAGACACCGCCACGAACATTAGTCCCAGAAGCATTACCCTCTTCATCGTAACGCATTCAATCCAGTTTCTTCTCATACCTATGTCTTAACTATTTTCACGCTGCAAAGTTAGGCATAGAAACGACAGGTTGTATCGCTGGCCCCATGGAAATCTCACAGGCCTCGTACCGCCCTTAACTATAAGATTTTAAGACACTTCCTATCCTCATTCCGTGCCCCACCCCATGGAAAAGTTATCGGAGGCACTTCCGCGTCTCGGCACGGGCCTCGCGCCAACGGGGGAAGTAGCGGTCCATCAGTGCATGGAAGCGCGGGCCGTGGTTGGGCACGAGCAGGTGACACATCTCGTGGACGACGGTGTGCTCGATGCACCATTCGGGCAGGAGCAGGAGATAAAGACTGAGGCAGATGGCCCGTCGCCCCGTATGGCACGAGCCCCAGCGCGAACGTGTGGCACGATAGTAGAGGAACTGCGGGCGCACACCCATCTGTTCGGAATATCGTTCAATCATCGGACGGACGATAGCATCCAGACGAGCCTGCGCCTCGGCGCGTTGGGCACGGGTCTGGAGAGGCAGTTGGGCGTAGAAGTCGTGGCGCGTCTGTTCCCGTTCGGCGGTACGCTGCCGGGCACGCTGAATCCAGTCAGCATGTTTCTCGATAAACTCGCGGATGGTGCGCTCCGACGTGCCGTAGGGAGCAGACACGCTCACCTGCCCTTCCTTTCCTATGCGCAGGGAGAGGCGACTGGTACGACGCAAGGTAATCTTTATGTCCATTCAGGACACAAAAATAAGAATTAAAAATTAAGAATTAAAAATTATTCGTAACTTTGTGCCATGAAAAAGCGAATCCTCTTCATTTGTCTGGGCAACATTTGCCGTAGTCCGATGGCGGAAACCATCATGCAACGGATAGTGGACGAGCAGGGCCTGACACAGGACTATGAGATAGATTCGGCAGGATTGATTAGTTACCACGAGGGCGAGGGGGCCGACCCTCGCATACGCTCCCATGCTGCCCGGCGCGGCTACAGGATAACTCACCTTTCCCGTCCCATACGTACTTCCGACTTCCGACGGTTCGACCTCATCATCGGCATGGACGATGCGAACATCGACACCCTGCGTCGTCTGTCACCCGACTTAGGCACCGATGCCAAGATTCATCAGATTTCAGAGTTCTTCGTCAATGTGCAGGCCGACCACGTCCCCGACCCCTATTACGGAGGTTCGCAGGGTTTCGAACATGTCATCGATTTGTTGGAGGATGCCTGCCAAGGACTTTTGCAATGGATAATTGACAATTAAGCATGGCCATACATTATAGCAAACGGGAGGAAATCATCAACTCTACGTCGCACGGCGCGGGCATCGTGCTCGGGCTCGTGGTGGGCGCGCTGTTCCTTTGGTGGGTCTATCGCCAAGGCGACGGCTGGGCCGAGTTCGGTGTGTGGCTCTATCTGTTCGGGATGCTCTCGTCGTACGTGGCATCCACCGTCTATCATGCCCTGCCGGAGCGGTGGACTAAGTGGAAGGAGACGCTGCGCCGCTGGGACCACGCCGCCATCTACTGGCACATCGCAGGCTCGTACTCGCCCATCACGCTCATTGCCCTGCGCCAGCAGGGGTGGTGGGGCTGGGGCCTCTTCATTTTCGTCTGGGCGTGCGCCATCGTGGGCACGGTGATGAGTTTCCGTCGCCTCCAGGAGCACAGCAACCTGGAAACGGCGTGCTTCATCGCGATGGGCCTCTCCTGCTTAGTGGCCCTGAAGCCACTCTTGGACACCATCCCCACGTCGTTTGCCTGGATAGTGGCGGAGGGCGTGTGCTACATCACGGGTGCCCTGTTCTACACGCTCCACCAGCGGCCCTACATGCACTCCGTTTTCCATTTCTTCGTCCTCGCCGGTTCCGTGTGCCACATCGTGGCCGTGTGGGGAATACTGATGCATTAAGCACACGGCCTTGTCTGTAAACATTTTTCAAGTCTGCGACGAGGCTTTCAGAACCTGCCGGCGGAAGTTAATATAACCTATCGCCGAAGCTTAATATAACTTATCGTCATCGGTTAACATAACTTATCGCCATCGGTTAATATAACTTGCAGACGCAAGTTTCCGGCCATTAGGCAAGCACCCGCTTTTGTTCTGGAAACCAATACGTTAACCCATACTAAAAAGAAGAAGGGCAGACACACGGTGCCTGCCCTCCGGAAAGTTTTCTGCTGTAAAAGTTTTTTTGCCCCCACGTGCGGCGAAGGTGCATGCTACATGTGCAGGTACGAGTCCTTGAAGCCGAGGAAGTAGAGGACGCCGCCCCTATAGGCAAGGACACCGAGGAGGAGCAGCAGGAGGAGGAACGTCGCGACGAAGGCCCAGACGTGGACGACGCGAGAGGTGGCGGAAACGGTAAAGTCGTGGGGCACGAGGCGCTCGCCCGTGAGTGGGGGGACTGCATCGAAGCCGATGAAATGGCCCGGCATGGAGAGGGCGTACTGGAGACGGAAGCCGACGAGGGCGGCATAGATGGCGTACTTTTGCTCTATGGTCTGTGCGACTTCGGGGCTCTCCAGCACGGGGGCATAGGCTGTGGTATGATAGTAGTCACTGAGGGCTCTGCCTACGAACTGCGTCACGTCGAGGGCAGGCTCGTTGAGCAGGTCCGTCGTCAGCATGACGGAATCTCGTTGGGCCATGAACTGCTCGAGGCTGACGGGGGCTTCCTGCACCATGTCGTAGCGGAGAGCTATCTGTGCGTAGATGTCGGCAAAGAGATTGGCATTGAACCATCGGCTGATGCGCTGCTCCATGTCGTCGAGTGCTTCTTTTATCCCCGCGCCGGACTGACCTTGGTAGAGTTGGGGAGTTCCCGTGAACCAATAGGAGGCTTCGTCCGCCGTCACAAAGTCGGTTATGGGGATGGTGAAGAGCGAGTCGCAACTCGTGAAAGTCTCAGAGAAAGTGTAATCAGTGTAGAACCAGCGGAAACGCTTCCGGAGCGTGCTATGGGCCGCCAGCGGTAGCCTGTCAAGGGCGATGGGCAGGGCCGCACTCATGGCCTCGACCGTGGGGAAGTGGCGCGTTGCGATGACCAGTACCGTGTCCTCCACGCGCCCCTCGTAGCCCTGTTGGCGTAGGGCGTGACGCAGGGAGTCGTACTGCGCAGAGGTCATCGGCAGGTCGAGGTCTGGTGTCTCGGTCGTCTTCGTCAGGCTCCACCGCCGCTGCCAGTCGCGTCCGACATGGGCGTAGTCGTTGCCCAGCGTGTCTGGACTGGAGACAAGGCTGGCCGAATCCGTGTGGAAATACAACGTGCGTATGCACGTGCGCCCGTCATTATTTATCTGGGTCATCATCTCTATGCCCTGCCCCCCCTTGCAGGCGACCAGCGTCGGTAGGAGGAGGGTGGCAAGTGTAAGTCGGCTAATGGTTTTCATGTGCAAGTCGTTTAAGTTGTTGATACGTATTTGTCCGTACCCTTCGCTGCTCCATAAAGCATGCATATTGTTCCCGGGGCGTGCCGTGGGCGCAGGGGAAGGACTCTTGAGTCCGGACTATGGGCGATTGGTAATTGATGGCTGTCTGCTTGGCCTCGCGCTGTAGGCTGATGTATAGACCCGTAAGTAGCACGGCGGCCACAAGGGAGGCGGCAACGGTGATGCGCATACGACGGCGGACGGTGCGGCGGGCACGACTGAGCGACTGGCGAACAGCGGCCTCGGAGGAGCCTACCAACTGGGCTATGTCCTGCATAGAAAAACCCTGCACATGGCGCAGGCGCAGGATGGTCTGCTGGCGAGTGGGGAGGTCGTCGATGAGCGCCATCATCTGTTCGATGCGGTTGTCCTCTTCTGCGTCGTCGTCCTCCAGGATGTTCTCGATGCCGACCCATTGCGGTCGCTTGCGCACGAGGTCGAGACTCAGATTGCGCACCACCACGCGGGCCATGCCCGGCAGGTTGTCCACGCGGTCGCAGATGGTCCACAGACGCAACAGGGCATCCTGCACCACATCCTCGGCCTCGTCGGCGTTGCCCACGATTCGCTGGGCTGTGGCCACGAGCATCGGGCGCATCCGCCGTACCTCCTGTGTAAACTCCGTCTGTGTCATGCTATCGGGCTTGTTTCTCGCCTTTATGACGCGAAGTTACGCATTTTGTGACACCGAGGAGTCCGCTTTTCGATGGGATAATTTAAAATATTAGGTATATGATTAAAGATTACGATTTTTCGCCTTCGTTCAGCAGCAGGCCCTCGCGGGCATTGAGCGGCGACACGACGGGACGGCCCGTCTTGGCCTCCAGTTCCATACGGGCGTTGCGGGCTATCTCACCGCCCTGGCGCGCTACGTCCATGTGCTCGCGGAAGGTGTCGGGGCTCTGGCTCTCCGATATTTCCTTCGTGGAGAGTTCGGCCAGCATGTTCATCACCAGTTCGCGGTTCGTCATGTTGTCGCGCAGGTTCTCCTTCTTCAGTCCCTTGAATTGCTTGTATTCGCGCGCCGTCATGCCCGACCATGTGTGGTAGATGATGTCGGTGAGCGTGGCGAACTGCACGCCCTCCTGCAAGCCGTGTCGCTTCCACTCGTCGGTCAGGTCCTTGCGTATCTCGATGGACTTCAGCCGCTGGTTTATCCAGTTGTCGGAGTAGCCCAGCCGCTTGTAGTCCATCAGCGCCTGCTGGATGCCCAGTTCGGGGTCCTGCATCTGGTCTATCCGCTGGCTCGCCACCTGCGCCATCCAAAGTTTGAAGGGCTCGGCCTTGGGCGAGGGGATGGACTGGATGATGCGCAGGATGCCCTCCATTGTGGCAAAGTTCGTCTTCTGCCGCCCTCCGGCAGTCTCCACAGAAAGGGGGGTGACAATTTGTCCCCACCCTTCGGAAAGCATCTGGTCGCGCTTCCGCATCTTCTTCACATAGTCAGTCGGGTTCTTGCTTTCAGTGAGCACCTCCACTACGTCCAATACTGAGAAGTACCACTTCTCCTGCTCGTCGTCCCAAATGGTACGAACCTTCCGCTCCTCAAACAACTTTATCTCGTTGCGCTTCGTCATAGATACAATTCTTAATTGCCTCACATGTGCAGGTACGAGTCCTTGAAGCCGAGGAAGTAGAGGACACCGTCGATGCCGATGGTGTTGATGCTCTGGCGGGCGTTGGCCACGACGCGGGGCTTGGCGTGGAAGGCGATGCCCAGACCGGCCAGCGAGAGCATGGGCAGGTCGTTCGCCCCGTCGCCCACGGCGATGGTCTGCTCCAGATCGACCTTTTCCACCTGGGCGATGAGGCGCAGGAGTTCGGCCTTGCGCTGCCCATCGACAATGTCGCCCAGGTAGCGGCCCGTCAGGCGTCCGTCCTCGCCTATTTCCAGTTCGTTGGCATAGACGTAGTCGATGCCGAGCCGCCGTTGCAGGTATTCGCCGAAGAAGGTGAAGCCGCCGGAGAGCAGGGCTATCTTGTAGCCGTAGCGCTTCAGGACCATCATCAAGCGCTCCACACCCTCGGTCATGGGCAGGTGCTCGGCTATGTCCTGCATGACGGAGACGTCGAGCCCCTTCAATAGTGCCACGCGGCGGGTGAAACTCTCCTTGAAATCAATCTCGCCACGCATGGCACTCTCCGTGATGGCACGGACCTCGGCGCCGACGCCGTTGCGCTCCGCCAGTTCGTCGATGCACTCCGTCTGGATGAGCGTCGAGTCCATGTCGAAGCAGATGAGGCGGCGCATGCGGCGGTACATGTCGTCGCGCTGGTACGAGAAATCGACCTCCATCTCCGAAGAAAGGTGCATCAGTTGTTCGTGCAACTGGGCTTTGTCGTTGGGCGTGCCGCGCACCGAGAATTCTATGCAGGCCTTGGCCGAATCCTTGTCCTCATGCAAGGGCGGACGACCCGTCAGACGACGGATGGAGTCGATGTTCAGTCCCTGCTGGGCGATAATCTTGGTCACGGCCTCTATCTGACGGGCCTCCAGCCGGCGGCCAAGGACGGTCAGTATCGAGCGGTTCTTGCCCTGACGGCCCACCCAGGCGTTGTACTCCTCTTCGCTGACCGGGGCAAAGTGTACCACGACACCCAGCTCGGATGCCTTGAACAGGACGTGCTTCATCACCGGTCCCGAATTGGCCTCATCGACGTATATCATGATGCCCAGCGAAAGGGTGTTGTGGATGTCAGCCTGGCCGATGTCCATTACGTCGGCGTCGTAGCGCGCCAGTATCTCCATGAAACTTGCGGTAAGTCCCGGACGATCCTCGCCCGTGATGCGTAGCAGTATTAACTCTTTCTTGCTTTCCATGTCATAATTGTAAATCTGAGTGCAAAGATACGAAAGAATTGTGAATTGTGAATTGTGAATTGTGAATTATTTCGTACCTTTGCACCTATCATGGAAGAAAAGATTATGCAACGTGAAACGTGGGTCGATTGGATGCGCGTCGGGGCCTGCCTGATGGTAATGATGGTGCATGCGACCGAACCCTTCTACCTGGGTGGTGAGGGATCGCTCATCCTGACCGAAGCCGATGCCTGGTGGGTGTCGCTGTTCGACTGTCTGGTGCGGGCCTGCGTGCCCCTGTTTGTGGTGGCGTCGAGCTACCTGCAATTCCCCCTCCACTACCCTACAGGCCAGTTCCTGCGCCGCAGGGCCGTGCGCATATTGGTGCCGTTCCTGGTGTGGACTCTGGTCTATGCCCTCGTTTGGGGTGAGCCTGTCAGCAACCTGCGCGCGCTCTTGCTCAACTTCAACTACGCCGCCGGCCACCTGTGGTTCGTCTATATGCTCGTGGGCATCTATCTGCTCATGCCCCTGCTTTCGCCATGGGCCGAACGGGTCACGCGGCGCGAGTTGCAGTTCTACCTGCTACTCTGTTTCCTGACCACGCTGATTCCCTTTGTGCGCTCATGGATGGAGCCCAACCCGCCCGTCATCTACGGGCCGACGGGCATTCCCAACACCGCGCCATATCCCCTCTGGGGCGAATGTAGCTGGAACGCCTATGGCCTATTCTACTACCTCAGTGGTTTCCTGGGCTACTTGCTCCTGGGGCTCTACCTGCGTCGCTTTGTGCCACGACTCTCGTGGCGCCGAACACTCCTCGTCGCCCTGCCCCTTTGGCTCGTGGGCTTCGCCATCTGCGTCGGCGGCTTCCTCGTGTTTGTCTATAAGGATTCGGGAGGCCAGTTCCCCATCGAGGGGCCCGTGGGCCTTGCTGCCCTGTGGGAAACGACGTGGATCAACGACACCACGGGCGTCTTCCTGATGACCGTCGGCTGGATTCTCCTGTTCCGAAAAGTTACCGCCTCGGGAGGCTTCTATCGCCACGTGCTGCTGCCCATCTCGAAGGCCAGCTACGGCATGTATCTCATCCACCTCCTGATGCTGGTAAGCATAAGCGGATGGATTCGCACGTCGCTCGGCATTGGCACAGAGGGCGTACTGGGCATCTGGACTACCCCCGTCGAGATTCTGCTCATCACCCTGCTCTCCTTCTCCCTCGTCGCCGTCGCCTGCGTCCTGCTTCAGCGCATCCCCTGTCTGGGCAAATGGCTGATGGGGTGAAGGATGAAGGGTGAAGAGTGAAGGATTGAAGAATTGAAAGAATTGAAAGAATTAAAAATGGGAAATATAGAGAATGCCATATTCCGTCGGACGGAGTTGCTTCTTGGCGAAGTAGCCATGGAGCGACTGGCCGAGAAGCGCGTGATAATCTTCGGTGTGGGCGGCGTCGGCTCGTGGTGTGCCGAGAGCCTTGTGCGCTCGGGTGTGCGGCGACTGACCATCGTGGACAGCGACCGCGTCTGCATCACCAACGTCAACCGCCAACTGATGGCCACGATGAAGACCGTGGGCATGGTGAAGGTGGACGCCCTGCGCGAGCGGCTGCTCAGCATCAATCCACGGGCCGACGTGACGGCGCTCCAGCAAATCTTCACCGAGGAAACGGCTGCCACTTTCCACTTGGACGACTACGACTACATCATCGACGCCATCGACTCGCTCCGCGACAAGGCGCTGCTCATCCTTATGGCCTGCCGCACGCAGGCACGTCTCTTCTCGTCGATGGGCGCGGCACTGAAGATGGATCCGACGCGCATTCGCGTGGCCGAGTTCTGGAAGGTGACGGGCGACCCCTTGGCTAGAGCCTTGCGCAATCGCTTCAAGCGCGACAAGGAGTTCCCTCGTCGGAAGTTCCAGTGCGTCTATTCCGACGAACTCCTGCCCAACCTTGGGCACAATGCCACCTGCGGTTCGGAGCGGTGTGTCTGCCCGAAGGCTACGACGGGCCCCGGCGACCCCGCCTTACTGAACCACGAATGGTGTTCTTCGAAGGCACAAATCAACGGAACCCTCGCCCACGTGACTGCCATCTTCGGCTTCATGCTCGCGGGACTGGTGGTCAGCGACGCTGTGAAATAAATCGGAGTTCGGCCTCCAGCATTTCCAGACGCGGCATGGGCTGCCCTGCCTCGCGGGCGAGTTGGAGTGGGCGAGTGTAGAGGTATTCAATCTCCATCGGGCGACGGTGGTCCCAGTCGAGGCGCATCGAAGGGCTGTAGGGCACCATGTCGTCCGTCATCTGCATCATCTTTTGGGCAAAGGGTTCGTCCACGCCTTCCACGCCGAGGGCCTGAGCCGCCCGGCAGACTTCCATCATCTGTTCCCAGATGATGCGACGACTGTCGGGCTGGGTCATCAGGTCGCGTGTTTGGCAATGCAGGGCGACGGTCATGCCATTGAAGGGCATGTTCCATACGGCCTTGCGCCAGCGTGCCGTCTGGTAGTCCACGAGGTTCGCTTCGATGCCAGCCTCACGCAATTCGTCCACGAGGTGGTCCACCAGGGCCGTGTCTGGACAGGAATAGTTGCCGATGTTTATCGACCCGTAGAACTGGTGGCGCACCACCCCGGGTTCCGTCTTTGCCGAGCAGATGAAGGCCAGTCCCGCAACCAGCCGTACGTCGGGCAGCATCCGCTGGACATCGGCCTCAACTCCGATGCCGTTCTGTATGAGCAGCACGAGCGTCCCCGCGTGGAGCAGGGGAGGTAGCAGTTGGGGCAGCAGGTGGTTGTTGTTGGTCTTCAGGCCTACAAAGACCACGTCGCACCGTGGCATCGCGTGCGTATCCTTATATATATGGGGGTGCTCCAAATGGAAGTCGCCCTCGTGTGAGTAAACCTGCAAGCCGTGCTCGCGCACGTGGTCGTAGTCGCTGTGTAGCAGAAAGTGCACGTCGTGCCCTGCCCGTGCCATGCGTGCGCCGTAGTAGCCGCCGATGGCCCCTGTGCCGATGATGCCGTATGTCATATACCGATGTTTATACGTGTGCAAAGGTACGAAAAAGCAAATATTGCACGTACCTGTTTCCTTATTCTTTCAGTCCAAGGTCGGCGAAGAGCCGGTCGAGCGCTTGGTCGGCATTGCCGCCGGCCTCGGAGAGCAGCGTGACGAAGCGTGAGCCGATGATGGCTCCTGCCGCATTGTCCTGTGCGGCGCGCAGCGTCTGGCGGTTGGAGATGCCGAACCCTATCATCCGCGGATTCCTGAGTTGCATCGCATCAATGCGGCGAAAGTAGGCTTGCTTCCGCTCATCGAACGACTTCTGGGCGCCCGTGATGGCTGCCGACGACACCATGTAGATGAAGCCATCGGTGTTGTCGTCGATGAAACGAATGCGCTCGTCGCTTGTCTCGGGCGTGATAAGCATGACGACACGCAAGTCGTAGCGGTCGGCCACAGGCTTTACTTGCTCCAGGTAATCCTTGAAAGGCAGGTCGGGAATAATCATGCCGCTGACACCACTATCTACACACGACTGACAGAAGCGCTCGATGCCATAGTGCAAGATGGGATTAAGGTAGCCCATGAGAATCAAGGGGATGGTGACCTGTCCCTTAATCGCACGAAGTTGTTCGAACAGTAACTTGAGATTCATGCCATTACGCAAGGCCTTCGTGGCGGCGGTCTGGATGACTGGCCCGTCAGCCAACGGGTCGCTGAAAGGAATGCCCACCTCCAGGAAGTCAATGCCTCGGCGTTGCAGGGTAAGGATGACATCGGCCGTCCCCTCCAGTCTCGGGGCTCCTGCACAGAAGTAGAGGCTCAGCAATTTGCGGTCGCCACGACGGGCGAAGATTTGGTTAATCTTATTCATGGAGAAGAATTGTTTATTTTTATCGTTTATCTATTTCCGACACTCCGCAACGAACTCTCGCAGGGCAAGGCCCGGGTCGGGCTGTCGCATGAAACATTCGCCGATGAGGAAGCCGCGGAAGCCGGCGGCGCGGAGGTCGCGGACGGTCTGCGGGTCGCTGATGCCACTCTCGCTCACCTTCACGGCATCACGCGGCAAGCGCTCGGCCAGGCGGAAGGAGGTCTCTACTTCGGTATGGAACGAGCCCAAATGACGATTATTGATGCCACAAAGGTCGGGCCCCAGTTCGGCGTATTCTAGTTCCTGTTCGTCGTGCATCTCCAGCAACACCTCCAAGCCCAGGCCGTGTGCCACCGTTATCAATCTTCGGCACCTCTCCCGGGTAAGGCAGGCGGCAATGAGCAACACGGCCGAGGCCCCACAGAGCAGGGCCTGATGGAGTTGCACCTCGTCAATCACAAAATTCTTATACAGAATGGGCAGGGTAACGCCCGACCGACGTGCTTCGACGACAAACTGGTCCGAGCCGCCAAAGTAGTCGTGGTCGGTAAGTATGCTCAAGGCTGCCGCTCCACTCCGCTGGTAATCGAGGGGGACGACGTCGGGGCGGGCCGCTTCGTTAATCCAACCCTTCGAGGGCGAGCGACGTTTGAATTCGGCAATGATGCCCGTTTCGCTCTCGAGCAAGGCTTGCCGCAACGAGGGCTTCGGCTGGCACAATGTGGCCACTTCTGTCCGTTTCGTTGCAATGATGTCCTGAAGAATATCTTTCATGCCCGTTACGAATTAAGTTCAACAAACTTGCGGAAGGTACGCAGGGCCGAACCGTTTTCTATCGACTCGCGGGCCATGTCGATGCACTCTTCAATGCCCTTTCGTCCGCCCTCGAGCACTTGGATGCCAAAGGCTGCATTGGCCACGACCACCTCTTTCTGGCCCGGCAGACAACGATTCTCGAGCACCGAATCGAAGATTTGCACCGCCTCATGCTCCGTGGCTCCAGCCTGTAGTTCTTCGGGACGAATAATGTGCAGGCCGAGGTCTTGGGGACTATAGATGCGCTCGTAGTGGTTAGTGGTCACCTTGAAGTCGCCCGTAAGCGAAATCTCGTCGTAGCCATCCACCGAATTCACAATGCCGTAATCTATGCCCAAACGCTGATAGACGCTCTTGTAGAGGCGCATTTGGTCGAGATTGGCCACACCAAGTAACTGGCACTGGGGTTGTGAAGGATTGACCAGCGGACCCAGGAGGTTGAAGATGGTCGGAAACTGCAAGGCCTTACGGATGGGACCCACAAATTTCATGGCCCGGGCAAAGAGTTGGGCATGGAGATAGACGATACCGCACTCGTTGAGCGAACGGTTCAGGCGGTCCAAGTCATCGGTAAAACGTATTCCATGGTGCTGGATGACATTTGAGGCTCCCGAAGTCGAGGTTGCAGCATAGTTTCCGTGCTTTGCTACCTTGTAGCCTGCGCCGGCAATGACAAAGCACGAGGTGGTGGAAATGTTGAACGTGTTCTTACGGTCGCCGCCCGTGCCTACGACATCGATGTAACGGTCGCAATCGAGAGGCACAGGCACGCCGGTTTCAAGGATGCCATCGCGGAAGCCCAGCAGTTCATCTACGGTGACGCCACGCATCTGCAAGGCGGTCAACAGGGCAGTCACCTGCTCCGTCGGGAATTCGTCCCGGGTAATACCAAGTAGGATGCTTTTCATTTCCTCACGTGTGAGGGTCTCATGATTGAGGAGTTTTGAGAATATTTCTTTCATAGTTTCAGGAAGTTTTTAATGATTTGCGGACCGTCGGGCGTCAAGACGCTCTCGGGATGGAATTGAATGCCATAGACCTCCATGTCGCGATGGCACAGGGCCATGATTTGCCCTTCGGGACTTTCGGCAAGGACTTGCAGACACGCAGGCAGCCCCTCACGGGCAACTACCCACGAATGGTAGCGCCCAACGGTGATGGTCGGGGGCAGTCCCAGGAAGAGAGGGTTCGGGGCATCGCTTATGGTACAAGGCGTTGCTACCCCATGAAACACGTCGCTGAGGTTCTCCAGACGGGCACCAAAGGCCTCGCCAATAGCTTGATGCCCGAGGCAGACACCCAGAATGGGGCGCCGGCCGGCATAGGCACGAATGACGTCGAGCAGCAGACCGGCCTCCGAAGGGATGCCAGGCCCAGGTGACAGGATAATCTTGTCGTAGGCCGAAAGGTCGGACAGACGGAACTGGTCGTTGCGAACGACGTCAGCCTCCGCTCCTAACGAGCGCACCAAATGCGCCAGATTGTAGGTAAAGGAGTCGTAGTTGTCGATGATGACGGTTTTCATAGCTTTCATGTTTATCGTATAAGGCACTAAAGCGTAGTAGCCATTTCGATGGCACGGCGCAGTGCACCCAGTTTGTTGTTTACCTCTTGCAATTCATACTCCACATCGCTTTTGGCCACGATGCCACCACCGGCCTGGAACCAGAGTTCGCCGTTTCGGGAGACGAAGGTGCGGATGGTGATGGCCTGATTGAGCGACCCATCGAGCCCGATGCAACCGATACAGCCACCGTAGGCCCCGCGATTATGAGGTTCGTAGGCCGAGATGAGTTGCATGGCCCTCACCTTTGGCGCACCCGAGAGCGTGCCGGCGGGGAAGGTATCGATGAACGTCTGTATCGGGTCGGCATTGTCATCGAGGATGCCACTTACGCGACTGACCAGATGGACAACGTGGGAGTAGAACTGAAGGTCCTTGTAGAAATCGACATGCACGTCGTGGCAATTGCGCGAAAGGTCGTTACGAGCCAAATCCACCAGCATCACGTGCTCGGCATTCTCCTTCGGGTCGTTGCGCAGGTAGTCGGCCGCCTGACGGTCAGCCTCGGCATTGCCCGTACGGCGCGTCGTCCCGGCTATGGGGTCAATGTAGGCTGTATAGGAGGGGTGAGAGGTGAGAGGTGAAGGGTGAGAGGTGATGCGGCAATGGGTCTCGGGCGACGAGCCAAAGATGCGGAAACCGCCAAAGTCGAAATAAAAGAGATAGGGGCTGGGGTTGATGCTACGCAATGCCCGATAGAGGCGGAAGTCGTCGCCCTCGAAGGGCTGGACGAAACGACGCGAAAGCACTATCTGGAACACATCGCCCCTGAGGCAATGGCGTATGCCCCTACGGATGTTCTCGCGATGCTCGTCGTCGGTAAGCGTCGAACTCACTGGCCCCACGGTACGAAAGTCGTAGTCGTGTACATTCGTGCGGTTTATAGCCTTCACGACCTCGTCGATTTCAGCCTCTCCGGACAGGGTCGCGATAGTCAGCCGGTTACTGAAATGGTCCAGCACGATGACCGTGCGATAAAGGATGTAGAGCACGTCGGGCGCGTCGTTCTCTGTTTGCGTCTCGTCCTTCACCTCGATATACTCGAAGTAGCGGACGGCGTTGAACGAAGTGTAGCCATACAGCCCTATCAGCGAGGCATCGGGTCCCGTCACGCGCAGACGGTCGGTAAGGTCGTGTATCGCCTGAGCCACCCCATAGCCAGGGCCGAGGGCGTGCTGCTCACGCCTCCCGTCGGGCAAGGTTATCTCTGCCACGCCATGCCCGACGGCCACCGAGGCCACGGGGTCGATGGCAATGAAAGAACGCGAGTTGTCGCGGTCGTGGTAGTCGCTGCTCTCCAAGAGCGCACTCTGGGGGTAAAGGTCTCTTAGGCGCATGTAGATGCCGACGGGGGTATAGAGGTCGGCCAGAATGGTGCGGCTAACGGTTGTAAAATCAAAAGTCTCCATATTCTCCTGCCATTTGTTTGTTCTTAAGATACGTTTCGACGTCCTTGTCGCCCCGCCCACTGACGGTTAGCACGACCACATCGTCCTGTTTGAAATCCACCTTGCCCAGGGCGGCGATGGCATGGGCCGACTCTATGGCAGGGATTATCCCTTCGAGGCGGGTCAACTCGTAGCCGGCACGGATGGCCTCGTCGTCGTTTATCGACAACACTCGCGTGCGCCCTTTCTGGGCCATGTTGCAGTGCATGGGCCCTACGCCCGGATAGTCCAGGCCTGCCGATATGGTGAAGGCCTCCTCTATCTGCCCGTCGTCGTCCTGCATCACCAACATCTTGGCCCCATGCAGTATGCCCGGCGTGCCCCGGTGCAGGGTTGCGGCCGTGTGGTTGGTCTGCCATCCATGCCCTCCCGCTTCTGCCAATACGATGCTGACACGTTCGTCGTCCAGATAGTGATAGATGGTCCCGGCAGCATTGCTTCCGCCACCGATGCAGGCCACCAGGTAGTCGGGGTACGAACGTCCCACCTGCTCCTGCAACTGCTCCTTTATCTCCGCCGAGATGACGCTCTGCATGCGTGCCACCAAGTCGGGATATGGATGGGGCCCCATCGTAGAGCCCACGATGTAGAACGTGTCAGAGGGGTGGCAACACCAGTCGCGAATGGCCTCCGAACAGGCATCGGAGAGGGTCATGTTGCCCGTCCGCACGGGATGCACCGTGGCTCCGAGCATGCGCATGCGCTCTACGTTCGTATGCTGTCGTTCCACATCCGTTGCCCCCATGAACACCTCACACCGCAGGCCCATCAGGGCACACACCGTGGCCGTGGCCACTCCGTGCTGGCCAGCCCCCGTCTCGCAGGTGATGCGGGTCTTGCCCATCCGCTGCGCCAGGAGGATTTGTCCCACCGTATTGTTTATCTTGTGGGCACCCGTGTGGTTCAGGTCTTCGCGCTTCAGATACAACTGACACCCGTAGCGCTCGCTCATACGCTTCGCCAGATAGAGCGGACTGGGCCGCCCCACATAGTCGCGCAGGAGCCGGTGGTAAGTCTCTTGGAAGTCAGCCGACTCGAGGATGCCGCGATACGAGCGCCTCAACTCCTCAACCGTAGCATAGAGAATCTCGGGGATGTATGCCCCGCCAAATTCTCCGTAGAATCCGTTTTCGTCAACTTGATAGTTCTGCATGTCCGTTTCCGTATTGTAATTAGTAAATAAAAAGAGGCCTGTCGCAAGAACGACAGGCCTCTAAACGTCTTTTATCTCCATCCTTTGGGGTACGCGGCTATCTTCTCACGATTTTTTGGAATCCTGAGCTACGCCACCACCAAAGGTTCATTATCTGCTTCATCTTTTGGTCTAATTGCTTATCGACGACAAAGTTACGCATTTTCTGCCAACCTGCAAACAAATGAGCAAAAAAATTTGTATCTTTGCCCTCAAGAATATGAAAAACTTTGAAATTCACCGTCAGTCCGACCTGATATCGTTGATTCAGGAGATAGGTTTCCTGCCCCTGCTGGATAGCGGCATTCCAGATTTCTCGGCCGAGGAGATGGCCGACGAGGAGTGTCGCTACGTCGTATTCCCCGACGGCGGCTGGGACTGGCCACTGTGGAAGTGGAAGGGCCCCGTCGTCACCGAAAGCCCCTGTGTCTATGGCAAGTTCTTTGCCGGCAAGGCCGGTTTCGTCAGTCGCGCCTGGTGGCCCGACCTCATGAACTACCGCCGCAGCCGTACTCCCCGGCCCGAGGAGGGCAGCATCGAAGACATGATACTGCAAACGCTCAGAGAGCACGGCAGCCTCATCACCCGCCAGTTGCGCCAGCTCTGCGGCTTCACGGGTCCGAAGGAGCGCAGCCGCTTCGATGCGTACATCACCCGGCTGCAGATGGCCTGCCGCATCATTACCGAAGACTTCGTCTATCCCCGCGACCGCCACAACCGCGAGTACGGCTGGGGCTGGGCCCTACTGACCACGCCCGAGCAACTCCTCGGTCGCGATGCCTGCCTCTGTCCCCGTTCGCCCGAGGAGTCCCTTCGGCGCATGCTCTCCCACCTCCGCAGTCTCTTGCCCGAAACCACAGACAAGCAACTCCTGCGACTCGCCGGGTAAAGCCTTCATCCTCCGAGCTCTAATACCTTTTTGAACAGAAAAGTACTTTTGCTTTTCTCACCCCTTTCGTCGTTCGGCCGCGGTGGAACGATGATTCGTCCGCGGTGGAACGTTCGTTCGTCCGCGGACGAACGATGAAGGGTCCCCATCGTTCAATCGCGATGGAACGTTCGTTCGATGCGCATCGGTCGTTCGTTCAATGCGCATTGAACGACAAGAGGTTCGAGAGGCTGGGTGCCCTACATGTGGACTCTGCCTTGCCGGATGCGGGGGCCTCGGTGGCGAGGGCCCGCGGGACGACCGCTGAGGTCGTAGGAGGCGGAGGAGTGAGGAAGGGAGGGAGTGATGGAGTGAGACGCCGAGGGGGCGGAGATGCCGTCGGCGGTCTTATTGCCCAAGCGGAAGAGGCGGACACCGTGGCTGGGGACATCGACGGAGAGGGTGCCCGCAGCGGCAGGGAGGTCCTCACCGGCCCAGATGTCGTGGAGGGGAACGGACTCGTCTGCCCCGTAGCCCAGCTGGGTGAGGTCGAACTGGAACGTCTTGGGACGGTCGTCGGTGTCGGTCTGCTCGCTGGTCAGGGGGTTCTGGTCGAAGACCATGAAGCGGATGCTGGTGGTGGAGCCGGTCTGCCCTATGCCGGAGTCGTCGGCTGCGGCCATGGCCCGGAAGCGGACGACGTCCATCTCGTCGGGTATCTGGAAGAAGATGGCTGCGTTGGCGTCGGTAGAGAAGCCTCGGGCGTAGGTCTGGCCCATGACCTTCATCGAGCCGCCGTGGTCAACGTTCTTGTTCTCATAGACGCGGTTGAAGTAAGACTGGGTGTACTGGCGGGTCTTGTAGGTGCCGGTCAGGGGCACCTCGGTGCCGTCGCGCAGGATGAGCGTGGGACTGATCCAGTCGGCGTGGTCGTAGTTGTAGTTGTCGCCTGCGTCATCGACTACGAGGACGAGGGTCTTCTCGCCTTCGGGCCAAGGGATATCGACATCGACGGCATGGCCGTCGGTGGTGTAGGCCACGGTCTCGGAGCGGTAGAGTGCCTTGCGACCGACGACCCAGCGCGTGTTGTCGCGCTGGAAGAGGGCCAGGTAGCGGTTGCCCGTGGCTGGGTCGGTGCTGGTCCAGGCGACATGGCCGAGGTCTTCGTCGTTGAGGACCTGGTGGGCCTGCTGCCCGTACTTGTGCATCTGGTGGTACTCCTCGTTGGTGAGGAGGGAGAGGGTCCAGGCGTCGTTCTTCGTCATCTCGCCACCGAAGAAAAGGGGCGAGTGGCAGATGCCCCAGAGGGTCATCATGGTCAGCTGTTCGTCGTGGGTAAGGCGTGTCCAGCGGCCGGCATCGGCCCCGGTGAAGCCCGGGTCGCTGATGGTCATGCTTATCCGGCCGAGGGGGAGCATGTCGCAATCGGCATAGTTGCCGGGGCGGGTGTATTGGCTCCAAGCGTCGGCTTCGTTGAAGACGAGGTCAACGGCATTCCATGTGTCCCACAGGTCGTCCATCATGCGCCACATGTTGGCATTGTCGAGACAGTGCTGGGCGTACTGGTACTGCGTCTTGCCAGGCGAGAGCGAGAGTACCATGGGACGGCCCGTCTGGTCGATGGCCCGGCGTATCATGCGGATTTCGTTGGTATAGAACGGGCGCGAGAGGTCATCGACCTTCAGGAAATCGACGCCCCACGAGGCATAGAGGTCCATGATGCTGTTGTAGTAGAGTTGGCCGGCCTGGTTGTTGCGAACGAGCAGATTGTCCTTGAGCCAGGTGCAGGGCGAGGTGGTGCCGTTATAGACCTGCGACCAGGGAGTGGACTCGCTGCCCTTGAGCTTGTACGACGAGCCTACCACCTTCTGAGGTACACCGCGCATGATGTGGATGCCCAACTTCAGGCCCATCTGGTGGAGTTTGTCGGCAAGGGGCTTGAAGCCTACGTTCTCGCCATCGACCATGCACGAGGGGAAGCGCCTGGGGGAGGGCAGATAGCGACCGTATTCGTCGAGGACATAGTCCTGCGTGCCTCGCTGGTTGTAGTTGCCTCCGCCCAGCGAGGGATGGTTGCAATACCAACGTATGTCGATGACGACATATTCCCACCCATGGCGGACGAGGTCGTTATCGACGAGGTACTGGGCGTTCTGGAGGACCTCCTTCTCGGTGACGGAGGAGTAATAGCAATCCCATGAGTTCCAACCCATTGGGGGTGTCATGGCCCACGTGCGGAAGGTGGTCACATCGTCTTGGCCCATAGCCCACGAAAGGGTGGCCAGGAGCATAAGTGTCAGGAAGATTCGTTTCATGATAGTAAGGTTTATGGCTACAAAGATAGTCATTTAAGGCGAAACAACAAAAGGGGCGGAGCAACAATCGCTGCTACTCCACCCCTTCACACACATTATAAAGCAACAAATGATTCTTTTTATTCTTTTGACGGCTCACACCACGCCTTGCGCCATCATAGCTTTGGCAACCTTCATGAATCCGGCGACGTTGGCTCCCTTGACGTAGTTGACATAGCCATCGGCCTCGGTACCGTACTTGACGCAGTTCTCGTGGATGTTCTCCATAATCCAGAGCAACTTGGCATCGACCTCTTCGGCACTCCAACTGAGACGCTCGGAGTTCTGCGACATCTCGAGACCCGAGACGCTGACACCACCGGCATTAGAGGCCTTACCGGGAGAGTAAAGTATCTTGGCCTCCTGGAAGACGCGGATGGCACCGGGGGTAGAGGGCATGTTGGCTCCCTCGGCCACGGCAATCACGCCATTGGCTATCAGGGCGCGAGCCTGCTCTTCGTTCAACTCGTTCTGCGTGGCACAGGGCAGGGCAATGTCGGCCTTCTCGAACCAAGGCTTGGCACCATCGCCCACATACTTGGCCGTGGGATACTCCTCGACGTACTCGCGGATGCGTCCGCGATAGACGTTCTTCAGTTCCATGATGTAGTCGAGCTTGGCACGGTCGATGCCGTCGGGGTCGTAGATGTAGCCGTCGGAGTCGCTCATGGTCATGACCTTACCACCGAGTTGGAGCACCTTCTCGGCAGCATACTGAGCCACGTTGCCGGCACCCGAGATGAGGACCTTCTTGCCCTCGACGGTGTCGCCCTTGGTCTTCAGCATGGCACGGAGGAAATATACCGTTCCGTAACCTGTGGCTTCGGGGCGAATAAGAGAGCCTCCGAACTCCAGGCCCTTACCAGTCAGTACGCCCGAGAATTCGCGCGTCAGCTTCTTATACATGCCAAACATGTAACCGACCTCGCGACCACCTACGCCAATGTCGCCGGCAGGTACGTCGGTGTCGGGACCGATGTGGCGGCTCAACTCAAGCATGAAGGCCTGGCAGAAGCGCATGACCTCGGCATTGGACTTGCCACGGGGAGAGAAGTCCGAACCACCCTTGCCACCACCCATAGGGAGCGTGGTCAGACTATTCTTGAAGGTCTGTTCGAAAGCAAGGAACTTCAGGATTCCGAGGTTCACCGAAGCGTGGAAACGAATACCACCCTTGTAGGGGCCAATGGCGTTGTTGTGCTGGACACGATAGCCCATGTTGGTCTGTATCTGGCCTTTGTCGTCGAGCCAGTTCACACGGAACTGATAGACGCGGTCGGGAATGCACAGACGCTCAATCAGGTTTACCTTGTCGAACTCGGGGTGCTTGTTGTACTCGTCTTCAATCGTACTCAATACCTCTTCTACTGCCTGATGATACTCAGGCTCATTGGGAAAACGACGCTTCAGGTCTTCCAATACTTGCTTTGCATCCATAAAACTATACCTATTTAAAAAGAAAATAACAGATTTTTACCTTTTCGAGTGCAAAGGTAATAAATTCTCACAAAACGGCCAAATAATCTTACAAAAAGATATTAATGGGCGGCGGATTATTGACAAATGATACCTTCCTTCTTCATGCCATCTATCTTAATGACAAGCGGTTGGGGGAATCGGACGTGGCGCACATGGGCCGACTCGTGTACGGCAGGCAGTCGGTTGAGCACGTCCTGGCGATAAATGCCGTCCTGGATGTAGTCGTTGACCGTGAAGTAGCCTACGCCAAACGAGGTCAGGTTCTGGAAGAAGTGGGTGCCCTGGCTGGGATTGACGCGATAGTTCTGCAGACCAGCCTCGACTATCACTTTGGCCGCAGAGATGGCAGGCCACTTGACTGGCACGCCCAACCACGGGTCGCTTGAGCCCCAACGCCCCGGGCCAACGAGCACATAGCCACGCCCGTCGGTGAGGAACGTGCGGTTGATTTGCTCAATCTCCTCCGCAATGGCGGGGTTATTGGTGGCCGAGTAGCCTTCGGTCTTGACATAGACGATGTCCTGTATGTCGGGGATTATACCATGGCCGATGGCGTTGTGGGATCGGATGAGAGCCTCGTCGTCGGGAATCTGGCGGATATCCTCGTCGAGTTGCATCTTCATGTCCACCATCGGGCGTATCTGCAACAGGTAGAACTCGCCTGTACGGTCAGGATAGAGTTTCACGGCCAACTCAATCTCCACGGGACGACGCATCTCCGACTGGCCATACTTCATCGAGAGAGAGAGCAACTGAGGCAGTGGGAACACCCCATGCTGAAGGACGCCACAGAGGGTGATGACCTTGCGGCCTCCCTCATAGATGCCATCGCGGATAACTTGGTCGTAGGGGTCGAAGGTCGAGGCGAGGTATTGAAGGGCTCCGTCCTTATCGGCCTCACGGACGTTGAGTTTCAGCAGGTTGAAACCATCATCGACGGAGACGTCCGACGACATATTCTTGAGGTCGAGCGCATAGAAGCGAGTCTGCGTCTCGCGAAGGGCCATCTCCATCTCGCTCGTCTGGAGCACCTTGTCGGGATGAGCCGGACAGACGCGCAAGTTGAGCCCGCCATCGACGATGTACTTACCCAGACCCAGGGCCAGGTTCACAACACCCTCTTCGGCCCGCTCGTCGCCAATGGGATAGTAGTTGACGGAACGTGCCACGCCCGAAATGTGGGGATAGAAACGGTCGCCATATTGCGTTCCAACCACTTCTTGCAGGATGACGGCCATCTTCTCCTGGTCGATGACGTTCGACGTGGCGGTCATATAATCCTTACTGGCCCGATAGAATACCGAGGCATAGACGCCCTTGATAGCCCCGACAAGCATGCGGAGGCGGGCATCGCGGTCGTCGCAATGAGGTATCATGTAGGTCGAATAGATGCCAGCAAAGGGCTGGTAGTGGCTATCCTCGAGCAACGAACTGGAGCGAATGGCTATGGGTTCCTGCACGACATCGAGCAGGGCCATGAGGTCTTCCTTGAGCCGGTCGGGAAGTTTTGCGGCCAAGAAGTGCTTCAGCACCTCCTCGTCGCTCACCTCGCTCAGGGCTATGGGATAGAGCCCGTTGCGCTCCATGAACTCGTCGAAGACATCGGTACAGAGGACCACGGTCTTCGGAATCATGACACGGGCGTTGGGGAACTGGTTGAGGTCGGGGTGGCGCTTGATGATGTGATCGATGAAGGCAAGGCCACGTCCCTTTCCACCCAACGAACCGTCACCGATGCGCTGGAAATTGGAATAGCGGTCGAAACGGTCACGATGGAAGACGGCCACAACGCCCTGATTCTTCATCTTACGATAGCGCACAATGGCGTCGAAGATAATCTGACGGTGGGCGTCGATATCGGGATTCTCGTCCCACCGGATACGGCGCAGGAAGTCGGCAATAGGGAACAACGCACGCGAACCGAGCCAGCGCGACACGTTGTTGTGAGAGACGTGATAGAGCAAGGACTCGGCGGGCAGGGTGAAGATGTTGTCCTGCAACTCCTTCAGGTTGCGCACGCGACGCACCTCCTGCATCGTCTTGGGGTCGCGGAAGATGAAGTCACCGAAACCGAAATAGTCGGATACCAAGTGCTGGAGATCGACGTTGAGTTTCTTCGAGTTCTTATCGAGGAACGAGGCATGGAGTTGGTGAGCCTCTGCGGCCATATCCGACTCCGAGGACTCCATGATGAAGGGCAGGAACTCGTCCTCCCGGCGTACAGCCTCAAGCAGGTCGAGGCCCGCACGTTCGTCCTTCACGCCATTCCGGGGGAAGCGACAATCGCTGATGATTCCCAGTACATTGTCCTTGTATTCCCAATACAAGTCCCAAGCCTCCTCGTATGTGCGGGCCAGCACAATCTTTGGACGACCGCGCATGCGAAGGGTCTCGAGCTGGGAGTTCAGGGCCTCGGTGGCAAACGAGAGACTCTGCTGGAGCACGAACTTATAGAGATTGGGCAGAATGGAGGAATAGAAGCGGATGCTGTCTTCGACCAGCATAATCATCTGCACACCAGCTTCCGTGTCGTGGCGCAGATTCATCTTGTCCTCCATCAACTTGATAATGGACAACAGAAGATCGGTATTACCCAACCAGCAGAAGACGTACTCGAAGATGGAGAGGTCTTCGTGCTCCATGCGCTTCGTTATGCCATGCGAGAAGGGAGTCAGCACCACGATGGGCACCTTGGGGTTCTTCTCCTTGATGTCGCGGGCAATGTCGAAGACGTCGTTGTTGTCGGTACCTGGCATACAGATGACGAGTTCGAAGCTGGTACGCTTCAGCTCGAGTTCTGCCTCCTCAAGGGAAGCCACCTGCACGAAGCGGGGCGGATAGCGCAGGCCGAGTTTGGAATACTCGTCGAAAATTTTTTCATCGACGCGTCCGTCGTCCTCCAGCATGAAGGCATCGTAGGGATTAGCAATCAACAGCACATTGAAGATACGCCGCCGCATGAGGTTGATGAACTGTGTGTCACGCAACTCCAGCGCGTCATCTGCCTTAAAGTTCTTCTGCTCCATTATTATATTAATATGGTATAAATAAGAAAAAAGGAGTGAAGGGCCTCGCCCCCCACTCCTTCACAGGTTTGTCTTACTTAACGATTTTCTTGCCATTCTGGATGTAAACACCCTTCACGGCCTTGCCCACACGACGTCCGCTGAGGTCGTAGATGGCCTTGGAGGCATCCTTCTGAACCTCTGCAACTTGCTCGATGCGGGTCGGAATCTTGCTGCTCTCGTAGTAGAGCGTGAAGTTGTCGAGCTTGAACCATCCGGCAGCCTGCTCCGTCTGGGCTTCACCCATAGTGCCATCGAGGTTGTCGGTACGGAAACCGATGGTGGCCTCGCCACTTTCATCTACACCGAAGTGGAGCACCAGCGTGCGGAGCAGCAGGTCGTTGTAGTTGGCATCCCAACCAGCGGTATTGTAGTAGTCGTAAGCCTCATCGTCGTCGAGGTACTTGCCTACCTGCTGGGTGAGGTTCCAAGCTTGGAACACGTCGTCCGACGTGGTACCCTCGAGGTACTCGGGCCAGTAGTCGTTCTCGCCACCATAGAGGCAAATCACGTCGTTCGCAAAGATGCGCTGAGTGGTCAGGTTGTCGCCGCTCCAGTCGGTGTTACGCGACATTACGTCGGCTGTCAGCATGTAGGTACCAGGCTTCAGACCGGAGAGCTTCTGAGAGAGTTCAATCTGTGGGATGTTGCTGTTCCAGATACCCCAAACGTGGTCGCCATCGGTATATTGGTGATTATAGACCTGACCATCCTCCTCGACGTTGATGTTGTCGCCATGGTTGATGGCACACCAACCAGTAACGCCCTGGGCACGGATGTCGTCAGCCGTCTCACACTTCACGCCATTGATGTAGAGATCCCATCCATAAGGCGGATTTACGGTACCGTCGGATTCCTTGTTGCCCTGGTTAGTCATATTCTCGAACGAACGGTTGAGGATGAGGTCGCTCACGTCGGCACCTTCGTCGATACCACTACGCAGACAGGTCTGGTAAGCCTCCTCGAGTGAAGCGAGCACGGCAGCAATCTCTTCTGCCGTGTAGGCACCGTCCTCGTAGTTGGCATTCACGCCATCGATGAAGTCAAAGAAATCGTCGGTGCCAGCATAGCCAGCTTCGTCACAGAGGGTGGCATTCTCATAAGCCTGAGCGATGGCATCGAACAGAGGTTCGTATGCCTGGGCCTGAGCCTCGGCGATAGGCAGCATGCTGGCATAGGCTGCAATACCCTCGTCCATATCCTCATAAGTCTGGTTGAACTGGTTCTTGTAGTTGGCATCCATGGGACGGTCGGCCAGTTCCTGCAAGGTATTTGCCAGATAATCGTAAAGGTTCTTTTGGTCGTCGGCGATGAAGCCATCCTTCGAGATGGTGAAATTATCGACCTTGAACCATCCGTCGCCACTTGCACCCGATTCACGCAGGGCAGCAGCACGGTCGCCATTGGTCTTGACGCCAAAGGTCAGGGTACCATCATAGACGTAGGCACGAACACTGATTTCCTGCATCGTACGCTCGTCGGTGCACTCCGTCAGGTCGCCATAGGTCTTATACTCAGCAGGCAGGATGCCCTCGGCATAGTTATCCTCGAAGGAGAAGAGGGTGCTGTTGAGGTTACCGAAGATGCGCTGGGTCGTACGGCGATAGTCGAGCATCAGTCCGGCCGTGATGGTGTATGTTCCGTTGTCAAGGCCCGTGATGGTCTGGCTGATTTCGTATTCAGGAATCGCAGCAGTCCAAATGCCGAATCCTACGTTGCCATCTTTGTAACCTGCACAATCGGAATTGACGCCATGCCAGTTGAAGGAGCCTACAAGATTGGTGCTTCCCTCCGCCATTGCCTCACCATTGACATAGACAGTCCATCCCTTAGGAGCAGGCTGCACGCCTGTTGTTTCATTACCATTCTGAGCCGAGAGGTCCTCGAAACTCATATTCTGTCCCATCGAGGTAATGTCGCCCAGGCCAAGGCTATAGTCGTTGCAAGCCTTGGTCAGTGCGGCAAGGGCTTCGTTGACAGCCTCCGTATCGGTCAGCGTGTCGAAGGCGGTCTTGGCTGCCGTGATGGCCTTTTCCAAAGCGGTGGCATCGAGTTCTTCGGCCTTCAGGATTTGGGTATAGAGGTCAACCTTTGCCTGCACCTGTGCACGCAGAGCCTCATTCGTTTCTTCCGAGAAGTCTGTCGCTTTATAGAGGGGCATAACGGCCGCGAGCGTAGCGTTGAAGCCTTCGGCATAACCTTCGATTCCGCAATAGTTCTTCTCATAACTATTCAGGAATGAGTAGGCATTGCCCAAAAGCACGAAAGTGGGCACATCCTCGACCAGGACAAATGCCCAGTTGAAACTCGTGGAGTCGTTAGGGGTGCACCATTCCAGCCCGTTCTCGTCTTCCGTCGTGACGCGAGTAACGCCGTCCTCCTCCATGACCACACCGCCATAGAAGTCGGGATACCAGCCATTGGTAGGCTCACTGGCCACGAAGTACTGGCCTCCGGCATTGAGGTGGAGGCTCAGGCCAATGGTCATCTCATTCAGTTGACCTTCACCAGCCTTTATCTGATAGAAACCCGTATGGATGCCGGGCACTAACTCAAAATAGGCTTCGAACTCCAGATTGCCGTTCAGATTATCTGTACCTGAGGGATAACCCAGATAGGTGTAGGTGGTGTAGGGTTCTTCGCCCTCTTCCTCGTGCAGGGTCTCACTGGTGATGAACATCCAGTTGCCGGCTTCGGCCTTGTGAGCCGTAAAGGCATGGTTGGCATA
This sequence comes from Bacteroidaceae bacterium, assembly GCA_017469925.1. Lineage (GTDB taxonomy): Bacteria > Bacteroidota > Bacteroidia > Bacteroidales > Bacteroidaceae > Physcousia. The sequence continues at coordinate 189,261 of JAFUFK010000012.1, read as the reverse complement.
GTTCGAGTTGTCCGCGCCCAGGAAGTAGTAAGCTCCGTCCCAGCTGGTACGCGACATGTAACCCGTAGGCACAGCCAGGTTACAGAGTACATACTGGCCACCGTCGGTCACGGTCTGTGTGGGGTAGTTAGGATAGTCAATGGCCATTGCCATCGAAGCTAATCCCACGAAGAGGCTCACGAGAGCCGTTCTTAGGTAGTTTTGTTTCATTTTAAGTTAATGTTAGTTGGTTATTAAGTGGTTAGATGGTGCAAAGATACAAAAAAATCTTATCTCTTGTATAAATAATCTCCTATTTTAAGTCTCTGTGTATCAATCCCGATACGAGGAAGGTAACTATCGTGCAAAGACACACCCACACAAAGAACCACTGGAAGCCCCAAAGGTCGGCCAACTTACCGGCAAACATACCGGGCAGCATCATGCCCAACGCCTGGAAAGCCGTACACAGGGCAAAGACCGAGGTAGAGCGTTCGCCACGGGCAAAATATACAAGGAAGAGCATGTAGGCCGTGAAGCCAAAGCCGTAGCCGAGTTGCTCGATGAAGACGCAGGCATTGACCACCCAGAGACTCGTGGGTTGGGCGTATGCCAGATAGACATATACGACATCGGGTAAAGATATGGCCACGACCATCGGCCAAAGCCAGCGACGAAGCCCATGCTTCGACACCACCCATCCGCCAACAATGCCTCCGGCCAACAGGCCAATGACGCCCAACGTACCATAAGCGAATCCTACGGCCGACGTGCCTAACTCGAGGCCCCCCTCCCCTATCGTGCGGAGCATGAAGGGTTGAGCCATCTTGGCTAATTGGGCTTCGGGCAGGCGGAAGAGGAGCATGAAGAGCAAGGCCGCCCAGACGTGGGGCTTCGAGAAAAAGGCCTTAAGGGTTTCGACGAAAGGCCTAAGGGTGTAGTCCATAAGACCTAAGTCTTCTGTCGGAGGCTCTATAGTCTCCACCTTAGGCAGGCTTACGAAGTGCCAGCCTGCAATGCCTATCATCAGACCAGCCATCAGTAGCATCGTGATGCTCCAGGCCATAGGCACGCTATGCCTGCTCTCGAGCCACCCTGCCACCATAACCAATATGCCTTGGCAAAAGATGCTGCCGATGCGATAGAACGTACTGCGGATACCCACGTAGAGGGCCTGGTCCTCCTCATTGAGGCTAATGATGTAAAAGCCGTCGGCAGCAATGTCGTGGGTGGCCGAACTAAAGGCCATCAGCCAGAAGAAGGCCAGCGAGAGACGCAGCCAAAGGGCTGTAGGCAACGTCAGGGCCACACCCGCCAGCGAAGCACCCACGAGCACCTCCATTGCGAGTATCCACCAACGCTTCGTACGGAATTGGTCGATGAGCGGACTCCACAAGGGCTTGATGACCCAGGGCAGATAGAGCCAACTGGTATAGAGCGCCAACTCGGTGTTCGAGAGGCCAAGGTTGGTGTACATGATTACACTCAAAGTCATCACAGCCATGTAAGGCAGCGCTTCGGCAAAATAAAGGGTGGGAATCCAAGCATAAGGTTTCATGCGGGCAAAAATACAAAATAATTATGAAACGAGGCTTGTGATTTGCAAATTAATTCGTAATTTTGCCCTGATATTAACTTGACTACACACGTGAAAACACCTTTTCGCATTATCTTTTGTGCCTTTCTGGCATTCTTTGCCGTGGGAGGCAGCGCACAGGACGTGATGAGGATTCATCACAAATACGATGGAGTGGACTGGAGCATCCCCTTGCTGATAGAGAAGCTGTCGTATATGGAACTGCAAGGGGATGAGTGGCTGCAAGCCCGTTTCGAGAAGGCCGACGGCGGAGAGATAGTAGTGCCGTACAGCGTGGCCGCTATAGACAGCATCGACTTTGCCTATAGCCTGACCGACGAGGAAAAGGGGCACAACAAGTACCGCGTATTCTCGATGCACATCGATACGGAGGACCATCAGGGCATAACCGTGAAGGAAGAGTGGCTGCCCTGCCACATTTCCATCGATGGAATGGGCGAATATTCCGACTATAGCGGTACAGGGCGCATTCGCGGAAGGGGCAACAGCAGTTGGACCTACTATAAGAAGAAACCCTACAAGTTCAAACTCGACAAGAAGAGCAAGTTACTGGGACTGGAGAAGGCCAAGAACTGGAACCTGCTGTCGAACTATCGTGACGTGACCGACATGATGAACGTCTTCGCCTTCGAGGCAGCACGTTACATGGGAATGCCCTTCACCAACCACACCCGCTTCGTCGAGGTATTCCTGAATGGCGAGTACGTGGGCGTGTATCAACTGACGGAAAAGATAGAGATAGGGGAAAGCCGCGTGAACATTGACCCATTGGAGGGCGTGCTCATCGGCATCGACCTGGACGACGGTCCCAGCCTCTCCCCCGACGCCACCGACAATTTCTGGTCCGAGGTATATAGCCTACCCTTGTGCGTGAAGGAACCCGAAGGCCTCACACAGGAACAGCTGGACGCCGTGAAGGCCGACTTCGCCGTGCTGGAGAACGCCATAAAGTCAGCCGACTACGACCAGGTGGCCAGCCTCATGGACATTCCTTCGTTCATTGCTCTCCTGCAACTCCACGAATATCTATATAACGTAGAAATCGATGCCCCACGCAGCATCTACATGCATAAGGACAAGGATGGCAAGTACACCTTCGGCCCCGTATGGGACTGGGATGCCGCCTACGACTTCGATTGGAATAACTGGACGGAGAACCATACCTATTTCTCTGACTACAAAGAACTCATCTACGGCACCAATCCCCTAAAGGCCACAGGTGCCAACTACCACATCAACAAGTTCTTCCGCAACATGTTCAGCAATGCTGCCTTCGTGACGCAGTACAAGGCGACTTGGGCAGCCCTGAGCGATTCCGTATTCCTCCAACCCTGGAGCGTGGTACAGAAGTACATCGACGAGATGGACAAGGGGGGCGCCTACGCCCGTGACGTGGCCAAGTGGCCGCTCGAGAATCCTAACCAGTGGGAGCCCGACTATGTGGTGAAGGACGAGATAGAGAAGATGAAGACCTACCTGCAAAAGCGCAAGACGTACCTCGACGGTGTGATAGCCGCCTATCCCGACGGCGACGAGACGACCGTACTGGCCGAGCCCACGACGACGATAGAGAACGGCACGGTCCGTGTAAAGGCCACGATGGACTTCGGCTCGGGCTATAGTCAGGACTACCGCATCAAGTTGCCAGAAGACGATATCGTCGCCCTGCTGGGCGGCACGCCCACCAGTCTCGTCCCCCTAAATGCCGACGGCAGTGAGGGCGACAATACAGCCGCCAAGCAATACGGCGCGTGGTTCGATGCCGATGGCAACACCGCCAGCTACTATTGGGGCAACGTACACGTGTACATCGAGAGCGACGAACTATACTCGTGGGCCTATGGTTGCCACCCCACGAATTGTGCGAAGGGCGACACCCACACCGTCAGGATGCAGTACCAGCGTGGTTCGAAGCGCCTCGTGGTCATCGTCACGTTCAATATGGTATAACACATAATACATTATATAAGGTATGAAACGAATATTTACGATGTGGCTACTCTTGGCAGCAATCATTGGCAGTGCGGCCGCAGAAAAGACGGTTTACATCCCCGCTTCTTGGTCTTACAACGCCACGACGCAGGAATACACCGAAGGTGGGAACACCGACCTCCAGTGGTCGTTCAACCGCAGTAAACAATCCGAGAACTGCATTGTCTTCTGGCAGAAAGGCTTCGGCGACGACCCCAAGACCAGTTCTCCCTCGTTCGACGTCGATGCCGTACTCCGCGTGGCCGAGACGTGCTACGCCCTGAACGTCGGCACGTTGGGCTTCTCGAACAGCAACATGCTCACGAAGTACAAGCTCATGATTCTCATGAACTACACCACCGACTGGGTATGCTACGGTGGAGGCTACGACTTCGAGTGCAGCGCCCTCTGGATAGGTCCCTCGGCCGTCAGCCCGGCCGGTCACTCGCTGGCTCACGAGGTTGGTCACTCGTTCCATTACATGTGCTATGCCGAGGCTGCGAACTACAATCACAACTCCTCCTCGACCGACAACACGGGCTTCCATCTCTCCTGCGGAAGCGGGCAAGCCATCTGGGAACAGACAGCCCAGTGGCAGGCCAACCAGGCCTACCCCGAACTGATGTTCTCGCAGAGCATGGGCGTCTTCCGCTATAGTCACAACTACGCCTTCTCCCATGAGTGGCAACGCTATCAGTCGTACTGGTTCCACTACTATCTGTGCCAACACTACAACGACATCACTACCGTGGCTCAGGTGTGGAAGCAACCCATGAAGAACCAGACGTCGGGCAACGGTTCTGACTTCAACGAGGCACTGATGGCCTTGAAGGGGCTCTCCGTAAGCGACCTCTATAAGCTCTACTTCGACTATGCCTGTCGGCTCGTCACATGGGACCTCGACGCCTGCAAGCCCTATCGTGACCCGTACATCGGCCAGTTTGAGTATCGTTGTGCCCTGACCGACGACGGAGAGTACCAAGTAGCCCTGGCCAGCTGCCCCCAGGCGACGGGCTTCAACGTCATTCCCCTCCAGGTGCCCAAGGCCGGCACCGAGGTTACCACCCACTTCACGGGCCTCACCGTGGGCTCGAGCCTGCTCGATGCCGACCCTGGCCAGTACCTCAACGGCAATAGTTCCTACACGGCCTTCGACACACGCAAGTACGTCATTGCCGGAGCCCGTTCGGCCCGCGGCTTCCGCGTGGGCTATGTAGCCCTGATGCAGGATGGCACGCGTCGATACTTCAATACCGATACCATCTACAACCAAGGTATCAAGAACACTACCGACGACATTCGCTTCACTGCCCCCGAAGGCATCAGCCGACTATGGCTCGTCGTATCGCCCGCACTCAAGACCTACTACCGTCACAAGTGGGACGATAAGATCGACGCTGACGACATGTGGCCCTACAAGGTCAGCTTCGAGGGCACCGACATCGGCGGCTCGGCCCTTGTCTATGCCTCGCCCACCCTTGACGGCCGCGACATTGCCGACCTGACCCTGACCTACGATGTCACCATCCCCTACGACGCCTCGGGTTACTCGGGCACGTCTATTCCCGTATCGGGACGTGCTGCGGCAGCACTGGGCACAGCCTTCCAGATGGAGACCAGCAGCATCACGAGCAAGTTGAAGACATGGTCGGCCAACGGCCCATCGAACAACACCATCATGTTCTACGCTTCAAAGACCGACGGCACCCTCATCCTGCGTGGCAGCACGGCAAACGGCTATGGCCACTGGTTCAGCACTCAAGGCGACGTCGTGGATTATGGTAATGGCTATCTCTACTCCGAGTTTGCTCCATCGACACTGACCTTCTATGTAGGACAGTATCCTGCCCGACTCCAGAAGGGCCAGACCTACACCATCAGCCAGACCCTGCGCTATCGTAAGAACCTGACCCACTACGCCAATGCCCGCTTCGTCTTTAACATTACCGTGGGCGATGCAGCTTCCGCCTCGCTTAGCGACATCGACTACGACGACCCCACCGTGGGCATCCATAACGTCAACGATAACGCTAACACCAACCAGGCCATCTACGACCTCTCCGGACGTAGGACAAGCAAGATGTCGAAAGGAATCTACATCCAGAACGGACGTAAAATCGCAATCCGATAGTTCTCGGTAACAAAGAAAAAAGGAGGCGCCCCAACGGGTGCCTCCTTTTTCTTTGCCTATAGTGTATCTATCACTTAATCACAACCTTGCGGCCCTGCTGGATGTAGAGACCACGGACGGGCTTTTCGATGCGACGGCCAGCGAGGTCATAGATGAGGTGGTCAGCATTCTCTGCACCAACCTTGTCGATGCCTACATATACGTCCTCCGAAACGAGGCGGGCATTAACGACATACTGCTTGTCATCCACTTCGAAGCAGAACTTAATAGGTACATTAAAGCCTTCAGTAATGTCACTGGTGCAAGAAGAGGTCAGGAGCACTTCATCGCGAACAGCATCGTACTCAATCGTGAAATAGATGTTGCCATAGATGTTGTAGCCACCATCCTCGTCGAAGCCAAGGCCTGTAGAGGCATCCTGTGCCTCGCCATAGATGCCGCTCTTCATAAAGCCACGCAGATGGGGAGTTTCGCTGAGCAGGTCTTCGATGCTGACGCCCAGTGAGTCGGCTGCGGGCTTCAGGTCAACGACTACCTCAAAGTTATCTTTACCAACGGGGATAAGCAGGCCATCCTCGCTGCCCACAATTTCCTTCTCGCTGATTTCATCGACGAAGCGAACGGAGAGGTTTACGGTCATCATGTCGCCCGAAGTGATGTTGACAAGGAAGAGTGTGGTCGTGAACGTCTCGCCCACGGCATTGCGACCCGGATGCTGGAAGAGTTGGAAGGTACCATCGCTCAGGTAGCTGACGCCCACACGAGCATTGGAGTCGCCCCAAACGGATACACGTCCTTCTGCATTCAACCAGAAGCCTGGGTTCGGGTCACAGCTGTAGGCGTCGGTATAGATGCTACCGAGTTTTTCGGCATTCTCGTCGGTGGCCAAACCATAGAGTTTAGGACTAGTGGTACCCAGGATGCTCTCGATTTCGGAAAGCTCAATCTTGGGATACTGGTCACAAGGGTAGTCGTTGCGCACAAGCGAGAGGGCTACGAGTCCACGCTCATCAACGCTCTTGAACTCAACGTCGGGCTGTTGGGGAGCAATGACCTGAAGGGTCACGGTGAGGGCATAGTAGTTCTCACCGCCGATGAAATAGACAGTGGCACTCGTCTCGTCGCCAACGCCAAGTGCACTGGGATACTGACCTACGTTGAGCAGAGAATAGTTGCCCTCGGTATTGGGTTCGATGAAAATCTTGGCCTCAGAGCCCCAGTTGCACACGGTGCCGTCGGCATTGAACCAGAATCCGCCATTGTTGGCCGTGGTTCCTGCAAAGTCGCCATCGGTGTTGAGGGCTGCCATGCGGATGTCCTCGACGGCACAACCCAGTTCAGCGGCAATGGTCTCCATGTCAACCACCACTCCTACGGTGGAGTAGTTGGTCGTGGGTTCTTGCTCTACGATGTTCGTGGCCTCGCCTACCTTGTTATAGTCGGCCAGCGTACCAGTGTCTTGCTTGATGACTGTGAACTCGAAGTGCAGGCGCCAAGCCTTGTCGCCATAGACGATGTAGATGTTGGCATAGTAGTTCTGACCGCCACGCAACTGGTTGGGGTATTGACCAACATTGAAGGTAAATTTGCCCGTCTCAGCATCGAAGGCAAAAGCCTCGGCATAGAATTTGTCGTCGTTTCCATAGGGAGCCGAAGCCAATTCTGTGGTTTCGTTTTCATCCTCGTCAAGCACAGGACGCATCCAGAAGCCATTATTGGCCGTAAACTCATGGCTCAGCGTGTCGAGTTTGGGGCCGCCAGGCAATGTCTCGTCGCCCATGAAGTATTGGGGCGCGTAGAGCAAGTCGAGCAGGATGGCCGAGAACTCCTCAGCACTGGGCACGCCTAACTTGGTGATAGCTTCGGTGAAGTCGAAGTCGAAACCGTCGGCATCGTATCCCGTACGGGGATATTGCTCAACGGTCACGTCGGTAGAACCCACGATGTTCAGTTCATTCTCTACGAGCGTGGAGGGAGTGGGAATCTCGTAGGTTACTTCTTCCTCGCCTTCGCCCTCGGTCTGTGCCCAAGTGGTGGTGGTCACAAACAAGCAGGCCAAGAGGGCCAAAAGTGATTTCGTTAGTGTAGTTTTCATACCATGTAATAATAGTTAAAGGTTAATAAAAGTTGGTTAATTCATGTATCCGTTTTCATGTCTCTCCGCACAAAGTTATAAATAAATATGGTTCGGGACAATAAAAAGTGGGCAAAATTTTGCTTAATCGGACAAGAAACGCCGATAAGTGTGCCCGACAACCAGCCATGCGAGGGGCGCGGTGAGAACATCGAGCAGGAAGAACCACCGGAAGCCCATCCGCCCCACGAGCCAACCCGAAATCATAATTGGGGGCAGCATGGCGAGGGCTATGAGAGGGATATAGAGATAGTTGATGGTGTTGCGATAGCGCTCGCCACTGATATAGCGTACGAACAGCATAGCCAGATTGAGCCCGAAGCCGAAAAAGAACTGAGCCTGGAAGGTGGCCACACAAAGCACCATGAGCGACGTGGGAGGCTCGAAACTCATGAGCAGATAGACTAACGGCGAAAGGCCCAACGGAATGGCCATCCACCAGAAACTATGGGCGGGTTCGACCCACTGCATCAGCTGGCGTCCCAGAAGAAGGCCTACGGAGAAGGCGATAACGCCTATCGTGCCTTGGGCAAAACCGAGGTCGATGAGTGTGCAACCAAGTCCGCCACTGGTCGTAGGAGTCAGGAGAAAGAGCACACGGCTATAGAACATCAGCCCCTGGGGCAAGAGAAGGAGGAAGAGCGACATGACGGCCAGAAGCCAATGAGGCTTTTGGCGGATGCGTTCGATGACGTAGAGCTCAGTGCGAACGGCAGCGATAGTGCTTCCGCGCTGGTGGCGGTCGCCTACATGAGGCCTACGGAGTGCAAAGAGGTGGTAGATGGCAAAGAGCAGGAAGATGCCCGCCACGAGGTAGCAGCCCTCGTTCCACGAACGTCCGATACGGCGATAGATGACCTGAAGGGCACCCACGAACATGATGAGCAACCCGTAGGTGAGTACCACGGCCGATTGCGAGGCCACCATCTTGGGACCATTGAAGAAGCGCTGAAGGCGCGGACGGAGCATGCGCTCGTAGTACATGCGTGCGGCCAGTTCGTGCCAGGCTGTAAGGAGGGAGAGCAGGAAGAGCCCCGAGAAGAGCCAAAGACTACGGTGCATGTAGCGCAGGAAGACGAAGGCCAGAGCCATCAGTGTGGCCACGGTGGCCAGTTCGAGCCACTGCAACTGACGGCGGAAGTGGCCCATCTGTCTCACGCGCTGGCGCAAGAAGGACTTCAACACCCAGGGCAAAAACAGCAGCCCACAATAGCACGTGGCCATCGTGGGCGATGTATCGGTCTGCAAGAACATGAGCAGCGCCACGTATGTGACAATGCTCGCAGGAATCTCCTCAGCGGCGAAGAGGCTCGAAACCCAATGCCAAGGAGAGCGCTTCATATCAATAGGAACGTGCTATCAGTACGCGGCACTTCGAGGGCTTACCACTTACCATATCCACACCGGGCGTCTGTTCGAAGCCGAAGGGGACGCAACGGATGGTGGCCTGCGTATCTTCCTTTATCTTAGCCTCCGTCTCGGCCGTGCCATCCCAATGGCAAAGGAAGAAGCCGCCTTCCTTCACGCGACTCTTGAATTCCTCATAGTCGTCGCACTCGTAGATGTGGGCATCGCGGTAGGCAAGGGCCTTCTGGTAGATGTTCTCCTGAATGTCGTCGAGCAACTGACGCACATACTCGGCAATGCCCTCCAAGGGACGTGTCTCCTTCTCCAGAGTATCGCGACGCATTACTTCGATGGTGCCGTTCTCCAAATCACGCGCACCCAAGACAAGGCGCACGGGCACGCCCTTCAGCTCGTAGTCGGCAAACTTGAAGCCCGGGCGACGGTTGTCGGCATTGTCGTACTTCACGCTGATGCCCTTCTGCTTGAGTTCTTCCAAGATGGGAGCCACAGCCGCATCGACGGCAGCCATCTGCTCGGGTTTGCCGCCGATGGGGATGATGACCACCTGGATAGGGGCAAGGCGCGGAGGCAGGACAAGGCCGTTGTCGTCGCTGTGGGTCATAATGAGGGCACCCATCAGACGAGTCGATACCCCCCAAGAGGTTGCCCAGGCGTATTCAGCCTGATTGTCCTTGTTGAGGAATTGTACATCGAAGGCCTTACCGAAGTTCTGGCCCAGGAAGTGGCTGGTACCTGACTGGAGGGCCTTGCCGTCCTGCATCATGGCCTCGATGGTGTATGTGTCGAGTGCGCCGGCAAAGCGCTCCGTCTCGCTCTTCACGCCCTGAATGACGGGCATGGCCATCACCTTCTCGGCAAAGTCGGCATAGACCTGAATCATCTGCTTCGTACGCTCTTCAGCCTCCTCACGGGTGGCATGGGCGGTGTGGCCTTCCTGCCAAAGGAACTCCGAAGTACGGAGGAAGAGACGGGTGCGCATCTCCCAGCGCATGACGTTACACCACTGATTGATGAGCAGGGGCAGGTCGCGATAGGAGTGAATCCAATTCTTATACGTATTCCAGATAATGGTCTCCGAGGTAGGACGGATGATAAGTTCCTCCTCAAGCTTGGCGGCAGGGTCCACTACGACGCCATCGTGCGTCTCGTTGGTCTTCAGACGGTAGTGGGTTACCACGGCACATTCCTTGGCAAAGCCTTCTACATGCTCGGCTTCACGCGAAAGGAACGACTTCGGGATGAGCAGGGGGAAGTAGGCGTTCTGCACGCCCGTCTCCTTAAAGCGGTCGTCCAGCAGGCGTTGCATCTTCTCCCAGATGGCATAACCATAGGGTTTGATGACCATACATCCGCGCACGTCCGACTGCTCAGCCAAATCGGCCTTGACCACCAGTTCGTTATACCATTTCGAATAGTCCTCACTTCGCTTTGTGAGGAAGTCCAGTTCTTTTGCCATATTGTTACTTCTTTATATATTTATTCCTATTTCGGGTGCAAAGATAGTGCATTTCGAGCGAAATGCCAAATAATTTCTGCAAATCCGAAGGCTTTCTGCTTGTTATATCGGAAATTATGATTAACTTTGTCCCGAGATTTATGGTATTAACTCTTAAACAATTTTGATTATGAAAGGATTGAAAGTTTGGGCAAGTGCTATGTGCCTTGCACTTGTAGTTTCGGGTTGCAACATGAGCAACACGGGTAAGGGCGCTCTCATCGGTACTGCTGCTGGTGGTGCTGCCGGCACTGGCATTGGTGCACTGATTGGTAAGCTGACGGGCAACACGAAGATGGGTACCATCATCGGTTCTGCTGCCGGTACGGCTGTTGGTGCTACTGCAGGTACGCTGATTGGTCGCAAGATGGACAAGGCCGCTGCTGCTGCCAAGGCTCTTGAAGCTGCCCAGGTTGAGAAGATTAAGGACTCTAACGGTCTGGACGGCGTAAAGGTTACCTTCGACAATGGTATCCTGTTCTCTGTAGGCAAGTCCACCCTGACCTCTGGTGCCATGAGCAGCCTGCGTCAGTTTGCCACCAACGTGCTGAATGTCTATGACGACTGCGACGTAGCCATCTGTGGTTTCGCAAGCAGTGATGGTTCCGACGCTACGAACCTGACCCTGAGCCAGAATCGTGCCAATGCCGTAAGCAACTACCTGATCAACAACTGCGGCGTCAAGACGAAGCAAATCAAGAGCGCTACCGGTTATGGTGAGAATCCCGAATACCTCATATACAAGGCCGACGGTAAGGAAGATATGGCTGCCAGCCGTCGTGTAGAGGTTTACCTCTATGCCAGCGACGCTATGATCAAGGCTGCCGAAGAAGGCACACTGCAGTAAACCTGCTAAAGGGAGGATTACGCATTGAAGATTCTCCGTAAGCTACAACGACTTTTGAGATGGATTGTGCTCCTATTCCTTGGGAGTACAATCCTCTCTGTTTTAGTACTCCGCTGGTGTCCCGTCTATGTCACGCCACTGATGCTCATCCGTTGCGCCCAGCAGATGAGCCGAGGCGAGGTCATTCGCCTGCGCCATCATTGGGTACCCCTCGAGGAGATATCGCCCTCACTCCCCGCAGCCATCATGGCGAGCGAGGACCAACGCTTCTTGGAACATCACGGTTTCGACTTTGGAGAGATAGACAAGGCCATCAAGGAACGGAAGGACGGGCGACGCAATCGAGGGGCTTCGACCATCAGCCAGCAGACGGCCAAGAACGTATTTCTCTGGCCTCGCGCCTCATGGTTGAGGAAGGGTCTGGAGGTCTATTTCACAGGCCTCATCGAAGTCTTGTGGGGCAAGCAACGCATCATGGAGGTCTATCTCAACAGCATCGAGATGGGTGATGGCATCTACGGAGCAGAGGCGGTCAGCCAACTCCACTTTGGCTATCCTGCCCGAGACCTGACGAAGGCCAACTCGGCCCTGATTGCAGCCACCCTCCCCAACCCGCTTCGATACAGTTCAAAAGACCCGTCGCCCTACATGCTCAAGCGTCAGACCTGGATTATGCGGCAGATGCGATACATCGAGAGCCTTGAGGAGTTTAAGAAGTGGAGAAGTAAAGACGTAGAGAAGTGAAGAAGATATGAAGAGATTGGCATTATTTGTTTGGGTAGGGCTTTGCATGGCATGTAGGCTTACGGCCCAAGGCGACAGCCTCCGCGTCGTGCAACTCTTGGAGAAAGGACGAAGCGAAGCCTCCGCCCCACTCCATCTGTGGTATGCCCAACAACTCGTTGGCGTGCCCTATGTGGCACAGACACTCGAGGTGAACAAGCAGGAACAATTGGTCGTAAACCTGCGCGAACTGGACTGCACGACGTTCGTCGAGACGGCCCTCGCGCTCGCCCTTACCCAGCAAGAGGGCAGCACGCGATACGAGGACTACCGGCGCAATCTCACGCGCATCCGCTATCGCGACGGGGTTCTCGACCAATATCCTTCACGCAACCACTACTTCACCCAATGGATAAGTAGCAACGAACGCCTGGGCATCGCAAAGGAGATAACGGCCAACAAGGCCCCCTTTACGGCCACACAGCGCATCGACCTCCACTACATGAGCCAGCATCCGCAATACTACCCTATGCTGAAGGACGACGCGAAGGCTCAGGCCGCCATCCGCCAATACGAGCGGGAGGAGGAAGGCCGCATCGTGCGCTACATCCCTCGCGCCCAACTCAACGGGACAAAGAATTCGCCATTGGGAATCATCCACGATGGCGACATACTGGCCATCGTCACCCGCAAGGATGGCCTCGACACCAGCCACATCGGCTTCGCCAAATGGGGACGCGACGGCCGGCTCCATCTGCTCAATGCCAGCCAGATACATAAGCGAGTCGTACTCGAGCCCATGACACTCTATCAGTACATGGGCAAGCATCCGTCGCAACTCGGCATTCGTGTAATAAGAGTAAAGTAATGAAGATTTTCGCCCATTTCATCGCTATTTTTTGCCTTTGCGCATCCGCCCAGGCACAAGAGCAACGGACATTCTCCCAGGACATCCGCTCGCTGCAATTGCTCGTCAACGACAATCCTCTGCGCGCGCCCATCCTGGAACGCGGGGAGCACGTCGCTATCGAGTTCGACGAGTTGAGCCACGACTACCATCGCTACGTCTATCACATCCAGCATTGCAACGCCGACTGGACGGAGACGGAAGGACTCTTCGAGAGCGACTTCCTGGCAGGCTTCAACGACCAGCCTATCGAGGACTACGAGAACTCCTTCAACACGACCCAACTCTACACCCACTACCGCCTCGTACTGCCTAACGAAGAGACGGGTCTGCGACTATCGGGCAACTACCGTGTACAGATATTCGAGGACGACGACCGCGAAGAGCCCCTGCTCCAGGCCGAGTTCTGCATTGCCGACCCCTCGATGAGCATCATGGCCGAACTGAGCGGAAATACGGACATCGACTTCAATCAGTCGCATCAGCAACTCTCCTACACCATCTCCTACGGGCCCCATCGTGTCATCGACCCCATGCGTGAACTTCACACCGTGGTCATGCAAAACCGGCGTCAGGACACGAAGGTCGTTGGCCTGCGCCCCAACATACAGAAGTCCAACGGGGTGGAGTTCACCCATCGGCGCGAACTCATCTTCCCGGCAGGCAACGAGTTCCATAAGTTCGAGATTCTCGACGTGCAGAAGCCTGGCATGAACGTCGATTACATGCGTTGGTACGAGCCCTACTACCACGCCACGCTCTATGCCGACACGCCCGCCCGCAACTACGTCTATGACGAAGACCAGAACGGCGCCTTCGTGATGCGCAACAACGACGACGAGGGCGACGACGTCACCACGAGCGAATACCTCTGGGTACACTTCTCCCTACGCACGCCCCGGCTCAATGGGCCGCTCTACCTCTACGGACAATGGGCCAACGGCTTCCCCGACGAGCGATGCCTGATGACCTACGACGACGAGGCAAAGGCGTATCGGGCCTCCGTCTATCTGAAACAGGGCTACTACAACTATATGTATTTAGGGGAGAACGGCACGACGCCCGACGGTAACTTCTACGAAACGGAGAACGAATACATCATCCTCGTCTATTATCGTCCGCAGGGTGGGCGCTACGACCAGCTCGTGGGCTATCGGGTGATGAAGTCGAACTAATCCACCAACCCTATTTCACGCCACTGAGCCACGAGAGTCTCGGCATCCGTCTTTGCCGTGGCCTCGTCAACCTCGTAGTTGTCGGTCAGCACCTTCACGAGGTCTTCCACGTCAAAGTCACGGCCCACAACCTCGCGCCACATCAGGGCAGCACTTTCGTTCAGGCTGATGACCTTGCTGAAGTCGATATTCTTCCGGCCCGTGGCCACAATCACGCTTTCGCCACAGACGTCGCGCAACTCAAATCCGTCCTTAATTCTCATATCAAAGCTTTATAGATAAACAATAGGTAACGGCGCACGGGCAGGAGTCGCCTCCACATCCTGATGCGCCTTTGCAGTTTGGCATCGCTGGCCAGCAACGTGCGGTTGGGGCGCAGGTAATGCGTCACCCGCCCGGCCACGTCGGTCCACCGGCAATGTTCCGTCCCCGCGACGTTCCCGTCGCCCATGAGTGTCACCTCTTCACCATCGAGTCGGACGATGCGATGCAGGACATAGTGGCCGGGGGCAATCTCGGCCAGGACGGCATCGCCCTCCTTCAGGTCCACGGGGGCATCAAGGATGACACGGTCGCGACAATGCTCCAGAAAGGGGCGCATGCTATAGCCCTTCACGGATATAGTAGCCGTATGGCCCTCGCGTATCATGTCGCGCGCCAAGCCCAGGAGCACCTTGTTGGGAATTTCCTTCCGAGGCTCGGTGCCCTGCACGCCATTCTTCTGCCGATACCTCCAGCGTAGGGGCGTCAGCAAGAGACGGAGCAATATTTGGGCCAGTCTTTTCAATCCTCTGCTTTTACGGTGTTATAACAAAGCCAGGCCGCCTCGGCATCGGGCAGGCAACCCAACTCATAGACGCCGACGGAGGCAATAATCTGGGTCAGCGTGTCACAGACGTTCAGGTAGATGCGCTCGTCCCACTTCATGCTGCTGGCCGCAGGAAGGAGTTGGGCCAAGGCCTCTACGGGCCGCATGCGGCGAATCTCGTTGCGTGGGCGTTGCTGGATGCGCACAAGGGCACCCACGGGCGCCTGGATATTGCGATAGCAGGGTGTCTTGCCGCTCCAGGGTGTGCCGAAGATGACAGGCCGCCCATCGACGATGCGCACAACGGGGTTGTCGTCGTTCATCAGGTCGCAACCGGGTATGTTCTTGTACCACAGATAGGTGTGGGTGCTCTTGCCCGTCCCGCTGGGCGCGGTCATCAGGTAGCCATAGCCGTCCTTTCGAATGACGCTCGCGTGGAGGAGCACGGTCTGCTTGTCGCAAGCCGAGAAGGCATAGGCCATCATGAGCGAATTGTTGAGGGCAAAGGCGCGGTTCTGCATTCCGACGTCCTTCAGGGCCACGACGTTGTGGCGGAATGTCTTATCCGAGCGGAGTACGCCGCAGAGTTCGCCCCTCGGATTGCTTATCAGTATCTGGTAGCCGCCATCGGGGTGCTGATAGACGCCATAGTTGTTCCCGCTGCCGTCAAATTGGCCGATTTCATCGAGGTTTTTCTCCTCCTCGAGGCTATCGTCAACGGTCAGGGTAAACAGGGGCTGCTCGCCCTCTCCGGGGCCCTCGAGTACAAAAGGACGAAACGAAGGAATCAACGATTCGTCGTTTCCTTCGTCCTTATACTGAATCTGTAACAGATGACCGCCTACGCGGTAATAGGTAATTCTCATTTCTTCTTTTTCGGGGTCTTAGTCTTGCCCTTGGCAGGCTCAGGCGCCTTGGTTGCCGTAGAATCCGCGACGGTCGTTCCGGTCGTCACCACAGGCTCGATGTACTCCTCGGGCTCGAACCTGAACTCATCGACGCCCAGGGGCTGCAACACTACGGCATGGTTCTCGCGATACTTCCGACGGACCTTCTGGTACTTCTTCTCCAGCTTGGCCTTATTCTTATTGAAGAAGAGGACACAGGTCATGTTCTCCCGCTGTTTCTTCGCCACCAAGTGGTTGTTGAGTTGCAGGGAGTACAACGAGCGGTCGGCCAGGAACCCATTGGGCATCACGTAGGCATCGACGCCCTGGAGGTCGGTCATATAGGCCACAGAGTCGGTGAACGAAGCCGCAAAGCCGAACATATAGACTCGCTGCCTTGTGGGCTTGGTCGAGCCGGCATGCCCTACGAGGGCCAGCATCAGGAGGCCCAGCATGCAAAAGAGGGTACGCTTCATCATCCGAGGTACGATTTCAGCAGTTTGTTCTTCGAGTTCTGGCGCAGGCGACGTATGGCCTTCTCCTTAATCTGGCGCACACGCTCGCGGGTGAGGTTGAACTCGTCGCCAATCTCCTCCAGCGTCATCTCTTGGCGTCCGATGCCGAAGAACATCTGGATGATGGCCTTCTCGCGCTCGGTCAGGGTATCGAGTGCACGGTCGATTTCGCGCGACAGGCTTTCGTTGACCAGCGTGCGGTCGGCCATAGGCGAGTCGTCGTTGACGAGTACGTCCAGCAGACTATTGTCTTCGCCCTCCACGAACGGAGCATCGACGGAGATGTGGCGGCCGCTAACCTTCAGTGTATCACTGATTTTATCGACGGGCAGGTCAAGTTCTTCGGCCAACTCGTCGGGGCTCGGGCGACGCTCGTTCTCCTGTTCAAACTTGCTGTAAGCCTTGCTAATCTTATTGAGCGAACCTACCTGGTTGAGGGGCAGGCGCACGATACGGCTCTGCTCGGCCAGGGCCTGGAGGATGCTCTGGCGAATCCACCATACGGCATAGGAGATGAACTTGAAGCCACGCGTCTCGTCGAACTTCTCGGCAGCCTTTATCAGTCCCAGGTTGCCCTCGTTGATGAGGTCGGGCAGCGACAGGCCCTGATTCTGATACTGCTTGGCCACACTGACCACGAAGCGCAGGTTTGCCCTTGTCAGTTTCTCCAAGGCCTCGCGGTCGCCCTTGCGTATGCGCTGGGCAAGCTCCACTTCCTCCTCTACGACAATCAGGTCTTCGCGGCCAATCTCCTGCAAATACTTATCGAGAGATGCGCTCTCTCGATTCGTAATGCTCTTTGTAATTTTTAATTGCTTCATTTTGATATGTGCATATTACGGGCACAAAGATAGTAAATAAAAGTGAAAGATTTAATCTTTTTCCTAAAAATTTTTTCACGACCTCCTCCGAGTCCGTCCTCCGACTCCTGCTTGTTGCGGCCCGGACGCTTAGGTGGTTTAGGAGAAACCATTAGGAGACGGAGTTGAAAGACGCGCATCTTTCGCCTGTAAGACGCGCATCTTACACGATGAAGACGCGCGTCTTACAGCAACAAGACGCGCGTCTTACAGGTCAACCGATTAGGAGTCTCGTCCCTAAGAAGGGGGCGTCAGTCGTTCAGGTCCACTACGATGCTCTGCTTACGGCCACTGGGCTTTACGGCCTTAATCCAGAGAGCGCGGTCGCTCGACTGGTTGGCCTGCTTCACAACCTCTTCCCAGTCGCTGAGGGTCTGCATCTTGCGGTCGTTGACCTCGAGCAGGATGGTGCCCTTCGTGGCGCCGGCCTCCTGCATCTTGCCCCGACGGATGTTGTTGACGACAAGTCCGTACGTGAGGCCGAGGCCTTGCTTCTCCTCGTCGGTGATGGGTTTCAGGCTTACGCCCAGTTGGTCGAGATCGACCTCCTGCATCACCTTCGTATTGCCCTGGGCGTTGCGCAGGGTGACGGTGGCGTTCTTGGTCTTCTTACCGCGCACGTAGGTCAGTTCCACCTTGTCGCCGGGCTTGTGCTGGGCAATCTGCTCTTGCAGTTCCGACATCTTGGTGACCTCCTTGCTGCCAATCTTGGTAATGACGTCGCCCTCCTGCAGGCCAGCCTCCTCGGCTGCGCTGTCGTCCGAGATCTTGTTTACATATACGCCCTTGACGACGTCCAGGTCGGGCGTGTTGCCCTTGGCCTTCTCGCTGTCGATATAGTTCTCCACGTTCATGCCTTGCACGCCGAGGATGGCACGCTGGACGGTACCATAGACCTTCAGGTCGCCTACGACCTTGTTCATGATGGTGGTGGGGATGGCGAAGCCATAGCCGGCGTAGGAGCCTGTCTGGCTGTAAATCATGGAGTTGATGCCCACGAGCTCGCCCTGTTCGTTGACGAGTGCGCCGCCCGAGTTACCGGCGTTGATGGCGGCATCGGTCTGGATGAAACTCTCGATACCGTTGGCGCCCAGCGAGCGGGCCTTAGCCGAGACGATGCCGGCCGTCACGGTGCTCTGGAGGTTGAAGGGGTTGCCTACGGCCAATACCCACTGGCCCAACTTCAGGTTGTCCGAGTTGCCAATCTTGATGGCAGGCAGTCCCTTGGCATCAATCTTCACGAGGGCCAGGTCGGTGGTCTCGTCGGTGCCGATGATGCGGCCCTTGAACTCACGTCCGTCGTTCAGCTTGACGGTAATTTCGTCGGCCTGACCTACGACGTGGTTGTTGGTCACGATGTAGCCGTCCTGCGAGATGATGACGCCCGAGCCTGCGCCGTGGCGGTCGGGTTGCTTGTACTCACGCTGCTGGGGCTGCTGCCGACGCTGGCCAAAGCCGAAGAAGTCGCCGAAGAAGTCCTCGAAGGGGTCGATCGACTGCACGCGCTGGGTCTTGCCCTCGATGGTCACGCTGATATATACCACGCTGTTGACAGCCGTCTCGGCCGCCGTCGTCAGGTCAACGTATGCACTCGGAGCCACCACGGGCGCCGAAGCGGGTTGGGGTTCGGAGAGCCGGGGGGCGTTGTTGTTGCTCACTACTGCACCAGTCACTACGCTTGTGCCCAGTACGAGGGCCACTGCGCCAATCCAAGTCTTTGTCTTCTTGTTCATATTCTTTGTTGTTGTTAGTAATTTAGTTATCGCTTTCGTCTTCATTATCGTTCTCTTTCACGTTCAGTGACACAAAATTAGTGCAAAAGTTTCATTCGCGGACAAGATGTCAGCCCTTTTTGATAGATTTTAACGGACGGAGTGGTCTTTTTCACATTCGTTAAACTTTGGGGCGAAGCAACATTTCCGCCGTTTTCCTTCGGTCTTTCAGTCAAAATGCGTAACTTTGCAGTCAAGAGCGAGTCTGCCGGCTTGCCGCTGGCCCCAGACGAGGGGCAAGAGGAAAGTCCGGGCAACACAGAGCAATCCGCTTCCTAACGGGAAGAAGTCCGTGAGGGCTTGCCGATGCAGAAGAGAACGACCGCCGCCCCTCCAGGGGGGAGGTAAGGGTGAGAAGGTGGGGTAAGAGCCCACCAGGCGCATGGCGACATGCGTGCTGTGCATCCCGGATGTTGAAAGTTCATGTAAACCGGCGCATGAGGGCTGCTCGTCCGAGCCGGAGGGTAGAACGATAGAGACCACTGGCGACGGTGGCCGTAGATAAATGGCAGGCACCGCCCCCTCGGGGGCGGCACAGAACCCGGCTTACAGGCAGACTCCCCCTTTTGTTGTTCATACCTTACTATATTATATATATACGTGCGTGCGCGCACACGAAAGAAGAAGACCATGAAGATAAACCTAAGCAGGATACGCCGCTTCATCAACCGCGACATCTGGCGCATCGACGACTCGCAGGAGCCCCTGGCCCAGCGCCTATGGATAGGGCTGGCCCGCCGCCTGACCATCACGACCGACGGGTTCATGCGCAACAACCTGACCAGCTATGCCGCCGCACTCACCTACAGCTGCATATTGGCCGCCGTGCCTGTGCTGGCCATCATATTCGCCATCGCCCGCGGCTTCGACTTCGGCAAC
The DNA here is from genome assembly GCA_017469925.1 of Bacteroidaceae bacterium. GTDB lineage: Bacteria > Bacteroidota > Bacteroidia > Bacteroidales > Bacteroidaceae > Physcousia. The sequence continues at coordinate 169,213 of JAFUFK010000012.1, read as the reverse complement.
GTCATCGAGGAACAACTGCGCGAGAACATCAGCCTCTCGCCCGACCTGGCCGACACCATCTTCGGCTTCATCGACTCCTACATCTCACATACCCACAGCGGCATCTTCCTGGGCTTCGGCCTCCTGATGCTGCTCTACACCGTGGTCATGCTGACGTCGAACATCGAGACGGCCTTCAACACCATCTGGCACGTCCGCTCCTCGCGCAACATCTACCGACGCACCATCGACTACATCTCGGTCTTCCTCATCCTGCCCATCCTCATCGTAGTGACCAGCGGCTTCTCCGTCTTCCTGATTACGCTGACGAGTCTCTTCAGCGACTACGTCATCCTGTCCTCCACCATGGAGTTCGTCATTAAGATTACCCCCATGATACTCTGGTGCATCGCCTTCGTCACGCTCTACAAACTGATGCCCAACACCCACGTCCGCTGGCGTGCGGCCCTCGTGCCCGGTCTGCTGGCCGGCGCCATCTTCCAACTGGTGCAGTATCTCTACATCCACTACCAGATAGTGCTCTCGAGTTACAATGCCATCTACGGGTCGTTCGCCGCCCTGCCTATGTTCATGATCTGGCTCAACATCTCGTGGATTATCATCCTCATCGGTGCACAGCTGTGCTATGCCAACCAGTGCGTCAACGAATACGCCTTCGCCAAGGACTCGCAGAACATGTCGCGCTGCGACCACGACTCGCTCTGCATCCTCCTGCTCCAGCGCATCGCCCACCGCTTTGCCGAGGGCATGCCCTCCTATACCACACACACCCTGGCACGCGAGACCGGACTACCCCACTCGATGGTGCAGGGACTGCTGGACGAACTGACCTCCGCCGGCCTCATCAGCGAGACCCACGACGACACGGGCACCCTCCAGCACTACCTGCCTCAGCAGGACATCCACCGCATCACCATCAACAACATCCTCTATCGGCTCGACAACCAGGGCAACGGACGCATATCCCTCACCTGGGCCCAAGGTAACGCCGACTGGAACCGCATACGCCAAATCCGCGCCGGCCTGGCCACGCGGGAGGGCGAGACTTCGATTGCAGACTTATAAACACACACAGGAAATATGAAACGCATTGCAATTAGCTTCGCAGCTATCGCCGCCTTGTTGCTCACGGCTTGCCACAACGACGAGGCTCAGCCCGCAGAGGGCATGGGAACCATCAACTTCCAAGTTATCAATTACGAGCAAATCAGTCTCGACGAAGTGACCCGAGCCGCGGCCACGTCGTTGGCTCACCTGGAGATGGCCATCTACGACGCCACCTCCCACGAACTGATAGACAGTGTAAAGACTACGAGTAGCGACGCCAACTACGGTTCCTTCTCCGCTACCCTGCCCTTCGGCGAATACACGGTAGTGTTCCTGGGCTTCGACGGCAGCAAGGCCTCTCACCTGAAGAACTTCAACCAAATCGGGTTTGCCGACAACTACGTGCCAAACTTCTTCTATAAGAAACTCGACCTCACCGTCTCGGAGAAGAGCAGTGGCAACCAAAACATCTCGCTGGCCCGTAAGGTGGCCGCCTTTAGCATCAAGAGCGAAGGGTATATCCCCTCGAACCTCAGCACGATGACCATCGTAGCCCGGGGTGGCGGCTTCATCTTTAATGCCGAGACGGGCCAGGCCAGTGCTGTCGCACAGAAGACTTCGACCTATAACGTCGCCAGCTATGCCGGCAAGGAGTCTATCGGCATCAATGTCTATACCTTCCTCCCCTCGGAAGAAACGACGATGAACTTCACCGTTACGGCAACGGACAGCAATGGCGAGGTCATCGTATCGAAGGAGTTCGCAGACGTGCCCATGAAGATTAACCAACGCACCATCTACACGGGTTCGCTCTTTGGCGACGGCACAAGCACTAACGGCTTCGACCTCTCGCTCGAGAACGACGCGTGGGAAGAAGTCAACAACACCTATTAAACGATGAATACAAGTTCCTACATACTGGCGGGCTGGGCCGTGTTCCTTGTCCTGGTCTATGGCCACATCTTCTACGACATCAACGCGCCACGCATCAACTTCCGCAAGCGTTGGCACCAACTGCGCGACGCCTTTACCGAAGAAGAATGACATCCGCGAGGGCATGGCTCGTCGTCATCGCATGCTGCCTCGTGGCAGGGTGCGAGAAGTTTGACCCCGAACCCGACAATGGCGAAGAGGACACGGAACTGGTCGTCCCCAGGTCCGTGGGCTTAGGCACGCAGGTATCGCCCTACACGGTCGAGCAAGTCATCAAGGGCGACAGCATCGACTCCCAACTACGTTGGTTCGTGGGCTATGCCGTGGGGAGTACCCACTCCACTATCAAGAACGCGCTTTTCCAGGCCGAGACCACAAACGTAACCAATATCCTCCTGGCTTCGGACTCCACATGTGAGGACGTTTCCCGGTGCGTGCCTGTGGAGTTGTCGTCCGCATCTCTTCAGAAAGCCTTTAGTCTCCACTACAACAGCCATCGCTTTCGCCAGTGCATCGTGGTGCAAGGCCGCTTTGGCCAATACTTCCGCGTCAATGGCGTACGCGATGTGCAGACGGGCTACTGGTTGCCCGACCTGGACCTGAGCACAATAAAAACCGCCCCTACCGAATGGCAGGAGCGGGATGAACGGTATTGAGGGAAGGGGGTTAGCCCTTCTTGAACCTGTCGTAGAGGAATACGATAGATATTGCCGACATGATGGCGCTGAAGATGCTGACAGCCGCGGACATGAAGGTGTAGAAGGCACTGGAACGTACGCTCTTGCTCTTGTTCGGCTCGACGTAAATCATGTCGTTTTGCTGGACATAGAAGGCAGGGCTCTGGAAGACGTCGGCCTTGGTGAGGTCGAGGTCGTAGCGCTTGCGCATGCCATTCTCCTCACGATAGAGGCGGACGTTGTAGCGATGGCCGGTATCGTCGATGTCGCCACACTGGGCAAGGATGTCGATGATGGTATTGCGCTCACTCGTCAGGCTGATGACACCCGGGGACTTCACGGCACCGATGACGGCCACGCGGGCATTGAGCAGGCGGACAGTAACCTCGGGGTCGGTAATCAGACCGAGTTCGATGATGCGCTGCTCGATAAGCTTGGCGCACTCCTCAGTGGTGAGACCGGCCACGTGAAGTTTACCGCACATGGGGAGGATGATGTCGCCCTGGGTATCGACGGTGAAGCCATTGATGGAACCCAACTGCGAGTTCATGTTGGAACCACCGCCATTAGCCGAACCTACAATGACGCCCTTATTAAAGTCTTCGAGCAACTTCTCGTCGGAACAGGTCAGCTTCACGTAAACCTGGTCGGCCGACTTCAGACGCATTTCGTACTGCTGGATGATGCGCTGTGCCTGGGCATAGGCATCGTTCTCTTCCTGGAAGTAGCGGATTTTCTTCGTGCTCACGCATCCTGTGGTACTCATCAGCAGGATGACAAGGGAAAGGAGGGATAGAATCTTCTTCATAACAATAAGTTTGGTTTTCTGTGCAAAGGTACGAAAAGTCTGTGGAATGTAAAAGAAAAATATGGCGGAACTTCGGAAAGTCCCGCCATATTGCTATGATTGGGGGTTAGGAATTACTTGACAAGTACCTTTTTACCACCAATGATGTACAGACCCTTCGTGGCCTTGCTTACGCGCTGGCCAGCGATGTTATAGATGGCATCGTTGGTCTTCAGTACGGTAGCGTCGGCCTCAACACCCTCAACAGCCGTGGGAGCCTCGGTGCCGAGGAAGTAGAGCTGGAAGTTGTCGAACGGACACCAGTCGCTGGCCACACTCGTCTCCTTATAGAGTCCGAGGGTGAGTGCCTCGCCCTTAACTACATGGACGTCGAGCTGGTTCCAGTAGATGTTGGCCGAGTTATAGGCGGCAAATGCCTCGCGGTTGTTGGGCACGTAGAAGGACTCGTAGTCCTTGTAGTTCGTAACCTCAACCTCAGCACCTGCACCTACGATGCCGGTCTCCAGTTCGCCTTCCTCGTTCTCACGCTCAAGTACATTCTTCAGAGCCTTGGCATAGCTTGTGCTCTCGGTCTGACCGAAGAGGTAAGCGTGGTTGATAGAGTCGGGATTGAGTGTCAGCGTATCGGCATTGACTACATTGCTACCTGCACGATAGAAGGCCTGAACGCGGATGCGATAGTAACCTTCGGCCAGGCCCTTGATGGTCTGGGAGATGCGGAAACTGTTGTTGCCGAAGAATTCGTAGGTCTCGAACTCGCCGCCATTGTTACCGCCATCGTACTCGATGGTCCAGCCATTGGCATTGTTGGCACCCGATACGGGGTCAACGAAGCCGGGGTTGTAGATGACTGCAGAGATGTTGCCGGGCTCTTCCTCAGAGCTGGTCTCGAGCACGGGATACTGAACGTAAGCCGTCCAACCATCGGCAAGGCCATCGATGAAGCCCTGAATCTGCTCGTTGCTCTCGTAACCATCGTTAAGGACAGCTTCGATGTCGCCAAGCAACTCATTGTAGGTGGGTTCGTCGCTGTCAACGTCGGTCATCAGGTACAGGTTGTAGAGCTCATAAGTCTCTTTCAGTTGCGTGGCAAGGGTAACAGACTCTTCGGCATAAGCAATAGCAGCCTCGAACTCAGTGATGAGCGCCTTCAGTTCGTCGTCAGACATGTCGTCGCGTACCTCGTTCTTGCCCTGGGCTTCATTGATCTTACCGTCAGCAGCCTGGTTGAAGGCCACCTCTTCCTTATCCTGCAAGTTGCGGGTCTCGAGGTCGAGGGCATCGAGGACATCGAACAAGGCGTTACGGTCGGGAGCATTGTATGCGATAGAGAAGGTGTACCATACAACCCAGCAGTTGTCTGCCATCTCATCGGCCGTGATACCGAAGGTCAGGTCACCCTGAGTGGCAAGAACCGTAGAAACAGACTTCTGGAGAGCGTCGGTATAAGCCTCGTCGTTGAAGAGCAGGTAAGCACCATGCTGGCTGTTGGGGACATAAACGCCCTCGTCAACCGTAGTAGCACCATCCAGGGTCGCCAGGTCGGGAGAGGCGATAGAAGCCACGTTGGTCAGGCCCTCCTTGACACTGCCGGCGAAGAGGTTTGCCTCGGGCGTGTTGGCGGGATCCCATTCGGTATAGTTCGTAGCGTTGTCGGCCTTGCGGAAGAAGGCCTTAGTGGTGATGGTGTACTTACCGGCAGGCAGATCGCTGATGGTACGGCTTACCGTGAAGGGACTCTGGTTCCAAACCTCGGCGGTACCATACTGGGTCTTGAAGTTCGTAGCGCTGCCATACTGCCACTCCTTATCGGGCACGCTGGTGTTGCTGACAGCAGACGTGCTATAGGTGTAGGCCAGTTGGTCGAAGAGTACGGAGATGTCGAGGTCCTCGTCGAGGGTCTCACCCGATGCAACGGCTGCATCCCAAACCTTCTGAACACCCTCCTTCACGATAACGGGATAGGAAGCGATAGCCTCGTCAATCTGCTCATTGTTCCAGAGACCATCCTGAATGGCATCTTCAACCTCGCCAAGCAGGGTCTGGAGGTTACCACCCAATTCGGGGAATCTCTCCTCGTCGTACTTTTCGGTAGCGGGCAGGAGCACATTGTCGTGGAAGTCCTGCAACTTCTTATAGGCATCGATGCTGGCATTGACGGCATCCATCAGCGAAGTAACGGCAGAGGCTGCGGCCTTGTTCTCATCGGCGTCGCCGGCATGAGATGCAAACAGGTCCTCAGCAGCCTGGACAGCCTCTTCGAGCTGGGCCTTCAGGTCGGCATTGAATACCTCGTCGAGTGCGCGGTTACCCTGGTTGATGGCAGAGTTCAGTGCGAGCAGCGACGGGTCGATGTCGGTACCTACGTAGTAGAGCGATACACCATCGATGAAGAGGTGAGGCATGCTACCCGAACCGGCATTGGCTGCCGTGTAACCCATGGAGAAGTAACCCGTGGTCTCCTCACCAAGTTCGAACTCGATAGCCTCGGTCTTCCACTCGTTAACCGGAGTGAAAGTCGTAGTCTTGCCCAGATACTCTGTGCCGTCCTCGGATACGAAGCCCATGAGGTTGGCGCTGACAGTACCCGTACCACCACCATTGTAGTAAGAGAAAACAAGGGTGTACTTACCAGCGGGGATGGTCACGTTCTGGGTGTACTGAGACCTGGCCGACCAAACGCTTACAAAACCAAGAAGTTTGCCTTCGGTCTGACCATTCGACATGGCGGTAGGAGGCAGGAAAGCGCCACCGCCGAGGAAGGCGTCGCTACCCAGGGCAAATACACCGCTGGCACGGGCATTGCTGTTCATGTCGCTGGCCGTCCAGCCCGTTACAGGCTGCATGCCATAGTGGGTAACCTTCTTGCCGTTAGAGCCGTTGGGGTCTTCCATGTCGTAGTCGTAGGTCGTGATACCATCTTCGATGGGGTCGTCCTGCGAGAAGTGGGGGTTGACGATAAAGAACTCCGAGAGGTCTGTAACGGCACCCTCGTTGAGTTCCTTCTGTGCCTCAATGGCAGCGAGCACTTCGGCCAGCGTAGCATTGGGGTTGTCATAGACAGCCTGAGCGGCAGAGGTGTCGGCCTCGCGCATCTTACCCTCTTCAATCAGGGCCAACAGCTGAGCCTTGGCCTCGTCAATCTCAACCTGGTCGAAGTACTTCTCATCAATCGTGTAGAGCTTTACGTTGTCCACGAAAATGTGGGGAGCAGTGCCTGAACCGAAGTTACCAGACTTGTAACCCAACGTAATCTGACCAGCGGTCTCAGCCTTCAGGCGGAAGAGGATGGTGTCGGTCTCGAACGTGCCATCAACATAGTAGGTCACCTTCGAAGAACGGAAGTCGGTGTCTGCGGTGGAGAAGCCCATGTTGCTCCACTGGACCTCGGCATCACCAGCCGTGTTCTGCAGGGTAACAATCATCATGTAGCCACCGGCAGGAAGGGTAACGTCCTGACTGTACTTGATGTCGGCACCCCATACGGCTACCATACCCAGGCCAGGACCGGCAAAGCCCTCAGTCACCAGAGGGGCAAGGTAAGAAGTACTGCCCAAGCCGGGACCTTCAGAGGCCTCGTCGGCGCGGTAGGCATAGATACCACCGGCACGGGCGTTGAGTCCGTCGGTACGGCCATCAACGAGCGTATTGTCCGACAGGTGAGCAGCCGTCCAACCCGTCACGGCCTGCTGGCCATAGAGGGTCGTACCGTTGTTGTTCATGTCGTAGTCGTAAGTACAAACCGTCTCCGTGATAGGAGAGTCGGCCGTGAAGTCTGCGTTGGCAATCTTCGAGGTGACATCCGACAGAACCGTTACGTCGGCCTGTGCATGCAGCATCAGGGCGAACATTCCCATGAACAGGGAGAAAAATAAACGATTTCTCATCATGTTGTTAGTTTTGGTTAATAAAGTTAGTTGTTCTCTCTCATAAAATGGCGAAGTGATGGCAGGGTCAAATCTGCCACCACTTTTTCTTCTGTTTCTCGGGCCTCTGCCCAGCCCCTTCGAACATCACTTGCTCGTAGGTCTTCTGGTCGTGTATCATGTGATAGATGACACCCCAGTCGGGCAGGCCGCCAAGGTTGCGGTCGTCGATGAACATATCGACCTTCAGCTTGCGGCTGTACGAGGTGTTCTTCTGCTCGTTTTCCTCAGGGAAATCCTTGTTGACGGCATAGAACTCCACGCCACGCGCACGGCACCACTCGACGGCCTCCTCCAGTGTCTCGTTCTGGCGCACGGTCCAGAGGATGAGCCGGTGGCCCTCCTGCGTCAGCATCTTGAGCGTCTGGGTGGCAAATGGCAACTCGTTGCCAATTTCGGGATAGCGGTCCTGAACGATGGTGCCGTCAAAGTCAACTGCGATTAACATAGGGACTACTGTGTGCTTAACGATTTACTATTTGGCATAGCTTACGGAACGGACCTCGCGGATGACGGTAATCTTCACCTGTCCGGGATAGGTCATTTCGTTCTGTATCTTGGTGGCAATCTCGTCGGAGAGTTTCTCGGTCTGCTTGTCGTCGATTTGGTCGGCACCGACGATGACGCGCAACTCGCGACCGGCCTGGATGGCATAGGTCTTGGTGACGCCGGGATACGACATGGCAATGTTCTCGAGGTCCTTCAGGCGCTTGATGTAGGCCTCCACTATCTCGCGACGGGCACCGGGACGAGCACCCGAGATGGCGTCGCAGACCTGCACGATGGGGGCAATCAGCGTCTCCATCTCCATCTCTTCGTGGTGGGCTCCGATGGCATTGCAGATGTCGGGCTTCTCCTTATACATCTCGGCCAGCTTGGCACCATAGAGTGCGTGCGGTGTTTCGGGGTCCTCGTCGGGCACCTTACCGATGTCGTGGAGCAGACCTGCGCGCTTGGCCTTTTTGGGATTCAGACCCAACTCGCTGGCCATGATAGCGCAGAGGTTGGCCGTCTCGCGTGAGTGCTGGAGCAGGTTCTGGCCGTAGCTGGAACGATACTTCATCTTACCCACGAGGCGCGTCAGTTCGGGATGGAGGCCGTGGATGCCGAGGTCGATGCACGTGCGCTTACCCGTCTCCATGATTTCCTCATCGACTTGCTTCTTCACCTTGGCCACGACCTCTTCGATGCGGGCGGGATGGATGCGACCGTCGGCCACCAGCTGATGCAGGGCCAGGCGGGCAATCTCGCGGCGCACGGGGTCGAAACCGCTGATGACGATGGCCTCGGGAGTGTCGTCAACGACGATTTCCGTACCGGTGGCGGCCTCAAGGGCACGAATGTTACGGCCCTCACGACCGATGACGCGCCCCTTCACGTCGTCGTTGTCGATGTGGAATACGGTCACGCTATTCTCCACGGCCGTCTCGGTGGCCACACGCTGGATGGTCTGGATGACGATGCGCTTGGCCTCCTTGTTGGCGGTCAGCTTGGCGTCGTCCATAATGTCGTTGATGTAGGCTTGGGCCTGGGTCTTGGCTTCGTCCTTCAGGCTCTCTACGAGGCGCTCGCGGGCGTCCTCGACGCTGAGACCGGAGATTTCCTCCAGTCGGGTGCGCTCCTGATTTATCAGGTTGTCGAGGCGTTCCTGCAACTCCTGTTCCTTGTGGTCGAGGGCGGTCTGCTGGTTTTCCAGTCGCTGGCGCGAGGATTCCAGTTCCTGCTTGCGACGGTTCAGTTCGTCCTGACGTTGGTTCAGGCTCTGCTCGCGCTGTTTCACGCGGTTCTCGCCTTGCTGGATTTGCTGGTTGCGCTGCTGCACTTCCTTCTCCAGTTCTGCCTTTTTGTTGAGGAACTTCTCCTTCACCTCGAGCAGTTTCTTCTGTTTGATTACTTCGGCCTCCTGTTCTGCCTGCAGGCGCGCTTGCTCAGCCAACTTCTTCTCCTTCGAGGGCAAGATGGTGCGGTAGAGTACCAGCGCCCAGACGCCCACGACAATCGCCGCTATGGCCAATGCTACAAGTATGGGTATTAGCATGTTCGTTTTTAATTGTTTTTATTGTTAATAAAAAGACGCGCGCCGCAATCCTTCTGAACGGAGTAATCCACCCATAAGACAACGGTGCGTCGTGTGTAGTTTCTCTCTTGCATGCGCGCGTCCGCGAGGCTGTGGGGGCTCACTTCAGCGCCTGCTCCACCTCGGCGATGAGGGCCGACAGGGCCTGTTCCATGGGAGCAGGGTCGTTGGCCGTCTCGATGCGCTTGAGCCGGACGGTTACGTCCAAGGCCATCATCAGCAGGTACATGTCGTTGCCTTGCCCGGGGTATTTGGACGCGTAGTAGTTGAAGCGGCTGTTGATGAGTTTCTCTGCCTCGCGGTAGATGTACTCATCCTCTCGCGCCACTACCATGGGTAGGATGCGGTTACCGAACTTCAGTGTTATCTGCAAATTATCGCTCTGTGCCATATCTCTTACTCTTTTTACGATTTCAGCAGGGCGATACACTTATCTACATCTCGCACCAGGCGGTTGATGCGCTGGCGAGCGTTGCGTGTGTCGTCGTCGCTCAGTTCCAGCATCTTGGCCACCTTGAGGTTGGCATACAGCGCCTCCAACTCCTTGTTCTGGCGCTGCAGTTCCGTGATTTTCTCATCGCGTTCTGCGATGCGAGCTTCGAGGGCACGCTGCTGCTCACGCAGGCCATTGTCCTGCATGAGAAGTTGCCGAACCCGGGTCTCGAGTTGGCGCATCAGGTCGTGCTCTTTGTCGCTCATTACGTTAAACTTGTTCCAATCTGCTCACAAAAATAGTAATTTCTTATCTTTCTGCAAAATATTTTCCGAAATTACTGCTTTTCGTCGTCGATTTTGTTCCGAGGTTCCTTCTTGGCAAGCATCAGAATCGTGTGGGAGAACTCCACGATCCAGCGTTCGCTGAAGCCCAGTGTGTTCTGTGCCTTGCGGATGGCCACCACGCTGCGGCGCATGGCGTCGTCCTTCCAGTCGTTCTTTGTCAGGATGTCGTTGACGGTCTTCTCGGTCATCTGGCGCAGGGCCTTATGGAAGAACGAGGGGAGGCGCAACTTCCACTGCATCAGTTGTCCCATGGACATCATCAGGTTTTGGCTGAAGTCCTGGAATACCAAGAAATAGCTCTGCACCTCCTGTGCCGAGCGGCAACGCTTCTTCAGGCTTTCTTCGATTTCCTTGAAAAAGTTGTCGCTCATGCCGTACATCTCGGTCAGCATCTTTTGGGCGCGCTTCTTCTCGCCGACGCCCAGTTTATTGTTCACGGTGGGGACTTTCAGGGTCTGCTTGAACACCCTCAGGTCGGGGAACACAGCCAGATTCGATATGCCCAGGCGGGAGGCCATCGATGCCTGAAAATAGACACGGATAAGGGTCATGAAGTCCTCCATTCCGCCTATCCGTATTTGCTCGGCCTGCTTGCGGCCGAAGATTTTGCTAAAAAATGACATTTCTCTATTCGGGTTTTATCTTTACTCTTTGGGGGTTGTCGGGTCAGTAGGCATTCTTGTCGCGACGGAACAGGGTGTTGACGAGCGTACGCCAGATGATGCGCACGTCGAGCCAGAAGTTCCAGTTCTCGACGTACCAGATGTCGGCCTGGACGCGCTTCTCCATCTGCTCCACGTCGCGCGTCTCGCCCCGGAAGCCGTTGACCTGTGCCCAGCCGGTGATGCCGGGCTTCACCCAGTGGCGTACCATATACTTATTTATAATATGGCTGTACTCGGCCGTGTGGGCAAGCATGTGGGGGCGCGGACCTACGACGCTCATCGAGCCCAGGAGGACGTTGATGAACTGGGGCAGTTCGTCGATGTTGGTGCGGCGCATCAGGTCGCCGAAGGGGAACTTGCGCGTGTCGTGTTCGGTGGCCTGCAGGGAGTCGGAGTCGGCATTGACGTGCATCGAGCGGAACTTGTAGCAGTTGAACTCCGCGCCGTTCAGTCCGTTCCGGCGCTGTACGAAAATGACGGGCCCGGGGCTTTGCCGCTTGATGATGATGGCCACGATTACGTAGATGATGGGGAACAGGGTGGAGAGGAGCACCACGCTGACGAAGAGGTCGGAGAGGCGCTTCAGCAAGCGATTCTCGAAGCGGCGCAACGGCTCGCGGCGCGGATAGAGCATCACCGTGCTGCCGATGTGGGTCACCTGCATGTTGCGGCGCAGGAAACTCAGATAGATGGGCAGGGCATAGAAGCGCACGAGGTGGTTCTCGCAGTAGCGGTAGAGTTCGATCAGGCTCTCCTTCGACATGCGCGCCATCGTGCAATAGACGGCGTTGACGTAGGGATGCTCCTCCAGATAGGCCAGCACGTCGTCGGTGCCGCCCAGCCGTTCCAGGCCCTCCTGCCCGGGCTCCTCGTCAGTGAAGATGCCAAGCACGTTGTATCCGTACTCGCGGTTCTGCATGTAGTCGTGGAGTTCGGCCATCTCGCGCTCCCGGCCTACGAAGACGACGTGCTGCGAGTTCTTACCCTTGCTGCGGAACCAGCGGATGAGGTAGAGCAACGACAGGCGCTCGGCGGTAAGCAGGAGCCAGAAGAGCACGGCGTACGTCAGGAGCAGGGTACGGGCGATGGCCACCGTCTTCAGAAGGAACAGGGCGGCGAAGAGCAGCAGGATGTGAGTCAGCACGAGCTGGAAGGCCCGCTCGACCACCTTCTCCCCCCGGGCGGTGCGCTCGAAGAGTATGAAGGAGAACATCGTCACCGGCGCCATGTAGCAGAGCACGGCCATGGTCAGATAGACCTGCAAATCGACATCGCGCGTCGTAGCCGGGTCGGTGGCCTGATAGAAGTAGTAGCACCCCACCAGGCAGAGGGAGAGGAGGACGAGGTCGCACAGGGCGACCATCCACTTTAGGGCTTTCGATTCTTCTATGTCGAACCTCTTCATTGTTTCCCGAAGACTTTAATCATGCAAAATTACGCATAAAAGTCGGTTCGTGCAATTTTTCGGCCCGAAAACTTAATATTGTCTTAACGGGGCGGCCGGAGCGTTGTAAATACTTTTTACCAGCGCCGTTTACCTCCCGGGCGAGGGCGCCCTCCCCCACCGGAGGTTTCCCCTTTTTCGAAGTCGGGGACATAAACGCCTGAGAATGAGGACATGCCACACGCTTCGGAGTGACGTCCGTGAAGCCCCCTCCGAAGGTTAACATAACTTACCGCCGAACGTTAATATAACTTATCGCCAAAGGTTAATATAACATGAGGCCGAAGGTTAACATAACTTATCGGGGCACGTTCCGGGAGGGGCTTCGCGCGTCAAATGTTTTTACTTAGCCAAGGAGTTGTGCTATGCAGATTTTCCTCACTTTTTTTCCGTATGTGGAATAAAAGCAGTATCTTTGCGCGACAATTAACGGTCACTAACACGTACATATATAAATTAAAACACACATAGCCATGGCAGATTACTTGCTGAATGACATGAAAGAGGAAGACGAGTCTTCCAGCAGTTTCAATCTCAAATCACTCATTACCATCATCTACCTCAACTGGTACTGGATTCTCCTGTCCGCCCTGGTCTGCTTCGCCGCAGCCAAGCTGTACCTTCGCTACACGGCCCCCGTCTATTCGGCCGACATGAAGATGTTCATCAAGGAGAGCGGAACCACCAAGCGCGGCTCCGGAACGGGTGCCCTGGAGGAGATTGGTATTATCAGTAACAGTAGCGGTTTCGACAACGAGTTGCAGATACTGACCAGTACCGCCATTGCCTCTCGCAACGTGCGCACGCTGAAGCTCTACACCTCGTATCGGATGGAGGGCAAGATCGTCGATCAGGAACTCTACAAGAACTCCCCCATCATCGTTGACCTGGCCGAAAGCAGCATCGACCAACTGAAGAACTCCATCCACATGACCATCTCGCAGAAGAAGAACGGACTGCACGTCGAGGGCACCATCGACGGCGGCAACGCCTTCGCCCGCGACCTGGCCGAACTGCCCGCCACCGTACACTCGGCCGTCGGGCCCATCATCTTCCAGCGCAACGCCGGCTACGAGATGCCCAGCGACCGCAAGCTCTACGTCACCATCGACCCCCTCATCACTACGGCACGCCGCTACGCCGGCCGCGTAAGGGCGTCGGGCGTCAGCACCTCCACGTCGGTGGCCAACCTGCACATGGAGGACACCCACATGGGGCGCGCCCTCGACTACCTGGGCGAACTCATCAACAGCTACAACGAGGACGCCAACGAGGACAAGAACATGGTGGCCCGCAAGACGGAGGACTTCATCAACGAACGTATCGACGTCATCCGCCGCGAACTGGACTCGACCGAGGTGAACCTCGAGACCTACAAGCGTAGCCACGAACTCATCAACCTGGCCAACAACGCCACGTCGGCCCTCTCGGGTAGTTCCAGCTACCAGCGCGAGCAGGTAGATATCCAGACACAGCTGACCCTGCTCAAGTCGCTCATCGACTACGTCAACAACCCGGGCAACATGCTACAGGTCATCCCCTCGAACCTGGGACTGAGCAACTCGCAACTCTCGTCGAGCATCAACAACTACAACCAACTCGTGGCCGAGCGCACCCGCCTGCTGAAGACCTCTACCGAGTCGAACCCCACCGTGGCCCGACTGACGGCTCAACTCGAGGACCTCTGGCCCAACATCGGCACGTCGCTGCGTACCATCTATCAGGACCTGCTCGTCCAGAAGAGCAGCATCGACAACCAGTACCAGATGTATAACAGCCGCGTAGCCAACACGCCGACCCAGGAGCGCGTCCTGACCAACATCAGCCGCCAGCAGGAAATCAAGGCCGGCCTGTACCTGATGCTCCTGCAGAAGCGCGAGCAGAACTACATCTCCCTGGCCTCCATCGCCAGCAAGGCCCGCGTCATCGACGAACCCAAGCCCACAGGCAAGGTTTCGCCCGACGACCGCAAGATTAAGGCTTCGGCCGTGGCCCTGGGTCTGCTGCTGCCTATCGCAATCATCTTCATCCTGAGCCTGCTGCGCTATCGCATCGAGGGCCGTGAGGACATACAGCGACTGACCAAGTTGCCCATCCTGGCCGACATCCCCCTCACCGACAGCAGCAAGAGCAGCAACGGCATCGTGGTGGCCGAGAACAAGAACGGCATGATGGAGGAGGCCTTCCGCGGACTCCGCACGAACATGAGCTTCGTGCTGCCTGAGCCCGAGAAGGTAGTCGTCTGCACGTCGTGCATCCCCGGCGAGGGTAAGACCTTCGTCGCCAGTAACCTGGCCATGTCGCTCTCGTTGCTCAACAAGCGCGTGCTCCTGGTCGGTCTCGACATCCGCAAGCCCCGCCTGAACGATGTCTTCCAACTGGGCGACAGCAAGAAGGGTATCACCTCGTTCCTGATGCTCGAGAAGCCCGACTATGACCTGCTGGAAGAGCAAATTTCGCGCGAGGTCGTAAACAAGAACCTCGACATCCTGCCCGCCGGCATCATTCCGCCCAACCCCACGGAACTTATCTCGCGCCACGTGCTCGACGAAGCCATCGCCTACCTGCGCACCAAGTACGACTACATCATCCTCGACACGCCGCCCGTGGGCCTCGTGAGCGATACCCTGGAACTGGGCCGCACCGCCGACGCCACTATCTTCGTGACGCGTGCCGACTATAGCATCAAGGCCAACTTCGAACTCATCAACAACATCAGCCGCGACAAGAAGTTGCCGAAGGTCAA
Organism: Bacteroidaceae bacterium; assembly: GCA_017469925.1. Taxonomy (GTDB): domain Bacteria; phylum Bacteroidota; class Bacteroidia; order Bacteroidales; family Bacteroidaceae; genus Physcousia. Next base: position 154,110 of record JAFUFK010000012.1, on the reverse strand, counting down.
CCTCGTGCTCAACGGCATCAACCTGCAGAAGCGCAAGTATGGCTACTACTATGGCTATGGCAAGTACGGCTCGTACGGCAAGAAGGGCAAGTACGGCTACTACGGCACCTACAGCCACTATGGCCACTACGGCGTCTATGGCGACTATAACGAGGACGGCAAGGGTAAGAAAGGAAAGAAGGGATGAGACGGACGATACTTTTCGCACTGTTCCTGACCGCAGCGACGGCTCAGGCACAGATTAGCCGGCTCGGCGAGGACGTCGAGTACGACGCAAGCCTGCAAGGCACGGCCGGAAAGGGCGACGTAGCCCCCTTCTGGTTTACCAACAACCGTTACGGACTGGGCACGACCGAAGAGAACAGCGTCATGGTGCGCGCCGGCATCCATCGCGACGCCGAGGCCGACAGCCTGCGCAACTGGCGCATCGGCTACGGGCTGGACATGGCCGGACTGGCCAACTACAACAGCAACTTCGTGCTGCAGCAGTTCTATGCCGACTTCCAGTACAAGGCCCTCCGACTCTCCGTAGGACAGAAGGAGCGCCCCCTGGAACTGAAGAACCAACGCCTCTCGAGCGGAGCCATGACAAGCGGTATCAACGCACGGCCGCTTCCGCAGGTCCGTCTGGAGTTGCCTGAGTTCTGGACCATCCCCCGCACGAAGGGCTGGCTGGCCCTGAAGGCCCACGTGGCCTATGGCGCCTATACCGACAACAAGTGGCAACGCGACTTCACGGCCGGGACGAACTACGTACGCACGGCCAACTCACTCTACCACTCGAAGGCCGGTTTCCTGCGCATCGGTAATACCGAGAAGTTCCCCCTCACGCTGACGGGCGGCATCGAGATGTCGTGCCAGTTCGGCGGCGAGGCATGGAACCTCCAGGACCGTGAGGACCACGCTGGCGACTTCGACCCGCACCAGAAACTTTCGCATGGCGTGAAGGCCTTCTGGAACGCCTTCATCCCGGGCGGCAGCGACGTGAACGACGGCGACTTCGGCAACATCGAGGGCAACCAACTGGGTAGCTGGCACCTGCGCCTCGACTTCGAGAAGCGGGGCTGGGGAGCCAGTTTCTATGCCGAACACTTCTTCGAAGACCACAGCCAGTTGGGCCTGTTCATCTACGACTGGAAGGACATGCTCTACGGCACGGAGGTGCGGTTCCCCGAGAACCCCGTCGTACGGGGCATCCTCTACGAGCACCTGCGCACCACCTACCAGTCGGGGCCCATCTACCACGACAAGACCGACGTCATGTCCGACCGCATTGCCGGTATCGACAACTACTACAACCACCACGTTTACTCGGCTTGGCAGCACGCGGGCTTCAGCATGGGACACGCCCTGCTCATCTCGCCCCTGTATAACACGAACGGGCGCATCAACTTCAACGACAACCGCGTAGTGGCCAACCACCTGGGCATCGAGGGACAGCCCACGCGCGAGATTTCCTATCGCCTGCTCTACACACACGAGAAGACGTGGGGAACCTACTACCAGCCTCGCACGAATCCTGCGAAGGGCAACTTCTTCATGATTGAGGCTTCGTACGCGCCCCGCCAGGTCGAGGGACTGAGCTTCACGGCTGCCTATGGCCAGAACGGAGGCAAGTTGCTCGGCGACTCCAAGGGTGCCATGTTCACGATTGCCTATACCGGATGGATAAACAAGAATAAGCGATGAGAAAGACTATCAGCATAATACTCCTGTGCGCCGCGTTGTCAGCTTTCTGGGGATGCGAGAACTGGCGCGAGACGGCTGGCGACATTGCCGGCATGTGGCAGATGACGGAATGGCGCGACGCTGCCAACCAGGTTCAGCCCATCAACGAGGGGGAACTGTACTATTGCTTCCAGCTCCGCCTGATGAAGTTCCAGACGAGAGGCAAGAACGAGTACTACCTCTCCTACTTTACCCACAAGGGCGACAGCCTGCTGGTGGGCAAGACCATCTTCTGGCCAGCCGAGGAAGAGCGTCAGCTGGAGGAACTCGCCAGGTTCGGCGTTCCGGCCGACGGGAAGTTCCACGTCGATGTGCTCGACGACGACCATCTGGTGCTGAGCAGTCGGGAGGGCACGCTTTCGTTCCGCAGGTACTAAGCTTTGCAATTTGCAAAGTGCAAAGTGTGTACTCCACACATACTATCTTATATAATATATAAAATATAATTAATTATATATATTATTATATAAATTACTATATAAACTATTATATAGGACATAGCGTAATGAAGTCTTTGCACTTTGCAAATTGCAAAATGCAAAATAGCACGCCATGGCCCGCGCCCCAAGGGCCGAAACCCCGGACCCCGCGAGGCTGTCGGCCGGGCTCTGAGGCCCCCGGGAACCGTCCCTCGCACACCCCCTTAAAAAAATAGTGATGTTACAACAATAAAGCGAACTATTCTTCGTTAATAATATATAATAGAAGAATAACGGACCGTAATGCCTCCATACCTATACCTTATATCTGCCATGCTGATATCGGCCGCCACGGCGCTGGTAATCATGCCATGGCTGCTCCATCTGTGCTATAAGAACGGGATATACGACCATCCCGACGACCGCAAGATTCACAACAAGAACATCCCCCGCATGGGCGGCATCGTATTCGTTCCGGCCATGCTCATGGGAGTCAGTGCCACGTTCGCCATCATGCTCGAGCGCGGAGGCATCGTCGAATCCATCCACACCTCTACCCTGCTCATCGGCATCGGCGTGGCCCTTATCTACTTCATCGGCCTCATCGACGACCTCTTCGGCGTACCGGCCAACCTGAAGTTCGTCATCCAACTGATTGCCGCGCTGGCCTTCCCGCTGAGCGGACTTTTCTTCAACAATCTCTACGGATTCCTGGGCATCCACGAACTGCCGCTCTGGGTGGGCTACGTACTGACCGTCTTCGTCACCCTGTTGGTGGTGAACTCCATCAACCTCATCGACGGCATCGACGGATTGGCCTCGGGCATCAGCTTTATCGCACTGGCCATCTACTGCGCCCTCTTCTACCAGCAGGGGCACATCGTCTATTGCATCTTTGCCAGCAGCCTGATGGGCGTGTTGCTCGTCTTTATGTACTACAACATCTTCGGCAGTGCAAAGAAGCAGAAGAAGACATTCATGGGCGACAGCGGTTCGCTCTTCCTCGGATTCTCCCTCAGCTACCTGGGCATCAAGTATGCCATGGACAACCCCAACGTCATGGACACCCGGCCCGATGGCATCCTGACGGCCTACACCGTGCTCATCATCCCGACGTTCGACCTCATACGGGTAGCCATCGCACGAAAGATGAGAGGGGCGGACATGTTCGAGGCCGACAAGACCCACATCCACCACAAGATACTGAAGACCGGACGTTCCTCATGCCTCACGCTGCTGACCATCATCGGCGTGGACCTGTTGTTTATCGCCCTCAACTTCGCCCTGTTCCATCTGGGGATGCATCTGTCGTGGGTGGTCGTGGTCGATATCATCCTCTTCATCGCCTGGCAGATGAACGTCACACGGCTGATTCACGTACAAGAGAGACGCCTGTTGGCACATACCGACATTAGGGAGCGCTACGAAAGACGTGCCGCCAAGGCAAAGAAGATATGCATCTTGGCCCCACGCTTCCCCCTCCCCGAGAACGGAGGCGACGTGCTGCGAATCAACAATGTGGCACGCCAACTGCGCCGCCAGGGCTACAAGTTGGTGCTCGTAAGTTTCCACGACGAAGACAGCCCGCGAATGTACGAGGCCCAGCGCATCTATCACAAGATTTACACCATCCCGCGCAGCCGACTGACGTCCATCGTACACGCAGCCCTGTTCATGCTCAGCGGACGGCCCATGCAGTGCGGCTACTACTACTCCAGTAATTTCAAGAAGTTGCTCCGCAAGGTCATTGCCGTGGAGAAGCCCGACCTCTACATCTCGCATCTCCTGCGCATGACTCCGTATCTGGAAGAGCTGAATCTGGAGGAGAAATCCGTCATCGAAATGACCGACGCCCTCTCGAAGACCTACTCCATGTCCTCAAAGGCCAAGGGAGGCGGCTTCCTGCGCATCATCTACTCCTTCGAGCACAACCTCATCAAGAAGTACGAATGCCATGTCATCGAGAAGTTCCCGAAGTGCATCCTCGTCTCTCAGGCCGACATCGACTACCTCAAGACGCTGACGCCCTACCACGCCCCCCTGGAACTGCACGCCAACGGCGTAGGATGGATGAAGAAGATCCCCACCCAGTACGAGGATAAGAAGATTTGCTTCGTAGGCAACATGCGCACCCTGCAGAACCAAGACGCCGTATTCTTCTTCGTAAACGAGGTATTCCCCCGCATACTGAAGCAAGAGCCCGATACGATTCTCTACATCGTGGGAGCACAACCGCCTAAGGCCATCCAGCAACTCGCCAGCAACAACATCATCGTCACGGGATTCGTCGATGACCTGGGCGAGACCATTTCCGACGCCTGCCTGACGGTGGCTCCCGTGCGCGTAGCATCAGGCATACAGAACAAGGTGCTCGTGGCCATGGGATACGGATTACCCGTAGTGCTGACAAGCCTTATCGCACAGGGCATTCCCGAACTGGTGAACGAAGAGAGTGCACTCATCCGCGACGACGCTGCCACCATCGCCGAGGCCTGCCTGCGCATCATGCATAATCCCGAACTGCGCCTGAAACTTTCAGAAGAGGGACACCAAACCGTAATCGACCACTACTCCTGGAAAGAGAAGATTAAGGGCTACATCGCTTAATCCCCATCCAACAACCGGCGAGCCATGCGATTTGCCCCTATCAACAAGGGCACCAGGACGACATGGCCGAGCACATACGCCAAGGCCGTAGGACACGGAAGGGTCAGCAATGGCATCACATACAGCACCAGCATGTTGGCAAGGTATATCTCCAGCGAATACTTGCCGAAGGCCTCAAACAGACGGAAAAGCGGTCCTCTCGTCGCTACGACCTTCCGGAATCCCCATGCAAGCAGAAGCAGGACGCACGGAGCAGACATATAGACCAGTTCAAACTTCTGGACGACGTGTAGGATGAAAAGGACCGCCATCAACAGTAGCGCTGCCACGAACGTCCACATGCCCCTGAGGTACGTCGCCATCCCCCTCCGCTGATAGCAAAGAATGCCCAAGAGGAAGATGGGGACACGGGAAAATGCACACTGGTACAACCAGCCATCACGATGAAAGAACAGGAATACGAACAAGAGGGCAAGCGCCCCGCCGATTGCCCACATCCCACATCGCCGGACGAGCGGATAGAGCATGGGGAAGAGTATATACATATACAGGATGAAGCTCAAATACCATTCGGCCAATATCCCCCCGACACCCCAGAAATTCAAGGTCGTAAGGTTGCAGCACACGTCAAGGAAGGAGACCTCCTCCTTCTTCACGAAACAGGCTATCCCATATAGCAGGAGCGTAAAGACAAGCAGCAAGGGATATATCCGCTTTAGCCGGCGAAGGTAAAACGTGCGAGGCGGGTTCTGCTCCCACGAGCGACAGAGACCATAACCGCTGTAGAAGAGGAAGATATCCACGCCAACGAATCCAGGATAGAAGATGTGCCAAAGAGACGTCTCCCTATCAACACCGATAAGGTGGGATAGGCATATACCCAGTATGGCCAAACCCGAGAAGAAGAGTTTGTTCGCCAGTATGTGCTGATACACTGATGCCGATTCCATGCCGTCTGACCTCATACTACTTCCTTACAATTATTGCATGAACCGAAGCCAGCAGGCGAGTAAGATAGAACAGGAGATTATACTGCAACGGACTCCCGAAGTAAAGCCGGGTATAGGCCCATGCCAGCCTGCCATACTTGGAAATGAGCCTGGAATAGTTCAACTTGTGTAGGCTCCCACCCCTCTGTCTCCAATAATATACCGCATCCGACGACGCGAACCGTACCTTCTCCATCCTATCGGATATCTCAAACATTAGCAGAGCGTCTTGCCCGCTGGGGAAGTGCTCATCAAAGCGCCGGTCGCCGATGACATCGCGATGAATCAACTTCATCCAAGGCACGGAGAATATCTTCTTGGGTTGGTAAAATGGCTGCACACCCTTTTCCGCGCAACGCTTATACTCCTGCGTATAGGGGTTCTCTCCCGTATGCCCGTCGTCATAGACCGATAGGCAGTTGCTGGCAGCGATAACGTCCCTGCGGGCATGCTTCAGGAGTTCCTCCAAATAAGACGGCGACACCAGGTCATCGTCATCGATAAAACAGATGTACTCGCCACGGGCCTCATCAAGTCCCATGTTGCGTGAGGAGCAGGCCGAGGCTGCGGGCGAATACAACAACCGTCCGTTGGCCGGCAGGGCCTCCTCCAATTGCGAATAATAGGGCGCCTTGTCTCCATTCAGGATGACAATTACCTCATACTCTTCGGGCGAAAGCGTCTGTCGTTTAAGCGACTCCAGGCACTCAAAGGTGTACCTCTGAGGCCTGTAGGAAGGGATGACAACCGAAATCTTTATGTTACTCATCTGTGAAATTGGCCAAGATTTTCTCCATTCGCCTTAGTCCGGCTTCAAAGCCGAAGACCGCAGCATATTGTTTCTGTATCTGTTTACGAGTCTCCAATGTAAGCGTAAGCGAAGTAACCTTTTGCAGCCCCTCCCGGAAGGAGTCCTCGTCCTCATAAACCGCAAAGAACGGTTCTCCCACGAACGCATCATAGCCACGGGCCGAGACACGGTGGGTCAGCACAGGCAAGCCCTGGCGAAGTCCGTCCATGACACGTAGCTTCAACCCGCCGCCCACATGTGTGGGGCAAAGGAATACGCCACACGGATTCACCACCTCCGACATATCTTCCGGGTTAGGTATAAGCTCGATTACATCGGGATATTCATCAGCAAAAGCGCGAATCGGCTCTGATGGATTACGACCTGCGATGCGAACTTTCCAGTCGGGCAAGAGTTCCCGCAGGCAATGGAAGTAGCGTTCACGGAAATTCATCACCCCGAACTCCGTCTGAGCCGTATTCATGCTACCTGTGATGGCTACCAACGGCTCACGCCGCACCTCCTGCAACAACGGGAGTTTACTATCCGCGGCTTCAAAGACGCCCAGCAGGTAATTGTGGGCTCGTTTTCCATAAGCCTGTTCAAAGAGTTGGGCATCGGCCGCCGTAAGAAAACAATTCACATGGGCCTTGACATAGGCCTGACGCTCATTGCGAACAACGAGGCCTGCATAATGCCCGCCAAAGGTGAAGATGCTCTTGGAGCCCATGTGATACTCCCGCTCGAAGTTGTGATGGACAACCATTGTCCGCAGGCCAAAACCATGTATCATGTCCATCATGTCACCCGCGCGGAAGCCGTCATTCAGCACGCACAGGGAATAGAGATGGGCATTCCGACGAAGATAATCGCGCATGAAGAGGCGATAGCGATGAAGGCTTCCACTCAGCAAGGCACGTATCCGCGAACGGGGCGGGACGGCTATGGCATCGGCAAACGGCCCGACGCAATACTCCTCGGGAAGCATCAAATCCACCTGACCAGGGAACAGGCGGCAAACCGCATCATAATACGCCCTCGAGGCCAATCCGCCACCGAAGCGCTTACCGATGTCCATGGGGGTGAAATAGAGAATCCTCTTCATACTGGTCTTACTCCTTTTATATGACATTTTACAATCCACAGCAATGTACCAAACCCTGAGAACAAGGCCCCTTCACGCAATGCCAGGCACAAGGTTTTCCACACTCCGGCCAGTCCGTAACGACGGGCATCCCACACATAAAGGAGAACAGGTTTCTTTCGCCCTATGTGCTGCTCCTCATAGAAGCGATTCCGACGGATATACACGCCTACACGACAAAGATAATTATCCACGCTGCGACGCGTACTATTCCACAGGCTCCCCGCCCGTGTCGTCACGGTATAGAGCACCCGGTCAGATACTATCACCCGATCGGCCCAGGTTGTGGCTTTGACGACGAACATCACATCATTGGCCGACGGAGTTTCGTCGAAACGAATCTGACACCGTTCCACCAAATCCCGACGTACCATACGACACCACGGGGTAGGCATTGCCAATGAAGCCTCCCTCGCAGAGACTTTCCCTGCCATGGCCATACGAACGTAGTCGTTCAACTGCTGGTGCCTGTCCGAAGGCTGTCCCGTATCAGAGTCCACGCTATCTGCCATAAAAAGCACCATCTGGGCCTCTGCATGCCTAAATGTAGAGATAATCTCGTAGAAGTCTTGCGTAAAATAATCGTCAGCATCTGCAAACACGAGCCAATCGCCATCGGCATGCTCCAGTCCAAGGTTACGCGCATGTCCGGCACCGCCGCCCTGCTTGTCAAACACCAGCGTCACGTCCGACCGTTCTGCACCAGGAAAGCGCGCAAAGTCCACCTTATCCGGTGAACTGTTGTCGTCCACGATGATGACCTGCACGTCGTCCCGCTGGGGGATGCTGTTCAGGCAACGCTGCAAGAGCGTGGGTATCTCGTGGTGGGGTATGATGATAGAGAAGCTATGCATGGCCTTCGATTTTACACAAATCACCAAGAATATCAAGGAATTCCTGAGGATAGAAGCTGTTATTACCTGAGGCAGGGGTAAAGGTCATCTCGCCAAAGTACACCTTGCCACCCACTTCGTAGAGGTCAACCCGAACACAAGGGAAACCCTCTGAGAGCCGACGAGCCACGACAAGCATCTGCTCCAGACACTTGGGGCGTGGCAAAGGTGTCGTACACGGGATGTAGTGGTCTGCCCGCTTTATATACTGAGGATAGAAGTTCCAATCCGTATCATATGTCGCCACCTCACAGGATTCCTTGGTACGGTTGAGACAAACAAAGAAGTAAGCGGGCCGACCATCGAAGCACCAGAGTTTATAGTCGATGGGAGACGACGACGGATAGTCCTGTTGGGACGAGTCCAGCAATTCCTCAGCCACAATGCAGGGAGGTATCTTGTCGTAGTGCGGTTCGCCTGTTGCAGGGCCAGACTTCGTCTTCAGTTGTCGCGCAAAGAATCTCGTATAAAAGGCCGTATCTATCGCAGATTTGTCCTTGCAAATAAGCGCATCGGCACTCCCATGGTTGGTCTTCATGACAAACTGGTTGGGAAGCATCTCCCAATCTATATCCTCGGCCTTGTCCCACTTCCCGATGAATGGCACGAGTATGTCAGCCAATCCTTTTTCCTCTACATACTCCCGCACGGCATATTTATCCGCGAGTCGTGGCCACTGGCTGGTGTCACTATTGAATTTGAGCCACTGAATCTTCTCGTTGATGTCACGCGGATGATTCCAATCCATAAAACGTCCCGTAATCATGCGGTAGCGCCATGTGGCCAGCAGTCTGGGAGATATCTGCCCTGCCACATACAGCATCACGTCCCATATAAGTCGTTTAATTCTTCTCATTGTTCAGGCGTTTTAAGACAAGATTCCGGATGAGCGCATTCTCTGAGGGCGTCATTGCGACATACCAGATGGCTATAAGTCCTGTTAGCGTTGTCACCAAAGTTACGACGAGGAAGCGCCAATTGGCCGCCGGCACCCAATGCACCACTAACCAACTGCCCACGACCATCGCCAGTGCAGGCACAACAATGCGGAAAAAGACCTTTCCCAGATAATCGTCCAGCCGCAATCCTGCCGTGTGCATAAGGAATGGTACACGGATGGCGGCCGAAAGAATTTCAAAGCCCACGTATGCACACACAACCAGCATCAGCCCATGAGAGCGGAATAGGATGATGACGGGGATGCACAAAACCTTGGCCGTAAAGGTGACAAGTGTGTAGTTGCGAATGCGCCCTATGGCCTGGTTAAGGTTGCCCAGTCCGATGGTTGCCTGATCACATAACGAGGCAATTAGCATCATACGGCAGAACAGGACGGCGTGCTCCGGGACTTTGCCAAGCCAGATACGAAGCAGGGATGGCATCTCCGTCACAAGGGGAATCACTGCCAGAGAAAGAAGCAGGAAACTATACTTCGAGGCCGACAGGGCTAAATGGATAGAACGTCCTCGGTCGCCACAGCCTTCAGCCTTGATAATCTGGGGCGAGAAGGCGTTCAATATGGCCTGTGACAGAAACTGTACTGAGCCGAAGACCTGTGTGGCAATGCCGTAGGCTGCATTAGCGATGGTCCCAAACATGCGATTGAGGATAACGGCGATGCCTTGCGTACGGACATAGACGCAGGCCATCCCATATATCGTCCAGGTAGCAAAGTTCATGAGTTTCCGGCAGATGGCAGTGTCCCACTGGCGAATGCGGGGAAGAAGGGTGCACTCCTCATACTTCCAGTAGCAGAAGCAAGACAGCATAATGAAGTTGAACAGCATCACACTGGCCATGATGAGGGCATAAAGGGGAAGGCGCCAATGCTCCACGAACAAGAGGGAGCATACAAGTCCCAGCTTCAGTACGCCATCCAGCACATCCACGATAGAGATATAGACGATATTCTCGTGGCTGATAAGCAACGCACGGAAGGGAGCCGTAATGAAGGTAATCAACACCGAGAGGATGACAAACCAATAGACAATCTCTGCCTCCCCTGCCTTACCCACAGGAATATTCAGCGAGTGCCCGTTAAAAATCAGTGAAGTAAGCGAGGCAAAAAGCAATGCCAACGACAGGCCTACCAACCAATGTATTAGGTAGCTGTTGGCAAAGATCTGCTTCATTTCCTTTTTCCGGCCTGCCCCCGCTGCGTAGCTTAAGAATCGCTGTGTGGTGATGATGAGGGTATTGTTGAGGTAGGACAGCAGCGACACGATGCCCGCCACCAACATGTAGATGCCATAGTCCGAATGTCCGAGCGCCTCCATGGCTATGCGTGTGGAGTAGAGCGACAGAACGATGTTGATAAGCGTCCGAATGTTCTGGGCCAAGGTGTTTACGATGAGGCGTGTATTGCTATTCATCCGGAGGGGCAAGTTGGCTATGCAGTTGGGGATAGTATTCGGCTAACAGGAAGAGGGCAAATATGATGGGGACAGAATAGACCTCCATCAACTGCATCAGGCTGATGATGGCGATTCCGCTCAAAAGGACGTCAGCCCCGTAGCCATGGACACCAGCCGCCTGCAAGATGGAACGGACAAGTATGTATAGGTAGATGGCAAACGTCACTACCCCGCCATAGATTAGCATGGCCAACATGACATTGTGCGGACCAATGGCAAACGACGACATGTGGGTCAGGTACCAGTCCTTGTCGGGGAACCCATAGCCCCACAGCGGAGAATCTATGATGATACGCAATGCCGAGTCCCACATGTGGGTGCGGTTGGTAAAGGTGATGTCCTTGCCCAGCACATCTTCCACGAACCAGACTGCCAGGTCACTGTTTTCGATGCCCTTGCCATTAAAGCAGACCAGCAGTTGGAACAATGCCACAAAAACCAGCAGCGCCACGATGCCCATACGGCGCAGACGTGGCCAAGGAACGAGGCACATCAGCAGGAACAACAGGATACTGGTGGCGGCCGTCATCGAGCCTACCATCAGGGGGATGGCGATACAGGAAATGACGGTGGGAACCAACAGGATGTAGAAGAGTTTGCTGATTCTCGTACACAACAGGTTGAGCACCATTGCGACAAGCAGGCGAGAACCCATCTGGTTGTAGTTGCCACCCAGGATATACACCGTCACCTCCTTATTCTCTGCTATCATCCAAAGGTCTGGTTGTGTGACCAGCTGGTAGAGCTGCAGGAACACAGAAACCGAGAAGCCCAGCGTCAGCCCGACAATCAGGGGCGTGAGATGGTGCTGATAGAAGTTGAAGGTGAAGCGAATCAGACATACGCTGAAACCGACGTACACCCAGTGGATTCCGTCGGTTCCGTGCGCAAAAGAGGACAGAGCAATAAAGGTCAGGAAGAAGATAACTATCAAGTCCGTGCGCGTAATGGTGCGCTGGCGAACAATAAAGTAGAGAACTACCACGGAGCACATGAGCATCAAGGCCAAAATGCCATAAGAGGCCATGGGCATTTCGATGGCGAGAGGCACGATGGATGCCTGAAGGGCAAACACCATCATCAAGCCACAGGGTAACAGGGAAAGTTCGCGAAGCCGGATTTGCATAAGCCCCAACCTTGTTTTCAGTCGTTTATCCGCGAATGCCAAAGATTTCGTCCTTACACAATACACCGGCATATACCATGCTGACGAGGACAAGCATCATCAGCACAAAAAGCATACGCTTCGGACCGGCAGGGCGGACGGGCACCGTGGCACTCTTCAGGGTGGTGAAGGCCGGGGTCTTCTCCTGCAACTTCACCTTCGTAGCCTGCAACTGCGTCTCCATGGCCGTCAGGGCATTCTGCTTGAGAGCCAATTCGCCCTCCAGCTTGTCCCTTTCGCTCTGGAAACTCTGCAAGAAGACATTCTGGTGAGTATCGCAGTAACGGCTGTAGGCCCTCATGGCCACGTCGTACTCCCGTTCGGCGTTGTCGCGCATCTCCTGATAGTGGGCTACGTCCTCGGTCACCTTACTTGTACGATAGCGGATGATGAAGTCCTGCAAGTGCAGTCTCACGCTATCGGCCATGGTGGCACTGACGAGGGGGTCCTGGTCGGTCACGCTGATGGTGACGACGCTGGTCTTCTTATCTACCGAGCAGGTGATATTCTTCATGATGCCTATCATCAGCTTGTAGTCCTTGCGGTTCATGCGGAAGGGGTTGATGTCGCTTACGCCCGTGCCTCGGGGAGTCTTATCCTCTTCCTCAAAGAAACCCTTTATCTTCCTCATCGTCCAGTGGTAGGGCTCGGTCAGGAGATTCTTCTTCTGGTGCTTCTTCATGTAGGTAAAGTAGTCGGTGCTGACGTCGCCGTCCTTCGTCGTCACATGTATGCCATAGAGGCTGACCACAAACTCCGGGTTCTCGAAGAGTTCGGGGTACAGCTCGGGATAGATGGCATCCTGTCCGCCCATGCCCCCCAGGTCGAAGCCAAAGGAGGAGGCGATGGAGGCAAGTCCCCCGCCGGCACTTTCCCCGCTCATCTCCGGTGCCAGCTTCACATTGCTGACGTAGTAGCGTGGCTGAGGCAGAATCCAAATGCAGGAGAGGATGAAAGTCCACACCCAAACCTTTACGAACCGTTTCTTCTGGCTCCACAGGGTACGGAACACCTTGCTCAGGTCTATCGTATGCTGGTCGTTGTTCTTCTTTTCCATACTGCTCTCCTCCTTAGTTCTTCTTCAGGATACTTACCAGGGCCACTACGACGCTGGCCAGCGAGGCGCTACCCGTGCTGATGGCTGCAATCTCGCCCGTCGTCATGCGGCTCTTCTGCTTCTTGGTTGGAATCACGATTTCGCAACCCGGCTCGATATCCTTGCCGCCCCACGAATGGCGGTTAATCTTCTCGGCCGAGCCGTTCATGTAGATGGCGTAGGCACCCTTCTTGTTGGCGCGGTTGCCATAGCCGCCGGCGCGCTTGATGTAGTACTTCAGCGACTTGTTCTTCATGTAGCCCATGCTGACGGGGTAGAGCACCTCGCCGCTGACCTTCACCGTGTTGGAGTACTGAGGTATGGTCAGCAGGTCGCCCTCGCGCAGGACGATGTCGGCAGCACTCGAGGGGTTGTCGATGGCCTCCTGCAAGTTGATGCTCAGGGGATAAGTTTCGCCCATGTCCAATTTCAGCGACATCAGCGAGTCGGCCTGAGCCATGTCGTATCGTTTCTCACTCTGCATGGCCTCTTCATACATCTGTATCTGGGCGGCACGCAGGGAGTTTTCACGCTGTATCTTCTCCTCCTCCGTCATCTGGCGGGTCAGTCGGGCACCCTTGGCATAACCGAGGTTTGTCAGTCCGCCCGCAGCCCTTACGAGGTCGCTCAGGCGATAGTTCTTGGTGCTCATGGCATACTCGCCCTCAAAGTTCACGCAACCCTCCACACGCACCGTCTGCTGCTCGTTGTAGGCAGGGCTCTTGCGCACGACCACGATGTCGTAGGGCATCAGGCCAAAGGACGTGTCGCCAGAGCGCAGCCCGTCGTTCAGTGCAAAGCTGAACACCTCTGAACTGAGTTCCGTGGCCTCCGTGGCCTTCTCGTTCTGCACACGCCGATAGACATCGACCTTGGCCATAGAGGCGGCAGGCGTGAGACCGCCGGCCATCAGGATGAGGTCTTCGACATTCGTATTCTCGGCATACTGGTAGTCGCCCGGGAAGACGACTTCGCCGCGGATGGTCAGTATCTGTTCGCCCTTCATGTCGATGGTGCTGGGCACGAAGAGCACGTCGCCCTTCTTCAGGGGGATGTCGGCCACGGTGCCGTCGAGGATGCCCTCGATATCTACGCTGACCATCTCGAGCGAGAGGTCGTCCTTCTCGCGGTGCATGACGGCACGACTCTGATAGGCATCCTCGCGCAGTCCTTCGGCCACCAGCAGGAGGCCCTTGACGGTCTGCACGTCGCCCCCAAGCTCGTACTTGCCCTCGTGGCGCACGGCTCCGCGCACTTCTACCATGTTGCTGAAGCGCGGGATGACGGAATCGACATACACCGAGTCGCCATCCATCAGCGTGAAGCCGGACATCTTGAACTCATCCACCGTGTGCATGCTGTATTCGTTACCGGCCTTGCGGGTCAGTCGCACGTTCTTCGTATAGGCATCGCCCGTGAATCCGCCTGCATCGCGAATCAGTTGCAGGACACTCTCCGAACGCTTCATCTCGTAGAACATAGGGCGCTTCACCTTACCCCTTACGGCCACCAGGCACTCATAGGCTCCGACGGCCACGATGTCGTTGTCCTGGAGGCGGACATCGCCCTTCGAGTTGCCGTTCAGCAGGTAGTCATAGACGTCGATGGTGGCAATCTGGCGGCCCGAGCGATAGACCTTGATGTCGCGCAAGGTACCGATGTCGTTGATGCCGCCTGCGGCATACAGGGCATTGAAGGCCGACGAGAAACTGGAGAGCGTATAGGTACCGGGCATGCGGACTTCGCCGACCACCTGGACCTGTATGCTACGGGTCTCGCCTACGGCCAGGTTGAAACTACAACCCGAGTAGAACTGGCCCAGCCGGCTCTTCACCGTAGCCGTGGCCTGACTCACGGAGAGGCCGCCCAGGCGGATGGGGCCGACGCCCTCGATGACGATATAGCCATCGGGCGAGATGGTGCCCTCGAAGGTCTCCTGACTGGCCCCCCAGACGTCAATTACCACGTTGTCGCCCGCGCCCAGTCGGTAGTTGGCGGGCGTGGCCATGTTTTGGTTGGGTTCGAAGGTCAGGTATTCGTTGTTGAAGATGTTGCGACCGAAGACCTGATTCTCGTCGTCCTGCTCGAACATGCTCTGGTAGTAGGCCAGCGAGTCGATGTCGAGGAAACCGATTTCCTCGTTCAGGGCATCCTGGCGGTCCTTGCGCGTCATGTAGCGCTGTTCGGCCTGTTCACGCTGCGAGCGCACCATGTAGCCGTTCTTCTGTCGGTACAGGTCTTCGGCCTTCTCCTTGTTGGTACGCAGGCGGTTCTCGGTCTGGTTCTTCGACTTGCCCGTCAGGTCCAAGGCACCAGGCTGGTTCTGCTCGGCCTCCACCTTCCGGCGGATGCGGCGCAACTGCTCGGGCGTGACGCCCTTGCGCAGCAGTTTCGAGACGATACTCTGCTGGTTCTGGCCAGCGGCTTGTTCCTTCTGGACGAACTGGATGACCTGGTCGTCGGTCATCGACTGTGAATAAGCACAAACGGCGCTCAGGGAGAGCGCCAGTGCAAGGAGATATTTTCGCATAGTGTCAGATTTTCTTTCCATAACTAATAAGTCGGACGGTAGTAAATAATATCTTCAGGTCGAGCCAAAGGCTTCGCTTTTGCAGGTATTCGAGGTCCATCTGCAGCCGGATGAGCATCTTCTCCATCGTGTCGGTGTAGCCGTTGTAGATGGTGGCCATCGAGGTGATGCCGGGACGCATCTGGTAGAGGTATTCGTAGTCGGGATTTTCCTGCATAATCAGGTTGATGAAGTACTGCCGCTCGGGACGCGGACCCACCAGCGACATGTCGCCCACCAGGACGTTCCACAACTGGGGCAGTTCGTCGAGATGGTGCTCACGCAGCCACTTGCCCACGGGGGTCTGGCGCTGGTCGCTGCGCTCCGACAGTTGGGGCACACCGTCCTGCTCGCTGTCCGGGGCCATCGTGCGGAACTTCAGGATATCGAAGGGCCGCCCGCCCAGTCCGATGCGCTCCTGGCGATAGATGACGGGGCCGTCGCCCTGCCGGCGCAGGCACACATAGATGTAGAGAAACAATGGTGAGAGCAGTATCAACCCCAATATGGAGGCCACGATGTCGAACGCACGTTTCGTCAGTCGTCCGGCCAGGTTCATGCCATCCGTGTACTTATCTTCAGCGTTTGCCACTCGGTTCTATCGGTTTTAGCGTCGTTTATTTCTACTATATTATCATATAATATAACTCCATAATGTCCGATTTATTGTAAGAAAGGGCAAATATTTTAGGCAGACGCCCTTTACGACACAAGTTTTTGCTGAATTATCAAAGAAATTTGTGACTCTGCTGCTTATTACCACAAGCTGCCCAGCCCTATCGTTGCCGCAGAACCGGAAGTTTCAGAGGATAAATAAGGAATCTGGGAACCCTCTCACCATGGAGTGATTGGCAAGGGAGGGACGAAAAGCCCCTCCTTTTTGGGGAGGGGGGGTGATAATCATTCTTTTGTCTTTAAGCTCAAATAAGTCCTTTCCGCCATACTCTCGTATGGGTATGCCCCAATGTGTTCAGCGACATACTCGCCGTCTTTGAACGTAATTCGTGAAAGGTGAAAGGGCAAGCGGACACCCTCAAGAAACCGTTCGGCATGAATTACGAAGATTGATTTACGGTTAAGAGAGAGCCCATAATTAACAGCAACGGTGTGGGCTTCCGTATATTCATGAAAGGTGCCATGAGGATGCAAGTTTTCATAATAATCCTTGATAGGACCATCCGTCAAGGGGGCTACCTCGGGGCGCGGAACCACTTTATATTCATAAGTAGGCTCTTTCCGATTATTACTATCAGTGGACGCACCATGACGATTTAACGCCTGCGATGCCTGATGCATCTTTTCTTGTGGGGCTTTATTCCGCTCTTCTTCATTCGCTTTCTTTTCCTGATAAGATTTCTCGTATTCAGGATGATTCAGCCACTTTCGCTCTTCTACTGAATCAAGTAAGAACGTCCTAAGTTCCGCCTCATCCATGCGATGCTTGCGAATGTCTATTTCCAGGCAATGTAGGCCCAAGGCCCTAATTTTGCTTAATTTCTCCTCATCCACAGCATGGGTGCAACGCACTTCTATACAGATTTTGGTTCCATCATTGCAAGTCCCCACGACATCTGGTATTATCCCTTCGGCCATATTCCGAACTTCCACATCTACGTCACTGAAGATGAGTTGTTCTTGAAGTGCGACATTTTCATATGGGGGAGCCATCACTCGTTTCTCATCTTGCAGGATTTGGATAGCGAGCCTATGCTTTGTTTCCTCATAGGCACCTTTACATTCGACATCACCATGATGGGCAAAGTGCTTTTCTCTAACCTCTCCCTTTCTTGCTTTTAAGGGTTGCCCACATTTTGGGCAAGTGCATCCACATGCCAAGCCCCTTTCTACATCATCAATATATACGATTCGCCCATCCTTTAGGGCATAGGGGATGCGGACTTTTTTCTTTTTCATTTATTCCATATCTCCTCCCAAAGGTCTGTATCTATCCAAAATGCATCCTCTTCAAGTTCTATGTCATACCCTTGCATTAACCTATATAATAGCATTGCTTTCTTAAAGTCTGAATCTTCCGGATCATAAGCATACACAATTTTACTTAAATCCTTGTCAAAAATAAAAACAACATCCCCAAAAGAAGTCTCTCCTGCATTATTTTTTGCACGATAACGATGGACTGCCCAAAAACCGACGAACTGACGTCTTGCTCCTATTTGCGTCTTCAAATCTTCTACCATCTTATTTACTTTTTTCTCAATTTTCTCTCGTTTAGCAATCGCCTCGTCATATTCCTTCTTAGCTTCATTGTAAGAATTTTGACTGAAAGCAGTCATATAACGGCCACTATATATTGACATCGTTGATTTCTTTTCTTTTTCTGTACGCTTAAGGCTTTGGATTTCTTCTGCCAACTTATAAACCTTAAGCGTCTGCTCATAGAAAGCCGGATCGCCATAAGGTGTAAATGCACTGTCAATGGTCGTACTTACCGCATCATAACTCCCTGGATTGTAAAGCATGCGCTTAACACCCTCCTTAATCATATCCTTAGCCCTATCTTCTGGACTCTTGGTACATGCAGCCATAGTGACAATGGCTAAACATAAAAATAACACTTTTTTCATCTTCGTATCGATTTAATGTTTTTCTTATTTCCTACCCACACAGAAGTAGCGTGAACCCATTATCTTTGATTCGGAGGCTGTAGGAAATGCCCATAACACAAGATAAATGACGCTCACGCTAACGCGCAAGCATTCATTCTATCTATCGCAGTGTTATTAGCACGGATTCTTGAACTTCCTACATTCCCGAATCTCCGATAAATAGCTGAACGCTAATCTTAACCCAAATGTCTGCATTCCTTGCGGAACACACTGCAAATTTACGAAGAGATTCCGAAACGGCAAAGGGATTCGGTGGAAAAGTTCTCGTCCCGTTCGTCGTTCGGCCGCGGTGGAACGATGGTTCGGCCGCGGTGGAACGTTCGTTCGTCCGCGGACGAACGATGAGAACCTGTCGTCGTTCAATCGCGATGGAACGTTCGTTCGATGCGCATCGGTCGTTCGTTCAATGCGCATTGAACGATGGAAGGGTCCCGTTGGTACCCGCCGTCGTTCGGTCATGTCTGAACGATGGTTCGGTCATCACTGAACGATGGTTCGGTCATGTCTGAACGATGGGAGCCCTTCGCCCTGCCAAGCAGAGGGAGGGGGTGGCAAAATTGAAATAAATTTCGTCTTGCGCTTGTTTCGTTCGCAGGATTTCACTATCTTTGCAGCCACTTACATCTGGGGTCGACATGGATTTGACAGCAGGATGGGGTGCTCAGTAAGCACGCAGAGAGTTGGTGGCCGCTCTCTTTAATCAATGACTATCAGACAATTAACTGGCGAAAACAACTACGCTCTCGCTGCTTGATCGAAGTACAGTAGATCCGAAGCTTAATCGCGGCACCAGGTGCTGCGACGAGATGTCACCCGGAGGCTCATCCGCCCCGAAGCACTCCGAACCGGTGGCACAGCAAAATCGGGGATAGCCGACAGCGGCCTCGCACCGTCGGTGAAACTTTAGAGGATAAGGCCGTGGTTGGTGGCTTGGGTCTTGCCACGGCACGAAAACGAAGACCAAGATAAGCGTGTAGAAAGCTCAGGACGTCCCTGTTTGGACGAGGGTTCAATCCCCTCCGGCTCCACTTCATTTAATGCATAATTCATAATGCACAATGCACAATAAGCCTATGGACTCAAAACGCAACCATTGCATTAATGAATTATGCATTATAATTTCATTATGAATTATACATTATGAATTGTGAATTAACATTAAAGTACGGGTGCAACCCGAACCAGAAGCCCTCACGCATCTTTATGGAAGAGGGCGAGTTACCCATCACAGTGCTTAACGGCCGACCGGGCTACATCAATCTGCTCGACGCCCTGAACTCGTGGCAGTTGGTGCGCGAACTGAAGCTGGCCACGGGCCTGCCCGCAGCAGCCTCGTTCAAGCACGTCTCGCCCGCCGGAGCCGCCGTAGGCCTGCCCCTGAGCGATACGCTCAAGAAGATTTATTTCATCGATGACGCTCCCCTACCCCTGAGCCCGATTGCCTCGGCATACGCCCGCGCCCGCGGCGCCGACCGCATGTCGTCGTATGGCGACTTCATTGCCCTCAGCGACACCTGCGACGAATCGACGGCACGCCTCATCAACCGCGAAGTCTCGGACGGCATCATCGCCCCCGACTACACGCCCGAGGCCCTGGAGGTGCTCCGCCAGAAGCGCAAGGGCACGTACTGCGTCATCCAGATAGACCCGACGTACCGCCCCCAGCCCATCGAGCGCAAACAGGTGTTCGGCATCACCTTCGAGCAGGGACGCAACGAGATTGACCTCGCCGACCCCGCCCTCTTCGGGAATATCCCGACACGGAACAAGGAGTTCACCCCCGAGGCACGCCGCGACCTGCTGATTGCCCTTATCACACTGAAATATACCCAGTCGAACTCGGTCTGCTACGCCAAGGACGGACAGGCCATCGGCATCGGCGCCGGACAGCAGAGCCGCATCCACTGCACCCGACTGGCCGGACAGAAGGCCGACACATGGTGGCTTCGCCAGCACCCCAGGGTAATGGCGCTGCCCTTCGTGCCCGGCATCCGCCGCGCCGACCGCGACAACACCATCGACATCTACCTGGGTCCCGAGCACGACGACGTGCTGCGCGACGGTGAGTGGCAGAAATTCTTCACCGAGCGGCCAGAACCCCTGACCGACGAGGAGAAGTGCCAGTGGCTCTCACGGAACACCGACGTAAGTCTGG
Source organism: Bacteroidaceae bacterium (assembly GCA_017469925.1). Taxonomy (GTDB): domain Bacteria; phylum Bacteroidota; class Bacteroidia; order Bacteroidales; family Bacteroidaceae; genus Physcousia. The sequence goes on along the minus strand of JAFUFK010000012.1, from coordinate 133,514 downwards.
GCAGCGATGCGTTCTTCCCCTTTGGCGACAACATCGAGCGCGCCCACAAGAGCGGCGTCCGCTACGTGGCCCAGGCCGGCGGCTCGGTGCGCGACGACCACGTCATCGAGACCTGTGACAAGTACGACATTGCCATGGCCTTCACCGGCGTGCGCCTGTTCCACCATTAATTAAAAGGCTATGGCAGACAAGTTTGCAGGCGACGATATTGACGAAGTAATCCTGAGTGGCATCACGTTCAAGGGAGGTCCTAAGCGCGAGAAGGCTGACACTGGCAATAAGGTGCGCACCAAGGCCCAGAAGAAGAAGTACGTGACCGGTGCCCACGGCAGCGGCTCGGCCAAGAAGAAGGCCGACATCCGTAAGGCCCGGGCCAACCGGCATAAATAAAGACAGAAGGCTGAGAGAAATCTCAGCCTTCTGTTTCTATGTCCTCATATTCAAAGTCGTCCAGTTCGTCGATGTCCTCGATGTCGGTGTCGTCCAGGAATTCGATGTCCTCGTCCTCGCCCATGGCCTCGAGTTCTTGCTGCAGATAGGCGACGTCCTTGTTGCGATGGACAATCTTGGCCTCGTGGGTGATGGCCTGCAACTTGTTGCTCTCGCTGTTAAGAGCCGCCCAGAGGATGTCCTTCAGTTCCGTCAGACCGCGATTGGCCACGGCTGAAATGAAGACGCAGGGAATGTCATCGGGCAGGTCGTGGCTGAGCATCTCGATGAGTTCGTCGTCCAGGAGGTCGCTCTTCGTAATGGCCAAGACTCGCTGCTTGTCGAGCATGTCGGGATTGAAGGTTCCCACCTCGTTGAGCAGAATCTCGTACTCTTTCTTTATGTCGTCGGTGTCGCCTGGCACCATGAAGAGAAGGAGGGAATTGCGCTCGATGTGGCGCAGGAAACGTAGTCCCAGGCCACGCCCCTCGGCAGCGCCTTCGATGATGCCCGGAATGTCGGCCATGACGAACGACTGGTTGTCGCGATAACTGACGATACCCAGCGAGGGCTCCATCGTGGTAAACGGGTAGTTGGCAATCTTGGGCCGGGCACTGCTGAGGCTGGAGAGCAGCGTACTCTTACCGGCATTGGGGAAACCGACGAGACCGACGTCGGCCAGGAGTTTCAGTTCCAGGATGACGGTGCGTTCCTGCATCGGTTCGCCTGGTTGGGCGTAGCGCGGGGCTTGGTTGGTGGCCGTGCGGAAGTTCCAGTTGCCCAGTCCGCCTCGGCCTCCCTTCAAGAGCATGACCACCTGACCGTCCTCGCTGACGTCGCACAGGTATTCGCCCGTCTCAGCATCATACACTACGGTGCCGCAGGGGACATCGATATAACGGTCCTGTCCGTCGTGGCCAGTGCTACGACTCTTTCCTCCGTTGCCTCCGTGTCCGGCGAAGATGTGTCGTTCGTAGCGCAGGTGGAGGAGTGTCCAGTAGTTGTGGTTGCCACGGAGATAGACGTGGCCTCCCCGGCCGCCGTCGCCTCCGTCGGGCCCTCCGTTGGGGACATACTTGGCCCTGTGCATGTGCATGGAACCACGACCGCCCTTGCCCGAGCGGCAACAAATCTTTACGTAATCGACGAAATTGCTTTCCATTCCTTACTTTAGTGTATCGAGGAAGGCAAAGATGTTGGCCAGCATCTGGTCCTTACTGCCTTCCCAGGTGAAGGTGTGGCGGATGCCCTCCTTTTCGAACCAGGCGGCGAGGGGTTCGGTCTGACTGTGATAGACGGCAAAGCGCTTGGCAATGGTCTCGGCATTGTCGTCGGCACGGCCTTCAATCTGTGCACGGCGCAGGAGGCGTTCCATCAGCGTCTGTTCATCGACAATCAGTTCCACCATTACTCCCATGTCGTGTCCGCGTTCCTGGAGCATCTGCTTTAGGGCCTCGGCCTGTGCAATGGTGCGGGGGAATCCGTCGAAGATGACCCCCTGACCCTCTGGCAGGCTGTCGTAGGTCTTGGCCAAAATCCGAATCATCAGTTCGTCAGGAATCAGCTGGCCCTTGTCGATGATGTCTTTGGCCATTCGGCCCACTTCGGTGCCGTTCTTAATCTCACTGCGCAGCACGTCGCCCGTACTGATGTGTCCCATGCCATACTTCTCGACGATGGCCTCGCTGTAGGTGCCCTTTCCACTTCCAGGCGCACCAAAGATGATGATATTCTTCATTGTACTAAGGTATAAATGTCTTTTGTATTGCGGCCATAGCCGTCGTAGTCGAGTCCGTAGCCGACGATGAAGTCGTTGGGAATCTGCAAGCAGCAATAGCGGATGTCGAGACTGACCTGCAACTTGCCGGGTTTCAGGAGCAGGGTGCAGATGTCGATGCTGCTGGGGTTGTGGCGCCGTAGGGTATCGAGCATGTGGGCCATCGTCAGGCCTGTATCGACAATGTCCTCTACAATGATGACGGGCCGCCCCGTGACATCGACGTTAAGGCCCATGATTTCGCGAATCTCGCCCGTCGTGCTAACGCCTTGGTAGGAAGCCAAGCGCACGAAAGACACCTCGCAAGGCATATCAACCTCGCGGAGCAAGTCGGCCGCAAAAATGAACGAGCCATTCAACACTGCAAGAAATACGGGATTCTGTCCTTGATAGTCGCGTACTATCTCTTTTGCCACTCTCCGAACTTCTGCCTGAATTTGTGCTTCGGGTATCGAAACGGCAAAAGTTTTGTCCTTAACTTGTATCGTCTGAGCCATAGAAAATGTGGTTTATGCTGCAAAAATACAAAATAATTATCAATTATCAATTGTAAATTGTCAATTAATCCGTATCTTCGCAGCATGATTTCGAAAATCAGCGACATCGACGTGGCCGAACTCAGGCCAATGTGGCGCCCACGACCGTCCTCCGCCCACAAGGGTACGATGGGGCACGCTCTGCTCGTCGTCGGCAGTCGGGGTATGGCCGGAGCCGCCATCTTATCCGCCGAGGCTTGTCTACGGAGCGGACTTGGCAAACTCACCGTCCTGACACCTGAGGAGAACCGGCAAATCCTGCAAATCGCCGTCCCCGAAGCCATTATTACGAGCCAGTGGCCGCCGCAGGCCTTCAACGCCATTGGCATCGGTCCCGGGCTGGGCAAGGACGGCGATGCCGTCCGCAAGTGCCTTGCCATCAGGGACATTCCTCTCGTATTCGACGCCGACGCCATCAACGTACTGGCCCAGGAGCGTGAATGGCACGGAGAGATTCCCCCAAGCACCATCCTTACGCCCCACCCCCTTGAGGCCAAGCGACTGACTGGCAGTCGAGACCCCGAGGGCGTGTCAGCCTTTGCCGTCCGGCACCGGGTGTTCGTGGTGCTCAAAGGCCATCCCACCCACGTCTGCACACCGGAAGGAGAGGTCCTCCGCCTCCGTGTGGGTAATCCTGGCATGGCGACGGCTGGCAGCGGCGACGTGCTCACGGGCATCATCACGGGACTGCTGGCACAGGGGTACACGCCTCGGGAGGCTTCTCTCCTGGGTGTGTGGCTCCACGGCGCAGCAGGAGACTTTTCTGCCGATGAAATGGGCGAAAATTGCATGTTAGCCCGCGACATCATCCGCCACTTGCCGGAAGCCTTCGGCCTATTGAAAAATCAAAAATTAAGAGATAAGAATTAGGAATTAAACCATTAAACCTACGATATGAAACGAATTGCACTTCTCATTTTGCCCTTGGGGCGAGCCTGCTCACGTTCGGCTATGTTCAAACAAGTTTGGCATCGCTCTCTCTTATTCGCAGTCTTCTCGTTTTCTCATTTCCTCCCTTTCGCCACCGCCCAGACCGAAGTGAGCAACTTCGTGCCGGGGAGCACGCTGGAGGGAGTGAACTACTTCCTGCCCCAGACGGCCCTGCGCATCACCGTCGTCTGCGAAAAGACCCTGACCACGCCGGGCGAACTGAACAAGTATGCCTTCCGCTACCTGCGACTGAACGACGTACCGACGGCGACCAGCACGGCCTGGAGCATCAAGGACGTCACCATCGAACCCTATGGCGTGCCCGATAAGGCGAAAGCCTACAACGTCAAGGTCAAGAGCAAGACCGTGGCCCCACTGGTCTCGCTGACCCACGACGGACTCTTGCTCGCCATCAACACCGAAGCCGCGGAGGAGTCGCTCCCCGCCCTGCCGCAGAGCGTCCCCGCACCGGCCCTGCCCAATCCGCGCCAATACATGAACCAGGAAATCCTCTCGGCAGGCAGCACGGCCAAGATGGCAGAACTCTGTGCGCAGGAGATTTACGACATCCGCGACAGCCGCAATGCCCTCGTGCGCGGCGAAGCCGACAACACCCCCAAGGACGGACAGCAACTGCAGCTCATGCTCGCCCAGCTCGACACGCAAGCCCAAGCCCTCGAGAGCCTCTTCAGCGGTACTCGGCAGACCAGTACCGAGGTGTTCAGCCTCGTCTATCTGCCCACCCAGGAGACCGAGCGCGACCTCCTGTTCCGCTTCTCCCAAATCTCGGGTGTCGTGGACCGCGACGACCTCTCGGGCCAGCCCGTCTATATCAGCGTAAGAAACACCGGTTCGCTGCCTCAAAGGCAGGAGAATCCCGAGACCGACAAGAAGAAGGCCAAGTTGGAGAAAGGCATATACTATAATGTACCTGCGCGCGAGGCCGTCAGCATCTTCGACCTGGGCAAGACCTACCAACAGACGGAGTGCAGCATGGGCCAATTCGGCTACACCGAAATCCTGAGCGACGTCCTGTTCGACAAGAAGCCCACCACTCGCGTCACCCTGTTCCAGGACAATGGTGGACTGAAAAAATTAGAGCAATAAAAAAGTTCACACATTATTTGCTTTTTCGCTCGATTTGCACTATCTTTGCACCCGCAAACGCACAATCGATGCTGCTTTAGCTCAGTGGTAGAGCGCATCCTTGGTAAGGATGAGGTCCCGAGTTCAACTCTCGGAAGCAGCTCGCAGCTTGCAAGATAGAGCATTTTTTGAGGCGTGCATCTCACACACATTGGTGGTGGGGTGCACGCCTCTCTTATGTCCGATGCTAAGTCTCGTAACAATAGCCGAAACCCTGGCGCGAGACGATGCGCGCGGCATAGCGCCCCAACTTCTTCCGCAGGCGGGCTATGCAGACATCGACCGTACGGTCGGTGACCACCGTATCGTCGGGCCAAGCCTTGTCGATGAGTTCCTGACGCGAAAAGACGCGACTCGGATTGTCGTGGAGAAGCCGGAGCAGGTCGAACTCGGTACGGGTAAGCGAGACGTGCTCGCCGTCGGCCATGACGGTCTTCAGGCTGGCATCGACCAGCAGACCCGCCCCCGAGAGCCGGGCCTCGACGACATTCACGACATAGTCGCCCAGACGCTCGCACTCGCCCACCAGGTCCAGGAACATCGTATTGGCCAGATAGTCGTCGCCGTCGAGCGTCTGCACGGCCTCTTGGCGCAGTCGGTCGCGCAACTGGTTGATATCACCCTCGAGGCGCATCGTCTCGTGCAGGCTATAGTCCTGCCGGCGACCACTCATGACAAGGCACATCTGCATCAGCGCCTCGCCCACCAGCTTCATCATCTCATGCAGTTCGGCATCCTGCTCCGCCGTGAAGTCCGTCTTCGACGACTGCTTGCGGCGAACGATGCGCGCCAACTTATAGCACGAGTCGCCGATGCTCTCCAACTCACCTACCAGACGCATCATGCTGCGGATTTTAGCCTTCGTCTCGTCCGAGAGGTGTCCGTTGCTCACCTCCTCCAGGTAACGGGCAATCTCCGTCTCCATGTTGTCGGTGATGTCCTCATACTTCTCGATGCGGGCAAAGAGTTTCTCCCGCTCCTGGGCATCCGTCTCGACAGTCAGCATCTCCACCATGCCAAACATGCGCTGCACGCGGTCGGCAAACAGGGCCGTCTCCTTCTGCGCCTGGAACACCATGATTTCGGGCGTAGCAACCAGACCGGCACCGATATACTGCAAGCGCACGGGCTGGCCCTCGGCCGCCGGGCGGTCCTTGATGACCCAGCGCACGATGCGCTCTATCTGGGGCACGAAGCCGATGAGCAGGGCCGTATTGGCCACATTGAAGCAGGTGTGGAAGGTGGCCAGCACTACGGACAGGCGCTCGGGGTTCGTGCCGTCGTAGCCCGCCAGGTTGCACACGAAATCGACAAACGGATGGAAGACGACCAATATCCAGCAGACACCAAACAGGTTGAAGAACATATGGGCAAAGGCAGCCCGCCGGGCCTGGGTCGATGCCGACAGGGCCGCCAGGTTCGAAGTCACCGTCGTACCGATGTTCTCGCCCATCACCAAGGCTATGCCCTGATAGACGGGCAGGGCGCCCGTCGAGCACAGAATCATCGTGATGGCCATAATGGCAGCCGACGACTGCACACACATCGTCAGCAGTCCGCCAATCAGCAGGAACAGCAGCGTCGTCGCGAAACTATTGGGGTCGAAGCTGGAGAAGAATGCCAGCACGGCAGGGTTCTCGCCCAGGTTCAGGTCGGTGCCCGTCTGCCTGAGCGTGCCCAAGCCCAGGAACAGGAAAGCCATGCCAAAGAGGAAGTCGCCCACCGTCTCGTGCCGCTTCTTATAGATAAGGAACATGGCCACGACGAACGTAGGCCACACCAGGTCGGTAACGCTGAACGAGGCCGACGCCCCCACCATGCCCGCCGACATAATCCAGGCCGTAAGTGTCGTACCGATGTTGGCACCCATAATGACCGAGATGGCCTGGGCCAGCGAGAGCAGGCCCGCGTTGACGAACGAGACGGTCATCACCGTCGTGGCCGTCGAGGACTGCACGGCAGCCGTCACCAGTACGCCCGTCAGCATGCCCGTCAGGCGATTCGTAGTCATGCGGCCCAGGGCGTGGCGCAGGCCCGGGCCGGCCATTTTTTGCAAGGCCTCGCTCATGCGCTTCATACCGAAGACAAGCAGTGCCAGCGAACCGAGCAGTCGGAACGCGACTAAGAAAAGGGATTGAGAGTCTTCCATATCACCTGCAAAGGTACGAACTCGACGCCATTCGGCGAAATATTTCGTGTTACAATTTTGTTACAATCGCCCCCGCCCCTCTTTGGCGTCCAGATAATAGGACAGAGAGAGGGCCACGAAATGGTGACGGTAGTCGTAGCGCGTGACGGTCTGCTGAGAGGCACTTTGGGAAATCCTTTTATTGTCCTCGGCATTGAGGATGTCATCCAGTTCTAAACGCAGGCGGGCCTTATTCTTAAGGATTTTCCATGTGACGGAGGCATCCCATACGAGGAGGTTGCGATTCATGCTCTCTATGGTGTAGCCGCTGTACATACACTCCGTGATGGCAGTAGTGAACACGAATTTACCTTTTGTCAGTTCGCCTCGTAACCCGATGTTGTTGGACCAGACAGTGGTATTCTGGTCGGGCAAGGCTGAATAGTGGAGGCGGTTAGGGTTCAGTTCACCATAGAGGGACAACTTCAGCCAATTCCAATCGGCAGAAATCGTGAGGCGGTCGGTGGTGCGGAATTGCTGCTGGCGGTTGAGTGTGGCGACTCCCTCCCAGCCTTCTCCAAGGGGGAGGGGAAGAGGGACTGTGATAATTTGCGTGAGGAAGGCATAGTTCTGCTCCGAAGTGAGCCGGAAGTCATTCTGTAGGCGAAAGATGTCACCAAACCCCTGGTCATAGTTCAGTCGGAAACTCCAGGAACGGGAACCGCGCACATTTTCTGGATGGCTGGTATAGACGCCTGTGGAGGGTTGGTAGATGAGGGCCGTGCGCGTCTCGCGGTCGCTGGTCCTGTAGGCGACAGTTGTGCTGAGCGAGAGTTGCTGCCTGGCCAGCACGGTGTTGAAGTTCAGTCGGACGTTGTTGGTATGGGTGTCCTTCAGACCGGGGTTGCCCTCCCTGATGTAGAGTGGGTCAGTCTGGTCGCGATAGGCCAGTGTACTGAAGAGCGAGGGTTGCGTAGTGGAATAGTCATAATTCAACTCTATCCCGATGGTCTTGGCCATCTTCCACGTGACGCGTAAGGAGGGTGTAAGGAGCAGGCGTTGGCGCGTGGCGGTGGTATCGAGAAGGCCACGCTGGTAGTCTTGATGCTCGTGCTGCCACTTCGTCGAGAGACGAGGCATGAGTTTTATGGGGCTGAGGTCGATGGTTGAGTTGAGGCTCAGGCCGTGGCGCCAGAGATTGTTGTGGTCGCGATAGGTATTGGCGACATCGGCGAACCCGTTTGTATCGAAGTCCTGACGACTATGGTTGCGCTTATAGTCAAAGGAATACTCCGCACCCAAGAGCCACCTTTTCAGAAGCCACTGCTTGTAGTGTCCTTCGGCTGTAGCGGAGAAGGAGGTGGAGGGGGTAAGGGTGTGTTGGGAGAGAAGGGAGGAGAGCGTAGTCCCTGTGGGCAAATCGCCGGCTACACTACGCAGGTCCTCAACTTCGCGATCGGTCCATTGTTCATCTTCTCGGTCGGCAAATCGGATGTTATAGCTGGCACCGAGCGAAGCATCTTTGCCCATAAAGTGATGCCAAGTGCCTTTGGTGTCGAACTTGAACTCATGCCCCGTGCCTTGGTTGTGCGTCAGCCGCCGGAGCATGCCAACCTGCTCCATGTCCGTGCGTCCGTGATTGCGCATGTCCGTGTAGTCTGCATTGGCTTCAAAAATAAGGGTGTTCAGTGAGTCGAGGTCCCAAGACAGATTCGCATTAAGATAGGGATTGAGGGCGTGGTTGCGCTGATAGGTTTTCGTGTTGGTACGCTTGTCATCGGCATTCTCCAAATAGTCCTCAGTCTCGCTGCGCGTCATGCTCCAATTGTCGAAATGCGAGAGTCCACCACTGAAACTATAGCGGCTGCGCATCTCCTGCGTGCCCTCCTTTTGTCGCCAGTTGTGCTGATAGCCTCCTGTCGCGCTCTGCCCCTGTCCATGGCCGTTGCCCTGACGAATCCAACCTCCGTTCATGGTACGGTGTTTCTGCCTGTTCACGTTATTCGCGTTAAGCAAGAGTATGGCGGGATTGATTTTGGAGAAGCGATGCATGTCGAGGTCTGCATCATAGTGCTTGGGGCTTTGATAGCCGGCAGAGGCATCACCGTACCAGCGGTCGAGAAAGCCGGGCTTGACGGTCAGGTCCAGTACCATGTCCTCCTGACCATCGTCCTTTCCTGTACGTTCGCTGAATTTTGAGGCCTTATTGTAAGCCTTAATGTTCTCCACAGCCTCAACAGGTAGTTGACTGACGAGACCGTTGCCACCGAAGAGGCTCTCACCGTCCATGGTAATGCGGATGGGCTTACCGTTCCACGTCATGCTGCCATCGTCGGCCACCTGCACGCCCGGCAACTGCTTGATGAGTTCGTCCAGACGCGCACCTTCTTGTAGGTGGAAGGCTTCGGGATGGAAAACGATGGTGTCGCCACGAACAGTGAAGCGTCGCGCCCGTCCCTTCACTTCCAGCATCTTCATCAGCGTCTCGGAGGGCTTGAGTTCGATGTTACCCACGTTGATGGTGTCCCTCTTGTCGTCCGAAAATCCCAGCACCACCTCCGTCTTGGAATAGTAGCCCAACATAGATGTCTCCAGTGTGCCGCGCCCCTGTAGGTTCAAGGTAAAACAGCCCAGAGTATCAGCCGTTTGGCTCATAACCCAAGTAGCCATGTGCCCATTATAGTCCTTCCGCTGTGTCAGTTTGAGCGTGGCTCCGGGCAGTGGTTCCTTGGTCTCGGCATCAACGACACGACCACGAAGGATGTCGGCCTGAACTATCGTCTCCGTACCTACGATAAGGCATAGGAGCAACAGAATGCGGAGGTTTCCGCATCGGAAAAAATGTTTTTTCATGCTATCTTAGATTAGAAGTTCGCTATAATCTGGTCAAGGGTTACGTTCGGGTCATTCACCCCAAAGCCTTCCTTCTTCAGTTTCTGTTTGCGGTGCTGCACTGCAGAAACAGAGATGGAATAGATTGCTGAAAGCGCATTATTGGAGAGCCGCAGCCGCGCGAGCATGCACAGACGGATGTCATCCTCGTCAAACGAAGGATATTCGCTGCGCAGACGACTGACGAAACCATTGTCTGCCGTGTCGAGCGTCGCCTCTATCTCGCGCCAATTGCGGGCATTGATGATGGTGCGCTTGCCTTCTGTGGGAGCCAGCATCTCCAGAATCTCGCTCTTGTCGATGATGTGTCCGCGCAGAGCGGCTATCATCGTATCCTTCTGCCGCAACCGTTCGGCCATTTGCTCCGCTTCGCGCTGGTGGACAATTTGCTCTGCTTCGTGCCTTCGCCGCACACTATAATGCCAAATCCATAAGAGGAGCAACAGAGCAAGCACGACCAGCGCAAGGATAATGATAACCATCGTCATCAGTCGTCGCTGCAACATAGCAGCCTTCTGCGCATAGCCTGGAGCCAGATACGTGTCGCGGTCAACGTCAAACGATTGCTCTGTCTTCTGCATCTCGCTTGCAAATGAGGGTTGCCAATGCTGGGTCTCATCTTCCTTGTGCTGCCGCTGTGCTTCTTCATAGATGCTGACAAACACACTGACTTCCTTCATATCGCGGTGGGTGGCCCCCTCTTTCTGTACTTGGCGTTGTCCGCTGCGTGAGGTCATAGCATAACTAAAACTTTCATGAGGCAATGCCCATATAGAGTCCAGACACTGGAATACAGAATCGTATACCTCGGACGGCATTGGGCCGTCTGGGCAATACCGGGCCATAACAGAGGCGACGTGGGCAAGGGCTGGGAAACAATGCAAGTCGCAAGGGGCACGGAGGATGAATGCCCTACCATAGCTATTAAGTGTCATCAGTAGCCACGAAGGCTGATTGGGCAACTGGCGGTAATGCTCCAGAGCATGACGCAGGCACCAGTGTTGCGCCAAACTTTCATTGCTATAGAAAATATCCAGATAATCGGCATAGCGGTTATAGGCACGGTAGGCCAGTTCGTGGTCGCCAGAGGCTTCGGCACAATGGATAGCCAGATGAAAAAGCTTTTGGGGTTGCGACAACGGCATGGTATTTCCTGAATGTCGGCTCAGCACGAAACAGATGCGTCCGAATCGCCGCAGAACTTCCTTGTCCTCGCTTGTACCGCCGAGACTCTCGCCTTCATAATAATTGTACACGCGCAGAAGGGTGCTGTCGTCGGGAAAGGCCTGGTCGTCCGCTGTCTGATAGACCACTTCGCGCCTGAATGTCCATTTCTCCGACTCTCTTTCCTCCATCAGGGTCCTATCTTCCTCCAAAACGTGCAAAGTTCCCTTGCCTGTTGTCGAGAGGCAGGATGCGGTGTCGGCATAACGTCGATACCACTTTTCTTCATAGATGAGAGCAGCTACGAGGTCGTAAAGGGTACGGTTAGCCTCGCTAAGGACTGCGGTGTCCACCTGAGCCAGCACGGCCAGGGCACTGTCAGGGTCGCAGAGGGCAAGTGCCTCGGCTACCTTGAGTTGTCGCGAGGGTCGCCCCACGCAGGCGGTGAGTAGAAGGGCGGCAGCAAGCGTTGCTGCAATAGGGAACTGTTTCATTTCACGCGATTCATTGTTTTCTGGTGCAAAGTTACGGCAAATGCCGGGGTGGTGCAAAAGAAAGAGGTGGAAACGTGCGTTTCCACCTCTTGGGGCTGACGGCCAGGGGGTTGGGTTGGGATTTTCCACCTCGTCTCCACGGGCTGGGGTGGAAAGTTGAGCCCCCCAGGGGGTTGGGTCAGAGTTTGTTGTCGCTGCCGAGTACGTCCACAATCTTGTGGATGTACATCTTCTTCATGTTCTCGCGAGCGGGCTTCAGGTACTGGCGGGGGTCGAAGTGGTCGGGGTGCTCGGCCAGGTACTTGCGGATGGCGGCGGTCATGGCCAGACGGCTGTCGGAGTCGATGTTAATCTTGCAGACGGCCGACTTGGAGGCCTCGCGCAACTGCTCTTCGGGGATGCCTACGGCGTCGGGCAGCTTGCCACCGAACTGGTTGATGGTGTCAACCTCATCCTGGGGAACGGAGCTGGAGCCGTGGAGCACGATGGGGAATCCGGGCAGTTTCTGCTCGATTTCGTGCAGGACGTCGAATGCCAATGGGGGTGGCACGAGTTTGCCGGTCTTCGGGTCGCGGGTGCACTGTTCGGGCTTGAACTTGTAGGCGCCATGGCTGGTGCCGATGGAGATGGCTAGAGAGTCGCAACCGGTGCGGGTGGCGAAGTCGATGACTTCCTCGGGCTTGGTGTAGTGGCTCTCTTCGGCTACCACGTCGTCCTCGACGCCGGCCAGCACGCCGAGTTCACACTCTACGGTGACGTCGTACTTGTGGGCGTATTCTACGACTTGGCGCGAAATCTTGATGTTCTCCTCGTAGGGCAGGGCGGAACCGTCGTACATGACGCTGGAGAAACCCATGTCGATGCAGTCCTTGCAGAGTTCGAAGCTGTCGCCGTGGTCGAGGTGCAGCACGATTTCGGGCTTCTCGCAGCCCAGTTCCTTGGCGTACTCTACGGCTCCCTGTGCCATGTAGCGCAGGATGGTGGCGTTGGCGTAGTTGCGAGCGCCCTTGCTGACTTGCATGATGACGGGAGACTTGGTCTCGACGGCTGCCTGTACGATGGCTTGCATCTGCTCCATCGTGTTGAAGTTGAAGGCGGGAATGGCGTAGCCGCCCTTCACTGCCTTGGCGAACATTTCGCGGGTGTTCACCAGTCCCAGTTCTTTGTAACTTACCATAACGTAAATGTTTAAAAGACCCCACCCCCATTCCCCTCCCGAGGGAGGGGCGTATATGGATTAGGAGTTTGAGGCCAAATTAATGAATATGTTATTATTTATCTCTTTTTTACTTTAGTGCCCACTCCCTCCCACTCGGGGGAGGGGTTGGGGAGAGGGGTCTTTTATTTAATCTCCTTTATCAGATAGGTGACGGTGGGCAGGTGGTCGCTGAAGCCGTTGACCCAGACGCCGCTGGAGGTGGTGCGCTTGGGCGAGCCTTTGTAGCGGCCCTCCTGCTGGATGAGGTAGTCGCGGCGGAAGATGTGCCAGGCGTAGAGGGTCAGGTGGCGGTAGTCCTTCCGGCCCTTCACGTCGAGGAGGTTGCGGGAGAGGACGATTTGGTCGAAGAGGTTCCAGCCGCCCTGGTAGGTCAGGGTGCCTTGTCCCTTGCCGCGCAGGAGTTCCCACCAGGGATTGAAGAAGTCGCCTTCCTGGACGTCCTTCATGTTGCGGCGCGCACCGAGTTTCTTGGCCATCGAGGCGTTGTCGGGGTCGTCGTTCATGTCGCCCATGACGATGATGCGCTGCTGGGGGTCGGCCTGGCGGATGCTGTCGGTCAGTTGGCGCACTTGCTTGCCGGCAAGTTCGCGGAAGTATGAGGTGGCGCCGCGGCTGGGCCAGTGGCAGACGATGACGGTCAGGGGGTCGCCGTCGATGGTGCCCTGGACGGTCAGGTAGCCGCGGGTGGCGCGGGTCGTGTCGCCGTTCTCATAGACGTAGGGCTGGAGGAACCACTTCGTGGGCTTGAATGCCTTGGGATTGTAGATGAGGGCGCAATCGACACCACGTTTGTCGGGGCCCTCGATGTGGATGAAGCGCATGCCACGGGCCTGCAGGGCGGGCTGGTGGATGAGGTCGTTCATCACGCGGGCGTTCTCCACCTCACTGACGCCGATGATGGAGGCGCCGCCGGGCACCTTGTCGGTTCCCAACTCGGCCAGGACGCGGGCCATGTTCCGCACCTTGTTCTCGTACTTGTTCTTGTCCCAGTGGTACGAGCCGTTGGGCAGGAATTCGTAGTCGTTCTTGCCCTGGTCGTGGATGGTGTCGAAGATGTTCTCCAGATTGTAGAAGGCCACGGGATAGAGCCCGTACTTCTTTTCGGCCTGTGCACAGGATGTTGCCATCAGCAACAAAACCAGGAAGAATGAGAATTTTCGCATCATAGTATAATAAGGTATAAGTTTGTTCACCATGCAAAGATACGAAAAAAAACGGAACGTCGGCACTGCAGGACCTAATTTTTACAGAAAACATGAGGTGCTCATAGAAAAAACAGGAAAAAGATGCTGGAAGCCAGTTTTTTTCGTTATCTTTGCACGGAGAAGAACACAATTATTAACAAATAAAAACCTTATGACTAAGAAGCTAACACTCGTGGCGATGTTCCTTGGAATGGCGTCACTGGGCTTTGCGCAAAACGCAAAGGACACGACTTCGGAAGGCGAGGATGCGCTGAAACAGGACAATGCGGCCTTCGTCTTCACCGAGTCGCAGTTGGGCGAGGACGATGACATGACGCAGAACGTCATCATGGTCAACTCGAACAACAACGTGTACTCCAGCAACGTGGGCTACCTGTTCAGTCCCGCACGCTTCAAGTTCCGCGGCTACAACTCACGCTACAACGACATCTACTTCAATGGCGTGCAGGTGAACAATGCCGAAAACGGGCAGTTCAACTACTCCACCATCGGTGGCATGAACCGGGCCGTGAACAACCACATCGATGCCAGCGGAGCCTTCGAGACCAACACCTTCTCGATGGCCAACATCGGCGGTTCGTCGAACTACGAATTCCGCGCCGGAAGCTATGCCGCCGGACACAACCTCACCCTCTCGGCCGCCAACCGCAACTACACGGCCCGCGCTATGTATGCCTTCGGCACCGGAATGACACAGAAGGGGTGGGCCTTCTTCGGCACCGTCGGCTACCGCTGGTCGAACATGAACACGGCTGCCGTCGAGGGTACGTTCTACAACTCGCTCAGCTACTTTCTCTCGCTCCAGAAGGTCATCAACGACCACCACTCGCTGAACCTCGCCACCTGGGGCAACCCTACCGAGCGCGCTCAGCAGGGTGCATCGACCGACGAAGCCTACTGGCTGGCCAACGACTACCAGTACAATCCCTACTGGGGCTATCAGGACGGCAAGAAGCGCGCCAGCCGCGTCGTCAACAACTACGAGCCTACGGCCATGCTGACCTGGGACTACAAAATCAACGACCGCATGAAGTTGACCACCAGTCTCGTGGGCAAGTATGCCATGTATAGCAGTTCGAAACTGAACTACTCAGGCACCAACCCCCACCCCGACTACTGGAAGAACTTCCCCTCCTACAACTACGACGTCTGGGGCGGCACAGGCACCGACTCCGAAGTGGCAGCCTGGTGGGAGGCCTATGACTTCTGGACGGCATCGAAGCACAATCGCCAAATCAACTTCGACCAACTCTACTTTGCCAACCAACAGCTCAACGCCTCAGGCCACGATGCCATCTACTACATCGAACGCCGCCACAACGACCACCTGACCGTCAACCTCGGCAGCACCTTCGACTGGAACGTCAACAAATCCTCCAAGTTGCAGCTCGGCCTGCAACTGGGCTCCAACAAAGGCATGCACTACGAGACCATGGACGACCTGCTCGGCGCCAAGTACTTCCATAACCGCAATACCTATGCCGAAGGCACCTACGCCGACGGAGCACCCCAAATCTACTACGACCTGAACAACAAGGACGGCCTCGTAGGCAAGGGCGACCGCTTCCGCTACGATTACAACCTGTTCGTCGAGACGGCTAAGCTCTGGGGCACCTGGACCAAGGACTACGGCATCAGCCACAACTTCCTGACAGCCAAGATAGGCGGCACCGAAATGTGGCGCGACGGCAAGATGAACAACGGTATCTTCGCCAACTACACCGACGAGAGCGGCAAGCAAATCAACCTCAGCTACGGCAAGAGCGAGAAGGCCCGCTTCCTCGACGGCGGTTTCAAGATGGGCACCAACCTGAACCTCGGCGGCGGCAGCGCACTCTCGATGGGCGTCGGCTACGAAGCCCGCGCTCCTTATGCCAACGTGGCCTTCGTAAGCCCCGAGATGAACAACAACTTCGTGCGCGACCTGGTGAACGAGAAAATCTTCTCGGCCGAACTGGGCTACGCCTACACGGGCCGCTGGTTGCAGATGAACCTGACCGGATACTTCACCCACACCTACGACGGCACCGAGTGGCAGCAGTTCTACAACGACAACGAGAACTCCTTCACCTACAACAGCCTGACGGGCGTCGAGAAGAACTACTACGGCGCTGAACTGGGCATGAAGTTCAAGGTGACCAACAACTTCACCATCACCGCCATCGGTACCATCGCCGAGGCCAAGTACGCCAGCGACACACACGTAACCTATATGCTCTCGAACAGCGGCATCGAATACCACGACCTCTGCTTCAACAAGGACATGCGCGAAAGCGGCACCCCGCTGGCTGCTGCCAGCCTGGGCCTTCGCTACAGCATCAAGGGATGGTGGTTCAACCTCAACGGCAACTACTACGACCGCATCTACCTCTCCTACTCGCCTAACATGCGCTACAAGGGCCTGATGAGCCAGAACGCCGACGGCTCTTACACCGTCATGGACCAGGCCAAGAGCGACGGCGGATTCATGCTAGACGGCTCGATTGGCAAGGGCTTCCGCATGAACCACGGACGCTACCTCAGCATCAACCTGATGGTGACCAACATCACCAACAACCGCAAGCTGTGCACCGGTGGTTACGAGCAAAGCCGCAACACCTCCTACACGACTCGCGAAGGACAGGATGTCAACCGCACCTACAACTTCCAGCGCAATCCCAAGAAGTTCTATGCACAAGGCATCAACGGCATGCTTAACCTGAGCTACAGATTCTAAATTGACAATTAATTATATGACTATGAGAAACTATATGAAATATCTCTGCGGCCTCTGCCTACTCTGTGTGCTCTGTGCCGCTTGTCAGGACGGCGACTGGGATGCTCCCGACTTCGCCGACGGAGTACCCTACGGCAACAACGCGCTGACCGAGACCAACGTCATCACCATCGCCCAACTCAAGGCCAAGTATCCCAAGTATGCCGAGAACTACACCACCACGGAGATTACCGAAGACCTGCAACTGCGTGTCCGCGTGACGGGCAACGACGTACAGGGCAACCTCTACAACTCCATCGCCGTACAGGAGGACGCTTCGGGCGACGCACTCATCATTGCCATCTCGGGCAACGACCTCTTCGCCTTCCTGCCTGTAGGCCAGGAGATTCTCGTCAACCTGAAAGGTCTCTACATCGGCGGTTACGGCCAGCAACCCCAGTTGGGCACGCCCTACACCAATGCCTCGGGTTCGACCTACGTCAGCCGTATGTCCAACACCATCTGGCTTAGCCACGTAAAACTCCTCGGCACCGCCAAGCCCGAACTGGTTAATGATACCATCGAATTTACTTCTGCCTGCGACTTAGAGAAAGACTGCGGCAAACTGATGACCATCAAGGGCGTCAGCATCAAGGGCGCCAACGGCACGGTAACATGGGCATCGAAGGACGACCCCACCGTCCGCAGCAACAGCGTGTCGAAGTACTTCGCCGAGAGCCCCTACAGCACCCAGTCGAAGTACATGGTCTATACCAGCACCTATGCCGACTTCGCCAATACCCCCATCCCCCAGGGTAAGATGAACCTCACCGGCATCTGGAAGCGCTACAACAACGCTTGGGAACTCGTCATCCGCTCTATCGACGACATCGAAGTCGTGGAGAATTAAGAAAGAAGGAAGAAGAATTAAGAATTAAATGTTATATAACTATGAAAAAGTTTTGGAAAACCCTAATGTTCGCAGCCCTCGGCGTATTCGCCCTGTCGAGCTGTGAAGACGTACCTGCCCCCTACGACATTCCCGGGACAGGTGGTGGCGGTGAGACACCCGCAGTTGTTGAGCCAACAGGTGACGGTACGCTGGCAAACCCCTACAATGTAGCCGCAGCCAATGAATTGACGGCAGGTCTGGAAAGAAGTACCTCGAAGGACAATGTCTTCCTCTCCGACGAAGTATATGTCAAGGGTATTATCTCGACCATCGACAATGTCGATACCAGCTATGGAAACGCCGTTTATTACATCTCTGACGACGGCACCACTGCTAACCAACTGGAGGTTTATCGTGGTTATTACCTCGACGGTGCCAAGTTCACCGCTGCCGACCAGATTGCCGTTGGCGACACAGTTATCGTATGCGGACAGTTGCAGAACTGGCTCGGCACATACGAGTTCACGACCGGCAGCAAGATTGTCTATCACAACGGTGCTGGCAATGTTGAGCCTGTCGAAGGTATTGAAGTTACCGTTGCCGAGGCTGTTGACCTGACTAATGCTCTGGAGGACAACGCCACTTCCACTGAGGTTTACACCGTTACAGGTTACATCACAGAGGTTGTAGGTAGCGTAAGTCGCAACCAGCAGACCTTCTGGATGGCCGACACCAAGGACGGCGGCAAGGTATTCGAGGCTTACTGGGCTAACCTGCCCGAGGGTGTCAGCGCATTCAAGGCCGGCTCAAAGGTTAAGATTACCGGTAACCTTACGAAGTATGTGAATTCGAGCGGGCAGGTTACTGCTGAAATCAAGAATGCCGACGTCGTAATCCTTGAGGACGGCGGTGGCGAGACTCCCGCAGGCACTGAAGTTACCTGTGCTCAGGCCGTTGAGTTGACCAACGCCCTGGAGGATGGCGCTACCTCTTCCGAGGTTTACACCATCACGGGCTACATCACCGAGGTTGTAGGCAACGTAAGCCGCAACCAGCAGTCCTTCTGGATGGCCGATACCAAGGACGGTGGCAAGATATTCGAAGCATACTATGCCAACCTGCCCGAGGGCGTCAGCGCATTCAAAGCTGGCATGAAGGTAAAGATTACTGGTAACCTTATGAAGTACGTGAAGGATGGTAACGTAACACCTGAAATCAAGAACGCAACCGTCGAAATCCTTGAGGACGGTGGTGGCGAGACTCCCGCAGGCACTGAAGTTACCTGTGCCCAGGCCGTAGAACTGACCAACGCTTTGGCCGACGGAGGCACTTCCGACGAGGTTTACACCATCACAGGTTACATTACTGAGGTTGTGGGCAATGTAAGCCGCAACCAGCAGACATTCTGGATGGCCGACACTAAGGATGGCGGTAAGGTATTCGAAGCATACTATGCCAACCTGCCCGAGGGCGTCAGCGCATTCACGGCTGGCATGAAGGTGAAGATTACCGGTAACCTCATGAAGTATGTGAATAAGGATGGCCAGGTAACTCCTGAAATCAAGAATGCCGACGTCGTAATTCTGGAGAATGGCGGTGGCGGTGGTAGCGACAATCCCGACACTCCCGAAGGCGACGTGACCATCGCAGCCTCTGGCATGGGTCTGAGCAACAACACGGCATGGACAACTACCACCGTCAGCGGCGTGACCTTCACGGCCGATGGTGGCGGCAACACCAACACCCCGAAGTACTTCGACAACGGCACCAACCTGCGCATGTATCCCAAGAACTCTTTGACCATCTCCGCAGGTAAGAAGATTGCCTCTGTTGTCCTCACCTGCACTGCTGGCAGTGTAGCCAATGGCAATGTAGGCGCTGAGCCCGGTTCTGTAAACGTGGCCGACCCGACCGTTACCATCAGCGGCATCAACAGCACCTCGGTGAAGATTACGAACAACGACGGTTCCACCGGAGCCGCCTCTCAGATTCGTATCGTCTCTATCGCCATTTCGTTCGCCGAATAACCCTATTCCGAACCATCAATCATATCCCTGCAACGCCCATGGTGTTGCAGGGATTTTTCCGATTTTAGGTACTTTCGCTCAAAAACACGCAAATTTATTTGGTTATTCGACCGATTTGCACTACCTTTGCAGTCCGAATAGTGAGCCATGAGTGGCTGTGTTACCAACTCTATTCGACCTTAAACGTTTAAGAACAAATAAAAAGATAAAGAAATGAAGAAGGACATTCATCCCACGAACTATCGCCCCGTCGTGTTCAAGGACATGAGCAATGGCGATATGTTCCTCAGCCGCTCCACTTGCAAGTCTAACGAGACCATCGAGTTCGAAGGCGAGACCTATCCCCTCGTTAAGTTGGAAATCTCTAACACTTCGCACCCCTTCTACACGGGTAAGTCGAAGCTCGTCGATACCGCAGGTCGCGTGGACAAGTTCATGAGCCGCTACGCCCGCAGCCGCAAGTAATTCAACGATTAGATTACACCTGCTCCAAGGCGATAGCAACTAAACCAACAGAGAGGTGCAGACCGACAGGATGCCGAATCCCGAAGTCTTCACCTCTTTTCTTTTACCCCAAAATACCTGTTCCCATGAGACGCCCCTTCCTGAAGTTCCCCGCCCTATTGTTGGCCATGAGCCTCTCCTTTGTCGCCTGTAACGAAGACGACGACCCCTACAGAAATCCTGCCAACACGGACAATACCAACTCGAACGCCACTCGCTACTTCAGCGGAGTGACCGAGAACAGTAAGACCACCGACATCCATCAGGTCTCTACCCGACTGGAGATTCCCCAACTGCGCGGTGGAGCCAACGACCTCTTCATCGTCCACACCGTGCCCACTTATGGCATCAACTACTGCATGGAGTACGACTGCTCGCTGCGTGCCCAACGCTGGTCGGCCTTCCGGTGGGACAGCAAGACCATAGCTAAAGCCGTTACGCGCACCGATGCCTGGTTGGCCGACCCGCTGATACCCAGCGAGTACCAGACCGACCAGAGCGACTATAGCGGCAGCGGATACACTCGCGGCCACATCGTGGCCAGCGAAGACCGTGTCTATTCCCAGGCTGCCAACGAACAGACGTTCTACTACAGCAACATGCACCCACAGCTCTATAGTTTCAACACCGAGGGCGTATGGTGGGACATCGAGAACAAGCTCATCCGCAACCGCTACTGCAACTTCGACATCAATAAGACCAGTTACTTCTGCGACACGCTCTACGTGGTGAAAGGCGGAACTACGGGCGAGGGGCAATATACTTGGGTCAAAGGGCGCAGCAATCGCTTGCTTTGTCCCAAATACTTCTTCGTAGCCCTGCTGCGCAAGTCGAGTAAGGACCTCACGCAGGGAGGCTATGCCGCCATTGGCTTCTGGATGGAGCATAAGAACAACGACAGCAGCTATACGGCCTACAACTACACGCCCTATGCCCTCAGCATCAAGGACTTGGAAGCCAAGACGGGCCTCGACTTCTTCTGCAACCTGCCCGATGACATAGAAAAACAGGTGGAAAGCAACCTTGTGCTCTCCACCTGGGGACTTCGGTAAACGGCCTTAGCCGCCCCGCATTACTTCTTCGTAAGTGTACCTAAGATATCGCGCGTCAGCTCACGAGTGATTGTCCTCGTTGCAGCTGACGTGGCGTTTTTAGCCACCTTACCTGTGGTCGAGGTCTTCGACTTGGTCTTCTTGCCCGTAATGGCATCCGACACCATCGTGCCGGCCACCGTGGCCAGAGTGCCCGTAATGGCAGTAATAACGGCTTTGACAATCTTCGAGACGATGCCCGCCTTCTGCTTCGAAGCCTTCTTCTCTTCCTTGCCGGCAGCAGCCTCTTCCTTCTCCTGGGCCTCAGCCTCGGCCAGTTCCTGTTCCATCTTCTCCAGTTGTTCGAAGGCGCTCTCGTTATCCACGGGCGTGTCGTACTTGCCATAGATACGCGACTGGCGGATGATGTCCATGCGCTGGCCGTCGGTCACGGCACCAATTTGGCTCAGGGGGAACAGAATCTTGGCACGTTCTACGACGTTGGGCGCACCCTTCTCGTCAAGGAAACTTACCAGTGCCTCACCCGTCTCCAGGTTCATGATGGCCTCGTCGGTCTTGAAGTTGGGGTTGGCACGGAACGTGTCGGCAGCCGTACGTACGGCACGCTGGTCCTTCGGCGTATAGGCACGCAGGGCATGCTGTACGCGATTTCCCAACTGCCCCAGTATGTTCTCGGGGATGTCGGTCGGGCTCTGCGTCACGAAGTAGATGCCCACGCCCTTCGAACGAATCAGGCGGATGACCTGCTCAATCTTGTCCGTCAGGGCCTTCGAGGTATCCTCGAAGAGCATGTGAGCCTCGTCGAAGAAGAAGATGAGCTTCGGCAGAGGCAGGTCGCCCACTTCGGGAAGTTTCGAATACAAGTCGCTAAGCAACCAGAGCAGGAAGGTAGAGTACAACTTGGGCTGCATCATCAACTTGTCGGCAGCCAGCACGTTCATGACACCCTTTCCGCCCTCGGTCTGCAAGAGGTCGTAGATGTCGAACGAAGGTTCGCCGAAGAACTTGTCGGCACCCTGGTTCTCCAACTGCAAGAGGGCACGCTGAATGGCGCCGACCGATGCCACGGAGATGTTACCATACTTTGTGGTATATTCCTTGGCGTGCTTCGACACGAAGTCGAGCATAGCCCGCAGGTCCTTCAGGTCAGTCAGCAACAGGCCCTGTTCGTCGGCAATGCGGAAGGTAATGTTCAGCACACCGTCCTGTGTATCGTTCAGGCCCATCAGACGGCTGAGCAGTTGCGGCCCCATCTGGGAGATGGTGGCGCGCATGGGATGGCCCTGCTCACCATAGACGTCGAAGAAGCGCACGGGACAAGCCTGGAAACTACCCGTGTCGAATGTCGTCGAACCCTCTTCTTCGCCAGGGAAGAACTCCGGCAGACGCTTCTCGATGAATCCCGACAGTTTACCCACCTGACTGATGCCCGACAGGTCGCCCTTCATATCGGCCATAAAGCAGGGGACCCCCGCCTGGCAGAAACTCTCGGCAATCACTTGCAGGGTTACGGTCTTACCCGTACCCGTGGCACCAGCCACCAGTCCGTGGCGATTGGCCATCTTACCGACTATACTCAGTGGTCCGTTCTCGCAATGGGCAACATACAGCCCGTGTTCTTGGTCGTACATACGCTAATATTTAATGTGTTGATTTCTCGACTACAATATTACGATTTTTCTTTGACATATCCAAATCATTCAGCCGAAAACCTTTCAAAGTCGCTACCAGTCCACCGATAGCGGAGGGCACGGACGTAGCGGCGGGCAAGCTTTTTGGCATCGCGCTCCAGTTCGTCGGTGGCCACTTGCAGGGTGAAGACGGGCTGGTCGGGAGCAACCGTAACACTTACAAGCCGCAGGTCGTCAAGGGACCGTTGGGCCAGTTCCAAGTCGCGACTGACGGAGTCGGGGGCGGCGGCAAAGTATTCCTGTGTCTTTGCCACGGGCAGAGCGAGCCAATGGAGGCGTTGCCAATCGCGGTTATAGAACTCCACCTGACTGTCACTGGCAGGAGCCGACAGGGTGCGCACCAGACAGATGATGGACACACTGTCGGTGGTCTCCAAAAGTTTCATCTCCAGACTGCTGACTCGCGAAAGCGTGAGTCGCAGATAACTGTCGGTAAGGGTGTCGAGCCGGACATAATCATTCAGCCGATTGCGCACCTTGGCCTCCATCTTGTTTTGATAGAAATCCACCATGTCGTGACGATTCTTCTCCGTCAACAGAGGCAGGAGCGAATCGGGCATTGTGGTGAAAACATCCTTAATGTCTTCGCCATGGACAATCATCAATGGCCAGTTGATAATTAGTAGAAGGAGGAATAGTTTTTTCATTTTGCACCAAGATAAAGGAATATCATACCAATAAGCACCAGCGCAAGGTCGATGGCCTTCGAGCGCAGGTTCTTCTCGCGGAACACGATGGCTCCCACGAGGAAACTGACTATCACACTGCTCCTGCGCACCATGCTCACCACACTAATCAATGCTCCGTCGAGACTCAAGGCATAGAAGTAAGCAAAGTCGGCCGCCGAGAGGAAGAGGCTGACCAAGAGGACCCAAAAGACCCACCCCCTCCCTTGTAGGGAGGGAAGCAAGCACGTTCGTCCCCTATCTTCTCCCTTCTCTACAAGAGAGGGGTTGGGGGTGAGTCTGTATGCAATTGCCATAATCAGGCACTGATAGAAGTTGAAGTAACTCTGCACCGTCATACGGTTGAGTCCTACCCCACCCGCTTCGGGCGAAGCCATGAGGAACTTGTCGTACAGACCACTGACAGCACCAAAGATGGCTGCCAGCACGGTCAGCAGAATCCAACGGTTGTGGCGGAAGTCGATGCCTTCCTTCTTGCCCGAACGGCTAAGCAGGTAGAAACTGACGATGGCACACACTACGCCCACCCACTGATAGAGGTTCAGCCGTTCGCCAAAGACCAGCAGTGCGCCCAGCAGGACCATCACCGGACGAGTGGCATTGATAGGCCCGACAAGGGTCAGGGGCAGATATTTCATGCCATAGTAGCCGCAGAGCCACGAACTGAGCACTATCAGGCTCTTCAGGACGATATACTTCTGTACGGCCCATCCGCCGAAGGGCACATCGGGCCGCAGGGCTACGGGCAAGAAGATGAGCGAGCAGAACAGGGTATTGAGGAACAATACTGGCACGACGGCATTCCCCCGCAACGCCTTCTTCTTGAAGACATCGTAGAAGCCCAGAAGGGCAGCACTGAGGAATGCAAAGAGGAGCCAGATCATTGTTTAGGGGATAGGGGTAGGGGTCGGATATTGTATATCCGTCAGGAACAGGGCATGGCCGGGTACACTCTCGCCTGCCGAGCAACGGTTCTTCTGCTCAATGACCTGACGAAACTCATCCACCGACATACGGCCACGGCCGACTTCTACCAGTGTACCCACTATGGCCCGGACCATGTTGCGAAGGAAGCGATTGGCCGTAATGGTAAACACAGCCCCCTCGCCTACAGTCCACCTCGCTTCGGTGATGTGGCAGAGATTCGTCTTTGTATCGGTATTCACTTTCGAGAAGCTGGTGAAGTCTTCATACTCCAGAAGCACCTGGGCGGCCTCGTTCATCCGCTCGAAGTCGAGGGGGAAGGTGACCAGCCAACTATACTGACGCAGGAAGGGCGACTTGCGCGTATGTATATAATACTGGTACGTGCGCGAGGTGGCCGAGAAGCGGGCATGCATGTCGTCCGATACGGGCCACACGCGCTGCACGGCAATGTCCCGTGGCAAAAGTTTGTTAAGCTTATAGACCATGTCCCCCATTATGGGGGGATTTAGGGGGCTGTCGAAGTGTGCCACCATCATGCGGGCATGCACTCCTGCGTCCGTACGCCCGGCACCAACGACCTCAATAGGTTGGCGCAGGAGCGTGGACAGCGCCTGTTGCAAAGTCTCCTGCACACTCACGCCATTGGGCTGAATCTGCCACCCATGGTAGGCCGTCCCGTCGTAACTCAGTTGTATAAAGTATCTCATTTTCCCAAAATCTTATTTACGAGCATGGTCACGTCGGCTATCGATATCACGCCATCGCCATTCACGTCGGCCACCTTCTGGTCGAACTGCGTGGTCTTGCCCAAGATAATGTTTACAAGCGAGGTCACGTCGGCTATCGTCAGCACGCCATCGCCATTCACATCGCCGATGAGTATAGATTCTACGTAGGGCGTCATGCGGATGTTGTCGAGGTTGATGCGTTTTGTTCCATCATCTCCGCCATCACCCACAAAGCGCAAGCGGATAGGTTGTTCCACATCCAAGTGATAAACATATTGTTTCCACTCGGCGATAGAGTCGTTTTCTGTAATGGGCACCCAGGTCTCACCTTCATCAGCAGAATAATATACTGACAGGTGGGCCCCGATATTCGAACCATACATACCGGCATAGAAAGTGAGCGAATCGCAACCGTCGGCATAGACGTCCGTCATCTCTATGTATCCATTACGAAGGCGCACACCCTTTTCGCCATAGAAATGGTCATTGGATAATGAGCCCAACAAAGCATCCGACATCGCCCAAGTAGCAGCCGTGCAGGTGACCTCTCCCAATGCATAGCCCGGTTTACTTCCCTTCTCAAAGTCTTCGAAGAAGTCTTCCGTCTCTGTCGTATCGGGCACAATCACGAGGGTATCAAGGGGCACCACAATGGTAGCATCGGCATAGAATACACTGTCCACCATCGTGCCCCAGATATATTCGGAGAGCGAGGGCAGGTCAACGAAGGGATTACGATTGCCCTGAATGCAATAGATCACATCGTTGCGTGCCATTTCGATGCTATCCACCGGGTCTTGTCTGGCCCATTTAAGCATCAGGTTATACACCCACGGGCGCATGGTGGGCCACTCCGACATGTCTGCCGTCAGCCATCCTTCGTTAGTGGTCCATAGGTCCTTCAGGTCGGTATAGCACGTAGCCATGTAGAAGTAGGTACGCGCAAAGTCGCCCTTCCATTCGTCGGCAGGCTCCCATGCGGTAATCAGCGAATCGGGGCGGTAACTGGCAGACATGCCCACCTTGATGACCCCATTATCATACGAGGCCTCACTGACCACGCCTATGGGGTGGTTGCTCTTGCGCTGATTGGCCGGCCCGTCCGCCGGATAGAGGTTAAAGAGGTCCTTATAGGCATTGTTCTTCTCGTGTCCCCACCAGCTATTGGCCCAAATGTGCTCGATGTTCATGCCCGATACAGAAGCCACCGTATCCTCTTCGTTAAAGTAATACTTCTCGTTGCTATATCGGTCACGCACTTGTCCCCCTTCCATATAGTCGGTCTGGTAGAAGCCCTTCCAGGTCCGGTTCTGGCTATTTCCACCATAGTCCAGCACCTGTTTGGGCTGCATGATATCGTGCAGGGCACGCTTCAGTTCCACCTTCGTCAGTCCTTCTACCGAGCTATAATAACTATTTTGCGCAACGGAATCCGTCACGCAAAACAGTATCAGCAGTATGGTCTGTATCAGGCTGCGCACATTAACAGAATGATGAGTTGAGCCGTCAGTATGCGCAGGAACATGCTCAGGGGATATACCGTCGAATAGCCTACGGCCGGAGCATCATTGCCTGCCGTCTGTGTGGCATAGGCCAATGCGGGCGGGTCCGTGGTAGAGCCTGCAATAAGGCCCATCAGCGTGAAGTAGTTCACCCGATAGCGCAGGCGGGCAATCGTGCCCACTATCAGTATAGGCACGACGGTTATCAGGAAACCACACCAAACGTAGGTCAGGCCGTCGCCCTCGACCACAGTGTCCCAGAACGAGGCTCCTGCCTTGATGCCCACGCTGGCAAGGAAGAGCACAAGACCAATCTCGCGCAGCATCAGGTTGGCACTCGTCGTCGTGTAGGCCACCAACTTGGCACGATAGCCAAAGCGGCCTACCAGGATGGCCACGATGAGCGGACCACCGGCCAGACCCAGCTTCACAGGCGTGGGAATACCGGGAATGGCAATAGGCATCATACCGAAGACGATACCCACCATGATGCCGACAAAGATGGTAGAGAGGTTAGGCACGTCGAGGCTCTTTACCGAGTTACCCATCAGGGCAGCCACACGGTCAACGGCATCCTCCGGCCCTACAACCACAATCTTGTCGCCCATCTGCATGTGCAGGTTACGATCGGCATAGAGGTTCATGCCATTGCGGCGAATGCGAGTCACGTTCACGCCATAGACCGAACTGAAGTGCAGTGAACCAAACGTCTTACCATTCATGCGGGCCTGCGTAACCAATATCTCGCGGCTCACCAAGGGCACGTCCTGCTCCTCCCACCTCACCTCCACGGGTTCACCGATAAAGGCCATGATGGCTTCGGCATCGTCTTCGGCACAAACGATATACATGCGGTCGTTGTAACACAATATGGTATCGCGATTGGGAATCGACACATGGCCTTCGTGCAGGATGCGCGACACCACGAAGTCGCGACTCAGGAACTGGCTCACCTGCAACAGCGTGCGCCCGTCGATGGCGTGGTTCTTCACCTCCAGCGTCATCTTGTGAGGCTTGGCATGGGGGTTCTCGGCACGTTCCTGTTCTATCTGCTCCTGCTCCTTCTTCAACTTCACGTTGCAAATCATTCGGATGGCAATGGTGGCCAGGATGATGCCCACCACACCCAAGGGATAGGCACAGGCATATCCGTTGGCAATCGGGGGAGCATCGGCACCGAACACCGTCGAACATGCCTCGTTGGCAGCACCAAGGCCGGGCGTGTTCGTAATGGCTCCACACAAGACACCGACCATCATGGCCAGGTTGTGGGCATTCTCACCCGCAATGGGACCTCCCTGATAGAATTTCAGGAAGAACAGCCCGACGGCGCAAGCCACATTCAGCAGGATTATGCTTACGGCCAACATATTCAACCTTATACCCGACGAGCGCAGGCTCTCAAAGAAGCCCGGGCCCACCTGCAAGCCGATGCAATAGACAAACAGTATCAGGCCGAAGTCCTGAATGTACGTCAGGATATTCGTCGTGCCCGTAAAGTGCAGATGTCCGGCCAAGATGCCCGCGAACAAGACGAACGTAACGCCAAGCGATATGCCAAACACCTTTATCTTACCCAAGGCAATGCCCACACTGATGACCAGCGCATACAGCAGCACGATGTGTGCCACGCTATCCGAGTCCGTAAAAAGATTTATCAACCAGTCCATAGTGACAATTTACGATTTTACGATTTACAATTTACGATTTGTCTGCAAAGGTACGAATAAGTATGCGGAAAGCCAAATTTATTTGAGTAATTCGCGATGGTTAGAGGTGAGAGGGCAAGTGACCCTTTTCGTGCACAATGCAGAAAGCAAATTCGGCTCATATTAACCCTGCATGAGTTCTTCGCAGAATTCACTAAGCCGCCGGATATTGACTTTAGGGAACGAAATAGATTTCAACACATCAAAATGGTGGTCTTCCGTTACGATATAGTCTGCATTAGCCACAATAGCACAATCCACAAACTTATTATCATCCACGTCTGCCGTTATCAGCTCAAAATGGAACTTAGCATCCACCTTCAAGATATTGTTCGCCCGTAATATTGTCTCAATGGCAATTCTTGCTACCAAGGGCGACATGTGCGAGGCTATGATTTCTTCGTACTCCTCCAATATCTCATTAGACACACAAAGCACATATCGGCCCTCAACGAAGTCGCTCCACACCTTGTAATACGGGCTTCGCGCCGACAAGGATTGCAAGAGACAAT
Source organism: Bacteroidaceae bacterium (assembly GCA_017469925.1). Classification (GTDB taxonomy): domain Bacteria; phylum Bacteroidota; class Bacteroidia; order Bacteroidales; family Bacteroidaceae; genus Physcousia. Next base: position 104,669 of record JAFUFK010000012.1, on the reverse strand, counting down.
TCGTGTCGAGTACTACGTGTCGGTTCATTGAGATACATGTCTATAAGGCGTGCGCATGTGTTCATGCGACCATGCTGCAACCTTCTGCTCTGTCAGGGTGCCATTTGCCCACAACTTATCAATTTCCTTCTGCATACGAGAGTTCAGGAAATCTACGATAAGAGACTTCAGGGCTGAGACATCCTCTTCGCGGTCTATGCACGAGAGCATGTTCAACACCTCATATTGCGCCTTGTTTATTCTTGTTCTCTGCTCCATTATGGTACGTTTTACGCTGCAAAAATAATAATTATATTTTATAATACCGCACTTGCTGGCACATTTTTGTCATTCAGCCAGCTGATTCGGGCAATTCAGCCAGCTGACTCGGGCAAAAGAGAAAGGCGACCCTCACAGGTCGCCTCTCTCACATCGGTTATGAATTAAAGTTGCGGAGCATGGGGAGTAGCTTACCACTCCTTGCTCCAAAGGTTTCCTTTCTTGGAAGTAGTAGTGGTCACTTCCTCTTCCCACGTGTCTTCGTCCATATCCTTGTAGCCCTTTACATCGGCCCAGTCGAACGAGTGACCAAGCAATGCGTTTTCGGGTGCCAGACTTACTACTTTGACGTGAGGTGCAATATATTTCTTCATTATTGTATCCTCCAAATTAAACGGTTAAACTGTTACTTAACGACGACCTTAACTCCGTTGACTACATAGATACCAGCGGGCACGCTAACGGTACGTGTCTCGCCAGCCTTAACCGTAAGGTTGCCACGGCTGATGCCGTTGACGGCGGCGATGCGGACGTCGCCGGCCTCGGCAGCCGTGATGGTCAGCTGGCCACGACCGGCCTGGATGCTCATGCCGAGGTCGTTCTGGCGCAGGGTGCGGATAGCGTCGGTATCACCCTCGCCCTCGCCGAAGATTATGTCGAGGTTGGAGAGGCGTACGCCAGCACCAGTGCCGTTCGTAGCATAGTAGGCACGGAACGGTGCAATGTTGACGATGCCGCCCGTTATCAAGTCGGCCGAACTTACAAACATGTTGTTGGCGAAGTAGAAGATGTTCTCCGTCTTGGGCACCCGCTGGCCTGCGTACGTACCCGTCGAGGTGAAGGTGTACGTGCCAGCCGTCTGAGCCTCACTGGCATCGACTGCCACACCCGTAGAGGCGGTCCCCGCGAAGGTGTAGTCGCTGCTGTTCATGCCCGTGGTGGCATAGATGGTAGAACCGGGTTGCTCTACTACGAACGAGATGCCGTCCTCCGTGCTGTTCTCCTCCAACTTCACCATATAAGGCGTGTTGGCCGTGGTAATAGTCACGTTCGAGAGGTTGGGGAAGTAGGCATAGGTAGATTCGCCGTCCAACTTCAGGGCATTATTGGCCTGCATGGTGTGGAGGGTGAACGAAGTGCCGTCGGGGTTGGTGTGCGTGCCGTTCTCATCCACAGTGATGACAAAGGGCAGGATAATCGAAGCGTTCTGCACCTTACCGTACTTGTCCTTGGTAATCTTGCGCTTGTACGTTACCTTCTGAGCTTCACCACTGAAATAAATGTTATAAGGCGTGTAGAACGGTTCCTTGTCGGTCAGCACAATATTGTTAGCTGCCATATAGGTACCCGCCTCTGTCTTGTAGCAAACATTATCACTTGGAGCACCATGACCTAGCGGGATGAAGAAGATGCAGTTGGGGGCATTGGCGGCCGCAAAGCCTTCCATCGACTGCTGCCCGCCTGTCGTAAGCTGGTAGATACCAGCCAACTGACTGAAGTCGAGATAGAGCAGTTGCTTAGCACTTGCAGGAAGGTCGGTATTGCCCTTGTCATCCACATGGGTCTCATTAAGAATGGTTTCTATCTTTTCGAAAATCTTGCCGGTCGAAGAATAACCCGGCTTGCCATTACCATCGGTTGCGGTAACGACTACGCCATAGAAGGCATCGGTCTGACCCGTGCCATAGAGTGTCTGGTCGTATATCTTCTTGAACTCAATCTGAGGGTCATAGTTAGAGACCTGTACGTGAACTGTCATTTGATAAAACGCGTAGGCACGATGCTGAGTTGCCGTTGTGGGTGCTATGTTATAGCGCGTCTCGTCAGTAGTAAAGACGTAGCGAGTAGCCACCTGGTCGGTCTCATCCACAGAAGAAAAGTAGAGGGTGGAAAAGCTACCGTTGTTGGGAGCCATCGCATAGCTATTCAGGGAGAAAGGATACTCCGTCAGCGTACCACCGCTTTCGCCTACTTCATCGGCATTGTTAAACTTAAACTTACTCGTACCTACGATGCCTACCTTCAGACGCTCCAATTGGGCATTGGCTGCTTCGTCCCTATCGCTATAGACATTATTATTCGAATTGCCAAAGGCATTGTAGTGGTCGGACTTTACGAAACTGATACGAGAGGTGTGGCTGGCATCGCCACCCGTGTAGGTCTCGTCGAAATACTTGCTCTTCAAGTTCTCGGCCGTGATAGCCACCGAATGGCCGGCACAATCCTCGGGCAAGAAGAAATAGAAGTCATCACCACTTACACTGAAGTCGCTGGCCGTGAAGTCTTGAGACAAACGTATGGCAGTCTGCACCTCGTCTTGACAGACTACCGCCATTTGGTCGAGATAGGGGTCAAGGGCCTGGAGGGTCAGCGTTGCACGCACAAGACCAATACCTTCGACGCCAAACTTCACGGCATCGTTGTTCAGCCCCGCAAGAGTTATGGTTCCATTGCCATCCGTACGAGTCGCAAATACACTATTTCCCGTCTTATCATAGACGTTTATTGTAAAATCTCCAACACTTGACGAAGAGGTCGAGATTTCCTGATAGGTAGCCTTATTGCCTGAAGTATTACTAATAAGACCATATCTTGTGCCACCCTGCTGATAATAAGTAATGAAATACGTAGGATAATTCAGCTGGTAGATGTTGCCATTCTCATCAATGCCAAACCTTTCGCTTGAGGCGGGTCTGCTGCTTTGGGTTGCGGCATAACCATTGTTGAAATAGAGATAATTTCCATTACTCGAGATATAGCCTTCGCTATCCATTTCCCATATAACCTGCGTAGTGGTGAAGCGACCATTTGTATTCAAATAGTAATTGGTGGAGCCCGACCAATACTGAATGCGGAATGTGCGCGATGCCGTAACCTGGTTGGCATACTCAATCTGAGCGCTGACAATGCGATAACCCAAAGGGTTAGCCGTTCCGTCTGAAAGCGTCACGGATGTCGGGGTCTCGAGATAATAGATTTGCTCCTGACCGTCACGACCAAGTTTGAAATAGCCGCCCGACGAAGAGATGGTTCCTGCGCCGTATTTTACCACTTTACCTGAAATACCATCAATTTCCGTACCATCCTCAATGGACTCTGCCTCATAAAGTTTGAAGTTTGCCTCCAAGTCCGTTACATTGGCAGAACTATAACTTACGCGAGTGGATCCCAGGTAATTTCTACTGGTGATAGGTCCAAAATCCACCTTACTGGTAGAGAAAGGGACATCAACCGCACTGACAGGTGACGCAATCTCACCAGCAGGAGTTACGGGAGAATAGTTCCCCTCTGCGGTGAAGAAGAATTCGGCACTTTCCAATTGGACAAGTGCGCGACTCTGGGTCGGATTCTGTAATTTAAAATACAGTACGTTGCTCATCGTGCCCCCAGCACCTTCCGTGCGAGTAATGATTTGTGCCGCCCCATCGGTGGTAATGGTTGCCTGGGTCATATAAGTGGCGAAGGTACTATTTGTCTCACCAAAGGTTGATTGGTCGTTATAACCCGTATTAAACTCACCATTCTGCGCGTTTCTTGGTTTCGTAAATTTAATGGTATAGCCCGTAAAACGATAACCATTGGGCAAGCTCAATGTCACATAACAAACATTTGCACCGTTTGCCCTACCCTTTGCCACCTGCATGTATTGGCCGTTGGCAAAAAGGTTGTTGGCAGGGTTGCCCAGTTGGCCATTGGGGGTCAGCTGTGTATCATCGGCAACCGTCAGTACCATGCTCAGCTGTTCATGTTGCCAAGTGGCGAAACCTCCGAGGCCAAAGAAGGTATCGTCCACACCGCCATTCTTCACGGATGCAATGGTACTGCCATTCGTAGCCTTGATGGTTACGTTTTGCGCCTGCATACCTACCGGTACCAGAAGCATTATTAGGAGAACTTGTAGGAGTCTATTTCCCTTAAAAACTTTTCTCATTATCCCATAATTTTGATTCATTGTTTTGTTGTTATTTTAAATTATTAGTAGATTCGGCTTGGTATTGGCGTCGCCAGTTCTTGAACGACGAGAGACAGACATTATACTTGGCACAAAGTTCACGAGTGGATATGCCGCCGGCTTGATACTCGTCAATCATCTGACGCTTCAGGTCGGGGGATATAGTACGCTTAAAGGTGGGCTCCAGCCCCTCTGCGCCATAACGCTGATAGCGGAGGTCCCAGACGGTGATATCGCGCCTGTCTATCTGAAGCAGGCGGGCAATAGACTTCTTGCTCGCACCATTCTTGAGCAGCGTGAGTACGTGGAGCTTATCCTGCGGAGTAAATCGTCGTACGGGCATTCGTATGGGTGTTAGTGGTCGCTCGATATTTATCTCTCTAACGATAAACTAACAAAGCGTGGAACTTTTATCATCCCATCTTCAAACGGAGGCCCTAGGAATCGCCCAACGAACGGATGGGAAAAGATGATAAAGTCCACGCTTACATGCGCGTAACCATCATGCCATCTCTTGTTCGTTTCGATTGGAAATTTCCTAGGTTTCCGTCTGACAAGACGAGCATAACGCTTTTATTATTTATCGGGATGCTACTGGCCACCGCCAGGCTTACATCTGTATTTCTGCCCCCCACATAAGATTACAACATAATAGCATAAAAGGGATTCAGTTAACAGACAAAATTACAAAAAATGAGGGATATGACAAATATTTATACGCTTTTTTTAGAAATTTTTCTTTATCTCGTTATTCAACCAAAAAAAGAAATCGGGCACTGGGTCGGTAGGATTATAGGTTGTGCGGATGCGCCAATCCTGTGGATATAGGTTATTTAGGCGGCTGCCGACACTTTTGACTAGGCCGAGGGGGACGCCGCGATAGGTTGCGGCCAGGATTCCGCGTGGGGCAGCAATGTGCAATGCTTCGCGACGCAGATAGGCAATGGCCTGAGCGTAATCGAGTTCGACATGGCCCTCACTCTCTGCAAAGGAGAAGGGAGCGGGAAGGGGGGCTAAGGACTTTAGGGACTTTAAGGACCTTAAGGACTCTAAGGACCCGAAGGACGCTGAGCCCTCGCCAGCCCGCAGAGCGGCCATGTAGAGGCCCTCGCCACGGTCGCGGCCAGGGAAGAAGTGGCGTTCCTCGAGCAGTTGCAAGCCGTATTCGGCCATGAGCCAACGGACTTGGTCTTCGTCCTCGAAACGATTGAAGGTGCAAGTGGAGTAGATGAGCAGACCGCCCGGGCGCAGGGTGGGCAGAATGGCCGTAAGGATGTCGCGCTGGCGCCGGGCACATTGGCGGACATTGTCCATACTCCACTCCTGAAGGGCTACGGGGTCCTTGCGGAACATGCCTTCGCCCGAACAGGGGACATCGGCGAGGATGAGGTCGAACGTCTGACGAAGGTGGCCAAACTGGGCTGGCATAAGTTGGGTAACCACACTCTGGACAGGCACAGAAGGCCCTTCGCCAACACGGGCAGGGGCGCACCACTTGTGCATATTCTCGGCCAGGACCTGAGCACGTTTCCTTATCGGCTCATTAGAGATGAGCAGGCTGCCCTCCGGCAGGTGACTGGCAAGGAGGGTGCTCTTGCCACCCGGGGCGGCACAGAGGTCGAGGGCAAAGACCCCCTCCGACTCCCCCTTAAGGGGGAGGTATTTTCTTATGATTTCGGCCAGGTACATCGACGAAGCGTCCTGAACGTAATAGACGCCGGCATGGAAGAGGGGGTCGAAGGTGAAGGCAAGGCGAGTACCGAGGTAATAGGCATCGGGACACCAAGGGACTGGGTCGCCAACGCCTTGGAGTTGACCAGGAAACTTGCGGGCGTTGAACCGCACACTTACCGTGGCTGGCTGCTGAAGACCATGGAGTAACGAGTCGGACGCCTCGGCGCCCAAGTGCTCGCGCATCAAGGAGATGAAATCGGAAGGAAGAGACAATTCTTAACTCTTAATTCTTAATTCAAACAGACACCACGCCTTTAATGGCTGGCCAAGGGTCGTAGCCTTCGAGACGGAAATCGTCGTACTGGAAGTCGAAGATGCTGTGGACCTCGGGATTGATGACCATACGAGGCAAGGGACGTGGCTCGCGGGAGAGTTGGAGACGCACCTGCTCGAGGTGGTTGGTGTAGATATGGGTGTCGCCCGTCGTGTGGATAAAATCGCCTGGCTGAAGGCCGCAGACCTGCGCCATCATCATACAGAGGAGGGCATAGGAGGCAATGTTGAAGGGGACACCGAGGAACATGTCGGCACTGCGCTGATAGAGTTGCAGGGACAGACGCCCGTCGGCCACATAGAACTGGAAGAAGGCGTGGCAGGGAGGGAGGTTCATATTGTCGATGTCGGCCACATTCCAAGCCGAGACGATGATGCGACGGGAGTTGGGATTGTGCTTTATGGCATCGACGGCCTGCTGTATCTGGTCGATGAATCCTCCGTTATAGTCGGGCCACGAACGCCACTGATAGCCATAGATATGACCAAGGTCGCCCGTTTCGGGGTCGGCCCACTCGTTCCAGATGCGCACGCCGTTGTCCTGAAGATAGCGGACATTGGTATCGCCCCGAAGGAACCAAAGGAGTTCGTAGATGATGCTCTTGAGGTGGACCTTCTTCGTGGTCACAAGGGGGAAGCCCTGAGAGAGGTCGAAGCGCATCTGGTGGCCAAAGATGCTGATGGTGCCGGTGCCGGTGCGGTCGCTCTTTGTAACACCCTCGTCGAGGATGCGTTGCAGGAGGTCGAGATATTGTTTCATTTACTCTGTGTTGACGTTATATCATTATAACGTTATTACGTTACTATCTTTCGTAATCGACAAAACGGTAGGCATGAGCATGTCGCTCGTCTGCCTCGTGCTGTTCCTCCCAGGTAACCTTCCAATCGGAATAGTCAGGGAAGAAGGCATCTGCCTCGTCGGGCGTATCATCGATCTCCGTAAGGCAAAGACGGTCGGCAAGGGGAAGGGCCTGACGATAGACACTGGCTCCGCCGATGACGTAGATGTCCTCATCGGGATGGCAAGCCGCAAGGGCTGCCTGAAGCGAAGGAAAGACCTCAGCACCCGGGCACTCAGCCTTGGAACGGGAGAGCACGATGTTGCGACGATTGGGCAGGGCTCCCTTGGGCAGGGAGTCGAAAGTGCGACGGCCCATAACGATGGTATGACCCGTCGTAAGCTGCTTGAAGCGGCGAAGGTCGTTGGGAAGCCAGTAGAGCAGCCGGTTGTCGAAGCCTATCGCACGATTTCGCGCAACGGCGGCTATGAGGCTTATCATCGTGCTGCGTGTATGGGCATCTGGCGATTGATGGGTTCGTTGAACGATACCATGGTCTCGCTGCGCTGGATGCCGATGGGCTGCAACTTGTCGTGGATAAGGCTCAAGAGGTGGGCATTGTCGTGGGCATAGAGTTTGATGAAGAGGTCGTAGTTGCCCGTAGTATAGTGGCACTCGACGACTTCGGGTATCTCACGCAACTTAGCCACCACGCGGTCGGAGTCGGAGGGGTCCTTCAGCAGGATTCCGATGAAGGCACACGTGCCGTTGCCTACCATTTCAGGGTCGAAGATGTACTGAGAGCCCTTGATGATGCCCATTTGATGGAGCTTCTGCATGCGCTGATGGATGGCTGCGCCAGAGACATTGCACTTGCGGGCTACCTCGAGGAAGGGGACACGTGCATCGTTTGCAATCAGATTGAGAATCTTCTTGTCTAATTCATCTAAAGTAATCATGTCGTTTTGCTTTTGTCGGCACAAAGATACGCATTAAAGTTGGAAATTGAAAGTGAAAGATTGAAAATTAAACACGAAGTGGCGTTTTTCGTTCAATATTCGTCGCTCTCGGCCACACTTTAGTTACAAATCCTAAGTCAAGGCCACAAAAACAAGGAGAGCCCGACCCTGCGGTCAGGCTCTCCCCTATCAGATTTATCCGTCTTGGGAATTCTGCTTAGTTACGATGCGTAGATGAGTAGTTCACCTTCAGCGCCCAAGAGCGACGCAGCACCTCCTTGATGTCGGTGATGTAACCCATCTGGGTCTTCTGGTCGGCCTTGATGGACACTACCTGAGCCGTCTGGTCAGACATGGACTGACGCTCCTGATAGATGAAGTCCATCACCTCGCTGGGCTCAGCATAGCGGTCGTTCAACTGGATGCGGGTCGAACTACCATACTGGGCACGAAGCTGGTCGGTAGGAGGACCTACGTAGATGAACGATACAGCAGACTTCTTTTCGAGTTTCTCGAGTTCCGTACCTGCAGGTACGACAAACTTAACCTTCAGCGTAACCTCACGCATGGTGGTTACAATCATGAAGAAGAACAGGATGGTGAAGATCAAGTCAGGCAGAGATGAGGTGTTCATCTCCGGCATTTCGCGACTACCTTTATTCTTTGCCATAATTAGTTTCCTCCATAATTTTTAGGTTCAGCCTCGGAAATCTTCTGAGGATAGTAGGTACGAACTGCAACCTTCTGCTCGTCGCTCAGTGCGGCATAGATGCGACCAAACTTCTGCTTCGACAACTCGTCACGAAGTTCGTTGTAGGCAGCCACCAACTCGTTCTGTACCTGGAAGTACATGTTGTATGGCGTACCACGGTCGGTCTGTACAGAGATGACGTGCTTATCCGTCAGGTAACAAGTTCCCAGCAAGGGGATATTGATGGGGTGCTTCTCTGGCAGGATGCTCAGATTGCTCTCGTTCGTAATGAACTGCTTAGCACGAGCCTTCAGTTCGCGGATATCAACATAGCTGGAAGCTGTGCCGTCCTTTACCCAAAGGAAACCCTGGGCGTTGATGCGGACTTCCATCACATTGCGCTCCTTAATCTTCAACTCTTGTTTTATCTCCTCGTCTTCGGGCGGCTGGGGAAGGCGACGTGCCAGACCCATGTCGGTATCCATTGACGTGGTAATCAAGAAGAAGATAAGCAGGATGAAAGAAATGTCCGCAGTAGAACTGGCATTCAGTCCTGGTACTTTTCTTTTTTTCTTTGCCATATCTCGCTTAGGGTTTTACAAGTTTTACTTCTTCGTTGCGCTCTTCGTCATGACGCCAGTGGCAGCCAGGATAACCGTCACTACAGCTACGAAGAACATGATATAGATAGCCCAGATGAAGGCATCTACAACGGTAACCATGCCACCGGAAGTGGTCACGCCGCTACTTGTCGTGAAGGGCTCCTCACCCAGATTGAACACGTAGCCAACGACGAAGGCCAGAATGGTCAGAATGGTTGTGAACAGGACGATCTTAGAGCCAGGGATACCCTTGGTGGCCTTCTCATCGCCACCACCAGAGTTCTGAATACCCTTGACGACGCTCCAAATCATCAGGACAAACGTGACGACCCCAAGCAGGTACTGCAAGAACAGCAGCACGCTCGTCAACTGGGGAGCCGTATTGCCCTTTTCGTCAAAGTTGTTGTAGCCTACAGTGAAGAACAACACGAAGACGAGCACCGACACACCACAGATAGCGTAGAGGACATTATTTGATATTTTCTCTAATTTCATGATAACTCTCCTTTTTAGTTAAGAATGAGTGACAATGGGGTTAATTACTTCTGGCACTTGGGCGACTTAACGCACATGGTCAGCAACTCCTGAGCTGCCTCTTCCATGTTAGCGGTCAGGCCTTCGATGCTGCCCAGGATGAAGTTGTAGAACAACTGCAGGATAAGGGCAACGATAATACCGAAGATAGTAGTAATCAGGGCCACCTTCATACCACCAGCCACAACGGTAGGAGAAATATCACCAGCCTTCTCGATAGTATCGAAGGCCATGACCATACCGATCACAGTTCCCAAGAATCCGAGAGAAGGAGCGGAAGCAATGAAGAAGGTAATCCAAGAGCAGTGCTCCTCGAGGTAAGAACCCTGGATTTCAGCCTCAGTGTTGATTGCACGCTCGATTGTTGCAATGTCGTTCTGCTCCTTACTGTTCAAGCAAATCAGAGCCTTGCGAGATACACGAGCCACGGGACCACGAGTGTTGTCACACAGTTCGATGGCATCCTCAACCTTGTCCTGAGCAACCAGGTCGGCCAGTTCGCCCATGAACTTACGGGTGTTAACCTGAGCCAGAGTCAGATAGATAACGCGCTCGATGCAGAATGCGAGACCAAGTACCAGAGCCAGGGCTACCAATGACATGAAGCCTGCGTCACCCTCGATAAACTTTGTCTTCAGTACCTTGTGGAGGCTCTCGCTCTCTTCCTCAACGACGGGAGCAACTTCTTCTACAGCCTCAGCGGCAGCGGTGTCAACGGCAGCGGTATCAACTGCTTCAGCAACCTGCTCTACAGCCTCTTCAGCTTCTTCTTGAGCCATCACGTTAGAGGTTGCAGCAAAAGAACAAGCAGCAACCAATGCAACAATTGCAAATAACTTTTTCATTGTTTTTTTGATTTTAAAGTTAATTAATTATACGTTTGTTTTTACTCTTTCTCTTTATTCCTGCGGAGAGACGGGGATTCGAACCCCGGAACCGCTTTTGACGGTTACACGCTTTCCAGGCGTGCCTCTTCAGCCACTCGAGCATCTCTCCAAGGCTGTTTATGGGGCCCTATTCAAGCCTCTGCACTATTAATCGGTGTGCAAGTTACGAAAAAAAAGTGAACTAAGCACGATTTCGGGCATAAAAATGTATATTTTTTTATCATTTCGTTACATTCTTCCGTTCTTAAGGCAGGTCGAAGATGCGTTTTGCCGTCTTTGTAGTCACTTCATCGACCGTTTCTGGCGTACATTCGTAAACTTCGGCCAAGCGTTGTAAGGTATGGACTACATAGGCGCTCTCGTTTCGCTTCCCCCGATGAGGCACGGGAGCCAAATAGGGGGCGTCGGTCTCCAAGACGATACGTTCTAAGGGTACGGAACGGAGCACCTCGGGCAAGGCAGATTTCTTATAGGTCAGTACGCCGCCAATACCCAGCACGAAGCCGTCGAAGGAGAGTAGTTCCACAGCCTCTTCACGAGTGCCACCAAAGCAATGGAAGATGCCAGTCAGCCGCTCTTGACGATGACGCTCCATGACCTCCACCAACTCACGATGGGCCGAACGCGTATGTATTACCAGAGGAAGCCCCAGGTCGCGAGCCCAACAGACCTGCTGTTCGAAGGCATCGAGCTGTTGCGTGCGGTAGGTCTCGTCCCAATAAAAGTCGAGGCCCACCTCGCCAATGGCAATGAAGGGATGCCGGGGATGCTGTAACTCCTGCCGCATGGCACGGAGAACCTGCTGGTAATCCTCTCGTACATCCTCGGGATGCAGGCCCATCATCGGATAGTAATAACGGGGATAGGCCGCACAAAGGCTGAGCATCGGGCGGATGGTTTCGGCATTGATATTAGGCAAGAGAATGCACTCTACCCCAGCCTCCCGGGCACGCTGTACCACGAGGTCACGATCTTCGTCGAACTCGGGGCCGTATATATGGCTGTGGGTGTCTATCATTGAAGAGGTGAGAGGTGAGGGGTGAGGGGTTAGCTTTGACGGTTGAGCATTTCCTGGGCATACTGCCAAAGAGGGGCCTTGCGTGCTTCGGGCAGGGCCACCTTAGCCAGGCTCTGCTCGGCCAGTTGGTAGTAATACGCTATCTTATGGCGAGCCATCTGGGGGATGCCGATTTCGTTATACAGACGGGTTACGGCCTGTATCTTTTCCTCCTCGTCATAACGGGTGGCCGCAAGCCATCGCTCCAGTCCAGCCCGTTGCTGGTCGTTGGCATGCAACTGGGCATTGATGAGCATATAGGTTTTCTTATTACAAAGGATGTCGCCACCGATGCGTTTGCCAAAGACCTTGAAGTCGCCATAGACATCGAGGTAGTCGTCCTGTAACTGAAAGGCCAACCCTATCTGTTCGCCAAAGTCATACAGGGCCTCGGCGTCCTCCTTGGGAGCCCCCGCCAGGATGGCACCAATCTTCAGCGCACAAGCCAACAAGACCGAAGTCTTCAGGCGAATCATCTCGATATATTCAGTCTCTGCCACGTCGTTACGTGTCTCAAACTCCATGTCGTACTGCTGACCTTCACCGATTTCAAGAGCCGTCTCCGTAAACAGGTGCATGACCTCTGGCAACAAGTCAGGGTCGCACTGTGCCATGCGCTGATAGGCCAGCACCAACATGGAATCGCCACTCAGGATGGCCGTATTCTCATCCCACTTGCGATGTACCGTCGGCTGACCGCGACGCACATCGGCACGGTCCATCAGGTCGTCGTGCAGAAGGGTATAGTTGTGGTATGTCTCGAGTCCGAGGGCCGGCATCATGATGCGCTCCACATCGTCGTGGTAGAGATTATAGCCCATAAGCATCAGCACGGGACGTATGCGCTTGCCTCCCAAGGAAAGGACATAGCGGACGGGGGCATACAGACCTTCAGGCTTTCGCTCGTAGGGCAAGGCTGCCAGGGCCTGGTTCACTTTCTCTAATATCTGTGCGCTTGTGTACATATATATTATATAAATAAGGTATAGGATTCGTCAAAAAAGGCTGCCGTGGTTAGGCAGCCTTCTATGAAACAGCTTACATATTAGCTCAAGCGGAACATAACGGGGAGCACGTAGCGCATACGTACGGGCTTGTTACCCTGACGTGCGGGCTTCCACTTCGGCATGGACTTAACCACGCGCTCGGCCTCCTTCGACAGGTTGTCATCGGGCGAGCGGAGCACCTTGACGTCAACGATGGAGCCGTCCTTGTTGATTACGAACTGTACGCTGACACGTCCCTGAATACCCTGTTCCTGACAGATGGGCGGGTACTTGATGTTCTTCTGCAGCCACTGATATACGTCGCCGGGGAATTCAGCACTCTCCTCAGGCACATCGAGGATGCGGTCGTCATCGACTTCCTCAACTACGGGAGCGGGAGGACCAGCTACTACAGCCGTGGGGGCACCTGTACCCACAACAGCCACAATGCTCTGGTTTACTTCCTCAGAGGTCTGGATTTCTTCCTCAGGAATCTCTTCCTTGTTATCTACCAAGTCCAGGATTTCGGGAGTCATGGGAGCTGCCTGTGGTGGGGGAGCTGCCATGGGCTGTTCCTGCTTGGTGATAGGAATCATGTCCTCTTCAACGGCCATGTCATAGATAGGCTCGTTGCTCTCATCAACCTTAATCTCGCGCTGGGTCCACTCAAAGGCCACAAAGATGGCAGCCAAAACGAGTACGTAACCAATCAGCATACTGGTCCAAGACTGGCCAGAGAGTTCGTCATTGACGGTTCTGTTCTCTACGTTTTCCATATAGATTTGCGTTAATTTTTCGTTACTACGGGAACAAATGTAGCACATTTTTTTCATTTATGTTCGATATTGACCGCTTTTTTTTTGCATTTCGCACATTTTTGTGCTTTCAATACAACTTTTAGGGGACTTTTGACGTTAAATATTGGTAATGTATCGAAAAAAAGCGTACCTTTGAGGACCGAAACCAGAGAACAATGACACGCCGACTGACTTTTCTAACCCTAAGCCTGCTCATTCCCCTCCTCATGTGGGGGCAAGAGAGCAGCAGTGTCTTCAACTTCCTGTCGCTCCCTACGTCGTCGCATGCCACTGCCCTTGGTGGCAAGAACATATCCATCATCGAGGACGATGCCTCACTCATCTTCCAAAATCCTGCGTTGCTCTCGAACGTGAGCAACAACTCGATGAACCTGAACTTCATGACCTACATGCGGGGCAGCAAGACGGGCAGTGCCTCCTTTGTCCGCGAGCATGGCGAACGTGGCACATGGGGCGCAGGCGTGCAGTTTGTGGGCTACGGCTCGATGACAGAGACCCTGGAGACGGGCGAGGTGCTGGGCGACGTCAGAGCGCTGGACATGGCCGTCAATGGCATGTACAGTTACAACCTGAGCGACTACTGGTCGGGCGGCGCCACAGGGAAGATTATCTACTCGAAGTATGCCGACTACACCTCCGTCGGGTTGGCCATCGACCTGGGCCTGAACTATTATAACGAGGAGAGCGACCTCTCCTTCTCGGCCGTAGCCGCCAACCTGGGCGGACAAGTGAAAGCCTTTGGCGACGACCACGAACGCCTGCCCTTCAATCTGCAATTGGGACTGACAAAAGGCATGGGTCATGCCCCCATCCGCTTCAGCCTTACTATGACCGACCTGACCCGCTGGAGTTCGAAGTACTTCTACCACGTCAGCAAGAAGCCCAAGGGCGGCAGCATCTTCATCAACCACTTCAACTTGGGCATCGACATCCTGCCTACCGACCAGTTTTACATCGCCCTGGGCTACAACTTCCGTCGTGCCTATGAGATGAAGGCGGCTGGTTCGAGCCATGCCGCAGGTCTGTCGGCAGGAGCGGGCGTTAACCTGAAGAAGTTCAAGTTCGGCCTGGCCTATGCCAAGTACCACGTCAGTGCCCACACGCTGGCATTCAGTGCCAGCTACAGTCTGTGATATCAATGACCATAAAGTCCTTACGACCTTAAAGACCCTAAAGACCCTATGAAAAAGATTACCATTGCCATCGACGGCTACTCGTCATGCGGAAAGAGCACAATGGCCAAGGACCTGGCCCGTGAGATTGGATACGTCTATGTCGATAGTGGTGCCATGTATCGCGCCGTCACCCTCTATGCCCTCGAACATGGCCTTATCAGCGAAGAGGGTGTGATTGACGAACCCCGCCTGCGCGATGCCATGCAGGACATCGAAATCAGTTTCCAGTTCAATCCCGAACGTGGCAGACCCGATACCTATCTTAATAATACGCGCGTAGAGGACCGCATCCGCACCCTCGAGGTCAGTAACCACGTCAGCCCCATTGCCGCCTTGGGCTTCGTGCGCGAGGAGATGGTGCGCCAACAGCAGCGCATGGGCCGCGAGAAGGGCATCATCATGGACGGACGGGACATCGGCACCACGGTATTTCCCGATGCTGAACTGAAGATTTTCGTAACAGCCTCTGCCGAAGTGCGTGCCCAACGTCGCTACGACGAACTCACGGCCAAGGGCGAGGCATGTGACTTCCAGGAGATTCTGCATAATGTAGAGGAGCGCGACTACATCGACACCCATCGCGAAATCAGCCCCTTGCGTCAGGCTGAGGATGCCATTGTCCTTGATAACAGCCACCTGACCATCGAGTCGCAGAACCAGTGGTTGTTGGACACTTATCAGCGAGTCATTGAAGGTTGAGATTGACACGGGCAGTGGCTTCTGCTTTGGTGTGACACGCGCCATAGGGAAAGCCGAAGAGGTGTTGGCCGACAGCAGCCAGCCCCTATATTGTCTGGGCGATATCGTACACAACTCGATGGAGTGCGACCGACTGCAGCGCATGGGCCTCATCACCATCGGCCACGAAGAGTACGACCACCTGCACGATGCCACGGTGCTCCTACGGGCTCATGGCGAACCCCCACAGACTTACCGTAAGGCCGAGGCCAACAGCATTGAGATTATCGATGCCACCTGCCCCGTAGTACTCCACTTGCAGGAACGAATCAAGCGCGAGTACGACGGCGACCCTGACCACCGGGGACAAATCGTCATCTTCGGCAAGCCCGGTCACGCCGAGGTTTTGGGACTTGTTGGCCAGACCAATGGCACGGCTATCGTCATCGAACGGCCTGAGGACGTACAGTGTCTCGATTTCAGCCGAGACATCTACCTCTATAGCCAAACCACACAGCCGCTCGACGAGTTCCGTCGCATTGTCGATTACATCAGAGAACACATCTCGCCGTCCGCCACCTTCCGCTACTACGACACCATCTGCCGGCAGGTAGCCAACCGCATGCCCCACATCCGGGAGTTTGCCTCGCGCCACGACGTCGTGCTCTTCGTCTGCGGTAAGAAGTCGAGCAACGGGCGCGTGCTCTTCAACGAATGCCAACGCGTCAATCCTCAAAGCTACATGATAGACGCAGCCAACGAGATCGACTCCCGTTGGCTGACCAATTGCAATTCAATAGGAATTTGTGGGGCCACCAGCACGCCCACGTGGTTAATGCAGGAGTGCAAAGTACGTGTCGAGCAGTTGCTTGGCAGCCACGAATGACGTTTTCTCTCCCGCCAGCACACTCTTTTCCGACAACTTCAGCATGTCCTCGATGGTGGAGTTTTGGTAGAAGTTGTTCTTCAGCTGTTCATTGATGCTCTCGTACATCCAGTACTTGGCCTGCTCGTTGCGGCGATAGTCGAAGTAGCCGTTCGCCTTCACGAAGTCGATGTACTCATAGACCATGTCCCAGACCTCCTTGATGCCCAGCCCATAGAAACCGCTGTAGCAAAGTACCTTGGGCACCCATCCGCTCTCGGTAGGCGGGAATAGGTGCAGGGCATTGCGGAAGTGGTTGGCTGCCAAGTGGCATTTCTCCACGTTGTTGCCGTCGCACTTGTTGATGACGATGCCATCGGCCATCTCCATGATACCACGCTTGATGCCTTGCAGTTCGTCGCCCGTACCCGCCAGTTGAATGAGCAGGAAGAAATCGACCATCGAGTGACAGGCCGTTTCGCTTTGGCCCACACCTACCGTCTCCACGAATATCTTGTCGTAGCCGGCGGCTTCGCACAGGATGATGGTCTCCCTGGTCTTACGGGCCACACCGCCCAGCGAACCTGCCGAGGGGCTGGGACGGATGAAGCTGTCGGGGTGTACCGATAGTTTCTCCATACGGGTCTTGTCGCCCAGGATGCTGCCCTTCGTACGCTCCGAACTGGGGTCGATGGCCAGTACGGCCAGTTTGCCGCCCTTCTCCTTCAGCACGTGCATGCCAAACTCGTCGATGCTCGTACTCTTGCCGGCTCCAGGCACACCACTGATACCGATGCGCACCGACCGTCCGCTATAGGGCAGACACTTCTCGATGACCTCCTGCGCCACCTGCTGGTGGTCGGGGTTCACGCTCTCCACCAGCGTTACGGCCTGGCCCAGTATGGCCGAGTCGCCACGCAGGATGCCCTCTACGTAGTCGCCGGCCGTCAGCCTCCGACGGGCAAAACGACCACGCTTCAGGTAGGGATTCACTATCGACACCGGGCCCACACCGCTATTCACCTGCAGTCCCTTGTACTCTTCGCTGTTCTCGGGGTGTTCCATATCTCTTTCTTATTCTACATTCACGTCGAGCACGGTCTTAGCATGGCGCGGGTCGTTGCTGATGAGCAGCAGACGCGGACCGTTCTTTGCCTTACGAAGTTCCTTGGCATCGACCGTTATCTTCAGTTTCGTCGTACCATGAGCCGGTATGGTGCGATCGCCCAGGCTCACCGTCAGCGCGCGGTTGAAGACCTGCACGGCACTTATCGTCAGGGGTTCCTCACCGATGTTGGTCACGTTGATTACCTTGGTAACGCGCTTCTTCGTGCCCATGACAATGCTGACCTCATCGTCCACCATCTCTGCACCGTCCATTAGTACGATGTGGGGGGCCGTCTCTAACCGTTCGGGCGTAAGGTCGCGGAAGGCAGGCAACAGGACGGCCGAGACCACAATCTCGTTCTTGTCCGAAATCTTGTCGCCCATGTGGCGGGATAGGTATATGCTCGTCTGGTTCAGACCGTCCATAAAGAGTTTGTCGCTATCCAGCGTAAGACGAATCTTGCCCACGCGTCCGGGTTGTATGACACTGGGCATGCACTCGACCGAAAGGTAGTTGGGCAGGTGCATCAACTGCGGTTCGTAGGTCCCATGCTCCATGTTCACTACTTGCAATTCCACCACGGGTTTGTCGCCACGGTTCACGTCGTCGAACTCCACATAATTCGAGTTCAGGCGGACGCTGCCCAGGTCTATGGGGAAGTTGCCATCAAAGTCCAGTGGTGACACCACGACACGGCCCGAGAAGGTCAGGTAGAAGGGTTCGTCCTGCTGGTTGGTATAGACGGCCAGTTCGCGCTGGAACGAGCCCAGCATCCCGGCATCGTACGTAGCCGTAATCTGGCCTGAAGCACCAGCCATAATCGCCACTTGCGGGTACGCTACGCTGACGCATCCGCACGAGGGATGCACCTCGGTGATGACCAACGGTTCCGTACCCTTGTTCTGAAACTCAAACGTCACCGTCTTGGGTGTCTGGAATATCATCTCGCCCACCTTCTGGATGGGTGTTTCAGCCACAAACTGCGGTTGTGCCACGGCTCCCGTTGCGAGGGCCAGCATAGCTACCAGTGTAATGTATATCTTCTTCATCGTGGGGACAAAGGTACGAATAAGCAAGCGAAAATGCAAGTTTTATGGCGACAATAAATGCGCTCTTACAACTTCTTGAGCGTGCGCAGGCCGGCCTCGACCGAGCGCAGGAGGTCACGCTTGGAGGTATTGGGCGAGAATACAAAGCCCTCGCTCACGACTATACGGCGCTGGAGGGTATCAATCTCCATACGGGCCACGAAGGGGCCACCCATGAAACCGCCGTGCATGTCCCAAAGGCCACGAATCTCCACCAGTTCCCTGCCATCAACCCTGCGCAAGGCAGGCCACAAGACGGGCTCCCCGTCGTCGTTCCGCGAGGTCTGCATCCACTGCCCGTCTAAGGAACCGGGGATGTTCCTCCGCAACACCGAGTCGCGACGAGCCGTGAAGCGTTCCATGTCGCGGATGTCCTCGCCCGACCACGGAAGGGTGTAGAAGAGGAAGTTGATGTCCTTGTCGCCCCCTCGGTTCGAGGAGGCCCACAGGAAGTCCTTGCCCAACTTGGTGGACTGGATATCTACGGGCATGTTCACCCGATAGCCCATGTGTCGGGCAAGGTCGTCAGCCACTTTCTTGCTATACTTCTTCCTCAGCAGGCCAGCCTGGCGGTCGAGTTGGAAATCAAGAATCAGGTGCTGTATGCGTTCGCGGTTGTCGCTCAGGAAGCGTCCCAAGGCCTGCTGCGTGGCAGCCCGAACCATAATCTGCAACTGCGGACGGGCATAGACATCGTAAGCCACACCCAGTGTGGGCTCTCGCAGTGCCGGGTCGAGTTGTACGTGCAACTGGCTGTGCATCAGTTTATACACCTTCTGGTAGCCTCGCTCTCCAATAGTCATGGTGCGGAAGATGCGTTCTGACGAGTTCAGGCCAGGCGCATCGCAATCGGTAATGGTCAGCAGGGTGTCGGCGACGTCACTATCTACCAGGGCCGAGGGCAAGACCACGAGCAACTCCGACGGCGTGCCCTTCGCGTCCGTCAGTTGCGGCCTGTCCTCCTTGCAGGCCACAAACAAGACAAGAGCGAGAAGAAGACTCACCCCCAGCCCCTCCCTGTGAGGGAGGGGGGCAGTTACTCTTGCGATCTTATTCATTATATGTCATTGTTTAGTTCATGCATCTACTCCCCTCCCTCACAGGGAGGGGGCAGGGGGTGGGTCTTCTATTTAACTCTAACAACCATGTCCTCGCTATGTCCCTGAAACTCCTCGGCATACTCGCAGCGGATGACGCTGACGCCCGAATGGTACGTACCCTCGCGCTCCACATAGAGGTCCTCCTCGATAAGATAGTCGCCGCGCGGTATCTGGCAGAAGTTCAGTTCCGTCGTGGCATCATGTACCTGACGATAGAAGCCCAGGCCTCCGCTCCAGCCCATGGTGCTGCCCACGTTCCAGCGATAGCCCGAACGCTGGTCAACAGGTTCGGTGGCCGCCGGACGCGGCAGGACGAGCGTCACGTACTCATAGTCGCGGTCGGCACTGATGTAGTAGCGCACCCGGTAGCGGTTGCCCCGCTTCATATCCTTAGGATATTCCGCCCTGACGCTAAGCCCCTCGGCGGCAGCCCCCACGGCATCGAAGCGTTGCTCGAAGTCGGCAAAGACGCCTCCCCAACTCTCGCCTTTCGAGAGTTTATGCAGGCGCAGGCGTATGGGCAGCGTG
This sequence comes from Bacteroidaceae bacterium, assembly GCA_017469925.1. Lineage (GTDB taxonomy): Bacteria > Bacteroidota > Bacteroidia > Bacteroidales > Bacteroidaceae > Physcousia. The sequence continues at coordinate 84,597 of JAFUFK010000012.1, read as the reverse complement.
TTCTCCGTAATCTCCATCGAGTCGCGCAGGTAGCCCAGTGTATCGTCCTGGGCCGTAAAGTTCTGCACGGGCGACTGCTGGCGGGTGATAGAGAGCAAGTCCTTAGGGGATTTCCCGGAATCTCCAGACAATCCAGAATTATTCATCAGGGCAAATACGGCATTCGCCGAGTTGACCGGGGTTGACCACTCCTGCGTACGCTTCTGCTGGAGCAGGTAGCGACGCATGCCCCGCAAGAGAGAGTCCTGGGGATTCATGCGCCAGAGGGCTTCCATCAGTTGGACGTGGATGTGCAGCTTGCGGTCGATGCTGGTGAAACTGCCCTTCGGGAACTCGATGTACGAACCACGCTGGGGACTCGACACGATGTAGCGACGGAACTCGTTCATGCACTTGCGGGCCTTGCGGTCGGCACCCGCCTGCTTCAAGACAATGGCCAGCAGGGCCTGACGCTCGTAGCCATCCTCCTCGACGTCCTCACGCTTTGCCAACTTCAAGAGGTAATCCACCTTCTTCTGTTCCTCCTTCGACAGGCGGACACCAGCGTATTGGACGATGTAGAGGTTACGCAGGTCGGCCGTACTCAGGTAGGTGCTGTCGATGCGCTGCTTCAGCAGGTAGTGGACAGCACGCTCGTTGACCTGCGAGGCCACGCCTTCACCCGTCAGCATGCGCAGGCGGGTCAACAAATAACTTACTTCGCGTGTCAGGTAGGGGCTCGTGGGCATCGAAGGGTACCACCGGAAGCCGCCGTCGGCATCCTGCAACTCGCGGATACGAGACAGATAAGTCTCGGTGGAATCGGGCATTTCTACGCCTAAGGCCTTGCCCAGCACGCCGGCATAATAAGCCGCAGCCAGCGACAATACGTCACAGCGCTTAGCCTTTGCCAAGGGAGGCAGGGCTTGCAGGGCATACTGCTCGGGATGGGTGGTGTATTCGAGGGTCAGCTTACGGTCGGTCACGCCCTTTGGGAAGAGGTTCGAGAGGTCTATGTTTTGCACCGAGGGGTCGTAGGCCGTAATGGCAATGGCATTGGTCACGTGCATCGTGGCAGGCATCACGGGCAGCAGGCGCTGTTCGCCGTCGCTGCACGTCGTGCCTGCCACGGCCCAACGGACGATGATGTCCTCGTCGGGACTGACATAGCCGAAGGTCAGGACGGTGTCGCGCTTGCTTTCCAGCCGGAAGTTGGTCTTCCAGGTCTTCAGCACGCGCTCGGTCTTGGCATCGAGCACTTGCAGTGTGCCCCTACCCGACTGCACTTCGTCGCTGACATTGCGGATGGTGGCCGAAAGCATGGCCTCGTCACCCGGGCGCAGGAACCGAGGCAGGTAGAGCTGGGCCATCAGGTCCTTGCGGGCTGTCACCTGCTCACGGATGTTCAGGTAGTTGAGGTCGGCCGTGTGGGCAATGCCCATCAGACTCCAACTGGTCAGGCTCTCGGGCAGGGTGAAGGAGATGCTCACCTGCCCACCCTTATTAGTACGCAGTTGAGGATAGAAAAACGCGGTTTCATCGAAGTTTTCGCGCATCGGAACGGCCACAGTCTCCTCCTCTTCCACTTCCTCTTCCGCCTGTTCTACGCCGTCGTTCGTCGTAGCCACCTTAGCCTCACGCATCATGGCGGCGCTGCCCATATCAGCCGATTCCTCCGTGGCAGCCATTGGGGCCGCGGAAGCCACCATCATGGTATTGGCTGCCGCCTTATATAGGATGGGACCACGCCCCATGGCGCGTGTATAGGCGCCGACCTCGAAGAGTTCGGGATTGATGTACGACAGGCTCAGGGCGCGCTCCTTTTTGGTCTTCTGGTAGTAGTTGGCCATCGCATTCACACCGCTCTGGCCCCGCCAATCGACATGGAAGGGCACCCCGTAGGTACGGTGACCGCGGTAGAAGCCGAAGTGCCAGTCGTGCCTCCCGAAGTAGTCGAGCGAGGCATCGTACATGGCCATCATGACGTTGGCCTTGGCTGGCGTTCCGTCGGGATTCAGCAGGGTCAGTCGCCACTCCTCCTTCTGCCCCGGCTGCAAGAGGTTGCGGAAGGTGTCCCAACGCATCCGCAGTTGTTTATCGGGCTGGGCGAGATAGAGCGTCCTGGAGTCGGCGAACATCCTCTCGTGCTGGGCAAAGCAGAACGAGGCCGTCACGCTTTGGTCATACTCCGGGCGGTAGGGGATGTCGAAGGCCTTCGTCTCGTTCGAGAGGCACACCATAGTATCGACCCATACCTTACCGGCAGCGGCCAGCGTGTAGTGGAGATAGACGTCGCGCAGGTTAGTCGTCACCTCAATGCGGCCGGGCCTTGCGAGGCTGAAGGTATCGGACACACAGCGCACGAGGAAGGTGGAATCAACCTTCTCGGGCACGGGCTCGGGCATCATGAGGCGGCGCCAATAGGTGCGGTGGGCATCGTGGCTCTCGCCATGCTGGCTCAGCACATCGACGTTGACCTGCAACGAGAGGTTCTGTTCGGGCTTATAGAGGGTGTATTCGAACTGCCCCTTGTCGTCGGTCAGCAGGGTATCGAAGCGCTCCTGCTCGAAGTCCGCCGGACGCTTGCCGATGCGGTAATAGACCCAGGGATGGCTCCAGCGGAACGTTCCCGTCACCCGGGCACCGCGCAGGGGTGAGCCCTCATAGGTCTTGGCCACGCCGCTCACGACAATGCTGTCGCCCACGGTGCGTACCGAGTCGCAGAGCGTTACCTCGAAGGTCGGGCGCTTATACTCCTCGACGCGGAAGCCTATGCTGGTGCGGTTCTTTATCTGTACCTGGTAGTAGCCGTTCTTTCCACCCTCGGGAAGGAGGAAGTCGGCGCTAAAAACGCCCATTTCATCGGTAGAAACCTCCTTCTTCTCTACACTCTTGTGGTTGGCATCGAATAGCTCCAGGGTGTAGGTCAGGCCTTGTCGCACGTCGCCCTCCCAGTCGAGTTGGTCATAGACGATGCCGCCCACATGGACAGTCTGGCCGGGACGATAGATGTTGCGGTCGGTATAGAGACAGATGTTGCGCGTCGAATCGGCAGGGGCACCTTGCCACTTCCCCACGTTATAGAGGTAGCGCGTACCGCTGTGCAGGGAGGCGTCCTCATCGTCGCAACTCATCTGATAGCGCAACTGGCTATGGATCCGGCCGTTCTTCAGTTTCATGCGCGGCACGAGCAGCATGCCCCGCTCGTCGGTTTTACCCTTGAAGTAGGCACGCGACTCCGCGAGCAGGGTTTCGCCTTCCGCAGGCTTTGCCTGAGGGTCGAAGGCCATGATGGTCACTCCTGGCCGAGGGCGTCCCGTCTCGGCATCGAGCACAAGCATCCGCACCCGCTCGTCGGGCATCACCTGGTGGGCCATCATCAGGCGCGAGACCTTGATGGACTGCTCCAGCGGTTTCACCTTCTCTGTCAATTTGGCAGAGGTCTGGGGCAGGAACTCATACTTGTGCCACCCTGGGGCGGGGGCCGTCCAGAGGATGGAGTCGTGGAAGGTCTCTATCGGGTCGTGCTGGGGGAAGGGGTGTTCCTCGCCGTTGATGAGCACCGACCTTACGTTGCGGGCCGTGAACTTCCACACGTATTGCTTGCCGGGATAGACTTCCAGCGGTCCGTCCCACTGGAAGAGAGGGTCGGACAGGCGTGTCAGGGCGTTCTGGAGCACGGACTTGCGCCGATACTTCGGATAGCGGCTGATGCCCTGCTCCAGCCACTCGCGGTGCTGGAAAGGCGTGCCTTCCACCTCGGTGCCCAGGGCCAGATAGACCTCTGCGCAAAGGGGCAGGTCGGCATATTCGTCACGAATCTTCAGCAGGTCGGCCTCGGAGGTCCTACGTCCGCTGTCGTCTAACGAGTCGAGTGCCAAGAGCAGGGCTCCCTCGCGACGACCCGCCGTGCGATAAAAATCGACCATTTCATCGAACTTTGGCAGCACGCGGCAGGTGTCGCGCACAGCCTTCCGATGCGAACCGACCAGACTGCGCCAGACGACGTTCAGCATGTCGCCGCCGAAGTAACCTTCATCCCGTCCGATGACCACGAAGGGCTTCCACCGCTTGGCCTTGGTCTGGGCCAGCACTTGCTTGTCGGCCAGTGCCCGACCGTACCAGACGAGCGACGAGTCGCGCAAGTTGGTACCGACCGAGCGCCAGTTCATCCGTGCGGCGTAGAGCCGACCGATGGCCGCCGCATAGACGGCCTGTTCGGCCGCGTCCTGCGACTGCTGGCGCACCCGCTTCAGGCTGTCGATATTACGCTCCAGGCTGTCGGGGTGCAGGTCCTCCACCTGCATGTAGGAGAGCAGCAGGTCGTTAAGTCTGCGGCCTTGGCTCTTCCCTGCCTGCGACGGTAGCGCCATCGCATACAAAAGGATAAGGATGAGGGCTTTTCGCATAGGGGGATTACTTTACGGGTATTTCTTCCAGGAGCGTCACGAGGAAGGGCCAGAACTTGGCGACGGAGGGAATCAGGCAACGTTCGTCGGGCGTGTGGGGCGAGCGGAGCGTGGGACCGAACGAGACGAGGTCCATGTGGGGATAGACACCACCGATGATGCTGCACTCCAGACCAGCGTGGCAGACCTCGACGCGGGCAGGCGTGTCGGGATAGAGGCGGTTATACACCTCGACCATCTTGGCCGTGATGGGGCTGTCGAAGTTAGGCTGCCAGGCACCGTACTGACCGTCGTAGGTCACCTTCATGCCGGCCATCGAGAAGCACGACTCCTGCATCTCCTGGATGTACTCCATCATCGTCTCGCTGCTGCTGCGGGCGAGGATGAGGATGCTCACTTCGCCCTGGCCAATCTTCACGATGCCCAGGTTCGAGCTGGTCTCGACGACCGAGGGGATGCTGGGAATGTTGCGGAGCACACCGTCGTGGCAAGCCACCAGAGCGTCGATGACGTTGTCCTGAATCTCCTCGGGCACCTGACCCTCGGGAAGGGCAATTTCCTCGATGAATAGGGCCATTTCTGACTCTACGCCCCTATACTCTTGGGTGAAGGTTTCGCGACAGTAATCGACAAGTTCGCGGAGGTCGTCGAGATTCTCCCGGGGGATGGTGAGCACCACTTCTGCGGTGCGCGGGATGGCGTTGCGCATGTTGCCGCCCTGCCACGAGCAGAGACGGGCATCGTCGTCGATAATGGCCTGACGCACGAGCCGGGCCATCAGTTTGTTGGCATTGGCGCGACCTTCGTTAATCTCCAGGCCAGAGTGGCCGCCGCGCAGGTTCTTCAGGGTGATGCGTACAGCGACGTCGCCCTCCTCGGGAGCGACTTCCTTGTAGCCGAGCGTGCAGTTGATGTTGACACCGCCCGCACTGCCGATGACGAACTCGCCCAGCGTCTCGTTGTCGATGTTCAGGAGGATGTCGCCCTTCAGCGTATCGGCCGAGAGGTGGTTGACACCGTACATGCAGGTCTCCTCGTCAGCCGTAATCAGGGCTTCCAGGGGGCCATGCTTGAGGTCCTTGCTCTCGAAGATGCCCATGATGGCGGCCACACCCATGCCGTCGTCGCTACCGAGGGTGGTACCCTTGGCGCGCACCCACTCGCCGTCGATATAGGTCTCGATGGGGTCGGTCTCGAAGTTATGGTTGCTCTCGTCAATCTTCTGGGGCACCATGTCCATGTGTGCCTGCAAGACAGCCGTCTTCCTGTCCTCCATGCCCGGTGTGGCGGGCTTGCGCATGACGATGTTCTCGGCCCCATCCTTCCAGGCCTCAATGCCGCGTTCCTTGGCCCACTGGAGCAGGAACTGTTGTACTTTCTCAAGGTGTCCGCTCGGACGGGGCACCTGTGTCAGCAGGTAGAAGTTCTCCCACACTGCCTTGGGTTGAAGTTCTCTAATAGTCATAGTTTTTTAAGGTTTTAATTATTAATGCTTTTCGAATTCACTATATATTTCTTGCCACTCTTTGCTTTCCAGACGCCTGTACACATCAACAAATCTCTCCCCTCTATCCTCGCATTCAACCTCTAAGAGATGGCGTACCGTGTCAACAGAGAGTACCGTATAAACCCTGTCTAATTCCAAGACTCCGTTTGTCTCGTCATAAACAAAGGGGCATTGCCAGATACTCCCCCCTCGTTCGAGAGAGATAATCTCTACGGAATCGGATGAAAAGAAATACAGACTCGCTCCCGTCCCCACACGACCATGAAAGCCGAGGGCTTTTTCTCCCTCCCCCTCCTCATTATATTTATAGGACTCTTCACACGCCCAACCGTATCCGCATAAAACATCTTGCAAGTCTCTTCTTCCCACCTGCAGAGGGGCCTTATCAAGAGGCATTTCCTTGTTACTTCTCCCAGCCACATCCTTTCTATCGTCCGCTGTAGCACACGCCTCGTGTGTTGTGCAGTGGGCGAACAAGCCAGATAGCATCGCGCACGCCACCAATAAGGGCAAGATAGCATTCTTCATTCTTCTGGCAGATACAAGTCAATGAAATAGAAGTTGTATAAATTGGCTTGGGCAAAGTTACACATTTTTCAGTATAAAACAAGAGTTTTATGTGTTAAACAATCCTAATCTTCGGATTGAGTGCGAGGTTGGCGAGAGGCCTCGACTTGCTGGCGGAGCAACTCGTTTTGCTTGCGCCTGATCTTACGCTGTTCGGCGCGGTTAGGGATAAGCTTGAGAGGGGTGCGTTGCAAGTCCCGCTCCATCTCCTTGGAGGCCCGCCAGCGCACGTTGATGTGGTCGATGAGACTGGGCGAGAACTCCTCGACTGTGGCGGCGCCGCGCCCGGTGAGCGTCGTGTAAAAGGCGCCGAGGACGCCCAAATCCACGCGGGCGCCACGCTTCAGGTGCTCGACGATGCACTTCTGGAAGTCGGTGAGCAGACCGATGATTGTGCCCTCGGAAAAGGGCGAGTTATGACTCGACAGATGACGGGCAATCTGTTGCAGGTTGATGGTCTCGGTGCTCTGCGCAGCGGCATAGATAAGCCACTTGGCGTCGGCATCGCTGAGGTTCGACGACCTCGGTACATAACTATACTTGATGGCCATAGTTGTGGGGTTTAAGGTTCTACGTTGTCTTTCTCGGGGCACTTAGGTGCTTTGTCTGATGCAAAGATAGGAAAAGGGCGCGACTCCTGCAAGACTTTGTCCAATCTTTTAGATGAAAAGGATAAAAGACGCGCATCTTACAGCCGAAAGACGCACATCTTACACGTGTAAGACGCGCATCTTACAGCCGAAAGACGCGCGTCTTACAACCCCGACATCTAAGAGGCTGACCTCCGACACCTAGGTGATTCGGCCCAAACTATCAGGTGACCCAGGGCTGACTATCAGGTGACCTCGGGCAAGCTATCAGACACCGACGGGCGAGACAAACGAAAATCCCCGGCGACCGCAATGGTCGCCGGGGACTTATCAATTGTCAGGGGAATCCCCTCCCTCACAGGGAGGGACAGGGTGGGTCTTTACATCATGCCGCCCATGCCACCCATGCCGGGGTTGCCCATCGGCATTTCGGGCTTGTCCTCCTTGGCGTCGCAGATGACGCACTCGGTGGTCAGGAACATGCCTGCGATAGAGGCTGCGTTCTCCAGAGCAACACGAGCCACCTTGGCGGGGTCGATGATACCCGAGGCCTTCAGGTTCTCGTACTTGTCGGCACGGGCGTTGTAACCGTAGTCGCCCTGACCGTTGCGAACCTCGTTCACTACGACGCTGCCTTCCAAGCCGGCGTTCTCAACAATCTGGCGAAGAGGCTCCTCGATGGCGCGACGGATAATCTGGATACCCGTCTGCTCGTCGTCGTTCTCGGCCTTCAGGCCTTCGAGGGCCTTCTGGGCACGGATGTAGGCCACGCCACCGCCGGGGATGATACCCTCCTCGATGGCTGCGCGAGTGGCGCACAGGGCGTCATCGACGCGGTCCTTCTTCTCCTTCATCTCGACCTCGCTGGGAGCACCGACATAGAGCACTGCCACGCCACCTGCCAATTTGGCAAGACGCTCCTGCAACTTCTCCTTGTCGTAGTCGCTGGTCGTATTGGCTATCTCGTTCTTAATCTGGTTGATGCGGTCCTTGATGAGTTCGCTCTGGCCATGGCCATTGACGATGGTGGTGTTGTCCTTCGAGACGGTCACCTTGTCACTCGAACCGAGCATATCGATGGTAGCCTGTTCGAGCTTCAGACCCGTGTCCTCGCTGATTACGAGGCCGCCCGTCAGGGTAGCGATGTCTTGAAGCATGGCCTTGCGGCGGTCGCCAAAGCCAGGAGCCTTAACGGCGCAAATCTTCAACTGCGTGCGCAGGCGATTCACTACGAGCGTGGTCAGGGCCTCGCTCTCCACGTCTTCGGCAATTACCAACAGAGGACGACCCGTCTGTACGGCAGGCTCCAGGATGGGCAGGAAGTCCTTCAGGTTCGAGATCTTCTTGTCATAGATAAGGATGTAGGGGTTCTCCATGACGCACTCCATCTTCTCCGTGTCGGTGACGAAGTAGGGCGAGAGGTAACCGCGGTCGAACTGCATACCCTCGACCACGCCGATGGTGGTGTCGCGGCCCTTGGCCTCCTCGATGGTGATGACGCCGTCCTTGCTAACCTTGCTCATGGCATCAGCCAGAAGTTTACCAATTTCGGGGTCGTTGTTGGCCGATACGGTGGCCACCTGCTCTATCTTCTGATAGTCGCTGCCCACCTGCTCCGACATCTCCTTGATATCGCTTACGACAGCGGCAACAGCCTTGTCGATACCACGCTTCAGGTCCATGGGGTTGGCACCTGCGGCTACGTTGCGCAGACCCTCGCGGACGATGGCCTGAGCCAGTACGGTTGCGGTGGTCGTGCCGTCGCCGGCGTCGTCGCCCGTCTTCGAGGCCACGCTCTTCACAAGCTGTGCGCCTGCGTTCTGGAAGGCATCAGCCAGTTCCACTTCCTTAGCCACGGTGACGCCGTCCTTCGTAATCTGGGGAGCACCGAACTTCTTTTCGATAATCACATTTCTGCCCTTCGGGCCGAGGGTTACCTTAACGGCATTAGCCAACTGGTCCACGCCCTGCTTCATCAGGTCGCGGGCCTCGAGATTGAATTTAATATCTTTTGCCATAGTTTTGCTTTCTTTATTACGTTATTACGACAATTTAGGCCAGGATGGCGACTACGTCGCTCTGGCGCATGATGAGGTACTTCTTGCCCTCGAGTTCCAGCTCGGTGCCGGCATACTTGCCATAGAGTACCTGGTCGCCCACCTTGAGCACCATCTCCTCATCCTTAGTGCCCTGGCCGACGGCCACGATTTCGCCCTTCAGGGGCTTCTCTTTGGCGGTATCAGGGATGATGATGCCGCCCACTGTCTTTGTCTCTGCGGGTGCGGGCTCGATGAGCACGCGGTCCGCCAATGGTTTAATGTTCATAATACTTAGCTTTTGTGTTTATGAGTTATTGAGTTTGTTTACATGCTTCGACATTACAAAGTGCGTGCCAAAACGAGGAATACGAAGAAAAAAGTTCGTTTTATGGTCGCGCGTAAGAAAATATTCCTTATCTTTGTATCGTGTATGTGTGAACCATGAAAGACAACCTGCTCTGGACACGGATTCTCGCCTATGCTTTCATATTCTTCGGAGTATGGATTGGGCTGGCCTTGTTCCCTCCGACGGGCGGTTATGTATGGGAGCCGTGGACCATCAATATCTGCACCACGCTCCTGTTCACCCTGTTTGTCTATCTGACGGCTTCGCTGGCCCGCACCGACCAGTCGGCCATCGGCATCGTGGCTACGGCCGTGTTCATTATCTTCTTCTGCCCGGGCGAGGAGGCTTTCTTCAATCGCGACGAGTCGGCCCTGGTCGAACTCTCGTCGCAGTGCATCGTCCCCTTCTTTATCGGACAGTATAACCGCACGAGCCAGAAGGACTTCCACCGCTGGTACTTCCTGATGCTCCTAATGGGCATTTTCTGTAGTTACACTCACAACGGCATCACCATCCCGCTGTGCGGGGCTTTCGTGTGGTTGGCCTTCCAGCGACGGGAGCGGTTCTTCCGTCAGGCCTGCTGGCCCATGGTCGTGGGTGTCATCATCGGTACGGGACTGAGCCTTCGGCAGCGGTGGGGCGACAGCCTGACGGCTACGGCCGACCCTGAGGTCATGGTGTCGGTGACCGGGATTGCCCTAAAGACGTTGTGGGAGACGAAGGTGTTCGTAGCCTCCATGCTGATGACGGGATACTTCCTGACCCTGCGGCGCGGGCGCAAGGAGGTGCTGCACATCTTCCGCCGCCACTATGTGCTGACGCTCTGCTGCATCTTCTCGCTCTGCACCCTGCCCTTTGCCCCACTGGGCATCGAGAATGCCGTCACGGGCGTCTGCTTCTTCTCGATGTTCTGGCTATTGTTCCTTTGCCAATACCTTGCCGAAAAATACTTAAAACGTAAGATATGAAACAGTTTGAAAAGATTGTGGGCCTCATCGACGCCCCGTTTACTCCTTTCAAGGAGAATGGTGATGTGAATCTCGAACCCATTCCTGTCTATGCCAAGATGCTGGCCAAGAACGGGCTGAAGGGTGTTTTTATCAATGGCTCCAGCGGCGAAGGCTACATGCTGACGAGCGAAGAGCGCATGGCGCTGGCCGAGGCTTGGATAAAGGCTGCACCCGAGGGCTTCAAGGTCATCGTCCACGTGGGCAGTTGCTGCGTCCGCGAGAGTCGCCGACTGGCCGAGCACGCTCAGAAGATTGGGGCTTGGGGCATCGGGGCCATGGCTCCTCCATTCCCCAAGGTAGGCCGCATAGAGGAGCTGGTGAAGTACTGCGAAGAGATTGCCTGCGGTGCGCCCGACCTGCCCTTCTACTACTACCACATTCCGGCCTTCAACGGGGCTTTCCTGCCGATGGTCGAACTGCTACGAGCCGTCGATGGCCGCATTCCCAACTTCGCCGGCATCAAATATACGTTCGAGAGCATCTATGAGTACAACCAGTGCCGACTCTATGGCGACGGTAAGTTCGACATGCTCCATGGTCAGGACGAAACCATCCTGCCCTCGTTGGCCATGGGTGGCGCACGCGGCGGCATCGGTGGCACGACGAACTACAACGGCCGTTGCCTCGTGGGCATCATCGAAGCTTGGCAGAAGGGCGACCTGGAGAAGGCCCGCCAGTTGCAGAACTACGCCCAGGCGGTCATCAACGTCATCGTTCACTTCCGCGGCAACATTGTGGGCGGCAAGCGCATCATGAAACTGATGGGCCTCGACCTCGGTCCTAACCGCACACCGTTCCAGAACATCACACCCGAAGAGGAGGTGCGACTGAAGGCAGAACTGGACGCCATCGACTTCTGGGGACATTGCAACCAATTCTAACCCGCCATGAGACGACTTACCCTGATACTCCTGTGCCTGCCCTTGCTGGCACTGGCACAGAAAGAAGAGATTACGATTGAGGCCCTCATGTCCCACACGACACCGTGCGGACAGGGTGTTGCAGCGGCCTTCGCAGGACAGACCGACGGCACACTGATGTTGGCTGGCGGATGTAACTTCCCCGACGCACCAGCCGCCGAGGGCGGAGCCAAGAAGTTCTACGACGCCGTTTGGTACATGGGCAAGCGGGGGTGGTTCCGCACCAAGTTCGCCCTGCCCCAACCCACGGCCTACGGTGCTTACGTAGCCTATGGCGACCAGGGCGTCGTCTGCATCGGCGGTAACGACGGCGAACAGAGCCTCACCGACGTCTATCGGCTGACCGACAAGGAATTGAAGCCTTGGCCCTCGCTCCCCGTAGGCATCGACCAGGCTGCTGCTGCCCGTGACGAAAAGTACGTCTATCTCGTGGGCGGAAAGACGGACGGCACGCCACAAATGACCGTCTATCGTCTCTCCATCGAGGATGCACTGGCCAAGACGGGTCAGTGGGAAGCGTTTGCGACCCTTCCCGGCGAAGCCCGCCTACAACCTACAGCCGTTGTGCAGACCAACGGCCTCGACCATTCGCTCTATGTCTTTGGCGGCTACGACCCCACGACGGGCAAGATTGCCGAGGACGCACAGGAACTGAACCTCAAGGACCTGACTTGGAAGTCGCACCCCGAGAGCCGTGCCACCGTGGGCATGACAGCCGTCACCTCTGGCTATAGCCACGTACTCTTCTTCGGCGGTGTTAATAAGGACATCTTCGAGAAGGCCGTTGCAGGTGAGTTCGGCGAGGATTACCTCTCGCATCCTGCCGAGTGGTATCGGTTCAACCCCGACGTCCTCGTCTATCACACCATCACCGACTCGTGGTACGCCATGCCCGGTTCGTCGCTTCTGGCACGGGCCGGTGCCGGACTGGTACAGGTGGGCGACAGTTATGTCCTGCTCGACGGCGAGTCGAAACCGGGCATCCGCTCCTCCGAGGTGATGAAGGTCTCGTTCCACAAGGAGACCCACTTCGGCTTGCTCAACTGGATTGTCCTCGTGCTCTACCTCGTAGCCATGCTCGGCCTGGGTGTCTATTTCATGCGGCGCGAGAGCGGGTCGGACGACTTCTTCCGTGGCGGTGGCCGTGTGCCCTGGTGGGCAGCAGGTATCTCTATCTATGCCACGATGCTCTCCGCCATCACATACATGACCATCCCGGCCAAGGCCTACGCCACCAACTGGACCTACTACCCGATGCTCGTCTGCATCCTTCTGGTCAGTTGGCCCGTGGTGAAGTACTACCTGCCCTACTTCCGTAAACTGAACATCACGTCGGCTTACGAGTATCTGGAACTGCGCTTCAACGCCTTCACCCGCCTGATGGCCTCCACGCTCTTCATCGTCTTCATGATTGCCCGCATGGCACTGGTGCTCTACCTGCCTTCGCTGGCGCTGACGGCCGTGACGGGCATCGACATCTACATCTGCATCATCCTGATGGGTGTCATTACTATTATATATTGCACGATGGGCGGTGTCGAAGCCGTCATCTGGGGCGACGTCATCCAGGGCTGCATCCTCGTGGGCGGTGCCTTCATGGCTGCGGCCTACCTCTGGGGCAACACAGAGGGCGGATTCTCCGGTGCCCTGCAACTGGCCTTGGACAACGACAAACTGCGCCTCTTCGACTGGGGTTGGGACTATCGGCGCGTCACCTTCTGGGTGGCCATCCTGGGCGGTGGTATTGCCAATAATCTCATTTCCTACACCTCCGACCAGACGGTCATCCAGCGTTACCTGACCACGAAGGACGTCAAGAGCGCCAGCCAAGGCATCTGGATGAACGGACTGATGAGCGTATTCATCTCGGTCGTGTTCTACTTCATCGGCACGGGCCTCTACACCTTCTTCAAGACCCACCCCGCCGAACTCGACTTCACGATGGCCAAGGGCGATGCCATCTTCCCCTTCTTCATGATGAGCCAGATGCCGCAAGGCATTGCCGGTCTGCTGATTGCCGCCATCTTTGCCGCCACGATGTCCACAATTTCAGCCAACATCAACTCGGTATCGACGGCCTTCAGCATCGACTTCTGGAAGCGTTTCCGCCCCCAGACCGACGATAAGGAGATGCTGCGCGTGGCTCGCGTGACGTGTGTCATCACTGGTTGCATCGGCGTGGGCATCGCTATCCTTATGGCCACCTGGAACATCATGTCGCTGCTCGACTACTTCAACACCATCCTTGGCCTCTTGACCTCGGGCTTGGGCGGTCTGTTCTTCATGGGCCTGTTCCTGAAGCGCATCAACGGCGCCAACGCCCTCACCGGCTTCATCGTCGGCGAGGTGGTCGTGCTCTACCTCCAGTTCTTCCTCCCCGAAAGTGCCCGTCCGTCCTTCATGCTCTACGGTGCCATCGGCATGGTAGTAAGCATCCTCACGGGCTGGCTCCTGTCGCTGGGCAACAAGAAAAATACAAAACTGCTGATGGCAGCAGCATTCATCTCTCTGCCAATGGCGATGAACGCACAGACGGAAAACCCACGAGGCATCTACAAGATGATGACCCTCACGGGCCGGATGGGCGAGGTGAACGCGCCGTTCGACCAGTATAAAATCTGTACCGACAGCGTGACACTGATGCTCAGTGTGCAGAATGCGGCCTTCCAGATAAGTGATACTGACCACTGGGTCTTCAACTATACAGGTGACCAGCCGAAGGATGAGAACGACAAAAGTACACTTATCTACGACAGCAACGCCGAGCATTTCACATTGAAATGGTGGAGCACGAATAAGTACCACATCTATTTCCCCGAGAATGACTGGTGCATTGAGAAGTACGAGGCCAATCGATATTCAGAAGTAGCACGGATGGTCTTTGAGGCACTGAACTCGACACTGACTTTCGACAAAGAAAATCCACTGCTTGGCACATGGCGCGTGCTGGGCGACGTGGATGAATTGCGCGACCTGAAGAAAGCCCTGCCGAAGATGCACGAAGACTACGAAAGCAGCAAGTACTTCAACTCATTCTATATCTTCACACCTAAGAGTTTTGCAGTAGTCGTTCGGCTGCAAGGAGGCGTTGCAAATTCTGTGGAGTATGACGGCAAGAAGTCCTACAAGTTGAACAACAAAACGGTACTCCATGTGAAATGGCTCACCAAAGACCGCATTGCCGTGGAGGAAAGAATCGACTATCGCATAGACTGGAAGATACTGGAGCGCGTGACCGACGACCAGAGCATGATGAGCCACATCGCCAGCCAACACCTGCACACACACTGATAGGAATAAGGCCATAGCCTTTTGAACGTACTATAAACCAACGAAAGGGGTGCATCTGAAGTAGATGCGCCCCTTTATCGTCCCGTATGGCAGTCCGTTGTTCACTCCTGTTCCAGCGGCTCGTAGGGTGTGTGGATGCTGACGGCCTCGCCCATGACCATGTTGCCGCTGGCATCTACCGTACCTTTGTGGAAATCGACGGCCTTGAACCAGTTTTCGTTGAACTTGCGCTGCATCTTCCACACCTTCTCACGGGTGGAGCGGTGGTAGTCGCGGTACTGCCGAAAGCGGGTGATGGGGTACGGACGAGCCTCCAAGCCGATGGCCTCGAAGGTGTAGAGGTGGGCCTTGTCATAGACCTTTAGGATGAGTCCGGGAAGGCCGCCGAACTTCCACGGGCCGCGCCGCACGGGTATGTCGGGTGCAAACCATGCCTCGAAGTCACGACCACGGAAGCGGCAGGTGGCACGCTGGCATCGGTAGCCGATGATGGTCTGTGTCTCGCCGTGCAAGGTCCACTGCTGCTTGGGTGCCGGCTCGGTGTACCACGAGTTTTCGCGATGCAGCCATTGCGGCATCTGGCAGTACTCCGTCAGTTGGCCGTCTTGGAAGAAATAGTCGCTCCACTCGTATTCGCTCCATTGTTCCGGTTCGCGTCCGCCCTCGCCCAACCAAACCGGAACTGTCTGCGCCCGTGGGTTCGTTTTGTGCCAAAGCGCGCACAGCGAATCACTGAGATAGACGAACTGGCTGTAGTACTTCACGACCTGCCGCCCCACGTCGAGCCGTTGCAGGTCGATGTACGTCTGCGGGTCGCCAATCTTCTCGGCACAGAAGGCATAGCGCACCCGCAAGCGCGTCGTGTCCAGTACGTCCATCTTCGAAAAGTCCCTGGGATGGATAGGACGCGGGCATCGCCCCGTGCCCTTGGGTTGTGCACTCGTCCCTATGCTTACGGCAAGGACGAGGAGAATGGGAATAATACGTTTGTCCATGACTCCTTTCAATTTTCAACTTTCAACTATCCTTCATTCCAACTCCAGCGGCTCGTACGGAATCTTGGGGCCGGACATGGGCACCCATTCGCCGAGGGCATTCTGCTTCATGCCGCCACGGCGCCCCATAAAGTTCATGTATTCCTCGTTCAGGCCGCGGTTCAGGCGGAGATAGTGGTTGCGGTTGCCCTTACGGTAAGCATCATAGGAGAAGCGCGTGATGGGTTCCCGTCCGCGCTTGATGCTGACGGCCTCGAAGGTGTAGAGGCGGTTCTTGTCATAGACCTTCAGGATGAGTCCGGGCAATCCGCCAAAGAGCCACGGGCCTCGACGGATGGGAATGTCGGGTGCGAACCACGCCACGAAGTCGCGACCGCGCCAATGGCACGTAGCCTTTTGGCACTTGTGGCCAAGAATAGTTGTGGCTTCGTCGGCAAGCGTCCACTCCTGTGCCGGATACTGACTGACCACATACCCATTCTCGCTCTGGAGGCCGTGGGGCATCGTGTGGTACTCCGTGGCGGTCTGCCCTTCGATGTAAATGTCGGTGTACTGGATTTCGTTCCAGTAGTCGCTCCGCTTGCCATGAATCGGGCAGGCGCGGGGGACGCCGTCGGCATGTATCCCCTTCGCTTTCCACGTCTTCAGTATCTCCTTCTGACGGGCCTCGCCTTCGCGCACGAACTCACTGCTGCACTTCGTCACCCGGCGCCCCACTTCCAGCACTCGCAGATCCACGTACGTGTCCTGGTTGCTCAACGTGTCAGCGTTCAGGGCGTAGTAGATGCGCACGTCGCTGGTGTCCACCACCGTCGCCTTCCCCAGGTTCTTGCGGCTCATTATGAGGATGCTCGCCTGCTTCTGTTGTCCCCATGCCCCAACGGATAGGGCAAGGATGAGGAGAACGGAAATGTGTTTTCTCATAACACGAAACTATTTAAGTTCATTAACATCAATACTCATAGATATTTATGAGTAATTCGTGTTTAATTTGTGGCAATTCGTGTTTTTATTCTAAACATAAATTACCATGAATTTACCACGAATTATTCAAGAATTTATTTATCTGCCTATTTGTGTGTTATTCCAGTTCCATCGGTTCGTAATCGTGAGGCGCTGACAGAGGCTCGCCCATGCCCCCCGGCGCATTCGGGTCGTACTTGCGTCGGCCGGAGACACGTAAGTAATTGCGATTGTAGGCCACTTGCAGTTTCCACGTATGCAATCGCGTGGACTTCTTGAACTCGTCCGCCGGGTACTGGTAGATGGGGAACGTGCCCTTTTCTATGGCCACCGCCTCGAATGTGTAGAGGTGGTCCTTGTCGTAAATCTTTAGGATAAGTCCGGGCAGTCCACCGAACTTCCAAGGGCCGCGACGTATGGGGATATCAGGTGCGAACCACGCTTCGTAATTACGCCCACGCCAACGGCAGGTCGCCCGCTGGCACTTGTGGCCAAGGATGGTCTTGCTCTCGTTGTGCAGGGACCACTGGATGGGCGTCATCTTCTCCGTGTAGCGCAACGGCCACTCCTGTCCGAGTGGCATACCTGCCCATTCGTTCAGCGTGTCCCGTCGGAAGAACAGGTCCGTGTATTGATACTCGCTCCAGATGTCGGGCTTGCGTCCGCGCATCCACCACGTGCCGTTTGGCACGCTTCCTGCATGTGGATTCGCCTTCGCCCACTTCACGCGCTCGTTATCGGCCTGTTCCACGAACCAACTGCAATACTTGTCGCATCGTTTCCCGATGAGTAACTGGCCACAATCCAGATACGTACTGTCTTGTGTGATGTCCGTCGCGTTCCACGCATACAGGATGCGTAAGTTCGCCGTGTCGATGACTTTGCGTCGCGTCACGGTATTGTGTCGCCCCGGTGCCGACGCTCCGCTCTGTTTCTGTTGTGCACTTGCCCCACCACACACGGCGAGGGCGAGGATGAGGGTAATGATTCTTTTCTTCATGATGCTATGCTTAAGGAAATAGATAATATTATGTGGAATATGCGATTTTCTTTCGATTTTATTTGGCAGAAACAACTAAAAGTCGTACCTTTGCCCTCGGAGAGTTCCCGCCACGCTTCCCGAAGACCAGCGTACCAGGGCGGGACGGTTTTTTATATACAGGTCTATGGAATACACCAAGCAACCCATCACCCTTGCCGAACAGATAGAGATTCTGAAGAAGCGAGGGCTTATTTTTGATGATGAGAAAGAGGCCATAGGTGTCTTGCAACGAATCAGTTACTTTCGGTTGGCAGCCTACTGGCGTCTGATGGAGGCAGACAGCAGTCGACACGACTTCCGGGAGGGGAGTCACTTCACCACGGCATTGTCTCTCTATCGATTTGATAACGACTTGAAGGCGTTGCTCTTTCGTGCCATCCAGACCATTGAGGTGGCTGTACGCACACAGATGATTCAACACTTCTCGATGAAATACGGAGCATTCTGGTTTATGCAAGCCGAACTGTTTGGCAGCGCGGATATATACCAGAAACACATGAAAAGTTTGCGCAAGGCCCTTGGCCGAACACAGGACGATTTCATCAAGGAACACTTCCGACGTTACGACACTCCCGACATGCCGCCTGCATGGAAGACGATAGAACTGACCACAATCGGCACCTTGTCGCGCATGTATAGTAATTTCAAAGACAACAGTATAAAAAAGCAGGTGGCTCGAAGTTTGGGCATCCCACAACATGAGTTCATGCGCAACTGGCTGGAGAATCTGACCATCATTCGCAACATTTGTGCCCACCATGCCAGATTGTGGAACATCCACTTTGCCATCCATCTGCGTCTGCCTCATCACTTGCCATTCCCATGGATTCAGGATTCTGCGTTTCCCATCGACCGCCTCTATCCCCAACTCTGCTGCATAGCCTACTGGTTGAATCGCATAGAACCACAGAACACCTTCGTCCACGATTTCAGGACATTGCTTCGCCGTTACCCTGATGTGAAGGTGACGGCAATGGGTTTCCCTGCCAACTGGCAAGAGGAACCGCTCTGGACGCTCTGACACAGCCCTGCTATTTCTTTCTTCTGTCATTCTTTTTCCAACTGTTCATAGGGCTTGGGCTTCGAGATTAATGCGCCTGTGTCGGAATTGACCATGCCGACGGTTTTTTGAAAATTCCGGTTGAGGTCGCCTTGCAGTTTCCACACCTTTTTGCGCGTCGTCAGGCTGTAGTCCTTCTTGGGATACTGGTAGATGGGGAAGTCGCCCTTCTCTATGCCCACGGCCTCGAAGGTATAGAGGCGGTCGGTGTCATAGACTTTCAAGATAAGCCCAGGCAGTCCGCCAAACTTCCACGGCCCGCGACGAACGGGGATGTCCGTCGTGAACCATGCCACGAAGTCGCGACCTCGCCAATGTGTGGTGGCCTTCTGGCAACGGTGCTCACAGATGGTGGCCGTTTCGTTGTGCAGCGTCCACTGCATCGTGGGGTACGGCTCGCTGTAGCGGTAGTGATGAAAGATGCGGTAGGGCATCGTAGCCCACTCCGTCAGCGTATCGCCCCGGACGAAGAGGGCCGACCACTGGTATTCGCTCCACGTGCCGCTCATGCGCCCCCTCATGCCGAGGTCCTTCTTGTAGGCACCCGCATCCGGATGCGTCTTTTCCCATTGGGCAAAAGTGTCGTCGGCCCGCTCCGCAAACAGGCTGCAATACTTCGTACACATCTTGCCCACCTGCAACTGGCCGAGGTCGAGATACGTGTTCATGTCCTTGATGTTCTCGGCGTTCCAGGCGTAGAGCACGCGGACGTTGGCGCGGTCGATGACCTTTCTGTCCAGCGTGCCCCGATAGTACGGGTCGGGACAACCGCCGCTACCCTGCTTCTGCTGGGCACTTGCCCCACCG
Source organism: Bacteroidaceae bacterium (assembly GCA_017469925.1). Lineage (GTDB taxonomy): Bacteria > Bacteroidota > Bacteroidia > Bacteroidales > Bacteroidaceae > Physcousia. The sequence goes on along the minus strand of JAFUFK010000012.1, from coordinate 65,072 downwards.
CACACGGCGAGGGCGAGGATGAGGGTAATGATTCTTCTGTTCATGATACTTGTATTTTTAAGGTTCTCACGTTTCGTCTTCCCGACAATGTCTCTACTATTATATATACGCGCAGAGCCGAAACCTGACGCCCGAGGGGCGACTTTTTGCACGAAAAAGAAGAGCGTGCTTACACGCTACAAAAATTTATTGGGGCCGGGAATAATCCACATGAGCAATGCCAGCCGCGAAGATTAGTAATCTTACGCCTGCTAGATTAGTAATCTTCCGGCTTTGACGCCCATGTCATAAAGAGTACCGAGGCTATAGTTCGTTCTTCAGAAACTCTCTCAAGGGTATGTGAATGATGCCCTCGTACTTACTGGCATCCATGAAGGGAGTCATGGAGACAACGTATTTCGGATAGTTGTCGTTTATCTTCTGCAAATTGCCGAACTCTCGTTGGAAGGTGGCCTCTTCGCTGATGAGATAGGATGCCTGCACATAGATGGTGTTATCGCCCTTCGTAGCCACAAAGTCTATCTCTGTCGCATACATCTGACCTACGGTAACCTTGTAGCCCTGTCGGAGAAGATGCTGAAAGACCAGATTCTCTACTATCTTCTCGATATCATTGGCACGCCGGCCTCCTACGATGAAATTTCGCAAACCCACATCGCCGAAGTAGTATTTGTCGTTGTTCTCCAGAAGTTTCTTCCCATGCAGGTTGTAGCGAGTGACATTGTGTGCAAGGAAAGCCTCAACGGTGGCTTTCAGGTACTTCAGGACAAGATTCTTGGACACCTCATTTTTGTTGGAGGTCATATAGTTCTGGATATTCGTGGCCGAAAGCGGCTTACCGATATTGTCGCCAACATATCTGATTAGATTCTCCAGGAAAGGTACATTCCGCACCTTCTTGCGCCGTACGATATCCTTCACGAGTATGGTGTTATAGACACCCTGAAGATACTGACGGACGACTTCCGAATCGTCCAGGCCCATAGGCCGCAGACCTGGCAGACCACCGTAATTGATATACTTCAGCAGAGCATCATCGTTGTCTTCCAGATTATGGAAAATAAGGAACTCCTCATAACTGAGCCCCTGAATAAATATCTCCACATAGCGGCCCGAAAGCAGCGTCGCCAAGTCGCTAGAAAGCGTGTCAGAATTGCTACCGGTCACGACGATATCTACGTCCGGACGGTCGTAGTAGTTCCTAAGACCACGTTCAAACTCTTCTATCTCCTGAACCTCATCAATCAGGATATACGTATGTTTACCAACTTCCCTGTGTTCATCCACGAATGCCACCAGTTCCTTGTAATTCTGAATAAAGTCGAAGTCGGTCTTCTCTTTGTCGATATAGATGACACAAGCATCCTCCTGCTGTTGCTTCCTTTGGACAATCTCTTTCATGACATAACTCTTGCCAACTCGACGCTGGCCAGTCAGAACAATCAGGATGCCCTTGCCGAGAAACTTCTCTACTCTGGAATAGTAACGAGGTCTTGATATCAGTTCCATATTCTTTCCTTATTTCCGTTTCGACGACAAAATTAATAAATTATGTTGATTATACTAAACAAAATCAAAAAGAAATTATATTTTGTTCATTATAATTAACAATTTCGACCGTTATTCCTTCAACCGTTATTCGAAATCTGCTGCATAGCAGTAGCAAATTCCGACGTTCTATAAGTCCCCGAGGGGCGACTTTTTGCACGAAAAAGGAGCGCACCGACTGGTACGCTCCTCCTTCACTTGTCACCCACGGGGCTCACTCCGTGATGTCCCGAGGGTGCCGTTGCAAAATAGGTATTTTGCGGTCTCAAAATAGGTATGTTGCGGCTTCAAAATAGGTATTTTGCACCCCTCAACATACCTATGTTGAATCGGCACCCTCTGTATGGTGGATCGTCATGATTGGCAGGTTGCTGTTTCGTGGTCGTAATCTCTTTGGTTCAACGATACTATTTTCGCGTCCCACGGTGGCAAGGTTGGCGAGTTATCTCCACGCCGCCAAACCTTTTAAGATACCTTAATGTTGTTTAATCTTCGTTATATAACGAATGTGAAAACAGCCCGTTTTTTAATAAAATTTATTGAACGAAAAGCCCCGCCACACGGGGGATGGTGGGGCAAGGACAGGGGGGCGCAATGATAACTACTATTTTATATAATGAGGCAAATTTAATTGAAGATTCTTTTTATACTCCCAATGTTTTTATGTATTTTTGCATGGCTAAATGTAAATCCTATGAATCTAAACAGCGAACAGATACGGCCAGACCTAAGTTTGGAAGTCAGGCCCGACCAGACACTGAGCCAGAAGCAACAACAAGAGAAGATGAAGGAGTTCCTTGGAACTGAACATTGTTCCGTAGAAACAATACTGGGAAAACGCGTCTTTGTCTATAGAGCCGAAGGGAAACAAATTATTTTACTAAACCGCGCCGTATCATATCTGGGCGGAAACGGGCAACACCCCATCTTCAAAAAGAGAGTGCAACTGCCAGGCTGGTTTAAGGACTTTTGTCTTGAAATTGCACGGCAAGGACTCAACTACGACGTGCGATTCATCGGCATATATCATTATGAGGGAGCCGTTGTATTCGTGGACTTCATCAAGGATACTTACTTGAAAAAGAAGGTACACAACTCGTCGGCACATATCTATATCAACGATATCTATCAAGCCATGAAAAAGGGGGTCTTCCACAAGGAAGACATGTTCGGTAATCACATATATGCTGTGCGTTGCAACCAGTTCAGTAACTATTTGCTCGGTCGTAATAATGGTAATGATGAACTATACGATTTATTCCGCAAGTTTAACGAGGAATTTGTTTTTGGCCAATGGATTTATTCCGTTGATAAAATAAAGGAAATGCACGATAACAACTGGGGGCAATGGCAGCAAGCAGAATGGGCTGGGTGGTTTTTGGAGTATCGTTTTAATGCTTTCACCATTGAAAATAATATCACTCACTTAATGTGTTACGTGGGAACATCAAATAAAGGAAAGAAAGAAGAGGGGAAGTTCGACTTTGATATATGGTTCGATAGAGATGCATTCTATGGAGACTTGAAGGCTAGTGACATAACCCATAAAGAAGCACCAGGTAATGATCAGGAAACCTTTGTTGATTGCATTAACCGGTATGGTCAGTTCTGGTTTGTGATATATGAACATGATACACTCAAAGATTCCGAAAACACTCAGTACAGAGCGACGATAGAACGTAATCAGTACATACGGAGTGTTGTTCCCAATTATGCGAAGGATGATATGTCATATGCAGCAAAAATGAAAAACAGCGTCCGTTTCGTCAGGATGTCGATACTGGAACTAAACCGCATCACCTTTAGGGAAGTCTTGTCCGTCTTTAATCAAGGACACCAGCCTAATGGGGCTGCACGAAAACCCAAGTTCCTGATAAAGAAGAAGGACATGGACAAGTATGTTGTGTATAGATATAACTATGTAATCAATGGCTAAGTTTAAGTTTATAGACCTTTTCTGTGGTATCGGCGGCTTTCACCAAGCCATGACTTCACTGGGAGGGAAATGTGTTTTTGCCTGTGACATTGACGACGATTGTCGTAAGACTTACTCCCGGAATTATGGGATAATGCCCGAGAGAGATGTAACTAAAATCGATACGAATACAATTCCTCCTTACGACGTTTTATGTGCAGGCTTCCCATGTCAAGCCTTTTCCAAGGCAGGAAACCGTCTTGGTTTTCAGGATGAAACAAAAGGAACCTTATTTTTTGATGTCGAACGCATCATGAGGGAAACAAAGCCTAAATATGCTCTGTTAGAAAATGTACGCAATTTGGTTTCCCATGACAATGGTAATACATGGCGCGTAATCTACGAGCACCTTACAGCTGTTGGTTATAATGTTTTACAAGAACCAGTTATATTCAGTCCACACTATATCGGTATTCCTCAGCACAGAGAGCGTGTATTTATTATGTGTGTTCGTAAAGACATAGGCCTCCTACCTAAGTTTTCTTTCGAAGTTAACAAATTACCCAAGTGCAGTATAGAGGACATCTTACAGCCTGACGATGAGATTGAAGACCTGCCACACTACCAGTTATCACAAGACTACATCGCCCTGCTTGATTTGTGGGAAGAGTTTATTCGCGGAATCAAAGTAAAGAAATTGCCTGGTTTCCCTATATGGTCTGAATATCTTTGCCCCCCAGACCCTCACGAGGATATATCAGAATATCCGATATGGAAGATTAAGTTCATTGAGAAAAATCGCCAATTATATGAAGATAATAAAACTTTTATAAACGACTGGATGCGTAGAGCCAAGGAGTGCCCTCTCTTTTTTGGAGCAAAGGCAAAGTTAGAATGGCAAGCCGGACAAACCGATACGCCAAGCCTTTTCGACCATATCCTCCAGTTTCGTCCTTCGGGCATCCGAGTTAAGCCTGGTACATATTTCCCAGCTTTGGTTGCTATCACGCAGACCTCAATTGTTGGTAGCCGGCGACGCTATCTCACACCTCGCGAGTGCGCAAGGTTACAAAGTTTCCCCGACACGTTCATTCCAGACACGATTGAAGCACAAGCTTATAAGCAATTGGGGAATGCGGTGAACGTCGAGATGGTTAAGTTATTTGCTAAGTATATGTTTGGAAACAGAACGATACAGAAGAAATACTCGCAGGATGAACATGTAGAGAGTGTAGATTTCCTTTCGTTGATACAAGAGTTTCCCGACGAAATTGTGAGCAATAAGTTCCATGAAGATGGTGTCGAATCCGACAAGAATGTGCTTATCTCTTATGTCAAGAACGATACGATAGAAATGTTCCTCGATGGCTCAATAAACGTATATTATACAGGCAAGAAATTCCCCTCTACGGTAGCATTGAACAAGCTCTATTATTTCATGCCTTATAAGAAAGGGAAGGGCATTCGTGACCTTTATCTTATAAAGATAGCGCGGGTCGGGTCCAAACATGAGGTACATCCAGAATGCGACGAAAATGATTTCCGCCTTGTCTTCGAGGTCGAATTTGTCAAACAACTATTTGACGACTTCTATATGATAGACTTGCCTATATGGCATACCTTTAAGGACACGACGATGAAAGAGATAATCAACATCTGTGTAAAACAAGAAGTTGCATGATTTATAAATACGGTGTACGCATGTGTTCCTTACCCCATTGCTGGATGGTGGTTTCGTTGATGATTCCCTCGTCCCACATCTTGTCGATGGCCTTCTGAGCCTTTTGGGCAAAGTAATGAGCCAACAAACTCTTGAACTCATTGAGTTCTGCCTCGGAGTTGATGTTGGCCACGGCGTTCATCAGTTCCAATTGTGCCATTGGGGAGTAACTCATATTCCTCGTTTTTGTAGGTTGACGCTGCAAAGATACAACTTTTCCCGCAATATCCACAATGCTTTGAGACAATTCTTTCCGAAGTGTGCGGCACAATCACGAAGATGTTGTACCAGTGCACACTAATCCTTCATAGCATCCTTTATGTTTCGCCCCCCTCCCACTCACAGCAACTTGAAGCGGACGGTGGCAAGGACGTTGCGCGGACGGAGTTGGGAGGTGTGAGTGTAGATGTCGAGGCCGGAATAGGTGACGCGGGTGTAGCGACGCTGGTCGAAGAGGTTGTTGAGTTGGAGTTCCAGATCACAGCGACCGATTTTGTACTTGGCCTTGACGTCGCCGAACCAAGCGTGGCGGTGGGTGGCGGTGAGGTTCGTATAGTTGTCCTCGACGGAGGCGGCGAGAGTCATTCGCTTGGTGACATAGAAGTTCATGGAGAGGCGTTGGGTGGCAGAGCGAATGGTGCGGGCGAATTCGCTGCTGCCACTGTCCGTCCTACTGGTGTTCCAACTATAGCCACTGCTCAGGACGAAGTTGAGCCAAGGCAGGGGCGTGATGGTGCCGCCGGCTCCGAGGCTGATGGTGCGGCTGTTGAAGGGATAGAGTTGCCCGGCTACCAGTTGTTCGCTGTGGCTGTGGCCGTAACCGCCAAAGGCACGGAGGGTGGTTTGCAGCCAATCGAAGCCCTTGCTGAAGTCGAAGCCGAGTTTGTAGGAGTCAGAAGTGGTGGCCTGATTGACGGCTTGAACGACGCTGGTGGCACCCTCGTAGGTGTAGCCGTAGATTTGGTTGTCGCGGGTGTGGTTGTAACTGGCGTTGAGGCGGAAGAAGAGGGCATTCAGGGCGCTCCGATAGCCGATGCTGGCACTGGTGCCCACGCGGTCGGTCTCGGAGAGTTGCTCGACGTAGGAGCGCTGGAAGGTGCGGTAGTTCGACATGATGTAACCCGAATAGATACCGCCCGGGTCGCCCACGTTTCTGTAATACGAGACACTGACGCTTCCGCTCCAGTCGCGCCAGTCGTAACTGGTGGAGAAGTTGGGCGATACGAGCAGGTGGACGTAGCCGTGCCGGTCGTCGCGCACGCGATCATCGAGGGTCTGCGTATAGAGGTTCAGGGGACAGCCGAGGCTGATGCGCCAACTGCCTCGCTCCCATTTGTAGTGCTGCCCAAGGGTCAGTTCGTAGGTGTTGTACCAGAGGTCATTCCGGAGAGAGGGGGCGTCGGCGACAGAATCGCTGTCCACACGACCCGACACGGGCGGCACGAAGCCGTCGAGGTCGGTCGTAATGCCGTGGAGACTGGCATTGGCAATCACACCGTAGGCGAGGGTGAAGAAGCCGAAACGGAAGTTGTAGTTGGTGTGGAAGTTGGCGTCGATGTGGCGCGATTCGATGTCTTGCCGGTAAAATTGAGAATTGAAAATTGAAGATTGAGGATTGGCTATGCTCGCGGAATTATCCATATACGAAAGCGAATCCACACCCACCGTCAGCGTGTTGGGGCGCTGCGCATAGCCAGCGGAGAAATGCAGGTCGAGCGTATGCTTGCCGATGTTCTTGATGAGGTTGGTGGTGTTGCTGACGGCAAGCGAGGGACGGTCGAAGTGCTGATGGACAGCCTCACTGCCATAGTCCCTAACCTGCTGGTTACTCCCCGCAGGTAATTGTGAATTGTGCATTATGCCTTGTGAATTGAGCAGCCCCTCCACATGGTCGTCGTTCCAACTGCCGTCGAACTTCACGACGTTGGCCAGGAAACCGTCCTTGGCGTTCCACATATAGCGGAGGTTGCCGCTGAGGTCGTTGAGGTGCGTGCGCGAGGTCAGCGTCTCGGTGGTCAGCAGGCGGGTGTCGTCGGTGACGAAGCGGTCGCTCTCCGACGTACCTTCGCGCCGGATGTCGTCGTGGCGGTACGCCACGTTCACCGTCACCTCCGAATCCTTGCCCGCCTTCTCCAGGTGGTTCATGGTGGCGATGTGGCTGTGGTTGTCGAAGGTGCGCTTCTGCGACAGGCCTGCACCCGAGGGCAGGACGGCATTCGTGGGGCAGAAAGGATAGAGGCCGACGCTGTTGATGCTGGAATAGTGCGAGGTCAATTCCGCCGACACGTCGTCGCCCGTGTTGTTACCTTTATATAAAGACATGTTCTGGCGACGCTTGGCGAAGTACATGCCTACCACTTCGGCGGCCCACAACGGGTTCTGGCCGATGACCTTCGCCCCGTCGGAAAGGGGACGACTGCCGATGCGCCACGGGCTCGACTGCTGCCATCCTGCACCCACCATCGTGTTCACGGCCACGGTGCCCTTTGCCGAGTTCTTCAGTTTCAGGTTGATGACCACGTCGTCGGTGATGCCTTTGTCCTGCAAGGCTTTGATGGGTTGGTGGTGCTCCAGCACCTGCACACTGGCCACGTCCGAGGCGTTGATGTTGTTCGTGGCCAAGCCATAGCGCCCTTGCAGGAGGTCCATGTCCTCGACGTAGAACTTCTTGATGGCCTTGCCGTTGAACTTGATGGCTCCGCTCTCCGACACCTCGATGCCCGGCATACGCTTCAGCACGTCGCCGATGACGCGGTCGCCCTGCTGTTGATAGGCTCCGACAAGGTAACTGAGCGTGTCGCCGTGCTGTCGGATTTTGTCGGCCTTGACGGTCACCTCCTTCAGTTCCATCTGCTGTTCGCGCACACGGAAGTCCACCCTCTGCGAACGGTTGGCCACGATGCGTGCCCGATTGCCGATGGTAAGCCCCGATGCGGTGACGGTCAGGGAGTCGGCCGTGGTTCGGAACTCCAGTCGGTAGTGGCCTTTGGCATCGGTGTCGGCGTACTTGAGAATGCCGCCCGTGCCCTTCGGCCCAACGGTCACGAAGGCGTCCACAGCCTGTCCGAGAGAGTCCGTCACCGTGCCCTCGATGACCGTCTGGGCACTGGAAGAACAAGGCACAAAGGAGAGGGCTGCCACCAGAGGCAGCATAGCGAATATCGGTTTCATAAGATTATAGTATTAGAGTGTATAGTATTAGACTTTCACCCAAAGCCCGAAGGGCTGACAAGACCACAGGCAGGGGTGAATCCCCTGCTAAAAGCGAGAGGATGGATAACCCCGACGGGGTGACAGAGGAGTCTGTCGCCCATTCAGGGCTTATTACTCCCTCCGACATTAGCAGGGGCTTCACCCCTGCCTGTATTCTGTGGCCCCTTCAGGGCCTTGGAACTACGATTACGGATTGACATATTTCTAATAGGTGCCCCCACCCCTTTGTCGAGGCGATAGCAAATGGGGATGACGTATTTCGAGCGGACGGCCCGCCCCTTGCTATAGCCGGGCATCCAGCGAGGCATGTCGCGCACGACGGAGAGGGCGGCGCTGTCCAGGTCAGCACGCACGCTGCGCTCCACGTGGAAGCCCGTCAGCCGCCCGTCCTTCTCGACGATGAAGGAGACAATGACGCGCCCCTCGATGCTGTCCGCCTGTGCCGACTCGGGATAGTGGAGGTGCTTCAGCCAGTATTGCATCAGGGCATCCGTGCCACCGGGGAACTCGGGCAGGACCTCCAGTTCGCTGGGCGGACAGGGCATCTCCCTCTGTTCCAACCACGGCAACCGGCCTCCCCCGCCGATGCGCACGGTGGCATAGGTGAGCCCACTGACGAGCAACAAGCCTATCAAGACGGCGGCAATGCGGCGCACAAGGGACTGGCGCCGGTGTCGGGCCGCACGGACGAGGCGGTCGGCAAAGTCGTCGGAGAGCAGGAGTTCGGGTCGGCGGGTGCGACGCAGGGCCTCGCGGAGGTCAGAGTTCGTGGTCTTCATGTTCGAGTTGAATTATCAGGTGATACAATCGTTTGCGAATGCGATGGAGGCGCTGGTAGAGTGCGTCGGGCGTGGTGGCGAAGAGGCTGGCCACCTCGGTCAGCGGACGCTCTTCCTCGTAGCGCAGAGCGAGCAGCGTGCGCTCCTCGTCCGTGAGTTGTTCCATGGCTTGCATCAGGTGGGCGATGCGCTCTTCGTTGCCCGTCGAGAAAGCCTCGTCCAGCGTCGTCTCGCTGACGTCAGGCAGACCGTCGAGGCTCACCACCTGCGCCACGGGTCGCCGTTCGATATGTCGCAGGCAGGTCGTATAGACGATGCGCGTGAGCCACGTGCGGAGCGAACTGCGCCGTTCGTCGTACTGATAGGCATAGCGCATGGCATGGAGCATGGCGTCTTGCAGGGCATCCTCGGCCTCCTCGCGAGTGGGCAGTAGCCTCAGCGCCTGTCCGAAGAGCGCCTGTCCGTGCTCGGCCACGAGGGTTCGCAGAGCCTCCCCGTCGCCCGTCGCCGCGCGGCGCATCGTCGTGCGCTCCAGGCCTGTCCGTGTCGTGTCGTTCGTCTTCATCTACTATTATATATACGCCAAAACAGCCCTGCCTGACATGCCATGCTCCGATTTTAACATTCTTTAATACTACATCACCGTCAGGTGGACGGCCTCGCCCCTGTCCTTCGCCTCCACGATTTTCTGCTTCAGGCGGTGGAGCCACAGGCGCGAGTCGAGCACTTCGCCCACGCGGCGGTTCTCGCCCACCAGTATGCAGCCCTCCGTGTCGTGGCAGGTGTTTCCGGCATGGATGCGGATGCCCTGCCACCGCTTGTTGAACTCCGGCCCTCCGAGCAGGACGGGAAGCCACTGCTTGAACTTCGGGCTCCAGGAGATGACCACGGCATACCTGCCCTCGGGGATGGCCGAGCGTCCGGGTATCTTCCGCTGTCCGTGCTCGTAGTCGCGCCACGTGGGCTCCAGGGTGTCGCAAAAGGGACCCTCAAGACTCTCCCCCGCAGACCCACTCCCCTGCCCCTCCCTTGTAGGGAGGGGAGCAGATACATTTGTCTTTTGAAATGCTTCATTTTCAGAGTTTTTACCACTCCCCTCCCTATCAAGGAGGGAGTCAGGGAGAATCCAAAGATGTCCAATCGTATAGGTCTTTCGCTTTGCTATGCGTTTCAGTATCAGTTCCATAATATCTCAATTTTTAATTTTCAATTTTTAACTTCCTTAATGTCACAAAGTCACATGTCACACAGTCACACTTTCCGTTTTCCTCCAGTGCGACTTGTCGATTTTCTCCGCCCAGCGGTCGAGGCACCAGCGAGAGATGATTTTCCGCAGGGCGGACTCGCCGCAGAAGCCCTGCTTCAGCACGCGCAGGTCGCCCAGCGTGAACGTCTTTGGCAACTGGTCGTAAACGCTGTGGTTCGTTCCCTGTCGGCGTTGCTCGCTCTCGCTGCTGGCATACTCGCCTTGCAGCGTCTCGCCGAAGGCTGCTATCTGCTGGGCGAGGCAGTACTCCGCCATCATGAGGGCGAAACGAATCGTTGCGACCCCCTCAGACCCTCCCCCTTGCCCCTCCCTTGTAGGGAGGGGGGTAGGTACATTTTTCTTTTGCAATCCCTCATGTTCGGAATTGTTACTACTCCCCTCCCTAAAAGGGAGGGGTTGGGGGAGGGTCTGTAGCAGATGATGGATGACGCCACACCGGAAGCCGATGACGGCAGCGCGCTTGCGATACGTGTCCTTCACGTAGTCGATGTCCTTGGCGGCCTCCACGCGCTTCTCCTCCACCCACCGCCCGATGGCCTTGCGGAGGCGGGGCGTATCGACGAACCCCGAGCAGGAGCGCAGGCGGCCGACGGCCTCCTGGATGCGCGCCTCGTCCTCCGCCGAGCGGCGACCGAACCGGGGCATCCGCTGGAAACTCGCGTCGGGCATCTCGGCCACGAGTATGCGCGAGGAGAGGCCGTTCTCGATGTTGTCCTGCCGGAAACACTTGCGCATGGCGCCGTTCGTGCCCAGCATCGTCCAGTTGTACGCCACGCGTACGACCCCGCTCTCCGCCGCGTCCGAGTTGTAGTCCTGTCCCCACTCGCCCTGGTCGAAGGAGAGGCGGTAGATGTCGTACTTCGACGACCACGAGCCTGCGCCGTTCGTCTTGCGTAGCGTGTCCAGTTCCTCGCCGAAGGAGTAGAGCGTGTGGCCCTGCGCGTTCTTCAGTCGGCGCAGCAGGGTGGAGCACGACACGGTGACGGGCATCATCCTAACGAGCACCCGCGGGTCCTCCGGAGCCTTCTCGTTGGCCTTGCGCCCCTTCTTGCGCTCGCGCCACTGCTCCTCGCGGCGGCGCGCCAGGCGGTCTTCCTCGTCGAGTTGGCGCTTCCACACGTCTATGGCCCCCTTCACCACCGATTTCCCGCTGGCTTGTTCGCCTCGGATGATGCTCATGAGGCCCAGCCGGTGGCGCTGCCCGTCGCAGTACTCCACCTCCACCCCGTCGGCGTACGCCGCAGCCAGGGGCAACACGCCGCAGAGCACGGGCATCTGCATCTCCACCGGCACGCCCACAAGCGACTCCCGAAGACCGATGGGAAGGGTGTTTTTCTTAGGTAAAGGATGAAGGGTGAGGGGTGAAGGATTAGAGTTCGTATCAGAGCGGTTGAGCAACTCTGATTCTTCACTCTTCACTCTTCGTTCTTCACTCGAAACGATGCCTTGCATCAGTTTCGAAATTCCCTTCGGAGCCTCCTTTGTGGCGCTGTCCACGATCGACCTCACCTCCTGCTCGTCGAGCCCCAGGCGCGGCATCACCTGCATGAGCACGTCGCGCCGATTGTCGCAGATGCTACGCAGGCAGACGGCCAGTTGGTGCAGCCTCACATTCCTTTCGCCCTCCACCGGTTCGCCGCCCGTGCGCGCCCAAAACTCCGCAACGATGGTGGAGTAGGGGATGCCGCGATAACTTAATTGAGAATTGAAAATTGAAAATTGAGCATTCTCTTTCTCTTCTCTGTTCATGTTTTGCTCCTCTGTCTTCCCTGTGTGCTCGCTGGCATCGAACAGCCTCTCGCTCACGTATCGCGTATGGTCCTCGGGCACCATGTAGATGCACCTGGCTACGTCCTTCACGGCCTTGTCGGGCACGAATCCCGTCGCCTCCGCCATCAGCCGTTGCGCCTCGTCGGCCGTCATGCCCTCGGGCAACGCCACCAGCACGTGCGTCCCGCGCCTTACCGACTCCTCCACCAGCAGCACCTCCAAGCCAGCCACTTTCAACTTTTTACTTTTAACTTTTAACTGCGACAGTATGTCGCCCGTGTGCCCCTTCTCGTCGAAGTCCATCATCAGTCGGCTGAGGGGGCGCAGGGCATCCGAGATGGCGCGGTGGTTTCCACGGAATTCCGCGCAATGCGGTGTCCACACGGGTAGCCGATGCTTCAACTGCTCTTCGCCCTGCTCTATCCTGCGGCACATCTCCTGGAGCCACGGCTGGCGGCGCATCTCCTCCCACTCCTCGCGCCCCGAGGGCAGGCAGGGGGCACCATGCCCCCGCCCGATGCAGGTAAACGATTTGTTCATTTCCATACGGTGTTCTCTTGTAGTGACTTAATGTAGTTCTCAATCTCGCGCACCTGACTCCACAGCGCCTCGATGATGCGTATGCGCCCTATGCTGAGCGGCAGCACCAACTTCACGATAAGGTTCTTCCGCGTGCGCATCACTTCGCCGTTCTCCGTGGCAAAGAGGTGGGTGTAGCGGCTTCCGCTATTCTCCCGGAAGGGCACGAAGCGGCTCCCTCCGTCGCTGTCCACCGAGAGCCTCCCCTTGCGGCTTGCTGTCAGGTTCCTCACACGTCCCACTTCCCTTTGGGAAGGATAGACATTCACACTCTCGTCGGTCAGGTAAGCGACCGTTGCGCCCCGCAGGACGGCTTTTACAATGCCATTTTTCATTCTTTTTTGAGCATTGTGAGGAAGAAGTGTGAATTGGTACCTTTTCACTCGCGAGACTTCCCACCCACTTCGCTCTGGTTTGTAACAGGGGGCAAAACGAGTTTGCCCTCAGACTTCCTTCGTGGAAATCCAAGGGCAAAGGTAGGGGATGAAAACGGGAATATCAAGGGCAAGGCCAAAAGTGGAATACCGGAAAGATATTCCACATTGAAAATAGAATCAAATGTAGGAAAATAGTGGGTTAAAGATGGGTAGATTTTTCTTTCAGAAATCCCAAATCTATCATGCGAAACTTGATTGCAGCCTTCGAAACATTAAACCTGCCTGACATGTGGGTGAGAACCCTTTGTGACCTATCTTGATTCCCTTTCTGGTCATCTATATAGATATACCCCATTCGGCGTTCACGCTCTGTAAAGATTTTGTTTGCCAATAGTAAGACTTCTTTTTTAGGCATGAGTAGCATAGAAGCAAATTTGTTGGCTTGTATTTCCATTCGGTGGAGATTGCCCCTTCGGCTTCCGCTCCCTACCGTCGATGCTGTCTCCTTCAGTATTTGTTCGTTGTCCCGAAGTAGGGTGTAGTGTAAGAAATAGTGTCCCAGTTCGTGCGCCAGTGTGAAGCGTTTGCGATGTTTGTTTCCTGTCCTGCTATTTATCCTAATGTGACAATTAGGAATATCAAAGACACCCAGCACATCTTCCTCCATAGGCTCCTCCGAAATGCTAATTCCATGTAGTTCGGCCAGTCCTTCTATTCCGTTTGTGCCTTCCCCCATAGTGAATGGCAGATTAAGTTTTAATACGATTTCCTCTATTTTTTCATCGCTAATAAATGGCACATCTATTTTCTTCTCGTCTTCGCTTCTCCCCACCGAAATGATATCCCGGAGAGTGTATAGTTGTCCGCTCTCGCGGATAATGATTTGTCCGTTCATAGTTTCGCCACAGAATGTCTTATCGGCTTCCTGCAAGATGGCATACGAACTGGAAGTCCGTGGGTTGAGATATGTAATCCCACCATCGGGATTGATTCTTACAAGAGTTATCCAGTGATGCAGCGCGTATTGATATGCGTCGGCATTAAAACCAGTGGAACTTACTACAAATAGTTTTATGAAACCGCCGAACTCATTATACAGGCCCTTCAGTGTGATAATATCATATCGCGAGCAACTCTTATCTACGAAAACAAATGCCTTTACGTTAGAGGGCCTGTTTTCCTGGTAAAACTTCTGGTTTGAATATTCTTCCAAGGCGAGTGTCGGCTGCACCTGGTCAATACCGCCATTCGCGGCAGAATACGCTTTGTTGCGGACAATTTTCCATAGCCCCTTATACCCCTCTCTTTCCTTTCTTATTTCTTGTTCCAGCCAGTCGATCGGTGTTATTTGAGGTTGAGTTTGCTTTGCCGCATCATGTCCACGGAGCATACCTTCTATGGCATTTCCATTTTCCGTGTTCCATCTTTCCTTTCCCGCATCATACCACCAAGGTTCATATTTATCCATGCTATATTTCAATGTTTTAGCAGGAATATTCAACTCTGGACAAATGCAAATAACCAGTTGGGCAAATTTGAGACGTGAGAGTTTGGGCTTGACAATCCCCATCTTCATGCTGCACATGCGTACAATCTCCCACAACGCCTGATTGTGCTTCTCCGTTATCCACGGCATCACGACATCATGAAGCGCGGCAGACCACGTTTCGAAATCATCTCTTTGTAGTATATAGTCCCGGCAATCAATATCTATATCGGACAATTGCATTCAACTAACTCTTTCTTGTTATGTTCAGGATATTTCCTTGCTCAATAACGTTTCCATTTTCTGTTGGAAAAGTTCTATGCGCATCTTAAAATTCTCTGCTTTTTCATACATGCGGACGACCTTCAATTGTTCTTTATAGGAGGGAATGTCTATCGCTACATTACTGAAGAATCCCGTCATGTTCCATGTTCCGTTGTCCGACGAAGAAGCGTATGCAAGAAAATCGGAACGATACTGTATAGAAAGCCACTTTAGGTGTATCTGGTAGCGACAATTGTCTTTCACGAACAATATGTAGGCATCATCGTTCAGCGTGTATTTCCCCGGAGTCAGAAAATAGGTATTTCCAGCCTTGCCCTTACGGATAACTAAAAGTCCCTCCCTGTCCTCGAACACTTTCAGTTGTCTCCCGTTTATTGTGCACATCGGTATTTCTCCGAGCATATTTTCTTCTTTTGTCGCACTTGAGAGTATTTTGTATCGCGGCCCTTGCAATTCAATATTGTTGTAGAGAAATTCTTCGGTAAGTCCAGAATTTCCACTTATATAGCCAAGAATAGTATCAATCCTGATATTCCTACCTTGATACATCTCATAGTTGACAGAAATTTCCTTGTTCAAAAGAGACACCGCCTTGTTATAGAGTTTGTCAAGATTCTTACTCGCCTGCAATATTCCTCCAAGAGATTTCATGATTCTGTCTTGTGTCGCTTTGGGAGGCAATATAAAGTCTTCTGAATATAATTGATTTAGCGACAAGGTTTTAGACCCATCACTAACAGATAAAGCCTGATAGTGATTCTTCATAAATAGAGAAAAGAACTCCAAATTAACTTGTGACTTTCCCCCTTCTTTCAGCGTTATAAATCCTGCGTGGTGATTTAGCGTGAATGTTTCGCCATTTTTGTACGTCATACTTCCAGCACTTCCGTCCAAACTCAGGATAATTCCCTCCCCCGAGAAAATACGGATATTGGTGCCATCTACGGTGACGGTTGCAGCAGATACATAGCGTTCAGTCGTAACATGCTGAACATTTCCTCCATATAATGGAATCATGTTAGTTCCCTTTTTTATGGAGGTGTATGCCGCTTCATCCGTCAGCCCATGAGAACCTTTGACGACTGGGTTAAAGACATCCAGAAACTTCATTTGATCAATGTTTTAAGTTTGCCTTCCAAATGATGTAGTTCTTTTAAGAATTCTGCTTCATCAATATAGTGCGGCTCGTAGGGGCGCAAGTATTTTTCAGGCAAGAGTGTCAGGTATTCGTCTCCCTTAATACTATCGATAGCCACGAAGCCGCCTTTACGAAGTTTGGTGGTTGTACCCTTCTCGTCCATCCATTCTGTACCCCCCCCCTGGCTGTCATCATAGTTTCGCCATCTTTGTACTAAGATGCTTTGTCTTTCTTCCCCATGATTGTCCGAATAACCCGAAACTTCGTCGTGGAGCCATTGTTGGTTTTCGTCTCTAAGACGTGTCGGGAAACGCTTGTCTGAATTCGCATAACCGTCATTGTCGATAATGTACATCCAAACAGGGTCTTTTTGATACTTCCCTGTCGATCGGCTACTGTCGGCGTTGCTTTTGCTTAGGATATTATAGTTCCTGTCGTGTTTCTTTTTGAGGAATAGGGCGTATGTCTTCTCCTTTGTGTAGGGGGCGAATGCGAACTTGGGAAGTGAAACTATGGCTTCTATATGACATACCGACAATATTTCTGCGCGGAGTTTCTTGAATGATGGATTCTCAAGGATTCCGTCCGGGGTAATGATACAGGCTTTTCCTCCGACTTTAAGCAGGTCAATGTTCTTGCAGATGAAAGCAACCTCCATGCGGTATGAATTCAGAACGTCAGTTTCGGCCAGTATCGTGCCAGCACCGTATGGCGGATTGGTGATAATGTAGTCGTACTGGCCGTTGGCGAGAAAATTCTTTCCCGTTGGTTTCGTCGGCTCCAAGGCATTGTCTGCAAACATATTCGTATGCCCGTCCCCAACGAGGAACATGTTGAGTCGCGTGCGTGAGATGTTTTCAGAACGAATGTCAATCCCATAGAAGCAGGCAAGGCTCAAATGTTCCTTTGCCTTATCGTTAAACGTACCACTATCTTCATAGTTGGACCTCAGTACCTTGAAACTCTCAGTGAGCATCCCCCCTGTACCACAACTGGGGTCTATAATCTTTATTTCACGGAATATATCCTCGTCCTTTAAGAGCAACTCTGCCAAGACGTGTGCATAATGACGACGTGTGAAGTATTCGCCAAAATCCTTTTTTTCCTTCGAATTGGCAAAATTCTCATAGACCGCCCCAAACAAATCAAAGCCCGTACCGTGCATGGGCTTCATAGAGTCAATAATTGGATAGATTGCTTGCAATTGCAATGGAGTGACTATCGCGGTGGACCCTGAAATCAAATTCTTTACCGTCCCCAACAACTGGGAGAAGTCCTTGAAGTCCGAATCATCAGAGGTCAGGCGGTCTATGTACGATACCAATAGCGTTTTAAGGTTGTTGGCCCGTGCCGCATCTGGTTTGTCCGAAATGTATTGCTTTCCGTCCGACCAATACTGCAGCGCGGCATCTTTCGTCTTATCTATGTCCGACTTTTCCTCATAATATTCCAGTGCAATAAGTCCGATTGTAAAATCTATCTTCTGTGTATTGTTGGCAAAGTCTATCTCCCTGTATTCTTCTTTCAACTCCCATAGTTTTTTATTGAATACGGCTTCCGAGACAGAAGAAAGTGAATCAACGCCGATTTTGATATCCGACATAGAGGGAGTCCCTTTCAACTTCTTCACCATTACGCGAAACACATCAAGTGTCTGGAATTCGGATATCAGATTGCCGTTTAGCGTGAGTCGTTTGCCATTCTTCGTGTTATAAAAGTACGTGGTACGGCAATTAGTCACACCGAAGAAGGGAATGCCCAGTTTCGGGGCTTTGTCCATCCCCTGCGAGAGGGCATCCTTCCACTCATTATCGTCAACATTGCAATTAGCATCCTTGGCCTCTACATAGCACAGCAAGTTCTTAATATACTCACTATCATTTTCCCCCGTGTATTCGACGTTGGAGATCATGATATCGGGTCTCTTGGCACCAGTATATTTAGCAAATGTAGAATCGTTCACAATGTTTCTGAACGGAATGCCCAGTTGTCCTATCAGCACTTCGTTTATCAAACGGGCAACAGACAGAGCCTCTTTCTTCTGTACCTTTTTAGCCATATCCTTGGTTCTATTTACTATTCTCGCACGGCAAATATACAAAATCTTTCACATATACGGAATACTTATTACCCGTTTTTTGCGACATTGTGACATGTGACTTTGTGACATTAAGGTAGTACGACATTTGTCAGTTGCCACTATCGAGTTTGCAGTTGGGGAGGATTGGATTACGGATTGTAATAATAATGGTTTTATAATAATATATAATATTTTTATATTATATATTATTATAAACTATAGTCGGCGCAGAGGGCGGCGGGGATGTGCATCCTGCTAATGTCACAATGTCACAAAGTCACAGTGTCACGAACGGGGGGCGGACGCGACAGGTCTTGCTCCATTGCATTACGCAAGCGTTGCTTCGCTTCCGATTACGCGTCCTACAGGGGCTGCCGAGGGTTTTTCTGGGGTACTGATAATCAGATGGTTACAAGGGGCAATAGCTCGCAGTGCTGAAAATCGGGGCTTACGGTGCTGAAAACGGGGGCTTACGGGTGGCGGATTTTTGGCCGCGTGGGGCGGAAGCCGTAACTTTGCCGTTGCAAACAAGTTGCAATGGCGAGCGACGGCGAGTTCTCCAAGGAGCAAGCCGCCGGGCATCGAGGGGCAGAGGCCCGCGCTCCAGCCGGCAACGAGGCGTACCCCACGGCGCAAGTTCCTCAGCGCCCAGGGACGAGGAACAACGCCTCGCGGAGCAAAGGCCGACGCCACCCGACGCTGCGACGCTTGCAACAGGGAGCGAGAGAGAAAATTGAAAATTGAAAGTTCTTGCTCCGCGATGCTGCGCAAGCGGCAGAGCCGAGCGGAAAATTGAAAATTGAAAGTTAAGAACATGA
Organism: Bacteroidaceae bacterium; assembly: GCA_017469925.1. Lineage (GTDB taxonomy): Bacteria > Bacteroidota > Bacteroidia > Bacteroidales > Bacteroidaceae > Physcousia. The sequence continues at coordinate 46,097 of JAFUFK010000012.1, read as the reverse complement.
AACGTACTACATCGAAAACCATCGGGATGATTCCCTATTCGCTGGCCCTGCGCCCGACGAACCCCTCGGAAAAGAGCTCCGAGAAGAAGATTTACCCCGTGCCGCAACGCGGCGAGACGGTCTGCCTGAGCCAGTTGGCCCACCACATCAAGGAGCACGGCTCCACGTTCTCGGAGGGCAGCATCATCGGCATACTGACGGACATGGTGGACTGCATGAAGGAGCAGTTGCTGCTGGGCAACTTCGTGAACCTGGACGGGCTGATGCGCATCTTCTACACCTTCCGCGCCAAGGGGTGCGACGACGCAGAGTCGTTCGACTCGTCGATGATTGAGAAGGTGAACCTGCGTGCCGACATCGACGACGAGTTCGAGGAACTCCTGAACCAGAAGGCGAAGTTCGTCTATGTGGCCAGCCGCGAGGAGCAGGCTCTGGCGCGCAAGAAGGAGAAGCAGGCCCTGAACGCCGAGATTGGCTCGGGCAGCGGCTCGGACGGCAACTCTGGCGGAAGCGGATGGGGCGACCCGGGCGACGTCACGGAGTGAGAAGTTGAATATTGAAAATTGATATTGCCATGAAACCTGAACGTAAGGCGGAACTCATGCGGTTCCTTTGGAAACTGTTCACGGCGCTGGTGGCGGCGCTGACGAGCGCAGCAACGGTGTCGAGTTGCTATGCGGATGGCCTGTTCTGAACAGGGACAGAGCGACACGAGAAGAAGGGGGGCTATGCCGGAATGACGCGGCATGGCCTCTCTTTTCTTAACTACGAATTGCATGAATTTAACGAATTATTGCCTTCGGCGAGATTGAGGGCGTAGCCAATTCGTTAAATTCGTGTAATTCGTGGTTTAAAATGAACAGCCTCGTGTGTCCCTCCTCAGAGCATGGCCTCGATGTCGGCCTCGAAGTCCTTCGGGTCGGTCGTGGGCGCATAGCGCTTGACGGTCTCGCCGTCCCTGGAGATGAGGAACTTGGTGAAGTTCCAGAGGATGTCGCTGTCCTTCTCGACGCTGGTGCTGAGTTTCTTGAGCAGGGCGTGGGTGGCCTTGGCCTTCAGGCCGTGGTACTCCTCGGTGGGGGCCTGGGCCTTCAGGCACTCGAAGATGGGTTCGGCTTGGGGGCCGTTGACGTCGGTCTTCTTCATGATTTGGAAGGTGACGCCGTAGTTCAGTTGGCAGAACTCTTCGATTTTCTCGTCGCCCTCGGGGTCTTGCTCCTTGAACTGGTTGCAGGGGAAGCCGATGACGGTAAGCCCGCGGTCGCGGTACTTCTGGTTCAGTGCTTCCAGCCCTGCGAACTGGGGGGTGAAGCCGCACTTGCTGGCCGTGTTGACGATGAGCAGCACCTTGCCCTCGAACGTCTTGAAGTCAATTTCTTTTCCTCGGCTCGACAGAGCCTTGAAGTCATAAATCTTTGCCATAATCTTTAAGTTTTTTAATCTTTTAACTTTTCAACTTTTCATCTACCCCATGACGACGTCGAGCACCATCATCAGTACGAAGCCAAGGGCAAAGCCGATGGTGCTGAGGTTGGAGTGCTTGCCCTCCGAGGCTTCGGGGATGAGTTCCTCCACGACGACGTAGAACATGGCGCCGGCGGCGAAGGCCAGCAGATAAGGAAGGGCGGGCACCATCAGCGATGCCAGCACGACGACGGCCAGGCCGCCAACGGGCTCCACGGCTCCGCTGAGGCTGCCTATCAGGAACGAGCGCCACCGGGAGTTTCCGGCCGCTCGCATGGGCATGGAGATGATGGCTCCCTCGGGCACGTTCTGTATGGCGATGCCCAGCGAGACGGCCACGGCGGACGCGAGCGAGATGCCTGCCATGCCCTGCTCGGCTCCGGCAAAGACCACGCCGACGGCCATGCCCTCGGGCAGGTTGTGGATGGTGACGGCCAGGGCGAGCATGGCCGTCCGCGAGAGGCGGCTGCGGGGGCCTTCGGGGGTGTCGGTGTCGATGTGGAGGTGGGGCGTCAGTTCGTCGATGAGCAGCAGGAAGCCGATGCCCAGCAGGAAGCCCACGCAGGCGGGGAGGACGGCCCAGCGCCCGCTGCCGGCCCCCATGTCGATGGCTGGAATCAGGAGCGACCACACGGAGGCGGCCACCATGACGCCCGAGGCAAAGCCCAGCAGCGTCTTTTGCAGACGAGGCGACATCTCGTCCTTCATGAAAAAGACGAATGCCGCCCCGAGCATGGTGCCCAAGAGGGGTATGAGAAGGCCGATGGCGAGCGTGAGCATGGATTAGGGGATTAGGGAATAGTTATGCCTTATTGAACTTTTCCTTCGGTTGCTTGCAACGTGGGCAGCGCCAATCGGCGGGCAGGTCGTCGAAGGCCACGCCGTCGTGCTCGGCAGGGTCATAGACATAGCCACAGACGGAGCAGACGTACTTGCCCGAGGCCTCCTTCTTCGGGAAGTCCACTTCGGCCAGCGTGGTCGGCACGGGGTTGTCGAGGTCCATCACGCGCTTGGCCTCCAGGTTTTCGTAGCCCTGCGGTGTGTGGGTGCCGCAATAGACGGTGGGATTCAGGCGGACGAACTCGCGCACGCGGTCGAGGGTCTCGCGGGCGGCGGGCAGGTCGTCATAGACGATGGAGAGTTTGTTCTCATACAGTGCCTCGTCCACGTAGGTGATGTCGGCCTCGAACATGTAGAACAGGCCGTCGTTCTCGGCCACCGCGAGGCTGTTGCCCTTGGTGTGTCCCTTGGCCTTGATGAACCACACGCCGTCGGCGATTTTCTGTGCTTCGGGGAAGTTGTGGTACGGGCCGTCGGTGAAACTGACGGGCACCAGGTTCGTCAGGCCTTGCAGTTCCGTGGCGTCCAGTTCTTCCTTGTCCACGTAAATCTTCGCGTTGGGGAAGGAGCGCAGTTCGCCCGAGTGGTCGCCGTGGCGGTGGGTGAGCAGAATCTTCGTCACCTGCTCGGGGCGGTAGCCGAGGGCCTTGAAGGCCTCCATGTAGTCGCAGATGTTCTTGCCCGTATAGGCCATCGAGGTCTCGTCGGGTGCTTCTTCGGGGAAGCCTGCGGGCAGACCCGTATCCACCAGTATCACCTCCGTGCCGGTGTCTATCAGGTAGTTCTGGAGGCTGCCGCGATAGCGGACGTTGCTGTCGAACTTATCCTTGCCCTCTTCGCCACCGAAGACGAAGGGCTGGGTGTAGAACCCGTTCTCTCTGAATTTTACTGCTTTGATTTCCATAGTCTTTGGTCGTTTAGGGGTTGGGGCGTTTAGGAGTTTAGTGTTTTTTCCGCCATCCGACGCCCGGCATCGTAGGCGTTCTGCAAGTCCTGCTCCCAGTGCTCGTCGCGGTACTGCCGCTTCATGGGTTCGGGGAACCCAGCCAGTTCGTAGCGGTCGTAATTCTTCACCTGATAGGTGTTGTAGGCATCCACGTGCTCCACGTCGCCCATAGCGCGCTGGATGACGCCCTCCATGATGCCCATGCTCTGGTAGACCATCTTGGCCTGCTGTGTGTTGGCATTCATGGTGTAGCAGAGGATGACGGGCATGGGCTTGGGAGCCGTCAGGCTGTAGTCGTTGTAGGAGAGCCAGGGGAAGACCAAGCGCTCCAGGAAGGCACGCAGTTGGGCCGTCACCTCGCTGAAGTAGATGGGCGAACCCATGATGAGGCCGTCGGCCTGTGCCACCTCCTCCAACAGGGGAGTCAGGGCATCGCGATACTTGCAGACGTTCACGGCCTTGCCCTTCAGTTTGCAAGCCATGCACGACATGCAGCCCTTGTACTCCATGTCGTAGAGGCGGATGGTCTTCACCTCTATCTCTTCGCTGACCGAGCGGGCTCCCTCGGCGAACTTCTCCAGCATGGAGGCCGTGTTCATGGTCTTGCGCGGTCCTCCGTCGATGATGATGATTTTCTTCATTGTGATGTCTGGTTGTCGGTTTCGTCCTCTTCGATGACGTACGCTGCCACGATTTCGCCGTAGTAGCAGTAGTGGTCGCGCGTCTCGATGGTGTAGAACTTGCGGGTTATCTCCTCGTTGAACTGGTCGGACTCCTGCTCTTGGCAATAGACCACGCGACACTCCAGCGTCAGGGGGAACTCCTTCAACCCGGGTACGCCGATGACTTCAGGCTCCACGGGTGTCAACCCGGCCAGGGCAATCTTGTCCGTGTCGCGTCCGCTCTTGCTGCCGCAGATGCCCAACGCCTTGCGGGGAAAGTCGCCAACGGGAACATTGATAGTGAACTCGCGACACTGGTTGAGCATTTGACGCGTATAGCGCTGATGGCGCACGTAAGCCACAAAGAAGGGCTTGTCCCATATCATACCCAAGGTGCCCCAACCGATGGTCATGGAGTTCACCTTGTCGCCGACCTTGGTCGTAATAAGTATGCCTGGGCGCATGGCGCGGATGATATCGCCTGCACAGTCGCGAATGTCGACTTTACGTTTTCTCATAGGTAATCACTCATTGAATCCATAAAGGGAGAGCCGAAGCCCTCCCTCCGAAGTAATCGGTTTGCCGCTTGCGTAGAGACACGGAGCAAGAAATTTATTTGCGACGCGATGTCTTGCGACATCCACGAAGCCAACGAATTACTCAGCAGGAGCCCACTTGCAGCGGACGGGCGACACGATGGCGCCCTCCTTCTTCAGTTCGGCGAAGGCCTTATCCACCTCCTTGCGGTCGGCACCGAGTGCCTTGGTCACGTCACCGGCGGAGACGGGCTTGCCTGCCTCGCGCATGGCTTGTAATACTTGTTCTTTCATAACATTGTCAATTTTGAACTTTGAACTGTTTAGAACTTCACCGTCTCCACGGGCTCCATCATCTGGAAGAAGGTGGCGGTGGCGTCGGCCAGGTAGTACATCACGCCGTTCTCGCCGTTCTCGCCCAGGGCGGGCTTCAGCACGGGCATCTTGTCAACCAGGGCCTTGCCCACCTCGGGACGGTTGTCCTCCACCAGGCGGCACTCGATGCGCAGAGTCTTACCCTTGAAAGCACAAATCTCGGCCTTCGGGTTCTGGGCAATCTGGCGTGTGGCATTGGTCTTGCCGAAAGCCATGATGTAAATCTTCTCCTCGAAGAAGAGCATGGCGCCGTAGGGGCGCACACGGGGCTGGTCGCCCTCGACGGTGGCCAGGTAGAACGTCTTGGCGTTCTCCAGGAAATCGTAAACTTTCTTTGCTGCTTCCATAATAATTACATCATTGCGGTGAGGAAATTCTCGTAACCCAGTTTGTCGATATAGTTGAGGTATTGAGCCATCCAGGCTATGTGCTCCTGCTCGCCGTCAATCCACTTGTAAATCAGTTTCTGCGTGGGATAGTCGTCGGAGAAGGCAGCGGCCATCTCGCTCATCATCTTGACAGCCTCCTGGGCTTCGGGCGAGTAGTCGCTCTCCAACTGCTGCTTCGGGTCGTCGTAGAAGGGGAACTCCTGGGTCTTCATGGCTTCCTGCAGGTCAGCGGGCTTGCAGCCGAGTTCTACCAGGCGCTGGAGCACTTCTTCTGCCTCTTCCCACTCTTCTTCGGCCTCTTCCTTCCACTTGTCGGCCAGTTTGTTCCAACCCTGCAGACGGCAGTAGGCCGAGAATGCGAAGTGTTGCTTACTGTTTCCGAACCATGCAGCGCCAAGTGCGGCAAACTGCTTCAATGCTTCTTCTTTAGTCATAGTTGTAGATTTTAGTGTGTGAGTTAATGTGTTTATAAGTTTGATGCTGCAAAGTTAGGAAGAAAATAGTAAACGTACAATATATAAGGGAAACAAAAATTTGTCCGAAACGAAACAAATGTGTATCTTTGCTCCGTCATGTATAATCTGAGTGAAGCATACAAGACCATCGGTCCCGACTTCCAGCACGAACTATGGAAGGGCAGGATAGCCTGTGCCATAAGCAACCCCGAGCGCACGATGCTGACCAACCAGTTGCGCGACACGCTGGCGTGCTACACCTTCACGCTCGTGCGGCGCGGCCACCTGACGATGGAGGCCGGCGGACGGGAAATCACCATCCACCAGGGTGAGATGTTCATCTATCTGCCCGGCTTTCCCGTGCACATTCTCTCCGTCAGTCCCATCTACGAGGCCATCGTCCTGCTCGTCGATGAAGGCATGACGTACGAGACCTCGGCCTTCCGCAACCTTATCCGTGCCTCCTACTATCCGCTGGTGCAGTACGGCGAGCCGAAACTCACGCTCTCGCCCGACGATGCCCGACTGCTGGACGACGACATCACCGCCATCCGTCGCCACATCGTACGCCCCACCCCCTTCACCGACGAGGTGCTGGAGAATCTCTACTCCGTCTTCATCCTCGACTTTGTCGATATCCAGGAACACTCGCTCCACCCCAACCACATCTCGCGCCGCACGGAGGACCTCTTCATCTCCTTCTACGCCCTCCTGCGCCAAAACTACACCCAGCACCACGACATCGCCTTCTATGCCGACCGCCTCAGCATCACCACCACCTACCTCTCGCGCATCGTCCGCCAGGTGACCGGGCGCACCGTCGTGGAGTACATCAACCAAATGCTGGCCATCGAGGCCACGTGGCTCCTCACCTCATCAAGCCTCACCATAGCACAGATTGCCGAACGACTCTGCTTCGCCAGCAGTGCGTCGTTCGACAAGTTCTTTACCCGTATGCAGGGCCGTTCGCCCAGCAGTTATCGGAGGAAATAAGGTTTTACTTCTGTTCCTTGGCGGCAATTCTCTCTAAGGTCTGCCATACCTGGAACAATCCACGCGGAACGTGGAAGCAGCCCTTCCACTTGCCACCCTTCAGGGTCAGGAGCACTTCGCCACGGCGGTTCAGATAGCCAAACCATTCGGGATATTCAGCATCGCGGAAGTGGCTCCACGTGTAGTCGTGGACACGCTTGAACCACTCCAGGCACTGCTCGTTGCCCGTCAGTTCGTAACCCTTAATCATGGTGATGAGCGTCTCGATGTGCACCCACCAGAGTTTCTGATCCCACTCCAGTTGCTGGAGGGGGCGCCCCAGACGGTCCATGAAGTAGAAGATGCCGCCGTATTGCTTATCCCAACCGTACTCTGCCTCACGCAGGGCGATGTGCACGGCCTTCTCGATGAGGTCCTGACGACCGAGCCGACGGCCAAGGTCCATGATAAACCACATGGCTTCGATGGCGTGACCGGGGTTCTGGACGCGACCTTCGTGGCAATCGACTAACTCGCCATCTACGGATACGTTCTCCACAATCATGTCCAGTTCGGGACGATAGAAGACGTCGAGCACCTCGTGGAGGCAGATGTCGATGGTCTCTTGCAGGAACTTCGGGTCGAGCAGGTCCTCAATCTCCAGTGCCACGTTGCAGAGAATCATCGGCAGGGCGAAGTCCTTCAGGGCACGTGCCCCAGGAGCCGCCTTGCTCCAACGGCCCTTCGGGTTGTGGCGCTTTTGCAGGACGATGTCGAACGTGCGCTTTGCGATGTCGGCATACTCGGGGTTGCCCGTGGCCTTGTACAACTGGCCGAAGGCGATGACGGCAAACGTGTAGGAAAAGATGTTGTAAGGTTCCACCAGGGGATGACCCTTGCGGTCGAGCGAAAAGTACCAGTTGAGATTGCCGTCGTGGCCATACCGCTTCAGGAACTCCGCGCCCTGTATGGCGGCATCGAGCCACGCCTTGCGCGTCTCCTCGCCGACCTCCTCGCGCGGCACCTTATTATACAGGGTAGCCAGCATCCACACCTCACGCCCCTGAAGCCAGATGAACTTGTCTGTGTCGTACACCTCGCCGTCGCGCTCCAGGCAGGTAAAATATCCACCAAACTCGTGGTCGATGCTCCGTTCCATCCAGAAGGGCATCACCCGTTCTAACAACTCACTCTTGTACTGCGCCGCCAGCGCACGGAAGTCGATTTTGCCAGTCATATTTCTTTAGTCTTAATTCACAACTATCTCACAAGGAACTTTTTGCCATCGCGAACGTATATCCCTTTCTTGAGCATTTGGCGCGAGGACGTGGCAGAGGGCACACCGACGCGTCGGCCCGAGAGGTCGTAGTACTGGTCCTTACCTGCCGTGGCCCGAGGGCTCTGGATGGCATCCTCGCCTCTGTCTATCATAAAGATGTAGGTATTGAGGCTACGCCCTGGTGCTTTTACAAGCTGCACCGTCGTGTTCGTATTGACTTCGATGGGCGTTGACACACAAAGCGATTCGTTGGAGGTTGAGAGCAGATGGACGCCACTCTTCACCTTCACGGGCAGGCGAAGCATGAGGTCGATGGCATCGGGGAGGGTGTCGATGGCCATAACAATGAGGGAGTCACCCTTAATGTAAGCCGAAGTCTCGAAGTAGGAGTTCGTACCAACTGCCACGCCGTTGGCCTTTGCCTCCAGACGGGTAGAACCCGTGACGTGTTTCGAGAAGTGCGACATGACGAAGGCCCGTGGCAGCAGCGTATTCTTCGTGTTGCCGGGATTGTATTTCTCCTCACCCGTACCGACGAAGGCCCAGTGAGCCCGCATATACCAATAGATGTAGCCTGTGCAGCCAGCCAACATACATTCGTTCAGTTCCTCGGCAAAGAGGAGTTGCTCATGCCAGTTGGGCAAGCGGTCGATATTGTCCGTCACCGAGTGTTCTGTCATCCAGACCTCCTTGCCATACTTTTCGGCCAATACGGCAGCATCCTTCAGGTTTCCGTTATCCAAAGGCGCATGGCCGTAGATATGACCTGCAATGATGTCAATCTGTTCGCGAGCCGTCGCATCGTTCAGTAAGGCATTGGAATACTGGGGATTGAAGCCAAGCGGCTCAGCACTAATCAGGCGCACGCCAGGATACGTCTCGCGGTCGAGCATGTAGGCATAGTTCTTGACCAGGTTCAACTGCTGCTGTGGCGTATAGAGGCATCCGGAATAACTGACCCACCAGTCGGGCTCGTTCTGGATGGATACGGCATCTACGTCCACGCCCTTCGACTTCATGTAAGCCAGAAAAGTATTCAGCCAGGGGAAGAACTTCTCGTAGCAGTCTTCGCGCAGTTCGCCACGCTGGTTACCCTGGTCGTCGCTGTTGCCACCCTGAGCCGTGCCATTCGTCTTGAAGTCACCTGGGGGCGACCAAGGAGTACCGAACACGATGCCACCACGTTGCTTGACAATCTTGGCCGAAGGCACCGAGCCCTGCCAGTCGTACGGTGAGTCCCAGTTGCCCCATTCAAGCACCCGCACGTCGCCCTCGAAATTGGGCGAAATCTCCATGCGCATGATGTTCAGTCCTATCTTCGAGCCGGGGCCATAGAGGAGTTTCACGGGTTGGGTGTCAGTGGCAAACGGGCACATGGCCCCGTCACAGGCCGCAGCACCGAAGCCCGTCACCGTCTGGTGGCGGGTATCGCTCACCGTCACCGTGATAATGCGCGCCTGAGCAGTTGCCATTGCCATCAGCACAAAGAGGGATACAAGTATTTTTTTCATCTTTTTCATGTTTTTAGTCAGGCTATCGGCTACAAAGATACGAATAATTCTTAATTCTTAATTCTTAATTCTCAATTTATTTATACCTTTGCAACATGATGATTCTCATCGACGACCAAATCAACGACTACACCGCCGAGCAGATAACCCTGTGGACGGACGAACTGCCCCTGTGGCGTCGAGAGCAAGTGTTGTCTCACAAGCACGACACGGGCCGCCGCCAGTCGCTCCTTGCCTATCGTCTGCTCTGTCAGGGCCTCCGTGAGCAGTACGGCATCTCCGAACCACCCACCTTCACCTATAACGAACACGGCAAACCCCACCTCTCGCCTCTCAACTCTCGCCCCTCGCCATTCTTTTCCCTCTCCCATTGTCGTACGGCCGTCGCCTGTGTCATCGACGAGCGCCCCTGCGGCATCGACATCGAGGCCGCTGATCGACGGGTATCCGATGCCGTCATCCGCTACAGCATGAGCGAGGCCGAGCAAGCCCTTATCCAACAAAGCCCCGACCCTGGGCGCACCTTCCTGCGCCTCTGGACACAGAAGGAGGCCGTACTAAAACTGCTGGGCACAGGTATCCGCGACGACATGCGCGACATACTCTCTGCCCAGCCTTATAGTATCGAACAACGCGAAAACGAGCGCTATGTCCTCAGCGTAGCGTGGTAATGGAGAACCTTACAGTTTCGTCCAATATACCGTTTCGCTGATGGGCCCCCACGAGCCACGAACCTTCAGCGTCTTGGCATCCTTGAACGATATGCGCACTTTGAACGACTTGCCGCGTGTCGGGTCGTAAATCTGCCCATTCTTCCACTCGCCTTGGCCGTCGAAGGTCACCTTATCCACCAGTACAATCTGGTTGGCAGGCGTACTGCGTTTCGCCTTGTCGGGATTTTTCTCGTCCGTACGGATGGTACCATCCTCCTTCTTCAGGTTATCCACCCATATAACTTGTGCGCGGTATCCGTCGCCATTCTTCCGGATTTCCACTTTCGAGTTCACTCCACCCTGCACGGCCTTATACGTACCCAGGATATCGTCGGCCTTCACCTGTGCCGACACGCTGCTGACAGCCATCAGGCCGCACACCAGCATCATAAGAAACTTCTTCATTGTCTTTCAGTTTAAGTTCGTTATTCTTTCCGTTTCGGGCACAAAGGTAGTTATTTTCGGCCACAACAGAAAGCATTTAAGGCTTTTTGACAATAAAAAGACAATATTGCCCCTTACTGTTTCTCCGTCATGTAGGCCCAATAGCGGCGGGGCATGTCGTTGAGTTGTTTCTTGGGGTTCATGCGTTCCTTGATGCAGATGGCCTTGAAGTAGGTGCGCCAAAGGCGTTGGAAGAGTTGGTCGTTCTCCGAGAGTAGTTCTTCGGAGAGTTGCCCCGTGCGCAGGTCGAAAGGCAGGGAGGAAGTATCCTCGAAGGTGACGCGCGTCACCTCACGTTGGTCAAAGTAATACCCATACTGCCGACGGGCGTCGTAGATAAGCCACGGCTGGTCCTGAAATCGGTCGCGGAAGTGGTCGATGATGAGGGGCAGGACATTGTGGTCGGGATGAACGACGCCGAGGTACGTCCCATCCTGGGCCTTCTGGAAGCGGATGAACTGCATCATGCGCAGCCGCTCGTGCATCACCCTCCGCGCCGTGTTGGTGACAAAGAGCACGTCGGGGTCGGCAAAGTTCCGTTCAATAGACCGCTTTGCTTCAAACACCTTATAAATATAATGAAACAGCGGCGTGTCGAGTTCCCGGTCCTCGGAGAGGTAACTGACCGCAAGCATCCGCATCGCTTCGTGCGACAGGTATTTTTCGAGACCTTTCCAGACGCGCCGGGCCTTCTCCTCCGTCGTCGTCACCCGATGCGATTCATCACAAAACAACGGCAATGGCTCCCCCTCCCCTATCAACACCTCAGGCCGTTGCCTCAACGAATAGGCATCGAAGACGGCAGATAGCACGCCGTCCATCGTCCGGTCGAAAGTATAGACAAGCATGGGGGCAGTCAGTCCTGTGTTGCTGTAAACCCAATGGGGCGGTGCGGTTTATTGGCATTGCTACGGTGTTCCGACTGCAACTCCACCAGTGCCGTGCTGATGGCATCGAGTTGGGCACGAGTGTCTTCGTTAATGTCGTTCTGGTCGGAAAGGATGTCATCCACTTCCTTTCGCAACTCCTTTAAGCCATACTCCAACTCTATCATTTTCTGAGGAAGTGTGACGAGAGAGAGAGACCTGCGAACGGCAACAAAGGCCCTTGTAACTTTTATACTGATTTCTACGGCGACGTCACTACGAAGAACGCTGGCAAGCATCAGTGCTCCATGCTCTGTAAAAGCAAGAGGCAGAGCCGACTTCGGTCTTTTCCGCCTTGATGTCATCACAAATTGTGATGAGATAAGGTTCCATTCCGTAGTCGTCAATTGGAACATAAAATCTTCTGGGAAACGTTCGAGATTTCGTTTCACCGCTTGATTGAGGACACGTGTCTCTACTTGATAGAGTGAGGCAAGATCGAAGTCAAGCATTACGCGCTGACCACGTATCTCATATATCTTATTCCGTATCAGTTCGATGTCATTCATGTTGCAAATGTACACAATAATTAGGAATTTAGCAACTACAATTCGTGTAATTCTTCGTCAAGCGAAGCGGCAAGCCGATTACGTAGTTGTCTATTTTCCACTATCCCCGAAATCCAGGGTCATCTGTTGCTCCTGGGCGGCACGCTTGCGCTGGGCCTCGGATACGAGCAGGGGGCGGAGGCGTTCGGGATGCATTTCGTTCACGCCCACGATGGGGTTGGCATAGGAGGCGGAGAGTTCGCCGCAGGTGATGAAATACTTCGCTTTCTTCATCACCACACCCATCTTCTTCAGGTGATACGAGGTGAGGCGCGCAAACCGACGCGAATTGACAATGAGCGTGGCCGACTTCACGCCGATGCCCGGCACACGGAGGATGCGTTCGTAGTCGTCGCGATTGATATCGACGGGGAAGGCCTCGGGATGACGGAGCGCCCACGCAAGTTTGGGGTCCACGTCGAGGTCGAGGTTCGTGTGGCGGTCGTCCACCAGTTCGTCGGCACGGAACTGATAGAAACGCATGAGCCAGTCGGCCTGATAGAGGCGGTTTTCGCGGACGAGGGGCGGCTGTTTCAGTACGGGCAGGCGCGGGTCGTAGGTGTTCACGCTGACGTACCCCGAGTAATACACACGGCGCAAGGTGGGTTGCTGATAGAGGGCACTGGACATGCGCAGGATGTCGCGGTCGCTGTCCTCCGTCGCCCCCACTATCATCTGCGTGCTCTGCCCTGCCGGTACGAAGCGCGGCGCGTGGCGCAAGCGTCGGCGGTCCTCCTTGTTCTCCAGGACGCCCTGCTGGATGAGGGCCATCGGCTGAAAGACGCTTTGGTGGTCCTTTTCGGGTGCCAGCAATTTCAGCGATTCCTCACGCGGTATCTCGATGTTCACGCTCATGCGGTCGGCCCATCGACCGGCCTCAGCCAAGAGTTCACGCGAGGCGCCGGGGATGCTCTTCAGGTGGATGTAGCCGTTGAAGCGATGCACCGTCCGAAGGTCGCGGACGATGGCCACCAGCCGCTCCATCGTGTAGTCGGGCGTGCGCACCACGCCGCTCGACAGGAAGAGCCCCTCGATGTAGTTGCGGCGATAGAACTCCATCGTGATTTCCTCCAGTTCCGAGACGGATAGCGTGGCACGGCGGATGTCGTTCGTCCGGCGATTGACGCAATAGGCGCAGTCGTACTTGCAGTAGTTCGTGAGCATCACCTTCAAGAGCGATATGCACCGCCCGTCGTCGGCAAACGAATGGCAGATGCCCACGCCCCCGACGGTGTTCCCCACCATGCCCGCCTTGCCCTTCCGCACGGTGCCGCTCGACGAGCACGACACGTCGTACTTCGCCGCCTCGGCCAGTATCTTCAACTTTTCTATCGTCCGTTCCGTGAGCATAATGCAAAGATAGTGCAAACCGAGCGAAAACACAAATAATTTTGATGTTTTCCGAGGTGCCGCCTATCTTCGAGGCTCGAAGAGACTCAAAGATAATATTTTTTAATTGACAATTGATAATTTTCTTTGCAGTAAATATAGTGCTGCATAAAGATTTCCAAGGTTACGAACGCACGTTCCAAGGTTTGGTTTGTGCGTTCCAAAGTTTGGCACGCAGGTTCCAAACTTATGTCTTGTCCAAGCAATACGTTCCTATGAGCTTTGCAATACTTTGTTACGGTCTTTGCAATACATTGTTGCCCTCTTTACGCCGTATGCTTGCAATCACAGCACCGTGGAGCACGCCATTCTGCATCGTGGCGCGATGCCAACCGCCTCGGGGAATCACACTACACGAACCCTGTCCCCCTCCTTTTTTATCGATTCCATCGCAAGCATATCAATATTTATTCTTATCTTTGCGGAGAATTTTTGTAGCAATGGACAACAAACTGATTCTATATAAAGACGAGAACGGACGAGTGAGCGTCAGCGTGAGGTTTGCCGACGAGGATGTGTGGCTGACAAGAGATAATCTTGCAGAGATTTATGCTACGACTCCGCAAAATATCAGCCTCCATGTAGGCAATATCTATCAAGACAAGGAATTAGAAGAAGAGGCAACCCGAAAGAAATTCTTTCTAGTTCGACAAGAGGGAAAGCGTCAGGTACAAAGAGAAATCGACCACTACAATCTGGACATGATTATCGCCCTGGGGTATCGCGTGCAGTCACCTATTGCCGTGCGCTTCCGCCGCTGGGCGACACAACGGTTGCACGAGTACATCCAGAAGGGCTTCACGATGGACGACGAGCGACTGAAGCAGGGCGGCAACCGCTACTTCCGGGAGTTGCTGCAACGCATCAGGGACATCCGCAGTAGTGAGCGGAATTTCTATCAACAGGTGACGGACATCTACGCGACATCGACCGACTACGACCCTCGTTCGCAGATGACGAAACTGTTCTTTGCCACCGTGCAGAACAAGATGCACTATGCCGTGCATGAGCATACGGCGGCCGAACTGATTTATGAACGGGTGGACAACGAGAAGCCGTTCGTGGGGATGACGAACTTCAAGGGTAACTATGTGACCCGCGACGACGTGAAGATTGCAAAGAACTACCTGACGGAGTTGGAACTGCAACGGCTGAACCTGCTGACCTCGCAATTCCTCGACTATGCAGAGTTTCAGGCGTTGGAGCAGAACCCGATGACGATGGCCGACTGGATTGCGGCACTCGATGACCAAATATTGAGATTGCGAAAGAACATTCTGGAGGGCACGGGCATGGTGTCCCATCAGGAGGCCATCGAAAAGGCAGAGCGCGAGTTTGAAATCTATCGCGAACGGGAGATGCGCCTCCTGGAGAGCGACTTCGACAAGGCCGTCAAGCAACTGAACAGGAACAGGACGGACGAGGAACAGGACAGTTAGGACTTATGGCAAGCAGCATAGACTTTGTGCAGTACATCGCCGACCAGTGCAGTGGGGCGGGCGACATCACGGCGCGGAAGATGTTTGGCGACTACGGGCTCTATTGCGACGGGAAGATTGTCGGTCTCATCTGCGACGACCGCCTCTACGTGAAGCCGACCGAAGCCGCACGCGCGATGCTCCGCAAGGAAGAACTGCGCCCACCCTACGAGGGCGCAAAGGATTACTTCTACATCGCCGACGTGGACGACCGCGACTATCTCTCGACCCTCATCCGCTCGACTTACGAGGCCCTACCCGAGCCGAAGCGGCGGAAACGACAACACACGATACTAATAGGAAAGGGAGAGTGAACGCTCTCCCTTACTCTAAGTAATCAAACAAATCGATGCTTCCCGCCTCGCTTTCTACATTAAGCGCGGGGACGTGCTCCATCATCCTTGTCTGCCCGCTCGCCTTCTCGACATAGAAGTACACGAGGGCGCCGGTGTAACTGCGGAACACGACCTCGTATTCCGTCTCCGTCTCTTCCCCCATCGTTACCGACATCAAGGAAGGGTTGGCCTCGGACGGACTCCAGTCGTACGCGCTATGGCAGTAATTGTTCACGCCCTCGTAGGCCATCTCGGCCGTTACAGTCGTATCCGTCTCGGCTACGCTGATGTCGCCAATGCTCAGTGTTCCGTCGTCGGAAATGGTAAGGAGGGCCGTCAGGGTGGGCATGTCGTCGTAGGTCAGCACAAGTCCCGTGGTGAACTTAATGCCAGGTGTAACGAGCAGACAGGGAGCAGGTCCGGCCAGGTCGTAAGTGATTTGTTCCCCTATCCACACGGGATGCTGCTCGTCGTCGAAGCCCCCCATGTCGGTGACGGTGTTCGTGGCTTGGGCAATCTCTCGCTCTCCATCGTAGAGTGTTATCTGCTCGCCCTCGATGGTATAACCTAGACGGCCAAGGAGTTGCTGCTGAATATCGTAGGGGTTGACGATGTGGGCGATGTACGCCTTGTCGTCCTTGTCGAAACGAATTTGGTAGAGCCAATCCACCTGCACGCCCGTACCCCACATGGCACTCGAGGTGAGCCAGAGCCAGCCGTGCTGTTTGTCGTAGGCAGCCATGGGACAGCGAGCGTTGCAAAGATTGGGGAACGTAGTCGAAGTGGCTCCCTTCGTCACGACGATGCCATAACCTTCTGTCGAAGTCGCATCCGCCTCGGCAATGGCTTCGACACAGATGTGGCAGGTCGTGTCGCTCATGATTTCATACTGGTAGAAGTGCTCTGCCCGCTCCATTGCCTGCAGCACCCAAGAGGGTGCGGAGTCGGCAGGCAACGGCCCGTCCAACGTCCCTGCCACGCTACTGATGTCTTTTGTGAGTGAGCCGCCACAGGAATTACATGAGCCGAAGAATACACTCAAGCCGCAAAGTGTAAGGATGGCGGCCAGCATCCACGTTTTCCAAAGTTTCATAGTAAGTCGATTATTTCACTATTTGATTTCCGATTGCAAATTTATATAAAAATTTCAAACCCCGGATACGTTACAGGAATTATTTCCAGACATCACAACTTCGTGTCCGGGATTTTTCGTATATTTGTGGACGATAAGTGAAATAGATAAAT
Source organism: Bacteroidaceae bacterium (assembly GCA_017469925.1). Taxonomy (GTDB): domain Bacteria; phylum Bacteroidota; class Bacteroidia; order Bacteroidales; family Bacteroidaceae; genus Physcousia. The sequence continues at coordinate 29,590 of JAFUFK010000012.1, read as the reverse complement.
CGGAATTTACCAGAATGAAGCATTTTCTTGTATTCGTATATGGCATTATAACCTGTTTGGCGACAGAGGCACAGACGAAGTTCGTGGAGACTTGGATTTACACTGATGTCTCCCTGTCAAGAGACGGACGGCAGGATTCGCTAAAGGCGATGGTGGATACGGGTTGCTCGTTTTGCGTCATGGATTCAGCCTATGCCGCCGAGGCATGGGGCATAAGTGAGGCTGACTATATCAAAGTAGGCAAAGAAAAGAAGCAGAACTTCGTGCTTCTTGACTCGCTGCGCTTCTGCGGCAAGGTCTATCCGAGGGTGTACTGCATGATAACGGATGTGGCGGGAAAGTTTGTGGATTATGCTCCACGCTTTATCGTCGGCGGAAATATCCTCATTCGCGGAGCATGGAAGTTTGACCTGGCGAACAGTTCTGTGGAAGCATGCGACATCAAGCGGAAACCAACGGGGCATGTCATCCATTGGGCTTACTCCCGAAAGGTGGTAAACATCATTATGCTCAAGTGTAAAATCGACGGTCAGAAGCAGTGGTTCCTCTTTGACACAGGTTCGCGACATTGTAAATTGCCGCAGGGCTTTATGACGGGAACAGCAGAGCACGTCAGGAAGGAGAGCGCAGATATAGCCCACCGACTACAGATAGTGGATGCAGAACTGACCAGGGGCGTACACTTCAGGATAGGGAAGCAGGATTTCGAGCATGACTTCTTCAACGGCAAGTATAACCACGGGCTTCTGAACGCTTACTCGCTCGGAGGCACGGCGCTCGTTGTAAACTATAAGCGTCAAACTCTGGAGATTATACCCTGATACATCGTTCTTTCCCTCACTTTTTCACGCCGATGATGTAAGTTTTCCCCTCCCCCTGCGACTAATGGGATGAAGACCGAACAAAAAAGACGTGAACAAAATGAATGAACTGAACAACGAACTGGAACAAAGGTTTCTCCGCCTCGTGGACGCCAACCAACGGGCGATATATAAGGTATGCCTCGCCTACGCCACGGACGACGAGACCATTAGCGACCTCTATCAGGAGGTGGTGCTGAACCTGTGGAGGGCCTTCCCCCGATTCCGTGGCGAGAGCAAGCCCTCGACGTGGGTCTATCGCATCGCCGTGAACACCTGCATCTCGTGGATGCGCTCGTCGCAGAGCCGTCCGCAAACCGTTCCCTTCACGCTCTCGATGGCCGACCTCTTCGCCGACGAGCAGGAACGGGAAAACCTCACCGAACTCTACCGCCTCATCAACCGCCTGGGCAAATTGGAACGCGCGCTGATTCTGCTCTGGCTGGACGAACGGACGTATGAGGAAATAGCCGAAATACTCGATATCTCCGTCTCGAACGTGGGAGTGCGCATCAACCGCATCAAGGCGAAACTGAAGAGTATGAGCATCAACCAGTAAAAACGAAAGCACTATGGAACTTGAAGAACTGAAACAGAAATGGAACCTGCTCGACGAACGTCTCTCGAAGAGCGAAGTGTATAACCAACGTATGTTACACGAAATGCTGAAAAGCAACACGCAAACCATCTACGAACGCCTGCGACGCCAGGGTGTGTTCAACCTCATGACCACGGCCTTCGTCGCCGCCGTCGTCATCCCCCTGCTCCGCATGAAGGGCATCTATCGCCACGAAACAACCTTCCTGCTGCTCGAAGCGGTGTGCACCCTGGGGGTGCTGATGGTGGCCTGCCGACTGCTCATCCTCGCCCGCTTCAACGTGACGAACTCCCCCGAGAGCCAACTCCAGAACGTCGTTCGCTACAAGCGTTGCTACCTCGGCGAGAGCCTCATCGGTACGCCCATCGCCGTCCTCACCATCCTCGCCACGCTCTACATCGAGGGTTGGCACAGCCTCGACGGCATCTACTTCGTCCTCCTCGGCACCGCCGTCGGCCTCCTCTGCGGCTGGGTGGGATGGCAGAAGCATCGCTCCACCATGCAGGAAATAGAGCAAAACCTGGCGGAACTCCGCGATTCCAAGTAACAAGCAAACAATCTCTTTCTCTCAATCGGTGGGCAGTGTTGGCAAACAGGTCGATGCTGCCCACATCTTTTATTCGGTCAGAAGAAGATGCTACGCTCAGTTAGCATTTTTAATATTGCCGCCACGTTTTAAGCGTCACCCTCTTCAAAATTATCCAATCGTGCCTTGGCTGCTGCTAAGGACTTTTGTATCTGCCGTTGCAGCACTTCGCGCGATGGCAGTTCTGTCATATACTGAGCCACCTTGATGCCAGCCTTGTCGAGTTGCAGCAACTCTATCTGCTCCTCGCTGCCCTCTGTACAGAGAAGTAATCCAAGAGGAGTATCTTCGCCTGGCTCCATCTCATTCTGCTCCAACCAACGCAGATAGAGTTCCATCTGTCCCTTATATTCTGCCTTGAAACGCCCAAGTTTTAGGTCAATGGCTATCAAACGATGCAAGCGGCGGTGATAGAACAGGAGGTCAAGTTTGAAGTCTTCACCGTCGATAATCATCCGCTTCTGTCGTGCAACGAAACTGAATCCGTTACCCAACTCTATGAGACCAAGACAATTTTGACAACAGTGTTGACACAATTTGGAAGTTAGGAAATGTCTGAGCAAATTGCATCATGCGTCGGATTGTTCTTTCCTCAAATCCCTTTGAGCCATATTCTTCCCTTAATTGTCGCGACAGTGTCGCGACAATTTGATTTGCCCAATTCTGCCCCCAAATATATAAAAATAATTGCAAACTATCGCAACAGGGGAGCGATAATCTACAATATGGATGCTTTTTATTAGATTAGAAACGACCGCCACCACCGAAACCTCCGCCGCCACCGCGACTGCCACCATTACCACCATTACCGCCACCGTTGCGGCCTCCTCCATTACCGCCTTCGCCACGGCCACCTTCGCGACCACCGCGAGGAGCGTCGCCATTGGGGTGCTCACGCATCCCCTCTTCGCGATTGCCACGCTGGGAGCGTCCGCCAAATCGGCCGAAGCGCCACTGGACGGAGAAGAGGACGTAGGAATTGACGGTCTCGTTGCGCGAGTCGGTGCGCTGGGTGGCGGAGATGGCACGAGAGATGTTGTCGCGTTGCTGCAGGATGTCGAGGGCACGGACGGAGAGGGTGAGCGTGCGCTTGCGCAGGAGGCGCTGGCTGAGCGAGGCGTTCCAGATGAGTTGGTTGGTGTTCATGGACTTCTCGGCATAGCCGCGACGGCTCTGCTCGGAGAGGTCGGTCGAGAAGGACATGCCCCAAGGGAACTGCAGAGTGACGGAGCCGCCGTAGGAGAACGTGTAGGTGTCGAGATTGGAGGCCGAGGCGTTGGAGGCACGGCTGTGGTTGTAGCCGGCACGACCATTAACGCCTGCATCGAGATTATAGCCGCTCTCCCAGTCGCGACGATACGAGAGACGGAGCGACTGCGAGGCATTGAGGCCGCGCGTGCGATTCTTCACGGTCGCCTGCGTCTGCTTCTGATAGACGTAGGAGACGGCATTGGTCATGGAGCCCGATGTCCCCATGTTGATGCGCCAATACTTCTCGGGGCCAAGGGCGGTGTTGAAGTTGAAGTTGGCCGAGCCGTTCCAGTTGCCGTTGATGTTCACGGGCTTCGAGATGCGTCCGCCCGTCACGTCGTTGTACTCGGTGCGGTTGGCCGTGGAGTTCTGCGTGGTGCGGAACGAGAGGTTGAGCGACGAGGTGCGCTGCTTGTCGGTCACGGAGCGACGGTACGAGGCGTTCATGTTGTGGGTGAACGAAGGCTTCAGTTCGGGGTTACCAAGGCGGATGTTCAGCGGGTCGGCATTGGAGAGGGTGTCGGGAATGAGGTCCGTGATGGAAGGCTGCCCCGTTTGGCCGTTATAGCGGAACTCCAGTTGCTCCTGGCGCGAGAACATGTAGCGGAAGTTGATGTTCGGCGAGGCGTTGAAGACGGAGCGACGCACGTCGTAGTGGCGGGTGCCCTTGGTGTAATCGACCTCGTTCACCTGCGGTTGCAGGTTGGCACCGATGGTCAGGCGGTAGAGCGTGCGGTTGATGCGGAGTTGCAGGCGCAGGTTGTGGTTCTGGTACGTGTTGGTCGTGTAGTTGCACTGGTCGATGTCGGGCGCAGCAATGCTCTCCCACAGGCGGTAGTTGTCGGCGGAGATGCCGTAGAAGGAGTAGGGATTATAGAGCAGGCCGTCGGCGTCGCGCATGTAGTCGAAGATGCTGCTGACGTTGCGGTCGCGGTCGGTGAATCGGCGGCTGTACTGGTACGACATCTGCAGGAACATCTGCCGCCCGATGGGCTCGGTGTAGGAGAGTTGGGTGGAGATGTTGCGATTGCGGGACGGCGCATCGTTGTACTGAATCTTGTGGTAGATGGAGTCGTCGCCCGTCGTGGCCAGTATCTGGTAGTAATCGACATTGCTGTAGGACTGGCTCTCGCTGTTCGAGTTGCCATAACCGGCATCGGCATTCAGCGTGACGTTGCGCCCGGGTTTCGAGAGCCGGCGGTTAATCTGGACGGAGCCACTGACATTCAGGTTGCGCGACTCGGAGCGACTGCGGTTGTCGCGATGGTTCACGCCGATGAGCGGAGCCAACTCGCGATAGTCGGCCAGAGGGTCGTCAGAGAGTTCATAGGGGTCGTCGGAGAAGGCCACGCTGGTGCTGGCGGAATGACTGTCGGAACTGCCCCACGAGAGGTTGGGACGCACGAGGACGTTGGTCATCGAATCGGGCCGCCACTCTACGGTGTAGTTGAAGGAGGCATTGCGGTTGCGGTTCGAGTTCTTGTTCCACGAGTTCGAGTAGGCAGCATTGGGGTTCTCGAAGCTCTGGGAGTTGCGCCACGACTGGCTGCTGCCCTGCGAGAAGTTGCCGTTGACCGAACCGTTCAGTTCCAGCAGCGGGTCGCGCCGGCTCTTGGCCCCCTCGTGGTCGCCCTGGACGATGTAGTTCATCGTGGCACCACCCGACTGGCTGTCCGTCAGGCCATTGCCCTGCGTATTGTTCGCGTTGCCAATGAGGGAGAACTTCTGGTCGCCCACGAAGCGGTTTACCATCAAGCGACCAGAGTATCGGTCGTGGGTACCATAGGCCCCGTCGATGTTGCCGAACCAACCGCGCTTGCGGTTCTTCTTGATAGTAAGGTCGAGCACCGTGCGCTCCTGCCCGTCATCAACGCCGGTGATGCGGGCGTAGTCGCTCTGCTTGTCGTAGGCCTTCACCTTATCCACAATCTCGGCCGGAAGGTTCTTCAGGATGAGCTCGCGGTTGTTGCCGAAGAACTCCTTGCCATCGACCAGAAATTGGCTGACCGTCTTGCCGTTCCACGTGTATGAGCCGTCGTCGTTCACCACCACGCCGGGCAGTTTCTTGATGAGTTCCTCCACGACGGCCCCTTCCTGAAGTTTGTAGGCATCGGCGTTGTACATGATGGTGTCATCGACCACCACCATCTCTGGCAGTTTGCCCTCTACGACGGTCTCTGCCATCATCTTCGCGTCCTCGCGCATCAGGATGTCCTTCACACGGTAGTTCCCTGTCTTTCTCGGCAGCGTGATGCTGAACTTCTGCTCCTTGAAGCCCATGAACGAGACTTGCAGGATGTACGTCCCCGTCGGGATGCCCGGCAGGGTGAAGAGTCCGTTCTTCTGCACCAGTGCCCCGGCCACCTGCGTCGAGTCGGTACGGAGCAGCCTGACCTGCGCACCCTCCAGCGGGTCGAGCGACTGGTTCTCATAGACCATGCCGCGTATGTTAAGTCGAGGTATCGTATCCGTCTGACCCATGGCCAGAAGGAAAATCATCGTAAGAGAAAGCAATAGAAAGATGCGACGCATAACTGATAGACACCCTCAAACTGCAAAGGTTTAAGGCGTTACGAAATTCTTTGTTTTCGCCTTCTCCACCACAAAGAGACGGCTGAAGGCCTGGCTCTGTATTAACGTAGCCGAAGAGACCGCCGTATGGATAATAATGCGTCACCTGCTCTATCTCTCCATCCTCACCGACCACGACGCGGTTGTTGCCAAGATGGTCACGGCAGTAGTAATGGTAGTGGGATACGTAAGGCCTAAAGACATTGTGGGAAACATAACCTCCGTTAGCTGATATATAGCCTCCGTCGAAGAGATAGCGGCTAACCTGAAACCCCGTCCGTATAGTCGGCATTGAAAGAACGAAATTCCCGGTGTGTATAGTAAAGGTGAGAGAGTTGAAATTGGGGGATGAGGACATCCATCCTTCATCATCAGTAAGCGAAGGAGACTCATCGGCAATATACTCTGTCACCAAGAGCCTGTCGCCAAGTGCGGAATAGACATATGATATGCTGTTGCCGTTGCTATATTTGACAGAGACGGGATTTCCGTTGAAGTCGTACCTGATAGTGTCTATACCCTTGTAGCGGTCACGAATCATGGCTCCACACTTGTCATAGGTATATCCTATCGTGGTAGAGTTCTTCCCTTGAAATCAAAGGAATTTTCATAGACAACTATAGAAATTCGTTGTAGAAATAGAAGGGTGAAAAGAAAAAGTCGAAGCAACAGCATTATTTACACTCTACTGTGGGATTTTGGCCTTTTTAAGATAAAAAAAGATAATAAATCTGTTTTTTGTCTTCATTTGAATGGTGTAGCCATGCTTGCATACCATATCGCCCCCCAATTATAGGAGAGGTATAGCTTCCATGTGGAAGTAAATCTTCAATATTATTTCGATATAGAAATATGTTGGGTGGCCGAACTTCACTGAGTTTAAAATGGGATATTTCTTGACAATCCTTCTTCAACTCTGATTTTTTAACAACTATCTCCATATACATACCAATCTTTATCTTGTATCCTTTTTTCTTACAATAAAGTCTTGTATACTGATATATCTTTAATGCAACTATTTCCCATTCATTTTTCGGAACATTCGAGTAGGCAAACATATCCATGTCTAAACTATCAAATTTTAAATCATGGTGTTTCACATAAGCATCAATCCAAATCTGGATATTTTTCCTCTTAATCAATTTTCCAGCCATTTTCTTGTAAATACTCTTTTGTTTTATTATCAATTTCAAATGGTTCGCCATGCTTCCATGAACCATCTTTGTTTAAAGCACTTTTAGGTTTCTTAAAATGAACATGGTCCTGTTCGTTCGTTAATTTACCCGAATCAAAGCGATCAATATTTCTTGGAGCCCGTCCTCGTTCTACATCTTTTTTCAATTGATTCATTGATTTGGGAGACTTGATGAAGTTTGACGTTCCCTTGCCCATCAAAGCATCATCAAAATCAACTTTTCTAAGTAGTTTGCCTGCATCCTTTACATCCCCAACGCTTACTGGCAATATTTCTGATGCAAGACTGACTCCGGCCCATATTCTATTGCCTACAGATTCTTCATTATCCGTTAGTGTGTTATAATCGTCCATGAGGTCTGAAACGGCATTGGCATAGGTGGCACCCTCCCACAAGGCCTTTCCTCCCTTCTTTGCGACCTGCTTTCCGACCTTGACAGTAGCCTTCAATAGTTTTGTCCATGGACTTCTTCCATCCGGGTCCACCGCATTCACAGGATTTCCCATGCAGTATGCGTACGGACTGATGTGGTAGTACTTCTCACATAGCGGGTCCATCGTTGTGAAAAGGCCTGTGGCAGGGTCGTACTGCCGGGCGTGGTAATCGTAGAGGTCGAGCCCATGGGTGTGCTGGAACTCCTTACCTCCGAACTTGTATGGCTGAAGTCCTGGCTCTGTATTAACGCCGCCGAAGAGAGCGCCGTATGGATAATAATGCGTCACCTGCTCTATCTCTCCATCCTCACCGACCACGACGCGGTTGTTGCCAAGATGGTCACGGCAGTAGTAGTGGAAGTGGGATACGTAAGGCCTAAAGACATTGTGGGAAACATAACCTCCGTTAGCTGATATATAGCCTCCGTCGAATGTCATACCGCTACATATAGACAGTACAAATGCAAGTATTGTTCTCATTTTCTCCATATACATCGCCAGAAACTGCTGTAAAGTTACTCTATTTTCCCGACCCAGCAAAAAAAGTGGTGATTTTATTGCTTGGATTACTTCGCCTCCACAAAGAGGCGGCTGGGACCGCGGCCACTGGCGCGGATAGGGAACATCGGGTCTTGGCAGAAGGACTCGGTAATATCTCGTTTCCGGACACCTGGGAGGATAAAAACAAACACCCAGGAGGATAAAGCCAAACACTTGGAAGGATAAAACCAAACACTTGGGAGGATAAACCCAAACACTTGGGAGGATAAAACCAAACGTATAGGAGAATAGTCAAGACGTCGACGTGAAATGATTGCCGCACGCCCTGAAACGAATGTTGCACGCCGTGAAACATACACCTCACGCCGTGCAACACATTTTGCAACATTCGCCCTTGTCTGGGCTTTAATTCAAAGACAAAGATACAAAAAAGAACTCGGAAAAGCAAGCTTTCGCTAAACTTTTCCGAGCGTAAAGGTCAATTGCTTAGAACATGCAGTTCTTCGGCGTGCGGGGGAAGGGGATGACGTCGCGGATGTTTTGCATACCCGTGACGAAGAGTATCAGGCGCTCGAAGCCAAGGCCGAAGCCGGCGTGCGGACAGGAGCCCCAGCGGCGTGTGTCGAGGTACCACTGGAGTTTCTCGGTCTCCATGCCACGGCGGTCAATCTCGGCCATCAGTTTCTCGTAACTCTCCTCACGGACACTACCGCCGATGATTTCGCCAATCTGGGGGAAGAGTACGTCGGTGCCCTGCATGGTGCGGCCGTCCTCGTTCATCTTCATGTAGAAGGCCTTGATTTCCTTCGGGTAGTCGGTCATGATGACGGGCTTCTTGAAATGTTCCTCCACGAGATAGCGCTCGTGCTCGGAAGCAAGATCGTCGCCCCACTGGCAGGGGAACTCGAACTTCTTGCCGTTCCGTATGGCCTCTTGCAGGATTTCGATGCCCTCGGTATAGGGCAGGCGCACGAAGTCCTCCTTCAAGACGCCCTCCAGTCGCTCCAGCAGGGTCTTGTCCACCATCTTGTTTAGGAACTCCAGGTCATCGCGGCAGTTGTCGAGTGCCCAGCGCACGCAGTACTTGATGAAGTCCTCTTCGAGGTCCATCAAGTCTTGCTTGTCGTAGAAGGCCATTTCGGGCTCTATCATCCAGAACTCGGCCAGGTGGCGCGGTGTGTTCGAGTTCTCGGCACGGAACGTGGGGCCGAAGGTGTAAATCTGACCCAGCGCCGTAGCACCGAGTTCGCCCTCCAACTGACCGCTGACGGTCAGGGCCACCTGCTCGCCGAAGAAGTCGTCGGAGTAGTCAATCTTGCCCTCGTCGTCCTTCTTCAAGTCATAGAGATTCTTCGTCGTCACCTGGAACATGTTGCCTGCACCCTCGCAGTCGCTGGCCGTGATGAGCGGTGTGTGGAAGTAGTAGAACCCGTGCTCGTGGAAGTAGGTGTGGATGGCCATGGCCATGTTGTGGCGGATGCGCAGGATGGCACCGAAGGTGTTCGTCCTGGGGCGCATGTGCGCCACGGTGCGCAGGTACTCCCACGAAGCACCCTTCTTCTGCAAGGGGTACGTGTTGTCGCAGGGGCCCAGCACCTCTATCTCGCGTGCCTGAATCTCGCTGCTCTGGCCAGCGGCGGGGCTCTCCACGAGCACGCCCGTCACGCTCAGGCAAGCACCGGTGGTGATGAGTTTCACCACTTCCTCGTCGAAGTTCTGGTCCTCGCCCACAATCTGCACGTTCTTAATCGTTGAGCCGTCGTTCAGGGCAATGAAGAAGATGCCCTTCGAGCCGCGCTTCGAGCGCACCCAGCCCTTCACCGTTATCTCGCTACCGAAGTCCGTCCGCTTCAGTGCGTCAATGACTTTTGTTCTTTTCATAGTATATCAGACCCACCCCCCTGCCCCTCCCTTGTAGGGAGGAGAGTGGTTAGTTTTGCTATTTATTACTCATTATCATATTATAATACTGACTACCCCCTCCCTACAAGGGAGGGCTGGGGTGGGTCTTTACTCAAATGCTCCCATCCTGAGCATGTTCACCTCGGCCTCGGTGAGGAAGCGCCAGTCGCCGCGGCGCACGTTCTTCTTCGTCAGGCCGGCGAAATAGACGCGGTCGAGTTTCGTCACCTTGTAACCCAGGTGCTCGAAGATGCGGCGCACGATGCGGTTGCGGCCCGAGTGAATCTCGATGCCCACCTGCTTCTTGTCCTTCTCGTCGGCATACTCGATGGCGTCGGCCTTGATGGGGCCGTCCTCCAGTTCAATGCCCTCAGCAATCTGGTGCAGGTCGGCAGCCGACACATTCTTGTCAAGGAAGACGTGGTAAATCTTCTTCTTCTTATATTGGGGATGGGTCAGTTTGCTGGCCAGTTCGCCATCGTTGGTAAGCAGGATGACACCCGTCGTATTGCGGTCGAGACGGCCTACGGGATAGATGCGCTCCTTGCAGGCATCCTTCACGAGGTCCATCACCGTCTTGCGGTTCTGGGGGTCGTCGCTCGTGGTCACGGTGTCCTTGGGCTTGTTGAGCAGGACATAGACCTTGCGCTCGGGCGTGATGAGCTGGTCGTGGAAGAGTACGTTATCAGTACGCAGCACCTTCGTGCCGAGTTCCGTCACCACCTGACCGTTCACGCGTACGACACCTGCCTGAATGAAGTCGTCGGCCTCGCGACGGCTGCACACACCGGCATTGGCCAAGAACTTGTTCAGGCGAATAGGCTCGTTGGGGTCGTAGTTTTGCTCCTTGTACTCGATTTGCTTCTTCATGCTGTACTTGGCATGAGGATTATAGTCGGCAGTACGCGGGCGGTAGGGACGGCGCTGCTGGCCATAGCCGCCCTGGCGCTGCTGATAGCCGTCGCGGTTGTATCCGCCTTCGCGACGATAGCCACCCTCGTGGTTATATCCACCCTCGCGATTCTGACTATAACTGCCCTCACGACGGGGACGATAGCCGCCCTCGCGCTGCTGATAGCCATCGCGGTTGTATCCGCCTTCGCGACGCTGATAGCCACCCTCGCGATTGTACGGCTGGTAGCCACCCTCGCGACGCTGACCATAACCCGTCGATTGGGGGCGGGCAGGTTCGTAACTGGTACTGCGCTGTATGCGAGGACGCTTGGGACGGGCCTCGCCATTGCTGCTGTTACCAAAACTTCTTGATGATTCTCTGTTGTAGGGACGAGAACCCTCCCGGTTGTCGTTCCTCTCGTCGGAGAATTGCTCTCTCCAACGTTCGTCTTCTGTAATCATAATGTTAATTTAGTGTTTGTAATAATTTGATGATTGCCTATTGACCAGTATAAGTGTGCGGGGACAATTGTCTCAGTTCCTCACGCACGCTTTCACTGACGTTCAGTGTTTCTATAAAGTCTTTAATAGTCGCTTCACTGATGCCTTTTCCCGTACGGGTCAACGCCTTCAGTGTTTCGTAGGGGTGCGGATAGCCTTCACGGCGCAGGATGGTCTGAATGGCCTCTGCACATACGGCCCAGCAGTTGTCGAGGTCACGATTGATGGCCTCTTGGTTCAGCAGCAACTTGCGCAAGCCCTTCAGAGTGCTTTGTATGGAGATAAGCATGTGGCCCATGGGCACACCAATATTGCGCAGGACAGTGGAGTCCGTCAGGTCGCGCTGGAGGCGACTGATGGGCAGTTTGCCGCTCAGGTGCTCCAGCAAGGCATTGGCCACACCCAGATTGCCTTCGGAGTTTTCGAAGTCGATGGGATTCACCTTATGCGGCATTGCGCTTGAGCCCACCTCACCAGCCTTTACCTTCTGACGGAAGTATTCCATCGAGATGTATTGCCAGATGTCGCGGTCGAGGTCGATGATGATGGTGTTCACGCGCCGCATGGCATCGAATACGGCGGCCAGACAGTCGTAGTTGCTTATCTGTGTGGTGTATTCCTCGCGTTCCAGCCCTAACTTCTCTGCCACAAAGCGATTGCCGAACGCCCGCCAATCGCGACCGGGATAGGCCACGGTGTGGGCATTGAAGTTGCCCGTAGCACCACCGAACTTGGCCGTAAGCGGACAAGCCTTGAGCATGTCCAACTGACGACGCAGGCGATAGCTGAAGACACGAATCTCCTTGCCCAAGCGGGTCGGACTGGCAGGCTGCCCGTGTGTCTTGGCCAGCATCGGGACGTTTTGCCACTCGTCTGCAAAGGCTTCCAACAAAACTATAAGTTCTTCGAGTTGGGGATAATAGACATCTTCCAGAGCCTCCCTTAGCGACAAGGGTACACTGGTGTTGTTGATATCCTGCGAAGTCAGGCCAAAGTGGATGAACTCCTTATAAGATTCCAGTCCGCCAATCTCGTCGAACTTCTCCTTAATAAAGTACTCCACAGCCTTTACGTCGTGGTTCGTGATGGCCTCAATGTCCTTCACGCGCTGGGCATCTTGCTCAGTAAAGTTGTGGTAAATATTGCGGAGGGCCTCCAGTTCTATTGGGAAGCCAGCCAACTGTGGCAAGGGAAGTTCGCAAAGAGCAATAAAGTACTCCACCTCAACGCGTACGCGATACCTTATTAAAGCATACTCCGAGAAATAGGCGGCTAAGGCTTCCGTCTTTCCTCTATAACGTCCGTCAATGGGGGAGATTGCAGTCAACAAATCCAGTTCCATAAAAACCAATACTTACACACCTTTAGAAATTCGCTGCAAAGATAAGCATTTTCCGTGAAAAAAGAAGCATGAAATACAAAAAGAATTTAGGCCTCGTCTCACGACGAAGCCTAAATCCCATTAATCATCAAAGAAATTATCCATTCACATGGATGTGGGCGCTGACGGATTCGAACCGCCGACCCTCTGCTTGTAAGGCAGACGCTCTGAACCAGCTGAGCTAAGCGCCCGTCGGAACCTCAGTTCCAATTGCGAATACAAAGGTAAGGCATTTTTTTGTATCTGCCAAATGTTTTTACAGAAATTTCTTACTTTTCTGCGAAACGGCGTGCTTGTTCAGCAATGAGAGCGGTGTCCTCGAAGTAATTAATCTGCATGGCACGACGCACTTCATCGAGAGTCTGCCGACCACGCTGGCGAGCGGCCTCTGTACCTTTACGCAATATCTCATAGACCTCCGGAATACGCTGTTCCCACATCTTGCGCCGTTCGCGGATGGGTTCAAAGCGAGAATTGAGCACGTTCAACAGGAATTTCTTGCACGTGCCATCACCCAATCCGCCACGAGTATAATGGGCCTTCAGTTCGTCCAGGTTCTTGTATTCGGGCAGGAACTCGGCAAAGTCTCTGTCCTCACAGAAGGCATCAAGGTATGTAAACACGGTGTTACCCTCCAAATGGCCCGGCGACTCGATGGTCAGATGCTGGGGGTCGGTGAACATTGAGTTCACCTTCTTCTTCAGTTCCTTGGCCGAATCGCTAAGGTAGATACAGTTGCCCAGCGACTTCGACATCTTGGCCTTGCCGTCGGTACCGGGAAGACGCATGCAAGCCTGATTCTCGGGCAGGAGTATCTGAGGTTCTATCAGCACCTCACCATAAATATGATTGAAGCGACGAACGATTTCATTAGTCAGTTCGAGCATCGGCTTCTGATCCTCGCCCACTGGCACTATAGTAGCCTTGAACAGGGTGATGTCGGCTGCTTGAGATATCGGGTAACAGAAGAATCCCGTAGGTGTACCACCCTCAAACTTGCGCATCTCAAGTTCGGTCTTTACCGTCGGATTGCGCTGCAGGCGCTGGACACTCACCAGATTCATGTAGTAGAAGGAGAGTTCTGTCAGTTCAGGCACGGCCGACTGCACAAAGATATGGGTACGCTCGGGGTCGATACCTACAGACAGGTAATCCAAGGCTACCTCAATGATGTTCTGGCGCACCTTCTCGGGATTGTCAAAGTTGTCCGTCAAAGCCTGGGCATCAGCAATCATGATAAATATCTGGTCGTACTCGCCAGAGTTCTGTAGTTCTACACGACGACGAAGCGACCCCACATAATGACCAATATGCAATTTGCCTGTGGGTCGGTCGCCTGTCAATATTACCTTTTCTTTTGCTTCCATTTGAGTATTATTAGTTTGCGACTGCAAAGATAGTAAAAAAGAGACGCACCGCCAAAGCGATGCGTCTCAATTTTCGTTATGTATTCCCGAATTACTTCAGGCTTACAGTTACGCGACGGTTGTAAGGATAGGGCGATACGATGTCAACACCACCCTGGCCAGATACTTCGATGTCTTCTTCCTTGACACCCATATCCATGATGGCCTTCTTAACAGTGTCAGCACGACGCTCAGACAGAGTCTGGTTCCAGCTTGCGTTACCAGTCTTGCTATCAGCATAACCAGTTACAACAACCTTCTTACCATTGTCCTTAGCATACTGAGCCAGTTCCTGAACGTCAATCAGATCCTTCTTAGAAGCGATATCCCACTTGTTCAGGTTGAAGAATACAGAAGCGCTAGTGCTCTTGAACTCAGAGATAGTCTTAACAACTTCCTTAGCAGGCTTCTGGTTAGCCAGCTTGTTCTTCAGGGCAGCGTTCTCAGCCTCCAGACCAGCAAGAGATGCATTCAGAGCATCGAGCTGAGCCTTGTGGTTAGCCAGGATAGCGTCCATGTCAGGAGCATTGTCCCATCCTACCTTGCCGAGGTTTACACCGAGGCCGGCAGAGATGCCAAGCTGCAGGTCGCGAGTACCGAATACACGGGGCTTGCTCTTCTGCTTGGTGTTGCCATCAAGGTTGGTGTCACCCATGTTGCCATAAACATCCAGATTCAGATGCAGGCGCTTGGTGATGTTGAAGGTGTTCAGTACACCAACGGTCAGCAGGGGAGACCAGTAGGTAGCATCATCATACTCGTCAGCGGTACGGCCAAGGTTAACCATAGCACCAGCACCTCCGTAAAGGATGATGTTCCATACGCGGGGCTTGTAGCCAGCGAAGAGGTTGGTCAGGTTAATCATGGGCTGCAAGCCGAAGTTAATCTGATGGAATGTGGGGTTACCACCCTTTACATAGGGATCGTCCCAAGACTGGAAGTTTACCTGAGTACCCCAGCCACCCTGAACCTTGGCACGCATACCAAATACAGGAGTAGCCCACTTACCAACACTGAGCTCAGCGCCCCAAGAGCGACGACCCGGCCAGAAGGGGTTCTTCTTATGATACTCACTTCCGTGCTCCTGAGAGGAGAAGAAAGACAGGTGAGTAGCACCCAGATCAATGAACCAATTGTCCCAGAAGCCGTTCGTAACTACGCGATGCTTCAAAGTGGGATAGCTTTCAGTAGTGGTCTCAGCCATTGCGAAAGTGGTAAGGCCACAGAAAGCCAGCAACATCATTAACTTTTTCATACTAATTTAAATTAAATATGTTAATAATAACTATTTGTTTCTCTACTTTAGAAAAGTATGCTCACTTGTTTGGGCACAAAGGTACGAAATAAATCTCGAATAAATCCAAAAGATTTTAGGTTTTTTTACAAAAATCCATACATTTTCACACTTTCGCCCCTATTTAAACAGCTTTTCGAGGTTTTCGTGAGGCAAAATGGCTACTACGACCTTACCATCGGGCGTATAGTTGGGCTCATCCTGCTGGAATAGTTCATTAACCAGGTTCTCCATCTCTGGCTGAGTCAATACGTCCCCAACTGGGATGGCCGCATCGCGTGCCATCGCAAATGCCATACGATGATGGAGTTCGTTGTCCAAGTCCTGTCCTTTCGCTTTGAGTGTCTCTACGATATCGCCCAAAAGTGTTCGTGGGTCAAGGCCTTCAAAACCTGCTGGCATTCCTTGGATGGTATAACTTCCACCTCCCAAAGAAGATATGTCGAAACCTAAGGAACATAGTTCGTCCTGAATTTCCTCGACCAGGGCAGCATCCGACATTGAGAACTGAACGAGTTCGGGGAAAAGCAGGCCCTGTGATGAAGAGGGCTGCCCCTCCAGTTGTTTTCTATACCTATTATATAATATACGCACGTGCGCGCGATGCTGGTCGATAAGCATCAAGCCAGAACGGACTTCCGTGGCTATGTACTGGCCTCGATATTGGTAATGTTGGGCACTGCGCTCGATATCTGTCAGCCTCAACTGACTTTCGAGCGAATCTTCTACAGATGTCACCTCTGGCATGGGAGAATTGCTCTTCAGCACATCCTCGTACAGTGTTTTCCAATCGCCAGGAGCGCCCTCACGTCGCTCATTTGATGGGCGGAAAGGATTGTAATCCTTATTTATTGTCGGGCGGGGCGGAGCCACAGAAACCGACTTTCCGCTAAACGGATTATATACAGGTATCTCACTCGGACGACCATCCGTATCAAAATCTATCGTCGGAACGGCATTAAAACGCCCAAGGGCTTCCTTCACGGCAGCCATGATGATTTGCCAGATGGCCAATTCATTTTCGAATTTAATCTCCGTCTTGGTCGGGTGAATATTGACATCAATCGTCGAGGGTTCCACTTGCATAAACAGGAAATAAGGCACCTGTTCCGTAGGCTGAATCAAACCTTCGAAGGCCTCCTGAACTGCCTTGTGGAAATAGGGATGCCGCATGTAGCGGCCATTAATAAAGAAGAACTGCTTAACGCCCTTCTTCTTGGCGGCCTCAGGTTTCCCCACATAGCCGTGGAGAGAACACAATGTCGTATCCACGGCGACATCAAGCAACTGCTCCCCTACCTTCTTACCAAAGAGTGCTGCAATACGCTGCTTAACGCTCTCAGGGAGGAGCGTAGTCATTAAGTGGTCGTTGTGTGTAAATGTGAAGTGAATTCCGGGATTGGCCAAAGCCACACGTTCAAACTCCTGTATGACGTTGGAAAGTTCCGTTTGATTGCTTTTCAAGAACTTCCGGCGAGCCGGAACATTAAAGAATAGGTTCTGCACCAAGAAGTTACTACCCACAGGGCATGCATCCACCTCTTGAGCCGTTACCTTACCGCCTTCGATGGTCAGACAAGTACCCAGTTCACAGTCGGCAGCATGGGTACGCAACGTAACCTGCGACACTGCGGCAATACTGGGAAGAGCTTCACCACGAAAGCCCATTGTGGTCAGGCAGAACAGGTCGGAAGCCTCTGTTATCTTACTTGTAGCATGGCGCTCGAAAGCCAAACGAGCGTCAGTCTCCGACATGCCCTTACCATCGTCGATAACTTGAATCGCCGTCCTGCCAGCATCAACCACAGAAACGTCAATGCGCTTAGCCCCGGCATCCACCGCATTCTCCAGCAGTTCCTTGATTACCGAGGAAGGACGCTGGATAACCTCTCCTGCCGCAATCTGGTTGGCAACGGTATCAGGCAATAGATGTATGATATCAGCCATTCGTCTTTTACAATTTACCCATTACGATGTAATGCCATATCAGCAGGAGGACGACTATAAGAATCAAAGCTAAAGGCCATGTCAGCCGATGCTCACGCTCGCTTGCCCGTTGGGCTCGAGGCGTGAACTGAGAGAATTTTCCCTTGAAATGGTCTGGTTCGATATCATCAGCAGGTAATTCGCCCATCTCCCGCTTTACGTCACGAACCAGTTTGTCGAGTTTATCCTTACGCTCGCTTGTATACATGCTTATCCGCTTATACTTACGAGGTTCACGTGTCTGAAACATTCCCATAGCTATCTCTTTTTAGTTGTCTTTCTTTAAGGTTTTGGGGCCTGTATCTCCCCCTCTCACATCCTCCAATCTTTGTTTCGGAGCCGTATGCCGCACGCTCTCCTTCAGTTCCGTACCAGCCTTCTTCGGCCGCCAATGGAAAATATCGTTCTTATCCACTGGACGGACATAATCGAACCACGAGAAGTTCTCCAGATAGCGTTCAGAAGGGGGTATCTGTGTCACAGGATACATGATGCCCGAAGCCTCTGTCGGGGAAGTAATTTTCTGTACCTTACGGTCTTTCAGATACATAAGCAATAGACTGGTCTCCAGACGGTTCATGCCAATCATCAGGGAGTCGTCGTCGAAGGGATAGTAATTGACATAGACATTCTTGTCGGCCACGATAAGATAGGGGTCTTTACCTTGGAAGTAGATATGCATCTCCTTACCCGCTATTTGGTTATAATGTACCGAATCCAAACGTTCAACGGACAGAGCCTGATTGATTACATAGACACTGTCAATTGTAGAGTCATTGCGCCACGCCTTTATCTTTTCGCCTAGCATCTGCTGACCTTCCTGCCAGACAATGGGGTCTTTATACATTGTCGTGCAGGAGTCACGGCCATCATAAACCATGGAGTCACAGACAGCCTGTACATCTACTCGGTAGGCACGAACATGGTTATAGGCATGAATCATGCGATACATCGAATCGGTACCGATATGATAAGTATAGAGGAAAAACGAGTCGGCATGGGCATAGAACGTGTCGCGCTGACTATAGTCTATGAGCACGGCACTATCCGCTGCCTCAGCATAGCCCGTCCGATCGTTATACATGGCATAGTTGCCCATGAACTTGTTTTTGTTCAGTGTATCGGTGTAAATGGCATGGCCATAAGCCTTGCCTATGGAGTCTTTTGCGTTCCAGCAGACACTATCGCCCACAAGCATTTTGTAACCGTTTTGCAGGATGGAACGATTGAGCAAATACGACTCGTCGGTATTTGAATTGTAATAGCCATCCTCCGTATAGACATGATTTCCACCATTATCAATATTACTGGGACCAAGCACATGGGCCAGCCCCGTCTGGCTATTGTAGTGCAACGTATCGCTAATCAACACAGACGTGGCTTGCTTGGGGGGACGAGGATTGACAAGGCGAACATTGTAGTTGAAGACAGCCTCACGCGTCGAGGGGCTATACTCCCCCCAGTCACTGGTCAGTTCATTGTCCTTATCCACCAGACGGCCCCCCTCGAAAAAATAGCCTAAATCGTATAGACGGTCGTAGTCGAGCGAATCGGCATAGAGTGTGGTTTGGCGATGCTTCAACACTACGTTGTGGCGCACACGGGCCATCTGGTCCAGCCCGTCGTAATAAAGCACATCGCCAACGAGCGAAAGGGTGTCTCCCTGACGCATACGCACGTTACCAAAGGCATCAAATGAGTTCGTAGCTTCGTAAAAGAGGGCGCTGTCACAATACATCAGGGTACCCTCATGGTCAAAACGGACATTGCCCACCAAAAACTGAGCCGTAGGATGTACGCGTTGGTTAAAGTAGAGACGGTCGGCATGCAATAAGTGTACCCGTGAGTCGGAGGGCTTACGGTTCCGGTTATTCCGTGCCGGCCCCATAGTCATTGAGAGGGCAATGAGGGCAAAGCAGCACAAAAGTATGGTCCTTACATGTCTCATTCCTTAACCCAACCCGGGTATTCGAACTCGCAGTCGCACCAATTCTCGTTGATGCGTACGTAAGTGGTCTTCTGTTTCTCCCGAATCCATTCATCAACGACATCAGCCTTCTTCTTCTCCAGCACGATTTCGCGCAGTACCTGGAAGTCCTCTGTGATGCTGGCACGATGGGCCTTGATGCGGTTCTTCAATTTGGCAATGGCACAGATAGTCTTCATGCGACGGTCGGTCATCTTGAAGGGCTTCGATATCTCCCCTATCTCCATTCCATCGACAATGCGAGCCAAGTCTGACGACACGTTGGCCAGTTCTCCCATCTCGAAACGCGATGTTTGAATCATGCGACCTTCTGACGACCGGCGTTGTTGGTTGGTCATCAATCCGTGATTGTATCGTGTGTCCTTATCGTCGCTAATCCATGTCGCCCCATCCTCGAAGGTAAACTTTTCCTTGCGGATGTCGTCGGCAATCGAGTCGAGACGCAACAGGGCTGCCTCAATATCGGCTTGGGCTGCCACAGGTTTGCGCAGGATATGGCGCACGTTTATCTTGTCGCCACGTTTCTCTATCAACTGAACAATGTGAAAACCAAACTCCGACTCCACGACCTTCGAAACCTTGGTAGGGTCAGTCAGGCTGAAAGCCACATTCGCGAAAGCGGGGTCAAGTTCTCCTCGTCCCATAAAGCCGAGTTCTCCGCCACGCAGTTTCGAACCTTCGTCCTCGCTGTTGAGGATGGCCAAGGTCGAGAACGACATACCACCACTGGTCACACGTTCTCCGTAACCACGAAGTTCCTCCTTCACACGGTTGATCTCCTCCTCAGGAATCTTGGGCGACTGCACCAGAATCTCCACTTCAACCTGCGTTGGTATCAGTGGAAGAGAGTCCTCTGGCATATCCTTGAAATAACGACGCACCTCTGCGGGAGTAACCTTCACGTCCTCGGTCAATTTCTCACGCATCCGAGTTACGGTCATCTCATCCTTATATCGGTCGTGCAGTTCCTCACGAATTTGTGAGATGGGCATCGACATATACTCCTCCAGTTTCTCCTTACTGCCAGCCGTCATTACCCACTCGTTGATGCGCTCCTCTACGGAAGCATTTACCTGAGCATCCGTCACTTCGATACTATCGATAGCAGCCTGATGCAGGAAGAGTTTCTGTATGGCCAACCGCTCAGGAATAACGCAGTAGGGATTACCCTTGATTTGTGACCACGACGGGTCGCGGCGCATTCCCTCGACATCACTTTTCAGGATGGCCTCATCGCCTACTACCCAGATGACCTCATCTACAACATTGTCGGTCTTTTGGGCAAAGAGCAACGACACCTGAACGATGAGTAGGGCGCACAATATTATCTTCCGAAACATAATCTCCTTAATGTTTGTTTACGGTATTGAGTACGTCTGGATAAACCTCCACGGCATACTTACGACGAAGGTCTTCGACGAACTTACGGTCGCACTCGGCCTGATAGTCGGTTACCACCTGACTGCCCACGTCCTTCCATGTCTTCGGACCTTTCTTCAACTGACGTCCGATAAGGGCAGCATAGGGATACCCTTTGCGTTCACGTGTTTTCCCTGCCTTAACCTTAAAGGCTATGGAATCGACAAAGGCGTGTTCGCCCTTTGCATACAGGCGGGGCTGCTCCATGCGTACCGTGACGCTGTCCTTGTTAAATGCATCACGTACCGTACGGGGCCAATCGGCCTCGTCAACGCCCTTCAGCAGTTTCTGCACCCTTTTCACATCAGCCTTCTCACGGGCATAATAGACCATGCCATAGTAGTGCGGATCGGGCCATGCGTACTGTTTTTTATTCTTCTTGAAGTAGCTTTCAAGTGCTGTCGTATCGGACGCTGCGGGGTCCCATATCCGGGTCTTACTAATCTCATAGAGTAATAGTCCATCGTGGTACTCTTGCACCAAATACTTCAACTCCATATCATTGGCACACAGACGCTCGGTTTCAGCATCCAAGACCTCTTCTGCCGTAAGACCACGGGCAGCGGCGATGCTGTCGGTAGCCTTCTGAGCCAAGCGGTCGGCCATGCCACGCGACTCTAGATAACGCAGGATGTTAGCACGCAACGAGTCGTAGGGTTCCAGTTGTTTCGTATCCTTCAGCTTCAGGATATGGTAGCCCACGGTGGAGAGGAAGGGAGTTGACACCTCGCCCTTGTTCAGCGAGTACATAACCTTTTCGAACTCAGGTACCAACTGACCAGGGCCGAACCACTGGAGGTCACCACCTCTAGCCGCTGAGCCTGGGTCTTCAGAATGAGCCTTGGCCAGTTCTGCAAAGTCGGCACCGCCTTGCAACGCCTGATAGATGCTATCGATGCGGGCCTTCTTCTCGGCTTGCTCCTCCTGAGTGCTCTTCTGGGGTACGCGTAGGAAGATGTGAGCCGGCAGTCGAAGGTCATGACCATCCAATTGCTTCAGCATGCCATCATAGTAGGCACGAGCCTCTGCTTCATCAGCTCCAGCGGGGACAAGCATCGGACGTATTTGCTGGTCGCGGTAGGTGCGGAACTCATCTTTGAAGCTTTGTGCCGTATCCATCTGAGCATCCTCGGCAGCACGGACCTTCAGTTTGTAGTTAATAAAGAGTTCTGCGTACTCCTCCAGATCCTTGCGGTCGATGACGTTCTCCGTATTGTTCTTGTTGTAGTTGTACTCAAACTCACTGCGAGTCACGGGCGTCCCTGCAATCTTCATCACTACGGGATCGTCCTGAGCCACGGCAGACATTGCAGCCAAGGCCAACGTAAAACTTAAAAGTATGTGTTTCATATCATTTCCAATTTTCAACATTATTGTGGTCTGCTATAGTTCGGGGCCTCGCTGGTGATGGTCACGTCGTGGGGATGACTCTCCAGCACACCAGCATTGGTAATACGTACAAACTGGGCGTGATGCAAGTCTCCGATGCTGGCGGCACCACAATAGCCCATACCCGAACGTAGTCCACCGATGAGCTGATAGATAACCTCCTGCACCGTACCCTTATACGGAACACGTCCGGCAATGCCTTCGGGCACCAATTTCTTGGCATCCTTTACATTGCCCTGGAAATAACGATCCTTTGAGCCACACTCCATGGCCTCCAGGGAACCCATACCACGATACGACTTAAATTTACGGCCATTGTAGATGATGGTGTCGCCAGGGCTTTCTTCAGTGCCTGCAATCAGCGAACCTATCATCACGGAATATCCGCCTGCGGCCAAGGCCTTTACCACATCACCCGAATAGCGAAGACCGCCATCAGCAATGAGGGGGACACCAGTACCAGCCAAGGCACTGGCCACATCATAGACTGCCGAAAGTTGGGGAACACCCACGCCAGCCACCACACGAGTAGTGCAGATGGACCCCGGCCCAATGCCCACCTTCACACCATCGGCACCAGCCTCGACCAGTGCACGAGCAGCAGCTCCCGTAGCCACATTACCGACCACAATATCCACATCCTTGAAGGTTGCCTTGGCTTCACGGAGTTTCTCAATAACAAACTTCGAGTGGCCATGGGCCGTATCAATGACAATGGCATCGGCACCTGCCTCAACGAGTGCGCGCATACGGTCAAGCGTATCCGCCGTTACACCTACGCCTGCAGCCACGCGCAGCCGGCCCTTTGCATCCTTGCAGGCCATGGGTTTGTCCTTCGCCTTCGTGATATCCTTGTAGGTAATCAGGCCGATAAGATGGTTGTCCTCATCCACTACGGGCAGTTTCTCAATCTTGTTCTCCTGAAGTATTTGAGCTGCAGCAGCAAGGTCGGTCTTCTGATGTGTGGTGACCAGATGCTCATGAGTCATCACCTCTGCGATGGGACGCTGGATATTGCGTTCGAAGCGCAGGTCACGGTTGGTCACGATACCTACCAGGCAGTTGTCGGCATCAACCACGGGAATTCCACCGATGTGGTACTCCTGCATGAGGGCGAGCGCATCGGCCACAGTCTTCTCGCGGCGGATGGTGACGGGGTCGTAAATCATTCCGTTCTCAGCCCGCTTGACGATTGCTACCTGACGAGCTTGTTCCTCAATAGACATATTCTTGTGTATCACGCCTATGCCACCCTCACGCGCAATGGCGATGGCCATTGGGGCTTCCGTAACGGTGTCCATAGCTGCGGAGATGAAGGGGATTTTCAGCTCGATGTTACGAGAGAACTTGGTCGTGAGATCGGCCGTTCGGGGAAGAACTTCGGAGTACGCCGGAACCAGCAAGACATCGTCATAGGTCAACCCATCCATGACGATTCGGTCTTCGATAAATGATGCCATAATAAAAACGTTTTTGTATTTTGCGTGCAAAGATAGCATAAAACACGCAAAATACAAAAACAATTAGGGGTTTTTAAGAAACTTTAATTGGCCTTTTCCGAGTAGAACTTGATGCGGACGAGCCGAACATCCTCTTCGGTGTATTCGGGGCCCAGCTCGTCGAGGGCCTCATCCAGGTCGTCGGTATCGGCATCCTCAAAGTACTCGTAGATGTCGAGCATGTGGTCTTCGTCCATCACCTCGTCGATGTAATAGTCGATGTTTAACTTCAGACCGCTATAGACAATGCCCTCCACCTCGGTGAGCAGGTCGTCGAACTCCAGATTGCAGGCATCGGCGATGTCCTCAAGCGAGACCTTGAGGTCTATCTTCTGGATAATCATGACCTTCAGTTTCGACTTATTGTCCTTTGCTGAAGAGCGTACACGCAGGTTCTCGGGCCGCTCTATCTCGTTTTCCTCACAATAGTGGGCGATGAGTTCGCAGAACTCCTTGCCAAATCGCTTGGCCTTTCCCTCCGAGACGCCTTGGATATTCATCAGTTCCTCCTCGTTGACAGGGTACATGGTGGCCATGTCTTCCAACGACGAATCCTGGAAAACAAGATAAGGAGCTTTATCCAGCCGACGACCAATACTGCGACGCAGGTCTTTCAGCAGCGCCAGGAGGGTCTCGTCAAGGGCAGAGGTAGTCACTGATTCGTAATCAGCCTCCGAGAAGTCGTGGTCCTCGATGATGCTGAAGGGCTGGGGCGAACGCATGAAGAGCCATCCAGGGTTCGTCAGTTTTATCAGGCCATAGTTCTCCACCTCTTTCCTAAGATAGCCAGCCAGCATGGCCTGGCGGATAACTGCATTCCAGAAGCGCGGCGGATGGTCGTCGCCGATACCGAACGACGACAACTCGGCGTGCTTGTGGGCAATTACCTCTTCGGTCGAGCGACCTACCAAGACGTCGATGATGTGGTTCACCTTAAAGTTCTCTTTTACGTCGCGCACCACCTTCAGCACCTTCACGAGTTCAGCACTGGCCTCGATACTGGGATGGGGGTGCAGGCAGTTGTCACAATTGCCACAATTCTCCTGGTTATAGTTTTCACCAAAATAATGGAGCAGGGTCTTACGGCGGCAAACCGAACTCTCGGCGTATGCAGCCGTTTCCTGCAACAGTTGGCGACCGATGTCCTGTTCGCTCAGGGGTTTGCCCTCCATGAACTTCTCCAGTTTCTGCAAATCCTTACGGGTGTAGAATGTTATACACAGGCCCTCACCTCCGTCACGACCAGCACGGCCCGTCTCCTGATAATAGCCTTCGAGACTCTTGGGGATATCGTAGTGGATGACAAAGCGCACATCGGGTTTGTCAATGCCCATACCGAAGGCTATCGTAGCCACGATGACATCGATGCGCTCCATGATGAAGTCGTCCTGCGTCTCGCTACGCTGCTGGGCATCCATGCCAGCATGGTAGGGTTTTGCGTTTATCTTGTTTACTTGCAGGAATTCGGCCAACTCTTCCACCTTCTTGCGCGAGAGGCAGTAGATGATGCCGCTCTTGCCCTGATGCTGGCGGACGAAGCGCACGATGTCCTTATCGACGTCTTTCGTCTTGGCACGAATTCCGTAATAAAGGTTCGGGCGGTTGAAGGAACTCTTAAACTCCCGGGCGTTCACCATGCCCAGGTTCTTCATTATGTCACCACGCACTTTGTCGGTAGCCGTTGCGGTTAGGGCGATGATTGGTGCCACACCGATATTCTGCACGATGGGGCGTATCTTCCTGTATTCGGGGCGAAAGTCATGACCCCATTCCGAAATACAATGGGCCTCATCAACGGCATAGAAAGAAATCTTCACCGTGCGCAGGAACTCTATGTTGTCTTCCTTAGTCAAACTCTCGGGAGCCACATAGAGGAGTTTTGTCCGCCCCGTACGGATGTCCTCCTTGGCACGGTCTATCTCGCCCTTGGTCAGGCTCGAGTTGATGAAATGGGCGATACCGTCGTCTTCACTGACCATGCGGATGGCGTCCACCTGGTTCTTCATCAACGCTATAAGGGGGGAAATCACGATGGCCGTTCCCTCCATCAGAAGCGCAGGCAACTGGTAACACAGACTCTTGCCGCCGCCAGTGGGCATCAGCACGAAAGTGTCTCTGCCTGCCAGCACGTTACGGATGATAGCTTCCTGGTCACCCTTAAAGGTATCGAAACCGAAGTAGCGCTTCAGCTTGTCATTGAGGTTTTTTGCTTCCATATCGATACTTTTTGCCTTACGTCCTTACAAAGTTATAATAAAAAACCCCAAAGTCCGAAACTTTGGGGCATTATTTAATGTTATTTTTTGTTAAAATCGTTTCACTTAAGCGTCAACGGCTTCTTGCAGGAACGAATTCTCGAGCTGTCTCTGAGCGTACTCCTTCGTCACGGTGATGCGTTTTTCAGCACCCTTCCGGCTGGGAGCATCGTACTGCAAGTCCACCATAAGAGTCTCCATGATACTACGCAGTCCGCGCGCACCAAGTTTGTACTCGACGGCCTTATCCACAATGTAGTCGAGCACCTCGTCGGTAAACTCAAGCCCGATGCCGTCCATGGCAAAGAGTTTCACCTGCTGCTTCACAAGCGAGTTCTTGGGCTCCAACAATATGCGGCGCAAGGCATCGCGGTCGAGGGGGTTGAGGTAGGTAAGCACGGGCAGGCGACCGATGATTTCGGGTATCAGACCGAACGACTTCAAATCCTGCGGCAGGATGTACTTCATCAAGTTACCCTTGTCGAGGTTGCGCGTATGTTGCACGGAGTTGAAGCCTACCACGTGGGTATTCAGGCGCTGGGCAATCTTCTTCTCGATACCATCGAACGCCCCACCGCAGATGAAGAGTATGTTGTGGGTATCCACCTGGGTGTATTCCTGGTCGGGATGTTTGCGGCCTCCCTTGGGGGGCACGTTGACGATACTGCCTTCAAGCAGTTTCAAGAGGCCCTGCTGCACCCCCTCGCCCGAGACGTCTCGTGTGATGCTCGGATTGTCGGCCTTGCGTGCAATTTTGTCGATTTCATCGATAAAAACGATACCTCGTTCGGCCGCCCGGACGTCGCCGTCGGCCACTTGTAGGAGGCGGCTTAAAATGCTCTCGACGTCCTCTCCGACATAACCAGCTTCGGTAAATACTGTCGCATCTACTATCGTGAAAGGCACCTTGAGCAGGCGGGCGATGGTTCGGGCCAAGAGGGTCTTACCCGTACCCGTGGAACCGACCATGATGATGTTCGACTTCTCTATCTCTACACCATCGTCGTCGGCTTTCTGGGCAAGACGCTTGTAGTGGTTATAGACACTGACGGCAAGATAGCGTTTGGCATCGTCCTGACCAATTACGTACTGGTCGAGAAACTCTTTGATTTCCTGCGGCTTTGGTACGTCGTCAAGCGAGTCAGAGAAGTGGACCGACGGCTTCGACGACTTAAGGTTCTCCTGCACAATCTGGTAGGCGGACTTGGCACAATCGTTGCAGATGTAGCCCGACAGTCCCGTAATTAGTAAGGGAACCTCACGTTCGGTGCGTCCACAAAAGGAACATACTTTCTTTAGCATTCTCTAAATCACTTTTCACCTCTCACTTCTTAACAAGCACCTGGTCAATCATTCCATATTCACGGGCTTCCTCGGCCGTCATCCAATAGTCGCGGTCGCTGTCGGCCCACACCTTGTCAAAGGGCTGGTGCGAGTGGTCGGCAATGATAGTATAGAGTTCGTTTTTCAGCTTTTGAATCTCGCGGGCCGTAATCTCGATGTCACTGGCCTGTCCCTGAGCACCACCCATCGGCTGATGTATCATCACGCGGCTATGAGTCAGTGCGCTGCGCTTACCCTCCTGCCCAGCCACGAGTAGCACGGCAGCCATCGAGGCAGCCATACCAGTGCAGATGGTGGCCACGTCGCTCTTGATAAACTGCATCGTATCGTATATGCCCAGTCCTGCATGCACACTGCCGCCGGGCGAGTTGATGTAAATGCTGATGTCCTTACCGGCATCCACCGAGTCGAGGTATAGGAGCTGTGCCTGCAGGGTGTTGGCGGTGTAGTCGTCAATCTGCGTGCCGAGGAAGATGATGCGGTCCATCATCAGGCGCGAGAAGACGTCCATCTGGGTCACGTTCAGTTGGCGTTCCTCCAGGATGTAGGGGTTTAGGTACTGGTTCTGTATCGAAATGACGTCGTCCAGCGCAATACTATTCAGTCCCAGATGCTTAGTGGCAAACTTTTTGAAATCGTTCATTAGTCCTTAAACATTTTGTTGAATTCGTCCAGACTCACGGTCTTCTCGTTCAGTTTCACGGTTTCCTTGGCCTTAGCCGCAATCTTCTGCTCGATGGCGCGCGTAACGAGACCCTCTGTCTGGTCCTTTTTCTTCAGCATCTCCTGGGCATACTGGTTCAGCACCTCCTCGGGCACTTCCATCATGCCGTACTGGGCAAACTGCATCTTGGTCACCGACTTAGCGGCCTCCAGCACGTCGGCTTGCTCCAGTTTCACCTCGAACTGCTCGGTCAGCTGTTCCTTAATGAGTTGCCAAGTCAGTTCCTCCAGGCTCTTCTCAAAGTTATCATCGACGAACTTCTCGTCCTTGTCGGGGTTGTTCAGGCGCATGATGCGCTTCAGCGTAGTTTCGGGGTACTCCAACTTGCCCACACGTTCCATGAGGTGCTTGCGCAGGTCGAGCATGAACTTGAACTCGCTGTCCTTCTGGAACTGGTCGGAGAGCAACTCCTTAATCCGTGCGCGAAACTCCTCCTCGCCCTTTACCTTACCTTCACCGAACACGTGGTCGAAGAGAGCTTGGTCCACGGGAGCGGGCTGATAGCGCGTAATTTCCTCAACCTGGAAGCTAAAGTCGCCCTTCATCTCCCCTACCTCTTCCTTCTTCAAGCGCAGCAGCGAGGCCAGTTCGGTCTCGTTGTCATTGTAGGCCTTCGAGGGGTTAAAGGTAATCACGTCGTTCACCTTAGCATCGGCAAATTTGGCCTTTTCATCGTCGTTTTTCATGTAGTCGGGCAGCATCACTGCACCTTCCACCTGCACGCCGCCTTCCTTCGGCTGTCCGTCAGCATCGAGTTCAGCCAGAAGACCCTTCACCATGTCGCGGGGCTCGTACTTCTCCACCTTGGCGTATTGCCCATTGCGGCCAGCATACGACTGCACCTGTTGGTCCACCATTTCGTCGTTTACCTCGATGGTATAATAATCGACCTTGTCCTTCTTCGTCAGTTTGGCGTCAAAGTCGGGAGCCAGTGCCACGTCGAAGACGAAGGTGAAGTCATCCTGCATCTCAAAGTCCGTCTTCGGGGTCTTCTCCTCGTTGGGCAGGGGCTCGCCCAGCACGCTCAGTTTCTCGTCACGGATGTAGCCGTACAGTTTCTCACGAATCAGTTTATCTACAGCCTCGGCCTTCACTTCGGTACCAAAGCGCTTCTTTATCAGTCCCAGAGGCACCTGACCTACGCGGAAACCAGGCATGTTGGCCTTCTTGCGGAAATTCTTCAGTTCCTTCTCTACGTTCTCGGCATAGTCTGCCTTCTCAATCTGCATGGTAATAAGGCCGTTTACGGCATCTACCTTTTCAAACGATGTGTTCATATTCTTATACCTTATTTATTATATAGTTCAATTTCGGCCTGCAAAGATACGAATTTTTATCGACATATTCAAAAATAACCTCGCCAAATGCTTCAAGCGAAACAAACATCGTGCCAAAACATCAACTTCTAACGAAGAAAGAATCCCCCAATACAGCCAACCGACTCGGCCCGCAAACACTGCTGCATAGTACAGAAAAAAGAGAGCCCTCCGGAATGTTACTTCCGGAGGACCCTCCAAAGAAAAACGGCAGCTACCTACTCTCCCACCTTGGCAGTACCATCGGCGCGGGCGGGCTTAACTTCTCTGTTCGGAATGGGAAGAGGTGGAACCCCG
>JAFUFK010000018.1 GCA_017469925.1 Bacteroidaceae bacterium | reverse complement strand
CCAGTCGTTCGTCCTCTAATATGATGTATCGCAACCGCGCGTAAGGTATTTGTAAGGCTTCGACAACAAAGGTACAACAAATCCTTTATAAAGAGGCCGACAAATAAGTTTTTTTACAAAAAATGATGTGCTTATGTCATGCACGTGAAAAAGATTTCTTAACTTTGTCATGTATTCTGTGGGATACACACTTCTATAGCTCAGATTCTCCAGTCGAATTTGCACCTCACACGAGATATATGAGCATGACTAATTACCATACTGGAGCATGCGCTTGATGAGCGCAGGCTTCACCATAGGTAATTAGGGGCCGTGCAAAGCCTGACTGGAGATATGGTAGGTCTGCGCTTCTCTGTGCCTTATAGTTTAGCGTTGGCTTAGGGGAAAGTACATTAACGTTTAACTATAAGTTATTAATTTTATGAAAAGAAAGAATCTTGTAATGTGGGGGGCGACGCTTGTTTGCCTTGCCTGCCTTTTTGCCAGTGCAAACTGTATGGCAGGCTGTAGGAAGGCCTCGTTCTCAAAGAGAGTGGTACGTTATTCACAAATCGATTCGCTTATGAAAAACAGTATCGGCGACAGTATCTCGGCCTTGATATATCGGTCGAAACATGTGACGGCAGAGAGAATCAACATCAAGAACGACACGCTGACGGTGTTGAAGAAAAGAAAACTGAGTGCCGAGGAGTGTGGAGTTCTCCGCTTCCTGATGGCCTCAAGTGAAAAGTACGTGGGCAATGCCGTAGTCTTTGGCCATTTCTCACCCAATGTCCGTTTCACATTCGAAACGAGAAAGGCAAAGTGCCAATTGCTGATGGACTTTGGTCTCCGTCAGGCCATCGTCCGTGATGCCGAGGACAAGGACATAGCCAAAATCAGCCTTAAGGAAGAGGACTTCCTGAAGTTTGCCAATACACTGTTCCCTGACGACGAATATCTCACATTCTTACTTAAACAATATCTGTCATGAAAAGGAATATCTTACTTCTTCTCCTGGCCTGTGTCGCCATGTTCGCACAGGCACGAAACACCATCCATTGGATAACCTTTGTAGATACAACTGACCCCAATGTCGGGCAGATTGATGTCAACACCGAAAAGCTGCTCTACAGCAAGTGGATACAAGTCATCAACTCAGCCTTGGCCGAAAAAGGGTATAAGGCAGACATCCACCGGTACAACGGCAGTCAGACCTCGCCCGAGAATTGCAAGTCGATAGTCACGAGCCTCAGTGCCGACAAGGATGACATCATTGTGTTCTACTATGTTGGCCATGGTGCACGGGCTATGCAGGATAAGAGTCGCTATCCGCAGATGTTGCTTGCCCAGACGTATGAAAACAAGTGTGTCCCCCTGGAGTGGGTACATCGCGAACTGAAGAAAAAGGGTGCCCGCCTGACCATAACCTTTGGTATGTGCTGTAACAGTTATGCCGAAGTCCTTTCAGCTAAAGACAACATCGCATTTTTTGCCAACAAGGGGGTGGCCTATGTGAATACGGATGATAAGACTAACATCCAGAAACTGTTCCTGAACAACACGGGCGATATCATCATGTCTTCGAGCCAGGCAGGACAGTCTTCGTGGGGGAAATATATCGAGGGAATAGGTGACACTGACTACTTCTCATATAATCTGATGAGGGTATTTAATAACTACGTAAGTAAGTCGTACGTGCCAGACTGGGAAAGCATCCTTACAGACGTACAGACACTGGTCAACAACCAGACTCTGGCAGACTCGCGCCGTTCGAACGTCGAACAGCAGACCCCCATCTTTGACATTAATGTCTCGCAGGTTACCGAACCAGAGCCCACCGTCAGCGACAAGGACATTGACGAGGCAAAGAAGGATGTGGCCAACAGCGTCCCGGATAGCGACGATTTCAACCAGCAACTGACCGCGGCCTTCGACCTCATCATCAATCCCGGCATTCCGAGGACAAAGCGTCGCGAACTGGGCTATACCTTGCGGCAGTACTTTGCCAGTGATGCCGTCATCCGCGTGTACGCCCAGGACTTCGACTTGGTAATTGACAAGGACGACCTGGATGGCTTTTTCAGTCGTATTACTTTCTCCGAGAAGCTGCTGAAGGTGCTGGCCGTGAAGTGCTCTTTCAACTCGGGTGGAAAAATAAAGGATTTGTATATACGTGAATATTATAAAAGATAAGTAAAAAAGATGAAAAAGATAAGTGTAAAACTTGCCATAGCGGCAATTCTCATGCTCTTTGCCGGCTCCCAGCTTAGCGCCCAGAGCATAAATCTCGAAGAAACCATGAAACTGCGTGCCGCCCAGAAGGCAGCACTCTTTGGTGAGTATCTTAAAGATATCGCGCGTAAGCATGACGACGCAGGAAAGTCTGTCCCCTTGCAAGAACGTCTCTACTATTGTACCAAGGCGCTTAACCTGTTTATCGGCAAGGGCAGTTCCTACTATGAGAACGGGGTGGAGCGTGCAGGCGTCATGATGGAGACCACCTCGGTCAACCGTGCCACCAAGTCGCGCAGACTGATTAAGAACTACCTCAACGGGCTTGCCAACCTACGATACTCCGAAGTAAAGATTGAGACAACGGATGTGGCCAACATCAAGGTAAGTGACCTCCAGCAGATAGGTGAAGACACCTTCGTCTGTACGTGCAGTATCTACCAGACCTTTGTCGGCTATCGCGACGGTCGTCCCATATATAAAGATATCACGAAGAAGAATATCAAGTGCTATATCATCCATGAAGAAATTGTCAAGGATGGTGGCGAGAGAGAGCATGAGTTTATTGTCTTGCTGGGCGACGTTACAGCATCAGAGACCCGAAGAGGGTAGGCCGGAAGGGTATGAAAAAGTTCTTTCAGCTATTCTTCTGCCTCTCAGCCCTTCTGCCTGTCCAGGCCCAGATTCCCGACACTGAAGACCAGGAGGTCTTTGCCGCCCAGGTATCTTTGGTCGATGAGTTCGTACACAGGTTCAACGGAGAAGAATACCATCCTCTTGTGCAAAAGGACTCCGTCGGGGCCCGGCGCAAGAACCTTCTCTTCCTCTTGGACTTGGCCCGTTACAAGTCGAGGAATGATACGGCTTTCATCAGGGCTGAGAAGTTCGTGGATAAGGTGTTGGCCGACTCCGTCGTCCTGCACTATGCCGATACGGCTTGGCTGGCCACGGCCTTGTGCCATGCTACGTTGCAGGGGAAGCCGGTGGATATTACGCTCCGCCTGCGGGTAGAGCACCGCAAGGGCCACATGTACAAGTGGGTAATAACGTCGGCCGGGGGCGACTGTCTCTCTCTGGCATCTCCCAAGGCTCACGAGCCCTTTATGCTCATGCCCGATGACCACGAGACCAACTTCATGTCGCTCTGCCGTATGGCCTCTGAGACTGCACCCTACATCACCGACTTCGCGGATCGGGAGGCCCGTGTCGATGCCCTTACGGCATTCATGACACTGGTGCGCTATGGCCTGCTCAAGATCGACTATGTAAGCGAGCTCCAATTCACCTTCTTCCAGGTGCCAGGCTATGTCTTCACAATTGCCAATACCGACCGTAACACCAAGAATACCGGGTGGCTGATAAGTGAAATTACAGCCATGCCAGAGACCGATAAAGAAACATTATATAGGAAAATGACTAAAGGATTATGAGAAAACTGATAATACTACTGGTGCTGCTATCGTGCACTCTCCAAGGCCAGGCGCTGTCACCCAGCGAGGCGGTCGTCGGCAACTTTGCCGAACGGCTGAACGACTGGTGCCTGACAAAGAGTTTCCAGAGCAGCGAACGCCTGGAGCGGTTGTGCATGGGCAAAATCTCCTTCCGTGCCAGCGACGACCTCATGGAAGCCCTGGTTGCGCAATATGGGAGGATACGTTCCGACTCATACATGCTCGACGACTACATCAGTTGCCTGAAGCGGGCCATCAGCGAGGGCACACGGATTGAGATTCAGAACATCAAGGACCGGACAAGAGAGGTGGACTGTAGCCGCAAGGACCTGCTCTTCGCCTCGGCTGAAGTCAAGGCGACGGGTAAGTTCAACTACGTCTCGAAGGACATCTTCATCGTCAACACGAAGGACAATAAGATTTGTCGCGTGACGAAGTATGAAGAACGTACCGACAAGAAAGGCCGGAAGCGCATTCACATCGACCTTAGCGACTTGGAGGACGGGAGTAGTATGGGCTTCACGCTCAACTACGACAAGAAATTTCCCGTCGGAGCATCCTTAGTATGCTCATTGTCGTGGTTCATGTATAGCATGGATGTGGGGGCAAACCTTGACAATGACAAATACATTTCCGATAAACTGGACATGCGCACAATTGTGGACTACACCCGTGAGACCAAGTCGTATGACCCAAAGTTCTACGTGACGGGCACCCCACACTTCTTCTACAAGTACTTTGCCATTGGATGCGGCGTAGGCTTCATCTCCATGAGCTGCAATCATACCACAAGCAGCCAGCAACTCACCGAAGCTGATGTGCAGAACTACCTCGACGGCAACGGGACACTAAACATGTCTGCTTCGAAGACTGGCGCCTCGGGAGACTACAAAATGAAATTCATGCTACGCCCCATTGTCAGGGGCTTCATCCCCATCAGCAGCAAGTGCTCGCTATCCCTGAGCCTGGGCTACGACTGCGTCCCCAGCCTAAAGAAACTGAACGGCATCAACTGCGGCATCGGCTTCCAATGGGACACCAGTCGGTGACAAACTGGCCTGTTTCTAATAACCCCTAAATTGTTAAGCATATGAACAAGATACACTTCATCCCATCCCGCCTGCTCCGAGGCCTGATACCCTTCCTGCTGTTACTGGCATGCGCAGCTTGTTCCGATGACTTCACCGAACCGGCCGAACTCGAGGACCTGCCCATCCCCTCCTACGCACTCCCGCTTCGTTACTCGGGTACATGGTCGGGAATCAACGGCCAGTACACCGTCTCGTGGAAGTTCAGCCCGATAATACTGCCCGACCTCGAGTATTGGGAACTGGAAATCAAGCAGGTTGACTACTACATTGACGGAGAGTTCAAGCACACGGCCACCGTGTCGCCCTACGAGTTCGAGTACAAAGCCTCGGGACTCTCCGCAGGCAGGCACTACATCCGTGCAGTCTATAGGCTGGGACGCCAGGGCCATGACGACATCACGGTAGAGAGCACGCGGGAAATCGTCCTCGGCAGTGGCGCCATTTCCTGACGGACTCAACTAAGTCGGGAGTAGGCCTTCCCTCACGATTCCTATTACTCTGTCCCTCGCACCCCCTTGGGTTGCGAGGGACATTGCTTAGGTGGCTCCGCTCCGATGCCAGTATTCTTTGTCTGACGGATAATTATCCTACACATAACAGATAATTATGTTACACACATCGGATAATTATCCGACACGGTAAGGATAATTATCTTATGGCTTTTGTTTGTATATGTTGCGAGTTTTTCTTACTTTTGCATCGGGGTCGGCTCTTAGGTGACCTGCCGAGTGCTATTAAGCGT
Source organism: Bacteroidaceae bacterium (assembly GCA_017469925.1). GTDB lineage: Bacteria > Bacteroidota > Bacteroidia > Bacteroidales > Bacteroidaceae > Physcousia. The sequence goes on along the minus strand of JAFUFK010000018.1, from coordinate 38,537 downwards.
ACTATGCGAAACGACTAAGCGAACTAAACGAAACGACTATGGCTATTAACTATTGCTTTGTGGTGCGTCTGGCCAGCATCTACGGACGTACGAAACGGAAACTTGTGTATGCGACGGCGCAGCGCCGGCAGACGGTGACGACTCGCGATATTGCCCGCCACCTGGCTTCGCACCAGTCGCCCTTCTCCGAGGGCACGATTATCGGTCTCTTGCAGGATGCGCAGCGATGCATCTTCGAGCATCTGATGGCGGGCGACAGGGTGAATCTGGACGACCTGGGGGCGTTCTACACCAACCTGTCGAGTCGTGGGGCTGCGACGGCCGAGGAGTTCGACGAGTCGCTCATCAAGCGTGTCAACCTGCGCTGGAAGCCTTCGACGCGTATGTCCAAGGCCATCCAGACGGTGGCCCTGAACCGTGTGCCCAACCGCGCCGAGCAGCGGCGGGCGAAGAAGAAGATGAGTGAGTTGGCGAATAAGGAGGTCGAGGCCTCGAAAGCCAAGGCTGCGGGGGGCGATGCCCCGGAGCAGCCGTGACAGCCCCGGGGGTGTGGCTCAGATGAGTGTCATGCCTGCCTCGCGACATTCCTGGCGCATCTGGTCGGGCCAGATGCTGGACTGGGTCTCGCCGATGTGGGCTTTGTGCAGTAGTACCATGCAGAGGCGGCTCTGTCCTATGCCGCCTCCGATGGAGAGTGGCAGACGTCCGTCGAGCAGGCGGCGGTGGAAGTAGAGTTGGGCCCTGTCTTCCTTGCCCTGGAGTTTGAGTTGTCGCAGCAGGGCTTCCCGATCGACGCGGATGCCCATCGAGGAGAGTTCGATGGCGCGGTTGAGCACGGGGTACCAGATGAGGAGGTCGCCGTTGAGTCCTTCCAGGCCGTCCTCGTTCGGGGTGCTCCAGTCGTCGTAGTCGGGTGCGCGGAGGTCGTGGGGCTGTCCGTCGCCGAGTTTGCCTCCGATGCCAATGATGAAGACGGCGCCGTGCTCCTTGCAGATGGCGTCCTCCCGTTCTTTTGGCGTGAGGTCGGGATACATGCGGCGCAGTTCTTCGCTGTGGATGAAGAATACGTCCTCGGGCAGGTAGGGGCGCAACTGGGGATAGGTCTCGCAGATGTAGAATTCGGTGCGCAGGATGGCCGAATAGATTTTGTTGACAATCTTCCTGAGGTAGCGCAGTGTGCGGTCTTCTCGGGTCATGACACGCTCCCAGTCCCACTGGTCGACGTATAGGGAGTGGGTGTTGTCCAGTTCCTCGTCGGCGCGTATGGCATTCATGTCGGTCACGATGCCGAAGCCTGGCTGGACCTCGTACTCTGCCAGGGTGACGCGCTTCCACTTGGCCAGCGAGTGTACGACCTCGGCTACGCTCTCGTCCATGCACTTGATGGGGAAGGCTACGGGCCGTTCGACTCCGTTGAGGTCGTCGTTGAGTCCGAGTCCTCGCAGTACGAAGAGGGGGGCGGTCACGCGGCGGAGGCGCAGTTCGGTCGATAGGCTGTTGAGGAAGAAGTCCTTTATCTTCTTGATGGCAAGTTCTGTCTGTTTCAGGTCGAGGAGGGCGTGGTAGCCGTCGGGTTTCATAAGGTTGTTCATCGCTGGTCTTACAGGGTTTGTTCGTAATTCGCCTGCAAAGTTAAAAAAAAATCCCTAATCCTGCGTTCTTATTCCATATTTTATTTGTAACTTTGCACCCGCGATTGGCTCCGTAGCTTAGCTGTATAGAGCGTCAGATTCCGGTTCTGAAGGTCGAGGGTTAGAATCCCTCCGGGGTCACAAAGGCGATGCCTGCAACAAGTCTCTGTTGCAGGCATCGCTGTTCGTAGGGGTGCGCAAAGGCTGCCGTGGGGGAGGAGGGGGCTACTGTTCCTTGCGGAAGGTGGCCACGCCCTGTTCGTCGAAGTACATCAGTACGGGGTCGTAGCCCTCGGGTGTGTAGAGGAATACGGTGCCGCCCGGGCGGTTCCAGCGGTAGCCGCCTTGTACCTCGAGGGCTTCGCCGTAGTGGGCGACGAGGGAGTCCAGGAAGGCGTTCTCTTCGATTTGCTTTGGCGTAACGGTAATCTTATAGACGGTTCTCGACTTGCGCGAGTATTCGGCCTTCAGATAAGTGTTGTGGCCGAAGACGGTCCCCTGGTAGATGTAGTAGCGGTCCCCGCCGACGCGCTTCTGTACGGGGAAGCGTTGGCGCACCTGGGCCGTGAAGTCGGTGATGTTGCCCTCGATGGGGTAGCCCATGAAGTCGAGGTGCTGGGCCCACGCTGCCGTGGTGAGCATGAGCATGGAGAGGAGGAGGAGTTTTTTCATAAGGCTTTGTCTTGTCGGTTACAGCGTTATATCGGTATGACGGGATAAGGGGGAGAAGGTTTAATCCGTCAGGTAATCCTGGAACCATCTGGTAATCTGGCGGTAGAGATGGTAGCGCGTGTTGCCGCCGAAGATGCTGTGGTTGCGGTTGGTGTAGGCCTGCATCTTGAAGTCCTTGTCGGCTTGTACGAGGGCTTCGGCGTATTCTGCCGTGTTGCGGAAGTGGACGTTGTCGTCGGCCAGTCCGTGACAGATGAGCAGATGGCCCGAGAGTTGCGGGGCACGGGAGAGGGCGCTGACGTCGTAGCCGTCGGGGTTCTCCTTGGGTGTGCGCATGAAGCGCTCGGTGTAGATGGAGTCGTAGTAGCGCCAGCACGTGGGCGGGGCCACGGCTACGCCTGCGGCAAAGACGGGGCGGCCCTCGGACATCGACATCAGGGTGCAGAATCCGCCGAACGACCAGCCCCAGATGCCGATGCGGGCCTTATCGACGTAGGGCAGCGAGGACAGGTAGATGGCGGTCTCTACCTGGTCTTCGGCCTCCATCTGGCCCAGGCGCAGGTAGGTCTGCTTCTCAAAGGCTGCGCCCCGGCCACCCGTGCCTCGGCCATCGACACAAACGCTGATGAAGCCCAGCTGGGCAAGGTACTGCTCGTAGAGACAGCCGCCCATGTTGCCCGTCTGCCAGCTGTCGAGCACCTGTTGGCTGCCTGGTCCGCTGTATTGGAACAGGACTACGGGGTAGCGGCGCGAGGCGTCGAAGTCGGCAGGCCTGACCATGTAGCCGTTGAGTTCGGTGCCCTGCTGGGTGCGGAAGGTGAAGAACTCCTTCGTGCCCAACTGTTTCGTGGCGAGGCGGCCGAGGAGTTCGTGGTTGTCGATAAGGGTCCGCGTGGTCTTGCCAGTAGCGTCGCAGAGGGTGGTGACGGGGGGCGTCTGCAGGTTGCTATAGACGTTGATGAAGTAACGGAACGAATGGCTGAAGGTAGCCGCATTGGTGCCCGACTGCTGGGAAAGGCGAGTAGTCCGTCCCTTACCGTCGGACTTGAAGACGGCCCTGCGCAGGGGACCGCCGTCGGTAGCCTGATAGTAGCACGAACCCGTTAGGGGGTCGTAGCCATACAACTCGGTGACGGCGAACTCTCCCTTGGTCACCTGACGGCGCAGCGTGCCGTTGAGGTCGTACTGATAAATATGGTTCCAGCCGTCGCGCTCGCTGGTCATGACGAAACCTCCGTCGAAGAAGCGTATCTGGTCATAGGCGTTCTCGCCGATGTAGTGGGCCACCTCGTCGCGCACAACCAGGCGGGCCTCCGTCGAGCGCGGGTTGGCCATGTAGATGTCCATGCGGTCTTGGTGGCGGTTGAGGGTGACCACGGCCAGGCGGCTGGGGTCGCTGGTCGGGAAGATGCGGGGGATGTAGCCGTCGGCGTCGAGGGGCACCTGGAGGGTCTGCGTGCGGTGGCTCTTGATGTCGTAGCTCATGACGCTCACCTTACTATTAGCCTCGCCGGCCATGGGGTACTTGTAGGAGTACTGGCCCGGGTAGGTGAGGAACTCCTGACGCTCGGGCGCGAGACCCTTGTACCACGGGAAAGAGAACTGGGGCACCTGCTGCTCGTCGTACCGAATCCAGCAGAGCATCGTGTTGTCGGCGTTGAAGGCCAGGCTGCGGTCCGTCAGGAATTCCTCCTCGTTCACCCAGTCGGGCTTGCCGTTGATTATCTTATTGAACTCGCCGTCCTTTGTGACCTGGCTCTCGCTGTTGTCGAAAAGCAACTTGACCAGGTGGATGTCGTTGTCGCGCACAAAGGCCACCATGTAGCCGTCAGGGCTCCATACGGGGCACTCCTGCGGGCCGCCGTCGGAGAGCGTCTGCAGGGTCTTGTTCTTCACGTTATAGATGTAATAGACGGCCGTCTTGGAGCGGCGGTAGATGCTCTTCGTCTCGGTCTGGATGAGGATGTTGCGCTCGTCGGGACTCATTACGTAGCCGTCGATGCGTTCCAGGCGGGTCTTGCCCTTGGTTGCCGAGACGTCGAAGAGGACACCAGTCTGCTCACCCGTACGGAACGAATAGGTGACGATTTGCTTGGCATCGGGAGTCAACTGCGAGTACTGCTCACCGTCGTTCATCGGCCTGACGCCGTAGATGCGCCGGGCCGATAACTGACCCGAACAGAGTTCCTTGAGGTCGAGGGGTTCTGCCGAATGGGCAATGGGCAAAAGGTAAAAGGATAATGCCAGGAGGCCCAGGAGGGCCAGTGCGATACGTTTCATGATGGTATGGGTTTGTGCTTATTTTATGTATTTCTTGCCTTGGGCGATGCGTATGCCGCGCTCGTGACCCGTGGCGGGCCGGCCACTGAGGGTGAAGGCCGTCTCTTCGGCGTGGGCCTCGTCGGCAGCAAGGGGCGAGATGCCCACGGCCGTTTGTCCGATGAGGAAGTACTCCTTGTCGCGAGCTGAGGCTGCCGTGACACGGAGGTAGGCCTGGCCTGTAGGGATGGTAGCCCTATCGACGCGGAAGAAACCAAGCCCGAGACCTTCGCGATAGCCCCACTGGTAGCAGGTGGCCGAAGCCGTGGTCTCGACCTCGGCGGGCAGGATGCCGTCGCCCATCAGTTTATTGGCTGCATAGGCCGTGGCCGTGACGCTGGCGGGCTTGAGCACGACTTCCGTGCCGGGCTCGCCCTTGACGAGGAAGCCCGTGGCAGGTGGGATGGTGGTAGCAATGCGCGTGGTCTTCAGGGTATCGACATTGGTGTCGAAGTTGCTGACGTAGTAGATGTTCACACCCTTAGGCACTTGCAGGGCGTACTCCGTATAGGCGACAGCCCAACCTTCAGCGGGGATGTTCACGTGGAGCGCATGGGTGCGAGCCGGGTCGTAAGGCAGATGGGGAGGTTGGTTGTAGCCACAATTCTGGTTGGCAATCAGTTCGGCATACTGCCGGTTGTCCATGAGGTGGGGCAGCCGGTAATTGGACTCGAAGTTGGTGGCTGTAATGATAAGGGCGTTGTTCGCCGAGTTGTAGGTCACGATTTCCTCGCGCCAGTCGCCCAGCATGTCGCCAAGGACACAGGGGTTGTACTTGGAATAGTTGTTCAGGGTCCCAGGCGTGTAGTTCGACCCGTTTACCTGTATGCGGTCGAAGTATCGGCCCGAGGCGTTCCAATGTCCCAGGACACTCTTGTCGAAAAATTCGTCGTAGGGGTCGCCGTCCCAGTAGATGCGATTATTGATGCCTGCTCCGCTGCTTCCGATGGCCCAAGAGTCGGCAATCACGTTGCCTTTGCAATCCATCAGGGCACTTGTGCACGAGGCCATCAGCTCGGCACCGTCGTTCGAGGAGTCAAAGTCGGCAGCCAGTCCGCGTCCCGTGTCGCCGTCGGCCTTCTGATAGACCAGCAGTTTGCCCGTCCGGGCATCGCGCAACTCGTATCCGTAGGGTTTCTCCTCGTGCGGCATGAAGACCTCCTGTCCGGGATTATCCCAGTCGAAGTCGCCCATGTGGAGTGCGTCGCCGTGTCCCAGGCCGGTGCGATAGACAATCCGCTTGCCGTCGTCGTCAAGACAGGCAGCACCATAGACAATCTCATCCTTGCCATCGTCATCGACATCGCCTGAGAGGACAAAGTGTGCCCCCTCGCCCCAGAGTTCCTTTCCGCTTGTCGAACTGCGATGGAGCCAGCGCAGGGAGAGTTGCATCCCGTCCCAGTCGTAGGCACCCAAAGAAGCGCCTCGGTAGTAGCCTCGGCACAGGATGGCCGAGGGCGTCACGCCATCGGTGTAGGCCACGCAGGCCAGGTAGCGCTCAGAACGGTTCTGGTTCGAGTCGCCCCAGAAACTGGAGGCACTGACGTCGCCATACTTCGTGTGATACGACATGGTGGCCAGTTCGGCTCCTGTAGGTCCGTCGAACACGGTTACGTATTCCGGCCCGGCATCGGGCTTGCCTCGGCCGTTGAGCCATGAGGCTGTCGGGTCGTCGCCAGGCAGGACCACGTAGTTGCCCTCCCCGTCAACCGTGCCGGGGGCTGTCTTACAGATGAGCTCACCATAACCGTCGCCGTCGAAGTCCCAGCAGAGGAAGGGCGTCGTGTGTGCACCGCTTCGGATGTTAGGTCCTATGTTGATGCGCCACAGCTGCGTGCCGTCGAGTTTGTAACAGTCGATATAGGTGTCGCTGGTTGTGCCGTTCGAGGCGGCATCCTTTGAGTTCGAGGGGTCCCACTTCAGGATGATTTCGTACTCGCCATCGCCGTCCATGTCGCAGAACGAAGCGTCGTTTGGCGTATAGGTAGCCCCAAGACCGCGGGTGTCGGTTGGGGTCTGGGTGGGTATCTCCATGCTTTGGTTGCTCCAAGTCTTACGGCTTACCTCGGTCTCGAGCAGGTTGTCGTTGAGGTCATAAACCTCGAGTCGGTAATAGGCTGAGGCCGAACCGCTTACGTCGCGGAAGTTCGTGCGGTTGTAGATGTAGTTGCCGTTGTTTATCTTTGTGCTCTGCGTGGTGGCATTGGTGCCGCGATAGAGCTTAAACTTCACCTGGTTTTGGTCCTTCTCGCGATAGCGCCAACTGACGAGGTTCCCGCTCGAACCGCTCGAACTCAGGTTGACGGCCATCAGTCCTCGCCCGAATGGCTTGGCTTCAGCCTTCTCTGTGCGATAGGTCACGCGGAAGAGTATGCGCAGTGTCATTACCTCTTCTCCCCCCTCTGTCCGAATCGTGATGGTGGCCGTCTTATTGGCGTAAGTGACCGTGGCTGTATAGCCCTCGATGGCGGTCAACTGGAAGTCCGTCGGGTCGCCATAGAGCAGTTCGCCGTACTGTGCCTGTCCGCCGTTCTTCACGCCCTGGATGAGGGAGAGCAGGGATATGGTCTCGCCCGCCTTGGTCTGGCAGGTGGCGCTGGTGATATAATGGTCGGCGGTGAAGAGTGGCTCGTCCATTATACCCTCTATCGTCACGTTGCGGAAGGCGATGGCCTTAGGCGTCTCCGTATCAACGCCATTAATATTATAGATGTAGAGAAATAGCAGGAAGTTCTCACCCTCTACCAGATAGTCGCTGACCGCATACTCGTGGTGGCTGTAGCCGTTGGGATTGCCGTCCTGGGCACGGTTGCGCAGGGGGACTTGCGCCTGGGCCAGCGGGGCTTCGCTCCCCGACGACGTCTTCAGACAGACATCGAAGTTGCCTCCGTCGGTCCCGCACTTGGCCGCGTCGAAAGATATGCGCGTGGGCTTGAACGTATGGCCCGACTGTGGCTTTACGCCGAAGGCCAGGTTGTGGGTGCCCGTGTGACCGGTGGTCTTGGTCGTTACGTAGAATTGGGTGAAGGCGGGTGTGTACGTCGGTGCTGTGTAGCCCGTGGCCGCGTTCCCGCTGGTCATGGTCTCCGTGCGTGCAATGGCAGCACCGGCCAGGTAACTGCCTGTCACCAGGGAGGCCCCGTCGCCTGTGGTCTCGTACTGGGCGAGATTGTCCTTATCACTCAATTCCCAGCGCACGCTGACCTTTTGTCCCCATGTCTGCAAACCCGTGAGGGCGAGGAGGACGAGCAAGAGATACTTTTTCATGTTTTAGTTCGTTTTCGTGCGACAAAGATAAGTAAAACTTTTGACACCCGCAAAGAAACCCCTCGCAACCTTCACAGGCAGCGAGGGGTGGGCAGGTCCTTATTAATTAGTTTAACTTTAAAGTGCGTGTGATTCGCTCATGCTCCTTCCGTCGGTTTCGCCTTGCCTGTTGCGTTTTTGCAGGCGATACTCGATGACGAACGAGGCGAGCAGGCCCAGGCCACAGCCGAAGGCAATCAGTATCCAGAAGTAAATCGTCATCTTGCCACTGGGCTCGAGTTGGAGCAGATAGTCGATGAGGGCTCCGACGCCCAGGCCCATCAGCACGCATCCCCAGCGCAGGGCGGGGTAGGGATTGCTCCCCTTCCGCTCCTCCGACTCTTTTATGAGGTGTCGGGCCGTCTCGAGGTCGGTGTGGTTCTCAATGATGAGGCGTCGCACCTCACGGGCGTTGTTGTTCTTCTTTATGCTGGCGATAATGCCGGCAATGATGGCTACGATGGGAATCGTCAAGCTCAGTGTCATGGTTATTACACCAGCCAAATCTTTCATGTCCATAGTTTTATCCTTTTAATTTTAATATTGTTTCACTGTTTCCTGAACGTCGTTCACTTATAAGACCCTCGAAGGTGTGGATTATTACACCTCGGCGATGGAAAAATATTTCAACTCGTGTCGGGCGAAGTATAATACGGTGGCCAAGGGGATGAGCAGGCAGAAGCGGACGGGCCATACCGAGGGGATGGTGAGCAACTCCCAAATCCCAAGGCCATAGAGCATGAGCAAGAGGGGCAGACCGAAGGAGAACGCTACGATGCGCCCCCATTGGCGTAGCCATTCGCGACGGGCACGCTTGCGCACGTCCTTCATGATGGTGCGGTTCAGTTTCGTTATGGTTTCTTGTCTCACGGCAGTGGCCATGATGAGTTCGTCCAGTTCGTAGTCGTTCATATCCTTAATGCTTAATTCTTAACTCTTAACTTCTCCTTCAGCTTCTCCCTAATACGATGGAGCCTGACCAATACGTTCTGCTGGCTCAGCCCTGTCAGGTGAGCAATGTCAGCCGTCTTTCTGTGCTCGTAGTAGTGGAGGCGTATAAGTTCTTGGTCCTCCTGGGGCAGGCTGTTGATAGCCTGTTCCATGCGCAGAATCATTTCTTCATGCTCCTCATCGAAGAAGTCGGCAACCTGCTCACTCACCGACTCTGCCGATGGACCACGCCGACGCTGTTCCTTCTCCAATATGTGCAAGGCCGTGTGCATGGCAATGGTCATAAGCCAAGGACCCAATTGTTGGCCGCGCCACACGCGTAGGCGCTCGTATGCCTTCACAAAGGTTTCTTGGGTGACCTCTGCAGCCAGTTCCTCACGACGCACGATGCCCAGAGCCTTGGAATAGACCATGCCGGAGTAGCGCTTTAGCACTTCGGAATACAGGCCTGAGTGGCCTTGCTCCGTGATGCATTCTACGAGTTCTCTGTCTTCCATACGATTATAAGACCGGCGAGGCGAAGAATTATTACACAAAGGTAGGAAAAAAGTTGCATTGGCCGAAATAAATGGTTATCTTTGACACGGAATAAGCCTTACAACAACCATGAAACAAGTCTCCAGCCTCTTTACCCTCCTTGCTCTGGCTACCCTCTCTGTCCTGCCGTTTCGTGCACAGCAGTTTGTCGCGCACTATCTGCCCACCCAGTCACAACTGCCCATGGCCAGCATCCACTGCATTTGGCAAGACCGTGAGGGCTATTTGTGGTATGGGACGGAAGGGGGTGGACTGTGTCGCGACAATGGTTATCAGATAGATGTTTTCCGTCCTGCTTGTACGGCGAATCCTAGTGAGGCCTGTCAGGTACATTGCTTGGCAGAGTTGGCCTCGGGCGATATCCTCTTTGGTACCAGCGATGGCCTCTTCCACATCAATAAGCACGACTACCAGATTTCGCGTATAGCCCTCGATTCACTGCCCCAGCGCATTGATGCCCTCATGGCCGACCGCGAGGGGCACCTTTGGGCTGCCTCCAAAGGATGTATCTACCAGTGCCAGGCCGACGGACAGGTCACCGAGGCCCACGATTGCCGACTCCGAGGGGAGAGGACATCGGTGTCCAGTTTCTACGAGGACAGCCGCGGTACTATCTTTGCCCTGCTGTGGGGTGGGGGACTAATGAGAATGCAGCAAGGAGGGAAAGGCTTTGAACCCCTACGCTGGCCCATTGGGGAGACACCCTTGCAGATGCTGGAGGATAGAGAGTTGGGCTGCTATTGGGTGTTGACCAGCGGAGCGGGCATCCAGCGTATGACTGTGGAGGGCAACGTCTGCCGGCTGACTCCGCAAACAGCCACGATGGGTTCTCACGGGCGTGACCACGGACTGAACATGCTGCGCGACAGCCGGCACGGGTTGTTTTGGGTGACCACGCTCGACAACCTATATGCCTACAGCCTTGCCCCTGATGGACAGTTGCGGGAGTTCCCCTTGACGGGGCTTCTGCCAGAGGGAAACAAGATACTTGACCAGATGCTCGAGAGCCGCGATGGTGATGTCTATGTGGCAGGTTATACGCCACACACCTTTGTCGTCTCCTCGCCCGAAGGGGGTATTACGCGCCACGCCGTCGAGGCCATCCGGCGGGCGACGGGTTTCCCGCTCTTGGCCGACCGTGCGGTGTTCGATGGTGGTCGCTATATTTGGATATGGCAAGGTCGTCAAGGGCTGATGCTATATGACCGTTTGACAGATAGCGTAGAGCCTTCGCCCCGAAAGGTCGGACGCACCCTTCAGCGGAGTAGTCTGGGTGGCATTTGGGCCTCCAGCGGTAATCATGTCTTTCGCCTGTGGCAGGAGAATGGACAGGTCCGTGAAGAAACGGTGACGGATCTTCCTCAGAACGAGGAAGTACGCAATATCGTAGAATGTGACGAACAACATCTCTATATTGCCTCCCAATGCCGTCTCTATCGTCTCTCGCTCATTGGCCACCAGTTACGCGTGCTGGCTTCCTTGCCTGCTGCTCTCGCCGACATGGATGTCAGTCGTCAGGGTGACGTTTATCTGGCTCTGGGTGCACTGGGACTTCATCGGCTCTCGACCGATGGTCAGTTGGAAAGAATTGACGACAGTGGGGAAGACTTCCTTTCCCTTTCTATGACGGTTGACGGTACTTTGTGGGCCTCGACCTATGAGGGCAACGTCTATTGTTATTCGCCTGTTGATGGTACTTTGAGGAAGGAACCACTGCTCTGCAGTAGCGATGCTGTACCTATCCGGAACATACGCACGGATGGCCTGGGCCACGTCTGGACGCTTACCGATCAGCAACTGGTTGAGTATGCGCCGCGGAGCCGTGCCTTCCGTGTCGTTCGTAATGTTGATCCCTTTGTTGATGTCAGTTATTTCTATGCGCTGGAGCCTGTTGCAACAAATTGTATGGGCATCGATGGGGCAGGGGCTTTGCTGGAGGTCCCTTCGAGTGCCGAACTTGGCCAGCAGGGGGCCGTCGATGTCCGTCCGAGAGTGTCTTCGGTAGGTATTGATGGTGCGAAGCGCCTCATAGGGGACGACGTTATGGAACTGCGCTTAAAGGCTTCGGAACAGGACATTACCCTCCACCTAACCACTCTCGACCACCGGCACGTTTCCGCTATCAGTTTTGCTTATCAGTTAGAAGGTGTCAACCGCGACTGGATATATCTGCCCCAGGGCACTAACTCTATCATCCTCACCAACCTTGGGAAGGGCAGTCACCAACTCCGAGTTATGGCTACCGACCGATATGGCTGCTGGAGTTCGCCCGTGGAGGTCTTGCTGATTCATCGTGCCGCCTATTGGTACGAGACCTGGTGGGCCCGCCTGCTTTATGTGGCTATCGTCTTCGTGCTCGGCTACGGCATCTGGCGACTTGAGAACCGCATCAGTCTGCTTCGCCACTTGATACGTCGTCGGCGTGAAGTGCGGTTGGACGAGATTGAACTGAAACGCGAGGACATTGCCTCGGCCCGACGTGACGACGACCTCTTGCGCCGTGCCATCGCTAAGGTGGAGGAAAACCTCAGTCGGCCAGACTATAATGTCTCGTCCCTCAGCGACGACCTCTTCATGAGCCGTATTACGTTGTACCGTCGCATACAGGAGCTTACGGGGCAGTCTCCTACCGACTTTATCCGTGATATCCGACTGAAGAAGGCTGCCCAGTTGTTACAGCAGAATCCTGACGCCGTCCTCGCTGATGTAGCCCGTAAGGTCGGCTTTGCTACACCCAAGTATTTCTCCAAATGCTTCAAGGAGAAGTTTGGCGTCTTGCCCCGTGACTATGTTTCAAAGTAGGGAAACAATTGTTTCATTCCCCTGTCCGCACTAGCCTTCTCGCACTATGTAACCAGAAAGCTTCCTATGTTCGTCCCTATTACCTACATTTGCAGTCGAAACGAATCTAATCAGTATCAACACAAATGCGTATGAAGACAAAGTTTATCAGAGGCGTAGCTCTCGTGCTTATTGCTCTACTTTCTATGCAAGAGACGAAGGCCGACGTACTGCCTGCTACCTGCTATGCCGAGGTGGGTGTCGGGACCTACTACCTTTACAATGTCAATCAAGGCCAATTTCTGGTGCGCCTGAGCAACAACTTCCCAGGGTTGAGCAATGCCCCAGCCGAGGTAACGCTGGCCAAGAGCGGCACGGGCTATATTCTGCGTTTCAGTGACGGAAAGTACCTGAAGACGGGTTCCTGGAATAAGCAGTACTTGTGGACCGACGGCACTGCCGGTGCGGAAGAGGCTGTCTGGGTCTTCGAGGCCATCAGCGGCAAGGAACGCACCTACCAGCTGAAGCGTGCTGCCAGCGAGACCTTGGACGGTAAGACCGGCACCTTCTATGCCAACGGCACGAATGCCGATACGACGCCGACTGCCGACTGCCAGTGGGCGCTTATCAGTCCGGCTATATATATCAATATTGCCAGGACGAATGCAATCCCGGTGAAATATCGCAGTGCTATTCCGGAAGAGAAAGGTACGTACTATCTCTATGATATGCTTAACCAGAAGTTCCTCAATACGGCCAATCGCACATTGAGCGACGAACCCAAAGCCACGGTAGACCTTACCCCTACGGGCTCTTCGTTCCTTATCTCTGGAGAATCGGGGAAATACCTGAAAATCGGTGTATATAAGGGCCAGTACCTGTGGAGCGACGGCGATGCCGCCAGTACGAAGTGGACCATTGAGGCTCCTGCAGGCGAGGAAGCAGAGAAACTATATTACATCTACACGAACGACTTCACGGAGACCAACGCCGAGGTGAAGGGCAAGACAATGTATATTGATGGCACCAATGCCACAAGCACCAAGCCTGCTTACGCTCGCTGGGCGCTGATTACGGAGAGCGACTATGTGGATTATCTATCTTCTGGTGAGGGTATAGTCGACGCCGCCGCAGCAGCAGCCAACAAGACGGCGATACTTGAGGCCAAGGGAGATGCCACTGGGCTCTTGCAGAACCCCACCTTCGAGCGCAGTGCCGACGGTTGGTGGGGCGGCGAGCGGGGTCTGTGTCAACTCTATCGAGGCAGTGGCTATGCCTTCGAGGCTAGCGAGGACGGCAGCGTGATGCTGCAGACCGTCAAGAACATGCCCCACGGCACTTACAAGGTGGTGGCTGCTGTGCGTGGCGCGAATGGTACGGCCGTTACAGCCCGCTTGGCTGACAACAGCGGTGAAACCGTTATAAACCACGGCGCCAATTCTGTAAACGACCAATTGAATATGAACGGTGTAAAGATGCCGTACAGCACACTGGGCGGGTTCAATACTGGTGAGAACGCACAGGGTTGGGACTGGGCCACGGCAATCGGCACACTCGACGAGGACGGACACTTGAAAATAGAGTTTGTGACCGAGGGCGACGGAAAAGTAAGCGTGGCCGACGTACATCTTTATTATATGAGCGATGGCACAGAGACCTATGCGGTGGAATACACCGACGGCATAGATGCCACCGCCCATGCCCTCGTCTGCGACCTGACTACCACGAACCCCAACCGCCTCTTCACCTCTAATGGTGCCATCACCACCATCAGTGGTGCCAAACTGAACAACGACTTGGTGGGCGGGACTGTGGCCAACCTTGTGCTCTGCGACGGCTACGAATTTGCAGGAAACATTGATTTCATCGCAAACAAGGCCACTTTCTATGGTCATATTGAAGCAGGCGTGGCTACGGCTGTCTGTCTGCCCTTCGCCATTACGGGCGGTGCCGACGGCACGTTCTACGAGGTGAAGAGCCGCGAAGGCAATACGCTGAACCTTCAGGAGGTGAAGAAGCCCGAGGCTGGCAAAGCCTATATCTATCGTGGCGAGGCTGTGACCACACTGACGGGTAGCGGCAACGTGAAGGCTGCCCCCGTAGAGACTTCGCTTTCATCTGTTATCAGCAAGTTCGGCATTGGTCAGGTCACAGGCGTGATACTGAACTTCGAAGACGAGGACGACGGCATCTGGCAGAAGCCTCAAGTTGCCCTCTGCGAATTCGTCGTCAATCAGGAGTGCTATCTCTATAACGTAGGTGCAGCCCGATTCTACACCGAGGGCAACAGTTACGGTACGCAGGCCAGCATCGGCGAGGCCGGACTGAAAGTGAAGTTCATACAGAATGGCGATGTCGTGAAGCTGACCAACTATTCTGAAGCCAAGAAGGCATGGCGCACGATGTTCGTCACCACCAATGGCGCGATGTACGTCGATGCAGAGACAGCCACCGAGTGCTACTGGCTGGTGGTGCCCGGCAAGGACAAGACTTTCAAACTGATGATGACCGCCCCCAACCCGTCGTACAACCAGACGAACTATCCCGGAGCCATGATGGGTCTCGACCTCTTCGAGTACGACCTGCAGACCCGTCTGGCTGCACTGCTCTTTGCCGATGAGGAGCCGGGCGAGGGCATCTATCTCACGGACTGGGCCGTGGTCAGCACTGCCGACTACAACGCTTACCAGACAGCTGTGGCTACTTTCAAGACAGCCCTCCAACTGAAGGAAGTGCTCGACGAAGCCCAGGCAGCAAGAATCGACGTCACTGCAGAGCAAACGGTTTACGAGAATACCGCCAGCACACAGGAAGAACTGACCGCAGCCATCGTGAGCCTTACGAACAAGATGATAGAAGACGAGTTGAAGGATGCGTCGCGCGAGAATCCGCTCGACCTGACCGACAAGTTCATCATCAATCCACGCTATGAGAACAACGACAATGAAGGCTGGCAGGGTACGGCTCCCAGTATTGATGCGACCAATAACCTGCAGAATGCCGAGTTCTTCAATACGAACTTCGACTGCTATCAGGACCTCGTAGGTCTGCCTGACGGCACCTACCGTGTGAGCGTGCAGGGCTTCTACCGTGCCGGGCTCGAAGGCCCCGCATACGAATCCAAGGTCGGTGGCAACGAAGATGCCGTGATGAACGTTCAGTTCTACGCCACTACCGGTGGAAAGACTACGACAACGAAGATGCAGAGCGTATTCACGGGTGCTGCTACGACAGCCCTCGGCGTGAGCGGAGAGATAAACCTTGGCCAATGGTGGATCCCCAATAATA
The DNA here is from genome assembly GCA_017469925.1 of Bacteroidaceae bacterium. GTDB lineage: Bacteria > Bacteroidota > Bacteroidia > Bacteroidales > Bacteroidaceae > Physcousia. Next base: position 23,052 of record JAFUFK010000018.1, on the reverse strand, counting down.
TGTCTTCGGCCGCTGCCTACTTCGCTGCTGGCTACTATACGGGCAATAGCATTGAGGTGCAGGTGACCAGCGGCAAACTGCGCATCGGTATGCGCAAGACCACTACCATCCGCCGCGACTGGACGATGCTGGACAACTGGAAGTTGGAATACCTGGGTGTTTTGCATATTGAAGAATGAAGGATTATAAACTAAGAATTTAATGGTATGAGACGTTCATTATATATATTCGTATTTGCAATGGTCGCCATCCTGGCCAACGCACAGGAGAGGTTGAACCGTCACGTGATGGCCGTTCCCCAGACTTCAACGGGCAGCAACTATCTCGTATCGTGGCGTATGCTCGACACCGACGACGACTACACCACATTCGACGTCGTCCGCAACGGAGCGGTCATCGCCTCGGACATCAACAACGCCACCTGCTACCTCGACAAGCAGGGCTCTAAGACGGCCAAGTACCAAATAGTGACCAAGCAGAATGGCAAGGAGGTCAGCACTACGCCCTCCGTCACTCCCTGGCAGGGTGTCTATGCCACGCTGAAACTGGACCGTCCGGCCGACGTAACTTTTCACGACAATACCAGCACCTACACACCCAACGACTGCTCCGTGGCCGATGTCGATGGCGACGGCACGTTGGAAATCGTGGTGAAGTGGGAACCCTCGTACGTAGCCGACAACTCGCAGGGCGGCTTCACCGGCCCTACGTTCTTCGATTGCTACCGCATCCTGGAGGCTGACGGCAAGATGACGGCCCAGCGGCTCTGGCGCATCGACATGGGTCACAACATCCGCTCAGGCCCACACTACGTGCCTTTCCTCTTCTACGACTTCGACGGTGACGGCAAGGCAGAGTTTGTTGTAAAAACCGGCCCTGGCACCATCGATGGTGCAGGCCATTATGTCAGCGACGCAGCCGACGAGGAGGTCATCCGCAAGGCGGACAACGAGAAGGAGTATCTCAACGGCGGCGGACAGGTGATGTACGGCCCCGAGTTTCTGACTGTGTTCAGCGGACAGGACGGCCATGCCATTCACACCGTCTATTACAATCCCAACCGCGGTTGTTTCGTGGGCGGTGCTCCCGAAGGCCGCACCGACCTGTGGGGCGACGACTACGGCAACCGTTCCGAGCGTTATCTGGCCGTTGTGGCCCACTTGGATGCCTCGAATCCCACCCACGCTAGCGCTGTCATGTGCCGTGGCTACTACACCCGTGCTTACCTTTGGGCTGTCGATTTCGATGGCAAGCGCCTCTCCACGCGCTGGCGTCACGCCAGCCTGTCGAACAAGACCGTGCTGAAGACCAATGGGAAAAAGGACAAGGACGTGCGCACCTACACCCGCGCTACCTATGCCGGCACCACTCACTGCACGGCCTACTCGCAGGGCAACCACAACCTCTCCGTTGCCGATGTCGATGGCGACGGCATGGACGAGGTCATCTACGGCTCCGCAGCTATCGACCACGACGGCACCCTGCTCTGGTCGACAGGCCTGAACCACGGCGATGCCATCCATGTGGGCGACCTCATGCCCGACCGACCTGGGCTGGAAGTCTTTGAGATTCACGAAGACCCTCCCTACGGCATTCACATCTGCGACGCTGCTACGGGCCAGTTGCTCATCCACATGACGGGCGACGGCGACACGGCCCGCGGCATTGCTGCCGACTTCACCCCCGACCGTGGCTACGAGTTCTGCTACTTCGGCGACTATAACATGTACAACGCCCCCATGGGCAACATCGTAGGTGGCGCCTCGGCCCAGAACTTCCGCATCTACTGGGACGGTGATGTCTATGACGAAATCATCAACGACAAGGGTGGCTACCACAACCAGCCCTTCCTCGAGAAATACAACCAGGGCGGATTGGTGGTCGATGGGAAACGCCTCTTCGAGCACGGCTACACGCTGTCGTGCAACGGTACGAAGAACACCCCTTGCCTGCAGGCCGACATTTTCGGTGACTGGCGCGAGGAACTCATCTTCTACAACGGCGACGACAAGACGACGCTGAACATCTTCTCCAGCAGTCTCGAGTCGGCAGTCCGCGTGCCCTGTCTGCTCTACGACCATGTGTATCGCATGGGCATAGCCTGGCAGAACGTGGGCTACAACCAGCCGCCCCACCTGGGCTACTACCTGCCCGATGCCACTGCTGCCCGTCTGGGCCAGGAGCGTGCCGACGTCGGACAGGGACTTACCTTCACGCTTCCCGTCCACTACAACAACTGCCTGGGTGCCACACTCGCCCAGGTTATCACTCCCAGCGGCACCACGCTGGCGGCCCTCCCTGAGGGACTGGAACTGACACAGGACATGCGCCTCTGCAACCTTATCTTCTCCGGCAAACTCGACGAGATGGGCGAATGGCAGTTTGTGCTCAATCCCACGACTCCCTCCAACGGCTTGGACACCCCCGTCGTCTTTATCATCAACGTCAAGGACCCTACGGGTATTGAGGAAGTGAGAAGTGAAAAGGGATACGTGAGAAGTGAAGGCGGCGACTGCTACGACCTCTCGGGCCGCAAACTCAGCCGTCAGCCAGTTAAGGGAGTCTATATTCAGGATGGAAAGAAAATATTGAAATAGAAATGAAACGCCTTACTCTTATGCTGCTTTGTGCAGCCTTTCAGCTCTCTATGGCTTCAGCCAAGTCGGGAGTGCCCACTGAGTGTGACATGGCGGGGTATGTGATGGTGTATCACAAGGATGCCGATCACGGCCTGCACATGGCTTATAGCTGGGACGGTTATACCTGGACTGCCCTGAACGACGACCGTCCCATTATGGCGGGCGACACTATAGCCGTACAGAAGGGCATCCGCGACCCCTACATCTTCCGCAACCCTAAGGATGGTGCTTTCTTGGTGGCAATGACTGACCTGCATGTCTTTGGCCAGCGCGACGGTGTGCGCACGACGGAATGGGAACGTGACGGCAAACTCTACGACTGGGGCAACAATCGTGGTCTCGTCTTGCTGCGAAGCAAAGACCTTATCCACTGGCACCGCACGAACCTCGACTTCTCGTCGCTCACCTGCCCTACGGCTGAAGTGGACGGCGAGAGAAAGCCTGTCTCGTGGAAGGATGTGGGTTGCGTGTGGGCACCGGAGATGACTTTCGACGAGGAACGGCAGCAGGTGATGATGCATTTCACGACGCGTTTCTTCCGTGGTCGCAATCATATCCGTTACGTCTATATGAACGACGACTTCTCTGCCATGACCTCGGAACCATCCCTCCTGTTCAGTGCACCGCGCGACGAAAGTGGGGCCTTCACTAAAAGCATGATAGACTCCGATATCATTAAGATTGGCGACACCTACCACCTCTTCACCACTGAGCATGGGCATCCACGTCATAGTACCAGTCCCCATCTCACAGGCCCCTATGTCATCGACCCGACTTTCAACGACAGCTTGTCTGCCGTACATGAAGCACCTATGGTATGGAAACTCATCGGACAGCACAGATGGATATTGATGCAGGACCGCTACTCGATGCAACCTCACAATTTCTATTTCTGCGAGACCGAGGACTTTCGGACCTTCCATCCCCTGGGCTATTTCGACGATGGCCATAGCCCCTTGCACCGCACCAACTTCTCGGAACAGAAGCACGGGGCCGTGGTGCAGGTGACAAAGAAGGAACTTAGACGGCTTATAAAGTATTGGAATTCAATGAAGTAAAATCAAAAGCTAAGGAAGAACTGCATTTTTAAAACATATTATGTAAGCGGGAAAATGAAAAGAAAAATTGCCCTCCTCATGCTGTTAGGCATAACATGCACAGGCTTGTCTGCACAAGAGAAGACATACACACTTGCCGATTGGAAAGGCCTTGTTGCCGACACCGTGCTACAGTTGAATTTGAGTGAGTACAGACTCGATTATAATCACCTATTGCCCTATGCCGACATGCAGAAGGAGTGGACGGTCGGGGCCGAACTGCGATGTGGTACACTGGGCACAGAACAGGTGTTCGTCTGCAAGGAGGGAAAGGCCAGCCACCTCATCGGCCGCAATTCGCTCAACGGCGACATCTCCGTGGGCTACGACAACACGGAAGGTCACTTCTTCGTGGAGGTGCTCGACCGAGACGAGAACCCCCACCGCCTGTGGGCAGGACCAAAGGTAGAAACAGACCGTTGGTATCAGGTGACGGCCAAGGCTCAGTATGATGCAAGAAAGGACGAATCAGTCTTGGAACTGACCGTTGACGGCAAGAGCGAGCGCTTATCTTATCCCGGCAAGGCACTGCGCCACAATGCGTCGCTCTGGGTCATCGGTCACGGCTTCCCCGGTGGCTTCCCCAATGCGTTGCAGGTGCGGGGTGGTGCCATTCGGAACCTGGAAATCAGTGGCAGTCCGCTGCCTCGCGTGGACGGCCAGAATCCGCTCTTTACGGATAAGTTTACGGCAGACCCGGCATTCACTGTCGTTGGCAACACCGTCTATGCCTACGTGGGCGAGGACCAGGCCGGTCCGGGCGGTTGGTTCAACATGCCCCACTGGCTCTGCTACTCATCCACCGACATGCGCCACTGGACGGCGCATGGGCCCGTGCTCAAGTCCGAAGCGTTTTCCTATGCCACGGCCGGAAGTGCTTGGGCAGCACAGATGGTGGAGCGGAACGGGAAATACTACTTTTACGTGACGCTTGACCGCAAGGACAAGCGCGAACATGCCATCGACGTGGCGGTGAGCGACTCGCCCACGGGGCCCTTCGTGCCGGCACGCAAGAACGGCACGCCCCTCATCACCGACGGCATGACGCCCGACTCACACCGCCGCAATGCCGACATCGACCCCACAGTGCTCATCGACGACGACGGCACACCCTGGATGGCCTGGGGCAACGGCGACTGCTATATGGTGAAGTTGAAGAAGAACATGATTGAACTGGACGGTGAGATACGGAAAGTGCCTCTGCGCAACTACAGCGAGGGACCGTGGCTCTTCAAGCGCGGCAAACTCTACTACAACGTCTATGCCTCCGATGCACCCGGCGTGCAGCCCGAGCAGATAGCCTATTCCACGGCCCCGAGCATCGAGGGCCCCTGGACCTACCGCGGATTCGTGAGCACATCGGCCAACCACGGCTTCACCATCCATCCCTCCGTCATTCAGTTCAAGGGTCAGTGGTACTACATCTATCACGACGGCTCTTACGCGCTCGATGGTGCCCCGGGTGGCGACTGCCACCGTAGCGTATGTGCCGAGCCGATGCACTTCAACCCCGACGGCACCATCCAGTTCGTCCCGCTGACACAGGAGGGCCTTTCGGCACAACTCCCACCACTGACTCCGGCCTGGGCGCTGGGCCACATTGCGTGGGAGGACAACAAGAACACCCAAGAGGCTACGCTGGAATTGATTCGCCAGTATCGTGAGCACAATATTCCCGTCGATGGCATTTTCATCGACAGCCCCTGGAGCATGAGTTACAACGACTTCATCTGGGACAAACAGCGCTACCCCGATGCCGAATCCATGGCGGCACAGTTGAAGACATGGGGTGTGAAACCCATCCTATGGCTGACGAGCAACGTGAACTTGACATCCGACGGTACGCCGCAGAACAAATGTAACGACTACGACGAGATGCTCCGCCTGGGCTATGCCATCAACAACGGGCAGCCCTCGAAATGGTGGAAGGGCACGGGCCTGCAGACCGACTTCACCAATCCCAAGGCCAAGGAGTGGTTCTACAAGCGGCTCGACCGGGCCTTCACCGACAGTTTCTATGGCTTCAAGGTGGATCAGGGCGAGGTGTATTTCGGTGACACGGTGACCACCTCCATCGGAAAGATGACCAACGAACAGTTCCGCCAGTACTACTACGATGCAATGTATGACTATGCGACCAGTCGCAAGCCCGGCATCGGTGCCATCGTGGCACGCCCCTACTCCCACCAGGGTGGCAAACACGCCGGGGTGGAGAAGATGAGCATGGGCTGGTGCGGCGACTTCGGCGGCGACTGGAAGGGGCTGAAACTGCAAATTGACAACATCTACCGCTCTGCCCAGATGGGATTCGGAGCCGTGGGAACAGAGATTGCAGGCTTTATGAGAGCAAAATCCAATAAGCAGCAGTTTATCCGCTACACGCAGTTCGGTGCCATGACCGCCTGCATGATTAATGGCGGCGAGAACGGCGGCTGGACCAACCACCTGCCCTGGTGGCATGACCAGGAAACCACCGACATCTACCGCTACTATGTGACGCTCCATCGCGAACTGGTGCCCTATCTCTTCTCCGGCATCGTGGACACCCATATTAGCGGCGGTTCCCTGCTGCAACAGACATCGCTCAAGGAGGAGAGCCATCTGCTGGGCTGCGACCTCTTTACCAAGGCTATTACTTCCGACGACAATCAGCAGACTTTCACCTTGCCTGTCGAGAATCAGTGGATAGACTTCTTCACGGGGCAGTGCTATGAGGGTGGCAGCACGGTGTGCCGCTCCTTCGCCAACAGCGAGTTTCCGCTCTATGTCCGCTCCGGAGCCATCATCCCGATGAGCATAGACAGCGACATCACGGGCCTGGGCGATGTATCCATGAAGGGCAAGCGCGTATTTGTGATCTATCCCGATGGCCGGTCTTCGCGGCAGTTCCACTTGCCCGAAGGCGAAGGCACAGACTATTTCGACTGCGAGGTCACCTGCGATGAGCAAGCCCGGCGCATCACCCTCCGCTCCGACCAACCTGCGGAATGGGTCTTCATTGTACAGGGAAAGAAACAGAAGCCTATCGCAGTTTCTGGCATGTCTGTCAGCGTAAAATATTGATTATAAAAACAAGTAGAGTCATCCTATGAAACGCATCTTTCACACACTTCTCTGTGCAGCCATACTATCCACTGTCTACTATCCATTTTCCATTGCCATGGCCCAGCAACCGTGGCAAGACCCCGAGGTAAACGCCGTGAACCGTCTGCCGGTGCATGCCGACTTCGTGAACAAGAACGAGGAACGCCTGTCGCTGCACGGGACATGGGAGTTCGAGTGTGCCGACTTCCCACAGGTGAAGACCATGCCCATCCCCGGCATGTGGGAACTGAACGGCGTGGGAGAACCCATGTATTGCGGGCAGAACTACGAATGGAAGACGTGGTGGAAGAGCAACCCGCCACAGCTGCCCGACAGCCTTAATTATATAGGTACGTATACGCGCACGTGGACGGTGCCTCGGTCATGGAAAGGCAAGGACATCATCCTGCACATTGGTTCGGTGACCAGTTGCGTCACCGTCTGGATAAACGGTCGCTATGTGGGCTACGGCGAGGACTCGAAGCTGGAGCAGGAGTTTGACGTGACCCGATATTTGCGATACGGCGACAAGAACGAGATGCGCATGGAAGTGCGCCGCTGGTGCGACGGCTCTTACATGGAGGACCAGGACTTCTTCCGCTTCAAGGGCTTTGCCCGCGAGATTTATCTGGCCGCTTGCCCCAAGCAAAGAATCGAGGACGTGAAGGTGGAGGCACTGTTGAATGAGGATTTTACGGAGGGGCAAGTGCTCATCGACGTGAAAACAAAGGGTAAGGTGAAATGGACGGCGGAGTTAGATGGCAATAAGTCTATGGAAGTTCGCAACCCACGCCTCTGGAGTGCCGAGACGCCTTATTTGTATACGCTCCACATCACCTCGGATGCGGGCGATGACATCACACTGCCCGTAGGCTTCCGCCGCATCGAGATTAAGGGCGCACAACTGCTGGTCAACGGTCAGCCCGTGCTCATCAAGGGGGTGAATCGCCACGAGCTCGACCCACGCGGCGGATACATCGTGAGCCGCGAGCGCATGGAGGCCGACGTCAGGCTGATGAAGCAGTGGAACATCAACGCCGTGCGCATGAGCCACTACCCCAACGACCCTTATATGTACGAACTTTGCGACCGCTACGGACTCTACGTCGTCAGCGAGACGAACATCGAGACCCACGGCATGGGCTTCAAGGAACGGACGTTGGCCCGCAATCCCCTCTTCAAGAAAGCCCACATGGAGCGCAACCGGCGCCACGTGGCTTCGCGTCGCAACCACCCCAGCATCATCATCTGGAGCATGGGCAACGAGTGCGGCTACGGCGAGAACTTCGAGCAGGTCTACGACTGGCTCAAGCAGGAAGACCCTACGCGTCCCATCCAGTTCGAACAGGCCTACGACACCCAGCGCGCCACTGACATCTACTGCCCCATGTATCCTACTTACGGCCGATGCACGGGTTACAACGAGAATGCCTCGAAGCAGAAGCCGATGATCATGTGCGAGTACGCCCATGCCATGGGCAACTCACTGGGCGAGTTCTATAAATACTGGGAGATGATTCGCCGTTATCCCAAGTTCCAGGGCGGATTCATCTGGGACTTTGCCGACCAGGCGGTGCTGGAGAATGGGCGATACCTCTTCGACGGCGACTGGGCAACGACGCGGACGGGCGACAAGAACTTCTGCGTCAACGGCCTGTTCGGTCCCGACCGTCAGCCTAACCCCCACGCCTACGAGATGCGGTACTTCTACCAGAACATCTGGACGGAGGCTGCATTCACGCCCTCACTAACCTTGAACGTCCACAATGAGAACTTCTTTTGCGACCTTTCGAATGTCATGTTGGAATGGACTCTGCTATGCGATGGCACAGCCAAAGTAACAGGGGGGATTGACCATCTTGACGTACAGCCTCAACAGACGAAACATATAGAACTGCCCGTGGCCGACATTACAGCAGATGGCGAGTGGTTTATCAATGTACGCTACGTGCTAAAGGCTGCCGAGGGACTGCTTGAGGCTGGTCACCAGGTAGCCTATCAGCAGATTCCCCTTGGCGGAAAGATGACCGCTGTGTCCACGCTGTCCTCCATGCCCTCTGTGCAACTTGGCTTCGACAAGACGACGGGCTTCCTCAACAGTCTTGTGGTCGATGGGCGGCAGTTGCTGCAACAGGGCACGACGCTTCGCCCGAACTTCTGGCGCGCCCCCACCGACAATGACTTCGGTGCCCAACTTCACAAGAAATACCGCCCCTGGCGACATCCCGAGATGCAACTCGAGGCCTTCGACAGCACGCAGACCGATGGTCGTCCCCTTGTTACGGTCCGGTATCGGTTGCCCGCCGTTCACTGTCGGCTGACAATGACTTACGAGCAGACGGCTTCGGGTGCGTTGCAGGTCACCGAAGCCCTGACGACCGACACCGCCCACCGCGCTCCCAACATGTTCCGCTTTGGCATGGTGATGGAGATGCCTCGTGAATACGACCGTCTGGAATACTATGGCCGCGGCCCGTGGGAGAACTACAGTAACCGCAACGCCTCGGCGCAGCTGGGCATCTACCGCCAGACGGTAGCTGAGCAGTTCCATCCCTACGTGCGGGTACAGGAGACGGGCACCAAGACCGATGTGCGTTGGTGGCGTGTGCTCAATGCCGGTGGCAGCGGACTGGAGTTCGTAGCCGGACATCCCTTCTCGGCTTCCTCGTTGCACTACACCATTGAACAGCTCGACGGTGGCGAGGACAAGGGTAACGTTCACCCCGCAGACATTCAGCCACAACCCTTCACACAGGTGTGCATCGACCAGGTGCAGATGGGCCTGGAGTGCATAGACAGTTGGAGTGCCCAGCCTTCGCCCGAGTTCCAGTTGCCCTGTGTCGACCGCACCTTCACGTTTCTTCTGCGGCCTGTGCACCAATGAATGGAGTATAGACATTATAAAACTACATAACTATGAAGATGTTACTTACCATCCTGCTCCTAACGCTGAGTCTGACGGCCGTGGGAGCTAAGAGACAAACCACCACACCACCGCCGAACTTCGCCGGCTACCTGTTTGCCTACTTCGAGGGAGGTGGCGACAAGAACCTGCAAGAGCAGTTGCGCTTCGCCGTGAGCGAGGACGCCCGCAACTGGTATGCCCTGAACCTGGGCCTCCCCATCGTGGCCAGCGACTCCATTAGCGAGAGTGGCGGCATACGCGACCCGCACATCCTGCGCGGCGAGGACGGCTGCTACTACATCGTGGCCACGGACATGATGACGGCCAAGAACGGCTGGAAGGAAAATCCGGGCATCGTCCTGATGAAGTCGAAGGACCTGGTGAACTGGACGCATGGCAAGATAAACCTAGGCCGGGACTGGCCCCGCTTCGCCGATGCCTACTGGGTGTGGGCCCCGCAGACCATCTACGACCGCCGGGCACGCAAGTACATGATATACTTCACGCTGCAGCGGACGGGTGACGGGCGCAAGTCGCTCATCACCTATTACGCCTACGCCAACAAAGACTTCACGGCCTTCGAAAGCGAGCCGAAGCCCTTGTTCTCGGCTAAGTACGGCTCGATAGACAACGATATCATCGAGGATGCCAACGGCACGTTCCACCTTTTCTACAAAGGCAATACGAAGGACGCCGATGGCAAGGAGGTGAAGAACGGCATACAACGGGCCACGGCGAAGCGCCTGACGGGGCCGTGGAAGGAAGACTTTGAGTACCTGGATGCCTACGCCGGAACGCGGACACACGTCGAGGGCTCCAGCGTATTCCCCCTGAATGACGGGTCGGGCTGGATTCTCATGTACGACCTCTACGGTAGCGGGCGCTACGAGTATCAGACCTCGAAGGACCTCGTGAGCTGGACCCGTGAGCCGCAGTCGTTCCGCAAGGACTTCTTCCCCCGTCACGGCTCGGTCATCTCCGTGACCCAGGACGAGCTCGACCGCGTGCAGGAACGTTGGGGCTGGGTGCTCCGGCACGACTTCGAGTCCCACGGCAATCCCATCATCCGCGACAAGCACGCTGCCGACCCCGCCGTCTGGGTGGAGGGCGACACGCTCTGGCTCTTTGCCGGACACGACGCCGAGGGCAACCAGAAGGGTTACGTGATGAAGGACTGGCTCCTGTACTCGACCACCGACATGCGGCACTGGACGGAGTGGCCTTCGCCCCTGCGCATCGAGGAGTTTGCTTGGGCCAAGAGCAAGCAGGCCTACGCCGGACATGTGGTGAAGCGCAACGGAAAGTATTATTGGTACGTCTCGACCAACTGGTGCGGCATCGGCGTGGCCGTGAGCGACAACATCCGCGGCCCCTACCGGGACGCCTTGGGTCGTCCCCTGCTGACCAACGAGGACTGCTTCGCCTCGAAGCACAACTGGGCCTGTATAGACCCCGCCATACTGATAGACGACGACAGCACACCCTACATCGTCTGGGGTAACCGCGAGTGCTACATCGCCAAACTGAAGGACTCGATGACGGAGATTGACGGCACTATCCATCGCATCGACGTGCCCAACTACACCGAAGCCCCCTGGTTGCACAAGCGGGATGGAAAGTACTACCTGAGCTACGCCTCGGAGTGGCCCGAGAAGATTGCCTATGCCACAGCCGACAACATCCTAGGTCCCTACACGCCGCAGGGCGTCATCTCCGAGATTGCCGGCAACTCGAACACAACGCACCCCGCCATCGTGGAGTTTCGGGGTCAGTGGCTCTTCTTCTCCCACAACGGCGGTCTGCCCGACGGCACCAGTTACAGTCGTAGCATCATTGCCGAACCCATGAGCTATGACCGCGATGGACGCATCCAGCCCATCCCCCCGACGGCAAAGGGTGTATCGGAGCTGATCGTTAATTGATAATTGTCAGTTATTAATCATAGTTTGTTAATTGTGCATCGAAATGAAACGTCTTTTCTTAATACTTATTTCTTCATTCTTAATCCTTAGTGACACGCTGGCGCAAAGTTTCACCCACTATGTCACTACTGACGCCAAGCCTTGGCAGAAGGCCAAGCAGGTATCACTTAGCAACAAGACCGTCGCCGAACCCGTACTAACCATCATAGGGCAGGAGCAGGGCCATACGTTCAAGGCCTGGGGCACGTGCTTTAACGAACTTGATCTCGACGCTCTGGAACTCCTCACGCCCGACGAGCAGGAGGAGGTAATGCACCGCCTGTTTGCTCCCGACGGTGACCTGCGTTTCACTCGCGGACGCCTGACGATGAACGCAAACGACTACTCGCGAGCTTGGTACTCGTGCGACACGGTCAATGGCGATTTCGGGTTGAAATACTTTAACATCGAGCATGATAAGCGGAATGTCATTCGCCTTATCCGCAAGGCACAGAAGTTCCAGCCGCAAATGACCTTCTGGGTGTCGCCCTGGAGTCCGCCGGCGTGGATGAAGATCAACAACGAGTACTGCGTAGCCAGTAGCCAGTGGAACACGCAGGCCCGGGAGAAGGACTATCTGCTCTTCGACGACGGCGGTCAACCCGACCCGAATGAGATGCAGTTTCTGGGCGAGACACGAGGCAAGTTCCCTCGCAAGTTGGCCAGCCAGAACTACATGATACAGGACCCCCGTTACCTGCAGGCCTATGCTAACATGTTCTGCCGCTTCATCGACCTCTACGCCGCCGAAGGTATTCCCATTGACATGGTTATGTACCAGAACGAGGCATACTCCTATACGCCCTATCCCGGCTGCCCCTGGACGGCCGAGGGCACCATTAAGTTCAATAAGGAGTACCTGGCACCTACGCTCCGCAAGCTCCATCCCGAGGTCGCGCTATATCTCGGTACGTTTAACACCAATCGTCAGGACTATGTCAATCGGATTGTGGACGGACTGAAGGACGATGTTCTCGGTCTTGGTTTTCAGTGGGAGGGCCGCGAGAATCTGGATGTCATGCGCCAGCGCTATCCAGCCCTGCACCTTATCTCCTCGGAGAGCGAGTGTGGTAACGGACAGATGGACTGGCGCGCTGGCGAGCACACCTTCCACCTACTCTGTGACTACATTGGTCGCGGATGCGACGAGTACTACATCTGGAACTTCATCCTTTGCGACCAAGGTCGCAGTCCTTGGGGCTGGAAGCAGAATGCTCTTATCCAGGTCAAGTCGGTGAATCGCTCGCATCGCTATACGCCCGAATTCTACGCAGTTAAACACTTCTCTCACTTTGTCGAGCCTGGCAGCCAGATGTTGGCCTATGCCAGTCGTGAAGACACGAAGGGAACCCCCATCATCGTCTTCCGTCGGCCCGACCAGCGTCGTGTCGTCGTCATGGCCAACCTGACCGACGAGGTCCGTACCGTTAACGTCCGTTTGGGTAAGAAATATCTCACCCCGATACTTCCCCCTCATTCCTTTCATACCTTTCTGGAAAAGTAACACAAAAAAATCGTAGAATTATCCCCCGAAATAGAATGCCGTTTCGGGGATTTTTTATAACTTTACGCCATTAACATAAAAAGCAACGACATATGAATAAGAAGAATGTGACCATCTTTGCCCTGCTGACAGCTGGAGCACTGACCTTCGGAGCCTGTGGCAAAAAGACCGTAAACATAAACGAAACAGATAGTATGGAAACAACATCGACAGTTTATCTGACCCGGGAGATAAGTCCCGAGGCTTTGGTGAAAATCTATGAAGCCCTGGGCGTTGAAGCCACGGGGCGTGTGGCCGTGAAAATGAGCACTGGTGAGGGTAGCAACCCTAACTACCTAAAACCTGAACTCATCAAGGACTTAATCGGCAGGGTAGAGGGCACCATCGTAGAGTGCAATACTGCCTATGGTAATGCTCCCGAAGATGCTGGGGACGACCGCAATAACTCGGCCAATCACTGGAAGGTTATCGAGCGACATGGTTTTACGCCAATGTTCCATGTTGACATTATGGACGAGGAGGGTGAGATGCACATCCCCGTCCAGGATTCGACGCACCTGAAGTACGATATCGTGGGCACACATATGCAGAACTACGACTTCATGATAGCCCTCAACCACTTTAAGGGTCACCCCATGGGTGGCTATGGCGGTGCGCTGAAGAACCTCTCTATAGGCTGTGCCAGTCAGAATGGTAAGGCCTATATCCACTCGGCGGGTAAGATGGAACAACTGGACATGGCCCGGCTATGGACACCTGAGTTTGTTGGTGATCAGGACGGCTTCCTCGAGTCGATGGCTGCCGCCGCACAGGCTGTGGTGAACTATTTCCAGCAGCGCCAGGGCATCATCTACATCTCGGTGATGAACAACATGTCAATCGACTGCGACTGTGTGGACCACCCCGAACCCGTAAAACTTGAGGACTACGGCATCTTGGCCTCTACCGACCCTGTTGCCCTCGACCAAGCTTGCATCGACATCATCAACCAGCAGAAGGTAACGGCTACCAACGATCCCACCGACCTGCTCAGCCGCATCGACCAGCAGCATGGTGTGCACACCATCGACCATGCCGCAGCGATTGGCCTCGGTTCAAAGCGGTACCAGATTGTGAACATCGACAAGTCTCACCAGCAATAATAAGGATATGAAAAAGACACTCTCCCTGGCGATGCTGCTCTTTACCCTGACGGTCGCCTACGCACAGAAGCGGGTCAGCGCAATCAGTCCCGACGGACAGGTTAAAGTAACGGTAACCCTTTCGGACCGCATCTACTATGACGTAGAGAGCCACGGCGAAAAGTTGTTCCAACAGTGCCACATCGGAATGGTTCTTAGCGATCGCACTCTGGGCGAGAAGCCCGTGCTGAAGGGCAAACGAGTGCAAACGGTCAGCGAGACTATTACGCCGATTCACCCACTGAAGTCCAGTCAGGTACAGAACAACTATACACTGCTCACGCTTACCATGGGCGGAGGCTACAAGGTAGAATGGCGCGTCTATAACGATGGCTTGGCCTATCGCTTCCTGACATTCCTAAAGGGCGACATTGAGGTCATGGGTGAAGACGGCACATGGCAATTGTCCACTCCTTGCCGACTGGTATTGCAGCAGCCCAATGGCTTCAAAACCAGTTGTGAGGAGAACTACTCCGTTGTGAACTCGGCCGACTGGAAAAGCACGGACAAGATGAGCGAATTGCCCATCCTCGTCATGGGCGAGCGGCAAAAGGTGCTCATCTCCGAGTTCGACCTCTTCGACTATCCCGGCACTTTCCTCAAGTCCAACGATGGCAACAGTTTCTCCCTCATCCAGCCCAAGACGCCGCTGGAGTACGAAGACCAGGGCGACCGCAGTCAGAAGATTCTCCGCGAGGCCGACTATGTGGCCAAGACCTCTGGCACGCGCTCCTTCCCCTGGCGCTACATGCTCATTACCCAGCGCGACGGCCAGTTGGCAGAGAATGCCATGCCCGTGCGTCTGGCTCCGGCTAATGTCATCGGCAGCACGGACTGGATTCGCGTGGGACAGACCTGTTGGGACTGGCTCAACGGCATTCCCTATGGTCCCGATGTCACCTTTAAGTCTGGCATTAACCTCGACACCTACAAATACTTTGTAGATTTCGCTGCCCGCAACGGCGTGGGCTATATGCTCATGGACGAAGGCTGGGCGCTCGATACCCGCGATCCCTTCCATACCAATCCCGAGGTGCATCTGCCCGAACTCATTGCCTACGCTGCAGGGAAGGATGTGGGCATCATTGTATGGTTGCCCTGGCTGACGGTGGAACACCACATGGACCTCTTCGAGCGTTTTGAGGAGTGGGGCATTCGGGGAGTGAAGATTGACTTCATGGACCGTCACGACCAGTGGATGGTCAACTTCTATGAACGTGTAGCCCGAGAGGCTGCCAAACACCACATCCTCATTGATTTCCACGGCGCCTTCCATCCCAGTGGGCTCGACTATAAGTACCCCAACGTGCTGACCTACGAAGGCGTGCGCGGCATGGAGTACAACGGCAGTTGCCGGCCCGACAACAGTGTTTGGCTACCCTTCCTGCGCAATGCTGCCGGCCCCATGGACTACACGCCTGGTTCGATGCTCTGTTACCAGCCCGAGCGCCATCATGGCAATCGTCCCATCTGTGCCGGTGTGGGCACAAAGGCATTCAATATGGCTGTCTTCGTGCTTTTCGAGAGCAACCTGCAGATGCTCATGGACAATCCCTGTCGCTACGACCAATGGCCCGATTGCCGCGACTTCCTCACCAGTGTTCCCGTCAATTGGGACGAGACGCGAGTCCTCGCGGCCGAAGCCGGTCAGTATATCGTCACCGCTAAGCGCAAGGGCAACCGATGGTTTATTGGTGCCATTACCAATAGCACGGAACGTGATCTCCAACTCCGGCTCGACTTCTTAGACCCAGGCCGCGAGTACCACATGACCAGTTTTGCCGATGGTATCAACGCCCACGTTATGGCCATGGACTATCTCCGTCAGGAGAGCAAGGTCAGTGCCGTTACCACGCTGCCCATCCATTT
Organism: Bacteroidaceae bacterium; assembly: GCA_017469925.1. Taxonomy (GTDB): domain Bacteria; phylum Bacteroidota; class Bacteroidia; order Bacteroidales; family Bacteroidaceae; genus Physcousia. The sequence goes on along the minus strand of JAFUFK010000018.1, from coordinate 6,812 downwards.
GGCGCGCAACGGAGGTTGGTGTGCCAGCATCGACGAATCGCACTAACTTGAGGACGCCTGCGGCGACTGGAAACTTCTCCGCATTCGTCTCTACGAATACAAATAACCTCCTAATCCATAAGCCATGAAGATTAGAACGCTTCTATCCATCGCAATATTGTCTTGCATAAGCCTTTGTGCGACGGCCACTGCCTCGGTCGCTTCTGGCAGATAGGCCCGCAGCAGACGCTCTACCTGCCAGGTTGCTGGCTCCGCAAGGGCGAGAACGAGGTCTTCGTTATGGACATCCTCGGGCCTTCCTCGCCCACAATGTCCGGCCTCGCCGAACCCATCATCGACCGCCTGCGTCGCGACCTCCTGCCCCGCGATGCCGTGCAATCGGCTCTGTCGCTTGGCTTGTCCAAGAAAGGCGATGCCGCCCTCCCGTCCTCCGTAGGCAACGATGCCGCGCCCGGGGCGAAATAAAAGATAGATGAAATGAAATAAGTGAAAAATAAGGCACAAGATATGAAAAAAATACTAACCATCCTCGCCCTCCTCGCCATCGTGCTGGCGGTGGGCGCACAAACAACAAATGAGCCTATGACGACGTACCACAAAATCCAGGTCGAAGACTGCCGTTTCTTCTACCGTGAGGCGGGCTCTGCGGAGAAGCCCGCCATTCTGCTCCTGCACGGCTTCCCCAGCAGCAGCCACATGTTCCGCGAACTGATGCCCGAGTTGGCCGACGACTACCACCTCATTGCCCCCGACTTCCCTTCCTTCGGACAGACGGAGAGCCCGAGCCGCGAGGCATTTGAATATTCCTTCGACCATCTGGCCCGCATTGTGGATAAGTTCACCGAGGCCATTGGCCTGACCCGCTTCGCCATGTACTTATTCGACTACGGTGCTCCCATCGGCTACCGTTTGGCCATGTGGCACCCCGAGCGCATCACCGCCATCGTGTCGCAGAACGGCAACATGTACGAGGAAGGGCTGGGCAAGAAGTGGGAGGCCCGCAAGGCTTACTGGCAGCATCCCACTCCCGAACTGCGCCGGCAGTTCTCCTCGGCCTTCGCCTTGGAGACCATCATCGGCCAATATACCTTCGGCACGCCCGAGGGCAGCGTAGGCCCCGACGGCTACTCCCTCGATTACCATTACGTCTGTCTGCCTGGTCGCGCCGAGATGCAGAACGACCTCATCCTCGACTACCGCTCCAACGTCGCCCTCTATCCCGAATTCCAAAAGTATTTGCGCACCTATCAGCCGCCTCTCCTGGCCGTATGGGGCGAGAATGACCCGTCGTTCATTCCAGCCGGTGCCAATGCCTTCAAGCGTGACCTACCCAATGCAGAAATCCACTTCGTGCCCAGCGGACACTTCGCCCTCGAAAGCCATCACACGGAGATAGCCCGCCTGATGCGCGAGTTCTTGGGCAGGGTAATAAAGTAAGTCGTATGGAAAAGTTCAGGGAAATGCGGCGCAAGCGCCAACAACTTTCGGACGAAGAAAGTCTGGGTATCCTGCAAAGGGCAACTTCCGGAACCCTGGCCGTGTTGGGCGACGGAGGCTATCCCTATGCCGTGCCATTGAGCTACGTCTATGCCGACGGGCGGCTTTACTTCCACAGCGCGCTCGAAGGTCACAAGGTCGATGCCATCAGGAATTACCCTCAGGCATCCTTCTGTGTCATCGAGCAGGATGTGGTGCAACCGAAAGCGTACACCACATTCTACCGCAGTGTGATAGTCTTCGGCCGGGTGCACATCGTTGAGGATGAGGCTGAGAAACTCAAGGCTGCCCGCCTCTTGGGCGAGAGGTACAACCCCAATGACGAAGAGAGTCTGCAGAAGGAACTGGAAAAGGGTCTGGCCCGTATGCTCGCCATCCGTTTCGACATAGAGCACCTGACGGGTAAGGAGGCCATAGAGATGGTAAGGGAACATCGGAAATCTAATAAAAGAAGACCATGACAAAACGAAGGGCGGAGTAAACCCTTACATGGCATAGAGATTCCCAAAGTTCTGAACGCACGTTCCAAGGTTTGGTACGTGCGTTCATAAGTTTGGAACGCACATTCCAAACTTAGAATTTGGTCAGGCACCGTATTCTTACTATCTTTGCATCGGGAAGTCTGATGCTTAGCATCGGGAACTTCCAAGTTAAGCATTAGAGAGAACCAAAACAAACAACATTATGCCGAAATACTTCAAACGGGAGATGCCCGACCTTAGGGGCACGGGAGAACAACAGTATTACTACGTGATGCGCTCGGAGGGCGCAATGGACACAGCCGAACTCGTGCGGCGCATGCGCCAGACCTACCGCGTCATGGGCGAGGGCGAACTGCGTGGCATGGTGGACACCATGATAAGGACGATGGGCGAGTTGCTGGCCGACGGCTACACGGTGTCGCTGGACGGCATGGGTAGTTTCTCGCTGGCACTGGGACTCGACGACTACGAAGCCGGCACGCCCGAGCAGCACCGTGGGGGCGAGCCCAATGCCCGAAGGGTGAGCGTGCGCGACGTACACTTCAAGGCCCAGCGCCGGTGGGTGCGCGACATCGACGAGCGCTGTGCCCACCGCCTGCACCGCGACAAGCAGGGGACACGCGAAATCCACCGCCCCGGCACCACGCGGGAGGAGCGCATCCAACTGGCCCTCGCCTACATCCGCGAGCATGGCTTTCTGCGCCTTTCCGACTACGTCTTGCTCTCCGGCCTCTCGCGCACGACGGCCAGTCGCGAACTGCGCGAAATGGACAGCGACAAGTCCGTTCCCATCGTCGCCCAGGGGCGCCTCAGCCACAAGGTGTATGTGGAGAAGAAGTAATTCTTTAGGGCCGAATCATTTGCCTTTGGCCCATTTCATAAGTGCGAGGAGAACGAGAATTGCCCAAATGTAGTTCATCATCTTATGTGCCCATGCCCTTAGGACTTTTTTCACCATATAGCGTCGGCAGTGATTTTATTATTGTCGATTCCCCATTCTACTATTGCAAACCCTACATACCAACCGTGCATTCGATAGAACTGTGCGACCGCCTTTACTCCAAGGCTTAATATGGTCTACCGTTAGTTCATCAGATGCAAAGTGTTGATGGCATATCTGGCATTCAAATAGTCCTTTATCGTTCGGTGTGAGTCTTGAAAGCAATTCTGCCTTGTCGTCTGCCGTAAAAAGACGTTTGGGATCTACACGCAGGTTACTAACGATACCCAATATCATCGCCTCTATATCCTTGTCTTTAGTTGATGACAACTTATAGCCTTCGCTCTTCATGAACGTATTGCAGTCCTTGCAGATGTCATCTTTGTGTTGCAGCCAAATTGCTCTGTCCTTCAGATACTCTACTGATAGTCTGAACTTCAGCACGCTTCCGATTTTCGACCCGTCGCCAAAGACATCACGGATAAAACTAATATAGGGCTTTATCTTCTTGAAATCTTCGTTGAACGACTCATCCTTGTGCTGTTGTACATAGTCGTGCAACTCGCTTCTTTTGGGGAATACTCTGTTGTTGCGTACATAGTAAATATACTCCAGAAGATGGTATTTGTTATCTCCTCTGTCAACAGAAGCGCTTGGCAAAACCTTACGGACACTTGCGTCTTGCACGAAATAATCATTCAGGCCTTCGATGTAGTTTCCGTGATACAGTCCGTTGAGCACTTCAAACTTAGAAAGAGCCACACCCAAAGTATTGATACGGTTGAAAATCTCTCGCTTCTTATCTTCCGTACCACTGCAAATGATAGTTGTCAGGTCTGTATTATCTACCACTTGCTGCAAATCGCTATCGTATGCGTATGCTTTCCATGTCTTGCCCTCATATTTCAGGTTACCCTGTTTAAACTTCTTGATGGCTTCAATGCGCTGTTTGCCATCAAGTACCTCTAATTTGCCATCCTCACGTTGCCACAGATAGAAAGCGGGTAGAGGTATGCCTCTGTAAATGCTGTCAATGACCAGTGCCTGCTTATCGGCATCATAGACAATGGCACGCTGCAATTCGATGTCGCTGTTGATAATACCGTTGACAACTTTCTCGTATAAGTCTTTTACTGTCATATCTTAGTTCTCCTTTTTACGTTTAATAACCATTCTGTCCCAAAGACGACGATAATGCTTATTACCTTCTGCTAAATAAAAGCGCCTGCCCCCCTTTTCATAGATGGCATCAAGTTCTACAAAATCTTTTATGGGTTTACCTAATTGTAAGCTTGATCCAACAATATCGAACTGCTTGGGATTATATTTCTGCATAAAAGTTACGGGGACAACCATTTCGCCAAAGTAATCATGTGGTATGTCTGCAACTGTAGGAATATATATCGCATCATAATTTACGACTTTGGGATATTTCTCAGGATTTTCATCGTATGATGCAGTAAGTGTAAGCTCTTTTGTCTGAGGGTCAACCTGTAAATTTGTGTACCACATACAGCTACGTGGTGTATTATGTTGTTTTGGCAGTGTCGTTCCATCTGGACGATTGAAACCACTCAGATGATAATGGTAACCAATGCGGATTTTTCCTTCTTGGAAATGACGAATGATGCTCTTTTCTGTGGGGGCTGTCTGAGGACCAATCACCAAAAACTCCTTATCCTCCTTTATCAGCAAGTCGATAAATTCATCGAACTGGCTGAATGGTGGGTTGGTGATGATAACATCATAATAGCTGTAGTCAATATCTTGGAAACGGACACCCTCATTCGTCTTGGGGTTATAGCCACTTACACTGATAGAACGGATGCCACATTCTTCAGCCTGATTTAGCAGATAATAAACGAACTGACACTTCACCAAGTCCATCCGCTTCTCTATCTTCTCTTTAGTTCTGGCAATATCTATGTTCTTGATAGTGCCTTCTGCTCCGAAAAGGTCACGCCCCAGCACATAGCCCTCTTCTTTATATACAATTTCTTCGTTATAACTCTCATCCCAATCGCATGGGCAGAGGATACGTTTGCCACGCAGTTGAGGTAGATACAGACTGACCTCGTCCGCTATGTCTTGGAACAATGTGTAATACTCGTCGTCCCGTTTCTGTTTGCTGCCTTGCAGCCTTGTCGTTCGTTTAACCATAGGGTTAGGCGTTATTAGTTATACGTTCTGCTTTTCGTTAAGAACGTACCGCTAATCCAAACACCCAGTCCCCATTAGGACACAGAAACGTGGACAATCTTCCTCGTCCACGTCCTTGGGTGTTTGGCCTAACCCGCACTGAATAGACAATTCAGACGTCCACGTTAAGTGGACATCTGCTTTATTCTATTAGTGCGTCTATCTGTGGCCAAACTTCAAGGACGTCCTTTGAATAAGCAAATGCTTCGTCAGTCCGGATTTCTCCCCGAACTGCTACAAAGGTAGCAAAAAAGAGTCAAAATGAAGCATGATTCGCTGAAAAACTTTCTTGCAGAGGCAAAAACCGCAACACTTCGTTTTCTTTTCAGTCTTGTAATTACTATAATGTGCATAATTCTTTATACCTTTGTCCTCGGATAAACCGAATTTAGTAGAATCATGTATAAGAGTGTTTTTGCCATGCTGGGCTTTGCCTTGGTGCTTACGGCTTGTAACAGACAGACAAACAACGAGGTGACTATGGATTTCAGGGATGACGTTAAGAACGCGATGGCCGACGGGGGACGGATTGACGTGAACAGCCTCCAGTGGACGCGCGAGCCGAAAGACTATGTGGTCAGGGGGGATACGCTCTTCGTTACCACCGCGCCGAAAACCGACCTCTGGCAGCGGACGTACTATCACTTCCGGAACGACAATGCGCCGGTGCTACAGATGCGGACGCGCGAGAAGTTCTTCAGTTTTGTGGTCAAGACCGACTTCTCCCAGAGCCACCATCGGTTTGACCAATGCGGTATCGTGATGTACCTGGATAGCGAGAACTGGCTGAAGGGCTCGGTGGAGTACGAGAACGACGAGTTCCAGCATCTGGGCAGTGTGGTCACGAACAACGGCTATTCTGACTGGGCGACGACGGCGGTGTCTGCCGACGTGCGGACGATGTGGTATCGCTTCTCCCGTCGTGCGGACGATTATTGCATCGAGTGTTCCTCGGATGGCGAGCGTTTCAGCCAGATGCGTATCTGCCACATGGATAAAGGTGCCGAGGAAATCAGTTTCGGCGTCTATGCCTGTTCGCCAGAGGAATCTTCCTTCACGGCGGTGTTCTCGGACATGAAGGTTACGGAATGCATGTGGAAGGCGCATGACGGCCAGCAACCAGACAAGGAAAAGTAACTTCCAATTTACTGCAAAGTAAAAGGAGCCACCAACCATCGCCCAGGGACGGCTACAAGACGTATGTGAAAGGACGGGAAATGATGGCAAATCTACTTACGCAGGAATTCTGACGGTGTGATGCCGAAATACTTTTTGAACTGGCGGGTGAAGTGCTGGGGATATTCGAAGCCGAGGCTTTCGGCCGTTTCGGAGATGGTGGAACCACCGAGCAAGAGCGTTTGGGAGCGCAGCATGATGAAGCGGCGGATGTGGGAAGTAGCGGACTTGCCAGTCAGTTCGCGGATGAGGTCACCGAAGTAGTTGGGGGACAGGAAGAGTTCCTGGGCGCAGTATTTTACGGTCGGTAGGCCTAAAGTGCACTGGATGCCGTCGTCGTAGTAATGCTGAAGCAGGTTCTCGAAGCGCGTCAGCAGGTCGGAGTTCGCGGCCTTGGCCGATGAGGAGAGTTGCAGGGCGTAGTAGCGGCTGACGTACTCCAGCACTTGCTCTATCTGCGAGGTGACGATGCGCAGGGTGTGCTCGTCCTCGTCTTGCTGCAGCTCCCGGCGAATCTG
>JAFUFK010000011.1 GCA_017469925.1 Bacteroidaceae bacterium | reverse complement strand
GAGATTTCGCCGTCGGCCCATCCGCCTTCCCACATGTAGCGGTGTACTGAGAGGACGTGGTTGTTCTGATCGACCTCGTTCGAGCGCTCCTCGCTGCTGATGTTCTGGTACGAGTTGTACTGGTCGTAGGGATATACGTCCCAACCCTCGATGTACTTCGTGATATTCTGCGAACTGGAGAAGTTCCATTCACCCTCGAAGTCTCCGTTTTTGATGAGATTTCGCTCGATTTCACCGTTCTTTTCGCTCCATTCGGGCTGCAGGGCAAGGTCTGCCACGCGGAAGGTATCGACGGGCATACCGTCGCGATATACGAATACGCGTCTGTCAGCCGTCACGGCGTAGCGGTAGGTGTGGTACTCGCCGTCGGTGTTGTAGAACGTACCTCCGTTGGCCGGGTTACTGATACCCTTCTCCGAGACGAAGATGTCCTTGGAGTTCTTCAGACCCATGGAGGTGTCCTTGACGTAGCCCTTGAATCCCAGTCCTCCACTGGTCACGGCATAGGGCAGAATCTGCTTGGCGGCATTGTCCGTCTTGGCGCGCACCTCTATGGTGAATCCTCCCTCGTTGAGTGCCGATGCATCGAAACTCTTGGACTCATCGTCGCCCTGGCCTTTATAGATAGGATTCTGCGAAAGGTCCTTGGCGGGCAGTGGCGTTCCGTACGCTACTATATTAACGTACGTGCGAATGTCGCCCGAGCGCAGAATCAGCCGCCCCTCGGTGGTGATTAGGGTGGAATGGTTGGTCACCGTCACGGGCGTACTCTCGCTACCGGCCTTGATGGTGGCAGGACTAACCGTGAATCCATTTGTCACGCTCACCTGAATGTCCTCGGTCAGTCCCGTGGCCTCCACGGTGACGGTGGCCGACTCGCCTGTACCTTCGAGGCGAATCACCTCAGGCAGTGTGGCACTGGCCTTGCGCAGCGGAGCTCCCTGTTCATCGACGAAACGGATGGTCAGCTCGTTCTGTGCCATGGCAGACAGGCTGCCCAGTACCATCAGCATACTAAGCAGCACGGTTCTCTTTAGGAAATCTCTTTTCATAAAGTCATTATTTAGTGTTAGTTTCATGCGTTTTCGTGGTTTTGATGTTGCAAATATAATGTAAACTTTTGAAACAAAAGGAGTAATTTTACTCCAAAGAGGTAGAAAAATACGTAAAGAGGGCATTTTGTTTTGTATTTCATCCTTCTTTCACTACCTTTGTCCTGAAAAAGCAAAAGCCCGAACCATGAAGATTGTCATAAATCCGAAGTACGAAGCCCTTCGCGCCGACATAGAACGAATGCCTGCCGAGGGTGTGCGCCCCACCCACACCTTCTGTAACCACCGCAACCTCGTAGCCGTCTGTCCCCTGGGCGACCTCCGCGTGGTAGTGAAACGTTACAAACGCCCCACGTTGGCCAATTGCGTCATCTACACCCTGTTCCGTAAGAACAAGGCCCAGCGGGCCTACGAAAACGCCCGACGCCTGCTCTCCGAGGACATCCCGACGCCCGAGCCCATTGCCTACATCGTCGAGCGCCGCTACGGCTTCGTACATACCTGTTGGTTTGTCTCCGAATACCTGCCCTGGCCGACGCTGGGCCACCTCGACCAGACCCTTGCCAGCCCCCAGGCGCGCACCAGCCTCTGGCAGTCGTACATGCAACTGGCCCACGAGATGCATCGCCGCCACATGCTCCTGCGTGACAACAACAGCGGCAACTACCTCGTCAGTCCCGACCAGCCCGGACGGTTTGCCCTCGTCGATATCAACCGCCTGCAATTCGGTCGTCGGCCTTCGAAGCACGACCTCGTCATCTTCTTCCAGCAACTCGGCCTGCCCCTCGAACGCATCATGGACTATCTGCCACTCTATGCCGACTACACGCCCGCCTGGCTCGACGACTTCCGCCGCCGTTTCCGCCGCTTCGAGCGCTGGCGCAGCCTGAAGCACGACGTCAAGCACTGGGCCAAGCGCGTCTTCCTCGGTAAGAAGTGACCTGATTCCTCATGAGGTCACATCAACTCTCTCGGATTTTGCATAATATTGTTCCGCATTGTGAGAGAGGTGTGGATAGAGCTTTTCGTACTACTTCATCAATCCGAGGCGACTCCCGTGGGAGCCGCCTCGGATGCGTTTTGTATGAAGACTGAAATCTCTATCGCAAAGGCACAAGGAACTTCTTTCCTCCCTGTATCCTCAGTCCTCGCCGTCCGTCGCCGACGCGACGACCTGAGAGGTCGTAGGCATCGTCATCTGGCAGCTCTTTAATACACTCAAAAAAATAGGGTTTCGAATCAGGTCTGCTGCATCATTTACTGCGTTCGAGAATCTTATCCACCCGCTCCTCGAAGGGAGTATCTGAAAAAGCTAGGTTGCTTATGTCTTCGCTTGGCGTAGGAGAAAAATCTACGAGTTGCAAGTTCTTGCAATGGGAGAAGGCGAAATCCTCAATGCTCGGGCTGCACCTCGACATATCTACATAATACAACATGTTACAACCCATGAAGGCATCACTCTTTATGTGTTTGAGCGAGGAGGGCAACTGCACTCGCTCTATGCCACAGAAGCGCGAAAACACATACTTGCCGATGACTTCCACACCTTCTGGTATGACAAGGCACGGAGGCAGAATCATACGCAAGAAAGAAAAATTGCCCAGTTCCTTCACACTGCCGGGGATGTTGGTTACGCTGCATCCCTGTACCAGTTTGTCCGTGGCCGTCTCTATGATGGCGTTGCAGTTGTCGCGCGAGTCATACACGGGATTCTTGGGATGAACTGTGATGGTGTTGCAGAACTGGCAGCCGGAGAAAGCCATTTCGCCAATCTTCTGCACGCTCTTGGGGATGTAGATGCTACGAACACCGGTATCGGAAAACGCCTCCGCGCCTATGCCCTTGATACCCTCCAGAATGACAGAAGCCCCGCAGCCTGCCACGATGGTGTCCTGGGCTGAGTCTATGATGGCATTGCAGTGGCGGCGCGAGTCGAACGTGCGGTTCCGCTCATCGACCACGACCTCCTTCAGACTGTAGCAACCCTGGAATACCCTGCTGCTAACCTTCTTGACATTCTGGGGAATCCTTATCGACTCCAGACTCGCACAGCCCTCAAACAGACTTCCTCCGATGCTGTCGAGCGTACTGGGCAGGACAATCTCCTTCAGGTTGGTACAATTTCTGAAGGCACAATACTCAATCTTCCTCACCCCCTCGGGCAGGGCGATGCTCTCCAAGTCCTGACAACCCTCGAAGGCCCTCGGCCCTATGGTCGTGACTGACGAGGGAATCTCCGTGCCCCGACAGCCCAGCAAGAGTGTATTGCTCTCTGTTACGATAAGCGCGTTGCAACCGTCCTGCGAGTCGAACTCCTCATTGCCCTCGTCCACCGTAATGCGGCGAAGGTTGCTGCAGCCGAGGAAAATTCCATCGCTGTCGTAGCACGGCGCGCACTCAAACGTGGAAGGGAAATGAATGCTCTCCAGCCCTGAACATCTGTAGAAGGCATAAGGGTCTATGAAATTCACCCCCTCGCCGATGACGAGATGTTTGATTTCCACCCGTCCGGCAAACGCATACTTTCCTATTCGCTCCACCAGATAGGTCTTCCCCTCGAACGTCACCGAAGTCGGAAGCACCAGTGTACCGTCCCCAGTCAGGGGTATGGGTTCCTCGAAATCTGCATCCGAAATGACGACAGAGGTGTCGCTCCAAAGGGTAAACTCATAGCCGTCTTGCTTGAAACTCTCTTCATTCCTGCCGTATGCAGGGGAGAGAAGCAGGAACACGAATAGCGGTGTCAGGAAATTCTTCATATAGAATTTAGGTATTAGAATATAGTTATATTTCCAGCCACAAATTTCGGAATAAAGCAAAAAACCACCAAATTTTTTGCTGTCAAAAAATTGACAAAAATTGACTGGAGGCGATTTTTAACTAAATTTGGCCCGAATTGTAACTTGCGAAAATAATCGGAAACGGCAAATCTGTCCGCCCTATACGAGAATCTGCTTCCCTGGCAACCAGTCACTGGTTAAATTTTAACCAGTCACTCCTTTCGGCGAAACCAGTGACTGGTTTCGGCTTAACCAGTCACTGGTTTCCAACGCGCATGTGCGAGCGTACGCGCGACGGGTTAAAGATGTGTAAAGGAGGGGGTGGAAAGGATTTTAGTTTTGTCTGGAACTTTGTTCCCTTTCGAGCCAACGTTCGTAGGTGCGCTTCCAGCGGTTGTGGGTCCAGAGCCAGAGGTGGGGCTGCGCCTGAATCTGGGCCTCGAGGAGTTGGACGTAGCGGTCGGTGGCCTCGAACTCGGCGAGGTCGGAGGGCTGGAGGCTGATGGGGACGAGTTCGGCACGGTAGTAGCCGCGACGGGGGCGGGTGACATGGACGTAGTAGAGGGCGGCATCGACCTGGCGGGCGATGCGCTCGGTGCCGGTGAAGAAGGCCGTCGGGTGGTGGAGGAAGGGTGTCCAGTGGTGCATGGCCTGCCACTTGGGGCTCTGGTCGGCGATGAAACCGATGATTTGCCGCTGGCCGTCGCGCTGGGCACTGAGTATCTGGCGGAGGGTCTGCTTCATGGGGATGCAACGGCCGCCGAACTGTTCGCGAAGCTGTAGGAAGATACGGTCGGCCGTGGCGTTGTAGAGGGGGTGGTAGATTTGGGCTCCCTGCCATTCGTCGCTGAGCCAGAGGGGGAAGGAGGCGAGCCACTCCCAATTGCCGTAGTGGCCGAGGTAGAAGAATCCGAAGTGCTTGCCCTCGCGGTGCAGGGTCTCCTGCATCTCGTCGATGCCGACGAACTCTACGCGGCGCTTGACCTCCTGGTGGGGCATGGTCAGGAGTTTGATGGTCTCGACAATGATGTCGCACAGGAAGTGGTAGAAGCGGCGCTCGATGTCGCGAAGTTCGCGTTCGGTGCGCTCGGGGAAACTGTCGGCCAACTGCTGGCGCACGATGCGGCGGCGGTAGCGTATCACGTAGCGGGCTATGGGATAGAGCAGCCAGTCGGAGAAGAAGTAGTGGACCGACAAGGGCAGACGAGACAGGAGGCGGAGGAGGAGGCTCACGGGGGAATCAGGGTTTAAGGATTTGGGAATAGCTGGCATGGAGGATGCCGAGTGCCTTCTGCAGGCGCAGGGAGTCGGCGGGCTGGCCTATGGGGACGGGCTGGTTGGCCGTAAGGTCGTAGAGGGTCTCGCCCGAGGGGTCCTTATAGAGCAGGCCCGCGGGGTAGGTGCAATAGACGAAGGGTTCGTAGTCGGGGGCCAGGACGTTGCGGCTCCAGGGGAACTGGTCGTGGGGCAACTGCATCTGGGCCAACAGGGTCGCGGCGATGTCGCTCTGGTTCATGAGCACGGAGATGCGGCGTGGCTCTCGGACGGCTCCGCCCAGCCAGAGCATGGGGCTGTGGAAGAACTCGGCGTCGTCGTAGGTCTGCTCATAGAGGAATCCGTGGTCGGGGATGACGATGACCAGCAGGTTGTCCCAGACGGGCAGGGTCTTGAGGCTGTCGATGAGTTGGCCCAGGCAGTGGTCGGTGTAGGCAAAGGCGTTGAGGCGCTTGTCCGGCAGGCGCTGGTAGGGCACGTCCCAGGGCTCGTGGCTCGAGATGGTCTGCCACACCATCATCCACTGGGCCTCGGGGCGCACTTCGGCGATGGTGTGGAACATCTTCATGGCCGACGTGCTGTCGTTGGCTCCCCAACTGGAGTTGAGTTCGTCGGGCGTGAAGTAGGTCTCGTCGAAGAGTGTCTCGAAACTGGCGTCGGCGAGGTAGCGCATCTTGCCCATGTTGGTCATGGCGCCGGCGTACATGTAGCCCGTCTGGTACCCATTCTGACGCAAGGGCTGGGGCAACGACGAGAGACGGGGGTGCATCCCGACCTCCTTCATGGGGCTGATGGTGGGGTAGCCCAGCCAACCCGAATAGGCGCAGACGGTGCCGCGGTCGGTGCGGAACGAACTGCTGTAGTACTGGTCCCAGAAGATGCCTTCGGGGATGAGGCGCGACAACTGGGGGGCTACGTCGGGCAGTCCGCCGAGTTCCCGGACGAACTTGCCGCCGAAACTCTCCATCATAACGAAGAGCACGTTGGGGCGGTCGGTGCGCAGGAGGGAGTCGGTCACCTCATCAGAGGTGCGGAAGGCCGTGCTGACGTCGGCGGGCACGGAGCTGTAGCGGCGCGTGTCGGCGAAGGATGTGGCGAAACGATAGACGGGATTCGTGGCCGCATGGCTCAGGAAGAGCGGCCCCCGATGGTAGCAGGAGCCGACGCCGACCGGGAGTATGGCGAGGATGGCCAGCAGAATGAACAGCCAATGCTGGCGACCGCGGGCGAAGCCTTTGGGCGTCAGTCTGATAGCGGGTACGGCCACCAATAGGATGAAGGCCGCGACGGTGAGCACACGGGTAAGCAGGAAGGTTGTGCTGACGCTGTTGGTCGTGCCCTCGGGGGAGGCGGCGTAGGCGAGGTGTACGGCACAGAGCTTGAACTCCCAGAATTCGTACATCACCATGTCGGCCACGACGATGGTGCCCACCACGAAGCCCAGCAGGCAGAAGTAGGGCACCAAGACCCAGCGCAACCTGTGTCGTATGAGGCAGACACATGCCGCAGGGAACAGCAGGAGCAGGGCCGCCGTACGCACGTCGAGCAACAGGCCGTGGGCAAGCACGCCCAATAGTTCTCCGCCCGTCACGGCGTGGATGTCCCCGTTATAGAACATGAAAGCCATCTTGCCGAGCAGGAAGATGACTATCAGCAGAAGCAGAAGCGATAAGATGTATTTGTCGGCCTTTTTCATAACTTTCAACTTTGCATTTTGAACTTTGCACTGGCGCTCCGCGCCTCACAGTTGCTGCATGTCGTTGAGCCGCTTGTAGTAGCCGTCGAGGGCAATGAGCTCTTCGTGTGTGCCACGCTCCACGATGCGACCCTCGTGGAGGACGCAGATTTCGTCGGCATGCTTGATGGTCGAGAGGCGGTGGGCTATGGCAATGGTGGTGCGGTTCGACATTAGTCGCTCCAGTGCGTCCTGCACCAGTCGCTCGCTCTCGGTGTCGAGTGCCGAAGTGGCCTCGTCGAGGATGAGGATGGGCGGATTCTTCAGGATAGCACGGGCGATGGAGATGCGCTGGCGCTGACCGCCGGAGAGGCGGCAACCGCGGTCGCCCACCATCGTGTCGTAGCCCTCGGCCATCTCCATGATGAAGTCGTGGGCGTTGGCTATGCGGGCCGCCTGTTCTATCTCCTCCTGCGTGGCACCGTCCTTGCCAAAGGCGATGTTGTTGCGGATGGTGTCGTTGAAGAGGATGGCCTCCTGGTTGACATTACCGATGAGCGAACGCAGGGAGTGGATGCCCAGTTGACGAATGTCGGTGCCGTCGATGGTGATGCAGCCTGCGCTGACGTCGTGGAAACGCGGAATGAGATCGACCAGCGTGCTCTTGCCCGAACCCGACTGCCCGACGAGTGCGATGGTCTTGCCCTTCGGTATGGTGAGGTTGATGCCATGGAGCACCTCGCGCCCCTCGGCGTAGGCAAAATTGACGTCGTGGAGTGTGATGTCCTGACGGAAGTCATCGATGAAATGGGGCTTTTCGGGCTCGCGGATGTTGTTCTCGGCAGACAGTATCTTGTTGATGCGGTCCATCGAAGCCATGCCTCGCTGGATGCTGTAGCCCGCCTTCGAGAGGTCCTTGATGGGCTGGAGGATGGTGTAGAGGATGATGAGGTAGTAGATGAACAGACTGGCATCGATGGGGCTGTCGCCGTTGAAGATGAGCCAGCCACCGAACCACAGCACGAGGACAATCATCAGCGTGCCGAGGAACTCGCTCAGGGGGTGAGCTGCCGAATGGCGTATGGCCACACGGTTGCCGATGTGGCGATATTCGGCCGTCACGCGTTCGAAGCGGTCAATCATCTTCCCCTCGGCAATGAAGGCCTTGATGATGCGCAGTCCGCCCAGGGTCTCCTCGATTTGGCTGACGCTGTCGGATAACTTGGCCTGCATGACCAGCGACTTCGAGCGCAACTTCTTACCGATACGGCCGATGCTTAGGGCCAGGAGGGGCACGACGAGCATGGTGAAGAGCGTCAGTTGCCAACTGATGCGGATAAGTGCGAACAGATAGACGAGAATGAAAATGGGGTTCTTGATGACCATGTCGAGCGACGAGGTGATGCTGGAATCGACCTCGTTGACGTCGGCCGTGATGCGCGTCATGATGTCGCCCTTGCGCTCTTCGCTGAAGAACGACAGGGGCAGGCTGACAATCTTGCGGTAGATGTCGTTGCGGATGTCGCGCACAATGCCCGTGCGCAGCGGGGCCAGCATGGCCGAGCCTCCGAAGTAGGTAAGCGTCTTCAGTAGGGTCAGCCCGGCCAGCAACAGACCGAGCAGCAGCAGGGTGGTGGAGGGTCCGTAGGTCTCAATCATCTGCTGGCTGTAGTAGTAGCCGTTGTTCTTGGCCACATTGACGAAGTCGTCCCAGTTGGCCGTCTCCCAAGGAATCAGCGAGTAGCGTTCGTCGTTGATTTTGAACAGAATCTGTAAGATGGGCAGGATGACGGTGAACGAAAAAACATTGAACAGGGCTGCCAGGATGTTCATTACCAGCGTGCCGGCAATGTAGCGTTTGTAGCGGGCAAAGTACTTGCCCATGGTCTGATAGAAAGCCTTCATCCTTACGTTCTGGTTTTATTTTCTACCAAAGTCGGCAGGAACCTCGCCCCACTCGGCGGTTTCCCACTTCAGCACGGGGGCGTGCTGAGGGTTCTCCCGAAGCCAGCGCTCGGCGCGGGCAATGAGTTCGTAGGCCTTGGCCGTCTTCTCGTTGCGTTCCAATTTGGTCTTGCACTGCCGTTTGCCGACCCATAGGATGGCGTTGTACGAGTCGCTATAGACCTTCATGTCCCATCCGTTTTGCTTGATAAGTGCCAGCGCATGGACAATGGCCAGGAACTCACCGATATTGTTGGTTCCCCAGATGGGGCCATAGTGGAATAGCTGCCCCCCCGACGGCAGATGCACACCGCGATACTCCATCGGGCCAGGGTTCCCCGAGCAGGCTGCATCAACGGCCAAGGCGGACCCACCTCCTTGCTCCTCCCTTTGAAGGAGGGGGGCATTTATATTTGCATTATGTGTATGCTCTTCACTCATTTTTCTTGTTTGTATCTGCTCCCCGCCCTATAAGGGAGGGGACGGGGGAGGGTCTTCTACATGCGTTCAGGCACTTCGATGCCCAGCAGGCCAAGGCCGTTCCGGACCACCTTGCTGACGGCCTCGGACAGGGCCAGACGAACTACCTGTTTCTGCTTGTCCTCCTCGCGCAGGACACTGAAGTCGTGGTAGAACTGGTTGTACTCCTTTACCAGGTCGTAGCAGTAGTTGGCGATGCATGAGGGGTTGTAGTCCTGACCGGCCTGGCGGACCGTCTGTGCAAAGCCCTGCAGGTGTTGGATGAGGCTGACCTCCTTGTCGCTCAGTTCGGCAGTGGTGGGCAGTTCGGCGGGAATCTCGATACCCTGAGCCTGGGCCTTGCGCAGGATGCTGCGGATGCGGGCATAGGTGTATTGGATGAAGGGGCCCGTGTTGCCGTTGAAGTCAATCGATTCTTCGGGGTTGAAGAGCATGTTCTTACGGGCATCGACCTTCAGGATGAAGTACTTCAGGGCACCCATGCCGACGATGCGGGCAATCTCCCGGGCCTCCTCGGGTGTGATGTCCTCCAGACGGTTCACCTTGTCGGCACTCATCTGGCTGGCATCCTCTATCATGGTCTGGATGAGGTCGTCGGCATCCACTACGGTGCCTTCGCGTGACTTCATCTTGCCGTTGGGCAGTTCCACCATGCCGTACGAGAAGTGTACCAGGTCCCGTCCCCACTTGAATCCCAACTTGTCGAGCAGGATGGAGAGGACCTGGAAATGGTAGTTCTGTTCGTTGCCCACGACGTATATCATCTTGTCGATGGGATAGTCTTGGAAGCGCAGTTTGGCCGTGCCGATGTCCTGTGTCATATATACGCTGGTGCCGTCAGATCGGAGCAAGAGTTTCTCGTCCAGTCCTTCCTTCGTCAGGTCGGCCCATACACTGCCGTCCTCGCGACGGTAGAAGAAGCCCTTCGCCAGGCCTTCCTCCACCTTCTCCTTGCCCTCCAGATAGGTTTCGCTTTCGTAGTAAATCTTGTCGAACGATACTCCGAGGGCCCGATAGGTCTCGTCGAAGCCGGCATAGACCCACTCGTTCATCCTGCGCCACAGGCTGCGCACCTCCTCATCGCCCTGCTCCCAGCGGACCAGCATCTCGTGGGCCTCCTTAATGAGGGGAGCCTCCTGCCTCGCCTGCTCCTCGTCCATGCCTTGGGCTACGAGTTCCTTCACTTCCTCGCGGTAGTGCTTGTCGAACAGGACGTAGTAGTCGCCAATCAGGTGGTCGCCCTTCTTTCCACTTGTCTCGGGCGTCTCGCCGTTGCCCCACTTGAGCCAGGCCAGCATCGACTTGCAGATGTGGATGCCGCGGTCGTTCACGATGTTGGTCTTGACGACGCGGTTGCCGTTGGCCTCCATCACCTGTGCCAGTGCCCAGCCCAAGAGGTTGTTGCGGACGTGGCCCAGGTGCAAGGGCTTGTTGGTGTTCGGGCTCGAGAATTCAATCATCACCAGCGGACTCTCCGGGGTGACGGGGCGGAAACCAAAGTGCTCCTGCGAGTTAATCTCCTGCAAAAGCCCAATCCACTGCGCCGGGGCGATGACGAGGTTCAGGAACCCCTTGACCACATTGAAGCGGGCCACCACGTCGGGCACCTCGCGCACGAGGTATTCGCCCACGTCCTGAGCCGTATCCTCGGGGCGCTTGCGGCTCATACGAAGGTAGGGGAACACAACGAGTGTCACCTGCCCCTCGAACTCAGGCCTTGTCTCTTGCAGTTGCACGCTCTCTGCCGCCACCTCCTGACCGTAGAGCGACTTTATGCCGCTGGCCACTGCTTCCTGTATTCGATTCGTTATTTCCATGCTGTTTTTTCTTTCTTTTACCTTATTTCTATTACATTGCGGCTGCAAAGGTACAAAATAATTCCGAGTTGGCCAAACGATACGTGGTTTAGCCTTGCAGCGTCTCTGCAATCTTGTCGGCATTCATGCTGCGGGCCGAGGCGTCGAATATTTCCTTGTAGAGCCCGCCCTGGTGATAGACCTCGGTGGGCGTGCCGCTCTGTACGACGCGACCGCGCTCGAGGACGTAGATTTGGTCAGCGTCGATGATTTGGCCGATGTTGTGCGAGATGATGATGACCGTGCGGCCCTGCTTGATGGCGTCGATGCTGTTCTTTATCTGTTCGGTGGCAATGGCGTCGAGCGAAGCCGTGGGCTCGTCGAGGAAAATGATGGGCGGATTCTTAATGAACATGCGCGCGATGGCGATGCGCTGTTGCTGTCCGCCGGAGAGTTCGAGAGCCTGCGAGTCGAAGCCCTTGGGCAGTGCGACTATCTGGTCGTAGATGTAGGCCTGGCGAGCGGCGCGGACCACGTCTTCATGGGTTGCCTGGGGGTTGCCGTAACGGATGTTTTCCTCGATGGAACCGCTGAAAATGTGATTTTTCTGCAATACCAGCCCGATATTCTCGCGCAGCCACTGCGTGTCCCATTCGTGGAGTTCCATACCATCGAGCCGGATGCTGCCCGACTGTGGGTGGTAAAATTTGTCGAGCAGGTTGACGATGGTGCTCTTGCCGGCTCCGCTGAGGCCCACGAGGGCCGTAATCTTGCCAGGTTCGATGCGCATCGATACACTGTGGAGGGCCTTCGTGCCGTTGGGGTAGGTGAAATCGACGTCCTGCATCTCGAAGCAACCCTTTACCTCCGCGGGACGGAACTGGCCCGTGGCCTCCACCTCGTGGTCGGCATGGAGGATGCCGAAGAATCCTTCGGCGTAGATGAGAGCATCGTTCATGTCGTCGTAGATGCGGTGGAGTTGGCGAATGGGGGCGCTGACGTTGGAGAAGAGCATGACGTGGTACATGATTTTACCAATGGTCATGCCGGGATAGTCGATGAGTACGAGGTAGGCGGTAAGGATGATGATGAGTACGGTGCCAATCTGTTCGAGGAAGGTCTTCAGTCCGTTGAAGAGGTAGCTCTGCCGGCGGGTGGCCATCTGCTGGTCGGTCATGTCCTGCTGGACCTGTTCCTGGCGGCGGGCTTCGATGTCCTCGCGGTTGAAGGACTTGATGACGGTGATGCTCTCGATGATGTTCAGTATGCCCTGCGAGACGCGCTGGTGGTTCTCGAAGATGTGGCGACGGCCGCCCTTCATGCGCTTGGCCTGGAGGTTGGTGACGTAGAAGTAGATGGGGACGATGCACAGGGCAACGAGCCCGACGTAGAAGTTGGCCATGAACATCAGCCCGAGGGCAAGTACGGCACTGGTGAAGAGGGGCAGAATCTCGATGAAGAAGTTGTTGACCGTGTTCGAGAGACTCATGACGCCGCGGTCGATGCGCGACTGGAGCTTGCCCGTCTCGTTGTCGCCGGTATTGAAGAATGCCATGCGGAACGACAGTATGCGCTCGACCACCTGTACCGAGAGGTCGCGGCTAACGAGGATGCGCATCTTCTCGCCATAGTAGCGCTGGAAGAAGGTGATGACAGCGGCTACCACCTCCTTGCCCAGTAGGATGATGCTGACGACGGTCAGTATGCGTGTGGCCTGGGCCCAAGTGAAGCTGGGGGCCTGAATGAGTGCGTTGATGGCATCGACGGTGCGGTCGAGCACGACGGCGTTGACCTGTGCCATCAGTGACCCGACAAAAGTGAGGGCGACCGTGACTATGATGAGCCACTTGTAGGGCAGGACGAAGGGAATCAGGTTGCGAAGGAGTCCCCAGATGGTCATTTTATCTGTCTTCATTCGTTCCGATGTTACGTGTTATAGATTGGAAAGGAAAGAAAGGGGGAACCACACGTGAATGTAGTCCCCCCCAGGTGATGTGTGTCGCTTAGGTTACTTAGACAGCAGCAGCGATTTCAGAACCAACCTTGGCCTTAACCACCTTCTTAGCGGGGATGCTGATAGGCTTCTTGGTGAGGGGGTTGATGCCCTTGCGAGCAGCACGCTCCTCAACACTCAGCGTGATAACGCCAGGGAGCTGAACCTTTTCACCCTTCTTCAGGGCATCCTTAACGGCTTCAACAGCTGCGTCAACAGCCTTCTTTGCGTCAACTTTGCTCAGGCCTGCAACCTCGGCAACCTTTGCGATCAATTCAGTCTTGTTCATAGTTAATTTTTAATAAGTTAATAAAAAATGTGTTTTTAACAGTTCTTATATGGGCAAATTTAGGCAAAGTTCGCATACAAACAAAGAAAATTGATAAAAAAATCAACTTTTTAGGCAAAATAATTATCATTCGGCCCCTTTTGTGCTGATTTTATGCGGATTTTATGTACTTTTGTGCCGCTAAAACAGTAATAATATGAACTCTATGCCCCCGATAACAAAAAATCTGCTTATTATCAACATATTGATGTTCCTGGCCAGCATAGTATTGCTGCGCTATGGCATCGACCTGAACGCCCTGCTGGGACTGCACTTCTTCAAGGCCTCGGGCTTCCGCCTCCACCAGATTCTTACTTATCTGTTCATGCACGGGAGTTTCGAGCATCTGTTCTTCAATATGTTTGCCCTGTGGATGTTCGGTCGCATCATCGAACAGGTGATGGGGCAGAAGCGCTTCCTCACCTACTATCTGGTCTGCGGCATCGGTGCCGGCTTGGTCCAGGAATTGGCACAGTACGTCCATTACTTGCTGGAGGGCTATGGTGGCTACGAGCAGATTATTGTCAATGGTCAGCTGATGGCTATGTCCGATGCCCTGAATATGTGGAACACGGTGGGCGCGTCGGGTGCCATCTATGGTATCTTGCTGGCATTCGGTATGACATTCCCCGAGGAACGTATGTTCATCATCCCCATCCCGTTCCCCATCAAGGCCAAGTACTTCGTTGTGGGCTATGCCGTCATTGAACTCCTTTCGGCCATGCTTCGTAGCAACGACCAAGTGGCCCACATGGCCCATCTGGGTGGTATGCTCTTCGGCTTGCTGCTGTTGCTCCACTGGCGCCATCCAGGTGGTTTGCAGAAGAAGATACTTTCGTGGTGGGACAAACTGAGAGCACCCAAGACAAAGACTTTCCACTACCAGCGAAATACGAAATTTGCCGATGAAATGGAAGAAAATGCGCGCCGTAATGCCTATCAGCAAGAGGTTGATCGCATACTGGAGAAGGTGAAGGCGCACGGCTATGGCAGCCTGACCGAGGAAGAGAAACGTAAACTCTTTGACGCAAGCGGAAGGTAATGGCCCAAAAGAAGACGTCGAACGGAGCATTCTCGGCCGTTAAGCAGTTGTTGGCGACCCTCTTCCTGGGAGCCAATCTGGTCACGCTCTTCCTGCTCTGGATTTGTTGTGCTTCGACGTGGGTGGACCCCTCGATGCACCCTCGTATGTCGGTCGTCGGACTGGTGTTCCCCGTCTTCCTGTTCCTGAATGTGGCCTTCCTGCTCCTGTGGCTTATCTACAAACCGCGCATGATGGTCGTCCCCCTCGTGGGCATGGCCCTTTGTGGTAACTATATCCTCGACTACTTCCCCCTGAACCTGGGCGGGAAGGATAAGGCGCACGACCTGCGTATCATGACGTGGAATGCGGGTTACTTCAACGGGCTGCCCTCCGACTCCTTCCTGCTTGGTCTCGATTACATCATGAGTTGTCGGGCCGATATCGTTTGTCTGCAAGAGGCCCAGCCCTCGCCCTATCTTATGAGAACGCTGGAGGAACGGGTGACTGGAGAGGGGGGATACTTCGAACGCGAAGGGACGAGGGTGCTGATCTCGCGCTTCCCAGTTGTAGATAAGGGCACGATTGAGGCCGAGTCGAAGTCGAAATACGGTAATAACACGCGTTATTATCACCTACTGATGGACGGCGATACGGTGACACTGCTTAATGCTCACCTCGAGTGCTATAACCTCTCGGCCGACGAGAAGGACGAATACGGTGATGTACTGCACTCGCGCGACCGTGACAAGATGAAGTCGGAGGTGAAGTACCTGACGGGCCGTTTGGCCTATTCCTCGCGCTATCGTGCCCTACAAGTGAAAGCCATCGCGCAGTTCCTCGACAACTTGCCTAAGGGACGGCGGGTGCTGCTCTGTGGCGACTTCAACGATACGCCCATATCGTACGCCTACCAGCAAATCGACAAACGCCTCGAGAATGCCTATAGAGGAGGAGGTTTTGGCGTGGGACTCTCGTTCCGTGAAAAGAATTTCCCTGTTCGCATTGACCATATTTTCCATTCGCAGGAGTGGGAGTGCGTGAGTGCACGAATCGACCGCTCGACGGACATTTCGGACCATTACCCAGTTATTGCAGACCTGAAAAATTGGCAAAAATAGGCCCTTTAGCCTAAATTCTTTCGCAGAGATGGCGGTTGTTTCATAAAAAATCCCTATCTTTGTGCGCTAATTACGCGTGTACGAATATTAAAAGTATAATTAAAACATAAATTAACAATGCAAAACAAAGGATTTGTAAAAGTGATTGCAGTTCTGCTTGCGCTGATTTGCCTCTTCTACATGAGCTTTAGCTGGGTGGCCAGTTATCATGAGAATAAGGCAGAGAAGATTGCCGCTCTGAAGGGCGAAGAGGCAGGACAGAACTATCTGGATTCAGTCCAGAACAAAAAGGTGTACGCCAACGTGTGGACACTGAAGCAGTGCCGCGAGATGGGTCTTGGACTGGGTCTGGACCTGAAGGGCGGTATGAACGTGATTTTGGAAGTCAGCGTGGCTGACGTGGTTAAGGCGCTGTCCGACCACAAAGAACTGACGAACGAGAAGTTTGCCACTGCGGTAGAGACCGCACAGAAGGCAGCCTCGAAGGGCCAGGGCGACTTCATCACGCTGTTTATCAACGAATACAAGAAGGTGGCTCCCGACGGTTATCTGCGCGAACTTTTTGCTACGCAGCAGCTTCGCGACAAGGTTTCGACTACGAGCACCGACTCGCAGGTGGAGAAAGTGCTTCGCCAGGAGGTGAAGGCTGCCATCAGCAACTCTTACAACGTACTCCGCACGCGTATCGACCGCTTTGGTGTCGTTCAGCCCAACATCCAGGCTCTTGAGGGTCAGGAGGGTCGCATCATGGTGGAAATGCCTGGCGTGAAGGAACCCGACCGCGTACGTAAGCTGTTGCAGGGTAGTGCCAACCTGGAGTTCTGGGAGACCTACAATGCCGATGAGATTTATCAGACGCTGTACGACCTCGATGCCCGTCTGGCTGCTGCTAACGTAACGGGTGAGGAGGCTAAGGCCGATACGACCGAGACTGCAGAAACTGTTGCCGAGGCTGATACCACCAAGGCTGAAGCCAAGGGCGACCTGGCTGCTGCCATCGCTGGAGACAAACCTGCCGAGACGGCCAATGCTGCCGACATGGAACAGGCCTTGAAGGAGCACCCCCTGCTGGCTCGCCTGCAGGTTCAGCCCTCACAGGGTTGTGTCGTAGGTATCGCTCACAAGCGTAACCTCGAGGCTATCTCTGCCTTGTTTGAGACTCCCGAGGCTAAGGCTACACTTCCTGGCGACCTGCGCCTGAAGTGGGGTGTCAAGGGCATCAACGACGAGGACGGTGCCGACTACTACTATCTCTATGCTATTCGCGTGACCGAGCGCGATGGCCGTGCTCCGCTGGAAGGTGACGTCATCACTGATGCCTCGGATGCATTCGACCAGAACGGCCGTCCCTGCGTCAACATGAAGATGAACATCGACGGTGCCCGCCGTTGGGCTCAGCTTACGAAACTGAACGTCAACCGTTGCATTGCCATTGTTCTCGACGACAATGTGTATAGTGCTCCTAACGTAAGGGGTGAGATTACTGGTGGTAGTTCTGAAATCTCCGGTAGCTTTACTCCAGAAGAGACCAAGGACTTGGCCAATGTGCTGCAGTCGGGTAAGATGCCTGCTCCTGCCCATATCGTAAGTGAGGAAATCGTTGGTCCTACGCTGGGTGCCGAGTCTATCCGCATGGGTATCTACAGTGCCGTGTTGGCCTTCATCATCCTGATGTTCTACATGATTGCTATGTATGGCTTTATCCCTGGTATGGTGGCCAATGGCGCTCTGTTGCTCAACCTCTTCTTCACCGTAGGTATCCTGACGAGCTTCCAGGCCGCCCTGACGATGAGTGGTATCGCCGGTATGGTGCTGACCCTCGGTATGGCTGTGGATGCCAATGTGCTTATCTACGAACGTACGAAGGAAGAGATGAAGGGTGGCAAGCGTCTGCGTGAGGCTCTGAATGCTGGTTACAGCAATGCCTTCAGCGCTATCTTCGACTCGAACCTGACCAGTATCATCACGGGTGTTATCCTATACTACTTCGGTACAGGTCCTATCCGCGGCTTTGCTACGACTCTTATCATCGGTATCTTAGTATCGTTCTTCACTGCCGTGTTCCTTACCCGTGTAGTCTATACCGAGATGATGGATCGCGACAAGTGGCAGAACCTTACCTTCAAGACCGCTCTTGGTAACCGCATTTCGTTCAAGAACCCCAACTTCAAGTTCATGTCGAACTACAAGAAGAGTTTCGCCATCTTTGGTGCACTTGCCCTAATTTCCTTGGCCTTCGTATTTGGTCGCGGATTTAGCAAGAGTATCGACTTCACGGGTGGTCGCAACTTTGTGGTAACCTTCGATAAGGAAGTTCAGCCCGAGCAGGTTCGTGGCCTGTTGGCCGAGGCCTTCCCCGAGAGTAACACCAGCGCCATCGCCATCGGTACTGATGGCCACACCATCCGTATCTCGACGAACTATCGCATCGATGAGGACGGACTGGACGTGGATAGCGAACTCGAGGCACAGCTCTTCAACACCCTGCAGGGTGCCGGTCTGCTGGCCAGCGACCTGGAACTGGAGACCTTTATCAACCGCGACGTGCGCGAGGGTGGCTCTATTATCTCTAGCCAGAAGGTCGGTCCTTCGGTGGCTGAGGATATCACTACGGGTGCCAAGATAGCCGTGACACTGGCTTTCATCGCCATCTTCCTCTACATCCTGTTCCGCTTCCGCAACTGGGCATTCTCCGTGGGCGCTATCGCTGCACTGATTGTCGATATCATCGTCATCTTCGGTGCCTATGCCATGCTGTGGGGTTTGGTTCCCTTCTCTCTGGAAATCGACCAGACGTTTATCGGTGCCATCCTGACGGCTGTGGGTTACTCTATCAACGATAAGGTGGTTGTCTTCGACCGTATTCGTGAGAATCTTAACCTCTATCCCAAGCGTGACCGCCAGCGTCTGTTCAATGATTCGCTGAACGCTACACTGAACCGTACCATTAACACCTCTGTCAGCACCTTCATTGTGCTGGCCGTAATCTTCGTGATTGGTCTATTCTTCAAGGGTGCCGACTCTATCATCAGTTTTTCGTTCGCGATGATTCTGGGTGTTGTCTGCGGTACGTTCACCTCGATGTTTGTGGCTGCTCCCATTGCTTATCTGGTAATGGGCCGCAAGATCAACGAGGAAGAGACAAAGTAAGGAAAAGTCGCTTAGCGACAATAGTTGTTTTATAGTTGTAAATGTTAGAAGGGGCATTCTCCGTGAGGAGCGTACCCCTTCGCCTTTACAACGTTACCTTAATTAATAATATATACGCGCGCGTATTAGGGTTAGAACCTTATATAGATTTGTGTCCAAACCTGGTGGTATTTCTGGTCCGGCGCCATATTGTCTTTGTGGTAATTATACTGGAGCTGCAGCATAAGATTCTTATGGGGTTGCAGGTTAGCCGCAAGGCTGTAGATGCTATGCATCGAACTCTTGTCGGCATAGTCGCGATAGGTATCGTACTTTCCATAGACCTTAATCCATCGCCAGACGGGTATGCCCAGGGTCAGATACCAAGCGTCGGCCTTCTTCCCACCAGCCCAATAGGCGGGTGTAGTCTCCGTAGCAGCTACGTAGTCGCTGGCCTTGTGTCCAAAGGAACGGGCGTACTCAGCCCGTGCACTCCAGTGGTTCTCCGTACCTTCGTACTTTACACCGAGGTTGAAGCGGTTGCGGTCCACTGTAATGCCATTTGGACTTTTCCAGTTGCCCCACCATCCGAAGGCTCCTATCCAAAGGTCCCTGACGGGGCTCCATTGTAGGGTTCCGATGAGGTCTTTGCGATGATTCTTGTCGCGTTGGTTGATGCCTTGTCCGTTGAATACGCCCATGGCATAGCGCAACTGGCGATGTCCGTCGCGACGGTTTTTCAGCAGGTCGCCTCCTACTTGCAGACCCAAATCGCGCCCTCCCATCGAAGCCTCGCCTACGCGGTCGCCGAAACCCGAGAACTTCTTGGCCAACTGGCTATAGTCGCCCACGCCAACGTCCCAAGGATTATAGGGATTCTCGAACGTAAAGCAACGCTTAAACTCACCCACCTTTACCTCTAGTTCTTTCCAATGGCTCCAGGCTATGAAGGCGTCCTTGATGTGTGGCGAACCATTCAACTCTACTTGCAGGCGATACTTGAAGTCGCGCATCACCGTGCCATCGACATAGACGCGGACCAACCGCATGTTGAATCCATCTCCCCCGTGGTCGCCTTCCTGACCATTATACTTGTACGAGCCAATGATGTAGCCGCCAAACTTTGGCACGCTGGCTACGTCGCTTCGTTTCCATTGGGCATGAGGAAGCACAACATCCTGCAATGTGTAGTAAGTCGTATCGAGAAACATTTCGTCAATGGGCTCTTCCGCACCATTGGATAGAAAAGGAAGCAAGACTACGAGTCCGAAAGTGAGCAATCTTTTGTTCATATTTGCGATGTTATTTTGCACAAAGGTACAAAAAAAACCATCTTCGCCCAATAGTTTGCCTTACGGATTAAACCAAAAGTCCTCATCTGCGTCTTAATAGTCGTGGAGATTCCACAACTCGCACATACGGGAAATACTAAATACTATATCTATCAGATGATGAAAACGAAGATTCTTACCCTGCTGTTCTTTGCGCTTTCTTCTCTTAGCGCAATGGCACAGAAGGCTACTGTAAGTGGAACTATTTTAGACGGAGCCCTGAACGAACCCCTGCCTGGTGCTGCCGTCGTTTTGTTGAATCCCAAGGACAGCACCCAGGTAACGGGTGTCGTCTCTGACGTGAACGGGCGCATCAATCTGCCGGTATCGAAGTACGGCACCTTCCTGACCCGCATCTCCTACATGGGATACATAACCCAGTATCGTACGATTACCCTCGACAAGAAGAACAAGACCCTCAATCTTGGCACCATCACCCTCCAGGAGGATGCTAAGGTTATGAAGGAGGCCCAGGTGACGGCCCAGTTGGCTCAGGTGGAGATGAAGGAAGATACCTTCGTCTATAACGCCGGTGCCTTCCGTCTGCCCGAGGGGTCGAACCTTGAGGAACTCGTGCGCAAACTCCCAGGCGCAGAGGTGGGCGATGACGGGACCATCAAGATTAACGGTAAGACCGTCTCGAAGATTATGGTGGGAGGTAAGGAGTTCTTCGATAATGATACAAAGATGGCGATGAAGAACATCCCGACAAAGATGGTCGAAAAGGTGAAGTCGTATGACAAGAAGAGCGACTACAGCCGCATCACAGGCATCGATGATGGTGAGGAAGAGACCGTGCTCGACCTGACCGTAAAGAAGGGAATGAAGGAAGGTTGGCTCATCAATGCCGACCTCGGCTATGGAACCGAAGACCGTTATACGGCCAAGGCCAATATCAGCCGTTATACCGACAACATGCAACTGACCATCATCGGTAGCCGTAACAACATCAACGACAACTCGTTCCCTGGCGGCGGAGGTCGAGGATGGGGCTTCGGCGGAGGCAATGGTATCACCACGAGCGACATGTATGGCATGAACTTTGCTTGGGACAACGGAAAGAAGGAGTCTGATGCCGGTTATCTGGAGTTGGGTGGTAATGTCCGTTATAGTCATCGCTATAGTGACGTACAGACGAAGACCAACAGCGAGATGTTTCTCAACCAAACGACATCGACTTTCTCCAACTCCCACAACCAGTCGTTCAATAAGAGTCAGGACGTAAATGCCAACTTCCGCTTCGAGTGGATGGTCGATTCGATGACGAACCTCATGTTCCGTCCTAACTTCTCGCGCTCCTGGTCGTCGAACCATGCTTCCAGTGCCAGCGTAACCTTCAACCAGAATCCTTACGACTATTTCTCCGACCCGCTTGCCCAGTACAATATAGAAGAGAATCGTACCATCCGCGACAGTGTTGCCGTCAACGACAATAACCGCCAGTCGATGGGTGAGAGTCATTCGACTAACTTTAATGGAGACTTGCAGGTCAACCGCCGCTTGGCCAAGCCTGGGCGCAACCTGACACTGAATGCTGGCGCACGTTATTCGAACTCTGACTCAAAGTCGTGGAGCCGCTCGCTCATCAATTACTATCAGCAACAACGCAACACCTTTACCAACCAGTACAACCTCTCCCCCTCGACGTCGTATAACGTGCAGGGCCGTCTCTCATACACCGAGCCTATTACCCAAAACCTGAACCTGCAGGCCTCGTACCAGTTCCAGTATCGCTATTCCGACAGCGACCGCTCGATGTACAGCATCGACTCCCTGCTGACCAAGTACGAAGGCTATTACACTCAGGAACAGCTCTACCTCGGTTATCTGCCAGGACTCGACAGCCTCGACTATATCAAGAACTGGGAGAACAGCCAATATGCCACCTATCGCGAGTACAACCACGACGCAAACCTCCTGGCTCGCTACAACCGTAAGTTCGACAATGGGCAGGAGATGCGACTGAATGCTGGTATCAACTTCCAACCCCAGACCACACACATGGACTATAAGAAGAACCGCCTTGATACCACCGTCGTGCGCCATACCTTCAACTGGGCTCCGCGTATCGACATGCGTTGGAAGATATCGAACACCAGCCAATTGCGCGTACGTTACAATGCCCGCATGTCGCAGCCTTCGATGACCAACTTGCTCGAGGTCGTTGACTCGAGCGACCCCCTCAATATCTCGACCGGAAACTCTGGGCTGCGTTCTTCGTGGAGCAACAATGTGTTTGCCTTCTACAACGGTTACAACATCGATAAACAGCGTGGCTGGGCGATGAATCTTAACTACAGCAACACGAAGAACAGCATCTCTACAGCCACCATCTACGATACTCAGTCGGGTGCCCGATATACGCGCCCCATGAACATCAATGGCAATTGGAATACTGGCGCCTTCATCATGTTCAACACAGCCCTCGATAGTGGCAAGCACCTCAACCTGATGAATTCAGCCAACATCAACTACGCCAATAACGTAGGTTATCAGAGCAGCAACTCAGATGGTTCTACTTGGGGTAATATCTTCCGTGACGATAATCCTGTTCTGGTCGATTTGGATAAGGTCTTCCGCCAGGTTCCCTTGCAGAAGGCTACCACAAAGAATACGAACCTGAGTGATAACCTTCGCATCAACTACCGCAACGACTTTGGTGAGACGGGAACCTACGAAATCGGCTTGAATAGCGGTTTCAACTATCAGCATGCCCGCAACAAACTGCAGACCAACGCCAACATTGACAGCTGGACCTTCAACTATGGTGGAAACTTTAACATCACCTTCCCCTTCAATCTCTCCTTCGCCACCGACATCAGTCAGCAGAGCCGTCGCGGCTATTCCGACGAGTCGATGAACACGAACGAACTTATCTGGAATGCCCAACTTAGTCAGAATCTGAGGCAGTGGATTAAGGGACAAGACCTTGCTATCAGTGTCCAGTGGTACGACATCTTGAAGCAACGCTCTAACATTAGCCGAGCCATTACAGCCTCGATGCGTAGTGATACCTGGAGCAATGCCATCAATAGCTATGTCATGGTGCACGTCATCTATACCCTCAACCTCCTGGGTAATAAGGAAGCCCGTGGCATGATGGGGCCTGGCGGATTCCCTGGCGGTGGCTTTGGAGGCTTTGGCGGTGGTCGTGGTGGCCGCGGTGGTGGTGGAGGCGGTGGCCCACGCTAAAGGTTATTGAAAGAAGGAGAAGTTGACGCTGCCGTATTGGCGGCGTTCAACAAAGCGGGGATGGTCCTCAAAGTTGTTGGACTTGCCGTGCTCAAGCACAAAGAGTCCATCGGGAAGTAATAGGTTACGGCCAAGGATAAGATCTGGCAACTCACCTAATTGCGGCAGCGTGTAGGGAGGGTCGGCAAAGATGAAGTCGAACTGTTCACCGAGGGTGGTGATGTACTTAAAGACATCGCCACGAACAGGGAAGGCGGCAGGGTCGGCAAGGCGGTCGAGGAAACCGGTGATGAAACGGTAATGCATTGGGTCCTTCTCCACAGAAACCACACGGTTGCATCCCCGCGAGAGTAATTCCAGTGTGATGCTGCCGGTACCTGCAAAGAGGTCGAGCGCACGGGCTCCATCGAGGTCGATGTAGCCCATGAGCACGTTGAAAAGGCTCTCCTTGGCAAAGTCGGTGGTAGGCCGGGCCCTAAACGACCGAGGGACGTCGAAATGACGTCCCTTGTATTTTCCAGTAATTACACGCATTCTATGTGCTTTAAGTATTTACCCAGTTCCTGTTCCAGTTGTTTGTCCTTGCCAATTAGTATCAGCGTATCCTTTGTTGGTCGCATTTCCAGTTGCTTCCATACGAAGAGCAGGTAGTAAAGTTGGTTGGCAGTGTTGCGGGCTTCGAACGAATTGGCGAATTGCAGTCGGCCCTGATTGTAGGTAAAGATGAAGAGTTGGCGTCCATTGCAGTGGGCATAGAGTCGGCGCTCCTCGTCCTGACGGCGTTTGTCGCGGGTCAGCATGCGATTGATTAGCTGCCCGAAGTAGCTGTGGATGGTGGCATGTGGGTAATGCTTTAGTATCAGTACCTCGATGTCGGTGGCGATGACAAAGACCTCAATGACCTCCAGTGCAGGCAGCATTTCGTAGTGCATGTTCATGCCAGCAAGGCTGTCGGGACCGAAGGTCAGTCGGTATAGCGCTTGTGCCTCTTCGCTACGGAATTCATCCAGGGGAATGCGGGTCGAAGGATAGTCGGCAAAGACGTCCACCTCGTCATAGTCGGGGCGCAGGAGTGCATTGGTCTTGAAAGCTTCCTCTAGGGCACGGCACAACGATTCTCCTCTTCCGACCG
The DNA here is from genome assembly GCA_017469925.1 of Bacteroidaceae bacterium. Classification (GTDB taxonomy): domain Bacteria; phylum Bacteroidota; class Bacteroidia; order Bacteroidales; family Bacteroidaceae; genus Physcousia. The sequence goes on along the minus strand of JAFUFK010000011.1, from coordinate 60,200 downwards.
TTACACTACGTTCGCTTTGCGGCGTGGAAAAAGAAAATCCATCCGAATAAATCCGGATGGATAGTTTTTGTTCTGTAAGACGCTTACTCCCAGTTGCCAGCATTGTTGTTCCAGTTCAGACCAGCTTCACCAATCTTCAGGCCGGGATAGTTGCCCATGCCTTCGGCAATTTCGCGACGATTGGCAGCCTCGCGGCTCCACAACTTGCTCTCGCCACAGATGTAGTTTTCAACCTCTGCTCCACATTCCATTACGGGGATGATGGCATCGGACTTGGTCTTAATCCAAACAGCAATCAGGTCAAACTCTTTCTTCTGGCCATCCTTGGCGTCAGAATGAGGAATGTAGCGGATTTCCTCGGGGTCGTAGCCTTCAGGATAAAGGGAGTCGATGAGCGATACCCAGGTGGTGTCACGACGGAAGTCCTGCAAGCCATTGGCTGCGATTTCGGCTGCATTGCCACGATTGACGATGGCTGCGGCCTTGGCCTCGGTCAAGCCCTTCTCCATCTGCTCCTCTGTGAGCACACCTTGCTTGACAACGGTGGGGAGCTGACCCTCCTTGATGAAGATGATGAGGCTGTCCCAAGTGCTGCAATACTCCTTGTACTGCTCCTTGTAGGCTTCCTGTGCCTTACGGATTTCGATAAGGCGAGCCTTCACGTCGGCTTCGCGCTGTTTAACCTCAGCCTCAAAGTTCTGCTGATCGGCGATACTGCGGTAGCAAATGAACAACATTGCCAGTGCACAGATGCCCAAAACTACATTAATTAGCTTTTTCATGATGTGTATTTAGAATATTATTTGTAATTTCGTGATGCAAATATAAAATAAATAAACTGAACTACCCACAATTTGGGCCACTTTTTACAGAAAGATGCCAATAAAAGCCGATTTAGCCGCCTTTATCCTTGATAAATTTGCTCACGAACCGACCGAAGAGCAACTTCAAACCGTGTCGGGATGGTGCGAATTTCTCTGTTCCACGAATCGTGAAGAAATATACCTCTTACGGGGTTATGCAGGAACGGGCAAGACCTCCCTCGTCGGTGCCCTTGTGCGTGCCATGGTTGCCCTTCGTCGTCCTGTGGTGTTGCTGGCTCCGACAGGGCGAGCTGCTAAGGTGTTCTCACTTCATGCCGACCATGTGGCCTATACGATTCACAAGAAGATATACCGCCAGAAGGTGTTTTCGGTGGAGATGACCAACTTCCAGTCGAACGTCAACAACCACCGCAATACGCTCTTTATCGTCGATGAGGCTTCGATGATTAACAACGAGGGCATCTCAGGGCGTATGTTTGGCTCGGGACGCCTGCTCGACGACCTGATTCACTATGTCTATGCCGGCGAGGGATGTCGCCTGATGCTCTGTGGCGACTCTGCCCAGTTGCCTCCCGTTGGAGAAGAGTTAAGTCCGGCTCTTAGTCCGTTGGCTTTGGCGGGTTACGGACTGGAGGTAAGGGAATCCATCCTGACGCAGGTTGTCCGTCAGGTCAATGACTCGGGCATCCTGTGGAATGCAACCATGCTTCGCCGGCTGATTTCTTCCGATGAAATGGGCGATTTCCCACGATTGCGCATTATGGGTTTCCCCGATGTGCGAGTCGTGCCTGGCGATGAATTGGTCGAACTCTTGGAGGAAAGCTATTATCGTTGCGGAGTCGATCAGACCATCGTCGTGACACGGAGCAACAAGCGAGCCAATCTCTTCAATAATGGCATTCGTGGGCGCATACTCTTTTACGAGGACGAACTGACCTCGGGCGACCAACTCATTGTCGTCCGCAACAACTACTATTGGTTGCAGGAGGAAGAGGAGGGTGAAGCCTCGCATTCTACCGATTTTATCGCCAATGGCGATGTCTGTGTCGTGCGCCGTTTCCGTAACGAGCGGGAACTCTATGGGTTCCGCTTTGCCGACGTCAGCCTGACCTTCCCCGACTTCGACGACATGGAACTCGATGCTACCATCGTCCTCGATACGCTGCAAAGCGAGGCACCCGCCCTGACGCAAGAGCAGCAAAACCAACTCTTCACAGCCGTCTGTGAAGACTATCCTGAGATTCACGACCGGCGCAAGCTCATCGAGAAGATAAAGCAAGACCCCTATTTCAATGCCTTACAGGTGAAGTATTCCTACGCTGTAACCTGCCATAAGGCACAGGGCGGTCAGTGGCAACGTGTCTTTATCGACCAAGGCTACGTCACGCAGGACATGCTCTCGCCCGACTATTTCCGCTGGCTCTATACCGCCCTGACAAGAGCTACGGAGACCGTTTACCTCGTAAACTGGCCTCCGCAGCAAATCGCATCTAAGTAAGTATTCTCTCTCTTTAGTACATGGCAACGATGGCTTCGTACAGTTCCTGCTTGCCACTGGTCTGCTTGGGCTCACCTACCTTCTTACCATATTCGTAAGCCTCCTCGAAGGTCATCTTGCCCTCTTCGAAACGCTTGCCTTCGCCCTGGTCGAAGCTGGCGTAGCGCTCCTTCACCATGGCGCAGATGGGGCTCTTCTCGATGAGTTCGGCGGCCGAGAGCAGTGCCTTGGCCATAGCGTCCATGCCGCTGATGTGAGCTACGAAGATGTCCTCCAGGTCGGTCGAGTTGCGACGGGTCTTGGCGTCGAAGTTCGTGCCGCCCGTGCCCAGGCCACCATTGCGAAGGATTTGCATCCAGGCCTGTACGAGTTCGAAGTGGTCAATAGGGAACTGGTCGGTGTCCCAGCCATTCTGATAGTCACCGCGGTTAGCATCGATGCTGCCCAGCAGACCTGCATCGACGGCGCAAGCCAGTTCGTGCTCGAAGGTGTGACCGGCCAGTGTGGCATGGTTTACCTCAATGTTTACCTTGAAGTCCTTGTCCAGACCATGGGCGCGGAGGAAACCGATAACGGTCTCGGTGTCAACGTCGTACTGGTGCTTCGAAGGCTCCATGGGTTTGGGTTCGATGAGGAAGGTGCCCTTGAAACCCTTGGCGCGAGCATAGTCGCGAGCCATGCGGAGCATGGTGGCCATGTGCTCTTTCTCACGCTTCATGTCGGTATTCAGTAGGCTCATGTAGCCTTCGCGACCGCCCCAGAATACGTAGTTCTCGCCGCCTAGTTCGATGGTGGCGTCGATGGCATTCTTAATCTGTACGATGGCGCGAGCCACAACGTCGAAGTCGGGGTTCGTCGAAGCGCCGTTCATGTAGCGTTTGTGGCCGAATACGTTGGCCGTGCCCCACAGCAGCTTAATGCCCGTCTCCTGTTGCTTTTGCTTCAGGTAGGCAACCACTTCCTTCAGGTTCTTCTCGTACTCTTCAACGGTTTCGGCCTCCTGGCAGAGGTCAACGTCGTGGAAGCAGTAGTAGGGGATGCCCATCTTCTGCATGAACTCGAAGCCGGCATCAACCTTGTGCTTGGCAGCCTCGACGGGGTTGGCCGAGTCGTTCCAAGGGAACGTCTTCGTGCCACCGCCAAACTGGTCGCCACCTTCGGCACACAATGTGTGCCACCAGGCCATGGCGAAGCGCAGCCAGTCCTTCATCTTCTTGCCCATCACCACGCGCTCGGGGTCGTAGTAGTGGAAAGCCATGGGGTTCTTACTCTCTGCTCCCTCGAAGGGAATCTTACCGATGTTTTCGAAATACTGTTTCATAGGTTATAAGGTTTAATAGGGTTGGATAAGGAGTTATAGGAGGGCCTTCCACTGCTGGTAGGCAGTGCGGTAGGCCTCGGAGTCACGTGGGGCGATGGTATCTACGATGCGCAGGGTCTGCATGGCCTCGTCGGCATTCTGGTAGATGCCAGCTCCGATGCCTGCTCCGCGGGCAGCGCCAGCGGCTCCGTCGGTGTCGCACAGTTCAATGGTGGCGCCCGTCGTGTCGGCAATGGCCTGGCGGAAGAGGGGCGAGAGGAACAGGTTAGCCTCGCCGGCACGAATCTTGCGGATGTCCATACCCATGCCTTGCATCACTTCCATGCCATAGGCAAAGGCAAAGGCTATGCCTTCCTGACTGGCACGAAGCAAGTGAGCCTGTGTGTGGACGTTGAAGTTCAGCCCGTGCAGACTGCATCCCGGGTTGCGATTCTCGAGCATGCGCTCGCTGCCGTTGCCGAAGGGCAGTACGCACAGTCCTTCGCTACCGATGGGGGCCTGCATGGCCAGGTCGTTCATCTCGTTGTACGAGAGGTTGGGAACTACGTTGCGGTGCATCCAACTATTCAGGCAGCCCGTACCGTTGATACAGAGCAGGACGCCCAAGCGCGGGTCTTCGGGATAGTGATTGACGTGGGCAAAGGTGTTGACGCGGCTCTTCGGGTCGTAGTTGATGGTGTCCAAGATTCCATATACGACACCACTCGTCCCCGCCGTAGCAGCCACTTCGCCCGGGTTCATCACACCCAGCGAGAGGGCGTTGTTGGGCTGGTCGCCAGCACGGTAGGTCACGGGGGTGCCCACCTTCAGTCCCAGTTCGCGGGCAGCCTCTTCGCGTACCTGCCCCTGATGACCGAAAGTCTTAACTAGGTCGCAGGGCGTGGTGGGGTCGATGCCATAGTAGTCGATGAGTTCGTTGGCAATGCTGTTCTCGCGGAAGTCCCACAGCATACCCTCCGACAGACCGCTCAGTGTGGTTGTCATCTCGCCGGTCAGGCGTAGGGCGATGTAGTCTCCGGGAAGCATAAAGCGGAATACCTTGCCGAAGAGTTCGGGTTCGTTTTCGCGCACCCAGGCCAACTTCGAGGCAGTGAAGTTGCCGGGCGAGTTCAGCAGATGGCCCAGACAGTAGTCCTCGCCCAGGTCCTTCAGGGCCCGTTCGCCATAGGGTACGGCACGGCTGTCGCACCAGATGATGCTGGGACGCAGGGGCTTTCTGGCCTTATCGACAACAACCAGTCCGTGCATCTGATAACTGATGCCGATGGCCTCTATGTCGTCGCCCTTTGCCCCCGTCCTTTGCAGCACGTCGGCCGTGGCCAGCCGCAGGTTTTCCCACCACATGGCGGGGTCTTGCTCGGCCCACCCGGCCTGTGGAGCGGCGATGGGCATTTCCTTCTTGGGATAGAAGGCCGAGGCGGCAATGCGTCCGGTCTGGGTCTCTACCAATGCGGCCTTCACCGAACTGCTGCCAATGTCATAACCAAGTAAGTACATAGTCTTGCGTTTAAATTGTATTGCTACAAAGTTATGAAATATTTTTAATTATTGATTTTTTATTTTCAATTATTATGTACCTTTGCAACAATTTTGACCCATAAATGAAACAATATGACAACTTTCTTTTCTGAGGCTCAGGTTACGCAACTCATCGGGCAATGCGTCTCGTTCTGTATCGAGGCGGGCAAGTCCATCCTGCTGGCCGTCGTCATTTATTTTGTAGGGCGTTTCCTCGTTTCTTTCCTCAATCGTCTCGTCTCGAAAGCTCTCGACCGCCGTCGCCTCGACCCAACCATCGAGTCCTTCATCAAGTCGTTTGTCAACATCCTGCTCACCGTCCTGCTCATCATTGCCGTCGTCTCGGCCTTGGGTGTCAATACGACGTCGTTTGCCGCCCTGCTGGCCTCCGTCGGCGTGGCTGCGGGCATGGCCCTGAGCGGCAACTTGCAGAACTTCGCGGGCGGACTCATCATCCTCCTGCTCAAACCGTTCAAGGTAGGTGATTGGGTTGAGGCCCAAGGCGTGGCCGGAACCGTCAAGGAGATACAGATATTCCACACCGTACTGACGACCGTCGATAACAAGGTCATCTTCCTGCCCAACGGGGCACTCTCGAGTGGCAACATCACCAACTACAGCCGTATGGAGAAGCGTCGCGTTGATCTTGTCATCAGCATCGAATATGGTGAGGATGTCGATAAGGCCCGTGCGGTCTTGCTCGAACTCTTCCACCAGGATGAGCGCATCCTTTCCGACCCCGCAACGCCCTTCGTGGCCCTGTCGAAGTTGGCTGAGAGCAGTGTTGACCTGACCATCCGCCTATGGGTCGATGCCGCCAACTATTGGGACGTATTTTTCCAGACTCAGGAGCGCATCTATGCCGAGTTCAACCGCCAAGGCATCTCCTTCCCCTTCCCGCAAATCACTGTTCACCAGGCTTAGCAGCACTTACTTACCCAGAATCAGGTTCACCAGCGCCGTCACGTCGGCGATGGTGATGCTGTCGTCCTGGTTCACGTCGGCCGCGTCGTGGCTGTACTGGTAAGGTTTTGTGTCGTCCTTCCCGAGGATGATGTTCACCAGCGCCGTCACGTCGGCAATGGTCACGAGACCGTCGCAATTCACGTCGCCTGCGATGCCCGAACCGAGGTAATAGATTTGGAAGTTGTCGAAGCACGTCCATCCGCTGGTGCTCTTCGTGACGTCAGGTTTTCCGATGGCGACGCCAAGCGTGCCGTCGCTAACGTCGATGGTCAGTTCGTTCTCGTAATAGCCCTGGCTGAAGAAGATGCTGGCTTCGGCCATTGTGTTCGGGATGTAGTAGCCGTTGGCGTCGGTGTTCCCGATAATGCCCTCCAGATTCGTCTGGCACTGGGCCGAGTACATCGACTTGAGCGTCGTCTTCACCTCCGTTGCCCCCGCTTTGGTGCGCAGGTAGAGGTAGGAGTGGATGGTGCCCGGGTTGTTCTGGTTCATGCTGCCGTCGCGGTAGAATCCCTGGCAGGTCACCCGATACCGCCCCTTGGGCAGTCCGGTGAGCGTCTGCCCCATCTCCCATCGGGTTTCGTAAGAGGTGATACCGCTGTAAGAGTCATTATAGACCTCGCCTACATAGTTGCCTCGCTCATAGTCCACCTTGCCGTCCTCGAAGTTGTACCACATCTTGCTGGCCGTGGCCGAGATGTTGCACGACCATGCTCCGCCGTTGTCGGTCGATTTGCTCTTGGGGTCGTTGCGGTCGAAGTTGGCTCCGGGCAATAGGAAGGTGCAGTTGTAGGGGTGTTTCTCGCCCCCTCGCAGCATCTCGTCCATGAGTTCCTCGCGGCTTACGATGTCCCACATCTGGTAGCGGTCGTCCATGTTCAGGGCGGCGCAGGTGACGTATCGCCTGTTGGGCCCGTAGGGGAATGTGGTGGGGGCGTTGCCCGTCAGGGCCTTCATGGCGCCGCCGCTCTCGTAGGCTAAGAGGTAGTGGCCGTTGCGCTCAAGGAGTGTCCAGGAATACTGCTCGGGCCTGTCCATGTAGGGGTCGTCCTGGCTGAGGAATCCCATAGGTGTTTGTATGACATACTTCCCGTTGGGCAACTGGTTGAGGTTGAGTGCGCTGCCATAGTCGCCCGCCACGGCATGCGTACACCACCAGCCGCCTGCCTTCAGGAAGCAGCCCGTCTCTACGTTGCGCAGGAAGACGTCCTCCATGCTGCCCACGTCCGTGAGGTCGTCGATGGCCGGGTCGTAGGTGTGGTACGAGAAATCGACCACGCAGGGCCAGTGGTCGGCCAGGGCCTCGCCCGCGTCGTTCACGAACGACAGGTCTTGGCGGTACGCCTCGGCCACCAGTCGGATGTCGGAGCGGGTGCTGTTGATGTAGAACACCTTATCTACGACCTCCCCCTTTCGGTAGCCGTGTTCCGAAGCCATGATGGCATTGGAACCGGTCGGGTAGATGCCCTGTCGGCCGTGTTCCACCCAGGCGTCGTGGATGGTGAAGCGTTCGTCGGCATTGATGACGTCGATGAGGCGCGACTTCAGGGCGTCGCGGGTGTATCGGCAGTTGGTGTCGCCCATGATGATGATGGGGCGGTTGCCCGCCGAGGCCAGTATGGCGTTGGCCAGTTGCGTGATTTGGGTGGCTCGGGCTGCGTTGTCGCCCGTGTCGGAACCGGCCTCCATGTGCAGGATGTAGATGTCCACCTGCGTGCCGTCGGCCAGCGTCGCCAGGTAGTAGCGGTAGCCCTTGTTTATCAGGCCGTCGGCCTCGTGGTCGTCGTAGCCGTAATGCTCGTTCCAGGCCGTCCAGCTTTCGGAGCCCGCTCCCAGGGTCTTCTTCCAGAAGAAGTTCAGGCCGTCGGTGTCGAAGAGAGTCTTCTTAGCCAGGTAATTGATGGCCGTGCCCAGCGAGCCGTCAATCTTCCCCCGGTGGGTACCCTGGTTGTAAGTGTCGCCTATCTGGGCCATGATTTCGTCGTTGTAGTTGAAGTCCTCGCTGGCGGCGATGAAGTCGTAGCCCAGGGTCTTCATCTTCTGCCCCATGGCCGTGGCCCCTTCGGCCTCCTTGCCGTCGGAGTTCAGGTTGACGGTATAGATTCCAGCCACCTTGATGCTGCGCGGCATGCCATCGACGTTCATGGCCGCCACGGTGAAGCGTGCCTTCCCCTGCATCTCGGCATACTCCTGTTCGGTGACGAAGCGCCAGAGCGCCTTGTCGGCGTTGTAGCCCTCGCTGCGGTTGGCCACCGTGCAGGCCGTGCCCGCGTCGAACATCAGGGCACCCTGTGCCCCGTCGAGGTAGTACCCCTCGTCGGCCTCGCCGAGGGTGAACACCGTGTCCAGCAGATTGCCGTAGCTGGTGCCCAGCACGTAGCCGCTGCCGCTCGCCTCCAGCGTGCAAAGCAGGGGTTGCCTGTCGGAGAGCGACAGCTGCGTGCCCCCGGAGCCTCCGTCGGACAGGAACTTCGCCTGATATACATTATAGAGGTAATACCGCGTGCCCGCCGCGGGCGTGCTGCCCGTGTAGCCGGCGGCCCTTGCTCCCGTGCCGGGGAGCAGGAAGAGGAGCGTCAGGAGCAGACTGATACAAGTACGTTTCATAGAGTATTCCGTATTAGTTCGACGGTCAAAGGTACGAATAAGCAAGGAATATACCAAATATATCGATACATTTCCATCGTTCAATGCGCATTGAACGAACGACCGATGCGCATTGAACGAACGTTCCATCGCGATGGAACGACGAAAGGTTCTCATCGTTCGTCCGCGGACGAACGAACGTTCCACCGCGGCCGAATCATCGTTCCACCGTGGCCGAACGACGAAGGGGACGAGAACTTTTCTGCCGAATCCCTTTAAAGTATTTCTCAAATGTATTTGGAAAATCACACGCTTATTCGTATCTTTGCACGCGCGAAAACAAAAAAGAAACAATATAATATGCAGAAGAATTTTAAGCGGACGACCGTCACGGCAGCCCTTCCGTATGCCAACGGTCCCGTCCATATCGGTCATTTGGCTGGCGTATATGTGCCGGCCGACATCTATGTGCGCTACCTCCGTCTGAAGGGGCGCGACGTCCTGTTCATCGGCGGTAGCGACGAACATGGTGTGCCTGTCACCATCCGAGCCCGCAAGGAGGGCATCACCGTGCAGGAGGTCGTCGATAGGTATCACAATCTGATTAAGGACTCCTTCGAGCGCTTCGGCATCTCGTTCGACATTTATAGCCGCACGACGTCGAAGACCCACCACCAACTGGCCAGCGACTTCTTCCGCAAACTGTACGACGACGGCAAGTTCGTGGAGCAGGTGAGCGAGCAGTTCTACGACCCCGAGACGGGCCACTTCCTGACCGACCGCAACATCCGCGGCGAATGTCCCCGTTGCCACGCCCCCGAGGCCTATGGCGACCAGTGCGAGCACTGCGGTGCCACGCTATCGCCTGAGGAACTCATCAATCCCTATAACGCCGAGACGGGCAACCCCCTGGTGAAGCGCGAGACGAAGCACTGGTACCTGCCCTTGGACAAGGACCAGGCGTGGCTCGAACGCTGGATACTGGAGGAGCACAAGGAGTGGCGCCCGAACGTCTATGGCCAGTGCAAGTCGTGGCTCGACGGCGGACTGCACCCGCGTGCCGTCACTCGCGACCTCGACTGGGGCATCCCCGTGCCCGTAGAAGGGGCAGAGGGCAAGGTGCTCTACGTCTGGTTCGACGCCCCCATCGGCTACATCTCCAATACGAAGGAATTGTGTGATGCTCATCCTGAGTTAGGTTCGTGGGAGACCTGGTGGAAGGACCCCGAGACACGGCTCGTCCACTTCATCGGCAAGGACAACATCGTCTTCCACTGCATCGTCTTCCCCGCCATGCTCAAGGCACACGGCGACTATATCCTGCCCGACAACGTGCCCTCGAATGAGTTCTTGAACCTCGAAGGCAACAAAATCAGTACGTCGAAGAACTATGCCGTCTGGCTCAACGAATACCTCGACGAACTGCCCGACCGGCAGGACGAACTGCGCTATGTGCTGACCGCCAATGCGCCCGAGACGAAGGACAACGACTTCACGTGGGCCGACTTCCAGGCCCGTTGCAACAACGAGTTGGTGGCCGTCTATGGCAACTTCGTCAACCGTGCCCTGCAACTGACGCAGAAGTACTACGAGGGCCGCGTGCCCGAGTGCGGCGAACTGACCGACTACGACCGCGAGACCCTGGCCGAGTTCCAAGGCGTGAAGGACCGGCTGGAGCAGCTGCTCGAGAACTTCAAGTTCCGCGATGCCCAGAAGGAGGCCATGAATCTCGCCCGCATCGGCAACAAGTACATCGCCGACTGCGAACCGTGGAAGGTCATCAAGACCGACCCCGAGCGCGTGAAGACCATCATCTACATCAGCCTCCAGCTGACGGCCAACCTGGCCATCGCCTTCGAGCCCTTCCTGCCCTTCAGCAGCAAGCGCCTGCGCGACATGATTTGCATGGACGAGTTCCAGTGGGACTGGCTCGGCCGCACCGACCTCTTGCCCGTGGGCAAGCAATTGGCTAAGCCCTCGCTCCTGTTCAGCAAGATTGAGGACGACGTCATCGCCCAGCAGCAGCAGAAGTTGGCCGACACCATCAAGGCCAACGAGGCCGCCAACTACAAGGCAGAGCCTATCAAGGACACCATCGCGTTCGACGACTTCCAGAAGTTGGACATCCGCGTGGGCACCGTCCTGGAGTGCGAGCGTGTGCCCAAGATGAAGAAACTGCTGAAGTTCCGCATTGCCGACGGACTCCAGGACCGCACCATCGTGAGCGGCATCAGCCAGTGGTATGAGCCCGAGCAACTCGTCGGCAAGCAGGTGCTCTTCGTGGCCAACCTTGCTCCGCGCGAGTTCAAGAACGGCCTCGTCAGCGAGGGCATGATACTCTCGGCCGAGAACTATGATGGCACCATCGCCGTCACCACCACGGAACATCCTGTGAAGCCCGGCAGTCGCATCAGCTGACGCTCCCGAATGCGGAACGACCGAATCATCATACGGGGGGCGACGGAGAACAATCTGCAAAACGTGTCGCTCGAGATACCGAAGCACCAGATTACGGTGGTAACGGGCGTTTCGGGCTCGGGCAAGAGCAGCCTGGTCATGGACACCATCGCCGCCAAGTCGCGACGCGAACTGAACGACACCTTCCCCACCTTCGTACAGCAATACCTGCCCAAGTACGGACGGCCCCATGTGGAGGCCATCGAGAACCTGCCCATCGCCATCGTCATCGACCAGCGGAAGCCGGGCACCAACTCGCGCTCCACCGTGGGCACGTACACCGACATCTATGCCCTCTTGCGCCTGCTCTTCTCGCGTGTTGGGCAGCCTTTTGTGGGCTATGCCGAATCGTTCTCCTTCAACCATCCCGACGGCTCGTGCCCACGCTGTTCTGGGCTGGGGGAGATACGCGAACTGGACATCCACAAACTGGTCGATTTCGACAAGAGCCTGAACGACGAGGACACCATCCACTACATTGCCTTCGGCAAGGGCGGCTGGCGCTGGATTCGCTATGCACGCAGCGGACTCTTCGACCTCGACAAGAAGATTCGCGACTACTCGCCTGAGGAACTCGAACTCTTCCTCCACAGCCCCCAGATACGCCTGAAGAATCCGCCCGCCGGATGGCCGAAGTCGGCGAAGTACGAGGGACTCATACCGCGCATGTACCGCAGCATCATCAATTCGGAGGAGGGCCTGTTGCACAGCGCCGTGCTCAACCCCATGTTGCGCATGGGCACGTGTCCCGACTGCCACGGTACACGCCTGAACGAGAAGATTCGCTCGTGCCGCATCGACGGGCTGAACATCGCCGAGGCTTGTGCCCTCTCCATTACGAAGCTGAACGAGTGGGTGCGCTCCCTGACACAACCGCTGGCGCAGGACCTGAAGCAGGCCATCACGGCCCGACTGACCGCCCTGGAGGAGATTGGCCTGGGTTACCTGAGCCTCGACCGCGCCGTGGGTACGCTCTCCGGCGGCGAAGCGCAGCGCTGTAAGATTGCCAAGTACATCAACTCGAGCCTCTCCGACGTGCTCTATATCCTCGACGAACCCTCGACGGGACTCCACAACCACGACATCGAGCTGATGAAGCATTCCGTGCGCCGTCTGCGCGATGCGGGCAACACGGTGTTGCTCGTCGAGCACCATCGGGAGATGATTCGCATGGCCGACCACATAGTCGATATGGGTCCCGGCCCCGGCAGCGATGGCGGGCGCATCATCTTCCAGGGCTCCTACGACGCGCTGCTGAAGAGCGGGACGGACACGGGCAAATGCCTAAGGACAGAGTCCAGTTCAAAGTTCGAAGTGCATAGTTCTCGGGCGAGTCAAGAACTGCGGCAAGGCTGCATCCCTCTTCGCCACGCCACACTGCACAACCTGCAGGACGTCAGCATCGACCTGCCCATCCATTGCCTCTGCGTCATCTGCGGCGTGGCCGGCTCGGGCAAGAGTTCGCTTATGGAAAGCATGAGGGCCGAACACGGTCAGTCCGTCGTCTATATTGGGCAGAAGGACATCGGCGTGAGCCTGCGTTCCACCCCCGCCACCTACATGGACGTGGCGGGCGACATCCGTAAACTCTTCGCGCGTAAATATAAGAAGAAGGAGACCGACTTTGCCTTCAACGGAAAGGGCGCCTGTCCCGTCTGCGGCGGCAAGGGTGTCGTCGTGGCCGAGATGGCCTTTATGGACAACATCGAGACCCAGTGTGAGGCTTGCCATGGCCTGCGCTATTCGCCCGAAGCGCTGCAATACACTTTAGACCTTCCCCAGGGCAGTTACTCCATCGCCCAGGTCATGGACTTCTCCGTGCGGCGAGCCGTAGAGCAGTTCGCGGGCACGCCCATCAGCGAGAAGTTGCAGCCGATGATGGACGTCGGCCTCGGCTACCTCCACCTCAATCAGGCCCTCTCCACCCTGTCGGGCGGCGAATTGCGCCGTCTGAAGATGGCCTCGATGCTGGGCGAAGAGGGCAAAATCTTTGTCATCGACGAACCCACCGACGGACTGCATCCCAAGGACACGGGCCGCATCGTCCAACTCTTCCGTCGCATGGTCTGCGAGGGGGGCAATACGGTCTTCGTCATCGAGCACAACACCGACGTCATCCGTGCTGCCGACTACGTCGTAGAACTCGGTCCTGGGGCTGGCGAACAGGGTGGGCGCATCGTCTTCCAGGGTACGCCCGAGGCCTTGGCCCATTGCCGGGAGTCCCTCACCGCCCGCTATTTATAACTTCGCCCGGGGCGGCGGGGCGAGCCCATCTCCGAATTGCAGCATTCGACAAAAAGCGTAACACACTGTCTATCAACGATAAATGGGGTGTTTTCTTTATGCCTTCGAAGGGGTTGCCGAAAGTTATGTTAACCTACGCCCCCAGGTTAAGTTAATCAGTGGCCAGAAGTTAACATAATTTCGACCGATAGGTTAACATAACTTCCGGCGGCAGGTTCCGGACCGCCCCCAAAGAGGTAGGAAAAATCCGAACAAAATATGTTAAAAATCGCCCCCAGTCAATTTTTTTGTCAGATTTTTGAAGGCAAAATATTGGGCAGATTTTCGCTGGTGAGGATGAAGAGTTTGTCGTTGTGACGAACCTTGACGGGGAAGGGAATGCTGATGTGCTGCCCCTTCTTGGCCACCTCGACGGGACGGAGGTCGAAGCGAATCTCCTCGGCCTCGCCGTATTGGGCGCCAGTGGTGGGGCCGGTGACGAGGATGCGGTCGCCTTGGTGGAGTTCGCACGCCTCGATCTTGAACTCGGCGACGCCAAGTCTGGAGTAGTAGCGGATGGCGCGGCCGCAGTAGGTCTTCCGTTCCGTGGCACAGGAACCGGGCTTCCGCGTCCATTCGCCGAGCAACTGCCCCTGATAGTAGCCGTCCCAGAATCCGCGATTGAAAACGCGAGCGAGGCGCTCGTCCCACTCGCGGACGCGTTCCTCGGTGAACGTGCCCTCCTCTACGCTGGCGATGGCCTCGCGGTAGCAGCGGACTACGGTATCGACGTAGTCGGCCCCACGGGCGCGGCCCTCAATCTTGAAAACGCGGACGCCGGCGTGCATCATTTTATCGATGAAACCGATGGTTTTTAAGTCTTTTGGGCTCATGACGTACTTGTTATCGACCTGGAGTTCGGTACCCGTCTCGGTGTCGCGAACGGTGTACGAACGGCGACAGAGTTGCATGCATTCGCCGCGATTGGCCGAGCGGCCCATGTTGTCGAGGCTGAGGTAGCACTTGCCGCTGACGGCCATGCAGAGGGCTCCGTGGCAGAACATCTCGATGCGCACTAACTGGCCCGAGGGCCCTGTGATGTGCTGTTCCTCGATGTGGCGATAGATTTCGGCGACCTGTTCGAGGCGCAGTTCGCGGGCCAGGACTACGACGTCGGCAAACTGGGCATAGAAGCGCAAGGCCTCGGTGTTGGAGATGTTGAGTTGGGTGGAGAGGTGTACCTCCATGCCTACCTGTCGGCAGTAGGTCATGACGGCCACGTCGGAGGCTATGACGGCCGTGATGCCCGCTTCCTTGGCCGCATCGATGATTTGGCGCATGAGGGAGAGGTCGTCGTCGTAGATGATGGTGTTGACGGTAAGGTAGCTCTTGACACCGAACGTCCTGCACTCGCGGGCGATGCGTCGCAGGTCGTTGATGGTGAACACGGAGGCTGAGTGGGCCCGCATGTTGAGCCGTTCGATGCCGAAGTATATGCTGTCGGCTCCGGCACGCAGGGCTGCTGGCAGCGACTCGGGGGAGCCCACGGGGGCCATGATTTCGTAGCGGCTATGCCGCAGTTCAGAGTTCATAGTTGAGAGTTTAGAGTTGGTCTGACGGTGTCCATAATCTCGAACAGCTCGGCAACGGTCTCGGCACGGAGCATGCGAATGCGGGTTTCGCGGAAGTTGGGGATGCCCTTGAAGAGGGGCGAGGCGGCCAGGTGGCGACGGCTATGGAGAATACCGCGATACTCGCCCAGTCGCTCTACGCTGATGTGGACCTGCTGCTTCAGAATGTCGAGCTTCCAGTCGGGCGTGAGCACTTCTTCGCGACCGTCGAGGTGGTTGCGAATCTCGCGGAAAATCCAGGGGCGACCAAAGGTGGCGCGGCCGACCATGATGGCATCGACGCCGTAGCGCTCGAAGCATTCGCTGGCCCGCTCGGGGGTGGTGACGTCGCCGTTGCCGATGATGGGGATATGGATGCGCGGGTTGCGCTTGACCTCGCCGATGAGCGTCCAGTCGGCCTCGCCGGTGTACATCTGCGAGCGGGTGCGACCGTGGATGGTCAGGGCCTGGATGCCACAGTCCTGAAGTTGCTCGGCCAGGGTGGTGATGATGCGGTGATCGTGGTCCCAGCCGAGGCGTGTCTTGACGGTGACAGGGGTGCCGGGGACGGCATCGACGACGGCGCGGGTAATCTCGAGCATGAGGGGTATGTTCTGTAGCATGCCGGCTCCGGCTCCCTTGCCTGCCACGCGCTTGACAGGACAGCCGAAGTTGATGTCGAGGAGGTCGGGATGGGCCTGCTCGACTACAATCTGGGCGGCGTCACGCATGGCCTCGACGAAGCGGCCATAGATTTGTATGGCTACGGGGCGCTCGTCGGCGCATACCTCCAACTTCTCCAACGAGCGATTGACACCGCGGATAAGGGCGTCGCTCGATACGAATTCGGAATAGACGAGGTCGGCCCCCATCTGCTTACAGAGCAGGCGGAAGCCAATGTCGGTGACGTCCTCCATCGGAGCGAGGAAGACGGGGCGGTCAGGAAAGTTTAGTCGAGAAGGCCAGGGCATACATCTTCATTTGCTTGAGCATGGCCAGTAGGCCGTTGCTGCGGGTGGGCGAGAGATGCTCGCGCAGACCGATGCGCTCGATGAAGTAGAGGTCGGCCGAAAGGATGTCTTGCGGCGTCTGGTCGTTGAAGACGCGCAGGAGCAGGGTGACGATGCCCTTCACGATGAGCGCATCGCTCTCGGCCTGGAAGTGGACGCGACCGTCCACGAGGTCGGCCTGCAGCCAGACACGGCTCTGACAGCCGTCGATGAGGTTCTGTTCGGTCTTATACCGTTCGGGAAGGGGCTCCTGCTCGCTGCCCATGTCGATGAGCAACTGGTAGCGGTCCATCCAGTCGTCGAGTTCCAGGAACTCTTCGACGATTTCGTCTTGTATTTCGTTGATTGTCATTTGGCGTCGTTATAGATAAGTTGTAATACACTTTGGCCAACGGCCTCGAGGACGTTGGGGTCGATGTTCTCGGGCGTGTCGGCAAGGGTGTGCCATGTGGGGCCGAAACTGCTGGGCCCGTCGGTGTGGTAGGGCACGATATCGATGCAGGGCACACGGGTAATCTGGTTGACGTTGGCGTGGTCGTCGGTGATGGTGCCGCCGTCGCGCAGGGGGAAGTAGTGGCCATAGCCGATTTGCTGGGCCAGGTGCCATAGCATATCGACGACGGGTTGGGCATAGTACATCGAGTAACCCTCCTTTGAGAAGGTGCTGCCGCGGCCGCCCACCATGTCGAAGAGGATGCCGAAGCGAGCCTGATAACCGTCCTGGGCGGCCTGCATGGCCCATTGCCGTGAGCCCAGGCACCAAGTGCTTTCGTCGCTCTCCACCTCGCCGTCGAACCATTGTGGCGTGCCGGCATCTTCGACGTCGAAGCAGACGAAGTCGATGCCCGTGCGTACCACGCTGTCCTGACGCAGGACACGAGCCAACTCGAGCATGACGGCCACTCCGCTGGCTCCGTCGTTGGCAGCGGGAACGGGCTGGCGATGGTGTTGCTCGTCAGGGTCGTTGTCGGCCCAGGGTCGGCTGTCCCAATGGGTACAGAGCAGGATGCGGTCGCGATTGTCGGGATTCAGTCGGGCCGTGATGTTGCGGCAGGGCAGGGTGGACCCATCATAGAGGGTGACCTCGGTGCGCTGTTCCGACACGTCGAGTCCGAGTTCCGTGAACCAGGCCACGATGCTGTCGCCACATTGTTGCCATGCCTTCGTGCCTGGCACGCGAGGACCGAGGGCGCACTGGGCCTCGATGTGGTGCATGGCGTTCTCGGCTACGAACACAGGGCAGGGTTCAAGCGCGATGGTATCGACGTCGTTCTGATTCTTGGCCGTATGGCCACATGAAGTCATGAAAATGAGAAGAGGAGAAAATGAGAAAATAAGGAATAAGGTACGTGTCATGACTTTCAGTTTTCATCAACATTCAATTGTACTTCACGCATCACGCGGAGGAAGTTCTCGCCCCAGAGCATGCGCAGTTGCTGCTCGTTGTAGCCCACCTGGCGTAAGAGGCGCGTGAGATTGATAAGTTCGCTGGCCGAGGCCACGCCAGGCACACCGCCGTCGCCATCGAAGTCGGTGCCGATGCCTACGTGCTCGATGCCCATGACCTCAACGGCATGGTTGATGTGTCGGACGGCATCGAGGATTGTTGCTTGCCCGTCGCGACGCAGGAAACCTTCGTAGAGGGTTATTTGCATGACTCCGCCCCTTTCGGCCAAGGCTCGCATCTGTTCGTCGGTAAGGTTGCGTGGGTGGTCGCAGAGAGAGCGACAATTGGAGTGGCTGCATACGATGGGTACCGAACTCAATTGCAAAGCATCCCAGAAACTACTCTCGGCAGCATGGCTCAGGTCAACCATGATGCCCAGACGATTCATCTCGCGGACGACCTCGCGGCCGAAGGGACTCAGACCTCCATGCTCGCCCTTGCCACGGGCCGAGTCGCAGATGTCGTTGTCGCCATTGTGGCAAAGTGTCATATAGACGATGCCGCGCCGGCGGAAATGTCCGAGTAGCGAAAGGTCGCGACCGATGGCATAGCCGTTTTCGATGCCCATCATGATGGCTTTCTTTCCCTCGGCCTTCAACTGGTAGAGTTCGTCGGGCGTACGAGCCAGTCCGATGTGCTTGCTGTTGCTGACAACGAGATGCTCGATGCCGTCGAGCAACTGATAGGTCTTGGCCGTAACCTTACGCAGGCTTTCGTCGTCGCGTTCGCCCTGAGGCAGGTAGGCCACCATGATGCTGGCGTCGAGGTGTCCCTCGGTCATCTTGTGTAAATCGACGAGAATCCTAGGATCGCGCTGGTTGAAGCAGATGTCCTGGTCGAAGAACATCGGTGTGTCGCAATGGCTGTCGAGGGTGAGGATGCGTTCGTGTAACTCGATGGCCTCGCGGAACGATGAGGCTTCGCCCACGAGCCACTGGAACAGAGGAAGCATCGTACGGTCGCCCCGCAAGATAAAACATTCGGGATGCCACTGGACGCCCAGAATGCTCTTGTGCTCCGTGCTCTCGATGGCTTCGATAATGCCGTCAGGTGCAGTGGCCGACACGCGGAGGTGGGGTCCAGGGGCGGCTACAGCTTGGTGGTGGAAGGAGTTGACAAACAATGTGTGGTTGCCGCCGAAGATGTGCTCGAGCGTGCTGTCCTGCTCTACCGAAATCCGATGCGAAGCATATTCGCGGGGCAGGCTTTGGTCATGCTTGATGGGGCATTCGCTCTCGTGCTTGCACGGGGCATGACTGATGTCCTGATAGAGCTTGCCGTCCAATGCGGCGGCCAGCATCTGGATGCCTCGGCAAATGCCTAACATCGGGATTTGACGGTCGTAGGCCAGGCGGACTAACAGCAGTTCGGGCAGGTCGCGACGAGGATTGATGCTTCCCAATTGGGGAGAAGGGTCTTCGTTGAGGAAGAGCGGATTGATGTCGCCGCCGCCCGAGAGCAGCAGTCCGTCGATATGGTCGAGCACACCGAGCAGGGCATCCTTGTCCTCGTAGGGCGGGATGATAAAAGGCGTGCCGCCGGCTTCGAGCACGGAACGGTAATATCCTTCAGCCAGTTCGCAACCTTTATCGCCAAAGTTGCCGGTGATGCCGATTACGGGCCGACGCTTGTGCGTAGGAAACGTGCTGTGCAGCGCGTCGTACTTTGCTTTCCAGTCGAAATCCATAATATATGTTGTAGTTGTCTTTACTTCATAAACTTCACGCTGCGGCGCTTGCCCTGCTCCGTCCACGAGACGATGTAGAGGCCTCGGGGCAGTCCGCTCATGCTGCACTCCTCCGTGGCGCGGAAGGTACGGACGTTGCGGCCCGATTGGTCATAGACGCGTACTACGAAACCCAACTGCGACAGGTCGTCGCTTCCGAAGTGCAGGCGTTCGCCCGCCGGGTCGTAAGCCAAGGCATAGTCGGGTAGGGGAGCCTCGATACCATCGTATTCGTCGTGAGTGTCAACCTCTACGGAATCGACGGCAGTCAGGCGCCAAAGGCGGTTCTTCGAGGAGGTGTTGCGCTCGTCGTTGGTGTAGCTGATGATGCGTGTACCGTTGTTGCTGCTGCCTCCGCTCAGGTTGGCTTCGTGGTCGCTGAAGCGGTTGATGACGTTGAACTGTTCGTCGCTCTGGGCCACGAGGTCCCATTGCTGACGGGTGTCGAGTGAGTCGGAAGCGGCCACGCTTAGTTGGGTGCCGATGAGTGTTGTTGCCGTAGGCTCACCCTCGGTGGGGTCGCAAAGGGCCATGCCCGTGGCACGGTTTACGATGTGCAGGTAGCCGTTTGAGAGGGGGAAGATGCGCCACTGCTGGCTTTCGGCCTCCTCGTCGCGATGGTTGCCGCAGATTTGGTCCGTCTCGGCATTGATGTCGAAGACTGTGCCCGAACCGACATTTGTAATCGTATAGTAGAGCAACGTGTCGGCCTCGAAGTCGGGCACCTTGGGCTGAGGTGGCTGTGGCGGTTCGGGTTCGTCGGGCAGCAGGTTGGCAAAGGCCGTCTGCAGGTAGGCGATGTGCGTGTTGACGTACGAGCGCAGGTCGCTGACGTACTGGTCGTAAGAGGAGTAGAGCACCCGCTCGCGCAGGGTCTTCCGGTTGATGCCCCAGAGTTCATAGTTTTTGGCCTGCGAGCGTTGGAGCAGGTTGGCCAGACTGTCGATTTTCTCTATCATGTAATCGGCCAGCCCGTCATCGACGGCCTTCTGATAGCGCCGATTGATGAGGCGGGCGAACCAGGGGTCCTCCCACATGCGGTTGACCCAGGTGCGCATGGCAGCTCCGTGGGCCACGTCCTTCATCATCTGTCGCGAGGTGTCGCCCTTGCGGTCGTCGTTGCCATAGGCAATGTCGTAGTCCCAGAGTGGCCCCCAGAAGAAGCGGTCGTCGTCGCGTTCCTTATAGAAATAGGCCGAGAAGAATCCATCGACGTTGCCGCTGACCTCCGTGGCAATATACCAATAGGCCAGGGAAACGCTATCTACGCGTGGGCGGTAGCCTTCCGTGGCGTCCTTGAACGAGTCGGCGAAGAGCCGGTTCTCGAAGTCATAGACGCTGTTGCGGATATATTTGTACTGGGTGCTGGCAATTTCGTCTTCGTCGGGATAGTGTATGCGGATGGGCACATTGCTGTTCGGGGTGTAGAAGCCCGAGACTCCGTTGGTGAAGTCGTAGAAGCCGTCGGCCTCCAACAGGTATCCGCCCGTGATGTTGCTTTCTTCGAGTAAGGGGTAGTCCTGCTCGGCGACGTTGACCCGATGGGGGCGCACATCGACGTGGTCCGAAATCTGGTAGTTGCCCACGTACTTGTCGTTGAGCGTGAGGTCAACGAACTTTGCGGCAGGATTGAACTTCAGCCCCAGGCGTTCGCCCAGCAGGCTGGTTATGGCGTTGCGGATGAGCGTCTTGTCGGCATGGTTGGCCATGAGGGTCCACTTCTTGGTGTTGGCATAGCCTTTGCCCAGGAGCTTCTCCTTTTCGTGGAACTTCAGTTTGTAGGGTTTCTTGGCGAGGTTCCATGTCGAGTTGCCGCGTCCGCGGATTTCCAGTGAGTCGTAGAAGGCGACGCTGTCGCGCTCATCGACGTACCACATGCGGGCATAGACGTAGTTCACCTTACTGGTGATGCTGCTGCCCGTGAAGGTGTTGATGTAAACATGCGGCAGGTTGGTGAGGCGAACGTGCGTCTCATCAACCTGCGCATGGATTGCGAGGACTGCCAGGCAGCCCAGCAGTAGGGTAGTGAATCGGTTACTTTTCAATGCTTAACAGTTCAACTGTAAAAATGAGCATGGAGTAAGGTGGTATGCTGCCCGTCTCGCGGTCGCCGTAGGCCAGTTCCTGCGGGATGTAGAGTTCCCACTTCGAGCCGACGGGCATCATGGTCAGGGCTTCGGTCCATCCCTTGATGACTTGGCTGCAACCGAAGGTGGCGGGTTCGTTACGCTTGTACGAGCTGTCGAATACGGTGCCGTCGAGCAGGCGACCTTCGTAGTTCACCTTGACGCGCTGTGAGGCGGTGGGCACTTCGCCCTCGCCCTTCGTGAGCACCTTGTACTGCAGTCCGCTGGGGGTAGTGACTACGTCCTTCGCCTTGGCATTCTGCTTCAGGAATTCCTCACCGGCCTTGCGGTTGGCGCCGTACTTGCGTTCCATCTGTTCCTTGTGGTAGTAGTCCATCTGCTTGCTCACGATGGTCTGTGCGCTGTCCATCGAGATGGGCATCTCGTCGTTCTCGCCCGTCAGTCCGGCACGGAAGCCAGCCACGAAGCGGTCGGCATTCATCAGGTCAACGGAGTCGTTGATTTGCTTCGAGAATCGGGGGATGATTTGATTCATCACCTGTTCGCGAATCTCCAGTCCGGCCAGGCGAGCCTTCTCGCGCTTGTCGGCCTCGGTCAGGGTGCCTGCGTCGAAGCCTTTCACGAAGTCGTCCATGTAGGCGGCATCCACGCCCATGCGTTGGGCGAGATACTCCTTCAGTCCCTGTGTGTTGACCTTGCCGAGGGCATAACAGAAGTCGTTGATGCTGACGGTATCGACCTTCTCCACGGGGGCGGCGACCTTCTTGGCCTTCTTCTTGTTGGCGGCGCTGGCCGTCAGACAGCACAGCGCCGCTAAGAGGATGAGTGTCTTTTTCATTTTACTTCTCGATGCCCAGGAGTTCGATGGTGAATACCAGTGCCGAGAAGGGCTTGATGACGGGCCCGGCCTCGCGGTCCCCGTAAGCTTGGTCGGCGGGGATGTAAACCTCCCACTTCGAGCCTACGGGCATGTGGGTCAGTGCGTTGGTCCATCCGGGGATTACCTGATTGCAACGGAACGTGGTGGGTTCGTTGCGCTTGTACGAACTGTCGAAGATGGTGTCGTTGATGAGCTTGCCTTCGTAGTTCACCTTGACGCGGCTGGTGTCGGCGGGCACTTCGCCCTTGCCTTCCTCGATGACCTTGTAGAAGACGCCGTTGTCGAGTTTCGACAGGCCTTCCTGCTTGGCAATCTTAGCCATGAAGTCCTCGTTCTCCTGCTTCCAGGGGCCGTAGAGTTTCTCCATCTGGGCCTTCTTGATTTCCTGCTGCTTCTGGCGCGATACCACCTGAGCCTCGTTGAGGGTCATCAGGCCACCCTTCTCGGTGAGTGCGCTTACGAAGCCGGCCATGAAGTTCTTCATGCTGATGCTCTGGGTCGAGTCCTCGCCGAAGAGTTCGTAGTTGACGCCCTTAACCATCTGCTGGCTGATTTGCTGGCCGATGTTGAGGCCGAAGAAGTAGGCTGCCTTCTTCTTGTCGTCGTTGGCGTTGGCGCCTTCGTTCAGACCCTTGATGAACTCGTCCATGTAGGCGGTGTCCACGCCCATGCTGACCATGTACTCCTTCAGACCCTGTGTGCGGTCCATGCCGAAGGCATAGGAGAAGGTGTCGATGTCGTTCTTGAGGTCGGCCTTGGGGGTGCCGTTGCCGCAAGATGCAATGATGGCAGCAATGGCCACCACGAAGATAATGCTTAACTTTTTCATTTTGTTTTTTGTGTTTTTAGGATTTATAAAACTTTGATTAATTCTACGTCGAAGATGAGGGTAGAGTAGGGTGGGATGGAACTGCCGGCCCCCTGCTCGCCATAGCCCAGCAGGTAGGGGATGAAGAAGCGGAACTTCGCGCCCTCCTTCATCAGCTGCACGCCTTCCGTCCAGCCGGGGATTACCTGGTTGAGGCCGAAGTCGGCGGGTTGCTGGCGCTTGTACGAACTGTCGAAGACGTCGCCGCTGATGAGGCGTCCCTCGTAGTGGCAGCGCACCCGGTCGGTAGCCTTCGGGCTGCGGCCCGTGCCTTCCTGCAATACCTCGTACTGCAGGCCGCTCTTCGTGGTCACCACGCCCTCGCGCTGACCGTTGTTGCGCAGGAACACGGCTCCTTCCTCGATGGCCCGTTTCGATTCCTCGGCCTGCTTCGTGGCAAAGTATTCGTTCAGCAGCTCCTGTGCCTCGCGTGCCGTCATCAGGGTAGGTTGGCCGTCGATGACGTCGGCAATGCTCTTCGTGAAGTCGCCGATGTTGAATCCCTTAATGTTCATGCTCTTAAGCTGTTGGCCGATGCCGAGGCCCAGAGCGTAACTGATTTTGTCCATAGTTTTTTTTGCTGTTTTTATTATGAAATAATAATTTTCGCGTGCAAAGATACGGAAAATAAACGAAACGAGCCCTGCTTTAAGGTTTTTTAATAGAAAAATAACATAGGGCGGAGATTCGCGGGTTTTGAAAAATCGTTACAAGCGGGCCCCTCCCGGCGAATGGTGTGAAGAGGGGGCTGCGTTCGGCCCGTGGTGAGGGGAGGATTTTGGGAGAAATGGCAACAGATTGAAAATCAGACGGATATTTCCTTCTCCGGACGGGGCCCGAAACCGGCGGCTGTAAGTTATGTTAACCTTCGGCCACGAGTTATGTTAATCTATGGCCGCGAGTTATGTTAACCTGTGGCCGCAAGTTAATATAACATGCGGCGGTGAGTTCGGGGAGACTTTTCGGGAAGTGCGAAAATTCTTTACAATACGCCCCTCTATACTATATTCTATCGTGCGCGCCCCCGCGAAAGAAATTGCCCATTTCGTTGTCGGAAACACTTTTTTTTAGTAAGTTTGCATAATGAATGGCCAAAATCGTACTTCATGGAAAGAAAAGAGGTGATACTGAGTGAGCATCTGGAGGGCAGTCTGGAGGACGCCATCGGGCGGTGCAGCCACGACCGTCTGTTCGTGCTCTGCGACACGACCACCCTGCAACTCTGCTGGCCCCTGCTGGCCCCGATGCGCTGCATGGCCGGAGCCCAGACGATAACCATCGGCGCCACCGACGAACATAAGACCCTGGAGTCGCTCTCCGCCGTCTGGACGGCCCTGCAACAGGGCGGCGCCACGCGCCACTCGCTCATGGTGAACCTGGGCGGCGGCATGGTGACCGACCTCGGTGGATTCGCCGCCAGCACCTTTAAGCGCGGCATCCAGTACATCAACATCCCCACGACCCTGCTCTCGATGGTCGATGCCTCGGTGGGCGGAAAGACGGGCATCAACTTCGGTGGCCTGAAGAACGAAATCGGTGTCTTCAACTGCGCTGCATCGGTCATCATCGACACCCAGTTCCTGCGCACCCTCGACCACCAGAACCTCCTCTCCGGCTACGCCGAGATGCTGAAGCACGGACTCATCAGTGACGAACCCACGTGGGCCGAACTGATGCGCTTCCCGCTCGACGACATCGACTACGGCCACCTCCAGCGCATGGTGGCCCGCAGCGTGGCCGTCAAGGAACGCATCGTCGATGCCGACCCGCTCGAGCACGGCATCCGCCGGGCCCTGAACCTGGGCCATACCGTGGGCCATGCCTTCGAGTCGATGGCCCTCGCCCAGGAGCGTACCGTACTGCACGGATACGCCGTGGCATGGGGCCTCGTCTGCGAACTTTACCTCAGCACCCGGCGCGCAGGATTCCCGCGCGACAAGTTCTACCAGACCATCCAGTTCGTGCGCGACCACTATGGGCGCTTCCCGTTCGACTGCAACGACTACCCGCGCCTCTTCGAACTGATGACCCACGACAAGAAGAACACCTCGGGCCGCATCAACTTCACCCTGCTCGGCGACCTGGGCGACATACGCATCGACCAGACCGCCACACGGGAGGAAATCATGGACATGCTCGACTTCTACCGCGAATACTAACTAATATAACTACCAAACTAAACTAATACTATGATGAAAAAACTACTGTCTGCTCTGCTGAGCATGATGCTGGTCACAGTCGCTTATGGCCAGTGGACAAAACCCACTCTGAAGACCCAGCCCCTGACGGTGGGTACCGAGTACTACCTCTATAACCTCGATGCGGAAGGATTCCTCGCCGGAGCCAACGATTGGGGCACGCGCGCCAGCATTGTGACCTCTACCGGCCACAAGATATGGCTGGAGAAGTTTGAGTTCGACGATGTCGTCTGGGACGGGGAGACCTATCGCATCGGAAACTATGTCGAGGCCCATGGCAACACCCGGGAATACATGTTCATGGATGGCGTGTCGAACTTCTGGGTAGATCGTCTGATAGACACGGACGAAGTGAAGAAATATGGCGGATTCCTGTTCGTTAACGTGGGCGACAACGTATATAAGTTCCAGCCTGCAAAGAACAACGAGAACCTGAGCTACGACTTGTATGGCAGCTACTTCATCGGCATGAAGCCCGTGACCGACGACCTGCGTCTGTATCTTGGATGCCCCGAGGTGGACGACCGCTTTGGCGACGACGATTGGTACTCGCGTTGGGTGTTCGTCCTGCCCGCCGACTACGACACCTATGTGAGCGAGACGAAACGCTATAATGCTGCCCTTGCACTGGGAGAGATCATAGAGACGGCCAAGGCCAGCGGAGCAGACGTCGCCGAGGCTTCGGCCGTGTATAACAATACCAATAGCACAACCGACCAGTTGCAGAATGCCGCATGGAACCTGGCTGGTAAGATCGCCTCCGTGGAGAAGCCTGTGGACATCACCTCTACCACCATCGTAAATCCCTCGTACAACAAGGACAACAACGACGGCTGGAGTGGCGATACACCTGGTTTCCAGAGCTATGGCAATGCCGAGCGCTATTGGGGCAATATCAACCACTATCAGCAACTGCCCGAACTCCCCGCCGGTGTATATCGTGTCCAGGTGACCGGCTTCTATCGCGCAGGCTGGAAGGAGCAGGATGCCGACCGGTACCAGGAGACCCTGGAACTGACGGGCGAAAATCCCTGGCAGAAGGGAAAACTGTATGTCACAGGCTCCGTCTGGGACCACCAGTCTCCCCTGCCGATGCTGAGCAGCGGCGCTTCGGAAACGGCTCCTGAGGGCTCGAGCGCAGCCGTGGAGACCAACGTGGGATTTGTCCCCGACAACATGCACACGGCCGACATCTTCGTAAAGGCCGGACAGTATGCGCCCACCCAGTTGAACGTCATCGTGAAGACGGGACAGAAGATGACAATCGGGCTGCAAAAGACAGAGACGCTGGATGGCGACTGGATGTGCTGGGACGACTGGCGAATGATGTATCTGGGCACCGGCGACGAGGCCTATCAGTCCGTGGCTAAGGAAGCGCTGGAGAGTGGTACCGACTATGAAGCCCTGAAGGAGGCTGGCGAAGAATTCTACTACCAGCACTTGGTCTATGAGGCCTACCTGACTGCGAAACACAATCTGCAAGCGGCAACGGCTGCTGCCGACGTGATAGATGCACTGGAGAAGTTTGCCCCCGCCCTCGAGGGTATGAAGACGAGTGCCGATGCCTATGCCAAGTACTTTGAAGCCATAACCGCTGCCTTTGAGTGGTTGGATACGAAGGACAGCGACTCGGACGAGATAATCCTGCTTTCCGACTACCTCGGCGGCGCTACGGGCGAGGGATTCAACGGACACGGAAGTTCCGACTATATCCTGGAGAATGGTACACTCTCGGCCGAGGAGATTGCGGCCGAAATGGAGTATCTCAATAAGATTCTGACCGATGCCATGGCCAACAGCATGGCCGACGGCGACGACTGCACCGAACTGCTGCGCAACCCCAACTTCGAGCAATCGACCGGCTGGACCACCACCTCGAGCCTGACCTATCCTACGGGCGGACGTCCCGTACTGCAGGGTTGGAACATGGTGTTCGACGTATATCAGGAGTTGGAAGGCCTGCAAAATGGTCTGTACGAACTCGACTACAATGCCCTGTATCGTCCAGGCAATGCCGGCGAGTTTAACGCAGAGCATGTAGAGGCTGCCAAGGCCTATGCCTACATCAATAATTACCAGTCGAAGCTCCCTGGCATCCTCGACGACCTGTCAGAAGAGCCCTTGACAAGCGGAGACTATCTGTATGAGAAAGATTTGTATGGCCCTAACGACGGAAAGGATGGCGCCGAAGGTGCTTACACCTACTTCCAGGCAGGCCGTTATGCAGGCCATGTCTATGGACTGGTGACCGACGGCACCATGAAGGTGGGCTTCCTGAACAACCTGCGCGTTACCGACGGTTCTGCCGCATGGATTGGTCCGGTGAAGCTGATTTTCCGCTCGAAGAATGTCGAGGCCCTGCGTGAGGTCATTTCCAACACGAACGTAACCGTCAACGAACTGCTCTCGAACTATTGTGGCAAACCAGAACTTGATGCAATGGAAACTGCTGCCACCTATGCTTCGGAGTGTGCCGACGAGGACCTCTACAATGCACTGATTGACCTGAAGGAAAAGATAGAGGCCGTGGAGGAAGGTACCTCCATCTATCAGAAACTTGCGGTGGCCCTGTTCAATCTCGATCAGGCTATCCTGGGCAACACGACGGCCGGTGCCGATGTCATAAAAAAGGCAAAAGCCCTCTACAACGAGTGTATGGATGCCTATCAGACTCAGGCCTACAGCTCTGCCGAAGCCGAAGAGGCAACAGCAAACCTGAATGCAATGGTAGTCAACATCCTGTTCCCCGATGGCGAAGCTTCGGAGGAGAATCCCGTGGACTACACGTCGGCTATTGTCAACAGCAACTTCGACCCCGATCGTGGTTCGAAGAACGACGGCACCATCGATGGCTGGACAACGACTGCCATGAACGGCTATAAGGAATATACCGTATCGTATAACCGTGCTCCCTTCGAACTGAACCAGAAACTGACTGGTCTGCCAAAGGGCAAGTACAAGGTAACCGTCCACACCTACTATCGTGCGGGTTACTATAACGAGGAAGAGACCCGCGTGGCAAATGGCGAGGAGACTCACCTGACCACCCTGTATGCCCAGACGAGTGCCGACCGCTTCGAGACCAAGGTGATGAACCTCTACGAAGATGCTACCGACCAGCCCGTCGATGATGTGAAGTGCTATACGCTGAGCAATGGCAAGTATGCTCCCGACGGCACGTCGCCTACGGCTGCCTACTTCAAGGCTGGCTACTATTTGAACGAGTTGCGCTTTACTGTTCCCGAGGACGGCGAGGTGACGATAGGCCTGTCGAAGAAGGAAACCTATGCCAACGACTATGAGGTCGTGGGCGAATGGAAACTTTGGTATATGGGCGAGGAACAGGAAGGCCTGGCTGACGAACAAGACATGTCGTCGCTCATCGTCAATAACAAGTTCGACCCCGACCGCGGCGATAAAAATTCGCAGACCATCGATGGCTGGGTAACGAGTGCCATGAACGGCTATAAGGAGAACACCGTCTCGTACAACCGTGCCGGCATCGATCTCTATCAGGACCTTTCCGGTCTGCGTGAGGGTACGTATAAGGTAACCGTCCACACCTACTATCGTGCAGGTTACTACAACGAGGAGGAAGATCGTATTGCTAGAGGCGAAGAAACGCACTTGACGACCTTCTATGCCAAGACTGCCGACGAGACGTATTCGAAGCCCGTCATGAACCTCTGTGAGGATGCTACTGATGAACCCGTGGATGACGTGAAGTGCTACACCCTGAGCAATGGCAAGTATGCCCCTGACGGTACAACCCCGACGGTGGCTTACTTTAAGGCCGGGTACTATCTGAACGAACTTCCCTTCTACGTAGGTGCTGACGGCAATGTGCGCATCGGCCTGAAGAAGACTAAGGTGCTGGCCAACGACTACGAAGTTGTAGGCGAATGGAATCTCTACTACTATGGAAGCGGCAACAATGTTGACCTGCTGACGGGTGTCGAAGAGGTGGCCGTAAGGCCTGCCGCCATGCCTGCCGGCATCTACTCGCTGAGCGGTGCCCGCCTGAATACGTTGCAGCGTGGCATCAATATCGTCCGTATGGCTGATGGCTCTGTTCGTAAGGTTCTTGTAAAATGAAGAAGACTATTGTGATACTTGCAGCCCTGCTGATTACGGCAGGGCTGCAAGCCAAAGAGAAAAAGCAGCGGACCTCGGGAAATCCCATCCTCCCCGAGTTCCATGCTGACCCCGAAGTGCTCTACTCGCACCAGACGGGCAGGTTCTACATCTATTCGACTACCGATGGTGCGCCAGGGTGGGGCGGATACTACTTCACCGTATTTTCGAGTAAGGACCTGACCAACTGGCGCCACGAGGGTATCATGCTCGACCTGGGGACCTCACAGGTCGCTTGGGCCACGGGCAATGCCTGGGCACCCTGTATCGAGGAGAAACGGCAACCGGACGGGTCGTACAAGTACTACTTCTACTTCAGTGGTCACGACAAGGCCAGGGACCGCAAGTCCATTGGCGTGGCCGTGAGCGACAGCCCGACGGGACCCTTCGTCGATTTGGGCCGTCCCTTGGTGGACGAGCGTCCCGAAGGCGTGCGTGGCGGCCAGCAGATTGATGTCGATGTGTTCACCGACCCGCAGACGGGAAAGAGTTACCTCTACTGGGGCAATGGCTATATGGCCGGTGCCGAGTTGGCCGACGACATGGTCTCGCTCGTCCCTGGTACCACCCGTGTGCTGACACCTCGCGGTGGCTCGTTACGCGACTACCAGTTCCGTGAGGGTGCCTATGTATTCTATCGTGGAGGCAAGTACTATTTCCTTTGGAGTGTCGATGACACGGGTTCGCCCAATTACCATGTGGCCTATGGCACCAGCGACTCGCCCTTGGGACCCATCACGGTGGCCGACGACCCCATCGTCCTTATTCAGGACCCTGATAAGGAAATCTACGGACCGGCCCACAACAGTGTCCTGCAAGTGCCTGGTCGTGACGAGTGGTACATTGTCTATCACCGCATCAACAAAGACTATCTGCTGCCCGAACCCCATGGCCCGGGCTTCCATCGTCAGGTGTGCATCGACCGTATGGAGTTCAATGCCGACGGCACGATTCGTCGCGTCCGTCCCACCCATGAAGGGGTCAGGCCCGTAAAAGTGAAAAAATCTAAAAAATAACGTCGAGAATTAAACAAAATAAGAAAAAAGCATCCTATAATCAGAGATTGGTTACTGGATGTTGAACCCTTAAAACTAAAGAACGATGAAAAAGACAATCCTTCTGACAGCCTTTATGCTGATGAGCCTCTTCCAAGGGTGTGTGACAACCACGACCCCCGTAGCAGCAACATCCTCGATGTCGGTAAGCAAGATTCGTACCCACGCACGCTTCCTGACCGACCGCATGGCTTACGAACTCGACTTTACGCCCATGCAGTACGAGGACTGCTACGAAATCAACTACGACTTCATCTATTACGTATCGAGTTTCATGCCCGATGTGGCTTATGGCTACTACGATGCCATCAATGCTTATTACCGCTATCTCGACTATCGTAACGCCGACCTGAGCTGCATCATGACCCGCAGCCAGTACCTGCGCTTCATGTCGAGGGAGTACTTCTATCGTCCTATCTATACGTCGGGTGGCTCATGGAACTTCCGTGTATATACCATCTACAGCAACCGTTCGTTCTACTACTACGATGCGCCCACAATCTTCAAGTCGTACCATGGTGCCCACAGCCATACGTATTACACCAACGGCTTCTACAACAATCGCTACCAGCACGAGCGCTACATGGGCGACACGAGAATCACTGGTTCACGCACCTTCAATGAGGGACGCCGCAACGACTTCGGTTCGAACCTGCGCGACCGCAACCAGAAGCCCGACTACAACAACTACAACAACCGCAACAGCAACAACCGTGAGTCTGACCCGCGCTATCGCGACAATAGTGGCAACACGCACTCGCCGCAGATAAACAACCGCTCGACCCGCGGTGGGCAGACTACCACAACTACTACGACGCAGCCCAGCAGCACCTCCTCCCGCACACGGACGCAGACACAGACCGGTACGCAGACGGGCACTCGCTCGGGTAACACGACTCCGACCACTAGTACGCGTGGCAGCCGTTCGACGACGCAAACCGGCACGCAAACACAGACCGGTACGCAGACGGGCACTCGTTCGGGCAACACGACTCCGACCACCAGTACACGTGGCAGCCGTTCGACGACTACGCGCCGCTGACACCTGATACGGAAAGATGCAGAAAACAATACTCGTTCTGCTGACCCTTGTACTTTCGGCCTTCGCCACTCAGGCACAAAACCTGTGGGAGGTGGAGGCCGAAAGTGCTGACACCCATCTCTTGGTGTACGACGACTCCGTCGAGATACACACATCGGCTGGCCTTACGCTTTGGTGGCGCCAGCCGATAAGCGTACCTTTTACCCTACACTACGAGGCCATGGTCGTTCAGCGCGATTCTACCGACCGCCTCTCCGACCTCAACTGCTTCTGGCTGGCCACCGACCCAACCGTGCCCGATGGCAATGTGCTGACGCGCATTACTGAGCGCAACGGAGTCTTTGCCCAGGCTTCAAGCCTTCAGCTCTATTACGTGGGCTATGGGGGGAACTGGAATACGACAACCCGCTTCCGCCGCTACAATGGACGGCCGCACCCCCCTCTCTTGGCAGAATACACCGACTCTGCCCACCTGCTTCGGCCCAATGAGTGGTATCGCATCCGCATCGAGGCTACCACCTCGCGCACGCGTTATTATATAAATGAAGAACTGCTCTTTGACTACGCCGACCCCGAGCCCCTCCAGCGTGGGTGGTTTGGCTTCCGAACGACATGGAGCCACTGCCTGATTCGGGGCTTTCGCGTCGAAAAATAGCCCTTCTGGGGGGCGAATGATGATTTTCTCCCCCTTTTATGCACCGTGTTTGTGAAAAAATGTTTAGATTTGCCATAGGAATAGCAAATTAACCTCATAAATCTAAACACTATGAACATTCCTGTAGCTTTTTGGCTCGTGCCCATCGCCTCCCTTGTGGCACTGAGCATGGCGTGGTACTTCTTCCGCTCGATGATGCGGGCCGACGAGGGCACGCCCCGTATGCGTGAGATTGCCGGACACGTACGTCGCGGCGCTATGGCTTATCTGAAACAGCAGTACAAGGTGGTACTGATTGTTTTCATTGTACTGGCTGTCATCTTTGCTTTTATGGCCTATGTTCTGCATGTCCAGAACACCTGGGTGCCCTTTGCCTTCCTTACGGGTGGCTTCTTCTCGGGCTTGGCTGGCTTCTTCGGTATGAAGACGGCTACCTACGCCTCGGCCCGCACAGCCAATGCTGCGCGAAAGAGTCTGGACGGCGGACTACGCATCGCCTTCCGTTCGGGTGCCGTGATGGGTTTGACCGTTGTCGGCCTAGGCTTGCTCGATATTGCCTTGTGGTTCCTCATCCTGAACCGCTTCGACCACAGCGGACTCGTCTCCATCACCACGACGATGCTGACCTTCGGCATGGGTGCCTCGACGCAGGCCCTCTTCGCCCGTGTGGGAGGTGGCATCTATACGAAGGCCGCCGACGTGGGGGCCGACATTGTGGGTAAGGTGGAGGCCGACATCCCCGAGGACGACCCGCGCAACCCCGCCACCATTGCCGACAACGTGGGCGACAATGTGGGTGACGTGGCTGGAATGGGTGCCGACCTCTACGAGTCGTACTGCGGAAGCATACTCTCGACGGCAGCTCTTGGTGCTACGGCATTTGCCATGGTGCCCGAAATGCAGTTGAAAGCCGTTATCGCTCCTATGCTCATTGCGGCCGTGGGTGTCTTCCTCAGTATTCTGGGCATCTATCTTGTGCGTACGAAGGAAGGTGCTACGATGAAAGACCTTCTCCATTCGCTCAGCGTGGGTACGAACGTGGCTGCCCTGCTTATCGCCGTGGCTACCTTTGCAATCCTTTATCTGTTGGACATCGACAATTGGCTTGGCCTGTCGTTCTCCGTCATCACGGGCTTGGCAGCCGGTGTCATCATAGGCCAGGCTACGGAGTACTACACGTCTCACTCTTACAAGCCTACACAGAAAATTTCGGAGGCAGGTCTGACGGGTTCTGCAACTGTTATCATCAAGGGTATCGGCACGGGCATGATATCAACTTGTATTCCTGTGATTACCATAGGTGTAGCTATCATGCTCAGTTATCTCTGTGCCAATGGGTTCAATAGCGACATGTCGGCCGAAGCCCTTTCTAAAGGGCTTTATGGTATAGGCATTGCTGCCGTAGGTATGCTCTCGACATTGGGCATCACACTGGCCACCGACGCCTATGGCCCCATAGCCGATAATGCGGGCGGTAATGCCGAGATGTGTGAGTTGGGTGAGGAAGTGCGTCACCGCACCGATGCCCTTGATGCCTTGGGCAACACCACAGCAGCTACGGGCAAGGGATTTGCCATTGGTTCGGCTGCCCTGACCGCTCTGGCTCTGCTGGCTTCGTATATCGAAGAAGTGAAGATTGCCATGGAGCGTGCTGGTATGACGCTGACCAGCCTGAAAGGTGAAATTATTCAGGCTTCGCAGGCTACTATACCCGACTTCATGAACTACTTCCAGGTAAACCTGATGAATCCGAAGGTGCTTGTTGGTGCTTTCATCGGTGCCATGGCCGCCTTCCTGTTCTGTGGTCTGACGATGGAGGCCGTGGGACGTGCAGCGCAGAAGATGGTAGAGGAGGTGCGCCGCCAGTTCCGTGAGATTACAGGCATTCTCGAGGGTAAGGCTACCCCCGACTATGGCCGTTGTGTCGAGATTAGTACCCGTGCTGCTCAGCACGAGATGATATTCCCCTCGCTTCTGGCTATTGCCATCCCCATTGTCGTGGGCATGATACTTGGCGTTGCCGGTGTATTGGGGCTGCTCGTAGGCGGACTGGCCGGCGGCTTCACGTTGGCCGTTTTCATGGCCAATGCCGGTGGCTCGTGGGACAATGCGAAGAAAATGGTCGAGGAAGGCAACTTTGGTGGCAAGGGCTCGTTTGCCCATAAGGCCACCATCGTCGGCGACACTGTAGGCGACCCCTTCAAGGACACCAGCGGTCCGTCGCTCAACATCCTCATCAAACTGATGTCGATGGTGAGCATCGTTATGGCTGGTCTCACGGTACTTTTTGCCTAAGACAGAATGAAAAAGAGAAAGGCACCGAAGCAATTCGGTGCCTTTCTTCATGAGTCGGGATGACAAGATTCGAACTTGCGACCACACGCCCCCCAGACGCGTACTCTACCGGGCTGAGCTACATCCCGCTCTGTTTTGCGAGTGCAAAGTTACAATGTTTTTTTGTTACGACCAAACTTTTTTGTAATTTTGTTCGCTGAAAACATTAAAATGAGCCGATGGACCGCTTGACAATCTATCCCACTCAGCGCCTGCATGCCACCATCCAACTGCCGGCAAGCAAGAGCATCAGTAATCGTGCCTTGCTCATCAACGCTTTGAGCCATAGCACATTCGTGCCCGAGAACGTGTCGGACTGTGACGACACCCGTGTGATGCTTGCGGCCCTTCGCAACATGCCCGAGGTCATTGACATCGGAGCTGCTGGGACGGCTATGCGATTCCTCACTGCCTATCTTGCCGTAACTCCCGGCACACATATGCTGACGGGAACCGAGCGCATGCGCCATCGTCCGATTGGCGTTTTGGTCGATGCTCTACGTCAGTTGGGTGGCCAGATTACGTATGCCGGCGAAGAAGGTTTCCCACCTCTTTGCATCACGGGCAACGACCAGTTGGAGGGCGGTCAGTTGACGATGCCGGGCAATGTCAGTTCGCAGTACATTTCGGCCTTGCTCATGATAGGCCCTACGCTGAAGAAGGGACTTTGCCTAACCCTTACCGACAAGATTGTGAGCCGGCCATACCTCGACATGACCATTGCCATGATGCGCGACTTCGGTGCTCAGGTGGAGTGGGAAGGTGCCGACAGCATTCGGGTCAGCCCCGTTCCTTACACCCCTCAGCCTTACCGTATTGAGAACGACTGGAGTGCTGCCAGTTACTGGTACGAAATGGTGGCCTTGTCGGACGACCCGCATGCTGAGGTCCTCTTGCCCGGGCTCTGTTACGAAAGTCTGCAAGGCGATGCGCGCGTGCGCGACATATATAATGAGTTAGGTGTTGTGACCGAATTCTTCCGAGACAAGGAGGGCACGAACATCGTTCGTCTGAGTAAAGGCCAAAACCTTACTTGTTGGTTTAGCTATGACTTTACGCACCAACCCGATTTGGCCCAAACGGTGGCCGTGACTTGTGCCATGCTCGAGGTTCCCTTCCACTTGTATGGATTACAAAGCCTTCGCATCAAGGAGACCGACCGCATCGCAGCCTTGGAAACGGAGTTGGGCCACTTTGGTCTGAGCCTGGAGGTGACCGAAAGCGCCATGGCATGGGAAGGGCTTTATCGTTCCGAAGGTGACGACCGCCCCGCCATTGCCACGTACGAAGACCACCGCATGGCTATGGCCTTTGCTCCGGCCAGTCTGCGTACGGGCGCCATTACAATCCTTAATCCCCAAGTAGTAAGCAAGTCGTATCCCACTTTCTGGGACGACCTCGAAAAAGCCGGATTCAGCGTATGTTACTGACACTTTATATCCTTCTTGCCCTGTTCCTGTTGGGCTTGGTTGCCGCCGTGGCTGGTTGGTGGCGCAATCGCCGATTGCCTGCTGGTGAGCCCGTGCTGAATCCCGTCGATATGGAGTGTTGCGGTCAGCACGAAGTTTGTGAGAAGGAAAGCCTCCTTGCTGCTCTAAGTAAACAAATCGAGTACTACAACGACGAAGAACTCGACCGCTTTCGTGGGCGTCCGTCAGATACCTTTTCTGTCGATGAAACCGAGGAATTTCGCGAAATCCTCTATACGATGCGCAGTGACGAAGTGGCGGGTTGGGTGCGTAGTCTCCAGCTTCGTGGCGTGGAGATTCCCGACGGCGTGAAAGACGAGGTTTTGATGATTGTAGGCGAACGCAGAGGCCTCTAAGACAATAAATCGGCCTCGCGCGCGTTATATATTTATAATGATAAGGCAGTTCTATAGGACGTTTTTTTGGGCAGGCATGGTTGTCTGCCTCTTACTCGTTAGCAGTTGCTCGACCAAGAAAAATACGTCGGCCACACGCTTCTACCACTCCATGACTGCCCGCTTCAACACCATGTATAATGGTGAGTTGGCTTACATCGATGGTGTAGAGGCCCAGGAGAAAGGCCATCAGGACGACTACACGCGTTTCCTGCCCATAAATATCAGCACCAACAAGCAGACCGCTAATCTGGGCAAGGGCAACTACGACAACGCCATCCTGAAGTCCGAGAAGGCCATCAAGCTCCATAGCATCAAGAAGCGTCCGAACGTAAGCAGCGGCAAGAAGCGCACCCCGAAGCAGAAGGAGTACCTTGCCCGTAAGGAGTTCAATCCCTACCTGCGCCATGCTTGGCTGATGATGGGCAAGTCTCAGTTCAATAAGGGCGATTTCATCGAGGCCGCCAGCACTTTCAACTATATCACCCGCCTCTATGCCACGCAACCCGAGGTCTGCAGTGTGGCCAAGGCCTGGCTGGCCCGTTGCTACGTGGCACTCGATTGGCCTTACGATGCCGAGGATGTGCTTGACAAGATGCGTCGCGACAGCATTTCGCCTGAGGGACGCCGCGAACTCACGGCCACCCGGGCCGCCTATCTCATTGAGACGGGGCAGTACGAGCAGGCCATTCCTGAGGTACGGAAGACCATCAAACAGACCAAGCACAAGTTGCAGCGTGCGCGTCTGAACTTCCTTGTCGGCCAACTCCTGCGCGAGATAGGTCAGGACCGCGAAGCCTACAAGTCGCTGGCCAAGGTCATCCGCAGCAATCCGCCATACGAACTGGCCTTCAATGCCCGCATCCTCCAGGCCGAGGTCATGCCACGCAGCCAATACAAGCAGATGATTAAGAAACTCCAGCGCATGGCCAAAAGCGACAAGAACAAGGACTATCTCGACCAGGTCTATTACGCCATCGGCAACATCCACCTGACAGCGGGCGACACGCTGAAGTGTATAGGTGCTTATGAGAAGGGTGTTGAAGAGAGCACACGCAGTGGCATGGCCAAGGCCGTCCTGCTGCTCAAGTTGTCCCAAATCTACTGGGAGCGCGAGAACTATATCGATGCCCAGCGCACCTACCAGCAGTGTATCTCCATTCTCGACAAGGAACATGAGGAATACAAGGAGTCGGAATGGCGCTCGAAGGCACTCGACGAGACGGCTCCCCATCTCTCGACCATCAAACTTCAGGACAGTCTGCAACTCCTTGCCCAGATGCCTGAGGAGAAGTATCTGGCCGCCATCGACCGCGTCATCGAAGCCCTGAAGAAGAAGGAAAAGGAAGAGGCAAAGAAGGCCGCGGCCAACGGGACGACCCCTTCGGCAGGCAACCAGCCCAACCCGGGCGCCAACCGCACGGCCACTCCGCAGACTGCTGCCACTGCGCAGACGAAAGGGGCATGGTACTTCTACAATCCG
Source organism: Bacteroidaceae bacterium (assembly GCA_017469925.1). Classification (GTDB taxonomy): domain Bacteria; phylum Bacteroidota; class Bacteroidia; order Bacteroidales; family Bacteroidaceae; genus Physcousia. The sequence goes on along the minus strand of JAFUFK010000011.1, from coordinate 22,414 downwards.
CAGACCGTCATGACGGGAAAGCAGGAGTTCCAACGCCGCTGGGGACAACGCAAGAACGAGGACAACTGGCGACGCAGCAACAAGACCGTGGCCAACGGTTCGGAGTTCGAGGACTATGACTACGGCGAGGGCGGCGACTCCATCCCGAACGGTGACGAACTGGCCGTTGACGAAGAGGAACAGCGCCGTCTCGACTCTTTGGCCAACGACCCCCACCACCGCGAGTACTATCTGGCCCAGATACCCTTCACCGAGGAGCAGATGGCCGCCTCGAACCAACTCCTTGAGGAGGGCCTCTACAAGGGTGGTGTCGCCGTGATGGAGAAGATACAGAACTATCCCTACTCCCTGCGCCTACTCCAGCGCCTGCTCGACGACTTCCCCGAGACTACGTCGAAGGCCGACGTCTATTACCACCTCTTCCTACTCTATTGGCGTCTGGGCGACGACGAACGGGCCCAGTACTATCGCTCGCTGCTCGTCGAGGAGTTCCCCGAGGACCAGAATGCCATCCGCGTGGCCAATCCCAATTTCGAGCTCTTGGCGCGCGACGGCAAGCACCTCGAAGATTCGCTCTACGCCGCTACCTACGAGGCCTATCAGGCTAACCGCTACGACGAGGTGGCCCGGAACTACGACTATCACACCCAGAACTTCCCCCTCGGACGTCACCGCGGACGCATCACCTTCCTGCGTGCCATGACCTATCTCTATACGGGCCACCGTACCGAATTCCTCGACCTGCTGAAGGAAGTCGTGAAGTCGAGCAGCAAGGAAGATGTGTCAGAAATGGCCGGTTTCATCGTGAAAGGACTGCAAGAAGGGCGCCTGCTCTCCGACGACAAGTACAACGCTTCCGACATCTGGAAGCGGCGCAAGACCAACTGGGTCGATGGTGACTCGACGGCTACTGCCGACACACTCTCGGCCGAACGCTATTCGACCTTTAACTTCGTCTTGGCCTATCCCACCAACAGTCTCGACGAGGACCAACTCCTCTACGAGATGGCCCGCTACAACTTTACCAGTTACATGGTGCGTAACTTCGAGATAGAGATACTCGAGGACCAGGGCCTTTCGATGATGTGCATCCGCGGTTTCCTCAGCTACGACGAGGCCCACGCCTATGCCCAGCGCCTGTATGGCGACAAGCACATGCGCACCCTCCTCGAGGGCATCCGCTCGCTGCTCATCAGCGACGAGAACCTCAGTCACCTGGGCACCGCCTTCAGTTTCGACGAGTATAAGGACTTCTTCGACCAGAACTTCGCCCCCTTGCAGATTCCCGACGACCTCCTTATCGACGAGCCTACCGAGATAGAGGTGCGCGACCCCGACGATGTCATCGACACGCCCGAGCCCGAGGCAGAGGAGGCTGGTTACGACGACTTTCCATTTGGTTTTTAACTATTGACTATGAGTTCATATAAACTTCTTTGGGTTGACGACGAGATAGAGCTCCTGAAGGCCCATATCCTCTTCCTCGAAAAGAAAGGTTACACGGTTGACACCGTGACCAACGGTTTCGACGCCCTCGAACGCTGTGCCGAGCAGGCCTACGACCTCATCCTGCTCGACGAGAACATGCCTGGCATCAGCGGCCTCGAGACCCTGGCCCGCATCAAGGAGGTGTTGCCCGCCGTACCCGTTGTCATGGTCACGAAGAGCGAGGAGGAAAACATCATGGACCAGGCCATCGGCTCCAAGATTGCCGACTACCTCATCAAGCCCGTCAACCCCACGCAGATACTCCTGACCCTGAAGAAGAACATCCACCAGCGCGAGATTGTCACCGAAGTGGCGCAGACCGCCTACCAGCAGGATTTCGGCAAGATAGGTATGCAAATCAGCGACGCCACCACCTTCGCCGACTGGACCGAGGTCTATCGCCGCCTGACCAACTGGGAGCAGGACCTCGCAGCCACCGACAGCCAGATGACCGAGATGCTCGCCATGCAGCGCCAGGAGGCCAACCTGGGCTTCGGCAAGTTCATCCGCAAAAACTACATGCGATGGCTCGAGGGGCCCGGTGACGAGCGCCCCCTGATGAGCCCCGACATCTTCAAGTCGCGCGTCTTCCCGGCCCTCAATCGCGGAGAGAAGGTTTTCCTCCTGGTCATCGACAACTTCCGCTTCGACCAGTGGCGCACCCTGCAGGCTGAGATTGCCGACCAGTTCAACATCGACGAAGACCTCTATCTCAGCATCCTGCCCACCGCCACACAGTACGCCCGCAACGCCATCTTCTCGGGCCTCATGCCCAACCTCATCGCCAAGATGTTCCCCGACCTTTGGGTCGATGAAGACTCCGAGGAGGGCAAGAACCTCAACGAGGCACCCCTCATCAAGACCCAGTTCGACCGCTACCGCCGCCGCAACACCTTTACCTACCACAAGATTAATGACTCGCAGGCTGCTGAGAAACTTGTCCAGCAGTTGCCCTCGCTCCAGGGCTACGACCTCAACGTCGTCGTACTGAACTTCATCGACATGCTCTCCCACGCCCGCACCGAGAGCCGCATGGTGCGCGAACTGGCCAACAACGAGGCCGCCTATCGCAGCATCACCCTCTCGTGGTTCCGCCACTCCGCCGTGAAGGACCTCTTCCGCGCCCTCGCCGCCTCCGACTACACCATCGTGCTGACCACCGACCACGGCTCCGTCCGCTGCAACACCCCCATCAAGGTCATTGGCGACAAGAACACCAATACCAACCTCCGCTACAAACTGGGCAAGAACCTCAGCTACAACCCCAAGGAGGTCTTCGAGATACGCGACCCGATGCGTGCCCAACTGCCTTCGCCCAACCTCTCCACGGCCTACATCTTTGCCCTTGGCGACAGCTTCTTTGCCTACCCCAACAACTACAACTACTACGTCTCCTACTACCGCAACACCTTCCAGCACGGAGGCATCTCCATGGAGGAAATGCTCGTCCCCCTCATCACGCTGAGGCCCAAAAAGCGATAAGGAAACGCCCCTGCATCACCTGTAGCCTCTCTTGTGCACGCTCCTGCTCGTCTCCTGCGAGCGGGGCTTACTATCGGGTGACTATAGAGGTGATGGTTGCATGTTATATTAACTTACGCCTGTCAATAATATTAACTTACGCCCATCGATAATATTAACTTATCGCCATAAGTTAAGTTAACTGACGCGCGTAGGTTAATATTACGTAAATGGACGCCTTGGAAACATTATTTATTTGCCATTTTTTTGTAACTTTGCACCATAAAAGAGAGAACGAACATGGAGAATCATCCGACTATCAACTTCCGGCTGCAGGCTATAGAGGAGGCTGCCCGCGAGTTCCTCCGGGCGGCGCAGGGTCGCTCCGTCATAGCTTTCTACGGTTCGATGGGGGCAGGTAAGACCACCTTCGTCCGCGCCCTCTGCCACGAACTCGGTGTTACCGACGACGTGGTGGCCTCGCCCACCTTCGCCATCGTCAACGAGTATGAGGCCACGGACGGCCCCATCTATCACTTCGACTTCTACCGCATCCGTCAGCTTTCGGAAGCTCAGGACCTCGGTTTCGACGACTACCTCTACTCCGGTCGTCCCTGCTTCATCGAGTGGCCCGAACTTATCGAGCCCCTCCTGCCCGACGACACGCTCCGCGTCAATATCCAGGCCGAGCCCGACGGCACGCGTACGGTCACTATGATTGCATAAAGGTTCCAGGCGCAGGAACATGGAAATTATCACTTTTCCATGGGGTCGAGAACGTAGAAATCGTCTATAGTTCTTATAATCAGTCGCTTTCGTCGGTTCGGGGGTGCCTAATTTTTCCATGGGGTAAGCGATACAAGTTACGCAAAAACTCCGTAACTTTGCAGCAGGAATCAAGCAAAGTGCCATGAAGAACGTGCACACCCTCTTCCTCCTGTTCGCCCTGACGCTGGTCGCAGCCTGCCAGTCCGATCGTCGCAACGCTCCTCGCCAGGAGGCGCAACACCTGTATGCCCGGGCACTCGAATCACTCGACCGCGACAGCGCGAGCGAGGGGGAGACCCTGCTGCGCCAGGCCATTCGCCAGGGACGCCGCGAAGGTGACCTCCACACCGTTTACCTCTCCCAACTGCGGCTGGCCGAGTGCCTCTCGTGGGGCGATGCGGCGGGCGCCCTCCAGATGGCCCGGGAAGCCCTGCAGACGTATGAGCGCCGACCCGACAACGCGCGCAATTACATTATTATATTAGACTACATCGCCACCTATGCCTCGCAGCAGGCCTACAACGACGACCAACCCCTCGACACGGCCCTCCAGTATGCCCACCGTGCCTATCGTCTGGCTCAGGAGGCCGCCGACACGCTCGGCCATGGGCTCGAGAGTCAGACCCTGACCACCCTGGCCAATATCCATTGGGCCATGGAACACTATGCCGATGCCCTCGGCTATGCCCGTGAGGGAGCCCGACTGGCCACGCCCGACATCCGCCTCGGGGCCCAGCAGGTACTGGCCCGCTGTCTGGTCAGTTGCGACTCGCTGGACGAGGCCGAGCGCGTCTATCACGAGATGGACACGGGCGCCGACCTGCAAGCCGCCTACATCGTACAAAGCAACCTGGCCAAACTGGCCCTTCGGCGTAGCGACACCGAGGCGGCCGAAACGGCCATCGACGAAGCCTTCGGCCATGCCGAGGACCTCTACTTCCAAGCCCTTGGGCAGAAGGAAGCCTACTACCGCACGACCCTCGCCCACGAGCAGGAGAACGAGCGCATGCGCTATCAAAGTCGGCTCCATCTCATTGCGATGGTTGCCAGCCTCGTCCTGCTTCTGCTATTGGCCTACATCGCCCTGCGCGAGTTGCGCCAGCGCCGGCGGGAGTCCCTTCTCCACTGGCGCGAGGCCGAGGCTCAGCGCGAGAAGTTGCGCCAGCGCGATGCCACCGTCGCCTTCCTCAAGGACTTCATCCTACAACGCTCCGAGGTGGTGCAGAAACTCAATGCGGGCGACGACCAGCACATAGCCCTCTCCGACCGCGAGTGGAGCGAGGTAGAGCGCACTCTGAATGCCATCGACGGCGACCGCTTCGAACGCCTGCGCGACCTGCATCCCGAACTGCGTGACGACGACCTGCGCCTGTGCATCCTCACTCGACTCCACCTGAGCAACCGTGCCATCGGCAACGTCTATGGCATCAGCATTTCGGCCGTACAACACCGTAAACTGAAACTGAAAAAGGAAACCTTCTCCGAGTCCGACCCCGACACGACACTGGAGCAGGTGCTCGAAAGAATATAACACACAAAAACAATAGCGACATGAAAAGGAATCTATTTCTCACTGCCCTTGCCTCCCTGATAGCACTGGGAGGACAGGCACAGACCACAAGACTTTATCCCATGGAGATTGCGTGCACGGACTCTCTCTATTACGAGGTTCCCACGAATTCGTATGGTGAGGAAACCATGAACTATAGCGTAGGACATTGGGACAACGGTGCTGGCGACAATATTCCTTATCTGAAGGTGACGCCTAAGGTGAGTTCGAGCCAGACGGAAGTGGATTTTGTGTTTTGGAACCTTACCCCAAAGGCCTACTATAATGCCTATTTGGTAACCGTGCCGGCATCGGAGCAGCATTTGCCTGCGTGGTTCCAACTGAGGTTCCGCATATACGACGAGGATGCGAATCGTTTCACTACGACTCAATGGTCGAACCCCAACCCGGTGACGGCCGATAGCGGGATAGAGAACGCCGACGTCATTCTGGCTCAGCCCAATAATGAGTGTTGCTATGTAAGCAGTGGCGAACGGATGGATACCATCCTGTTGCAAAAGGCTTTCCCTGCGGAGAGCCATGTGGTGAAGTTGGCGGTGTTGAGTTATGGCCCGTCTAGCATGACTTATCGCGAGAAGATATATACTCGCCAATTGTCGCTGTGCAAATTGATTCTTGTTCCTTATGCCACGGCGGCAGAGGCCGAGGCGCATGTCGGTGATATACCTGATGAGTTCCCGGAGCCAGAGTCCTTCGGCGGCCTGTACTACGAGTTTTATGAAGATGGTACGTGTCAGGTGGTCAGAGGACCACGGCAGCCGATAGGCGATGTGGCTATCCCCGAAACGGTCACGTATGAGGGCAAGGCCTATGATGTTACTTCTGTAGGTAGTTATGCGTTGTGGAAGTCTGACCAGATGACATCTCTCGCGATTCCCGCTTCGGTAAAGCGGGTAGCTTCCTATGCCTTTGGCGAATGTCCCCAACTACGGTCGCTCGTGGTTACTTCTAATGAAAACTTGTCGTATGGGGATGGGGCGTTCAGTGGTACGAAGAATGTCGAGGGCCTTATGCTGGACATGGAGGTCATACCAGAAAAGCCGTATTCGGACTTTAACCAATTGAAGACGATAACCATGTCGGGGAGGGTACATAAGATTTGTGATAATGCATTTAGGGATTGTTCTTCGCTTGCCAACTTCTCCCTTCCAGAAAGCCTGGACACGATAGGGCACTTTGCCTTTCAGAAGAGCTGTGTTGACTCTATATCGTTCGGCGAAAACGTTAAATATATTGGCGAGGGAGTCTTCGCCGATAACAAATGGTTGAAGGCCGTACGCGTGGCTCAAGCGAAGCCCTTGTCCTTGGAGAATCGTGCTCATGATGATTATTATACTAAGGTGTCTCCCTTTAGCGCGGTTCTATATGGTGGAAACATGAGTAATGACGTGCGCTTGCATGTACCTGCGGGCAGCGGCCTCTATTACCGGGTGGCTCATGTGTGGAGAGATTTCCCCAAAATCATAGACCCGGCCAATCCAGACTATGAGGAGGAGAAACTTACATACCCGACCGCAAGAATGGCCCACCAATGGGATACCCGATACTATCGCGATAGTGACTATCTGTCATACAAGGTCTGCAAGATGGAAGACAAAGACCTTATTGACAATAAAATCTACACGATGTTGTTTGTTCGGGATAGGTCGATAACCTCAAACTATAGTGTGCTGAAGGGCACGATTAATGAAACACCCGTCGATACTCTTTATTATCGGCAGGAGGGCGATAAGGTATATCTCTATTCCCCCCAACAAGGGAGGGATGTCTTGCTGTTCGACTATGGGCTGAAGACTGGTGACGTGTTTACCGACCTCACGGGGGAACGCTATGTTGTTACGGCAACCGATTGCTTCGACGATTTCAGAGAAAATGTATGCAACTATCAAGAAGAGGTTACTCCCAAGGCCTTACGTCTCCACTCAGAGGATGGGACTAAAGAAGATATATGGGTGGAGGGCGCAGGTTCCCTCTGCTGGGGCATCTTGCCGATGTCTGTGACTGAAGGACTCCGCAACTTCCCTGAGCGCCCCAACCGCGTTGCTGTGTGCCACACCTATCAACATCGTGGTGAGGACATCATGTTTGACATCGATGACGAGGACTATAAAATGACGCATATAAAGCCATCGGAAACTACCTATAGTACTCCCAAACCGTGGACATATACCTTCTTGGGTGATACACTTTACATCTCAGGCTCGTACAATAATTCTGATGAAACATCGCCAACCTGTGCAGAAATACGAATAACCGAGGACAATCTTATTGCCATGAAAATTGAGCAAATGCATCCGCATATTATCTATGCAAGTGGAGATGTATATAGTGACTTTGAGTTGAAGTATCCTAACTTCAAGAAAGGGCTTTATCAAATATGGAATGACAGAAACACGATTGACACCCTCTACTGCGAGGGCCCCAAAGCCCCGGATGGCTACCGCCCCTTTGTGGAGAATTATAGGCAGTGGCATGTACTAGGCTTTTGCGAGGGACCGTACTCTTCGGAAGACGATTACTTGTTTGGACCAGCGACAACGGAGGTAGAGATAGATGGGAAGACCTATATGCCTATGTATAAAAACGATCTCTCCCGCCTTTATAGTGGCTCCTATGACAAGGAAAAACTATGTGGTCTGTTCCGCGAGGAGGAGCGCCGAGTCTATGTCTATGACGAACAGACGCAACAGGAGCATCTTGCCTACGACTTTACACTCGAGGTTGGCGATACGTTCGATATCGGTTGGGGCATTTATGCGGACCGATGTGTGGTAACTCGCAAAGGTGAGGTAGTAGTGAAGGGCAACCGCCTGCACACCATCACGTTCAGTTCCGTCGATGCTGCTCACGGCGGCAATGGATTGCATCAGGGACACACGTGGATAGAGGGCATTGGCGATTGGCAAGGCCCAATGGAGGGATGGGTGTCTAATACTGCCCCCAGTTCTTGGTCCTACAGTGTGGCCTATATGGCAAGATTGGATTGGGAGGATGGCGATATTTCGGGTTTCTATCCCTTTGATATATGGGGAGTCTGGGGCGGAGGCCATTTCGTATTCGGTCAGGAACTTGTGAAAGGCGATAAGGTTTCCGAGGAAGACTATCTCGCGAACTACTACGGTCACGACGAACTGAACTACGAGATTGTGGACAAACGACTGCACGTATGGGGCGGCATGTGGATACAATGCGGCCCCAACAACTATGTTTACTGCAAGATAAGTCCGTACAAAGACGATAACGCCACGTACCAAATCTCCGTGGAAAAGGAGGAGGTTGAGCCTACTACGGACTGTGGGGACTTCTGTACGATAGACCTCTACTTCGACCTGCACTTCCTCGCCGAATATACCAACTACAAATTTATTGCTATTGATTACAGTGGTGAACATGAAGTGCCCTGGCGCTCATCCTCCGACTACCGTCCCTTTGTGGAGGAGGGCAAGGTGTGGAAGGTAGGCAACATGAACGTTGACAACCAACAGGCCAAAGACCTGCGCTATTACTATTTCGACGGCGACACCACCCTGCTAAACGGGCAGCATGCCCATAAGTTGATGCGCCGTACTGAGACGGCGGAAGCCCGCACGGCTGAATACGTTGCCGCTCTCTACGAAAATGACCGCATCGTCTTTTGCGAATACCCTGAGATTGGGTACGAAGCACCGCTTTATGATTTCGCTGCCGAAACAGGGGATACGACCTGGATTTGCAGTCCCTACTTCTACCGGAACTGGCAAATACTCGGTTGCACCATTGCAGGAAAATCCTATCAGAAAAAGGATGCCTATGAGGGTGTGGTTACGAAACTGGATGTATTCGAGTATCTCGACTTGGACGTAAAGGCAGAAATGGGTACACCCTCTTATGCAACAGCCTCCTATCCCTCGGAATACATAGAGGGTGTGGGCAGCAGCATCGCCCCCTTGAAGAGTCTGGAGCGGATGTTGGAAGAGAATGACTACGAACACCTTATGTCCTGCATCGTAGGGACTGATACCTTATATAATGATGTGAGCCTGACCGAGGACATTAGCCAGTACTGGGATGAGGACGTGGCCAGCGAAGTCAAGAAGCAGAAGTTGGACTTCACACATGTGGTGAAGACGCGTCCGACGGCCTATCGTGTACCAGCGGCAGCGGACGGCGGCGATAGGGTAGAGGGCGAGTTCGACGACCTGATGGCCAGCCTCGGCGTGAACGGACTGAGCGGTCAGTACCGCGCTACGATAACGAATGCCACTGGAGAGGTTGCCTTCTCGCAGACGTTGGGAACCGACAACCTGTTGACTCTCGACATCCGCCTGAGCGAATATCCCGAGGGTGACTACACCCTGACGCTGGAGAACGACGACGAGGCCTTCGTGGCCCACTTCCGTTTGCCCTTCGACGGCAACGGCATCAGCCCTGTTCGTGGCAGCGCCACCGACCTGCCCATCTACGACCTCACGGGTCGCCGCCTGACCCAGCACCCCCAGCGCGGCCTCTACATCCGCGGCAGACAGAAACTTATTGTAAGACCTTAAACATAGAGCAATATGAAACGGATCTTACCCGCCATCTCATTGCTGATTCTGGGCATGATAATCTAACCCAGCAACCAACAAGGAGTTCCTGGCAGACCGTCTCTCTCGTCGTCGAGGCTGTCGGTGTATTGACTTCGTCTTTGCACCTCGCGACTCGGCAATCCCCAAGCAAGTTTGGTTATTGCTCTTGCTGCTCGGCGTATTCCATCTCTCCCTCTACGACCCAGCGGAGGTCTTCGGCCGAGAACTCTCCCATCCCGTCCTTGCGGGCTTGCTGGGCGAGGTGTTGGGCAATCTGCTCTACGTCGATGTCGATGGAGCCGTCCTCGTCAGGTTCCGCCTCGAGGATGCCACTTTCGGCATAGTAATCGACGATGACGTCGAGGAAGTAGTAGAGTTGCTCTTCGGTGAACTTGTCCTTGAGTTCCTGGGGCAGGTAATTCTGGATGTACTCCACAGTGCGGCGGTCGTCTTCGGCGTCCTGCAGCAGTTCGTCTTCGAAATCAGCCATAATGTATAAAAGTTTAACGGTTAACGTTTAATGGTTAACGGTTAGAGCAACTTTTCGATAGCCTGTTGCAGGGCGGGCTTGCTCTGCAGGCCTACGAGGCGCTGGACGAGCTGGCCTTGGCCGTCGAGGAAGATTAGGCAGGGGATGCTGCTGACCTGGAACTGCATAGCGAGGTCGTCGTTGCCGTCCTCTTCGACGTCGCACTTGCCGATGTTTACGCGGCCGGCGTACTCGGTGGCAAGTTCCTCGATAGTGGGGGCAAGGCGCTTGCAGGGGCCGCACCAGGTTGCCCAGAAGTCAATCACTGTGGGTCGGCCTTGGCCGACAATCTCGTTGTAGTTGGCGGATGTGATGTGTAGTGCCATAGTTTATAAAAGTTTAATGGTTTAAGAATTTAATCGTTTAGCGGGTTAAGTAATTTGGTAAGTGATGTTTGGCGTCTTTTCGAGCAGGTCGATGAGTTGGGGCGTAACGGCTATGCGGTGGTTGGTGGCTACGGTTTGGATGTTGGCGTTGTGGCTGACCTGATGGATGTTGAAGATAAGTTGCGCCTGACCGGGATTAGCCTTGGCATAGTCGGAGAGGGTGAAGACGAACTCGTCGTCGAGGTCTTCGAGCAGGAAGGAGATGGTGAGCGAGTGGATGGCTTTGTCGCGCATGTCAGAGAGGAAGTCGATGCGGTTGATTTGCAAGCGCAAGCGACCCGAGAAACGGTCGGGCTGGACCGAGGCGCTGACATAGATGGTGTAGCCTTCGCTCATATAGTTGCCCCACTTGGCCCACATGTCGCCGAAGAGTGGCAGTTCGCCGGAGCCCTCGTAGTCCTCGATGGTGACGATACCGTAGGGCTGTCCTTTCTTCGAAATGCCCTTGCGAATATTGGTAACGATGCCGCCGAAGCGTACGTCGTGGCCTTGGAACTCGGTGAGGTCGGCGAGTTGGTTGGCGTGCATGTTGCAGGTGTGGCGGAGCACGACAGAGTACTCATCGAGGGGATGGGCCGAGAGGTAGATACCAATCTTCTCCTTCTCCTTGTTGAGTCGTTCGAGCGTGCTCCACGAAGCGGCCTCGGGGATGGCGGGAGTATTGATGTCGATGGCGTCCATGCCACCGAAGAGCGAGAACTGGGCTTCCTGTTCGGCCTGCTGGTATTGGATACCGAAGCGTACAAGCGTGTCGATGAAAGCTTCGCCCTTGGCATTGGGAGCAAAGAACTGTTCGCGATGGATGGCTGGGGCAAAGGAGTCGAAGGCTCCGGATAGTGCCAGACATTCGATGTCGCTACGCTTGACGGCGCTGGCAGGCATGCGCTTGGCAAAGTCGAAGATATCGGTATAGGGACCGCAGTTTTCGCGTTCCTTAATAATTGCATCGACTGCACTGCGTCCGAGTCCCTTGATTGCCGTCAGGCCGAAGCGGATGTCGCCATTCGGATCAACGCTGAACTTGTGGCGGCTGAGGTTAACGTCGGGACCGAGTGTTTCAATGCCCATGCCCTTACATTCGTTCATGAACTTGGTAACCTCGGCGATATCCTTGCTTCGGCTCATGACACCCGCCATGAACTGAGCGGGATAGTTGGCCTTGAGATAGGCCGTCTGGTAGGCTACCCACGAGTAGCAAGTGGCGTGACTCTTGTTGAAGGCGTAGGAAGCAAACTTCTCCCAGTCAGTCCATATCTTCTCCAAGACTTTCGGGTCGTGGCCGTTGGCCTGGCCTTGGTTGATGAACTGGGGCTTCATGTGGTCCAGTTTGTCCTTCAACTTCTTGCCCATGGCCTTGCGCAGAGTGTCGCTTTCGCCTCGGGTGAAGTTGGCCAACTGGCGCGAGAGTAGCATGACCTGCTCCTGATAGACCGTGATACCATAGGTGTCCTTGAGGTACTTTTCCATGCAAGGGATATCGTACTCGACGGGCTTGCGGCCCTGTTTGCGGTCGATAAAGTCGGGGATGTAGTCCATGGGCCCGGGGCGATAGAGGGCATTCATGGCGATGAGGTCTTCGAAGACCGTGGGTTGCAGTTCTCGCAGATACTTTTGCATACCAGCTGATTCAAACTGGAACGTACCGACGGTGCGTCCGTCGCAGTAGAGTTTATAGGTAGCGGGGTCGTTGATGTCGATGTGGTCGATGTCAATGTCGATGCCCAGACTGTCGTGGATGTTCTGTATGCATTCCTTGATTTGCGAGAGCGTCTTCAGTCCGAGGAAGTCCATCTTGATAAGGCCCGTGTCCTCAATGACCGAACCTTCGTACTGTGTGCAGAGAAGTTTTTCGCCAGACTCCTTGTCATCGGCCGTCGATATGGGCACCCAGTCCGAAACATCGTCGCGGCAGATGATGACGCCGCAGGCATGGACACCAGTACCGCGTACGTTGCCCTCCAACTTCTTGGCATAGTGGATGGTATCGCGCAGGATGGGGTCGGGCGAGGCCTCGGCCTGTTGTAGTTCGGGCACAATGCTGATGACGTTGGGGAGGTTCATCTTCATGGTCTTGCCATTGACCTCAGGCATGCGGTCGGGAATGAGTTTGCAGAGGGCGTTGGAGGTGTCGAGCGGCAGTTTTTCGACGCGCGCCACGTCCTTGATGGCCATCTTTGTGGCCATCGTGCCGTAGGTAATGATATGGGCCACCTTCTCCTCTCCATACTTCTGCGTTACCCACGAGAGCACCTTGCCGCGACCGTCGTCGTCGAAATCGACATCGATATCTGGCAGCGAGATACGGTCAGGATTGAGAAAACGCTCGAACAGCAGGTCGTAGCGGATGGGGTCGACCTGCGTAATACCAAGGCAATAGGCCACGGCACTACCTGCAGCCGAACCACGCCCAGGGCCGACGCTTACGCCCAGTTCGTGGCGGGCAGCGTTGATGTAATCCTGCACGATGAGAAAGTAGCCAGGGAAGCCCATCGACTTCATTACGTGCAGTTCGAATGTGAGGCGTTCCATGACTTCGTCGGACACGGGATCGCCATAGACCCGCTTGGCCCCAATCATGGTTAGGTGAGTCAGGTAGTCGGCCTCCAACTTCAGACGGTAGAGTTTCTGCACCCCGCCCATGTTGCGCACCTTCTTCTCGGCATCTTCGGGCGACATAATGACGTTGCCGTGTTCGTCGCGCGTAAACTCGTCGAAGAGCTGCTGGTCGGTAAATCGTTTATGATATTCCTCTTCCGTTCCGAACGTCTCGGGAATTTGGAAGTTTGGCATGATGGGAGCGTGGTCGATGTCGTACATCTCCACCTTTTCGAGTACCTCGATGGTGTTTTCCAAAGCCTCGGGCACGTCAGCGAAGATGGCCTCCATTTCGGCCCGTGTCTTGAACCACTCCTGCTTCGAATAGAGCATGCGGGCGGGGTCGTCGAGGTCTCGGCTGGTAGAGAGACAAATGAGGCGGTCGTGGGCCTCGGCATCGTCTTCGTCAACAAAGTGCACGTCGTTGGTACAGACGAGCTTGATGCCATGCTTATGTGCCAGTTCTATGATAACCTTGTTTACCTGTTGCTGGATGGGATAGGTCTCACGGTTGGCACGTTGGTGAGGGTCCTTGACTTCGTGGCGCTGTAACTCCAGATAGTAGTCTTCGCCAAAGATGCTTTTGTACCAAAGGATGGTCTCCTCGGCCCCCTCCACGTCGCCGGCATGAATTTTCCGGGGCACCTCGCCGGCCAGGCAGGCTGAGCAGATGATGAGACCCTCGTGGTAGCGTTCTAGGTCGGCGTGGTCGGTTCGGGGCTTGTTGTAAAAGCCATCGACCCAAGCCCTTGAGACAAGCTTTATCAGATTGTGGTAGCCCGTCTGGTTCTTCGCCAGCACAATGAGGTGGTAACGCACGCCGTCGCCCAGTTCCTTGTCCTTCGACTCCTTTGCGTGCGGAGCCACGTACATTTCGCAGCCGATGATGGGCTTAAAAGGCTCCAGACCCTCCTCCTTGCGTTGCTTATTTAGTTTCTTGCAGGCATTGAAAAACTCCTTCACCCCCATCATGTTGCCATGGTCGGTAATGGCCATGCCTCGCATGCCGTCGGCAGTGGCTTTCTTCAGCAGTTTCGCAATACTGGCCTGTCCGTCGAGCAGCGAGTACTGCGTGTGCACATGTAGATGTACAAAGTCTGGCATAAGAATTCTATAGTAAGGTGAAATTTGGGATAAAGTTACACTTCTTTCTCGAAAGTAGCAACTAATCTCGACTCTTTTTACCCTTGTGACGGCAAAAAGATTTTATTTTGCCTCGATATATTTTGTTTTATAACGGAAACTTACTAACTTTGCATGACGTAGGGGGAAATCTGTCCCCCGAAAGTTTGTAACCGAGAAATGGGAAAAAGACTTAGGAAACTGCGTAAGATACGAATCCACAGCGAAGGCACTCATATCCTTACCGTATCGGCCGTTGTGCTGGTGCTCATTTGCCTTTCTATTCATCTTTTTTGTGATTCGAAGCCATTGTTTATCGTCGCTGTTACGCTCAGTGCTCTCTTCTATCTGCTTGTAGCCAACTTCTACCGTTGTCCGATTCGCAACTTCGAGTCGGATACGACGGGCATAGTCATTGCTCCTGCCGATGGTCATATAGTGGTCATTGAGGAGGTGGAGGAGACGGAATACTTCCACGACCGTCGCCTGCAGGTTTCCATCTTTATGAGCCCCTTTAACGTACATGCCAACTGGATTCCCGTCGATGGCCGCGTAAAGATGGTGCGCCACTATGACGGCAATCATCTCGCAGCCTGGCTTCCAAAGTCGAGCATCGAGAATGAACGGAGCACTATCGTCATCGAGACCCCTCAGGGTCAGGAAATCCTGACGCGCCAGATTGCCGGTGCAATGGCTCGCCGCGTGGTCACTTATCTTGAGGAGGGCGAAGAATACGAAATCGACGAGCACATGGGATTCATAAAATTGGGTTCGCGTGTTGATCTCTTCTTGCCTCTCGGAGCGGAGGTGTGTGTCCGCTTAGGTCAGAAGACGACGGGCAACGAAACGATTATAGCTAAACTTTCATGATAAAGAAACACATTCCGAACTCGCTCACCTGCTGCAACCTCATCTGTGGTTGCATGGCTACGGGGGCGGCTTTCTATGGTAACTATCGTTGGGCCATTGTGATGATTATTTTGGGCGCTGTCTTTGACTTCTTCGATGGCATGGTCGCTCGCCTGCTGGGTGTTTCGTCGCCCATTGGTAAGGAACTCGATTCGCTGGCCGATGTCGTAACCTTCGGTGTGGCCCCCTCGGCCATCCTTTTCTACCTCTTCCACGAGGTGCACTACCCCGAGTTGCTCCAGCCTTTTGCCAAAGTGATTCCCTACACCGCCTTCCTCATGGCTGCCTTCTCGGCCTTGCGCTTGGCCAAGTTCAATCTCGACTCGCGCCAGACCTCTTCGTTCATCGGCCTGCCCACGCCTGCCAATGCCCTCTTCTGGGGCTCGCTTGTGGTCAGCCAGCATGCCTTCTTGGTCTCGCTAAAGTTCAATGCCGTGTTCCTTTTCCTGTTCATGTTCCTCTCGTGCCTCCTGCTGGTGGCCGAGTTGCCCCTTTTCGCCTTGAAGTTTAAGGACTACACTTGGCGCAACAACCACATTCGCTACACGTTCCTCTTTGGTTGCCTTATCCTGCTTGCCCTTCCCTGGGGCATGGGCAGTCTTGCCGCCATGATTGTCTGGTACGTCCTGCTCTCGCTATACGTAAACTTCACTTCCCGCCCCCGCCATTAACCAATTAACCATTCCCGTTGCCCATCCTATGCGCGTACTCGGATGTTTTTTCATGTTTCTGTTTGTTGGCTTCTTCGTAGTGGCCAGCTTCGGCCTGTCCATCATCCAGATGCTCATGCGCCTCTTTGGCATCAACACCCGCCAGCGCACGACCTTGCAGGGCGATGAAACTTCACATCCCGACTCGCAAGCGCAGAAACGGGTGTTTACGGAAGACGAGGGCGAGTACGTCGATTTCGAGGAAATTCGCGACGCAGACCGTTGATTTTGGGTATCCCTTCTCGCGTATCGCGCGTATCTTTATTTAACTATTGTAACACATTTTTCTTGCTTTTGCTTCGGGGAATGGGAAAAAAGCACTAAATTTGCATCCGTATTTGACAAGGCGCCCCTGTAGTTCAATGGATAGAACTACGGTTTCCTAAACCGCCAATCCGGGTTCGATTCCCGGCGGGGGTACTTTCGTAAAGTTCAAAGTTAATAGTTCGAAGTTTAAAGTTTAAAGTTCTCCCAAAACATGACAAATTCTGTGGAGATTAAGGAATTGGACAGTGTAGTGGTCCGTTTCTCAGGCGATTCCGGCGACGGCATGCAGCTGGCCGGAAACATTTTTTCTACGGTCTCCGCTACCGTAGGTAACAGTATCAGTACTTTTCCCGACTATCCGGCCGACATCCGCGCCCCGCAAGGCTCGCTGACGGGTGTCAGTGGCTACCAGGTCCATATCGGAGCCTCGCAGGTCTATACCCCTGGCGACCTCTGCGATGTACTTGTGGCCATGAATGCGGCTGCGCTCAAGACACAGCTTCGCTATGCCAAGCCCGGAGCCACCGTCATCATCGACACCGATGCCTTTGGGCCCAAGGACTTGCAGAAGGCTGAGTTCAAGACCGACGACCCGCTGAAGGAACTCGGTGTTGACCCCGATCGCGTCATCGCCTGTCCGCTCACGACGATGGTGAAGGATTGTCTCGCCGATACAGGTATGGACGTGAAGGCGATGCTCAAGTGTCGCAACATGTTTGCCGTCGGCCTCGTTTGCTGGCTCTTCACTCGCGACCTCGACGTGGCCTTCAACTTCCTGCGCGAGAAGTTCGCCAAGAAGCCCGCCATAGCTGAGGCCAATATCCGAGTGATCCGGGCTGGCTACGACTATGGCCACAACACCCACTCCTCGGCTCTGAACGTCTATCGCATCGATACGCGCGACAAGCGCCCCGGCCGCTACATGGACATTACGGGCAACAAGGCCACGGCCTATGGTTTCATCGCTGCAGCCGAAAAGGCTGGGCTGAAGCTTTACCTCGGTTCTTATCCCATCACCCCTGCTACCGACGTGCTTCACGAACTCTCGAAGCACAAGAGCTTGGGCGTAACCACCGTACAGTGCGAAGACGAGATTTCGGGCTGTGCCTCAGCCATTGGAGCCTCCTTTGCTGGCGCACTGGCCGTCACCTCGACCAGCGGTCCCGGCGTCTGCCTAAAGTCCGAGGCTATGAACCTGGCTGTCATCATGGAACTGCCCCTTGTCGTGCTCGACGTCCAGCGAGGCGGTCCTGCCACGGGCCTACCCACGAAGTCGGAACAGACCGACCTCCTTCAGGTCCTTTATGGCCGTAACGGCGAGAGTCCCCTGCCTGTACTGGCAGCCCTCAGCCCCGCCGACTGTTTCGATGCGGCTTACGATGCCTCGAAGATGGCTCTGGAACACATGACCCCCGTTGTCCTGCTGACCGATGCCTACGTGGCTAACGGTTCAGCGGCTTTCCGCCTGCCCAACCTCGACGAATACCCCGCCATCCAGCCACCTTATGTACCAGAGTCGCTGCGTGGTCAGTGGACTCCCTACCAGCGCAATGCCGAGGGCGTTCGCTATTGGGCCGTGCCTGGCCGCGAAGGCTTCACCCACATCCTGGGAGGACTGGAGAAGGACTCCAAGACGGGAGCCATCTCCACCGACCCCGAGAACCACGACCTCATGACGCGCCTGCGCCAGGAGAAGATTGACCGCATCCCCGTGCCCGACCTCGAGGTGCTGGGCGACCGCGACGATGCCGACCTGCTCATCGTTGGCTTCGGCAGCACCTACGGCCACCTGCACACGGCCATGGACGAGCTCCGTGCAAAGGGTCATAAGGTAGCCCTCGCCCAGTTCCGTTACATCCGTCCTCTACCCAAGAACACTGCCGAGGTGCTTATGCGCTATCCCAAGGTTGTTGTTGCCGAGCAGAACATGGGCCAGCTTGCAGCCTACCTCCGCACCCAGGTCGATGGCTTTACTCCCCATCAGTTCAACCAGGTGAAGGGCCAGCCGTTCGTGGTTAGCGAACTGGTAGAAGCATTCAGTACTCTCCTATAATTTCTAATACTCCTCTAAAACCCCATAATTCCCATGGCATACACAAATACCGATTATAAAAAGGGCCAGCCCCGTTGGTGTCCGGGCTGCGGCGACCACTTCTTCCTCGCCTCGTTCCACAAGGCACTGGCCGAGATAGGTACAGCACCCGAGGACATTGCCGTCATCTCCGGCATCGGCTGCAGCAGCCGTTTGCCCCACTACATGGCTACCTACGGCATGAACACCATCCACGGACGTGCCGCAGCCATTGCCACTGGCTGCAAGGTCGCCAACCCACGGCTCGACGTCTGGCAAGTCTCTGGCGACGGCGACGGACTGGCCATTGGCGGTAACCACTTCATCCATGCCAACCGCCGTAACATCGACCTTAACATGATACTTCTCAACAACCGCATCTACGGCCTCACGAAGGGGCAATACTCACCCACTTCGCCGCGCGGTTTTGTATCGAAGTCCAGCCCCTACGGTACCGTAGAAGACCCCTTCCGCCCTGCTGAACTCTGCTTCGGAGCCCGCGGCCGCTTCTTTGCCCGTGCCGTAGCCACCGATGCCCCCGACACCATCGCCATCCTGAAGGCCGCCCACGCCCACAAAGGCACCTCCGTCTGCGAGATATTGCAAAATTGCGTCATCTTCAACGACGGCACCCACGAGAGCGTCTATTCGAAGGAAGGCCGCCAGCAGAACGCCATCTACGTCGAGCACGGCAAGCCGCTAGTCTTCGGTCCCAACAACGAGTACGGCCTCGTGCAGGACGGCTTCGGCCTGAAGCGTGTCGAGATTGGTAAGGACGGCTACACCTTGGACGACATCCTCGTCCACGATGCCCATCAGGAGGACAACACTCTCCAGTTGAAACTCGCCCTTATGGGCGACGGCGACGGATTCCCCATCGCTCTTGGCGTAATCCGCGACGTCGAAGCACCCACTTACAACGATGCCGTTGAGGCCCAAATCGAAGAGGTCAAGGCCAAGAAACCCTACCACTCCTTTGCCGAGCTCCTCGAGACCAACGACACTTGGGAAGTGCGATAGACATTATGCAACACTTGTTGCAAAGCACAAGCCCTCGGACTCTAAATGTCCGAGGGCTTTCTTTTTGCGTCAGCTTTGCCGACTTTGAATAAGGTAGTTTTTAGAGTTTCTCGCCGTAGCACAGGTCGCCGCAGTCGCCGAAGCCGGGGACGATGTACTTATGCTCGTTCATGCCCGGGTCGATGGCAGCGCACCAGAGCGTGACATCCTCTGCAACGTTCTTTTGCAACATCTCCACGCCTTCCGGTGTACCGATAACGCAGGCAATGTGTACCCGCGCGGGCCGTCCCGTCTTCAGCAGGGCCTCGTAGGCCGCCACCATGCTTCCGCCCGTGGCCAGCATGGGGTCCACGATAATCAGGGTCTTCCCCTTCACCGAGGGCGAGGCCATGTACTCCGTATGTATGCCCACCTCCGTATGCTCGCGGTTGGTGTACATGCGGAAGGCCGAGACGAAGGCATTGTCGGCATGGTCGAAGACATGGAGGAATCCCTCGTGGAAGGGCAGTCCGGCCCTGAGCACGGTGGCCAGCAAGAGGTCGTCCTTCATGAGTGGAATCTCTGCCGTACCCAGCGGGGTGGTCACCCGTTTCGTCCTGTACTCCAGCGTCTTCGAAATCTCGTAGGCCATCGCCTCGCCGATGCGGCGGATGTTCTGGCGGAAGAGGGTGCGGTTTCGTTGGTAACTCTTGTCGCGGATTTCGGCCAGGTAGTGGTTCACTACCGTGTTCTGTTCGCTAAGGTTAATCGTTTTCATGGTAGTCTATTTTGAAGTATTTTAATATGGCTTTGTATTGGTCCTGTGCGGTCAGGCATGTGTCGGTAAGATAGCCGTCGGTATGTCCCCAATGCTGAATGCCGCGGTAGTAGAACAGACGCAAGTCCTCGGTTATCACGAAGGGTACGACCTCCGTTGCCAGGCACTGCCAGAACATCAGCAGGCGACCGACGCGCCCGTTCCCGTCCTGGAAGGGATGGATGCGCTCGAACCGCACGTGGAAGTCCAGTATGTCCCGAAGCTGGGGGTGCGGCACGTTGTTGTATCTCGCCAGCAGCGTCTTCATCTGTCTGCTCACCTCCTCCGGTGCTGCGGTCTCTTCGCCGCCCACCTCATTGGGCAGTCGCTTGTATTCTCCTACGGCAAACCACGACTTTCGGCTGTCCGAGGTGTTCGCTTTCAGCATGGCATGCAGCCGCTTGATGTGCGACTCCGTGATGCGTTCCTGTGCATGGTCGATAATGTAGTCGATTAGGCGGAAGTGGTTCACCGTCTCCATGATGTCGTCGATGTCGGTGTTTTCGGCGGTCGCTCCCAGCGTATTCGTCTCAAAGATGTAGCGTGTCTGCTCCTTCGTCAGCCGGCTGCCCTCAATGTGGTTCGAATTGTAGGTGAGGTCAATCTGCGTGCGGTGATAGATGCCGCCCTTCAGTCCTGCCTCCTTCTCTTGGCGCAGGCGTTGGAGCAGGGGAGAGACTCGCCGTTTCCCTCTCTTGGGCAGTGGCGCGTCGTCAGGAATGCTCCAGGTCTTCCCTGTCAGGAACGCCCCGTCTATCTTTCCCTGTGCGCAATAGTTGCGGGCGGTGCGCTCGCTTATTCCATGCTTCTTGGCATATTCCAACACAGATATGTACTCCATCTATCGGCAAGTTTTGTCATGTTTGCGCCACAAAGATACACTTTTTTGCCGATATCGGCAAGTTTTTGAGACCCCTTTGTCTGAAACTGTAGCAAAAATCCTTACAACCGCCCGGGGGCGGCGGGGCGAGCCCGTCTCCCACATCGCAGCATCTGGCCCGAAAACGTAACGACCTGTCTATCAACAATAAACGGGGCGATTTCGCCGTGCCTTAGAAGGGGGCGCCGGAAGTTATGTTAACCTACGCCCCCAGGTTAAGTTAACCGATGGCCGGAAGTTAACATTATCTCGGCCGATAGGTTAACATAACTTCCGGCGGCAGGTTCCGGGCCACCCCCCGAGAGGTAGGAAAAATGTGGACAAAATAGCCTACGTGTAGGCTCATTCATTATAAATATAATAAGTGTAGTTGCAATAATTAGCGCGAGAATTGCAAACCCGACTTCTCAAAAGGTTGGGCTTAACGAAAAAAGTGTCGTCGCGGGGTAAAATAATTCATAATTCACAATTCACAATTCACAATTATTTTGTATTTTTGTGGCGCAAAAGAGGGACGTATGCCCCCGACTGCTAAACCGTTAACCTGTTAACCCGTTAAACTTTTATAAACTATGGCAAATTTAGATTTAACCAAGTACGGCATCACCGGCTCGACCGTGATTGCCCACAATCCTTCGTACGAGTTCCTCTTTGAGGAGGAGACCAAGGCCAGCCTGACCGGCTACGACAAGGGCCAGAACACGGAACTGGACGCCGTGAACGTGATGACCGGTATCTACACCGGCCGCTCGCCTAAGGACAAGTACATCGTTGACGACGCTCAGAGCCACGACAAGGTTTGGTGGACTACCGAGGGTTACAAGAACGACAACCACCCCATGTCGGAGGCTGTCTGGGCCCAGGTGAAGGACATCGCCATCAAGGAGCTCTCGAACAAGCCGCTGTACGTCGTTGACGCCTTCTGTGGTGCCAACGAGGCTACCCGCCTGGCCGTCCGCTTCATCGTGGAGGTGGCTTGGCAGGCCCACTTCGTGAAGAACATGTTCATCCAGCCCACCGCTGAGGAACTGGAAAGCTTCGAGCCCAACTTTGTCATCTACAACGCCTCGAAGGCCAAGGTGGAGAACTACCAGGAACTGGGTCTGAACTCGGAGACTTGCGTAGCCTTCAACACCACCAGCCGCGAGCAGGTCATCATCAACACCTGGTACGGCGGTGAGATGAAGAAGGGTATGTTCTCGATGCAGAACTACTACCTGCCCCTGCAGGGTATCGCCTCGATGCACTGCTCGGCCAACACCGACATGGAGGGTAAGAACACCGCCATCTTCTTC
>JAFUFK010000010.1 GCA_017469925.1 Bacteroidaceae bacterium | reverse complement strand
CGGGGTTCCACCTCTTCCCATTCCGAACAGAGAAGTTAAGCCCGCCCGCGCCGATGGTACTGCCAAGGTGGGAGAGTAGGTAGCTGCCGTTTTTCTTTGGAGGGTCCTCCGGAAGTAACATTCCGGAGGGCTCTCTTTTTTTATCCAGTCAGCCGGCTGAATAGGATAAGTCAGCTGGCTGAGTGGGACGAGTCAGTTGGCTGAATGGGGTGATTCAGTTAGCCGTTTGCGCTTATATTACAATTCAACTATAAATTTCGTTAAAAAGAGGGGAATTTATTTGGTGGGTATTTTATAAATGCTTACCTTTGCACTGTTGAACGATAAATTTAGTTGAAATTATGAAGAATATAGCTAAGCTTACGAGTAAGGAAGAAGAAGTGATGGAGTTAATCTGGCAGTTGGGAACATGTGCCCCGAAGGATGTATTGGCTGTTTATCCTGAACCTAAGCCACATATCAATACGGTGGCTACGATGTTTCAGTCGTTAGAAAAGAAAGGCTATCTTTCACATGAAGTGCAGGGGCGTGGATATGTTTATATTCCTGTTGTGAAGCAACAAGATTATGGGAAGAATAAGTTGCATTCGTTTGTAGGGCGTTATTTTGAGAATTCATACCTGAATGTAGTATCGGCCTTGGTACAGGAAGAGAAAGTAAGTGAACAGGAGCTGATGGACTTCTTGAGTGAGTTGAAAAGAAATAAAAAGTAACTCCAGTTTCTGTTAATGGCTACATTCCTTATATATATTATAAAGTGGGCTCTTTCGCTGACATTGTTGTATTCGCTCTATGGCCTACTTTTACGACGTGAGACGTTCCACACGCTGAATCGTACCGTATTGTTGAGCGTGTTGGTGGGGAGTCTGCTGCTGCCGCTATGTTCGTTTGAGACTAAGGAGGCAACCCCTGTGCAGGAAGGCGTTCAGTGGGTGGAGATGCAGGTGGCGGAAGCTGCCGAGGAAGTCGTCGCCCAGACCCAGCAGAAGGTACAAGCGGGTAACAGCCAACGTCGGTTGAATATCGTGAGAGTATTGGCCTGGGGGTATGTTGTAGGGCTCGTGGTGGCCTGGGGATTGTATTTATTGGCTATTATTTCGGTAATGAGGATGATACGGCGGGGACAGAGACTGGAATTGCCTGATGTGCCCCGAGGTGTTGTGGTTGTGGTAAATGAACGGGTGAGGACTCCCTTTAGTTGGATGCGATGGGTGGTGCTCACCTCACCCAAGAAGGATAGCTATAATAGGGCCATTCTGGCCCACGAGTTGCAGCACATACGTTGTCGCCATTCGTGGGACATGCTCTTGTGCGACTTCACGGTGCGTATGCTGTGGTGGTTGCCGTTTGCCTGGATGCTGCGTCGCGACCTGTCGGACATCCACGAATACCAGGCCGATCGCTACGTGATGACGCACGGCTATGAGAATGACGAATATCAGCTGTTATTAATAAAGAAGGCCGCGAATGCAGGACTGCAGCCTGTGGTGAACGGCTTCAACCGAAGTTCAATTAAAAAAAGACTGAAAATGATGTACAAAAAGAAATCGGACCGAGCGGCGATGCTGAAGGTGCTCTACCTCCTGCCGCTGGTAGCCTTCGCAGCAGCAGCCTTTGCCAGGCCTACGTTGATGGAGGAACTGCAGGACACAATCCGGGGAGAAGAGCAGTTGGCGCCGCTTTTGGCCTTGCCGAAGACAGAGGAAACTGCGGTAGTATCGCGGGTACAACTGGCAGAGGACGACAATGTCATATCTGACAATGGCGGGGATGCCGAAGGCAGTGGGCAGGTAGCCATGAGCGATACTCTGGACTTCTCGCTGGGTGTGGACACGTGTCTTTGGGCAATTGAGCCAAGTCCTGAAATGCTGCTTGACAGCACGATGGTAGCCGTTGGAGCAAGGAAGATAGGCCCGGGCATCTACGTAGGAACCTTTCGCCCAAACTATACGGGTGACACTATTTGTGTGAAGCATGTGTATATAGACGGTGGTGCGCACTGGGAGATAGACGGACGTGAGGACGGCTACACCATATGGCTGCAAAAGGAAGACCGCAAGGAACTGGGCCATGGTTATCACATCCGCATGATGCAACCTGCCCGACAAGCCACATCACCGCACGTGAACAATGCTCCGATAGACCCATGTTGGCGACCGGCTGATGTGACGGCACAGGAGGCAGACATGCACCCCTTCCGCCTCGAGCGCGGGAAGGACGAGACACGCCTGAACGTCTATATGACCACAGAAATGCCCAATCCTGCGGACGGCACGCTCGACATGCTGGGGGTGGATTTTGCAGAACTGGCCCTCGTTGACCCAAAGACGGGCGACCGCTACATGTGCCGCCGCGTGGAGAACTACGAGGATAAACTCGCAGCATTGTCGATAGGCGACAAGGCCGGTGTGGTGGTGAAGATGACAGGCATCTATCCGCCCATACCCAAGAAGGTACGCCGTGTGGAACTGGCCATCAGTACCCCTGATGGTTGGAATCGAACTGGCATTGTCTTCAATCAGAAGAAAGACGAACGCCCTGTGAAAGTTATTCACTAAAGAAAGGAGGACAGAAAGATGAAAAAGATAATATTTGCGCTCGTGCTTGTGTGTCTGGCCGTCAACGATGGCTATGGAAGGAAGGAACTACCGACCTACGATGTGCGCCCCGTGAATCAGGCCCCTACGTTGGAGCGCCCCGCGTGGCCGAACTATGACGTCCAGAACGAGAACTCGTTTGCCGTCTTCAACACCATCTTGACAGCCCCAAAGCAGGATAATGGAAAGAATGTGTTTGATGGGGGCTACTGGACACTCTACCGCTGCAAGGAGGCCACCTACGTCACCTACGACTGGAAGATACCCGAGTATCAGGACTGGTGGTTCTTCCGCTTCACCACGGGGACGGCCATCATCGACGCCGACACAGGCGACCAGTACCTGCTGCGTGAAGTGGAATACTTCCCCATGGACCAGTGCTTCTGGGTGCACGGCCAGTCGGGTCAGACCATCCGCTTCGTGCTCGTCTTTGCACCCCTGCCCCAGACGGTGAAGCGCGTGCAAATCTTTGAGGCCTCGGCCCCCACGCGGAAGTGGATGGAAGGCGATGCAGAGCGCAGCCGTGTCTTCCACATCAGTGAACTGCGGCCACGGGTGAAGCGTGCGGAGAAAGAAGGCCGGGTGATATATTAGAAAGTATAGTAATGGCCGTCTGGGTGTAATGTTTGCCCCATTGCGGTATCTGTGCTGAAATATCCTGTTTCTCATAACAGGTTTAGTTTAGTTAGTTAAAAAGGGCCCATGTCCCCTGCTGCCTGTGAAGGTGGTAGGGGTTTGTTTACTATTGGGGGGGGAATAAGGTCAACTTATAGATGGTAACACGAACCGTTGGTCTTGGTCTAAGGCAATTTCTTCATGGCGAACCATCTCATGTACGACTTTGGCGAATTGGTTGCGGTTGAAGCTGGTATAGTCCATGTCGGGGGCTGCCACTGGTCCGTTTTGCAGTTGACGGAGGACGGCCTCTCGAATCTCGTCTTCCGTCTTTTGAAGGATGTTGTCTCCAATACAGATGTCACATCGGCCACACTTGTCGGTATCCCGTTCTCCAAAGTAGGCCAGCAGGAACTGGCTATGGCACTTGTCTTTGTCGGTAACATACTGTATCATCGAAGCTATGCGACGTTCGTATTGCTTCCTCCTATCGACATATACTTCGCGTGGCAGGGTTATTTCATCAGACTCGATACGTCGGGTGACGAAGGTAATGTAATTGGTGCGCTTACGTGGTATATAGTGGAGAATGCCCGAGTGAGCCATCTCTTTCAGTGCCATATAGACGGTTCCGTAATCAAGGCCAGTCTCCTGTGCCAGCACATGCTCGTCGATGTATGCAAATTCAGAGAAAAGTCCAACGTATCGGCGCAGCAGGACGTGAATGATTCGTTCCTGTACTTCGGTGCGTTCGCGCAACTGGTATAGTTCATCGCGTCCGATGGAAAACATCAGCCGGCTGGTAATTTCCTCGTCTTCGGTAAATTGGATTATACCTGTCTTGTCAAGTAGCAACAAGGCACTGTGTGCCTGTACGGGGAAGTGGCGGAAGCGCCGACAAAAGTCTTGTAGGTCGAACTCCCGAGTTACGTTTGTTCCGTCGCCCATTGCCATTTCCAGATAGCAACACATATCTTGATAGACCTTACGGATGTAGTCGGGCTCGGGATAAGTCTCGCCGACACGGCGGAGTAGTTTCGTACAGTCGCGGCTGTCGTAGAGCAGTACGGCATAAGCTGTCTCTCCGTCGCGCCCAGCGCGTCCTGCTTCCTGGAAGTATGCTTCGGGAGAGTCTGGTATTTCGAAGTGTAAGACCACACGCACATCGGGTTTGTCGATGCCCATACCGAATGCATTTGTGGCCACCATGACGCGATACTGGTTGCGTTGCCAGGCCTGCTGCCGTTCGTCCTTCTTTACTTGTGGCAGTCCTGCATGGTAGTTTGTTGCCGTAATTCCTTCATTAATCAGATATTCTGCCAGTTCCTGCGTCTGCTGACGATTGCGGGTATAGACGATGGCCGAACCCTGAACACTTTGTAAGATATGTACCATCTCGCGCAACTTGTCGTCGGCAGGACGGACGATGTATATCAGGTTCTTGCGCTCGAAACTCATTCGGCAGACCTTCGTCTCACGGAAGTTCAGTTGCAGTTGTATATCCTCCACCACCTCAGGCGTAGCCGAAGCCGTCAGCGCCAGTACGGGAGCATCGGGAGCGATGCGTCGGATTTCGGCAATGTCGAGGTAACTTGGCCGGAAGTCATAGCCCCACTGCGAGATACAATGTGCCTCATCGACCGTGATGAAGTTCACATGCATGTGGCGCAGTTTGGTCTGGAAGAGTTGCGTGCCGATGCGCTCCGGCGAGATGTAGAGGAATTTGTACCCGCCCAGGATGCAGTTCTCGAGTGCCGTGACGATTTCGCTCCGCGTCATGCCAGAGTTGACACAAGTGGCCTTGATACCCCTGCGGCGAAGGCTATGCACTTGGTCCTTCATGAGTGCGATAAGCGGAGTGATGATGATGCAGATACCCTCCTGTGCCATAGCCGGCACCTGGAAGGTGATGCTCTTTCCACCGCCTGTAGGCATCAGTCCCAGGGTGTCGTGCCCCGAGCCTATGCTTTCGATGATGTCCTTTTGAATGCCTCGGAAATCCTCGTAGCCCCAGTATCGTCGAAGGATGTCCTTGTATTTGTTGCTCATACTTCCTTGCCCGTAGGCTGAATGTCCTCGATTTGCAACTGCACCTCGCCACGCTTATGCGTATTCTCTTCGATGGCATAGACAATGTCGAACGACTGCTTTGTCTTGATGTATCGCGCCTGGCTGCTCTGCCCGAAGGCAATGCCGTTCATGACGTTGTTGCTCTTGTTATCAACGAGTTCCAGCTTGATGTGCTCTTGCTCGCGCCCTACCACCTTGCTCGTGCCGTAGTCATAGACCTGGCGGGTGCAGAAGATGGGACGTGGATTGTCCGGCCCGAAGGGGTTGAATCGCTTCAGGTCGCTGAAGAACTTGTGGGTAATATCGCGGAAGTCGATAGTTGCCTCTATGTCGATTTGTGCCAATGTCAGGGTGGGGTCGAGGTTCTCCTCGACATAGGTTTCGAACCGGCGTTTGAATTCCTCGACGTTCTCCACCTTCATGGTCAGTCCTGCGGCATAGGTATGCCCGCCAAAGTTCTCGAGCAAGTCACGGCAACTTTCCACGGCCTTATACACATCGAATCCGCCCACCGAACGAGCCGACCCGGTGGCAAATTCATCGCTGCGTGTCAGCACCACCGACGGACGGCAGTAGATTTCGGTCAGTCGCGAAGCCACGATGCCGATGACACCCTTGTGCCATTCGGGGTTGTAGATGACGATTGATTTCGACTCATGTTCGTGGTCCAGTGTCTCGACGATGCGGTTTGCCTCTTCCGTCATGCTCTTGTCCAGATCCTTGCGCTGGTCGTTATAGTGGTTGATAAGGTTGGCCTGCATGTGGGCCAGTTTCTCATCCTTCTCGACCAGCAGGGCCACCGTCTCCTTACCATTCTGTACACGTCCCGAAGCATTGATGCGTGGCCCAATCTTGAAGATGATGTCGCTCATCGTAATCTCCTTGCCTGCCAGTCCGCAAATGTCCATGATGGCCTTCAGCCCGACGCTGGGGTTGGCATTCAGTTGCCGCAGTCCGTGATAGGCCAGCACGCGATTTTCTCCCATGATGGGCACAATGTCCGATGCGATGCTGACTGCGCAAAGGTCGAGCAGGGGAATGAGTTTTGAGAATTCTATGCCATTACTTTGGGCAAAGGCCTGCATGAGTTTGAATCCCACGCCGCAGCCCGACAAGTCTTGATACGGATACGTAGCATCGCGGCGCTTGGCATTCAGTATGGCCACGGCCGGCGGCAGTTCGTCGTCGGGCACATGGTGGTCGCAGATGATGAAGTCGATACCCTTCTCCTTGGCATAGCTGATGGTCTCGATGGCCTTAATGCCACAGTCGAGTACGATGACCAGCTTGACGCCCGTATCGTAGGCATAATCGACACCCTGCACCGAGACTCCATACCCCTCTTCGTAGCGGTCGGGGATGTAGTAGTCGATGTTCGAGTAGAACTGCTGCAGGAACTTATACACCAGCGCCACGGCCGTACAGCCATCGACGTCGTAGTCGCCATAGACCATGATGCGCTCCTTGCGCCCCAGTGCACGGTTCAGGCGATCGACGGCCTTGGCCATGTCGCGGAAGAGGAACGGGTCGAGCAGTTCGTTGAGTTGTGGATGGAAGAATCGCCGTGCATCGGGTACATCCTCGATGCCACGGTTCACCAGCAGGCGGCCCAAGACAGGGCTCATATTCAGCCCTTTGGCCAGTTCCTTGGCGGTTTCTTCCTGTTCGCTTGTGAGCGAAATGAAGTTCCACATATAGTTCATGCCGTAAAGTTACGAAAAAAAACGCAAATCTGCATTACATCTCATGCGGATTTGCGTTTTTTTAAGGATTTACCCAAAAGTAATTAGATGCCCAGCTTCTTACGAATCTGCTTGGGGATGGCGTTTTTGTTGATGAGGAAGTCCATCGTGTTGGCAGCGATGAAGGCCTTGGTCATGTACCATGTGCCCTTGTAGTCGCCAGTCTCGCCCCACGAGTTCTTCACCATGTAGTACTCGCGTCCGTTCTGGTCCTTGGCCACGCCGTAGATGAGCATGCCGTGGTCGTCGGTCAGTTCCCAGTTGTCGAAGCGCTCCTGACGCATTTCCTGTGTCGGCACGATTTCGGGAACGGTGCAACCGAGCGAGTCGATGAGGTTCTTCTTCTTGGCGGCCGTCATCTTCAGCCACTTGGCCATATCGCTTCCGGCCAGGCTTTCGGTAGCCTTCGTATCGATGGCATAAGCCAGCCCAGTGCGGGTGAAGCCCTCTTCGCTGACGTCGCCGCCCCAGGCTACGGTGTAGCCCTGTTCGATAGCATTGTCGATGACCGCCATCATCTCGTCCATGGGCAGGTTATACGACTGCGGGAAGCGCCAGTTGTCCTGCACCTCTACGGCAAACGTCGTATAGAAGGGGTGGTGGGTGTAGCTGGTGATGCTTACGTAGTCGTCAAGATTCAGGCCGAGGCTCTCCACGAACGACTTCGGTGTGTATTTCTTGCCCTCATAGGTGAACTCCTTGGGACACTCGCCCAGGTAGGCATCGAGGATGCCTTGCAGACCGACCTTCCACTGATTCGAGATTTTCTTGCTGCTGCTCTTGGCCACGGCAGCCACATAGGGCTCCAGTACGGAGAAGAATTCATTGAAGTTGTTCAGCGAGTCGCCATACAGCGAGCCGGGGAAGGGCATGGCATCCTCGGGGCAGATGCCGTGGGTCTTCAGCGTAGCCAGCACGTCCTCGGCCGAACCGCCCTGTGCAAACTGGCAGTCGCCGTGGTAGCGGACCACCTGGATGGCGCGTTCCATGTATGTCTTGTTGGCCACGAACGATTCGCAGAGGTCCATGTCGCGACCCGTAGCCTTCAGTATTTCGGCTTCGAAGAACGACAGCGTCGAGTAGTCCCAGCACGTACCGCTACGGTTTTGGTCCTTCACTGAGGTGATGGGGTTCTGCTTGATGGTAGTGAACACGGGTTTGTTGTCAGGCTTTTGTTCCTTGTCCTGAGCCTGTGCACCGATGGCCAGCATGGCCACGAGTGCGAGAGAGAGAATTTTCTTCATATTTTTAGGGTATAAGGTTTTATCGTGTGGGGTGGGGGACTATCTGATAAACTCCTCTACATCCTTGATGTGGTAGGGAATCGTCTTCTCGCCCAGCATGCGGCAACCGTCGTGGGTGATGAGGATGTCGTCCTCCAGCCGTATGCCGCCGAAGTCCTTGTAGGTCTCCAGCAGGTCGAAGTTCAGGAAGTCCTTACAGTGGCCCGTGGCGCGCCACTCGTCGATGAGTGCGGGGATGAAGTATATGCCCGGTTCGTCGGTCATCACCCAACCCTCTTGCAGGCGTCGGCCACAGCGCAGGGCGTTGGTGCCGAACTGGTCCAGCCGGGGGCGCACCTCGTCGTCGAATCCGACGTACGTCTGGCCCAGTCCCTCCATGTCGTGGACGTCCATGCCCATCATGTGGCCCAGCCCGTGGGGGAAGAACATGGCGTGTGCACCGGCCTCGACGGCCTCGTCCGTGTCGCCCCGCATCAGGCCCAGTTCCTTCAGGCGCTCCGTCATCAGGCGGGCTACGCCGAAGTGTACGTCCCACCACTTCACGCCCGGCTTAGCCAGGGTCAGGGCGTAGTCGTGGCAATCGACGACAATCTGGTAGATTTCGCGCTGGCGCTGTGTGAAGTGTCCGCCGATGGGTGTCGTGCGCGTGTTGTCCGAACAGTAGTTCTCGTTCGTCTCCGCACCGCAGTCGCACAGCATCAGCCTTCCGGCCTCCAAGGGACGGGGCGAGGGATAGCCGTGCATGATTTCGCCGTGCATCGACAGGATGCTGGGGAACGACACGATGCAACCTCTCGAGGAGGCGATGCCCGAAATGCGACCCGCAATCTCCTGTTCCGTCACGCCAGGGGCACACATCTTCATCGCTGTCGTGTGCATTTCGTATCCGATGGCGCAGGCGCGTTCGATTTCCTCCACCTCGCCCTGCGACTTCACGGCACGTTGGTCGATGACGGCCTTGATGAGTTCCACACTTGCTGCCTCGCGCTGTCGCGAGGGGTGTATGCCCGTGAGGTCCATCAGTTGTATCATCAGGTCGTGCCGATAGGGGGGCAGGAAGTGAATCCGTCGTCCCTGCTTCCGGGCCTTCTCGACGAGTACGGCCAGTTGTGCCATCGGGGCGCTGTGTTCCACGCCAGTCTGCCGGGCCATGTCGGCCACCGAGTCCACCTGTCCGAACCAGACGATGTCCTCGATGTCGATGTCGTTACCGATGAGGTATTCGCGACGTTCGTCGCAGTCGATTACGCCTACCAGTCCGTCGCGGTGCAGTCCGAAGTAGTATAGGAACGTCGAGTCCTGCCGGAACTGGTATCCGTTGGCCGGATAGTTGACGGGCGATTCGTTGTTGCCCGGGAGCACGATGAGTCCGCTGCCTATCCGCTGTGCCAGCACCTGGCGGCGTTCGGTGTAAGTCTTCTTGTCGAAAAGCATAAGCTACCTGTCTTTTTGGTTCTATATGACGACAAAGATAGCGATTTTATTTAATAAATTCGTCACGCAATCGTTGTTTTTATTATCTTTGCCGTGAGAAAAGCCTGAAAACCGATGAGAAAATACAAACCCCAGTACACCGAAGCCTTCCGCGACGAGCATATCCGTTGGTTCGAGGAGCGCATGGACAAGTTGCCCCAGTCGCTGAAAATCAATGACTACACCTACACCGCCGACCTCCGCACGACGGTCGAGAATCTAATACTGCACCTGCGTACCAACGGGACTACGATAATCTTTTCGGGTTACATGGAGACGCTCCTCCGCATCGAGGACCGGCTAAAAGAAGAAGGGCTCGCCTAAGCGAACCCCTCCTTCTCTCTTTTCGTACAAACATTTAGAAAACTCTCCGTGCGCCCACGTAGCGGCGTCCGTAGTAGTTCTCCGTCGAGCTGCTTACCTTGACGCCCTGCGACGTGCTGGCGTGGATAAACGTGAAGTTGTTGGTCGCGGGATCGACATCGACCACGATGCCCACATGTCCCACGCCCCGGCCCGAGTGGGCGCTGGTGAAGAACACCAGGTCGCCGCGCTGCAGTTCGTTGCGCTTGATGGGCATGTTCTTGGCATACTGGTCGCGCGACGACACGCCAATCGTGAAGTCGTTCCGTCCGAAGACGTAACTCGTGAAGCCCGAGCAGTCGAAGGCGTTGGGTCCCTTGCTGCCGAGGCTGTAGCGGGCGCCCAGGTGGGCGAAAGCCTCGTCCATGACGTGATTGATGGTCTCGCCGCCCGTGGGGTCGTAGCCGTCGTCGGCATACAGGAAGTCGTAGTTGTCGATTTCGCTGTCGTTGCTTACGACGGTTGTCTTCTTCGCACTGTTCTTGCCCTTCTTCTGGGCCCATGCGGGCTGGGCAAACAGGCTGGCCACAAGCACCACCACCGAGCAAAGTATCAGTCTTCCGTTCATTGCTTTGCCCTCACTTTACTGGTTATACTTCAGGATTTGGCCGACGCGCAGGCGAGCCGACTTGCCGATGTGGTTCAGGTGGCACAGGTCGTCCACCGTCGTACTGTGTTTGCGGGCGATGCTGGCCAGCGTCTCGCCGCTTGCCACCTTGTGGTAGCGCACGGCGGCCGTCTCGGTCTTTGCCTGCTGGTTGTTGCCGGCCGTCTGGTTGCGGCAGAAGAGGTAGGTGTCGCCCGTCACGTCCTGGTTGCGGAAGTCGAAGAGCAGGGCGGGGTCCAGTGCAATGCCGCAGAAGCGGGTCTCGAAGTGCAGGTGCGAGTCGGCCGTACGTCCCGAGTTGCCACCCAGTCCGATGGGTGTGCCGGCGCGCACTTCGGCATCCTGTGCCACCAGGTTCTTCGACATGTGGCCGTAGATGGTCTCCAGTCCGTTGTGGTGGCGGATGACTACGTAGTTGCCATAGCCTTTCTCGTCGTAGCGCACGATGCGCACCTTGCCGCTGAAGACCGAGCGTATGGTGTCGCCCGTATAGACCTTGATATCCACTCCCTTATGCTGGCGGCCGCGGCGCACGCCGTAGTCCGACGTGATGATGTGGCTCGTCGTGGGCATGTGGAAGCGGGTCAGGTCGATGACGAACGAGTCGGGCACTACGGCCGTACGGGCCGAGTAGTGCTCGCCCCAGTTGCCATACAGGGCGGCAGCGGGGTTGCTGAACTTCTCCTTCTCCACCATGCGGATGAGCGAGAGCGAGTCCAGTGCCTTCAGTTTCGTGTCGATGGGGGCCTGCATCGTCAGCAGGTCCTGCCCCTGTGAGGGGGCGGAGCAGACCAGTATCAGTAGCAGCAGAAATATGTTCTTCACGTATGCGTTCATGTACCTATGTGCACAAAATCGGGTGCAAAGGTACGAAAAAAATCCGAAACGGCCAAATCTGCGACAAAATTATCACTTCCAGCCACTTACATCGTACCATTGGCACTGCCGGAACGGGGTGTTCAGCGGCCCATTCTCGGTGGGAATGAACATTGAGAGGGTCCCCACGACGTCCGGGTCCGCGATACGTGCATCGACGAAGTCGTACGACGTAGTCCACGCTGCCGTGGCGAAGCGATGGGGTACGGCCTCGCGCAGCACGGAGCGCCACGCCAGGTAGTCGGCCTCGGAGCACCACCGATGGATGGCGCTGCCCATGTCGAAGAATTCGGGTAGCCACTGCCCGTCGTACTCCGTGCCGTAGTAGCGCTGGATGCCGTCGGTCGGCGGGTACTGGGGCAGTCGGGCGATGAGGGGCCTCGTGGCCAGGGCCAATTCGGCGAGGCGGTCGGTACGTACGGCCGAGATGACCAGTCCGCCCTCGTCGCGATAGGCCTCGAAGTAGTCCTCGGCAATGCGCCACTGCTCGTCCTCCTCGGCAAAGAGCGACCCCATCAGCCGGTTGTAGGGAGCCCCCTCGGCGGGGATTTCGGCTGGCGAGGCTATGCACCAACCGACGGCGTCGCGCAGTTCGTAGGCCACCTCCACCGTCTGCATGAAGCAGGCGTCGAAGACTACGTAGTCCCACCGCCGCCCCGTGCGCCTGAGGATGTGTGCCAGGGTGGGGATTTCCATCTCCGTGCCCACGTTCGAGTAGGTGTTCCGTCCGTTGTCCACCCCGATGGTGCGCCTTGGCGGTTCCACGGGCACCCATCCGCTGCCGTGCGAACCGATGACCAGTCCGTAGTGGTCGGCCGGGAAGCGCTTCATCACCGTCGCCAGCAGTTGTTGCATGGCGGCGCTGTCGGTGCTGACGGGGTCGGAGCGGTAGTCGAGTACCGTCTGCTGCCCTTTGCGGGCGTCGTACGAGAGCAGGTGGGGCAGGTCGTTCGTGCGGCTGTTGTCGAGATAGACCACCAGCTTGCACCCCTCGGGTATGGCCTGGCAGCCCTGACGCATCTCGTTGAGGTCGCGTTGCAGGCAGTTCGAGAGCGAGTTCTCGCCCCACAGACACACCACCACCACGCGCTGCCAGCGGGGTTCCGGCTCGTCGTGCTTGTCGCGGCAGGCGACGAGCGTCAGCAATGGCAACAGGGCCAGCCACATACGTTTCATCGGGGACAAAGGTAGTGCAAACCGAGCGAAAAAGCAAACTTTTGTTTATTTTTCCGAGGTTGAGAGCCTGAAAATACTCAGAGGAAATGAACGGTTTCGGGACGGAAAAACCTCGCTCCGAAAGGCCTCTTTTGCAAGTTGCGTTAACCTGCCGCCAAAGGTTATGTTAACTTACGCCCATCAGTTAACATAACATAAAGGCGTAGGTTCGTGAACTTACAGGCGTAGGTTAACGCAACTTGCAAAAGAGGCCTTTCGGAGGCAATATTTTTCGCCCGCGTGCGTTATATATAATGTATGGTATGGACCGATAGAATCCGTCAGGTGAAAATCCTGCTTGTGGCCAGCGCCGTGGTTATTGCCGTGGCGTCGCTGGTAGTCTCCCACCTGCTCGTGCGCGACCTGGTGAAGGAGGAGCACACCAACATGGGCGTCTGGGCCGAGGCCCTGCGCTCGCTGAACAACAACGACGAGAACACCGACATGGCCCTGGTGCTGAAGGTCCTGCAGGGCAACGAGAACATCCCCGTCGTGGTGCTCGACGACGATGGCCAGGTCCAGGACTTCCGCAACCTGCGCGTCAGCGGCAAGACGGCCGCCGACTCCCTGCGCTACCTCGAACAGCGCGCCCAGGGCATGAAGCGCGACGGCAACGTCATCCGCATCTACCTCGACAGCGCTACGCCGCAGGGCCAGCAGGAGTTTATGGAAGTCTGCTTCGGCGAGAGCCTCATGCTGCGCCGCCTGGCCTACTACCCCTACGTCCAGTTGGGCGTCGTGCTCATCTTCGCCGCCGTCGCCATCTTCGCCCTGCTCAGCAGCAAGCGCGCCGAACAGAACAAGGTCTGGGTGGGCCTGTCGAAGGAGACCGCCCACCAGCTCGGCACCCCCATCTCGAGCCTCATGGCCTGGGTGGAAGTCCTGCGCGAGACCTACCCGGACGACGAACTCCTGCCCGAGATGGACAAGGACGTGCGCCGGCTGCAGCGCATCGCCGAACGATTCTCCAAGATAGGCTCCCTGCCTGAGCCGAAGCCCGAGAACCTGAACGACGTCATCGAGAACGTCGTCCAGTACATCAGCCGCCGCACCTCGAACAAGGTACGGCTCCACGTACGCATGCCCGACCACCCGCTCATCGTCAAGATGTCGGCCCCCCTGTTCGAGTGGGTCGTCGAGAACCTCTGCAAGAACGCCATCGACGCCATGGAGGGCCAGGGCAGCATCACCCTGACCGCCCGCGACGAACAGGACTGCTTCTCCGTAGAGGTCGCCGACACGGGCAAGGGCATCCCGAGCAAGAACTTCAAGGACGTCTTCATGCCCGGCTTCACCACCAAGAGTCGCGGCTGGGGCCTCGGCCTGTCCCTGGCCAAGCGCATCGTAGAGGAGTACCACCGGGGCCGCATCTTCGTCAAGAGCTCCGAACTGGGACGCGGCACCACCTTCCGCATCGAACTGAAAAAGTATTAAGCCCCCTCCCGTTTTAAGGGCGAAATGGGGCTGCGCGACGGAAATATTGATGGAAAAGCGCATTTTTTGACTTTTAATTTTTAATTTTCAATTTATTTATTGTACCTTTGCAGTCCGAAAGGTGCAATGCGCCCTCGTTTGTCATGGAAAGAAGTAAGCAATTCGTCATCAATCTGAGAGACCAGAAGGCCGACAAGGCCGAGTACGGGTGGACGGTGGACGACGACTTCTTCCGGCAGGTCGGGGCGACCGAGGTCCAGCGGGGCCTGGTGGAGGTAACGCTCACGGTGCGCCGTACGTCGGGAGCCTTCGAGCTCACCTTTGGCCTCAAGGGCCATGTGGTGCTGCCCTGCGACCACTGCATGGAGGACATGCAGCAGCCCATCGAGGCAGAGCAAACGCTGAAGGTGAAACTGGGCGACCAGTACGACGACGACGGCGAACTGGTGACGGTGGCCTACGCAGACGGCACGCTCGACGTGGCCTGGCACCTTTACGAGATGATTGCACTGGAGATTCCCCTGCGCCATGTCCATGCCGAGTGCGACGGGGAGGATTGAAGGTGAGAAGCGAGGAAGTAATGAAGTGAGAAAATAGTAAATTGTTAAATAGTAAATTGAGATGGCACATCCTAAAAGAAGACAGTCCAAGACCAGGACCAGAAAGAGAAGAACACACGACGGAGCTGTAGCTCCTACGCTGGCCGTATGCCCCAACTGCGGTGAGTACTACATCTATCACACCGTTTGTCCTGCCTGCGGTTACTATCGTGGTAAGGTCGCAATCGAAAAGGAAGCGTAATTAAGAAATTAAGGAATTGAGAGAATGAGAGAATGAGAGGGGGAGCCAGAGACTTCCGTATTTCTCATTTTCTCATTTTCTCATTTTCCGAATATCTAAGTAATGGAAAAGATTAATGCAGTGATTACGGGTGTCGGTGGATATGTGCCCGACTACATCCTCGACAACGAGGAGATGTCGCGCATCGTCGATACCAGTGACGAATGGATAATGGAGCGCATCGGCGTGAAGACGCGCCACATACTGAAGCCCAAACAGGGCAGCGGCACCAGCTACCTGATGACGCGGGCCGTAAGGCAGTTGCTCCAGAAGACGCAGGTGGACCCCCAGAGCGTGGAGATGCTTATCTGTGCCACCACGACGCCTGACTACCACTTCCCCTCGACGGCCTCGCTGGTCATCGGCAACACGGGTCTGACGCAGGCCTTCGGCTTCGACATGGAGGCCGCCTGTGCCGGTTTCCTCTATGCCATGGAGGTGGCAGCCAACTACATCCGCTCGGGGCGCTATCGCCGCATCATCGTGTGCGGCGGCGACCACATGTCGTCGATGACCAACTACGAGGACCGCAACACGTGCCCCATCTTTGGCGACGGGGCGGGCTGCGTCATGATGGAGGCCACCCAGGAAGAGGTGGGACTCATCGATGGCTACTACCGCGTCGAGCAGAGCTACGAACACCTGCACATGGCGGCTGGCGGTTCGGCTAAGATGCCTTCGCATGAAAGTGTGGACCGGCGCGAGCACTTCGTCTATCAGGAGGGGCGCCCTGTCTTCAAGCATGCCGTGACGAAGATGTCGGATGCCGTGGAGACCATCGCCCAGCGCAACGGACTGACGAAGGACAACATCGCCTGGGTGATTCCCCATCAGGCCAACGTGCGCATCGAGTCGGCCGTAGCACGGCGCATTGGTGTGGACGAGAGCCACGTGATGATAAACATCGACCACATGGCCAATACCTCGGGCGGTACGCTGCCCCTGTGCCTCTGGGAGTATGAACCCCTGCTCCGGAAGGGCGACAAACTGGTGTTCACGGCCTTCGGGGCCGGCTTCACCTGGGGTGCCTCGTACATGGTGTGGGGCTACGACGGTGCCGCTGAGGCCCAGAAGAGCCCTGCCCAGTTCTACAAGGAAGGCGAGATGACGCGCGAGGAGTGGAAAGAAATATGCACAAATCGGGCTTCGTAAATATTGTAGGAAATCCCAACGTCGGCAAATCGACGCTGATGAACCTCCTTGTGGGTGAGCGCATTTCCATCGCCACCTTCAAGGCTCAGACCACGCGCCACCGCATCATGGGTATCCTGAATACGCCCGAGATGCAGATATGCTTCTCCGACACGCCCGGCGTGCTGAAGCCGAACTATAAGCTCCAGCAGTCGATGTTGCAGTTCTCGGAGAGTGCGCTGGTCGATGCCGACGTGCTGCTCTACGTCACCGACATGGTGGAGACGCCCGACAAGAACCAAGAGTTCCTGGAGAAGGTCAGTCGCCTCCGAGTGCCCATCCTGGTGCTCATCAACAAGATAGACCTCTCGGACCAGAGGGCGCTGGAGGAGAAGGTGGCCCTGTGGCACGAGGCACTGCCGCAGGCCGAAATCTTCCCCATCTCGGCCCTCCACCGCTTCAACGTCGATAACGTCCTGGAACGCATCAAGGAACTCCTGCCCGACGGGCCCGCCTACTTCGACAAGGACCAGTGGACCGACAAGCCCGCCCGCTTCTTCGTCACCGAAATCATGCGCGAGAAGATTCTGCTCTACTACGATAAGGAGATTCCCTATTCGTGCGAGGTGGTGGTGGAACAGTTCAAGGAGACGGAGCGGAACATCCACATCTCCTGCGTCATCTACGTCGAGCGCGAGAGCCAGAAGGGCATCATCATCGGCCATCAGGGCGTGGCGCTGAAGCGCGTCTCGACCGAGGCCCGAAAGAGCCTGGAGAAGTTCTTTGGCAAGAGCATTTACCTGGAGACCTTCGTCAAGGTCGATAAGGACTGGCGCAACAGCGACCGCTCGCTGCGTGCCTATGGATACAATCAAGACTAAGAGATTATGAGCAACCTGGTAGCAATAGTAGGACGCCCCAACGTGGGCAAGAGCACACTCTTCAACCGCCTGACGCAGACGCGCCACGCCATCGTGAGCGACGAGGCGGGCACCACACGCGACCGCCAGTACGGCAAGTGCGAGTGGACGGGCAGGGAGTTCTCCGTCGTGGATACCGGCGGATGGGTAGTCAACTCGGACGACATCTTCGAGGAGGAGATTCGCAAGCAGGTGGTTGTGGCCACCGAAGAGGCCGACCTCATCCTGTTCCTCGTCGATGTGCAGAACGGCATCACCGACCTCGATGCCGAGGTGGCCGGAATCCTGCGCCGCAACAAGTTGCCCGTAATCCTGGTTTGCAACAAGACCGACAACAACGACCAGCAGTATCTGGCTGCCGAGTTCTACAGCCTGGGGCTGGGCGACCCTTGGTGCATCTCCGCCACTTCGGGAAGCGGT
Source organism: Bacteroidaceae bacterium (assembly GCA_017469925.1). Taxonomy (GTDB): domain Bacteria; phylum Bacteroidota; class Bacteroidia; order Bacteroidales; family Bacteroidaceae; genus Physcousia. The sequence goes on along the minus strand of JAFUFK010000010.1, from coordinate 119,272 downwards.
ACAGGCGACTTGCTCGACGAGATTGTGGCCCGTCTGCCCAAACCCGCCGAAGAACAGGACGACATCAATCTGCCGCGCTTTGCCGTAGTGGGTCGTCCCAATGTGGGTAAGAGCAGTCTGGTGAACGCCTTCATCGGTGAGGACCGCCACATCGTGACCGACATTGCCGGCACGACGCGCGACAGCATCTACACCCGCTTCAATAAGTTTGGGCTCGACTTCCTGCTCGTCGATACGGCTGGCATCCGTCGGAAGAGCAAGGTTACCGAGGACCTGGAGTTCTATAGCGTCATGCGCTCCATCCGCGCCATCGAGAACTCGGATGTGTGCATCCTGATGATTGATGCCACACGCGGCATCGAGGGGCAGGATATGAACATCTTCCAACTCATCCAGCGAAACCAGAAGAGCCTTGTCGTGGTGGTGAACAAGTGGGACCTGGTGCCCGAAAAGGACCAACGAGTCATGGACACCTTCATCGCTGCCATTCGCGAGCGTATGGCCCCCTTCACGGACTTCCCCATCATCTTCTCGTCGGCACTGACGAAACAGCGCATCTTCCGCATCCTGGAGGAGGCTAAGCGCGTCTATGACAATCGCATTCGTCGCGTCTCTACGGCCAAGTTGAACGAGGAGATGCTGCCCCTCATCGAGGCCTTCCCGCCCCCATCGATTAAGGGTAAGTACATCAAGATTAAGTATTGCATGCAGGTGCCCGAAACGCGCGTGCCGACTTTTGTCTTCTATGCCAACCTGCCCCAGTACGTGCGCGAGCCTTATCGCCGTTTCCTCGAGAATAAGATACGCGAGCGTTGGGAGTTCACGGGTTGCCCCATCAATGTATTCATCAGACAGAAGTAGCATGAAACGGACCGCTTTGTTATTCGTGGTTGGGCTGGCCTCGCTCCTCCTCACAGCCTGTCGGCATAAGGAAAATACGCCCAGCGAGGCCGCTGAGCGCTATTATAGTTATCTGGCCAAGGGCGATGTTGACCATTACATGCGGGGGATGGCCGACTACGACCAGTTGCCTGAGGAGTACAGGTCGCAACTGCGCGACATGTTCCTGCAATACCTCGACCGCGAGGAGCAGAGCCGCCAGGGCATACTCTCTGCTACGGCCTTGCGCGATACCGTCATCGACGGCCGTCTGGCCCACGTCTTCCTCGAGGTGCTCTTTGGCGACAGCACCCGCGAACAAGTCTCCCTGCCCCTTGTCCTTACGGACGAAGGGTGGCGCATGAAGTAGCCGGGGGGGAGGAAGATTTCTTCCGGTGTTTTCCTTTTTTATTCTTGTTCCTGATTGGCCTCCTTGACCTTTCGGAACAGGTCGCTGGCGAAGATGAACGAGTTCAGCTTCTCGTTCGTCGAAGTCATGATTTCGTCCTTCGTGCCCGTCCATCCGACCGTACCTTCGTGGATGTAGATGATGTTCTCACCAATGCCCATGACGGAGTTCATGTCGTGGGTATTCATGATGGTGGTCGTCTTATACTCGTGGGTGATGCTGTGGATGAGTTCGTCGATGACGAGCGATGTCTTAGGGTCGAGGCCCGAGTTGGGTTCGTCACAGAACAGGTATTTCGGGTTTAGGGCAATGGCACGGGCAATGGCCACGCGCTTCTGCATGCCACCCGAGATTTCGCCAGGCATCTTCTCCTCGGCACCTTTCAGGTTGACGCGGTCGAGGCAGAACTTGGCACGACGGATGCGGTCGGCCTCGTTCTTGTCCGAGAACATGTCGAGGGGGAACATGACGTTTTCCAGCACCGTCATCGAGTCGAACAGGGCTGCACTCTGGAATATCATGCCCATTTCGCGGCGCAGCATCACGCGTTCCTTCTTCGACATCTTGACGAAGTCGCGCCCGTCGTATAGTATCTCGCCTCGCGTGGGCTCAAACAGGCCGACGATATTCTTCATCAGGACCGTCTTTCCGCTTCCGCTTTGGCCGATGATGAGGTTGGTCTTGCCATCCTCGAAGGTGGCGTTGATGTCCTCCAGGACGTCCTTGTCCTCAAACGACTTGTATAGGTGGTTGATAGTAATCATGACAACAGTTGCGTTAGGAATATATCGGCAAACAGGATGAGCATGCTGCTCGAGACGACGGCATTCGTCGAAGCCTTGCCCACGTCGAACGAACCGCCCTGTACGTTGTAGCCGTAGTACGACGATACGCTGGCAATAATAAAGGCAAAGAACACGCTCTTGATAATCGACATCCAGATGAACCAAGGTACGAACGAGTGAAGCAGGCCCACCGTCAGGTCGTCGGGCGTAATGATGCCTGCATAGGCCGTTGCATACGCCCCCAGGAAGCCCGACACGATGCTGAAGATGACCAGGAATGGAATCATCGTCATCAGTCCAAGAATCTTCGGCAGGATGAGGAACGAAGCTGAGTTTACACCCATAATCTCCAGCGCATCAATTTGCTGTGTCACCCTCATGGTGCCAATCTCCGAGGCGATGTTCGAACCAACCTTGCCTGCCAAGATAAGACACATGATACTCGAGGAGAACTCCAGCACCATGATTTCACGCGTCGTGTAGCCCGTCGTGAAGTTCGGCATCCAAGGGCTTTGGATGTTCAGCTTAATCTGGATGCAGATGACCGCACCGATGAAAAACGAAATCAGCAACACGATGCCGATGGAATCTACGCCCAGCTGTTCCATTTCCTTGATGTACTGCTTCATGAACATCCTCATGCGCTCTGGCATGGAGAACGTCTTGCCCATCAAGTCCAGGTATTTGCCAAAGGCGGCAATGTATTTTGTAAGAAACATGATTTAGCTACAAGTTATGAGTTACGGCAATATCGCGTACAAAGGTAGTAATTAAGTCTTAATTCTTAATTCTTAATTCTTAATTTCTTCGTATCTTTGCACCGAAATGGAAGAGAATAACCCCAAACTTACCCTCCGTAGTGAGGGACTTGTCAAGGTCTATGGCAAGCGTACCGTCGTCAACAATGTTACCTTCGACGTCTCGCAGGGCGAAATCGTGGGTCTCCTCGGCCCCAACGGAGCCGGCAAGACTACTTCGTTCTACATGACTACTGGCCTGGTTATCCCTAACGAAGGCCACATCTTCATCGACGACAAGGAGATTACCAAACTGCCCGTCTATCAGCGTGCCCGCCTCGGCATCGGCTATCTGGCGCAGGAGGCTTCCGTCTTTCGCAAGATGTCGGTCGAGGACAACATCGCCAGCGTACTTGAGATGTGTCCTAAGCCCGACGACTTCGAAGGCACACTCGATGAGTACCGTCATTGGAAACTGGAGTCGCTGCTCGACGAGTTCAACCTCCAGAAAATTCGCCGCAATCTCGGCGACCGTTGTTCGGGAGGTGAGCGTCGCCGTACCGAGATTGCCCGTTGTCTGGCCATCAATCCCAAGTTCATCATGCTCGACGAGCCCTTTGCCGGTGTCGATCCCATTGCCGTCGAGGACATCCAGTACATCGTCTGGAAACTGCGTCGCCGCAACATCGGTGTGCTCATTACCGACCACAACGTTGAGGACACCCTCTGCATTACCGACCGCGCCTACATGCTCTTCGAGGGTCAGATACTCTTCCATGGTACTCCGCAGGAACTTGCTGCCAACCCCGTCGTTCGTGCCAAGTACCTCACCAACAGCTTTGTCCTCCGTGAAAAGGACTTCCAGAAGATGGAACAGGAACGAGGATAGGAGGGGGGTGAAAGATCCGTTTTGAAGTTAATATAACCTACGCGTGTCTGTAATATTAACTTAAGGCAGAAGGTTATATTAACTTGCACGTGTAAGTTATATTAACCTACAACGGCAAGGATTAGGACCTCACATACAAAAGCATAAAAGAGTCTCCCTCAAGTGAATGAAGGAGACTCTTTTTTGCCATAGTCCGGAATGCACCGGTTAGTCGCAGTCGTACGTGTAATCGGCAGGTCCGTCGGCTTCCGTCGGCCAGCCAGGGTTCTGGTAGAGCATGCTCATGCCAATGGCCGTCTCCGTCACGCCTTCAGGACTTATCACCAGCAGGAACTCGCCTATGGGGATGGGTTCCAAGTAGTGTGGCTTCGGGAACGAATAGCCACCATAGGCTGCACTCGAGGCTGCAATTTGTAACGGATGCAGGTAAGCCGAGATGCCGCTCTGGCTAATCACGTCGGGTGAGAGTTCACGTGTGCGGTTCGCGGCGTACAGTTCTTCATTCTTCGTGCCCCAGAGATGGAAGCCTTCGGGCTGGTAGTTCTGCATCATGTCGAGTGCGCGCCAACGCTTCAGGTCGTCGAAGCGCATGCCCTCGGCGATGAACTCACAACGACGTTCGCGACGGATGTTGTAGAGCGTCGGGTCGATGAGCTGGCCCTTCGAATAGACGGCCAAGTCGTTCTCCTGTGTCAGGTCGGTGGCGCGGATAGTCTTGTTGTAATCGGTATCGACTCCGGCACGCTGGCGCAGGGCTTTCCAGTACTTGTCGCAGTTGCCACCCAGGTTGCCGTAGCGCATGTAATAGGCCTCCAGATAGTTGAGGTAGCATTCAGCTGCACGCAGCAGGGGCACGGCAGTCGTACAATTGTACTGGTCGCGCTGGTCGTGGGAGTAGTTGGCAGCCGTGTAGTGTTCAAGGCTATAGTTGCCCACGAGCCATTTGCAGAGGTCGTATCCGGTGGTAGATTTCTCGTTACCCGAATTGTAGATGTAGGGCTTGTTGTAGAACAGCGTGTCGTTGACGTTCTTCTTCAGCTCTTCGTCATAGCGTGTGGTGATGTATCGGCCAGCAGCGCGCACACTACCTGTCAGACGCGGGTCGCGGCCCTGGAATTCCGTATAGGTATCCGTGGCATCTCCTCGGTAACCGCTCCCCGTTGCGTAGATGGGTAGGCCGTTCTTCATGAGGAACGAGTTGACCAAGGCACGTGTCACACCACAGCCGCCGCCGTTCTTCAGGAAGGCCGAACAACTGTGTGAGAGTACACCCTTCTGGTAGTAACGAGCCAGAATCACCTCGTCCTGGTCGCCAAACTCTGTTTCGTAGTTGTTGAACATGGCCTGATAGTCGCTATCCAGTTCGCGCTTAGCGGCCACATGGTCGGCAGCTTCGATGGCTTCGTCGAGGAAGTAGTTAACCTCGGCCTCGGCCGAACCGGCTTCGAACTTGAAGTCGGGCCACGTCGTGCGTCCGGGCCACTTATCGTTGCCGGGGACAAAGCACGTGCCGGCATGGTAGCGTTCCCACGAACCCTCGTACAAAGCTACGCGCGAGAGCAGGGCATAAGCCGCATCCTGGGTCACGCGCCCCGTTTCAGGAGCCTTGTCCTGGAGCAGGCTGATGGCCCTCTTCAGGTTGCTGATGATGAAGCGGGCCACCTCGTTGCGCGGATAGCGCTTGCTGGCAGCCGTCAGTGTAGCCTCGTTGTCCGTCATGATGGTAGTCAGCATGGGCAGGTCGCCATAGTTGCGCAGCAGACGGAAGTACTCGTATGCCCGGAAGAAGTATGCCTCGCCCAGATAGTGCCGTGCCATTGTCTGGTCCTCGGCCTCGCTAAGTGCAGCCTCAATCTTATTCAGGGAATAGTTGATGGCACGCAGACGGTCGAAGTTCCAGATATTGCTATAATTGCTCTGAGCCTGAGTCTTGTAGTCGCCATTGCTCAGGAAGATGGCATAGTAGCCCGAGCTGCACTGGTTGTCGCTCTTGCAGTCCTCGCTGTACGTACCTCCCCAGATGGAGTTGTTCTGTGGCAGATACTTATAGAGGTCGTTGACCGACAGTTTGAAGTCCTCTGCCGTGTGGAAGTATGCCTCTTCGCTCTTGAACGACAGTGGTTCGCGCTCCAGGAAATCACTGCAGGAGCTCAGCGCCAAAGCGGCTCCTACGATTGCAATGTATCTTTTCATAATGCACATAATTCTATATCGTTAGCCTTTAGAAAGTCATATTCAGACCGACGGAGAACGTCCGGTAGTTGGGGTAAACCTTACCCGCACCGTAGCCGCCGCCATTGTCGATACCCTCGGGGTCGAAGATGCGCAGTTTCGTAAACGTCAGCAGGTTCTCACCCGATACGTATAGGCGGGCATTCTTGACGAGGCGGTCCAGTTTCGTACCCTTCGGCAGTGTGAATCCCAGTTGCACATTCTTCAGACGCAGGTATGCCGCGTTCTGCAAGAAGCGGTCCGAGGCCAGGATATTGTTCTGGTCGATACGGATGCGGCCGTAGTAGGAATCCAGGTTGGCACCCAGTTCCGAACCGGCGTAACGGTAGTAGTCGAGGTGGTCGGTGAAGACGTTGCGCTGCCATTCTGCGGCGATGCCATAGAACGGGGCACAACTCTCGAACAGGAAGTCTCTCTTGCCAATGCCTTGGAAATAAACGCGGAAGTCGAACCACTTATAGTCGCCGGCCAGTGTCAGCGAGTAGGCGAAGCGTGGCGTCGAGTTGCCGATACGCTTCATGTCGCCGTAGTCCGAGAGTGTGGCGCTGCCGGCATCAACCTTGCCGTCGCCATTCAGGTCGGCATACATCAGGTCGCCGCCGCCCCACTTCGAACCCAGTGCCGACTGCGACACCTGGTCCAGGTAGGCGTTCATCTCGTCGTCGTTCTTGGCGATGCCCAGTACGTGGTAGCCCCAGATTTCGCCGTACTCCTTACCCTCGTACCAGTAGTTGCCGTTGCGGTATCCGGCACTCGTGCCGAAGCACTGGCCCGTGGGCGAATAGTACTTGGTAATCGTGGTCTTGTAGTCGCTCAGGGTTCCCGTAATGCTGTAATTGAACTTTCCGATGCGGTCTCTCCACGTCAGGTCGATTTCCCAACCCCGTGTCCTCAGTTCGGCATTGTTCGTCCTCGGAGCAGCGGCACCATACAGGGCCGACAAGGCCTTGGCCGGACCAATCATGTCCTTCGTGTCGCGCTGGTACCAGTCGAGCGACCCTATCAGGCGATTGCCGAACATTACGAAGTCGAGGCCCACGCCCTTGTTGATGATGGTCTCCCACGTCAGCGATGCGCTGTAGGGGCTATAGACGGGCAGCGACGACTGCTGCTCGCCGCCCAGCACCAGGTTGGTCAGGTTGACGTACATGGCCTGGTAGAAGGGGTAGAACGACGAGGTGTTCTGGTTGCCCAGCGTACCATAGGAGGCACGAATCTTCAGGTTGTCGAGGAACTTTGCCTTCACCTTCTCCATGAAGGCCTCTTCCGTGATGTTCCATCCCACCGAAGCCGAGGGGAAGTAGCCCCAGCGCTGGTCGTTCGGGAAGCGGCTTGCGCCGTCGGCACGGAAGTTAACTTCGGCCAGATAGCGATACTTGTAGTTATAGTTGGCACGGGCAAAGATACCCAGCGACGACCACTCGCCCTTTACGTTCGAGTCCATCTGGCGATATACCTGACCCTCGGCAAGGGTGGGGTAGTTGTAGTCGGCGTGGCGGTCGGTGTCGTATTTGTAGTATTCGCTCTGCTCACCGACCAGGAAGGTGAATTCGTGTCCGCTCTTCAACTTCAGGTTGTAGTCGGTATAGATGTTCGTTTCGAAGTAGTTGACCTTCCGCTTGGCATCCTCCCGGTAGCTCTCGCCCGCAGCCGGACTTACTCCGAAGGTGCCCGTGCTGGAGTTGATGGTGTGCTGGTTGGCCGTAATGTCGCGGAAGACGGTCAGGTACTCCTCCTTACCCGACGGACGATGGTAGATCAGGGGGTTGAAGGTCCGGGTATAAGGATTGCGCTCGATGCGGCTGTTCAACTCTACGTGGATTTTCCAAGCCTTGATGGGTTCCACGATGACGTTCAGCTGGTTGTATAGCTTGCGCCGCTGGCTGTCGATGCGGCCACCGTCCTGTACGGGCTGCATCATCGAGTCCTGATGATACTCTCCGTTGAAGGGATTAATCAGGGGCAGCACGGGCGACGTACGTCCCAGGTTGTGGAAGAAGAGGTCGTCCATGACCGAGGGCTTGTAGTTTTCGTCGGCAGCGAGGCGGGTGTTCCATCCGATGGTCAGGTACTTGTTGACGCGGGCATTGAACTTGCCGGCCAGGTTGTAGCGCTGATACTTCTCGTTGGCATAGTTGTAGAGACCCGTCTGGCCCATGTAGTTGCCCGACAAGCGGTAGTCGATGACCTTCGAACTTCCGCTTACGCTGATGTTGTGTTCGTTCGATACGGTATGGTCCTTCACATAGACGTCGTACCAGTTGGTACTGCCGAATCCGGCCTGGTTCTGGTACCAGGTGTCGAGGCTTTCGTAGTAGTCCATGCTCATCTTCGATTCTCCCGACATGTACTTCCGTATCTTATCTATCTGGGTAGTCGAGAATGGAGGGTTACCGCCCGAGTTTTGGTAGGCGTCGTTCATGACGTGGGCAAACGTCAGTCCATCTACGGTGTTCGGCACCGATACGGGCTGCTGAATGCGCACGTTGGCGGAGTAGTTTACGGCTACGCCCCGGTTCTGTCCCTTTACGCCGTTCTTCGTCGTGATGAGGATGACGCCGAAGGGTGCGCGCGAACCGTAGATGGAGGCCGCTGCGGCGTCCTTCAGTACCGACACGTTCTCGATGTCGGCCGGGTTCAGGGTGTTGATGTCGCCCTCTATGCCGTCGATAAGTATCAGGGGCGAGGAGTTCGAGCCGTCGCCCAGGTTACCGATACCGCGGATGTTGATGTTCATTTCGGTGCCGGGGGCTCCACCGGCGTCGTTGGTTATGTTCAGGCCCGGGATGATACCCTGCAGCGACTGTACGGCATTGGCCGTAGCACGGTCTTTCAGGGCAGCGTCGTCGATGGTCTTCACGGCTCCCGTGGCGTTGATTTTCTTCTGCGTGGCAAAGCCGACGATGACCACTTCGTCCATGGCCGAGGTCTTCAGTATTACATCGACCGTGCGTTGGCCCCTGACGGCCACCTCCTGCTTGTCGTAGCCTACATAGGAGACGACGATGGTGGCATTGGGCTTGGACAGGTTGATGGTAAACTTACCGTCGATGTCGGTTACGACGCCCCTTGTGGTACCCTTTTCGGTCACAGAGGCTCCGATGGCCGGTTCTTTCTCGCTGTCGATAACCGTCCCTTTTACGGTGAACTGGGCCATCATAGCCGTCGATACGAAAAGGAAGCCGACGGCCAGTAATAAGCGTTGTTTCAGGTCTTTCATATTCATAGTGGCTGTTAGTCGTTGGTTAATCCCTCTCACCTGCCTGACCGAAGTTCAGCTGGTACATGACCGTGCTGTCGGACGTGAAGATGTACTGTGGAACAGGTTCTACGCGCGTCTTGTTCTTGTTGCGCAGGGTGCGGAAGTAGAAGTATCCGTCGCCGTTGCCCGTCAGCGAGTTGCCGTCGGTGCGCAGGTTGTAGTTGTAGAACCACTGAGCCTTCGTCGGAGCATACTGCGGAGCGCGCCAGCGGGCGTTGCTCTTGATGTGTATGGTGAAGGTGTCGGCCTTCGACTCCAGTTTTATCAGTTTCATTTTGTGGAAGACGCCTCGCTTGCCCGTCTCGAAGGTGACGGGGGTGCGGGTTGTCACGATGTGGCCGTCTTCGCCGATGACGGGAATTTTCTTGCCGTCAGGGCCGATGACGAAGTCGCCGTTGGCATCGACTTCGAAGGTGGTGTCGATTTTTTCGTACGTGCTGGTGAAGACGGTGTCATAGACCTCCTCTTCCTCAAGGGTGTAGGTCAGGCCGCTCGTCGAGGTCATTGTCATGGGGTCGAGCGTGAGTTCGGCCTTCAGGTTGAAGTCGCCGGGATTCTCTGCCTCGTCTTCGCACGACAGGATGCAGGCCACCACACCCATTACAATTGCTAAGCCTAAGAGTTTTTTCATTGCAGGTTTGTGTTTAAGGTTACAACTTAAAAACAACGGAAAGTGAAGCCCTGTTGCTCCACTTTCCGCTATTTGTTTCAGATTACTTTACGACTTTCTTGCCGTTGACGATGTAGATGCCGCGCTGGGTCTTGCTTACGCGCTGACCGGCCAGGTTGTAGATTTCCTGGCTTGCCTTCTCGGTGCTAACCGTCTTGATGCCGTCGGCTACCTCGGGGCAGGGACCGTAGCTAAGGTGAGGACCACCGGCGTATGCCGTCGGGGTGTCCTTGTCGGTGGCGCCGTCGATGGCATAGAACTTCAGTTCCTTTACGAAGATGGTGGCGTCGGCCAGGTTGGTGGCGGGCACGTAGAACTTCCACTTCATGGGCATGTCCTTGGAGGTCGTACCTTCCTTGTCGTCGCCGATGAATTCGGCCTGGTTCCAGCCGTCAACCTCGAAGGTGAGCCAGCGGTTCTTGTCATAGACGTAGTCTTCGTTGTCGTCCAGGATGGGGTCGCCCTCGTCGTCGTACTCAATGAACTGAGCCGAGTTGACGGCGTTCTCTTCGAACCACGAACCCAGGTTGTTGTTGTCACCGTCCATCCAGTACATGTTCTTGATGATGCCGTCAGTCGTGGAGATGGTGTTGGCAAACACGTTCACCACAATCTTGGCGCGAATCCAGTTGCCGCGGGGCGTGTTGTCGGGATTCGAGAAGATGTTGAGCTGGAAGAAGTCCGTAATGGAGGCGTTGGTCTTGAAGCCCAGTACTTCCTGTGCCTTAGAGTTGGCACCGTTGAAGCAGAGCACCTTACCGATTTCGCCGCCCAGGTCAACTACCTCGGAACCGTTGATGATGTAGTCGGCGCTTGCACAGGCATTGGCCGTGATGCAGCCTTCGTCAACCAGATACTCGCTGCCACCCAACTGCCATGAGAAGGTGTAGGGGGTGTTCCACTGGTCGTCCGTGTGCTTAATCACCAGTTTCGACCCTACCTCCTGATTAGCCCAGTTGTAGGCCTTAGGGGTGATGTCGATGAGGGTTTCGTCCTGTGCCATTGCTGCACCTGCGGAGAGAACCACTGCTGCGAGAAGTAAAATTTTCTTCATACGCTTTTTGTTTTTAAGAGTTAATAATAGATGAATAAAAAAAACTTAGGCTATAGCGCAATTGCGTGTGCTACAGCATTGTTTACTATAGATTTATCGGATGCGCGTGCCCATGAGCGAGTAGATCTTGCCGTCGCCCGTCTCTATCACGATGCGCCCTTGGCGCACCACCTTCCGGGGTGTCGTCTCTCGGGTCGGAACGGGTACTCCGTCGATGCCGTTCACGATGTCGGTGGCGTCGTGCAGAATCCACCAGGCGGCATCCTTCGAGGTGCCCGAGATGGTCACGGCATAGTTGCGGTTGGCGTTCAGGGTCAGGGCGCGGCTACCGTCGGCGAAGGTGAAGGGGGCCGAGTTCTTTCCGTGGTCGAAGGCCACGCCCTTCTCGGCGTCCTTCAGCATGAAGTAGGCGTAGGCCTCTTCGCTGAGGGGGACGGCCTTGTTGGCATCGGCCATGTAGCCTACGCAGGTGCTCGTGAGCGAGCGCAGGAAGTACTTGCCGCTGTTGTCCGTCGGGGCCAGTCCGAAGACCATGTTGCCCTTCAGTTGGCTGGGGTCGCTGACCTCGGCCGACGTCAGTTTGTTGTCCTCGCCCCCCATCATGTAGCGCGTGGGTTCGGCGTAGTTCTGCATGACGTACCAGTTATCGACGTCGTACGTCTCGGGGGCCTGCCAGATGCGCACGTACTCCACGTCCATCTCGTAAGTGAACGAGGGGTCGGGATTTTCCGAGCCCCACCAGGCGTTCTTGCCCAGCGCCTGGTCCAGGATGATGTAGAACTCCTTGTTGTAGGGGAACTGCCACTTCTCGTAGTCGGGATGGTTCGCGAGGTCGAGCGTGGCGTCCTTGTTGTAGCGGAATACCTGTCGGCCGTCGCAGTAGAAGATGAGGCTGGTCTTTGTCCAGAGCAGGGAGTAGATGTGCCAGCCCGTCGAGGCCGACATGCTGCCACTCCACGAGTACGACTTGCCCACGGGCTTGTCGTAGCGGGCACCCACGTGGACGGTGCTCCACACCGTGCTGCTCGTGCCAATCTGCTCCATGATGTCTATCTCGCCACAGTTGGGCCAGCCGTCGGTCTGCAAGACGGGCATCATCCAGATGGCTGGGAAGTTGGAGGCATGGGGGGTGCACTTGGCCTTCACCTCGAAGATGCCGTACTTATAGCCCTGCTTCATGTTCACGCCGCTGGTGATGAATCCCGAGGCCGTCCCGTCGGTCGTCTTGGCGTACATGTGCAGGTGTCCGTCCTGGGGCTTGTGCACCAGGGCACGCTCCTCGGCCGTTGTACCCATGCGCTTGTTCCAGTCTGACGAGGCCTTGTTGCTGTACGACCAGTTGCGTTCCAGATTCTCCGTGCTCGTGAAGTCGCCCGTACAGTTGGCCAACTCCTCCGAAGAGAGGCTGAGCAGCGAGGCGGCCCGCTCGGGCGTCTCAGACGAATAGACGAGGGAGTAGCCCTTCACACTGATTTGGGCGCACAACTGCGTGGCGCACATCATGGCGAAGGCGACAAACAGGGTGTGTAATCTACTGATTTTCTGTAAATTAGCCCTCCAGTAAATGGGGGGGGGTAACTACGCGGTTGAATGTTTGCTTGTGCATGATTCGGTGGTTAGTTAGCCCAAAATGGATATCTTTCTCGCTACAAATATAAGGATTTTTTCTTACATACGGCAATGAAGCGTGGATATTTTGCAGTTTTCGCAGATTATTTTTCCCGTCCTGTCATCGTTCGATGCGCATCGAACGAACGTTCCATCGGCATCGAACGAACGTTCCATCGCGATTGAACGACGACAGGTTCTCATCGTTCGTCCGCGGACGAACGAACGTTCCACCGCGGCCGAACCATCGTTCCACCGCGGCCGAACGACAAAGTGCCGCTCTTGTCTTACTTCTTTATCAGGGAATGGGAGGCCGTCGTGCCGTCGCTGAGCTGGGCACGCAGGAGATAGACGCCCGAGGGCAGGGGGCGCAGGGAGAGGCTGGAACCGTGGCCCCGTGCCAGGCATTGGCCCGAAGGGCTGTAGAGTTGCAACTGGCGGACGGAGAGGCCCGAGGGGACGGCTACCTGTAGGCGATGGCCCGAGGCGTCGAGGCGGATGGTGAGCCTGTCAGCGCCGGCCGAGGGGCGACGGACGGCGTCGGGGTGTTGGACGCGGACCTCGGTGACCAGGGTATCGACGTTGCTGTTCAGCGCGTATGAGCAGGCCTTCGGCAGGCTGTAGGGGTGGCTGGTCGGGATGTCGTTGCCCAGGTCCCAGTAGAAGATGCCCATGAGCGCGTTATCGACGCAGAACTTGGCACGGCGATAGACCTGGCCGGGGCCCATGAAGTAGTAGGTCAGGCCGTTGTACTGCCAGGTCTCGGTGTCGGCGGTGTAGTCGGGCTGGTAGTCGTCGCGCTCGAGGAATCCCTTGCGCACGCCCACGACTTCGCCCGTGGCCGTCCCCGAGGCGTCGTAGCCCTTGGAGGTGGTGGTGGAGTAGGAGAGGTAGATTTTGTCCTTTGGGAAACCGTAGCTGACGAAGTTGTTGTACGAACTCTGGAAGTTGCTCCACTTCGTGAAGGTGTTCTGCGGACCGTACTGCTGCATGGTGAAGCCATCGACCTTGCTTATCTTGGCCGTGGGGAAGCGGTAGGCGCCGTAGGCGTGGCACGATATCATGAGGGTCTTCCCCTCGGGCAGGACGGCTAGGATTTCGTCGGCCAGGAGGCCGAGGTTGGTCTGGGTGCCGTCCATCCACTCGAGGTCGAGTTCTACGCCGTCGTAGCCCTCGGAGAGTCGGGCCAGGTCGGCGGCAAATATCTTACGCCGCGAGGCATCGGCGATGGTGGTCTGCCAGCCCGTATGGCTGCGCACGGAGATGCGCACCTGATAGCCGCGATAGCCCTCGTAGGCCGATAGCATGATGCGGCGCCACTCGTCCTGGGAGAAGTAGTCGTAGCCGGGCTGTTCGGGCTGGTCGTAGCGGTAGTAGGCGGCGCCGTTGGCCAGTACGCTGGCCGTCTGCTTGATGCCGATGCCGGGGAAGGGGACGGCGGTCATGTGGCTGACCAGGTTGCCGGCCGTGAAGTTCTGGTTCCAGAGGGCGGTCTCGTCGAGTTTGCCACGGAGTCCCTCGCCCAGGATGGCGGGACAGTCGTCCATGCCCGTCGGGGTGGTGTCGGCCGAGGTGTCGGAGAGGGAGGCGTCGGGGTACGAGGCCTTGCCGTCGCAGAGGAAGAGTAGGGCGGTGGGCACCGTTGTCCCGCTCTGGGTAGTAATGGCCAGGTGGGTCCAGCGGCCGGGCTCGAGTTTGCTGCGGTTGACAAAGCGGTGGCCGTTGACGCGTACGACGAGGGTGCGGTCTTCGGCGTCGCCGAGACTGATGGAGAGGCCGTGCTTCTGGTCGGTAGTCTCCTTGCGGAAGAGGTAGGCACCGGGCGTCCACTCGTCGAGGTAGAGCCACGTCTCGAAGGTGTAGCCCTTGCTGGAGGGCTCGAGGGCCGTCTCGGTGGCGGTGAGGCGTGAACCCTCGCCCGTGAACTGGACTACGCCTTGGCGGCCCTCGAACTCGCTAAGGTACTGGCAGCCCGTGGGCGTGGCGTGGTCGCAGGTGGAGGCATAGCGCAGGTGGCCGTCGGTGTAGGAGTTGATGCCAAGGATGATGAGGTCGTTCGAGAGCAGGTACTTGTCGCGATCGACGGCACGGTCGTAGAAGCGGGCGTTGTCGCAGTAGGCTCCGTTGAGCAGGTAGGGCATGCCCGTGTTGTCGGTGACCTTCTCCAGTGTCGCTCCTGTGGCAGAGAAGGTCCCGTGGTGATTGTATTCGGCAGTAGGGTCGAACAGGGGTTTGTAATCGACAAGGTTGGGACATAGTTCCTGGTCGCACTTGAAGTAGGCTACGAGATTGTCCAACTGAGGCACCCACTTATTGAGGGTCGTATGCACAAAATAGCCGAATTCATCGGTGATTTCGGTGTTCCAGATGCGTATTTCGTCGAGCCTTCCCTGATAGGTGTCACTGCCCAGGAGGAGGTGCGACTCGCCGTCCTCGGGCAGGGGGTAGCGGCCCGAGAAGGTCTTCGTGCGGTTGCCGTTGATGTAGAAGATGAGTTTCTCGCCCGTGCTGAGCATCGTGACGTGAGTCCAGCGCCCAGCGTTGAGGAAGGTGTTGGTGACGGTGAACGTCTCGCTGCCTACCGTGGCCAGGAGTTTGTTCGTTCCGCCGGCCTGGAGGCGCAGTCCCTCGCCACGCTGGAGCAGGGTGGAGCCCTCCGTCCAGTCGTCGGCATAGAACCAGAGCTGGAGGGTGTACTGGTCGAGCCCGTTCAGCTCGGGCATGGGGCCGCAATCGACGTTCCCGCCCGGGGCGAGGCGTACGGCATAGTTATCGACTTGGGCATGGATGACAAGGCCCGTGAGGGTAAGAAGCAGGAGGAGGAGATGTCTCTTCATGGTGAGGAAGGTTTTTCTTGCAGGCAAAGATAGTGCGAATTGCGTAAGTTCGCAAATAAATCAGCTACTTATTTGGCCATTTCGCGGAAAACCCGTACTTTTGCATCGCCTAACAGTTGCGCTTGTGGTGGAATTGGTAGACACGCCAGACTTAGGATCTGGTGCCTTTGGGCGTGTAAGTTCGAGTCTTATCAGGCGTACGAGAAAGAGGGACCCTTCGGTGGGCCTCTCTTTTTTTTCTTGTATGTAGGGAAGTTAATTTCGCAGTAGCGTCCGTGCCCGCTCTATCAGCGTATCGCGATGGCGGGCAACGTCGGCCGAGTCGAGGGAGCAAGGGATGTCGGGCTCGATGCCGAACTCTATCTGCTGCATTTGGGCGTCGAACGAGGGCGAGGCACTGAAACGCACGGCCCAACCGTTGGGCAGTTCGGACGAGAAGGGCATGCCGCTCCCGCCCCCCGAACGGTCGCCCAGGGTGGTGACGCGCTCACACGCGCGTGCGTTCCTTATGAATATGTTGCAGGCGGAGTAGCACTCGCGATTCTGTAGGACGACGACACGCTTCTGCCAGCGCACTCCATTGGAGGGGTCGATGTACTGGGCCTTGGGCGAAGAGAAGTCGGCGTGGCCGGTCCCAGTCTTATAGGTGGTGTAGCCCACGAGTCGGCGTTCGTTGGTCAGGCGCTGGGCGAGGCGTTCGGCATAGGTGAGCGTACCGCCCGTGTTGCCGCGTACGTCGATGATGAGTCCGTCGCACGAGCGCAGGTAGTACATGACGTCGTCCAGATTGCCCTCGCCCACGCCGGCGCTGAAGTTCTCATAGACCACGAGCCCGATGTTGTCCTCCAGTATGCGGTACTTGATGCCCGCGGCTATCTTGTAGTCGGTGCCCAGGTAGTGGTCGCGCAACTCCTGTGACCAGTTGCGGGGATAGTCCTCGTACCAATGCCAGTAGCGCGAGACATCGGCCGAGGTGTAGAGGTTGACGTGCCCGTCCCTGAGTTCCGCCAGCATCTCGCAGAGCACCTCCTGGAGCTGCGTCTTCGTCATCTGGGGCGATATGCGTGACCGATAGCGCTGGTGCACCTCGTTCCAGTCGAGCCCGATGGCCTCGCCCTTGTAGTCGAAGAAGCAGTAGTGCTCGTCGATAATCCGCCACAGCGCCTCGAAGTTCCCCTCCGGCGTGTCGTCGAAGGTGTCCTCACGAACGCAGGCCGTGAGCGTCGTGATCAGGAGGAGGAATATGTAGAGTGCCAGTCTTTTCATGGTCGGAAACTGATGTTACGTACATATCCGATTATGAACGAGCGCCCGTACTGGTGCTGACGGATACCGTTGACCTTCAGTTGACGTAGGTCGCTGAGGTAGCCGAGGCGCAGGGTGCTCCTGCGGATAGGGATGTCAAGCGTAAGCAGTTGGCGCAGAGAGAGGGCATTGCCTGGGTACGTGCAGACGAGGTTGTGGTCGTAGTTGCCCTGGTCGAAGAGGTCGTAGTAACTTTGTCCGTACTGGGGAGAGAAGGCCATGCCCAGGAGGGGCAGATGGGCTTGGTAGTGAAGGGCAAGCGTTTGCTTGCGAATATGGAAGCAGTAATCGGCACGAAAGGCTGCAGAGAGGCGAAGGTCGGCTCGCGCTTGGGCAGGATTGTTCGTGTTGCGATTGTTATAGAGGAAACCCAATGTGCCGCCTGCAAGTCCACCTGCGGTAAGGTCGAGCCCAGGGAGGAGTATGTCGCACCACCGCCGCCCCCATCCGAAGTCGTAGCGAATGCTCCCGCCTAAATAGTGGGCCGTCTCTGCCTCGTTTTTCGAGTAAGAGAACTCGCCTTGGGTGGTGGTCTGGAATACGATGTGCTCGTTACGTAGGAGCGGACGGAACGTTTCGTGCAGGTAGGTCAGTTGCGGTCCCTGGTACTCCAAGGGGGAGAGATAGGTATCGAGATGATTGACGTGGCCAATGCCGAAGAGGGTGGCATGAGTGGAGACCCTCTCCCCTGCCCCCTCCCCCATAATGGGGAGGGGAAGGAGATTGGTCAGTATGATCAGAATGAAGAATATCTTTCTCATACGAATGCTCTCTACAAGGGAGGGTTGGGTTTTATTCAAAGAGACGCAGTTGTCCGTTCAGTTGGTCGGCCACTTCGTCCTGGCTTTCCTCTGGAGATTCTGGATTATCCGAGGTCTCTGGAAATTCCGAATCATCCGGAGCCTCGGGGACTTCGGGCTGCTTTGTGGGTTCCAGTTCCTCGATACGGGCGACTGTGCAGGTTGTGATGCGCTTGCCCTTGGCCTTGAAACTCTTTACGCCGATGAAGTCTTCGGCCTCCAGGTCGAGCGGTTCGCGGAAGTCGTCGGCACCGCCCATCGTGACGAGAAGGTGGGGGTAGGGGGTGTCGGTAAGGAGGATGAGTTGACTGTCGGGATTCTCGCCGAGATAGTTCTGGTGGCGCGCGGTGGCATCGAGCGTGAAGCGCTTCATGTAGGCATAGCCTTGCTGGTCGGCATCGAAGAGACAGGCCGTCCAGACCTTGTTTGAGTCATACTTCTCGATGCGCAGGATGTCGTCCTCGTAGTGGTTGTTCGCGTCGAAGTTCGTGACGTAGAACTCGCCGTTCTTCCTTATCACCAGTATCTGTTCGTCGCTATTGAACTCGCCCAGATAGTCGCCCTGCCCGTCGTAGTTCAGGCGCTTCACGTCGGGGTCGAACCACACCTTTCGGCCGCCCAGCGTGCTGCCGCCGTGGCGTGTGAGGCGGATGCTGGCTACGTCGAGTTTCGTCACCAGATTGCCCATGCTCTGGCGCCCCTTGATGGCAATCTCGGAGAAGTCCTTGTCGAAGAATACGCGCTTTAGTTTTGGGTTAGGCTTCAGGGTCACCTTCACGACCTCGGCCTCGCCGTTGGGGTTCGGGGTGAAATAGACTACCCGGCTGCCCGGCTTGCCTTGTGTGAGGTCATATTCGCGGTCGCGGGTGATGCTGGTTACGTTAAAGCGCTTGATGTAGTAGGTCCCCGCCTTGCCGTCGCGGTAGATGGCATTATAGACCGTGCGCGAGTCGTTCTTCTTGAAAACGGCCACGTGGATAATCTCGGCTTTCTTCTTTTCGGCTTTCGAGCGTTCCGTCTCGCCCACAAATAGTTTGTCGGCGATGCGTACGACCTTGTATGTACCGTCCTTATAGAAAAGAATAACGTCGTCGATGTCGGAACAGTTCTGTACGTACTCGTCCTTCTTCATACCTGTGCCGATGAAGCCCTCTTCGCGATTGATGTAGAGTTTCTGGTTGGCCTCGACGACCTTCGCCGCGGTGATGGTGTCGAAGTTCTTTATCTCGGTCAGGCGCGGATGGTCCTTGCCGTACTTCTCCTTGATGAAGCGGAACCAGTCGCAGGTGACCTCCACCATGTTGGCCAGTTCCTTGTCTATCTGGGCAATCTCGTCCTTGATGCGGGCGATGTTCTCCTCGGCCTTGTCCTTATTGAACTTCAGGATGCGGGCCATCTTTATCTCCATCAACTTGAGGATATCGTCCTTCGTCACCTCGCGCACCATCTTCGGGTACCACGGGGTCAGGCGTTCGTCAATCCACTCGCAGGCCTGGTCCATCGTCTTGGCGTTCTCGAACTGGCGGTCCTTATAGATGCGCTCCTCGATGAATATCTGTTCCAGGGTGGCGAAGTGCAGGGCCTCGAGGAGTTCGCCCTTGCGGATAAGGCGCTCCTGCTTCAGGAGGTTGAGCGTGGTGTCGGTGTTGCGCTTCAAGACGTCGCTCACCGTCAGGAAACAGGGTTTGCGCTCGTCGATGACGCAGCAGTTGGGCGAGATGCTGACCTCGCAATCCGTACAGGCATACAATGCGTCGATGGTCTTGTCGCTGCTGGCGCCCGGGGTCAGGTGGATGAGTATCTCTACGCCCGAGGCCGTCAGGTCTTCCACCTTGCGCACCTTTATCTTTCCCTTCTCGGCCGCTTTCAGTATGCTGTCGATGAAGGGGCTGGGCTTGCTGGCCGTGCCCGTCGTCTTGCCGAAGGGAATCTCCGTGATGGCGAGCGTTTTGGCGTCGCGCTTCTCTATCTTGGCGCGGACGCGAACGGTGCCGCCGCGCTGCCCGTCGTTGTACTTCGACACGTCTATCGAGCCGCCTGTGGGGAAGTCGGGGTAGAGATGGAACTCCTCGCCGTGGAGGTAACTGATGGCGGCGTCGCAGATTTCGTTCAGGTTGTGGGGCAGTATCTTGCAACTCAGACCGACGGCAATGCCCTCGGCCCCCTGTGCCAGCAGCAGGGGGAACTTCACGGGCAGGGTGATGGGCTCCTTGTTGCGGCCGTCGTACGAGAGTTTCCATTCCGTCGTCTTCGGGTTAAAGACCACGTCGAGCGCGAACTTCGAAAGGCGGGCCTCGATGTAACGGCCGGCGGCGGCATCGTCGCCCGTCAGTATGTTACCCCAGTTACCCTGACAGTCGACCAGCAGGTCTTTCTGTCCGAGTTGCACGAGCGCGTCCTTGATGGAGGCATCGCCGTGGGGGTGGAACTGCATCGTGTGGCCCACGATGTTGGCCACCTTGTTGAAGCGGCCGTCGTCCATGCGCTTCATCGAGTGCATGATGCGCCGCTGTACGGGCTTGAATCCGTCGCCGATGTGCGGCACGGCACGTTCCAAGATTACGTAGGATGCATAGTCGAGGAACCAGTTTTGGTACATCTGGTTCAGGTGGTGGGTGATGCCTTCTATCTGCTTTACGTCGTCAGTCATTCTCTTTTCTTAACAAATTTCCGCGCAAATATACTAAAAAAAAAGCAAAAGGTGATGTTTTTTAGCGAGAAATCGGGTGATAGCGCACCGTTACTCGATGAACTTCACCTTACTGGCGTCGCGGGGACGTGCGTCGGGCTGTTCGTCGGGGTAACCGACGGCGATGATGTAGTTCAGGCGGTAGCCCTCGGGGATGTCGAGGCGCTGGAGGAAGAAGGCAGCGTCGGGATTCGACGTGATGAAGCGGACAGGGCCACCGAGGCAGCACGTGCCGAGCCCCATTGACTGGGCGGCGAGCATGATATTCTCGCCCAGGAGGCCGGCGTCAAGATCGCCACCCTGCGTGGGCGAGCAGACGCAAATGAGGTTGGGTGCATTGCGGAACATGTTCTTGAACGACGGGTCGCGCTTCACTTGCTCGGGGTTGGCCTTCTTATAGACCTCGTTCACCTGTGCCAGAAGTTTCTGGTCTTCCACGACGCGGACAATCCAGGGTTGGCGATTCATTCCGCTGGGAGCGTTGATGCCCATACGGGCGAGCAAGGCCAGTTTATCGTGCTCCACGGGGCGGTCGAGGTACTTGCGCACGGAGCGGCGAGCCATAATGGTGGAGAGTACGGGGCTCAGTTCAACGGCAATATCCGCCTCGATGTCGGCCATCTTATCGGTGGGTTCGTAGCGCTTCACGACGCGACCGTCGCGCGAGACGAGGAACTTCGTGAAGTTCCACTTGATGTCGCTCCGCTTGTCGTACTCGGCGTCTTGCTTCCGCAGCATGTTGTCCATCATCTTCCCCCTCGGGTCGTTCTGGTCGAAGCCCCCGAAGCCTTTCCGCTCCTTCAGGTAGGCAAAGAGGGGTGACTGGCCGGGACCGTTGACCTCCACCTTGTCGAACTGCGGAAACTGGATGTCGTAATTGGCCGTACAGAATTGGTGAATCTCCTGGATGCTGCCCGGGGCCTGCTGGCCGAACTGGTTACAGGGGAAGTCGAGAATCTCCAGTCCCCCTGTGTGATACTTCTCGTAGAGCGCCTCTAACTCGGTGTACTGGGGCGTAAAGCCACATCGCGTGGCCGTGTTGACGATAAGCAGGACGTGCCCCCGATAGTCGGCGAGTGAGATGTCCTTTCCTGTGTCGTCCTTCACGCTGATGTCATAGATACTTTGTGCCGAAGCACTCGCTAACACACACACGATGGCCGCAAGGCCGAGGATGAATCTTTTCATAGTAGTCTTGGTTAGGATTACGCAGCAAAGGTACACATTCTTAGGCACATACGCAAATGGCTTCCCCATATAGGATAGAAAAACAGATGTTTTGCCATGTGGGTTCGGGATTTTTGTGTATTTTTGCAGCAGTGAAAAACTATTTATCATGCAAAAACTTCTCCTAACGATACTTTTGGTGTTGGCACAGACCATGGTGGCTGGTGAGGACGGGAGTCGCCTTTGGTTGCGCTTCGACGGTGGAGGTGAGGCTCCTGTCGAGGGCGTAAAATGTTTGGCTTCTCAGGAACTTCGGGACAACTGGAAGGGAGCGCCCATCACCTTAAAACGACAAAAGGGCCTGCCCCGCGAGGGCTATCGCATCGTAACCGAGCGGGGGGGATACGCCTTTTGGCAAGCAGCGACATCGGCCTGCTCTATGGTGCCTTCCATCTGCTTCGCTTGCAGCAGACAGGAGCCTCGTGTCAAGCGCTGAACATCGAGGAGGCACCCGCTTACGACCTGCGCATTCTCGACCATTGGGACAATCCCGACGGGACCATCGAACGTGGTTTTGCGGGAAGTAGCATCTTTTGGTCGAAGAACGACCGTGAACGCATCCGCGAGTATGCCCGAGCCAATGCTTCCGTGGGCATCAACGGAGCGGTGCTGAACAACGTAAATGCTAAACCGCAGACTCTCAGCAGCGAGACCTTGACGTGGGTAAGGACCGTAGCCGACATTCTCCGGCCCTATGGCATCCGGGTTTTTCTTTCCGTCAACTTTGCTTCGCCCATGCGCTTGGGTGGCCTGCCGACCGCAGACCCACTCGACAAGGCTGTCGTGTATTGGTGGGAGAAGAAGGTCGAGGAAATCTATCGTCTGGTGCCCGACTTCGGAGGCTTCCTGGTGAAAGCCAACTCGGAAGGCGAACCCGGGCCCTGTGACTATGGCCGCTCACATGCACAGGGAGCCAACATGCTGGCTCGAGTCCTGAAACCGCACAAAGGCATCGTGATGTGGCGCACCTTCGTGTATAGTCCCAACGACGAGGACCGGGCGAAGCAGGCTTATAAGGAGTTCATGCCCCTGGACGGGAAGTTCCTCGATAACGTCATCTTGCAAATTAAGAACGGTCCCATCGACTTCCAGCCTCGTGAACCCTATAGCCCGTTGTTCACGGCTCTGAAGACGACTCCGATGATGGTCGAATTGCAAGTGACGCAGGAGTACCTGGGGGCCGCCAACCATCTGGCCTTCCTGGCCCCGATGTGGTCGGAGTTTTTTAGCCTCGTCGAGCCTCAGTCGTTACGGGCAATAGCAGGTGTGGCCAATGTGGGCGACGACCGGAATTGGTGTGGTCATCACTTTGCACAAGCCAATTGGTATGCCTTTGGCCGACTGGCATGGAACCCTCGCCTGACGCCAGAAACGATTGCCTGCGAATGGCTTTCACAGACCTTTACGACAGACACGCGATTCGTTCGTCCCATGACCGAACTGATGGTGCAAAGCCATGAGACGGTGGTCAACTACATGATGCCCTTGGGCTTGCACCACCTGTTTGCTTCCGGTCATCACTACGGCCCCCAACCATGGTTCACGGCACCAGGTATGCGCAGCGACTGGACCCCACCTTACTATCATCGTTCCGATGCCCGCGGATTGGGCTTCGACCGTACTCGTCGAGGCTCGGATGCCGTGTCGCAATATCCCGAAGAGTTGGCAACCCAATACGACGACATCCAGACCTGCCCCGAGCGCTATCTCCTGTGGTTCCACCATGTTCCTTGGGACCATCGGATGCAAAGCGGTCGCACCCTGTGGGACGAACTTTGCCATCGGTATGCCGACGGCGTCGCGGGTGCCCGACGGATGTTGGCCACGTGGGACGGCATGGAGCCGTACATCGATGCCAAACGTTTTGCCGACGTGCAACGGAAACTGCGCATTCAGGTTCGCGATGCCGAGTGGTGGCGCGACGCTTGTCTGCTCTACTTCCAAACGTTTTCGGGGCGTCCCATACCCGCAGATATGGAACACCCCGTACACAATTTGGATGAAATGATGCAATTCCGCCTCGACATCTCGAACTACGAGAATCCCGTCGGCGGATACAGCCGTTAGTAGCCGAAAATCTCCTCCAGCGACAAGCGCTTGATGGGAGCAATCTTCTCGAGCGACTCGATGTCAAGTTCCTTCTCGTCGCCCAAGATGAGGTAGTGGCCCGTGCGGTCGGCCATGCGCTGTTGCTCGAAGTTGGCAATATCGCTGAGCGTAAGGCCTTGAAGGTCATGGAAGATTTTACGGTTCACGTCGTAGTCGTAACCCTGTTTCTTCGCCCGCAGATAGGCTTGGATGACGCCGAACTTCGTGGTGCGCTGACTGGCCATCTGCTTCGTCAGGGCATCCTTGGCAATCTGGAAGGCTGCCTCCGACTGAGGCATCTCGTCGAGAATCTCGCGGAACTGGCGGACGCAGTCCATCATCTTGTCGTTCTGGGTGATGATGTGGGTCATGAAGTATTCGGGCTCACCCTTCTTCGACGGTGTTACGTAGTAGGCCCCCGCGTTGTAGGCCAAGCCACGAGCCTCGCGAAGCTCCTGGAAGACGATTCCGTTCATGCCGCCGCCAAAGTATTCGTTGAAGAGGTCGATGGTGGCGTGCTCGCCGAGGTTGGTCGGGCGTCCTTCGTTATAGACCATGCGCATGTAGATGTTCTTGGCATCGTAGGGTGCCAGGAAGATGAAGGGGTGGGCGGTACGTTGCAACTGGTAGGGCTGACCCTCGGGCACAGCGGCCAGTTGCTTACTGGTCTTGTGGGCCTTGCTGATGCACTTGTCGAGTTCCTGTTCGGTCATCGGTCCGTAGTAGAGCACCTGATGTTCGTAGAGGGAGATATTCTTCAAGAGGTCGAGCAGTGCCTGGGGATTGGTCTCGCGCAACTCCTGTTCGGTCATGTTGTCGCGAATGGCGTTGTGCGCGCCATAGAGCACATAGTAGTTGAGGGTAGAAAAGCAGGTGCGCTGGTCGCTCTTGTTGTCCTGACGGTTTTTCAGCAGTAGGGCCACGTACTGGTCGTAAGCCTCCCTGTCAACCTGGGCATTGCGCAGCAAGTCCTCCAGCAGGGCCAGGGCCTGTGGCATGTTTTCGCTGAGACCCGAGAGCCCGATGGTAATCTCGTCGCTGCCTACGCTCACGCCGTAGCTGCAAGCCAGTTTGTAGAACTGCTGTTTGACCTCGGCGGCCGAGAGTTTCTTGGTACCCAGATAATCGATGTAGCCCGAAGCCACGTCGTAGCGGCGGTCGTCCTCCTGGCCAAACTCGTAGCGGAAGATAAGGTTGAAGAGTCCGTTCTCCTCGTTACGTTTGTAGATGACTGGCAGTCCTCGCTTGGTGCTGTAGAACGAGAGGTCGCGCTGGAAGTCGAGGAACTGCGGATGGATGGGTTCCACCTCGCTCTGCTGGATTTCCTCGACGAAGGGGCTTACCTGGTCGCGGTTGGTGGGGATGGGCGTAATCTGGGGTTTCTCAATCTTCTTCTGCGTCGTGTCCTCGCCTTGGCGTTTATAGATGGTCACGTAGCCAGGGGTGAAGAATCGGTTGGCAAACTCCACGAGTTCGCGTTTCGAAATCTTGCTGAGGCGGTCAATCTGGCCCACCTCTTGCTGCCAGTCGATGCCGTTAATGAAAGCGTCCAGCATCTTGCGAACGCGAGTCTGGTTGCGGTCGAGCCCGCGCAGTTCATTCAATTTCTTGTTGTTGATGGCCGAGACTATCAGGTCTTCGTCGAAGTCGCCTGCTTTCAGTTTCTCAATCTCCTGGAGCAACAGGGCCTTCACCTCCTCCAGCGTCTGGCCCTCCTTGGGCATGCCGACGAGCATGAAGAAGCCGTGGTCCATCAGGGGTTCTACGCCCGACTGGGCAGCCATCACCTTCATCTCTTGATTCAGGTCGAGGTCGAGCAGTCCGGCCTTTCCGTTCGAGAGTATGGCATCGATGAGTTCCAGCGTATCGTTCTGGAGCGACTGCGCCCGTTCGCTGCGCCAACTGAGCCATACGTTCTCAGCCTCCAGCCCTACGACGGTCGTATCCGTTGGGGCGGTGATTGGCTTCAGCGCGGGGAATTCGGGTTGGCGGACATCCTTTCCAGGCTTCCACTGGCCGAAGTTGCGTTCCAGGATTTCCATCGTCCGGTCAGGGTCGAGGTCGCCCGCCATACAGATGGCCACGTTGTTGGGCACATACCACTTCTGGAAGTACTGCTTGATGTTCGTAATCGAGGGATTCTTCAGGTGTTGCTGCGTCCCGATGGTCGTCTGCGTGCCATAGGGGTGGTCGGGGAAGAGTTTGGCCATCAGGGCCTCGAAACTCTTGTTCGAGTCGCTCGACAGCCCGATGTTGTACTCCTCATAGACGGCCTCCAGTTCGGTGTGGAAGCCGCGGATGACCATGTTCTGGAAGCGGTCGGCCTGGATGCGGGCCCAGTTCTCCACCTCGTTCGAGGGGATGTCCTCGGTGTAGCAGGTGACGTCGTTCGAGGTGAAGGCATTCGTGCCCTGCGCGCCGATGGCAGCCATCAGTTTGTCGTACTCGTTGGGAATGAAGTACTGGGCCGCTAGCTGGCTCACCGAGTCAATCTCGTGGTACTTCTGCCGGCGCAGGGTCTCGTCGGTGATGAGGCGGTACTCCTCGTAGCGCCGTTCAATCTCGTCGAGCAGCGGGGCCTCGGCCTCGGCGTTGTTCGTACCGAAACGGCTGGTGCCCTTGAACATCAGATGTTCCAGGTAGTGAGCCAGGCCGGTGGTCTCGGCGGGGTCGTTCTTCGAGCCCGTGCGCACGGCGATGTACGTCTGTATGCGCGGTTTCTCGGGGTTCACGCTGAGATAGACCCGGAGTCCGTTCCCGAGGGTGTAGATGCGCGTCTGCATGGGGTCGCCCTCCACCGATTCGTACTTATACTCCTTGGCTCCGACGCTCGTCAGGCCCAGAATCAACAGCAATGTCAGGAAAAATCTTCTTTTCATACCTTAATTAATTATAAAATTCGTGCAAAGATAGTGCTTTTTCTGCAATTCGTAACTGGTAACTCGCAATTATTTCGTACTTTTGCACGCGAAAGGTAAAAAAGTAATCGTAAAAACATCAAAAACATTATGGCACAGCAAGAAGACGTTTTCAAGAAAATAGTTTCTCACTGCAAGGAGTACGGTTTCGTGTTCCCCTCGAGCGACATATACGACGGACTGGGCGCAGTCTATGACTACGGACAGAACGGTGTGGAGTTGAAGAACAACATCAAGCAGTACTGGTGGCAGTCGATGGTCCTCCTGCACGAGAACATCGTGGGCATCGACGCAGCCATCTTCATGCACCCCACCACGTGGAAAGCCTCGGGCCACGTCGATGCCTTCAACGACCCCTTGATTGATAACCGCGACTCGAAGAAGCGCTACCGTGCCGACGTGCTCATCGAGGACCAGCTGGCCAAGTACGACGAGAAGATTCAGAAGGAGGTCGAAAAAGCCCGCAAGCGTTTTGGCGACGCCTTCGACGAGCAGCAGTTCCGCACGACCAATGCTCGCGTACTGGAGCACCAGCAGCGGCGCGACGCCCTGCACGAGCGCTTCTCGAAAGCCCTTAACGACAACAACCTCGAGGAACTGCGCCAAATCATCCTCGACGAGGAAATCGTATGCCCCATCTCCGGCACCCGCAACTGGACCGAGGTGCGCCAGTTCAACCTCATGTTCAAGACCGAAGTCGGCTCCACCGCCGAAGGCGCCTCCACCATCTACCTGCGTCCCGAGACCGCCCAGGGCATCTTCGTCAACTACCTCAACGTGCAGAAGACCGGTCGCATGAAACTTCCCTTCGGCATCGCCCAGATAGGTAAGGCCTTCCGTAACGAAATCGTCGCCCGCCAGTTCATCTTCCGCATGCGCGAGTTCGAGCAGATGGAGATGCAATTCTTCGTAAAGCCCGGCACCGAACTCGAATGGTTCCAGCGCTGGAAGCAGACCCGCATGGCCTGGCACCAGGCCCTCGGTTTCGGCGCCGAGAACTACCGTTTCCACGACCACGACAAACTGGCCCACTACGCCAACGCCGCCACCGACATCGAGTTCCACATGCCCTTCGGTTTCAAGGAGGTAGAAGGCATCCACTCGCGCACCAACTTCGACCTCTCGCAGCACGCCAAGTACTCAGGCAAGAAGATTGAATACTTCGACCCCGAGGAGAACGCCTCCTACACCCCCTACGTCATCGAGACCTCCATCGGTGTGGACCGCATGTTCCTCTCCGTCATGTGCCACTCATATTGCGAAGAGCAGTTGCCCGGCGGCGACACCCGCGTCGTGCTCCGTCTGCCCGCCGCCCTGGCCCCCGTCAAGCTCGCCGTCTTCCCCCTCACCAAGAAGGACGGACTGCCCGAGAAGGCCCAGGAAATCATCCGCGACCTGCGCTTCCACTTCAACTGCAAGTACGAGGAGAAGGACCAGATAGGCAAGCGCTACCGCCGCATGGACGCCATCGGCTGCCCCTACTGCGTCACCGTCGACCAGCAGACCCTCGAGGACGACACCGTCACCCTGCGTGACCGCGACACCATGGAACAGCGCCGCGTCCCCATCGCCGACCTCCGCGCCATCATCGAGGACAAGGTAAGCATCACAAGTTTGCTTCGCAAAATTGAATAGGCGACTACCCCTACCCCAATCCCTCCCCGAGGGGAGGGAGTAGATACTGAAATAAAAGATGAAGTATGCTTATAATACCGCCTCGCCAGACCGCTACCTTTTACTGAAAGAATTGGTCGAGAGACATAAGCAATACCCTACAGAGGCAGAGGCCTGTTTGTGGAAATTCTTATCGAAGAAACAGTTGGGGGTGAAGTTCAATCGGCAGCATGTCATTGGAGACTAAATAGTTGACTTTGTATGTTTAGAGAAGCATCTGGTAATAGAGGTAGATGGCGACTATCATTACGAAAGGGAGCAGATGGTGTCTGATTTCGAACGGACAATAGCATTAACCCGAATGGGATTTCAGGTTATCCGATTCGATAACGAGATGATACTTGCTCATATAGATGAGGTTATTGACAAGATATATGAAGAATTGGAGTGATTTAACAATGAAAATGAGAACATTTGTAAACGCATATACTCCCTCCCCTTGGGGAGGGATTGGGGTAGGGGTCGCTATTGCCCTTCTGTTTCTCTTTGCCTCCTGTAGCGACGAAGAGGAGACGTACGACCCCTACTACAACTGGCAAGCCCGCAACGTCCAGTGGTTCCAGTCTGTTACCGACTCGGCCCAGTCCGCCATCCGCGAGGCCCAAGCCCAGTGGGGCGACGACTGGGATGGGCACTGCCAGTGGCGCCGGTACAAGAGCCTCCTCCTGGCCCAGGACTACGACACCCACCGGGCCGACGACAGCATCTGCGTCCGCATCCTCACGAGCGGCACCGGCACCGTCAGCCCCGCCTGGAGCGACTCCGTCCGCGTCAGCCATCGCGGCTGGCTGATGCCCACCACCTACCGCCTCTACAACCCCGCCGGGCAGCAAGTCGATAGCCTGCGCCAGCAAGTCTTCGACCAGAGCTACTACGGCCCCTTCGACCCCCAGACGGCGGCCCCCGCCCTGTGGCCCGCATCCGGCTTCGTCCCCGGCTTCGCCACCGCCCTCCAGTACATGGTCGAGGGCGACGACTGGCTCGTCTATGTCCCCGCCCGCCTGGCCTATGGCGAGGCTGGCCGCGACGCCATCCCCGGCCACAGCACCCTCGTCTGGCGCATCCACCTGGCCGCCGTCTATCCCGCAGGCTCCGGCGTACCCACCTGGAAAGTCAGAAGGAAGTAACGGGGGGAGGGATACACAAAAATCCTTGGTAAATTAAAACAGAGGGAGGCTACCCATCGCGGGCGACCTCCCTCTTTCATATCAAGGTTATGAAATGATGTTACTACGGTCTATTCCCAGGCGTCGTCCCAGAGACCCTTCTTGACATCGCCTTCGATGGGCTCATCTCCGTCGTACTCGCCGCCGTAACCGGCGTTTTCGCCATTGGAGAAGGTTCCATCGTCCTTTACGGAGTTGGCAATGAGTTGCTCGGTCTCCATCTCGGCCACCTTCAGGGTGGGATGCTGATATATCTTTTTCATAGTCGTATCCTCCTTTCCTTCATTTAACCAATACCTTCTTACCATTCACGATAAAGAGACCTGTGGGCAACTGCTCGGGCGATGCATAGACGCGGCGACCGTTGAGGTCATAGATTTCGATGCTTACGCGGACGTCATCGTTCTGCACCGCCTCGGCCTCCAGTTCGTCAATACCATTCAGTATGCCTCTCACACTATAACCACTGGCACCGCTTACGCTCGATACTACTCCACCACGCGTGATAGTCCACCAGCAGCGACAGGGAGCAACATGGCCTGCATTGTTGCGAGCCATCTTGTAGAAGGCGTATTCCGTGGCTTCTCCGTCGGGACCGGTAATATTTTCCTGCCCATTTTTGAAGAGGAATTCGTCCTTCATCAGGTAGTAACCACTGGCGTTATAATTACCCTTCATTTCGATGACAGCACCATCTTCTTGACATGTGATGGGATATGCATGGTCCAGAGTCATATCTAACTTGAAGTTCTCATCTTCAATATCATTGCTGTCGAAGAATACGAAAGTAGCCTGATTCTGGGGCTTTATCATCAAGGGCTGACCTGTGGGTACACCATTGTTCTTCCAGTCAACAGCTTCGAATCTCATGTGATACCAGCTCTTGTCTTCTTCGTCAACGGTTACCTCAGCCAGTCGGTCGATGATGGTCTCTCCCCCGAAAATACTTGTTACGTTATCAGCGGTAAGGGCGATATTGTTGTCCATGTCTCCATATTCGTTCATGCTGCTGACGCGTTTGGGGAAAATGACGCTCGTCCATTTACCTGCTGTAAATGCACGTTCCGTACCACTTACAGGTATGATTTCGTTGCCATAGGGGGTGATAAGTGTGCTCCATACTACGTCGTTGATATAATCATCGTAATAGTCTGTTGGAACATAGAATTTGGCACCACCTACATTACTGCCACAAAGAGCGTGGTTGTAGCCGAAGGAGTTACTGTTGGAGTCGATCCCTTGCAGATATGCAGCGTCACCCAACAGGGAAACTTCCAAAATGCTCTCGCAACCATGCAAGAATGCACCGTCGATATACGTGACACTGGCCGGTATTGTCAAGTATTGCAGACCCGTGGCACAGCACAGGAAGTGGGGACCTACCTCCGTCAGAGTGTTCGGAAGTCGGATGTAATTCAGCTTAGGCAAGTACTGGAAGGCAGAACCGGTGGTTTGACCTACAATCTTGGTAACACCGTCGGCAATATAGACAGTCTCCAAGCCTGTGCAGGAGAAGAAAGTCCACTCGCGGATGGTGCGTACGCGTGTCGTTTTGTATTCGCTTCCTTCGTTGGGATTCTCCTGGAAACTTACGTCTGCCAGAGCCTTGGCACACTGGAAGGCACCTACTCCCAGATACTCAGTGGTCCAAGGGATAATGAAACTGGTCAGTTTGTTGGCACTCTCGAAGGCATAGTCGCCGATAGAGCGGATGTTGCTGTTTGTCTCGAAGGTGACAGTTGTCAGGTAGTTGTTGCAGTGGTCGTTGATATTGTCGTGGCGGGTAGTAGGTTCGCCTCCCTCTGTTGCACAATACTCGTAGAGGGTCTGGTCATCTTCGCTATAGACGAAACCGAACTTCTGAATGGCAACAACTTTATAAACCTCGCCGCCGAGCGTTACCTCGTTGGGAATGTGGACTGATGTAACCGTATTGCGTGCCACATCGTGTGTGCGGGTGAAATAGTAATAAGATAGGCCAGCCGACCCATCGCCGTTTGTCTTGTCGACTTGCCCGTTATAGACGTATTTCACGCCATTGAGATATTGCTCTTGACCAATTACGTCATCCGTGTACGTAAGGCCGTTGGGTATGTCAGATGCATTTTGATACATAACCACGTCTTCAACGTCCTCTGCCAAATAGTAATGTGGAGCAGATTCGGTGAAATTGAGAGCCACGGCCACTTCATGGTCGCCTAGTGAATATTGGTGGCTGGTGCTTTCGATATGGAAAGTGGAATATACGAGGTCACCTACTGTCCAGCTCTGATTGTAGTTGATGGTGATGAGGTATGGGTCTGCCTGTGTTCCGCTTCCGCCTGATACAATAAGGGTTGTCTGGTAGCCATCAACAGCAGTAGGCGTTACAATGCTGCTGACATTCGACCACATAATCTGTCCGGGAGCGTATGTGCTGTTGTTGCTGGTAGCCTTGTAAACGTCGTTGCCCACGGATGCCAGTGTCGTATGGTCGTCGATGCTGTAGTTGGTGTTGAACGTGTAACCCTTGCCCTCTGGTTGGTTAGCTCCGCCATATTGTACCTTGTAGTACATGGTTGTAGCATTGGGAGTATAGGTGACAGTGATGCGACGGGCTGATGAGTAATACTCAGTGTTTGAGTTTGGCGTTGTAGTTACATTTGATATGGTCGCGGTATAGCCTGCGATTTCAATAGGCTTAAGATAATTAGAAATGTTGCTTGAAGTCAAGGCTTGATTCGAGCAATTCGTGGCATTTGCAGTAGAGTTGTTATATTGCGTATATGGCACATATTGCACATAGAAATATTTCTCGTTATTGTGAGAGGCATCGGTCGAAGGGCCACGAAGTGTGCCGGTGAAAGTGTAATCGGTATTAGAAGTGTTAGTAGAAATAGTTGCGGTATAGCTTACCGTCATGTTAGAGGCATCGCTTTTTGCCAGTTGCAGACCGCCCGCACCACTCAAATCGCTCGGATTAACTGTTACATAGTAGCGCTGGTTGAAACCATATTGATAAGTAATGGTGATGGTGTTTCCTGACACCGTAACATACGGCACATAATAATAGTTTTTTCCGCCGCTGTTATTCATTAGTCGATTGGGCTCGATGAAGTCGCGAATGTTGGCTGTTGTCAAGAAATTCTGTTGGCTACCAGTGTACTCAACGGTCAGTGTTGTCTCTCCACTGCCTGATGTTATTATGGCATTATCGCTAATTCTTTTACTCACCAGCGAATATGTGGCACCAGTACTGTACACGCCGCCGTATGTTATGCTATATGAGCGCGTCCCGTCCGCCCACGTACTTCCGGCTCCTACCATGAGCAGGAGCATGATGAATAGGACTCGTTGGAGCCCCGTTTTCTTTAAGTAATTCATAACCATTTTTTCGTTGTTTTGTTTATTTGTTAATTAAGTTTTCTTGTTCCAGCGACTTGCGACGTGCGCGCACCCACACCTTCAGCGTGGAAATGGCGAGTTCGCGTTCCACGGCCAGTTGGCGCATGGTGCTTTTACCCTGCAAATATTCGTCCGCCACTTGCTGGCGGAACTCGGGTGTGAAGGTGCGGTGCGACTTGTTCTCCAGGCCCTGCGTGCCACTACGCTGATAACGACGCTCCCAAAGGGTGATATCGCGACGGTCGATGTTCAGCACGCGGCTGATGGCCTTTTTGCTCATACCCGATTCGAGCATGGCAAGGGCACCTCTCTTGAATTCGATGTCGAAGGTTCGCTTCTTCAAAGGGCGTTTGTTCTTGATAGGTTAAACATGTCAACAGCCTTGAATAAACAAACAAAGCGTGAGTCTGTTACTTCATATCCAAAACTGAGGTCGTAGGAAGAACCTTAAACACAGATATGAGAGACAGTCACTCACGCATAGGAATATATGACGTGCTACAACTGAATCATCATGCCTTGTCTCAAGTGTTTAGTTGCTGAAGTTTCCTACGTTTCAGTTTTTCGGACAAGCATAACGCTCCGTTATTTATCGATAAGATATCAAGCCTCTGCCAGATATTCGGCTGCAAAGTTACACAAATATATTTAATTCGCAAGCACGCGTGCGAGGAAAAGTTTCCCAACGTCGCGATTTTGGCGCTTCTCTTTTCCCTATTTGCCGAGGATGAGATTGACGATGGCGGTGACGTCGGCAATGCTTATCACGCCGTCTTGGTTCATGTCGGCATTGAGGGGGGCGAACGCCTCGGGCGTGCGTCCCAGGATATGGTTGACCACGGCGGTGACGTCGGCGATGCTTACCTCGCCGTCGTTGTTGGCATCGCCTAACAGGGTGGCGAGGGTGGATGCCGGCTCGATGGCCGTGATGGCTTGCATGTTGGCGCTGAGCGTACCCGTGCCGAGGGCTGTGGGCAGGGGGATGGCATCGAGGCTGTAGAGTTCGTCGCCCTCGCCATTGTAGCCGAGGTTGACGTGGAAGCGTCCGTCGCTGCTGTAGCCGTCGATGAGGAAGATGTGGCTCACTCCGTCGGCCGTCTCGGCATAGGCAATGACGGGTCGCTGGGCGTCAATTTCGCTGCGTAGCATGGTCTCCCAAGCCTCGTCGCCAAGTGTTGTGCGGCTGATGGTCTGCAGCCCGTCGTCGAACTGGAAGACTTTGGTCAGCGCCTCGCCGATGAGTTCGAAGTGGGAGCGTGTCTGCTGGTTGGCCAGGTACTCCGTTTGCGTAGCCAGTCCGCAGGCGCGCATCAGGTGGGCAATGGCAGTCGCCGTGCCCGAGGCGATGGCGGCATAGTCGGGTTGGTAGCCCCGTGCGTACTGGGCGTCGGGATAGACGCTGCCGGCCGAGTCGGTGGTCAGGGTATAGGCCGAGCCGCCCGGGGTGGTGTAGCCGTAGTCGTAGAAGGGCTCGGCGTCGGTGGACGAGGCCAGCGTCTCGGGCAGGTTTGCCCCGAGGGCAGGCGCGTGGCCCCGGGTTGTATAGTGGTAGTTGATGAGCTGGGCCATGGCCGTGGCTGCGCTGCCCGTCAGCGAGTAGTAGGTGGCGGCGTAGAGGGTGCGTAACGTCTTGTTGGGATTGACGGCGCGGAAGGTGCAGTACATGTTGTAGCCGTCGGCCGGTTCGGCTGCCGTCTTCCAGATTGACGATGTGTTGGGAACGCCTCCCTGTCCCCAGTGTGTCCGGACGAGCAGTACGGTGTCGATGGGCTCCGCTTCCTCATAGTTGCGATAGGTGAAGCGCATGGTCAGCCCGTCGTCGCCGTTTTCTTCAATGTCGGTGATGTCGTGGTCGGCAAACGATAGTTTGCTGTTGCCTCCGTTAAAGTAAGTCGCTGCCGGCGAGGTCCCGGTGGTCAATGCGTTGTTGTAGTTGGCCGAGAAGGTGATGCCCACCTCGCTGGTAAAGTGCTGGATGATTTCGCTCGGGGTGGAGCCGTATTCGGGGTATTTCTCCAGAAGCAACTGAGGGTCCCAGGGATAGGCTGCGCAGAAGTCGTAGTAGCGATTCTCCACACCTCCGGCACAGAAGAGTGCGATGCCCTCCTGACCGACGACGTCATTAACCTTGTTGTTGCCCCATGTCGTCGAGTTGTAGTTGACGTGGGTGATGAGTAGGCCGTGGTGGGGCAGGGCGGTGTCCCATCCCGTTTGCTGGCGGTTTTCGAGGAGATAGTATTCGCCCGTGATGTCGCTACCTTTGCAGTAGATAACGTACGACTGTCCGCTCTTGCTCAGAGGTTCGATGGCATCTATGAGGCATGGTTCGGTCAGTTCGGTCGGTTCCGCCCATCCGCAGAACCAACGTTCATAGGCATTGTATCCGCAGGGACACATGCTGTTGCCGTTATAGAGCCCGCGCGACATGACGTCCCAGTAGCCCGTGCCGTAGGTCTCGCCGTTCGAGGTGGCGGTGTCGTAGTGGTCCTTCAGTCCCATGCAGTGGGAGAACTCATGACAGAAGTGGCCGATGCCGTCGATGCAGGTCGCATAGACGGTGCCGTCGGTGCGCTTCAGCGATTTCAGTTCGTTGGAGCAGGCAAAGACATCGACCTTCTTGCCGTCGAGTGTAGGAACGCTGTAGTCGGCCTTGACAAAGCCCGTGACGTATTTTGCCTTAGAGGTTTCGCTGCTTATCTGGTTTGTGAGCGAACTGCGTGTGGGCCAAATGGTATTGTCGCCGCCGCCGTCGGACTGCCCTTGCCCGGCATAGAGCATATAGACCTGCTCGACATTGCCGTCGCTGTCCCAGTCGTATTGTGAGAAATCGACTCCCGCCTGGTCGGCCAGTAACAGGGCCTCATAGAGACAATAACCTACGTGGGCATCGTTGTAGTTGGTGCCAGAGGTGCTGGTCAGGCGTTCGCCATAGTAGTCGCGTGTCTTGGATACTGTGAGGGGGCCTACAACGTCGAAATCTATTTCAAAGGTGCCGAAACTCTGGTCGCGGAAGTAGTCCTTTACGCTGCCTACGAACTGATAGTCGGTGCCCTCGACGGTCTCGCAATAATCGAAGCCCTCTTCATTGGCAAAACGCTGGTAGAGAGCCGCATCGTGACCGTCGGCGAACTTCACGTCGGCGAATTGTACGAGCAGGATGAGGCACTTTTTCGTCCCCGTAAACTTGCCGCTGCTGCTTGCCTTGCGACGGACTTTTTGTCGGGACGAGGTGAGGGGCGTGTCGTCCGCCTCTTGTGCCGAAAGGGCTAAGGTTTGCAGTTCCTCGGCACTGGTGATGCGATACTTGCCGTCGGTCGTAGGAAGGAAGAATCGTCCATCGGCAGAGCGGAAGAACGAGAGATGTTCGTCGCCCTGCAATTCAGCTGCAACGATTGTACCATCTGTGGTCTTAATCTTTCTCCATACTCCTGATTCTACCGGACCTCCCCATGCGCAGAGGCATGTCAGGGAGAGCAGAATCGTAAGGATCTTTTTCATGTGCAGACTTTGTCTTGTTATATCTGAGCCTTAAAAAGGACACTATAAGAAAGGCAGAGGCCGATGTGCACACGTGAAGAGTTTGCCATGCGCGTCCTTGTGTTTAATCCTGAAGTTCCTACATTTCAGTCTTTGGACTAGCACTATGTTCCCCTTTGTCGATAAGCCCAGGACGACTGCCTTGAGTCGAACCCCCACGATGGTTGCACCTCTGCTCTGTCGGGACGACAAAAAAGCGACGCTTCCATGAGGGATACGCCGCAAAGGTATTAAATATGAAGCATTTGACCAAATGTTGTAACAGTTTTTATCGAAATACCCCCCCCATCGAACAAATTGTAAGAAATATTGCAAACTCTATAACATGCATTCTGCCATAGATGGGTCGAAAAACGACAAATGGTGACGGATACGATACCTATTGTTATATCTGTGCGTACGCGTGCACGTACACGATGGGAGGCAGCGATGTGGCGACCCACTCAAAATGACTCTCAAAAAGGAGGGGCTTGTCGCCCCTTGGAATTTTTCACGGGCGTCCCCCGAACTCTCCCTTCTTGATAAGATACTCCCCAATTTGTACGGCATTCAGGGCGGCACCCTTCTTTATCTGGTCGCCCGAGAGCCAGAGGGTGATACCGTTGGGGGTGGCGAGGTCCTGGCGGATGCGGCCGACGTAGATGTCGTCCTTGCCGGCGGTGAAGAGGGGCATGGGGTATTGCTGGTGCGAGGGGTCATCGACGACGGTGACGCCGGGGGCCTGGCGCAGGGCCTCGCGCACCTGCTCGGGGGTGAGGGGCTCGCGGGTCTCTACCCAGACGGCTTCGCTGTGGGAACGGAGGGACGAGATGCGTACGCACATGGCTGAGCAACGGGCGTCGGTGTGCATGATTTTGCGGGTCTCGTTGAACATCTTCATCTCTTCCTTCGTGTAGCCGTTGTCCTGGAATACGTCGATTTGGGGGATGACGTTGTAGGCCAGTTGGTAGGGGAACTTCCGGACGGTGGGCTCCTGGCCTTCGGCCAGCTGGCGGTACTGTTGCTCGAGTTCCTGCATGGCGGCGGCTCCGGCTCCGCTGGCGCTCTGGTACGAGGCCACGTGGATGCGCTCGATATGGCTCAGGCGCTCGATGGGCTGGAGGACGACGACCATCATGATGGTGGTGCAGTTGGGGTTGGCGATGATGCCGCGCGGACGCACCAACGCGTCTTCGGCATTGCACTCGGGCACGACGAGGGGCACGTCCGCGTCCATGCGGAAGGCCGAGGAGTTGTCTATCATCACGGCGCCGTGGCGGGTAATGGTCTCGGCAAACTCCCTTGAGGTACTTGCTCCGGCGCTGGTGAAGGCAATATCGACTCCGCAGAAGTCTTCATTATGTTGCAACAGCTTCACTTCCACCTCCTTGCCCCGGAAGGGGTAGCGGCGTCCGGCACTGCGCTGGCTGCCGAAGAGCAGAAGCTCGTCGATGGGAAACTGGCGCTCGTCGAGCACCCGGAGAAACTCTTGTCCTACTGCGCCGCTGGCGCCTACGATTGCTACTTTCATGGGCTTGGAATTACGTTTTCGGGGCAAAGATACGAAGAAATTGAGAATTAAGAATTATGAATTAAGAATTAATTGTTACCTTTGCGGTGGAATATAGGTAATTACGCGTATGAAAGAGACGAAAACAGGCGCCGCGGCGCTTTTCGTGGGCTTTGTGGCCTTGTGCCTGACGGCTTGCGGCGACAGGAGGCAGGCGGCCGAGGGCCCCGTGACGGATACGGTGAATGGTGAGCGGTTAGAGGTTAGAGGTGAGAGGTTAGAGGCGCGTCCGACGGAATTGGACGAGCCCGAGGGCGGTTTCCTGCTGAAGCGCGACGGTATCGTGGGTGTCGTGGAGTTGGGGCAAAGGTTGGACTCGTTGCCCGAACGGGTGAAGAATCTCTATAACAAAATGTCGGTAAGCCAGGAACGGGACGAGACGGACGGTACGGAGTACGTCCGCGTGGAGTTCACGCTGAAGGGTAAGCCGGCCCTGGAGGTGCGCTCGTGGGAGGGCCAGACGGTTGACCTTATCCACATCGACCAGGAGGGGCTGACCTTCCGCGCCGGTGGCAAGGACTATGGCGTGGGCAGCGAGGTGAAGGAACTGGAGAAGGCGCCGAACCTGCGCCGGATGCGCGAGTA
Source organism: Bacteroidaceae bacterium (assembly GCA_017469925.1). Taxonomy (GTDB): domain Bacteria; phylum Bacteroidota; class Bacteroidia; order Bacteroidales; family Bacteroidaceae; genus Physcousia. Next base: position 80,988 of record JAFUFK010000010.1, on the reverse strand, counting down.
CGAGGGCGTCTCGTGCCTGAATGGTATCTTCCTCTTCGATGCCGACGGGCTGGTGACCGACCTGTGGCTGGGCGGACTGCCTCAGGACATCAGTAAGCGAGTGAAGGAGCCTTAACCCCTTAATCCCTTAAACGTTAACCATTAACCGTTAACCTTTTAACCCCTTACACCGATGGGCGCAGGAACTGCACTGATAACCGACCCGACGTGGATATTCTTCCTCGTGCTGGTTATCATCCTGCTGGCTCCGTTGTTGCTGAGGCGGTTGCGCGTGCCGCACATCATCGGACTGATGCTGGCTGGCGTCGTCATCGGCCCCTTTGGGCTGAACGTCGTCGAACGCGACCGCTCGTTCGAGATTTTCGGGCAGGTGGGCATCTACTACATCATGTTCCTGGCTGCGCTGGAGCTCGACATGGGCAGCATGGAGCACTATGGGCGGCGCGGCTTGCAGTTCGGGCTGCTCACGTTCCTGATTCCCTTCGTCCTGGGCGTGGCCTCGGCCCATTATGTGCTGGGCTTCGGGCTCGATACGTCGCTCCTGTTGGGCTGCATCTTTGCTTCGCATACGTTGGTGAGCTACCCCATCGTGGGCCGCTACGGACTGGGACGCCACCGGAGTGTGGTCATCTCGGTGGTGGCGACGGCCATTGCCACCTTCCTGGCCCTGCTGATGGTGGCCATAACGGTGGGCCTGCATACGGCCGACGCGGGATGGCGCTACTGGCTCGGTTTCATCGTGAAGTGCGGCCTTTATGGCACGTTCGTCGTCATGGCCTTCCCCAGGGTGGGGCGGTGGTTCCTGCGTCGGTACGACGATAGCGTGTTGCAGTTTGTCTTCGTCCTGGCGCTGGTCTTCCTCAGTGCGGCCATGGCCGAGTGGGTGGGCCTTGAGGGACTTTTGGGCGCCTTCCTGGCAGGCCTGGTCGTCAACCGACTGATTCCGCGCACTTCGCCCTTGATGAACCGCATCGAGTTTGTGGGCAACGCTCTCTTTATCCCTTATTTCCTGATTGGCGTGGGCATGATTATCGACGTGGGCATTCTGGTGCGCGACGGGCGCACGATGTGGATTGTCTTGGTCATGGTCGTGACGGCCACGCTGACCAAATGGCTGGCGGCCGAGGCCATGCGACTGACCTCGCGAGGCGACCGCGCGAGCCGCATGCTCATGTTCGGACTGACCAACGCCCATGCTGCCGGTGCACTGGCCATTGTGATGATTGGCACCGACCCGAAGGTCCGGTTGATGGACAACTCTGTGCTCAATGGTACCGTGATGCTCATCCTCTTCTCGTGCATCATCTCGTCGTTGGCCACCAACCGGGGCGCACGCCGGACGGCGCTGAAGGACACCCAGTTGGAGGAGAACCGAGGTTCGTTCCACGGGCGTTGCCTGGTGGCCTACTCGCAGGCGGCAAGCGTTGACTCGATGACCCAGATGGCCATGCTCATCCGCAATCCGTATATTCCTGAAAGTCTGATAGGACTGACCGTCTCGTACGACGACGAAAAGGGCCAGCAACGCCACCACGAAGCCCGCCGTATGCTGGAGAAGGCTCAGGGACTGGCTGCCGCAGCCGATGTGGGCATGGTAACGATGAACCGCGTCTCGACGAACATTGCCAGCGGCATACTGCACACGATGGTCGAGCACGACTGTGGCGAGGTGATGATGTGCCTGACCGACCGCACGACCGATATGCCCCGCTCGTCGCTTGGTCCCATTATCGATAATCTGTTAGAGGGTAGCCACCGCGAGGTGATGGTGGTGCGCTGCATCGTCCCGCCCGGCACGCTACGGCGCGTCGTCGTGGCCGTTCCGCAGAAGGCGGAGTACGAAGTGGGATTCTATAAGTGGCTGGAGCACGTTTGCCGTATCGGCGAGCAGTTGGATTGCCACGTCGAGTTCCATGCCCACGCCGACACGTTGCCCTATATCCAGGGCTACATGGGGCAGAAGCACGTCAACCTGCGTTCGGAATTCTACGAAATGGCACGTTGGTCGCAACTGAGTTCACTCTCGTCGAAATTGGGCGAAGACGATATGCTGGTGGCCGTCAGTGCGCGTCCCGACTTCATCTCTTACCAGCCGATGTTCGACAAGTTGCCGCTCATCATCCATCGCTATTTCAGCTATACCAGCGTCATGCTGCTCTATCCCGACCAGATGGGCGACCCGTTGGATACGGTTTCAATCTTCGCTCCCAACGGAAGGGCCGTCACTCGCGAGGGCAGTTGGCTCCGTCGCCTGCTCTTCCATCGGTAGGGCTTCCTCCTCAATCACTCCATCGCGCATGTGGATGGTGCGGTCGGTCAGCCGCGCCAGTTCTTCGTCGTGCGTGACGATGACGAAGGTCTGGCCATAGCGCTGACGCAGGTCGAAGAAGAGTTGGTGCAACTCGGCCTTGTTGCGCGAGTCGAGGCTCCCCGAGGGTTCGTCGGCCATGACGACGGCGGGTTTGTTGACTAAGGCTCGGGCCACGGCTACGCGCTGCTTCTCGCCGCCCGAGAGTTCGTTGGGCTTGTGCTGGGCGCGGTCGCTCAGTCCCATGAAGTCCAGCAACTCCTCGGCCCGTTGGCGGGCCTCCCGCTTGCTCATGCCACCGATGAAGGCTGGAATCATCACATTCTCCAGGGCCGTGAACTCGGGCAGGAGTTGGTGGAACTGGAAGACGAACCCAATCTTCTGGTTGCGGAAGTGGCTCAACTTTGTCTGCGACAGCTGGTCGATGCGCGTGCCGTCAATCTCCACCGTGCCTGTGTCGGCCTTGTCCAGCGTGCCCATGATTTGCAAGAGGGTAGTCTTGCCGGCACCGCTCGGGCCCACGATGCTCACGATTTCGCCCTGATGGATGTCAAGGTCGATGCCCTTCAGTACTTCGAGCGACCCGAATCGCTTGGTGATGTTCCTTACTTTTATCATGGTTTAGTCCTCCGAGATAAGTGTGAGGCCATCGTCGCCGATGGTGATGATGCGGCGCCTGTAGAGGTCGCCGACGGCCTTCTTGAATACTTTCTTGCTGACGCCAAAGACAGCGTAGATTTCCTCCGCGGGACTCTTGTCGCCCAAGGGGGTGTGGCCGCCGTTGGTCTGCAGGTGCTGGAGCAGGACCTCGCTGAACTCCGTCGCGGCCTGTTGGCCAAGGGGTTGCAGGATGAGGTCAATCTTGCCGTCGGGACGCACCTGCTGGACGTAGGCCGTCAGGCGGTCGCCCGTGTGTGGCTCGCGAAACATCTGCTGGTCGTAGAGCAGTCCGCTGAAGCGATTATCGACGATGGCCTTCAGTCCCAGGTCGGTCTTCTGCCAGACGAGCACCTCGACGGCATCGCCCGGGCGGTAGGGAGGCATGTCCTGACTGAGGAACTTCTCGACCTTGGCCGAGGCCATGATGCGGTGGCTACGCTCGTCGAGGTGGATGTGGACGATGTAGCGGTTGCCCTTCTGCATCTTCATCTTCTGTTCGCGGAAGGGCACGAAGAGGTCCTTCATCAGTCCCCAGTTGAGGAAAGCGCCGAAATTGTTGACCCATGCCACTTCGAGATGGGCGAAGTCGCCCACCTGGGCCAGCGGCCGTTCGGTAGTGGCCACGAGGCGCTCGTCTTGGTCGAGGTAGATGAAAACGTCGAGTTCGTCGCCCACCTTAGTCCCTTCGGGTACGTAGCGCGAAGGCAAAAGTATGGGGCCGTGTACCTCGCCGCCGTCGAGGTAAAGTCCGAAATCGACCTGTTTGATGACGGTCAGTCGGTTGACTCTTCCCAGTTCCATAATGAGACTTAGCCGTTATTCAACCAAAAAGGCACCACGGAGCGTTTGCTCATGATGCCTTCTCAGTTCATTTTGTTGAAACGCTCGCTTACTCGGCTGCGGTGTTTACACGCTTCTCGGCGATGCGAGCCTTCTTACCAGTCAGATTGCGCAGGTAGTACAGCTTAGCGCGACGTACCTTACCAATCTTGTTCACGGTAATGCTGTCGATGTTGGGGCTCTCGATGGGGAAGATACGCTCTACGCCAACGGTACCCGACATCTTGCGGACAGTGAAGCGACGCTTGTCACCGTGACCGCAAATCTTGATGACTACGCCACGATAGAGCTGGATACGCTCCTTGTTGCCCTCGATGATTTTGTAAGCTACGGTTACGGTGTCACCTGCCTTGAACTGGGGGTGCTGCTTACCGGTAGCAAATGCTTCCTCAGCAATTTTGATTAAATCTGCCATTGTTTTGGTTTGTTAAATTGTTGTACATCTCAACCCGAGGCATAACAGGGAACTCTGCATCCTGCCAGCGACCTGGGGCGGAAAGCGGGTGCAAAATTACTGCATTTAATTCAAAATTCAAAATTATTTAATTCAAAATTGCTTCTTCTTCAGCTTTTTTCGTAAATTTGTAGCATTATGAAACGATTATTCCTCACTCTTCTGCTCGTCGTGCCGATGTGTGCCACGGCGCAGCGCACCATCACAACCGAAAGGATAGAAGTTACCAACCGCCTCGACGCCCATCCCGACCAGCATGCCTTGGACATTGTGGCCCGGTACAAGGTGGCCGTCGATAGCGTCATGGCCCCCGTCTTGGGCGAGAGCCTTGTCGGCATGACTGGCGGGCGCCCCGAGAGCCTGCTCTCGAACTGGATAGCCGACGTCCTCGTTGCCTACTCCGACTTCAAGGACGGCCAACGGGCCGACATGGGCCTTTGCAACATGGGCGGCATTCGCAACAACATGCCCAAGGGCACGGTTCGCCGAGGCGACATCATCCTCATCTCGCCCTTCGACAATCGCCTGTGCACCGTCCACCTGAAGGGCAGCGACCTGCTCGCCCTTTTCCAGGATATTGCTGCCGTGCACGGTGAGGGTGTGAGCCACGAGGTCCGGCTGGTGATAACCCGCGACGGCAAACTCGTTGAGGCCCAGGTCGGCGGGAAGCCCATCGACCCCGAGCGCACCTATCGCATTGCCACGCTCGACTACCTGGCCGAGGGCAACGACCGCCTCTACTCGCTGAAGAAGTCCCAACGGCTGGACGTCAGCGAACTCTTCACGCGCGACTGCATGATGCGCTATATCCAAGAGCATTCGCCCATCAACTCACAAATCGAAGGACGCATAACCATTAAAGACTGACCGCCATGAAACGCATATTATTGATACTCCTCATTGTCAATTGTCAATTTTCAATTTTCAATTTGGCGTCAGCACAATCGCTGACCCTCGTCCACACCAGCGACACGCACTCCTGCATTGAGCCGATATCGCCCCACGACATCAAGCCTGAACAGGCCGACAAGGGAGGCTACATCCGTCGTGTCTCGTTGCTGAAGGAGTTGCGTCAGGAGCATCCCGACCTCCTGTTGCTCGACTGCGGCGACTTTTCGCAAGGCTCGGTCTATTACAGCCTTTTCAAGGGCGAGGTAGAGGTGAGCCTGATGAACGAGATGCACTACGACGCCTGCACGATTGGCAATCATGAGTTCGACTGTGGAATGGACAACATGGCTCGCCTCTTCCGTATGGCCCAGTTCCCCATCGTCTGTGCCAACTACGATTTTACGGGCACCGTGTGCGAGGGCCTGGTCCGTCCCTATATAATAAAGGAACGCGCGGGCATGCGCGTAGGCATCTTCGGCCTTTGTCCCCAACTGGAGGGCCTCGTCTCGTCAGCTAATTGCAAGGGTGTCACATACCATCATCCCACAGAAGTGGCCCAGCAAGTCGTGGATAAGTTGCGCAACGAGGAAGGGTGCCAGTTCGTCATCTGTCTCTCCCACCTCGGCTATGGCGACCGCGACGATCAGGACCCAGCCGTCATCCAGGCCACGCGCGGTATCGACGTCGTCTTGGGCGGTCACAGCCACTCGTACTTCGAATACACCAAATACCTGCCTAATGCCGACGGGCGGATGATTCCCCTCGACCATCAGGGCAAGAACGCACAGTTCGTAGGTGTGTTGCAGTTTGAGTGGTAGGTTACTCGAAGTAGAGCGTCAGCGTAATCATCTTCGTGTGGGCGTCGTCCACCGAGTTGGTATATTTCATGAGCGTACCGTCGATGAGGTCGGTACGCTTCTTTTTTAGGATGTCGAGCAGTCCGAACGAGAACTTCAGTTCGGGTATCAGTTTGAAGAAGGGCAGATACATGTCGCATCCCATACCCACCTCGATGAAGCAGTCGAAGGGCTTCGTCGAGATGGCTCTGTGCTTATGGTTCGAGAGGTCGATGGCCGGGGCCACACCTGCCACGAAGTAGGGCCGGAAATTGTTGTACCTGGGTGCGGCAAATTTCACGTTGATGGGCAGGGCGATATAGGCCGACTTCAGTACCTGCGTGGTGTCGCGTCCGCTGGTCTGTTCGTGGAACCACAGACGCTTCTGGCCGAAATACATCGAGGGCGTGGCGCGCAGGGCAAAGTGGGTCGATAGGCGCAGTTCGCCCAGTATGCCTACGGTGAAGCCCGGGTTGTACGAATCGACGTCGGTGTACCACCGTTCGCCCGTCTCGGGGTCCACGAAGCCGTTGTTCTTGAACTCCATGTCCTGCATCTGCATGCCGAAGAGGAATCCCCAGTGCAACCGGCGCAGGTCCAGATAGGGCCTGTGCTGCACCTTACGCTCCTGGGCGCCGACGTGTGCCGTGCCCAGCGCCAGGAGGGAAACGAGGATGAGAATAAACCTTTTCATGCGCGCATAGTCTTTAAGAAAAACGTCAATGGCCCCTCTTTTATTGCCCGTTTAACTATTTTTGATGATGAAAATGAAAATATTTCCCATAAAATTAGGAGCGAATAACTAAAATTGATTACCTTTGCCCCGTCAAATGACAAGAGAGAGAACTTTTAAACGATTAAACTTTTAAACCATTAAACTTTTATACTATGGCTTACGTAATTGGTGAAGATTGTGTTGCTTGCGGCACATGTATCGACGAATGCCCCGTTGGCGCTATCTCTGAGGGCGACATCTACAGCATCAACCCCGACGAGTGCACCGAGTGTGGCACCTGTGCTGACGCTTGCCCCAGTGGCGCTATCAGCCTCTAAGACGTTTAGAGATTTGTTTTTTCAAAATTGTAGTTGGCGGCCTGTTCCCGAAAGGGGGCAGGTCGTTTTTCTTTACACCTGTATTGCGAAAAATCTTGTCATTATCTGTAATCAGGAATAACCAGTCACTGGTTCAGCCGAAACCAGTGACTGGTTGCGCCGAAAGGAGTGACTGGTTTAGCCGAAACCAGTGACTGGTTAAACGGAAACCAGTGACTGGTTAAAATGAAACGAGTCTCTGGTTTTGGAAAACGGACTGGAAATGGCTCCACCGACGTGAGTCTTGTGCCAGCGCTTTGTTCTTTAAGGAAAATTGTAATCGGCTGAAAGCCAGAACTTAACGGGCGGTTTGCTCGATTCGCGGCGACGCGGGGACGGTGTTTGCCCTCTGTCTCTCGTGCGATAATTGGCGAACTTTCGGCAGGAGAATTTTGGCCTTCTGACGTCGGATTTGAAAAATGTTTACATCTCATTGCCGTCAAGCCCTTGGGTGAGCCACGTGTAGCCCATCCCCCAGTGACCATCATCCGGCCGTGTTTCGCTCGTCGAGCCGGAGGATGGTGGCGATGCGCTTGTGGCCCTCCTTCCACATCCAGAAGCAGAGGCGCAGGAAGACGATGAGCGCCACGACGGCCACCCAGTCGCCGATGCTGGTGGCGAAGAGCGCGGCGTCGTAGGTGCCGTGGAGCAGGACGGGGATGAGCAGCGTGTAGAGCCATCGGCGTGGGCGCTCTTCCTCACGCCCCCAGAGGGCGAGCGACAGGTTGTAGCCCATGAAGACGGCAAAGAAGAAGTGGCCCGGCACCGACAGGATGGCGCGGCTCAGGGCTACGCTGCTCAGGTTGTCGAGGTTAGTGAACATGTAGAGCACATTCTCCAGTCCGGCAAATCCCATGCTGACGCAGACGGCATAGACGATGCCGTCCATGCGCTCGTCGAAGTACGGATTCTTGCGCAGCAGGAGCCACAGGAACAGCAGTTTCATCCCCTCCTCGGGCAGGGCGGCCTGGATGTAGCCGAAGTAGAGTGCGCCCCCCAGCGTGCCCTCTGTAGCAGGGGGCAGGGCGGCCTCGATAAGACTGGCGGGAAAGGCACAAAGCACGCCGTACCAGACGGCCCGGAGCACCCATGAGAGGGGTTCGCGTTCGAGGTGGTCGCGCATGTAGATATGGATGATGAGTACGACGGCGGGCGTCAGTCCGGCTATGAGTGCGAGAAGAGTCGTGTCCATGGCATTTTTGATGTTAAACTCGTGCAAAGATACTATATTTTTGCCAGATAGTAGGAGGAAAGGAACTTTTTTCGTATATTTGTCCCATGAAAATCAATAACCTAACCACTTACGAACTTATCCTATGAAAAACGACGCGCACGACGTGAGCCGCAGAGACTTCCTGCGCCGCATGGGCATCGGGGTAGGCACGGCCGTTACGGCCATGGTGCTCGACCCCTTTGAGGGAATGGCCGAGACGGGCCGAAAGAAAAAACGTAACGGGGTGGGGCAGACGCCCGACAGCGAACCCCTGCACCCCTCGGCTGGCATGACCTACCGCATACAGCACGGCACGGGCGACCGCGTCTCGCTGCTTGGCTACGGCATGATGCGACTGCCCAGCCGGGACCGCCAAATCGACCAGGATATGGTGAATCAGGAGGTGGATTACGCACTGGAGCATGGTGTCAACTACTTCGATACGTCGCCAGGTTACCATGGTGGACGGTCAGAGGTAGCCATGGGCATCGCCCTCAGCCGCCATCCGCGCGACAAGTATCTTGTGGCTACGAAAATGTCGAATTTCAACCGTAACGACTGGACCCTCGAAAGGTCGAAACAGATGTACGAAGGCTCGTTCCGTAAGTTGCAGGTCGAGGTCATCGACTACTACCTGCTCCACAGCGTGGCCGGCAGCATGGACGAACTGCGTGGCCGCTTTCTCGACAACGGTGTCCTCGACTTCCTCCTGGAAGAGCGCAAGGCCGGCCGCATCCGCAACCTGGGCTTCTCGCACCACGGCGACGTGCGCGTATTCGACCACCTGCTCTCGATGCAGGATGAGGTCCACTGGGACTTCGTGCAGATACAGATGAACTACCTCGACTGGCGCCACGGCAAGTCGTCGCGCAACACCGATGCCGAGTACCTCTACAATAAACTGGACAAACTGGGTATTCAGGCCGTCATCATGGAGCCCCTGCGCGGTGGTCGGTTGGCCAATCTGCCCGATGAGGCTGCCAAGGAGTTGCGTGAGCGCCGTCCCGACGACAGCATCGCCTCGTGGGCCTTCCGCTGGGTGGGTAGCCATCCCAATGTGCTGACTGCCCTTTCGGGCATGACCACCATGGAGGTGTTGAAGGAGAACGTCCGTACCTTCTCGCCCCTCGACCCCTGCAATGCCGACGAGAACGCCCTGCTGGAGCGTGTGGCCGACAGCGTGGCCGGATTCCCCACCGTGCCCTGTACGGCCTGCAACTACTGCATGCCCTGCCCCTACGGCGTCGATATACCGGGTAACTTTGCCTACTACAACAAGGCCGTTGACAACCATCTCCTGCCCCTGCCCGACAAGTCGGCGCCCGAGTATGCCGAGCGTGCCCGACAGTTTGCCGAGGGCTATCGGCAGACGCTTCCCGAGGCGGCCTGGGCTACGAAATGTGCCGATTGCGAGGCCTGTCTGTCGAAGTGCCCGCAGAAGATACGCATCCCGAACCAGTTGGGACGTATCGTGGAACTGACAAGAAAGCGCAGGTAAATTTGGCCAGGCCGAATATTTTTCGTATCTTTGCGCCCGTTAAAAAATACAATATCGAAATAATCACAAATACAACATGGAAAAGATTCAAGAACTCACCGAGAAGATTTACCGTGAGGGAGTTGAGAAAGGCCAGCAGGAGGCAGAGCGCATCGTAGCCGAAGCCAAGGCTCAGGCCGAGAAGATTGTGGCTGAGGCCAAGGAACAGGCCCAGACCATCGAGCAAGTGGCTAAGAAGAAGGCTGCCGAGCTGGACACGAACACGAAGAACGAGCTGAAACTCTACACCGGACAGGCCCTGAACGCCCTGAAGAGCGAGGTGGCCAACGTGCTGACCGATAAGGTCGTAAGCGGTGAGGTGGAGAAACTGGCGGCCGACAAGGATTTCCTTGGCAAGTTTGCTGTTACGCTGGCCGAGAAGTGGACTGGCGACCAGCCCGTCATTGCTACTGCCGATGCCGAGGGCCTGAAGGCTTACTTCATGAAGCACGCCAAGGCGCTGCTCGACAAGGGCCTGAAGATTGAGCAGGTGAACGGCATCGAGAGCCTCTTCACCATCCAGCCTGAGGACGGAAGCTACAAGGTAAACTTCGGTAAGGAAGAGTTTGAGGCCTACTTCAAGGCTTTCCTTCGTCCGCAACTCGTTGATATGCTGTTCTAAAGATGGCCAACTACTATTGCATAATGGCTGGTCTGCCCGACATCCATTTGTCGGACACCGAGCCGGGTTACTCCATCAGTCAGTTGCGTGAGGCCCTGCATGCCGAAATCAGTCGGCACGACGAGCGCTTGCTCCACTTCCTCTTCCTCCAGCACGATTGCCGCAACTTGGTGGCCTTGCTGCGTAACGAAGAGGCCCAGCTGGAGGAGAACGGCAACTATGGCCGCGACGAACTGCTGCAACTGATGGACGACGCCCGTGGCGTGGACCTCGGCACGAGTCCCTATCCTCGGTTCCTGCTCGAGTATGTGCGCGAGTACGATGCCAAGGCAGGCGAGGCGGGCTATTATCCCGAGGACGAGGTCCTGATGCGATACTATAGCTACTGCACGGAGCAGTGTCCTAACGACCTCATGCGCCGTTGGTACCAGATGAACTTCGACGTCACCAACCTGATGACTGCCATGATTGCCCGACGGCAGGGATGGCAGGTCAGCGACTACGTGAAGGGCGAAGGTGAGGTCGCAGACATGCTTCGCACCAGCGACGCACGCGACTTCAACCTGGGGGCACTCTACGACTACGTACCCGAAATCATGAAGATAGTCGATGAGGACGACCCTGTGCGCAAGGAACGTATGCTGGATGCCCTGAAGTGGATGTGGCTTGAGGAACAGACCTTTGGCGATGCCTTCTCCGAGGAGGCCGTCTTTGCCTATCTGTGCCGCCTGGAGATTCAGGAGCGCTGGGCCCACCTCGATGTGGAGCAGGGCAAGGAGACGTTTGAGCAGATTATCAACGACCTGCGCAGCGAGGCACAGGTGCCAGACGAGTTTATTAGGAAATAAGTAAATACATAATATAGTTATGACAAAAGGAAAAGTTAGTGGCGTAGTCTCCAACATGGTGACCCTCCGCGTGGACGGGCCCGTCGTGCAGGGAGAAATATGCTACATCACAACTGGTGGCGACCGTCTGATGGCCGAGGTGATTAAGGTCATCGGCCAGGACGTGTACGTACAGGTGTTTGAAAGCACCCGCGGACTGAAGGTTGGCGCAGAGGCCGAGTTTACCGGCCACATGCTCGAGATTCAGCTCGGTCCCGGCATGCTGAGTAAGAACTACGATGGTCTGCAAAACGACCTCGACAAGATGGAGGGCGTCTTCCTGCGTCGCGGCCAGTACACAGAGCCTCTCGACAACGATCGCCTCTGGGACTTCGAGCCTCTGGCCAAGGTGGGCGACCGAGTGCGGGAGAGCGACTGGCTGGGTAAGGTGGAGGAAAACCACCAACCGCTGAAAATCATGGTACCCTTCCAACTGAAGGGTGTGGCCACGGTGAAGAGCATCGTGCCTGCCGGCCAGTACAAGATTCACGACACCATCGCCGTGCTCGAGGACGAGCAGGGTAGGGAGGTGAAGGTGGACATGGTACAGCACTGGCCCGTGAAGTTCGCCATGACGAACTACAAGCAGAAGCCCCGCCCCTTCAAACTGCTGGAGACGGGCGTCCGCACCATCGACACCATGAACCCCATCGTAGAGGGTGGTACGGGATTCATCCCCGGTCCCTTCGGTACGGGTAAGACCGTGCTTCAGCACGCCATTTCGAAGCAGGCAGAGGCCGATATCGTGATTATCGCCGCCTGCGGTGAGCGTGCCAACGAGGTGGTGGAAATCTTCACCGAGTTCCCCGAACTGGTTGACCCCCACACGGGTCGCAAACTGATGGAGCGCACCATCATCATCGCCAACACGTCGAACATGCCCGTGGCTGCCCGTGAGGCTTCGGTTTATACAGCCATGACGATGGCCGAGTACTATCGCTCGATGGGTCTGCGCGTCCTCTTGATGGCCGACTCAACCAGCCGTTGGGCACAGGCCTTGCGTGAGATGTCGAACCGTATGGAGGAACTGCCTGGTCCCGATGCCTTCCCCATGGACCTCGGCGCCCTGATTTCGAACTTCTACGGCCGTGCCGGTTACGTCTATCTGCGCAACGGCGAGGTGGGCTCGGTAACGTTCCTCGGAACCGTGTCGCCCGCCGGCGGTAACCTGAAGGAGCCCGTGACGGAGAATACCAAGAAGGTGGCCCGTTGCTTCTACGCCCTGGAGCAGGACCGCGCCGACAAGAAGCGCTACCCGGCCGTGAACCCCATCGACTCGTACTCGAAGTATCTCGAGTATCCCGAATTTGCCGAGTACATCAAGGGGCATATCAACGAAGAGTGGATTCCGAAGGTGCTGGCCCTGAAGACCCGTATGCAGCGCGGTAAGGAGATTGCCGAGCAGATCAACATCCTCGGTGACGACGGAGTACCCGTTGACTACCACGTAACGTTCTGGAAGTCGGAAATCATCGACTACGTCATCCTCCAGCAGGATGCCTTCGATGAGGTGGACGCCGTGACGCCCCTGGAGCGTCAGGAGGAAATCCTGAACCTGGTGACCGAAATCTGCAATAAGGACGACTTCCAGTTCGATACCTTCCTCGAGGTTACCGACTATTTCAAGAAGATGATTAACCTGTGCAAGCAGATGAACTACTCGCAGTACAAGAGCGAACAGTACTACGACTACATCCGGCAAATCCGCGAGCAACTTAATGCATAAAGACTATGGCAACAGCATTTCAGAAAGTATATACACAGATTAGCCAGATTACGAAGGCCACCTGCTCGCTGAAGGCAAAGGGCGTGGGCTACGACGAACTGGCCACCATCAACGGCCGTCTGGCCCAGGTGGTGAAGATTATGGGCGACGACGTCACCCTGCAGGTGTTCGAGGGCACGGGTGGCATTCCCACCAATGCCGAAGTAACCTTCCTTGGAAAGGCTCCTTCTTTGAAGGTCAGCGACCAGTTGGCAGGCCGTTTCTTCAATGCCTATGGCCAACCCATCGACGGTGGGCCAGAGATTGAGGGCAAGGAAGTGGAAATCGGTGGTCCCTCGGTGAACCCCGTACGCCGTAAGCAGCCCAGCGAACTCATCGCAACGGGTATTGCCGGTATCGACTTGAACAACACGCTCGTCTCGGGTCAGAAGATTCCCTTCTTCGCCGACCCCGACCAGCCGTTTAACGAGGTGATGGCCCTCGTGGCCATGCGTGCCAAGGCCGACAAGATTATCCTCGGCGGTATGGGTATGACGAACGACGACTACTACTTCTTCCGCAACACGTTCTCTAACGCTGGTGCGCTGGACCGCATTATTTCGTTCATCAACACTACGGAGGATCCTGCCGTCGAGCGTCTGCTTGTGCCCGATATGGCACTGACCGCAGCCGAGTACTTCGCCGTGGAGAAGCACGAGACGGTGCTCGTCCTGCTGACCGACATGACCTCGTACGCCGACTCACTCTCCATCGTATCGAACCGTATGGACCAGATTCCTTCGAAGGACTCCATGCCTGGTTCGCTCTACAGCGACCTGGCCAAGATATACGAGAAGGCCGTGCAGTTCCCCGAGAGCGCAGGCGGTGGCTCCATCACCATCATCGCCGTGACCACGCTGTCTGGTGGCGACATCACGCACGCCGTGCCCGATAACACGGGTTACATCACCGAGGGTCAGCTCTACCTGCGCCGCGACTCTGATGTGGGTAAGGTTGTTGTCGATCCCTTCCGCTCGCTCAGCCGTCTGAAGCAACTCGTGGCCGGAAAAAAGACCCGCAAGGACCACTCTCAGGTGATGAACGCCGCCATCCGACTCTACGCCGACGCCGCCAATGCCAAGACGAAGTTGGAGAACGGTTTCGACCTGACCGACTACGACAACCGCTGCCTCGACTTTGCGAAGGACTATGCTTCGAAGTTGCTGGCCATCGACGTCAACCTCGATACTGAGGAGATGCTCGACGTCACCTGGAGCCTCTTCCGCAAATACTTCAAGCTCGAGGAAGTCAACATTAAGAAAGAGTTTACCGACGTTTATTGGAAATAACGAATGGCAATCAAGTTTCAATATAACAAGACATCGCTCCAGCAGATTGAGAAGAACCTCAAGATGCGCCAGCGCACCCTGCCTATCATCAAGAGCAAGGAGACGGCGCTGCGCCTCGAGGTGAAGAAATGCAAGGAGGAGGCCGAGGAACTTGAGCGCAAACTCCAGCAGCAGATTGCCGGCTACGAGCGGATGTACGCCCTTTGGGGCGAGTTCGATGCGTCGCTGGTTAGTCTGCGGGACGTGGAGATGGATGTACGGAAGGTGGCGGGCGTACGCGTCCCCATCCTCACCAACATCCAACTCGCCGTGCGTCCCTTCGGAGTCTTCAGTGCGCCCAAGTGGTACTTCGACGGCATCAATCTGCTTCAGGGACTTGCCAAGACCGCCGTCGAGCGCGAGTTCGTCCTGGCCAAGACAGGACTGCTCGAACACGCCCGAAAGAAGACCACCCAGAAGGTGAACCTCTTCGAGAAGGTGCAGATACCCGGCTTTCAGGAGGCGGTGCGCAAGATTAAGCGATTCATGGAGGACGAGGAGAACCTCTCCAAGTCCAGCCAAAAGATTCTGAAGTCCCTGCAAGAGAAACGCAAGGCTGAGGAAGAAGAAAAGCAAGGAAAGGAGGCCACGGCATGATAGAGAAAATGAAGAAACTCACGTTCCTGGTCTATCACCGGGAATACGAAGACTTCCTCCACCGCTTGCAGGACCTGGGTGTCATGCATGTGGTGACCGGTGAGGTCAATCCCCAGCAGTCCGAGACGCTTTCCGGATATCTGGACGAGATTCGCCGGCTCACCGCCCTTGAGAAGGAGATGACGGGGCTGTTGGAGCAGGCTAAAGTCTCAAAAGACTCTGAAGGCCTTAAGGACCCTAAGGACCTTACCAGCCTTACCACCCGCTTCGACCATCTTTCCGAACTGCGCCGCCGCGACGCAGAGCAAAAGGCCCAACTGACCCAGTTGGAGCCCTGGGGCGACTTCGACCCCGAACAGGTCAAGGCCCAGTTGTCGGCCGCAGGTTGCGAACTATTGTTCTACGTGGCTCCCAGCAAGACGTTCCGAAAGCAGATTCAAACCGAATATCCCGTGATGGCCGTCAGCGAAGGGAAAAAGGACACCTACTTCGTGCTCGTCAGCCAGGGAGCAGTGCCCGAAATTCCAGCTACGCGCCTGACGTTGCCCGAGGTTTCTCAAAGCCGTTTGCAGGCCGAACACACGGCCCTGGCCGCAGAACTGAAGCAGGAGACCGAGGCCCTGACCCAAGTGTCGCAGAGCGAACTGCCCAACGTGGAGGAGGCCCTGCGCGTGCTGAACGCCAAGATGCAGTTCGACACGGTTCGGGAAGGTACCGACACCGCTGCCGGCGACCACTTGATGGTACTGAACGGATGGATTCCCGCAGCGAAGCAGCCGGCCCTTGAGACAGCCTTCAGCGACGATGCGGCATGGTACCAAATCAGCGACCCAACACCCGATGACGACATCCCCATCTGTCTGAAGAACAACCGCTTCTTCCGCCTCTTCGAGATGATTACCAGCCTCTACATGCTGCCGAAGTACAACGAACTCGACCTGACGCCGTTCTTCGCCCCGTTCTACACCGTATTCTTCGGTCTCTGCCTGGGCGACTCGGGCTACGGCCTGTTCATCGTCGTGGCCGTGCTGCTGGCCAAGATGTTTATCAAGAACATGAGCCAGGGCGTGCGCTCGGCGCTCAACCTGCTCATGACCATGGGCCTCTCGGCCTTCGTCTTCGGTTTCCTGTCGGGTGCCTTCTTCGGGTTCAACCTCTACGACCTTCATGTGCCCCTCTTCGACAAGATTGGCAGCAAGGTCTCGCTCGACAACAGCCAGATGTTCAACCTGTCGCTCATCCTGGGCTTCATCCAGATTATCTTTGCCATGTGTCTGCACGTGTGGAACAAGGTCATCCAGCTTGGCTTCCGCTACTCGCTCTCGACGTTGGCCTGGATGGTTGTCATTCTGGCCCTGGCCGCAGGCATGTTCCTTCCCCAGTACGCTCCCGTCACCAAGTGGGTAGCCATCGCGGGCCTTGTCGTAGCCTTCTGCTACAATAGCCCCGATGCCTACAAGAAGCCCCTTACGGCCCTGCCCCTGAACATTGGCCTCGGCCTGTGGGATGCCTACAACATGGCCACGGGTATGCTGGGCGACATGCTCTCCTACATCCGCCTCTTTGCCCTCGGGCTCTCCGGCGGCATCGTGGCATCGGTGTTCAACAGCCTGGCCTCGGGCTTTGCTCCCGACCATGCTATTCTGGGCCCGCTGGTATTCCTGCTCATCTTCGTCTTCGGCCATGCGCTGAACATGTTCATGAACGTGCTCGGTGCCTTCGTGCACCCCATGCGACTGACCTTTGTCGAGTTCTTTAAGAACTCCGGCTACGAGGGTGGCGGTCTCACCTACAACCCATTTAGAAATTAAGAGTTAAGAATTTATTAAACCGTTAAACTTTTATACAATTATGGACACAAATTTGCTTATCGCCTATCTTGGCATTGCAATCATGGTAGGACTGTCGGGCATCGGCAGCGCCTATGGAGTAACAATCGCAGGTAACGCCGCCATCGGTGGCCTGAAGAAGGACCCGAAGATTTTCGGTAACGCCCTTGCCCTCTCGGCTATGCCCGGTACGCAGGGTCTGTACGGCTTCGCCGGCTTCTTCCTCTGCCAGAACATCTTTGGCCTGCTCACCCCCGAAATCACCGCCATCCAGGCCTGCGCCGTACTCGGTTCGGGTATTGCCTGCGGTCTGGCTTGCCTGTTCTCTGGTATCCGTCAGGGCCAGGTATGTGCCAATGGTATCGCCGCCATGGCACAGGGTCACAAGGTGTTTGGTAACATCCTGGTGCTCGCCGTGTTCCCCGAGCTCTACGCCATCGTCAGCGTAGCCCTCGTCTTCCTGGCTGGTCAGGCTGTTGCAGCTGCCTAATGCGGAAATTCCTATTCATCGTATGCGCCTTGGCTTGCACATGGCAAGTCAGGGCGCAATACGTTGATACCACTGATGTCCGTCCGCCCCGTAGCGAATTCCGCGTCCGTCCGCAGCAAGTCGTCGTGCCCGCCACGATGATAGCCGTGGGCGCTGCCGCCGTCTCCGCTCCCCGCCTTTGCGACTGGAAGACGGACGTCCGCGATGCCTTCCAGCGCGGTCGTGGTACGCATCGCAAGGCCAACGTCGAGACGTGGGCCACCCTCTCCATGCAGGTGACCACCATGGCTCTCGGCCCCCGACCGAAGCACAACCTTACCGACCGTCTCCTCGTCAAGGCCACCTCGTACGCCCTCCTCTATGCCACCATGCCCGTTGTCCGTCGCTGCGTCCGCGAACCGCGTCCCGACGGCCACGGTAGCCACGCCTTCCCCTCCCTGAAGACCGCCAACGCCTTTATGGCCGCCGAGCAGACCCGCATCGAGCGCGGCTGGGGCTGGGGCATGGCCTTCTATGGCGTTGCCGCGGGCGTCGGCGTGCTCCAGATGTATAACGACCGCTGCTACCTCAACGACGTCCTCGCCGGTGCCGGATCCGGCATCCTGACCACCCACGTCGCCTATTGGCTACTGCCCCTCGAGCGCCGCTGGCTCGGCCTCGACAAACGCAAGAAGGGGAAGGATTCGGCCCTCCTCCTCCTGCCTACCTACGACGTTTCGACCCGCACTGCGGGCCTCGCCTTTACTGCCCTGCTGTGACGAAAAAACCTTGCCGCCGGAAGTTATGTTAACCTATCGGCCGAGATAATATTAATTTGTCGCCATCGGTTAATATAACTTAGGGCCGTAGGTTAACATAACTTCCGGCGCCCCCTTCGGAGGCATGACGAAGACACCCCGTTTCCCGTTGAGAAACAGGGTGTTATGTTCTTTTGAGGTGTTGTAAGGATTTTCCCTCTCCTCCCCGTCGGACGGCGTTATCTGATAAAGAGCAGTTCGCGGTACTTGGGCAGTGGCCAGAGGGAGTCGTCGGTGATGAGTTCGAGTTTGTCTATCTGGTAGCGGATGGTGCCGAAAAGTGGCTCTATGGTGTCGTGATAGGCGATGGCGCGCTGGCGGGCATCGTCGATTTTGTTGGCGTGGCGGCGGGCTTCGACGAGTTGTTCTACGCCGCTTTCGATGGCGGCGGTGCGCTCTGCTATCTCTTCGACGAGGCGGAGGTTGCGTTCGGAGAGGCGTTCGGCCTTGTCGGCGGGGAAGACGGCGGCCATCTGGGCTACGCCGGCCAGTAGCTGATTCTGGTAGCGGGTGGCGACGGGGATGATGTGGTTCATCGAGAGGTCGCCCAGGACGCGGGCTTCTATCTGAATCTTCTTGGTGTAGGTCTCCCACTTTACTTCGTTGCGGGCCTGTAGTTCCTTTCGGGTCATCACGCCGAGGCGTTCGAACATGGCGACGCTTTCGGGGCGGAGGTAGTGGTCGAATATCTTCGGGCACGACGTTTCGACGTCGAGGCCGCGGCGCTGGGCTTCGGCGACCCACTGGTCGGAGTATCCGTTGCCGTCGAAGCGGATGGGGCGGCAGGTGCGGATGTCGTCGCGCAGGACGTCGATGATGGCGTGGTAGGTGGCCGAGTGGCCGGTGCCGGCGAGTTCGCCTTCCAGCTGGGGGATGCGGGCATCGACGCGGCGCTTGAAGTCGGTGAGGGCTTCGGCTACGGCGCTGTTCAGGGCAATCATGGCCGAGGCGCAGTTGGCCTCGGAGCCTACGGCACGGAATTCGAAGCGGTTGCCGGTGAAGGCGAAGGGCGAGGTGCGGTTGCGGTCGGTGTTGTCGATGAAGATTTCGGGGATTTCGGATATGTCGAGTTTGAGGCCTTGGCGCCTGTCGAGGCGGAAGAGGTCGTCTCTGTCGGCCCGCTCGATGTGGTCGAGCAGTTCGCTGAGCTGGCTGCCGAGGAAGGAGGATATGATGGCGGGCGGTGCCTCGTTGGCTCCGAGGCGATGGGCGTTGGTGGCCGACATGATGCTGGCCTTGAGCAGTCCGTTGTGGCGCCAAACTCCCATCAGGGTCTCTACGATGAAGGTGGCGAAGCGGAGGTTCTCCGTGGGTGTCTTGCCGGGGGCGTGGAGCAGGATGCCGGTGTCGGTGGAGAGGCTCCAGTTGTTGTGCTTGCCGGAGCCGTTGATTCCGGCGAAGGGCTTCTCGTGGAGGAGGGCGCGGAAACCATGCTTGCGGGCTACGCGCTTCATGACGGACATGAGGAGCATGTTGTGGTCAACGGCGAGGTTGGTGTCCTCGAAGATGGGGGCCACCTCGAACTGGTTGGGGGCGACCTCGTTGTGGCGGGTCTTGCAGGGGATGCCCAGTTCCAGGGCCTGCATCTCCAGGTCCTTCATGAAGGCGGCTACACGTTCGGGGATGGCGCCGAAGTAGTGGTCCTCCATCTGCTGGTTCTTTGCCGAGTCGTGGCCCATGAGGGTGCGCCCGGTGAGCAGCAGGTCGGGGCGGGCGGCGTAGAGTCCCTCATCGACGAGGAAGTACTCCTGTTCCCAGCCGAGGTTGCTGGTGACCTTCTTCACCGCGGGGTCGAAGTAGTGGCAGACCTCGGTGGCTGCCTGGTTGACGGCCTTCAGGGCACGCAGCAGGGGAGCCTTGTAGTCGAGAGCCTCGCCGCTGTAGCTGATGAAGATGGTGGGGATGACGAGGGTGTCGTCGATGATGAAGACGGGGCTGGTGGGGTCCCAGGCCGAATAGCCGCGGGCCTCGAAGGTGCTGCGGATTCCGCCCGAGGGGAACGACGAGGCGTCGGGTTCCTGCTGTACCAGGAGTTTGCCGGAGAACTCCTCCAGCATGCCGCCTCGCCCGTCGTGCTCGAGGAAGGAGTCGTGTTTCTCGGCAGTCCCTTCGGTGAGGGGCTGGAACCAGTGGGTGTAGTGGGTCGCGCCGTGCTCCTTTGCCCACTGTATCATGCCAGTGGCCACGGCGTCGGCCACGGAGCGGTCCAGCTGGGCCCCATTGTCGATAACGTCAACCATCTTCTCATAGACGTCCTTCGGCAGGTACTTGTACATCTTGTCTCGGCCAAATACCTTCCTGCCGAAGTTCTCGCTCGGACGCTCGGCGGGCGTCGCCACTTCGAGGGGTTTCTTCTTGAACGCCTCTGCTACTACCTGAAGTCTCAATTCGTTTGCCATAGTTTTAATCGTTTTTTTTATGATTGTCAGACGATACTTTTTGTTTCCCTTTCTATGTAATCGACGAAGGCCTGGTTCACCTTGCGGATGCCGCCGGGGGTCGGGTAGCGGCCGGTGAAGTACCAGTCGCCGGGATGGCGGGGACAGGCCCGATGCAGTCCTTCGATGCTCTGGAACACCAGTTCGACGGGCGTCTGCATGCCCTCCGGACGGAGCATTTCCACAATTCTTCGGCTGATTTCCTCAGGGGCGAAGGGTTCGTAGATTCTCCGGACGTGGTTCTCGGCATTGTCTTCCTTGCATGCCCGATAGACGTCGGCTATCAACTGGTGCATCCCCCTGTCCCTTATCAGGCTGATGGCGGCGCGGAAGGCACAAAGTTCCTCGAGGCGCGACATGTCGATGCCGTAGTAGTCGGGGTAGCGGATTTGGGGCGAGGAACTGACCATGACAATCTTCCGCGGGCGGAGGCGGTCGAGAATCTTGAAGATGCTCTCCCTGAGCGTCGTGCCCCGGACAATGCTGTCGTCGATGATGACAAGGTTGTCCTCAAGGGGCGTGAGGCTGCCGTAGCTGATGTCATAGACGTGGGCGGCCAGGTCGTTGCGCTCCGTGCCTTCGGTGATGAAGGTGCGCAGCTTGATGTCCTTCCAGACGACCTTCTCCGTGCGCACTTCATGGTGTCGCCTGCGGAATCCGTCGGTCAGGCCGTAGAAGGCAACTTCGGCCGTATTCGGAATGTAGGAGAAAACGGTGTGAGCAACGTCGCCGCCGATGGCCTTGAGGACGGGCTCCGCCACTTGTTCGCCCAGCCGCTTGCGCTCCTGATAGATGTCGCGGTCGGAGCCTCGGCTGAAGTAGATGCGCTCGAAACTGCAAGCACTGAACTCTCCTTCGGCAAGGATTTGCTCCAGGACGACGGCACCATTGCGGCGCACAATGAGTGCCCCGCCGGGTTGAAGTTCCCGGACATGTTCGGCTTCCACGCCAAAGCAGGTCTGGATGACGGGCCGCTCAGAGGCCACGACCACAACCTCGTCGTCCCTGTAGTAGAAGGCCGGGCGGATGCCCCAAGGGTCGCGCATGGCAAACATCTCGCCGCTGCCCGTCAGTCCGCACATCACGTAGCCGCCGTCGAAGTGTTGCATGGTGGTCCTGAGCACATTGCCCATCTCTACGTGGTCGTCGATGTGGCGTGTGAGGTCCGTTCCCTCAAGTCCCATCTCCCTTGCCTCGCAGAAGAGGCGCTCCACCTCGCGGTCCAGCCTGTGGCCCATCAGTTCGAGTGTGATGTATGAGTCGCCATAGAGGCGGGGCGACTGTCCCTGTGCGGTCAGCAGACGAAACACTTCGTCAATGTTCGTCATGTTGAAGTTGCCGCAAAGGCAGAGGTTCTTTGCCCGCCAGTTGTTGCGGCGCAGGAAGGGGTGGACGAACTTCAGTCCGCTCCGTCCCGTGGTGCTGTAGCGCAGATGTCCCATGTAGAGTTCGCCTGTCATGGATGGGTCTATGCGAGAGAAGATGTGCGTGATGGCGTCCTTTCCCTCAGCCCTCTCGCGGAACATGTATTCCGTGCCAGGCTTTGAGTGGAGGCGCACCGTAGCCAGTCCAGCCCCTTCCTGACCCCGGTTGTGCTGTTTCTCCATCATGAGATAGAGTTTGTTGAACCCGTAGGCCCACGAGCCATATTTCCGTTCGTAGTACTCCAGAGGCTTGAGCAGGCGAATCATCGCCACGCCACATTCGTGTTTCAGTTGTTCCATCTTCGTGGTCTTTTATTCCATGCAGGCCCGGACGAAACTCATGAACAGGGGATGGGGATGGAGCACCGTCGAGGAGTACTCGGGGTGGAACTGGGTACCGATGTACCAGCGGTGGGCGGGCAGTTCGACAATCTCGACGAGGTCGGCCGAGGGGTTGATGCCCACGCACTGCATGCCGCCCTGCTCAAACTCCCGGAGGTAGCGGTTGTTGAACTCGTAGCGATGCCGGTGGCGTTCCTTGATGAGGGTCTCCTCGCCATAGGCTTGCCACGTGCGGCTGCCCCTGACGAGTTCGCAGTCGTAGGCCCCGAGGCGCATGGTGCCGCCCATCTGGGTAACGGACTTTTGCTCCTTCATGAGGTCGATGACGTTGTCGTGGGTCTGCGGGTCCATCTCGGTGCTGTTGGCATCCTGGAGGCCCAGGACGTTGCGGGCGAACTCGATGACCATCGTCTGCATACCCAGGCAGATGCCCAGGGTGGGGATGTCGTGGGTGCGCCCGTACTCGGCGGCCACGATTTTTCCCTCGATGCCTCGCTGGCCAAAGCCGGGGCAGATGACGATGCCGGCCATGTCGGCCAACCGCTGGTCCGCGTTGTCGGCACTCAGGTGTTCGCTGTTGATGAAGTGGGTGCGCACCTTCCTATTATTATATGTACCTGCGTGCGCGAGGCTCTCGAGTATGCTCTTGTAGGCGTCCTGAAGGTCGTACTTGCCGACGAGGGCAATGTCGATGACCGACTGAGCGCTGTGACGCAGTTCGAGGAAGTGGAGCCACGGCCCCAGTTCGGGCCGGGGAGCGTTGCTTATGCCCATCTTTCGGAGGCAGATGGCGTCGAGTCCCTGGCGCTGCATGTTGACGGGTACTTCGTAGATGCTCGGCAAGTCCTGGCTCTGGATGACGGCTTCCACATCGACGTTGCAGAAGTGGGCCACCTTCCGTCGGAGTTCGTCGCTCAGCGAGTGCTCGGTGCGCAGGACCAGTACCTCGGGTTGTATGCCCAGGCCTTGCAGTTGCTTGACGCTGGTCTGGGTGGGCTTCGTCTTCAGTTCCCCGGCAGCGGCCAGGTAGGGCACGTAGGTCAGGTGGACGTTGAGGGCCCGCTGCGGCCCCAGTTCCCAGCGGAGTTGGCGTATGGCCTCGAGGAAGGGCTGGCTCTCGATGTCGCCAATCGTGCCGCCAATCTCGGTGATGACGAAGTCGAGGGGTTGCTTGGTGGCATTGAGCAGGATGCGGCGCTTGATTTCGTCGGTGATGTGGGGCACCACCTGGATGGTCTTGCCCAGATAGTCGCCGCGCCGTTCGCGCTCGATGACGGAGAGGTAGATGCGCCCCGTGGTGACGCTGTTGTCGCGGGTTGTCTCGATGCCCGTGAAGCGTTCGTAATGGCCCAGGTCGAGGTCGGTCTCCTGCCCGTCGGCCGTCACGTAGCACTCGCCGTGCTCGTAGGGGTTCAGGGTGCCCGGGTCGATGTTGATGTAGGGGTCGAACTTCTGAATCGTAATTCTGTAGCCACGGGCTTGCAGCAACTTGCCCAACGAGGCCGAGATGATGCCCTTGCCCAACGAGGAGGCCACGCCTCCGGTGATGAAGATGTACTTGGTGTCCATAATGTGCGGGTTGGTGTGTTGTTTCAACCGCAAAGGTACTACATTTCGGGGGAAGCATCGGACTTGGGGCGTCGAATCGAATCTTCGGAGATGTCGAAAGTGATAAAGTGAAAGCAAATCGCAGTTAATCAGCTTCAAAATGTAAGAAGTAAACCTTCGCAGGCTTATAAAATGAAAGTTTTTCGCTGTCTTTTGGTGAGAAATGGTGCGAAAAGCTTTCGTATGTGGCAGATTTGCTGTTTCTTTGTGCTCGAAAATGGACAAGATACCCTTTACCAAAATGCACGGAGCGGGCAACGACTACATTTACGTCGATGCGATGCGCTGGTCTATTGCCGACCCGGGCGAGGCAGCCCGGAAGTGGAGCGACCGCCATCGGGGTATCGGGGCCGACGGCCTGGTGCTGATTGGCCATTCGCCCTCCCCTGAGGCCGACTTCTCGATGCGCATCTTCAATGCCGACGGTTCGGAAGCCATGATGTGCGGAAACGCCAGCCGATGTATCGGTAAGTACCTCTATGAACGCGGACTAACCCGAAAGACCGAAATCCGATTGCTTACCCTCTCGGGCATCAAGACACTACTGCTCCATGTCGAGGACGGCGTGGTCGGCAGCGTCACCGTCGATATGCTCGAACCCGCGTTGGCCGACCCGTGCCTCTTCGTGCCTCAGGAGGGACTGGTGGAGGGCGTGTTCGTCTCGATGGGCAATCCCCACTACGTCATCTTCACCGACGACATCGACCAAGTGGTCGGACACGGCCCCTTGCTGGAACGGCATCCAGCCTTCCCCCAGCGCTGTAACATCGAGTTCGCACGTCCGCTGGGCGACGACCGTTTCCGGGTGCGCGTGTGGGAGAGGGGCAGTGGCATCACGATGGCCTGCGGCACGGGAGCCTGTGCCACGGCCGTAGCGGCTGCGGTCACGGGTCGTGCCGGTCGCCGGTCGCAGATTGTCATGGACGGTGGCACACTCTCGGTCGAATGGTGCGAGCAGGATGGCCATGTCCTGTTGACCGGCCCGGCCGCCTTTGCCTTCGACGGCGAAATAACGATATAAACGCAACAACGACATAACGCACAAAATAATGGCCTTAGTAAACGACCACTTCCTGAAACTTCCGAACAACTACCTGTTCGCCGACATTGCCAAGAAGGTGAATGCCTTCCGGGTCACGCACCCTCGGGCCGACGTCATCAGCCTGGGCATCGGCGACGTCACCCAACCCCTTTGCCCTGCAGTGGTGGAGGCCATGCACAGGGCCGTCGATG
Source organism: Bacteroidaceae bacterium (assembly GCA_017469925.1). GTDB lineage: Bacteria > Bacteroidota > Bacteroidia > Bacteroidales > Bacteroidaceae > Physcousia. Next base: position 55,797 of record JAFUFK010000010.1, on the reverse strand, counting down.
AGATGGGCACTCGGGAGGGCTTCCACGGCTACGGACCCGAACAGGGCTACGACTTCCTGCGCGAGGCCATACTGAAGAACGACTTCGTCTCGCGCGGCATCCACCTCGACCTGGACGAAATCTTCATCAACGACGGGGCCAAGTCGGACACGGGAAACATACAGGAACTCATCCGCTGGGACAACAGCATCGCCGTCACCGACCCCATCTATCCCGTCTATATCGACTCGAACGCAATGATTGGCCGTGCCGGACTGAAGGGCAGCGACGGCCGCTGGTCAAACGTCATCTACCTGCCCTGCACCGCCGAGAACGGTTTCGTTCCCCAGTTGCCCGACCGCCGCGTCGATGTCATCTACCTCTGCTATCCCAACAATCCGACGGGCACCGTCATCTCCCGCCAGGAGTTGCGCAAGTGGGTCAACTACGCCCTGCGCAACGACACGCTCATCTTCTACGATGCCGCTTACGAGGCCTACATCGCCGACCCCGACATCCCGCACTCGATTTACGAGATTCGCGGTGCCCGAAAGTGTGCCATCGAGTTCCACTCATATTCAAAAACGGCCGGTTTCACCGGTGTTCGCTGTGGCTACACCATCGTGCCCAAGGACCTTACGGCGGCCACTCTGGAGGGGCGTCGCATCCCGCTCCGTCCGCTTTGGGACCGTCGGCAATCGACGAAGTTCAACGGCACGAGCTACATCTCCCAGCGGGCCGCTGAGGCCATCTACACTCCCGAGGGTCGCAGCCAGGTGGCCGAGACCATCGGCTACTACATGCAGAACGCCCGGCGGATGCTCTCCACCTTCCGCCGACTCGGCTATCGGGTATATGGCGGCGAGAATGCTCCCTACATCTGGCTGAAGACACCCGGCGAGAGCGGTTCGTGGCAGTTCTTCGAGGAGTTGCTTTATGGGGCCAACGTGGTATGCACGCCAGGCGTCGGCTTCGGTCCGTCGGGCGAGGGCTACGTGCGCTTCACGGCCTTCGGCAGTCACGAGCAGACCGACGAAGCCCTGCGGCGAATCGAAAAGTGGAATGGTTAGGGCTCTTCCCCTTCTTCTTCTTCCTTAATGGCAGCCTTTAGCGAGTCGAAGAGGCCATAGGTCGTGCGCAGCACGCGGAACTCGGTGCGACGGTTCAGGGCATTGCAGATTTCCTGTCGCTCCTCGCCCTCGAGGGCCAGGATGAACTGTTCGGTCAGTGTATCGCCCTCCTGCAGGAAGGGGTTTTGCTCTGCAATCTTGCGGGTCACAATCTTCGGCCGGCCCTCGCCGTAGCCCTTAGGCGTGAGGCGGTCGGTGGCTATGCCGTGCTGGATGAGATAGCGTACGACGCTCTCGGCCCGGCGCTGGCTGAGGCGTTCGTTGTATTGGTCGGCCCCGCGGTAGTCGCAGTGGCTGGCCAGTTCGATGGTGATGTTGGGATTCTCCTCCAGCAGGACGACGAGCGAGTCCAGTGCCGGCGTGCTCTCGGGAGTCAGTTCGGCCGAGTCGAATTCGTAGAAGATGTTGCGCACCAGAACGGGGGCCGTGATGCTGGCCAGGGGGAACTGGAGGACGAACTCGCGGTTCACGGTGCTCGTGTCGATGCGCAGTTCCTCCTTATGATTCAGGTAACCCTTGCAGGTGCCCAGCAGGACGTAATCGACGTTGGGCCGTATCTCCTGGACGAACGAGCCGTCGCCGCGCACGCTGAGCTTCAGGTTCGTGCCGTCGTTGCCCACCATATAGACTACCGCCGCGGGCAGTTCGTAGCCGTCCTTCTCATAGACCCATCCCTTGACGGTTTGCAGGATTTCGGGGTACTCAAACGACATGATGTGGTCCCAGCCTCGGGCGTCGCCCCGGTTCGTCGAGAAGTAACCGCGGTTGTGCAGTCCCTCGAAGGTCATGCCGAAGTCGTCGCCCGACGAGTTCATGGGGAATCGCAGGTTCTCCAGGGTCCAGTGGCCGGTAGAGTCGGGATGGGCACAGAAGAGGTCGAGACCACCCATGCCCACGTGTCCGTTCGAGGAGAAGTACAGGTCGCCGTTCGGCCGGAACGTGGGGAACATCTCGTCGCCCTCCGTGTTGATGGGTTCGCCCAGGTTCTCCACTCCGCCCAGTCCGCCATCGGTCAGGGCAATGCGCCACAGGTCGAGTCCGCCCATGCCGCCCGGCATGTCGCTCACGAAGTAGAGCCATCGGCCGTCGGGCGAAACGGCGGGGTGGGCGTAGGACGACAGCGTGTCGCGCGAAATCTCCAGCAGCGTAGGCTTGCTCCACGAGGCATCGCTGCGCTGGCTCGTAAATATCTGGGCAAAGCGCGGATAGTCGGGGTCGTGGGTGCAACGGGTCAGGTACATCGTCTTGCCGTCGGGCGAGAAGCAGCAGGCCCCCTCGTCGTACTCGCTGTTCACCTCCGACTCCAGCAGTTCTGGCTGTTGCCACTTGTCCTTATCGTCTTTCTTCGACATGAACAGGTCGCCCGCCTTCGTACCCGTGATGCCGCTCATCTCGTTGCCCGAGGCCTGTGGGCGCGTCGAGGTCAGGTACAGTTGGTCCCACTCGTCGCCCGCCAGTACGGGGCACAGGTCGGAGCGTCGGGAGTTGAAGAGCGGTTCCTTCCGGACCATATATAGCGTGGGGCGCTGTTTCCATATCGGTGCCTGCGTGCAACCTTGCAGTCCCCTGATGGCCCGCTGGTCGCCCGGCACGCTGTCGAGAAACGCCTGATAGTTCCGGGCGGCATTCTTGTAGTCGCCCATCTTATGCTGCATCTGTGCCAGGTAGAGCACTGCCATCGAGTCGGGATACCCGTAGCGCACCGCATTTTGGTACGCTCCGACGGCCTTTGCCGTGTAGTTGATACGGCGGTAGCACTCTGCCATCTTCCAAGCCCGTTCGCCACGCTTCGGCTTGTCCTTGATGGCCGTCCGGCTATAGCCCTTCTTGTACTCTGCCGCAGCGTCGAAGTACTCCCCGATGGCGTACAGTGCGTCGCCCTTCTTGATGTTCTGGTCGGCGCCGCAGCTCGCCAGCATCAGGAGCAACCACACAAGGCTGGCTACAAGCAGAATTTTCCGTTTCATACCTATATATAACGCACGCGGGGGCCGTTTTATTGTGTCGGGACCGCCCACGCCTAAAACCTTTTATCGTTCGGACATGACCGAACCATCGTTCAATGCGCATTGAACGAACGACCGATGCGCATTGAACGAACGTTCCATCGCGATTGAACGACGAAAGGTTCTCATCGTTCGTCCGTGGACGAACGAACGTTCCACCGCGGTCGAACCATCGTTCCACCGCGGCCGAACGACGAAAGGGACGAGAAATGAAGGCTATCTTACCCTCTTTCTTTGTACCGCCCCCCCCCTCCTTATTTACTTTCAATGGTTGTTTGCTCGGCCATGACGGAGAGGACGAGTTGGGAGACCATCTGCTTCAGTTCGTCGATGAACTGGCGAGCCTCGTACTCGTGGCGCTCGATTTGGCGGAGTTTGCGCTCCCACTGGCCTGTGAGTTCGGCACTCTTGAGGAGTTCGTTGCGAATGACGGCAATGAGTTCGACACCCGTGGGGGTGGCGATGAGGTTCTTGCGCTCCTTACGGATATACTGGCGGCGGAAGAGGGTCTCGATGATGGCGGCGCGGGTGCTGGGGCGACCGATGCCGTTCTCCTTCAGGGCGTCGCGCAACTCTTCGTCTTCGACAAACTTACCCGCCGTCTCCATGGCGCGCAGCAGGGTGGCCTCGGTGTAGGGCTTTGGGGGTGTGGTCTGCTTCTCGGCCAGGTCGGGCTCGTGGGGACCCGATTCGCCTTTGGTGAAGGCGGGGAGGGTATTTTCCTCACTACCTTTTTGCTCTTCTGGCTGTTCCTCCTTCATCCACAATATTCTCCAGGCCGGGTCGGTGATGTGCTTGCCCGTGGCCTTGAAAGGGACGTCGGCTGCCTGGCCCAGGACGGTGGTGGTCTCGAACTGGCAGTCGGGATAGAAGGCACCGATGAAGCGGCGTGCGACGAGGTCATATACCTTCTGCTCGGCCTCTGTCATAGCCTTTGCCTCGACGCCCGTGGGGATGATGGCGTGGTGGTCGGTGACCTTCTTGTTGTCGAAGACCTTCTTCGACTTCTGCAGCGGCTTGCCCTTGATGCGCTCCATCAGGGGGAAGTAGGGGCGCAGGCCGTTCATAATCTGGGGGCACTTGGGATAGATGTCGTCGGGCAGGAAGGTGGTATCGACGCGCGGATAGGTGGTGTACTTCTTCTCGTAGAGGCTCTGGATGACTTGCAGCGTGAGGTCGGCCGAGAAACCGAAACGCCGGTTGCACTCGACCTGCAGGGAGGTGAGGTCGAAGAGACGGGGCGGGGCCTCGGTGCCCTTCTTCTTCTCCACCTTGGTGACGGTGAAGGGCTGCTGGCGGATGGCGGCCAGGGCGGCTTCGCCCTCCTCGCGGGTCTTGTAGCCGCGGTCTCCCTCCTCCATGACGGCGGAGAAGACGACCTGGCGATACCGTGTGGTCAGCACCCAGTATGGGACGGGGACAAATTGCTCAATCTCCTGCTGGCGGCGCACGATGAGGGCGAGGGTGGGGGTCTGGACCCGGCCGATAGAGAGCACCTGCTTGTCGCGGGCCATCGAGTTGCGATACTTCAGGGTGTAGAGCCGGGTGGCGTTCATGCCCAGCGTCCAGTCGCCGATGGCGCGGGAGAGCCCGGCTTCGTAGAGGCTCTGGTACTCCGACTGATCCTTCAACTGCTGGAACCCCTCGCGGATGGCCTCCTCGGTCAGCGACGATATCCACAGGCGCTGGACGGGACAGCGGGCACCAGTCATCTGGATGACCCAGCGCTGGATGAGTTCGCCCTCCTGCCCGGCATCGCCGCAGTTGATGATGCGCTCGGCCGAGAGCATGAGCCGTTTGATGGTCTCGAACTGTTTCTCCACTCCCTTGTCGGTCTTCAGCTTAATGCCGAAGCGCTGGGGTATCATGGGCAGTTGGGCCAGGCTCCAGGTCTTCCACATGGGTGAGTACTCGTGGGGCTCCTTCAGCTCGCACAGGTGGCCGAAGGTCCAGGTCACCTGATAGCCGTTGCCCTCCATATATCCGTCGCGCGCCTGGTTGGCACCCAAGACGTGGGCTATGTCGCGGCCCACCGACGGTTTCTCTGCAATACAAACTATCACTTAATTTGACGATTTGACAAGTTACACATTATTCCCAACATTCGATGTCCTGCTGTATTTCGGGCAGTTGGGAGCGATGGAAGGTGGGGTCGTGCCCCTCGCTTCGCTGGTGCGCGTAGTCGTCGAGCAGGCGATAGGCGTATCGGGCCAGGAGGAGTACGGCTATGAGGTTGATGATGACGATGAAGGCCATCAGCAGGTCGATGAGCGACCAGGCCTGCTGCAAGGTAATGAACCCTCCGAAGAATACCGTGAGCGACGTCACGATGCGGAAACCCTGGATAGGCCAGCGCCGACGGGTGATGAAGCGGACGTTCGACTCGCCGTAGAAGTAGTTGGCCACGATGGTGCTGAAGGCAAAGAGGAAGACGATGATGGTCAGATACCAGCGCCCAAAGGCTCCGAGGTGGTGCTGCATGGCCGAACCGGTCAGTATGCTGCCGTCCTCGCCATTGGCATAGAGGCCAGAGAGGAGGATGACGAAGGCCGTACAGGTGCAGATGACCAGCGTATCGACGAAAACGCCCATCGACTGCAAGAGACCCTGCTTGACGGGGTGCGAGATGCTGGCCGTCGCTGCTGCGTGGGGCGCACTGCCCTCGCCTGCCTCGTTCGAGAAAAGGCCTCGCTTGACGCCCTGCATGACGGCCACGCCCACCACACCGCCGGCTGCCTGTTGCAGTCCGAAGGCACTCTTGACGATAAGTGCCAGCATGGCCGGGACTTGCTGGATGTTGGCCAGCAGAATGTAGATGGAGAGTAGCAGATAACCCACGGCCATGACGGGCACCACGACGGCCGAGAAGTGCGAGATGCGCTGGACGCCGCCGAAGATGACCAGCATCGTCAGTACCATAAGCACGAAGGCAATAGTGGCGCCGTCGAAGCCCAGGGCCACACCCACTGCGTCGCAGATGGTGCGACTCTGGATGATTTGGTTACCCATGCCGAAGGTCGTGATAATGCCGATGCCGAAGATGACGCCCAGCCAGCGGCAGTGGAGTCCGTGCTGCATGTAATAGGCTGGGCCGCCATAGTAGGCATCCTCGCCCCGGCGCTTGAAGAGCTGGGCCAGCGTGGCCTCCATGAAGGCTGTCCCTGCGGCCAACAGGGCCATCACCCACATCCAGAAGACTGCGCCCGGTCCGCCTACGGCGATGGCCGAAGCCACACCGGCCAGGTTGCCTGTACCGACGCGGCTCGACAGGCTGATGGCAAAGGCCTGGAACGAATTGACATGGCGACGGCCGTTCTGCTCGGCATTCTGGTCGTCGTGGGTACTGGCGAAGAGTTGGCGCATCATCTCACCGATGCGACGGAACTGTACAAAGCATAAGCGCCACGTAAAATAGAGGGAACAGCCGATGAGCATTGTCAGGACGATGTATGTCCATAGGAACTGCTGCATATGGTCGATGAGGGTAAAAAAGCCTTCCATGCCGACAAAGTTACGGAAAAAACGTGACACCTGCAACGGGATTTCGAGTAAACATTTTGCACTCTCCGTATTTCTTCGTATATTTGTCCCGCTTATACCTTATAAATATAACGCAGAAGACTATGAAAAGCAAGAAGATACTCCTCGGTCTGGCGTTGGGCTTGTCCGGACTTCAGTATGCATTGGCCCAAACGGCCCTTACCCCCACCGAGATGCGGCAACTGACGGCCACGCAGAGTGGCTCGTGGGTGAGCATCCACGATCCTTCGGTGGTCTGTCGCAACGGAAACTTCTACATTTGGGGCTCCCACCTCGGCGTGGCCTCGAGCAAGGACTTGGTGACGTTTACTTCGCTCTCGGCCAACAACCAGACCTTTGCCAAACCCAATGGCACGCGTTGTGGTTTTGCCACGGCCTTCAACGAGCAGGCGGTCAAGCAAGTGACAAATTACCAGGGCCAGGTGGTCGATTTCCCACAGGTGGATGCCGAAGCCTGGTGCTCGTGGTATGCGGCTGACAAGGAGACCTGGGTCAACGGCGACATGTGGGCGCCCGACATCGTCTGGAACGAGACGATGCAGCGGTGGTGTATGTACCTGAGCCTGAACGGCGACTCGTGGGCTTCGGTCATCATCCTGCTTACTGCCCCCTCAGCCACGGGGCCGTTTACCTATCAGGGCCCCGTCGTGATGGGCGGATTCACGGGCGGAAGCCACAACGACCGTAACGGAAACTCCATTGCCGCGCCCTCGTACAAGGATACCGACATGGAGATTGCCCTCGGTGCGCAGTCGTCGCTGCCCTCGCGCTACGCCCAGAAAGGCTCGTGGGGCACGTATTGGCCCAATTGCATCGACCCTTGTGCCTTCTTCGACGAAGAGGGCGAGTTGTGGCTGGCATACGGTTCGTGGAGCGGTGGTATCTTCATGCTCAAACTGGATAAGGAAACAGGCTTGCGCGACTATACCTACACCTACACCTCTGACTTCAGTTCGAAAGGGGCCTCGTTCACCAGTGACCCCTATTTCGGCAAGCGCATAGCCGGAGGCTACTACGTCTCGGGCGAGGGTCCCTACATTCAGCATATCGGGCAGTACTACTACCTCTTTATGAGCTATGGCGGTTTCGGTCCGGCCGATGGATACGAGATGCGCATCTTCCGCTCGCAGAAGCCCGACGGCCCCTACGTCGATGCTTCGGGTGTGGCAGCAACTTATACCAGCTATCAGCTCAACTATGGCCCGAAAGCCGCCACCAATCGCGGGGTAAAACTGATGGACGCATACAACGGATGGGGCTTGCAGAACGTGGGTGAACGTTCGCAGGGACACAACTCTGCTTGCCAGGACGACCAGGGCCGCTCGTTCGTCGTTTACCACACGAAGTTCAACGATGGTACGGCAGGCCACCAGGTGCGCGTCCACCAACTCTTCCTCAACGAAAAGGACTGGCTCGTGGCAGCTCCCTTCTGTTATCGTGGCGAAGCCACTACGGATGCCGACATTGCCTCTCAGAGCCTCTTTGCAACCGATGAAATTGCGGGAGATTATCATCTGCTGATTCATCCCTATCGCCAGGATCACTCGAACTATGCTGAGCAGACCCCAGTCGAGGTTAACCTCTCGGCCAATGGCAAGGTGACGGGAGCCTATACAGGCACGTGGACCATGAAGGAGGGCACCTCGTACCTGACCCTGAAACTCGGCTCGACGACTTACTACGGCGTCTTTGTGCCTCAGACACTCAATGGCGCTACCAAGCAGAACTATAAGACTTCCGGGATGGAGGCTCTTGCCTTTACTGCCCTGGCTTCCAATGGTGTGCCTGTCTGGGGCTATAAGCTGCAACCCAAGTATGCCGTCTCGACAAACTATGTCAACAACACCATCAACGTGAAGGAGGGCGCCACGTACAGCTCGAACATCGAACTCATGTTCCCAACTACGGAGAATACCACGCTGACCTGGAGTTCGTCGGAGCCCGAAGTCATCGATGAAACCGGCAAATATTCGCCACGCGAGGAGGTAACCCCCCTGACCCTGACGGGCCGGCTCGAGTGCCGCGACTACTATTGGGAGCAGACCTTCAACATCAAGGCACAGAAGGAGATTATCCCCTCGGGCGACTACCTCGGTGGCTTGGTGGCTTACTACGACATGGACACTTCGCCCTGCTACAATGCCTACAACCAGGAGGAACGCACCCTTTTCGGCACCACGGGCACTCGTCCCACACTTGAGAGCGACTACAGCCGCTTCGGAAAGGTTGTCCACCAGTCGGAAGGCGCTAAGGGCAGCAACTCCAGCACCCGAATGCCCAACCCCCTGAAGGACCAGACGGAACTGGAGGGCTTTACCGTGAGCATGTGGGTAAAGCGCACTACCAGCGACATGCAGGGTACATTGTGGTCGTTCTTTAACGGCACTACGGCCGCCATCAGCAGTCCGCGCTTCTTCCTCACCGGTAATGCTTATGTGGGTTATAACGACAATGCCGGCACCACCTTCGACATTAATGCGCCTGCCTCGTCGGCCTATACCGACATTCCCGTCGGCCAGTGGAACTTTGTCTCCATCACGGTGGGCGCGACCAATGGAGTGCGCATATATGTCAATGGAGTGAATAAATCCACTCACTCCGTGACCTCGAGTACGGGCGCAACAACGCTGAAGAACCTGCCCGTAAGCGAAGCCGTGGCTATGGTGACGAACATGCGCTACTTCTTCCTGGGCCTGGGCTCGTCGTATGGCTCGGCTGATTGCTACATCGACGATGTGATGATTCACAACCGCGAACTCACGGCTACCGATGTCCGTGCGCTCAACACGATGGCTAATCGCGTCACCGACTTCACCAAGGGCGAAGGCGGAACGGAGGTGGAGGCAATTACGAGTTATGAATTGCGAGATGCGACCCATGGCATTTACGACCTCCAGGGTCGTCGTGTCATGAAGCCTGTCCGCGGCCTTTACATCATGAACGGAAAGAAGATACTTATCGAGTAACCGCCCCATTATGCTAAAAAAGATTAGAACCCTGTTGGCCATCCTTTTTTGGGTGGGAGTGACGTGGCTTTTCCTCGACTTTACGGGGACGGCCCATCGCTACCTCGGTTGGATGGCCAAGGTGCAATTACTACCCGCCGTGCTGGCCCTTAATGTGGCGATCGTGGTGGGACTGCTCGTGCTGACGCTCCTGCTTGGCCGCATCTATTGTTCCGTCATCTGCCCGATGGGTGTGATGCAGGACATAGTTGCGTGGGTCAGCAAGCGTAAGTTGTTCCGAAAGAACAAACGTGCCCGACTGGTTAACAAGTACACCTATTCGCCTGCTAAAACGGCCCTGCGCCTTTTGGTGCTCGTTCTGTTCGTCATCCTTATGGTGGCGGGGCTGAATAGCCTGGCCATCCTCGTGGCTCCTTATAGTGCCTATGGTCGTATTGCTACGAACCTGATGCAACCCGTCTGGCTTTGGGGGAACAATCTGTTGGCCGCCGTGGCTGAGTATTATGACTCGTATGCCTTCTATTCGGTCGATGTGTGGGTGCGTAGCCTCACTTCCTTGCTCATAGCCGTGGGTACGTTGCTCGTGGTCGGCTTCCTCGCTTGGCGCGGAGGCCGTACGTATTGCAATACTATCTGCCCCGTCGGCACGGTGCTGGGCTTCGTTAGTCGACACTCGCTTCATGGCCCGGTATTCAATGAGGAGAAGTGTAATGGTTGTCGTCTGTGTGAGCGCAATTGCAAGTCGAGTTGCATCGATGTTAAAGGCCACCATATCGACATGAGTAGGTGCGTGATGTGTGGTGATTGCATGGACCTCTGCCCGCAGGGTGCCATGCACTTTGGCAACCGCTTCAAAGCCTTCAAAGCCTCCAAGGACTCTAAGGACCTTAACGACCTTAAGGACTTTAACGACCGTCGCGACTTCGTAAAAGGTCTTGCCTTGATGGCCTCGGCTGCAACTGTTGAAACCATGGCGAAGACCGTTGATGGCGGGCTGGCCATTATCGAAGACAAACAATTGCCCGAGCGCAAGACACCCCTGACACCGCCGGGCTCACTCTCGGCAAAGCATTTCGCCCAACATTGCACTGCTTGTCAGCTTTGCATCTCGAACTGCCCCAATCAGGTGCTGCGCCCCAGCGACGATCTGGAACATCTGATGCAGCCCAAAATGGAGTACGACCGTGGCTATTGCCGTCCAGAGTGTACCCGTTGCTCGGAGGTTTGTCCGGCTGGTGCCATTCTTCCACTCACTCGTGAAGAGAAGACGGCCCATCAGATAGGCCATGCCGTGTGGATTAAGAAGAATTGTCTGCCTGTTACCGAGGGTGTGGAATGCGGCAACTGTGCCCGTCATTGCCCTGTCGGAGCCATCGAGATGGTACCCCTCGATGAAGAGGCCGACGACTGGACCATGATTCCGGCCGTGAACGAGTCTGCCTGCATCGGTTGCGGAGCCTGTGAAAACCTGTGTCCGGCACGCCCCTTCAGTGCCATTTATGTGGAGGGTCACGAAACACATAGGGAGGTATAGTATGGAAAGAAGATACTTTATCAAGACGCTTGGCACGGGAGCCGCTACGGTTGCTTTGGCTAGTTGTGGGCTGCGGAAGAAGGATGGCGAAATCGACCCGTTGGGGCACCATACGGGCGACATCCCCACCGACAAGATGACCTACAGGGAGAACCCTACGACGGGCGACCGCGTCTCGTTGCTTGGCTATGGCATGATGCGTCTGCCCAACAAGGTGGGCGGGACAGCCAGCAACCATAACGAGAGTGACGAGGAGATAGACCAGGAAGAGGTAAACCGCCTCGTGAAGTTTGCCCTCGACCATGGTGTGAACTACTTCGACACAAGTCCTGCCTACTGCCGCGGACACAGCGAGGAATCGACAGGCTCTGCCCTGAAAGCCAGCGGCTACGCCCGTGATAAGTACTACATTGCCACGAAACTCTCCAACTTTTCTCCCGAGCAATGGCCTTACAAGGAAGGCGTGAAGATGTTTGAGGACTCGCTCCGCTACTTGCAGACCGACTATATCGATTATCTGCTCTTGCATGGCATCGGCATGGGAGGCATGGAGGCCTTTAACAGTCGTTATATCGACAACGGCCTGCTCGACTATCTCTTGCAACAGCGCAAGGCCGGACGCATCCGAAACTTGGGCTTCTCGTACCATGGCGATGTAGAGGTCTTCGATTACCTGCTGTCGAAGCAAGACTACTTCCATTGGGACTTTGCCCAAATACAGATGAACTACGTCGATTGGCATTTGGCCGACGAGACCAATGCCCGCAATACCGATGCCGAGTACCTCTACGGCGAACTCGAGAAGCGCGGTATCCCGGCTGTCATTATGGAGCCTCTCTTGGGTGGTCGCTTGGTGAATATGCCAAACCATATCGTGGCCACCCTGAAGCAGAAGCGTCCCGAGGACAGCGTGGCTTCGTGGGCATTCCGCTATGCGGGCACGAAACCCGGGGTCATGACCGTACTCTCGGGCATGACCTATATGGAACACCTCGAGGACAACCTGCGTACGTTCAGTCCTCTGCAACCGCTTACCACCGAAGAACAGGAGTGGCTCGAGACCGACGTGGCCAACCTCTACGTCTCGTACCCCACCATCCCCTGCAACGACTGTAAGTACTGTATGCCCTGTCCCTACGGACTCGACATTCCGGCTATCCTGCTTCACTATAACAAGTGCGTCAACCTTGGCAATGTACCTGAGAGTATGCAGGCCGAAAACTATTGGAAGGCTCGTCGTGCCTTCCTCATCGGCTACAATCGCTCGGTGCCTCGCCTGCGCCAGGCTATTCATTGCATTGGTTGCGGCCGTTGCGTAGAGCATTGCCCCCAGCGCATCAACATCCCGCGCGAATTGCAGCGCATCGACTCCTTTGTAGAGAAACTTAAACAAAATACACTATGATGAATCTATTGTTCCTCGGCGGAATTGGCATACAGGAGATACTTGTCATTCTGCTCATCGTCTTGCTCTTCTACGGAGGCAAGAAAGTGCCCGAAATGATGCGCGGCCTCGGCCAGGGCGTAAAGGCCTTTAAGGACGGCATGAACGAGACGACGAAGGTTGTCGAATCCTCTGGCACTCCAGAGGAAACAGACTCCGCCGAGAAGAAATGACCTTTTGGGACCATCTCGATGAACTGCGGGGCGTGATTATCCGTTGCATGGTAGTCACGCTCTTGCTGATGGTCGTTGCCTTTGTGTTCAAGGACCAGGTCTTCGCCGTCATTCTCCATCCCAAGGGTGATGACCTACGGCTCATCAATACGGCCGTTACGGGACAATTCGTCACCCACATGATGGTTTCTTTCTACGTAGGTCTGATAGGGGCTATGCCCTATATCCTCTACCAGTTGTTCAACTTTGTAGCACCTGGACTATACAGGCAGGAACGGCGGTTGGCCATTCGGCTTGTCGTGAGCGGCTATGTGATGTTTGCCCTTGGCGTCCTCTTCTCTTACTTCGTGATATTCCCTTTTACGCTCCAGTTCCTCGGGGGGTATCAAGTGAGCAACGAGGTCAGCAACCTCATATCCCTTGAGAGTTACATCGACACGCTAACGATGCTCAGCCTGATGCTCGGCGTTCTCTTCGAGATGCCCGTAGTCAGTTGGTTGCTGAGCAGTTTCGGTTTGTTGTCGGCTGATGTGATGCGTCGTCAGCGCCGTCCGGCTCTGCTTGCCATTGTGGTTATAGCCGCCGTCATTACGCCCACGAGCGATGCCTTTACGCTAATGATAGTCACCATCCCCGTTTACCTGCTTTACGAGGTAAGCATCCTGGTGGCACGAAAGTAATTATGTCTAAGAATTGATATAATATGATGATAAAGCAAGTAACCTACGTTCTCGGCCTTCTATTTGTCCTCTCCATAGTGGCCTGTGGCCAGGGAGGAAGACAGGGCCTGACAGATGATTCCTCGATGGAATCGGATGTTTTAGAAGATTCATCCGCCATGATATCCCCTCGTTACGCCCAAGGCTTTACGGTCCGATATCTGGCCGATGGCGTGCGACTGGTGGAGGTCTCTGACCCGCAGAAGGGTGAGGAGGAGCGGATGCCCATCGGCTATTCGTTTGCCTTAGTGCCAAGGGGTAGCAAGGCTGCAGTGCCCGAGGGCTACGAGCGCGTTGAGGTGCCCATACGCAGTACCATCACGATGACGGCGCTGCAACTCTCGAACTTCACGGCTCTTGGTGCGCACGATTATATAAAAGGTATCACGGGCACTAAGAACCTCTATAACAAGGACATCTTGCAGCGCGTCCATGACGGACGCATACAAAAGATAGGTATGGAGGGAAACTTCGACCCCGAACTCATTCTGGCCGCCAATCCCGACGTCATCTTCATCTCTCCCTTCAAGCGCGGTGGTTACGATGCCATCAAGGAGACGGGCATCACGCTCATTCCCCATCTCGGCTACAAGGAACTCTCGCCCCTCGGTCAGGCCGAGTGGATAAAGTTCGTTGCTTTGTTCATTGGTTGTGAGAAAGAGGCCAACGAAGCGTTTGCAGGAATCGAACAACGCTACAATACCTTGAAGCAACGTGTCGATTCTCTGCTCGGCTCCAACACCTGTATGGTGGGGGAGATACCTACCGTCTTCAGTGGTGAGATGCACGGTGGTAACTGGTATGCCGTGGGCGGGCGTAACCACCTGGCCCAACTCTTCCGCGATGCCGGGGCCGACTACATCATCCACGACGACAACACGGGCGGCGTGAACCTGGAGTACGAACAACTCTACGCTACGGCGGCCCATGCCGACTACTGGCGCATCCTGAACAGTTACCACGGCGATTTCTCCTACGAGGCCCTGCGTGCCAGCGAACCGCGCAACGCTCTCTTCAAGGCCTTCCGCGACCGCCACGTCATCTACTGCAACATGCGCCAGACGCCCTACTACGAACTGGCACCCGTCCAGCCCGACGTCCTCCTGGCCGACCTCGTAGCTATCTTCCATCCCGGACTCCTGCCTGGCCACGAACCTACGTTCTATCGACTTTTGCCATGAAGAAGTCCGTCCTCTTCCTCCTGCTTTTGGCCCTTTTGGCCCTGTTCTTCGTCCTCAATCTGCTGTTGGGGACGGTGCGCATCCCCATGCTTGATGTGCTTGGCATCCTGTTTGGTCGGGGTGACGAGCAGGAAATCTGGCGAAATATCGTGTGGAGCAGTCGCGTGCCGCAGGCGTTGACCGCCACTGTGGCGGGGGCAGGTCTGGCGGTGAGCGGTCTGCAAATGCAGACCGTCTTCCGCAATCCGCTGGCAGGTCCCTCGGTGCTCGGTATCTCGAACGGAGCCTCGCTTGGCGTGGCCTTCGTGGTGCTGATGTCGGGCTCGCTGGGCGGCGTGGCGCTGAGCCGACTGGGCTACCTCGGCGACGTGGCGATGTCCGTCGGGGCCATCGTGGGGGCGCTGGCCGTCATGGCGCTCATCCTCTACGTGTCGCAGAAGGTGAAGGGCGACGTTACGCTGCTCATCATCGGCGTGATGATAGGCTACCTGGCCAATGCCGTCATCGGCGTGCTGAAGTTCTTCTCCAACGAGGAGGACATCAAGGCCTACGTCGTCTGGGGGCTTGGCTCGTTTGCCCGTGTCTCGGGCGACCAGATGGTGCTCTTTGTCGTATTGATGGTGATACTGTTGCCCTTGAGTATGCTGCTGGTGAAGCAGATGAACCTCCTGCTGCTTGGCGACGACTATGCCCAAAACCTCGGGCTCGACGTGCGCCGCTCGCGCATGATGGTCATCGCCTCGTCGGGCGTACTCGTGGCCATCGTCACGGCCTACTGCGGCCCCATCATGTTCATCGGCCTGGCCGTGCCCCATTTGGCGCGCAGCATCTTCCGTACCAGCGACCATCGTCTGCTGATGCCTGCTACGGCGCTCGTCGGGGCTTGTCTGGCCCTTCTTTGTAACCTTATCGCCCGTATGCCCGGCTTTGAGGGTGCACTCCCCGTCAACAGCGTCACCGCCCTTGTCGGTGCGCCCGTCATCGCCTATGTCCTCTTCCGCCGGAAGGGGCAATATTAATTTGTATAAAAATTACCAAAGTTATGAACGTACGTTCCAAAGTTTGGTACATACGTTCCAAAGTTTAGAACACACATTCCAAACTTATATTTTGTTTTAGCAACTAACTCTTCTTGCTTTTGCAACCTGTTGTAAAAGGGAATGCATCTGTATGCTGATAACTTTACAATAAGGTACAAACTTCCTATTGCTTAGATTCTACATTTTGAGACTATCCGAAAGGAGTTTTTCGCGTCTAAGATTTGGATGTGCAAATATTAATATGTAACTTTGTGGCGATATCGGGGGAGAAATCCCGATTCATAGATGTATAAGCTTATTATTTCGCACTTATCGAATAAACGAACGTGCCCAACAGCACGTTCGTTTATTTTTTACCATAGATTCCACCCTTGTCGTCAAGGAGGAGGATGGTGAGTTCGCCTTTGGGTAACAGGGGCTTGCAATGCCGATAGCAATGGCGGACGACGACCTCGGAAAAACGAGCTGCCTCGGAGGGTGAGAGAATGTCCCAGAGTTCGCGGGCGATGGTGATGCCATCGATGTGGGCGATGGCCGCTGTCGAGCAGTCGGCTTCGCGCAGGAGTTGGGCGACGAAGGTGCGGTCCATGGTGACGCGACGGCTGTGCGTATCGAGATGCCCTTGGGCGAGTTTCACGGCCTTGCCTATCATAATACCCAGGGTCATGCGATTTATGCCCATTTCATCGGCGATTTTCAAGGTCTCGCCGATGTAGTTGCCATACTCCACGAAGGCCTGCGAGGGCAGGTCAGGATAGAGGTGGCGCAACTGCTGTTCGCTCTTCATTCCACTGCCGATGACGATGCGTGGCGACTGGCTGGCACGGGCCACCTCCATGCACTTACGGATGCTCTGGATGAAGGCTTCCTCCGAGTAGGGCATGACAATGCCGCTGACACCGATGATACTGATGCCTCCCTCGATGCCGAGCCGAGGGTTGAAGGTGCGGTGGGCAATCTCCTCACCGTTGGGGACGGACAGGGTGATGCGAACCCTTTCCCTGATATTGTTTCGGAGCATCTCGCGTGGTATGCGATTGATGGCTGGCTCACCTGGTGGGAAGTCGAAACCAGGTAGTGTGAAACGACCGATGCCACTTCCGCTCCGTATTTCAAAGTTGTTCGCCCTTTCGGCTTGTGCGCGAATCTCGATGCCGTTAGTTACATCGGGGTCGTCGCCGCTCTCTTTGATGCAGTAGGCATAGTCCTCGCCGTAGCCAACCGCCACGTTGATGGTCTCGCCATTGGGCAATCGGATGGGAACCTCGGCAGGTGTTTCGCCTTTCGTCAGTCTCACCGTTGCAGCTACGGCAGCAGCCGTAGCGCAGGTGCCTGTGGTCAGTCCGCTCTTCAACGGGAAGAACTCTGGCAATAGCCGTTCCACCATGCGACGCAGTCCGTGCTCGCCATCGACGGTGACGAACGATTCTGGCATGGGTGGCCGCCGCAGGGCGATGATGCGCATCCCCCGTCGGCGTGCCTCCTCCACCTTCTCCACGAAACCACCCGTGAGGCCGGACTCTTTGAGCAGTAGGGCATCGGCCCCTGAGGGCATGTCGGCCGGTTCTTCGTAGTAGCAAAGTTGTTCGTCCCGGGCTCCTTGATTTCTTGCCAACGCGATAGACGACTCCCTGTTCAGGATGCGATAGACGACTTTCACGCCACGTTTCTCCAACCACTGTAGTTGACGGATGCTCTGCACACCCGTGGTGGCAAGTAGGGTTGATACGTCCGTCGGCACTTCCCGGTAGTCGTCAATCCATGTGATATCGGTTTGGCGTGGCGGATAGATGCGCTCGAAACGGACGACGGGAAGGCGGAGCGAGGCGGCGACGTCGCCAATGGTCTGGTGCAGGCGTGAGGCGAAGGGGTGGGCGGCATCGACGATGAGGCGAATGTCGTTCTTGCGGCAAAAACGCGCCATTTCATCGGCATCCATAGCGCCGTCGGTGCGCACGCCGTGGTGCAACACGACCTCCTGCTCTCCCGTTTTTGTCGAATAGAAGTAGGGCTGCCCCGCCGCCTCCAGGGCCTTGATGGCTTGTCGTCCCTCCGTGGTTCCTCCAAATACCAAAATCATGCTTGACCTTTCCGAAATAGGTGGGTGAACGCTTTGTTATACAATTCTGAGAGACCTTTTCGGTTGTCGATGGCGTCGCCCACGACGAGCATGGTGGTGAGCGTCAGGCCGTGGGACTTGACGAGCGAGGCTAACTGGGATAACTGGCCACGGTAGATGCGCTGGTCGGGCCACGTCAGGTGGTAGCAGGCGGCAACGGGGGTCGTCGGCGGGTAATGCTCCAGGAGTTGCGTCTGGACGTCGTCGACGATGGAGGCGGAGAGGAAGATGCACATGGTGGAACGGCTACGGGCGAGGTGGCGCAACTGCTCGGCCTCGGGCATGGGCGTTCGGCCCTCTCCGCGCGTGAGGATGATGGTCTGCGTGCGCTCGGGTATGGTGAACTGCGAGCGAAGTTCGGCGGCTGCGGCCAGGAACGACGAGATGCCGGGGGTGATGTGATACGACATTCCCTCGCGGTCGAAGTAGGCCATCTGCTCCTGTATCGCGCCGAAGATGCAGGGGTCGCCCGTATGCAGGCGCACGATGAGGTGGCCCTTGCGGTAGTGTTCGTGCATCAGTGCGCACTGTTCCTCCAGTGTCATGTCTGCCGACGAGCGGACGACGGCGCCCGGCTTGTGGCACGTCGTCAGTGCCTTCGGTACGAGGCTGCCGGCGTAGAGTATGAGGTCTGCCCGTTCAAGGAAGCGCCGTCCGCGCACGGATATCAGGTCGGGGTCACCCGGGCCTGCGCCGACTATTTCCACATGGGGCAGGGACCCACCCCCATACCCCTCCCTTGTAGAGAGGGGAGTATAATGTTCTTCCTCCTGCGTCTCCATAAGGTGACCACTCCCCTCCCTACAAGGGAGGGGCTGGGGGGTGGGTCTGATTGCCACCGCCACCGTCCAATCCTTCCCCTTCATCTTCGGGACGATGAGGGTGCCACCGCCCGAGGCCAGGATGGCCGATGCCTCGGCGACGCTGGGGGTGCCGACGTGCTGCTGGACGGTCGGGCTCGGGTTGGGCACGTGGACGGCGGCCAGTTCTTCGGCCCGGAAGAACTGGACTTCGTGGCCCTCGGCCTGTAACTGTCGGACGACGGGCTCGTCGGCCTTGAGGTCGATGGTCGCGTAGCGGCGTGCGCAGGGATAGAGCCCCTGGGCCTCCATCGCCTCGCCGATTTCGCGCAGGATGCGGTCGGCTGGCGCGGCTTGGTGGGCAAGGCCGAGGCCCACGGTCAGCACGCGGGGCACGAAGTGTAGCATGAGCATCGCCTCGGGCACGGGGCGACGGTAGGGCGAGACCACGATGACGAGGCGGAACTTCCCTGTCGTCGCCTCGCTGATGTCGCGGATGGGGGTGACGTGTGGCGGGAGCGTCCGTTCCATGTAGTCGGTGCCTTCGTCCCGCGCCTCTATGAGCAAGGCGGTGGGCTCGCCATTGACAAAGGCGAAGATGCACGGGTTCATTTGCTCTTCGCCTCGGGCGATTGTCCAGCCGAAGCGCTGGGCGAGGGTGTCCAGCGGCCAGAGCCCTCGCGCGTCGCTCTGCGTGGTGACGACGGGCATGGCCCCGAGGATGTCGGCCAGCCGTCGGGCCAGTTCGTTGGCGCCGCCGATGTGGCCGGAGAGCACGGGTATGGCGTATTGACACTGAGTGTCAATGCACACCACGGCAGGGTCGCGGTGTTTGTCCTCTATCAGCGGGGCGATGGTGCGCACACAAATGCCCATGGCGCCGATGAAGACCAGGGCATCGAACTCCCTCCAGCGGTCGGCGACCTGCTGTCGGGCGAGGGTTGTACACGCAAGGTCGGGCATGAGGGCCTGCGACAGGCGGTCGGCCACGTCGCTTCCGGCCTGCCCTGTGGGTATCAAGGCTATCTTCTGCATCGTAGTATCGTTATGGGATGGTTGTCATTGAGTTGTATTCTTGTGGGCTCGTCCTGCCGCAGGTGCAGTTCGGCGCACGCTTCGTTCCAGAGCCGGAAGCTGTCCCTGCTGACCCGAGGGGCCGCGACGCTGTTCATCACGATTACGCCGTCGGGCGCCAGGTATCGCAGGACTTTCTCCATGATGTCCCGCAGATGGCCCCCGTGCCCCCCGATGAAGACGGCGTCAGGCCGCCCGTATGGCCCCTCCTCGTCGGGGCTCCCGGCCTGCTTCCCCGTTGCGTCTGTTGCGACTGAGTCGCAACTTACCAAGCGGAAGTCCCCGATGTGTACCCCGATGCCCGGGGCACCATGCCGCCGCATGTTCTCGTGGATGATGGCCTCGCACTCGGGCCTTACCTCGAAAGCCTCGATGCGCAGGTGGGGGAACAGCAGGCGCGCTTCAATCGAGACGCTGCCCGTGCATGCCCCGATGTCCCAGAGCGTGCGCCGCCGAGGCAGGTCCAGTGCCTGCAAGGTCAGCAGACGAATGGGCATCTTCGTTATCATCTTCGCCCGCCCGTCCAGTAAGGCAAACGACGCATCGGGCAGGCCGTAAGGAGACCCTCCCCCCGCCCTCCCTTGTAGGGAGGGAGAGGATAGTCTTGAAGGTCCCTGCTCTTTATCCACGGAAGTTACTTCTCCCTCCCTACACGGGAGGGCGGGGGGAGGGTCTAATATAATGCAATTCGGCATCGCGAACGCTTCCTTGGCGGCCTCCTCTAATGAGAGCGAGACGACACGCTCCAGACCAGGGTGCCCCAAGTGCTCGCCGACGTGCATCCGGTAGTCCCGATAGCCGTACTCCAGCATCCGCTGGGCGATGGCCGAGGGCGTATGTTCCTTGTCCGTCAAGATGCCTATCTTCGGCGTGCGTTCTATCAGCGCTCGGTCGAAGTCGGGCCAGGGGCGGCCCGTCAGCGACACGATTCTCATGTCGTGGTAAGGCATCGTCAGCCTGTGAGCCAGCATTTGCAGCGAGTTCAGCGTCGGGAACACCACCAGTTCAGCCTCGGGCATCCGCCGCTGTATCGTCGTGGCAAACCCGAAGAAAAGCGGGTCGCCTGAGGCGAAGACGATAATGGCAGACCCACCCCCAGCCCCTCCCTGATAGGGAGGGGAGCCAGCACTTCTATTAATAAGGGGCATAATGTTACTACTCCCCTCCCTACAAGGGAGGGGCTGGGGGGGGGGCTGGAGTTCTCTATACTCCTCGAACACCTTGTCCAGCGGCGCGGTAATGTCTATCCATCGGGCATCGGGAGGTAGCAGTGGCATCACTATCTCGTGATGCCGCCGTCCGCCCGAGAACACCTGCCCCTGCCTGATAATCTCCATGACCTCAGGCGGGAACCACGGCTGCGGATTGTCGGTTATTCCAATGACGATGAAGCGCATGATGCAACTTTGAACTATGAACTATGCATTTTGAACTCCCCTACAAGTCCCTGCCAGGCCGCAGTTGTTCGGCATCGTCGTAGGTGAGGATGGCGTTGCAGAGCGTGGCGGCCAGGTTCGAGCCGCCCTTGCGACCCTCGACGATAATCTTGGGGATGTGGCGCAGGGTCTTGGCGGCGTGCTTGCTTTCGCACACATGGACGAAGCCAACGGGCGCGGCGATGAGGCCGGCGGGACGTATCTTCCTCGAGCGAACGAGGTCGCAAATCTCGAAGAGCGCCGTGGGGGCATTGCCCACGACATAGAGGGCTTCGGGATATTCCTCGGCGGCCAGACGCATGCAGGCCTGGCTGCGTGTGATGCCACGGTCGGCGGCTATCTGCCTGGAGCGCGGGTCGTTGATGTAGCAATGTACCTCGATGCCCAGCCTGTCCAAGGCTCCCTTGCGGATGCCACTGGCGGCCATCGTCACGTCAGTCACTATGTGTCGCAGCGTACCGCCCTTTACCTTGTTATATAATGTCTCGGTGGCGCGGTCGTCCATCCACAGGCATTCCTCCATGCCGAAGTCCACCGTCGTGTGTATGGCATGCAGCATGGGCCACAGACGCCAGCGCGGCACGTCCGGCTGCTTCATTTCCTTGAGGATGGTACGGAAGGACTGCATCATGATTTGCTGCCCAGGCTTGGCGGCCTCGTCCGTAGCCTCACGGTAGTATCCTCGGGGCGTGATGAACTTGTCGCCCCAGCGATACGACTGCGAGTTGCCGATGATGACGACCGTGAACATGTCCACCTCTTCGGGGTCGAACTGACCGAGCGTGGTCAAGGTTACGGCCTCGTCCTCGCGTCCCGCCTGACGTACGAAGCCGACGGGCGTATCTTCGCTGCGTCCCTCCTGGAGGAAGATTTCTACCAGTCGGTACAGTTGCCAGTAACGTCCGTGGGATTTCGGGTTATACACCGCGGTCACGAAGTCGCCCACTGCGGCGGCTCGGATGCGACGCTCGATGGTTTCCCACGGCGTCATTAGGTCGCTCAAGGACAAGACACAAAAGTCGTGCCCCATAGGGCAGCCAAGCAGCGACGCCGCCTTCTGGAAGGCGCTGATGCCAGGGAGGGAGACTATCTCGACGACGGAGTCGCCGAGCACAGAACATGTAGAGGCTCCCTCGTCTCTCGCCATCTCGTAGATAAGCGGTGTCATGCCATAGATGCCGGCGTCGCCACTGGAGATGAACACGACGTCCTTGCCCTGCTTAGCGAAGGCGAAGGCCTGCTCGGCACGCTCGCGTTCCCGCTTCATGCCCGTGTCGATGCACTGGCACCCGGGCTTCAGGTACGGCTCGATGAACTGGAAATAATACTTGTATCCGACGACAACGTCCGCACCCCTCACGGCCTCCAGTACCGCCGGTGTGATGTCTTCCTTACTGCCAGGCCCGATGCCCGCCACGGTGATTTTGCCTCTTTCCATGCTCAATTACTTTCTCTCTGTATTTTGGTAGGTCGAACTATCGATTTTATTCCGATGTCCGATAGAGTTAGGACATATGAATAATCTCTATTCATTTTATTAGAGTTTTGATAACTGGGTAACTATAGTAATCTTAAAAATTGCCGATATGCGATTTGAATTGTCTCACGTTATTTTTACTATTATAATATTTGGTTTTGCTAATAAAAAACTTAGCAGTAAATATATTTCTTTTCTACGTCAAAAATAATAGATAGTTTTTCTTGTAGAACGTCAATCTCCATTCCTTTTGTATTACCTAATTCAAAATAGGAAAAAAAACCTATATTCGTTTTATTTAAAATATCGAATTGCTTCTTTATCTCTTCAATCGAACAAAGCATCTCATCAAGATTACAAAAGTACTTATTGCACTGATAAGTATACAAGTTTCCATATTCCTCCTTTACCCCCTCTCTGTTCCATCTAAATGTTGTGTCGGAGATATTAGTTGTATATCTTATTGACTTATGTGAATAATCTAAGGCAATACGTACATTTCCATCTATTCCTTTCAGTGTAAATCCTTTTATTTCTCTCAAGGCATTTATTCTTTCATTCTTCTGTTGGAACTTCTGTTGAGACACATTGCAATAGTTCTCAATAGGCATAACAACCTCATTTGGGTTATTAAAATTTTGCACATCTGTAATAAGTAAGCGCTGAAAGAGAGAGAGAAATAAATAAGAATGTACTTTCCTCTCATAATCACTATTCAGTATTGATGTTTTAAAAACATCATCTTTATAAAGTTCTTTTGATATGCCACCTACAACTAATATGTCAAAAGCGCAAAGATGACTATTAAACCAAGCAATTTTTTTGCATCGCAATTCACCTATAGCCCCGTTCCTTTCAAATAAAATGTTCAAATATTCATTGTGATTTGATGAAACAATTTCCCTAATTAAACATAAGCCCTCTATTTGTTTAAGATTTGTATATAGTTTCTTAACATTCTCAAAATAGCCGTAATCAGAGAGATATGGTTCAAACCCCAACATTTGAATTATCAAATCAATACTTATGCTCCTCTTTTCCGAGTCCCAATAAATCGAATGTGCACTTATGGAATCAAGTCCTTTGTAAATTTTTTCTTTTGTAAATATACGCATAGTAGAAAATGTATAATCATAATGAATAACATCTCATATTCTCTATTTTTTAACTATAGCCGTTCTTCATGTTCGAGAGGCTTCTTGCTTCATCAAGGCAGGTCTGTATATAAGCAATAATTTGTCGATTATCCATATTCCGCATAGGATTAACTTCCTCTATACACATAGTTACGGTAGAGTTTGATTTTATTTTGCTCGGTAGGCTTTATATCAATAGACTGTATTGGGGATATTGATATAATATTGTTTGTATAATGTGTCAGATAGCCTATAGTATCAATTGTGTATTCTGAACTCCTACGCCCCATGGAGCGAACTACTTGAGAAATGAAGTCATAACTTTCTTTTGGCAACAAACCATGTAATGCTTTCAGTTTTTCATTTGAATAGTGCATCTCTACCTTGTTATTTTCAATAAAGATAAGTCCTACACTTACCCTCTCAAATATTTCAGGACGAATAACTGCGTATATAATGCTATATCTTAATTTGTTCATATTCTTAAATATTATCAGTTAAACATTCTTCAAAATTTCCCCATACTGCCTCTGTCCATTTTGAGTCGAATAATTGTTGCAACTTATTTGTCACAAGATTCTTTTGTACATTCCAATCTGGCGGAATATCATTAACAATGGAACTAATTCTTTTATGGCATTGGTTGACACATATGGTGTAATAATCGTGTAAGTTAATAGCATATTTTTGAATACTCTGTGGGCTGATATCTTTTGCCAGATACTTAAAAAGAGACGAGTTGATGATAGTATCAGAAGTTGTTAGTTGCATCATCTGAGATTGGAAATCAGCATTATTTAATATGCAACCGAAGTCTATTGGAACAAGGGTCTTGTTAATAATATCATAAAGTAAATTGGAATTATTTTCATTTCTATCTTCGTTTGCAACCCAAAAATCAAACAATGCAATTTTCAACAAATGTCTAATAATGGCAGATGTCTTGGCTAATTTATTGAATGTTGATGGTGACACATAGTCAACTGCGGAAATATATTTACTTCCTAACATGGTAGTTACTATCTTAGGCCGTATGAAATTGTTAGTCCAATGTTCTGGCTTGATTCTTATTAACGAAGTGGTTGGCGTATTTAAGTCCCATATTATAGCCATTTTAGCACCGATAAGTTCTGCTGCTAGTTTTTGAGGCGAGGCCGAGTTTCGAATATACTTGCATATGTAGAAATTCATATCCGAACACATCACGAGAACGGGAGCCTCGCCTGTTGGATATTGTAAACTAATAGTATCTATACTATTCAATATTGACGTATTATTCATTATCATATTTCATTGGGCTCTATTTGATATTTTTGCATTTAAATTCTGCCCCAAAGATACAAAAAGATTTGCAGAGATGAATATTTCAAACCTATAATCTGCATTTTTTTGTGTTATGAGGGATATTTAAGAGTCCAACAGCAAATACAAAGTTATGAAATTAAATCGAAGAATCTCTTTTGGTGTGTATCAAAATACAATTTTTCCCTTGGTCTTCTGCTCTAACATCGTCGAGCGCGAAGACGACGAACATGCCGCACGTGCCGGAACCGAAATCGAACTGCTGCACGAGGCGGTCGCCGTCGTAGAGGCCCACGACGTCGAACACAAGTTGCCACTGGCAGGAGAGCAGGGGGCGCGATTGCTGCCAGTCGTCGGGGTGGAAGAGATAGTAGCGCTGGTTGTTGCCGAGGCGGAAGGTGATGTGGTGCGTCGCGCCGCCATAGTCGAGGGTGAGCGAGACAGGGGTGGGCGTGTAGTTCCAGAGTGTATTGGTATAATCTGTGTCGTACTGGAATTTGTATTGCGCCGTGATGTCCATGTTCGGCACCTCGGCCAGTGCCTGCGACAGGTCGGCATCCTTCACGATGTGCGAAAGCATACTGACGGGGAAGTCGTGGAAGATGACGCTCTGCATGTCGTAGTCGGTGATGGACACCGTGGCCTGCTTGATGCCCTCTGTTGCTTCTTCGCCCCCTTCGTCCGTGGTATAGGCAATCACATAACGGCCCGTGTACGTGCCCGCCAGTTTCTGCCCGTATTCCTGCTTCTGCGCCTTCGACAGGCGTGGCGTAATCGTGTCGTGGTGACATGCACCGAACATCAGGGCCATGCACAATAGCCCGATACCTCTCATCAGTTTCATTCTTTTCATCATGATTGTTTAATATGTTACTCTATGAATAACGCCGAAGGAGGTGCAATATTGCCTCCTTCGGCGTTAATTATCCATAAAAAGGGCGGTCATCAGTACGTCATCCGCAGGCTGACGAGATACGAGCGACCGGGATTGATGGTGGAGTAGTTCGACGTCCAGGGCGACGTGTCGCGCTGGTTGAAGAGGTTCTCGATGCCCACGCCCGGCTCGAGGGTGAAGTGGCGGAGCGAGACGGTGTGGCGCGTCATCAGGTCCCACTGGCCGATGGCATCGGCGTAGCCGTAGGTGCTGCTGTAGCGACGGCTCTGCATGTGGCCGCTGAGCGTGATGTTCAGGTGATACTGCTTCCACGTCTTGTCCCACGAAGCGAGGACGTTACTGACGTGCTTCACGCTCTTGTCGACGGGCGAGGTGGTGACGACGTACTGCTGCGTCGTGGCATCCAACGTCTGCGTCTTGGCCTCGGAGTCGGTGAAGGTGTAGCCGCCGCCCAGGGTGATGCCGTAGGGCAGGAGGAACTTCACTGAGGCACTCACGCCGCGCAGGGTGGCACGGTCGATGTTGTCGCGCTGGCGGATGGTCTTCCAGCCCTCCGTCTGCAGGGCTGCCAGTTGTGCGTCGGCGTCAATCTCGGCTTGCGTCATGGTGCGGTAGTTTATCATGTCGCGAATCTTGTTCACGAAGCCGCTCACGCTCAGGCTCATCCACGCATTGCTGTACTCGGCATTGACGTTGAAGAAGTGATTCTTCTCGGGCTTCAGGTCGGGGTTGTAGAGGGTGTAGCGTGCGGTGGTCTTGGCCTGGTCGGTGGCATAGAGTTGGGAGAGGGTGGGGGTGCGGTAGCCGCCGGCATACGAGGCGCGCAGGCGGAAGCCTTTGATGTGGTAAAACAGCCCCACGTTAGGCGTGAAGGCCGCCCCGAAGTTATCGTTCTGCGTATAGCGTACGCCCACGACGCCCTCCAGTCCCTGCACCATCTTCACCTCGTCCTGGGCAAAGAGGTTGTAGGTGTTGGTATGGCGACCATCGATGTTGTCGCTTTGGCTGGTCAGGCTTTCCTGCACGAACTCCGCGCCTGCCGAGAGTTTGTTCCATTCGGCCAGGCGGAAGATGCCGCGCAGGGTCTCGTTCGTGTAGTGCGTGCGTTTGCGCGTCTCGTCGTAGGCCTCCTTCTCGGCGGTCTGCCAGTAGTCGTACTTCGACGAGAAGTTGTCGCTGTACACGTCCAGATAGACATGCGTGCGTGCGTTGGGAGCCCAGCGGGCGCCGCCGCCGTAGGTGTAGGAGCGGTGATGCACGTCGTAGGTGTAGGCCTGCTTCGGCGTGTAGGTGTAGGTGGTGTTGCCCTCGGCGTCCTTCCCCTTCTTCTGCGTGAAGTAGGTGGCCGAGCGGTCGCGGTCGGTCAGTTGGTCGTAGTACGAGCCGCGCAGGTAGACCGACCATTGGTCGTTGAACCGCCACTCCAGCCGCTCGCTGATGTTGTTGCTGTGATAGCCGGCCGACATGGGGCGTCCGGTGAGTTTCAGCACCCGGCTGTCGCCCTCCTCGAACTCCTGATAGGGGTTCACCTGCCACGAGTCGGCCTGATGGTGGGTGTAGGCCGTCTGGCTGGAGAACTTGCCCTGGTTGACGTCGACGTGTATCTCCTCGTCCATGCGCCCGTTGTTCAGCACGCGGGTGTTGGAGGACACGGCAACGGGCTCGCGGCTGTCGTCGGTGATGATGTTGATGACGCCTGCGATGGCATCCGAGCCATACAGGGCCGAGGCGGCTCCGCTGAATATCTCGATGCGCCGGACGTTGTCCATTGACAGGCGGCTCCAGCGGTCGTCGCCCGAGACGCGCTTACCGTTCTCCAGGATGACGATGTAGTCGTCAGAGACGCCGTTGAAGTTGACGAACGTGCCCATGCCGTTGGTGTGGGTGGTGACGTTGGTGGTCAACTTCGTGAGTGCGTCCTGCAGGGTTGTCACCTGCGCGTCCTTCAGTTCCTTGGCCGTGACGACCCGGACGGCCACGGGCGACGTGTTGGCCCTGCGGTAGGTGCCCGTGCCGGTGATGACCACGGGGTTCAGGGTGCGCTCCAGGGCCACCGAGGCCGAGTCGCGCTGTACGTGAGGTGTCTGCGCCTGTAGGCTCGTGGCGCAGAAGAGTAATATCAAAAGTGTTGCTTTGTTGTGTTGCATGGTTTGGGGGTAAAACAAAAACCCCGTGCAAGACCGAAGCCCTGCACGGGGTTCCACTTTACATTAATTTATATAGATAGAAAGAGAGTTTTATTCTTCCTCCTCGGCAAACATCTCTGTGGCCTCCTTGGTGTGCTTCTTCCAGATGGCGCGTATGTTGGCGTAGTCGCCCAGGCCCTTCAGGATGCAGTTGTTGGCCGAGTTGGCATCGTTGCCGTCGTAGTTGCAGGTGAAGCCCTGCTCCTGGAAGAACTCGCGCCAACTGTCGCCCTCGTTCTCGATGCCCGACATGTCGTTGTGGGCATGGTCGCCGGCGATGCACATCAGGGCGTGGAGTGTGATGGTGACGCCGTCCTTCACCTTGCCTTCCATGCGATTGGCCCAGAGGTCGTCGATGAGGTTATCCTCCATGTCCACGGTAGCCACGAAATAGTTGGGGTTGATGGCTTGCAACTGCTCTTCGAGTTGCGTGTAGCGGATGTTGCCGTTGCCGTAGTTGTAGCCCTCGGGGTTACCATGGCCCAGGAAGACCATGGCGTTGTCGCCCTGGACGTACTGGCTGAAGTAGCCGTTGAGTGCCGTGGCCACGTCCTTCACGTCTTCTTCCTCTGCCATCAGCGGGCCGCCGATGAACACCTTCACACCCTCTTCCAGGTAGTCGTTGTCGAGGTCGCCGTAGACGTTGTTCTTGAAGTCCTTGATGTAGGTGTCGCGCAGGCGCAGGTACTCCTCACCGGGGATGACGTGGAGCGACTGTACGCGCACTTCCTCGTACTTCTGCCGACCGATGGCCTCGAGCCAGAAGTTGGGGGCATAGAAGTCCTGGCTGGCGTAGTGCTCGCCCTCGCGGCTCTTGTTGATGCAGATGGCGGAGGTGAAAGAGAAGTAGACGTCGTAGTCCTTGAAGGCATTGTCGCCCTCGTAGTCAGCCACGATGCCCTTGAAGGTCTGGTGGGCATTCTCCCACGTGGAGCCGAAGGCCACCAGCAGGAGGGCCTTCTTGTTGCCGCTCTTGGCCTTCTTGGCCTTCACCTGGGATTCCACACTCGACAGGTACTTCTCGAAGTTGCCCTGCTGCTGTTCGTCGTCGTCGGAGCAAGCCGTGAAGCCAGCCGACATCACCATGGCTGCGAGAGCCACGAAAAGAAACTTAATCTGTTTCATTGTTTTGTTGTTTAATGGTTGAATAATTAGATTGTTTATTAACTCTTGTTCCTTTGTTGAAGCGGACGATCAGTGCCGCAAAGACCGTCGTCCCGGGCGTCGTCGTGCCCAGGTGGCGCAGGTGCGGCGTGCGGTCGACGTAGTTCAGCAGATTGTCCACGCCGGCCTCCACGCGGAAGTGCGTCGTCCCCTTCCACCGGCCACGCACGGGAGTGATGTCATAACTGCCCGTCAGTCGCCACAGGTGGTATGCCTTGCCGTTGCCGTAGTTCTCGTAGTGGCGTGTGGATGAGGCACGTCCGTAGAGTCCCAGGCCTATTCGCTCTCCTCTCTCCTCTCTCTTCTCTCCTCTGAACGCATGGTTCCACGTTGCGAACAGGTTGCCCTTGTGGTGCGCCGTGCCGTCGATGGTCAGGCGGCGCAACTGCTCCGTCTCCTCGTCGTAGACGCTGCCGCGCGCCTTCAGGTAACTGTAGCCGCCACCCACCACGATGCCCTTGCCCGCCGTCCAGCGCACGCTCAGGTCCACGCCTGCCGTGTAGGCATCCTCCAGGTTCTTGTACTGGCGCACGAAGGCTGGGTCGTAGCGCAGGATGAGTTCGCCTGGTGCCTCACGTGTGGGGATGGTGACGAGGTTTATCATCTGGTCTACCTTATTATAATATCCCGTCACGCTCACGCTCAGGCGCGAGGTGCGGTACTCGGCGTTCATCGACAGGTAGTTGCTCGTCTGCGGCTTCAGGTCGGTGTTGCCCAGGAACAGGCGCACGCCGCCCATGTCGCGCACGTAGCGATAGTGCTGTTCCTTGGGGGTGGGGGACTTGAATCCCTGTGCCCATGAGGCACGCAGGCGCAAGTCGCCCAGGCTCAGCATGGCCGAAGCCTTCGGTGTCAAGTGGAGTCCGAACTGCCCGTTGTGGTCCAGTCGCAGGCCTGCCGTCACGTTCAGTACCTTCCAGGGGGTCCACTCCTCCTGGGCATAGACGGCTTGCGTCCAGTCGCGGGCGCGGTCGCTGTCGATGCGCAGGGGGGCACGGAGCCAGTCGTGGCGGAAGTCGTAGCCCACGCTCAGGCGGTGCTGCTCCGCCAGGGGGAATATGCCCTTCAGTTGCAGCATCGTGCGCCGCTGGTCGGCTTGCAGGGCGCGGTCGCCGTCGAAGTAGATGTTGGGGTGGGCGGGGTCGTCGGTCTCCACCAGCCAACCCCGTTGCGAGGTGTAGTCGTAGTAGTAGCCGTGGCGGTTCCAGGCGAGGTCCGCAGTCAGCAGATATTTCTTCCGTGTCGTCCACGACCAGCCTGCCGAGGCTGCCGCGTCGTCGTAACTCAGGTCGTAGCCGTGCACGTCGGCCACGGCGTACTTGCCGTTGGGGCGGTAGATGCGCTTGTGGTACCACATGCCGTCGGCAAAGACCTCCATGCCCTCGGTGGGCTGCCACGTCAGCCGCTGGCTCAGTTGGTACAGGTGGTTCTCGTTCACCGTCTTGTTCTTCGAGTCCGTAATCACCCGTCCGCCTATCTGCGTCGGGTCCTCCGTTGCCGTGTTCTGCCAGCCGTTGGTGCGGCGGTAGTGCACGTTCGTCAGGCTCTGTACGCGCCCGAAGGTCAGTCCCACGGTGTTGTGCTGGCGCAGGTCGCCGTACGAACCGCCGCGCGTCTCGTTCTCCACCAGCCAGCCCTGCGTGGGCTTTCGTGTAATGATGTTGATGACACCCGCTATGGCATCGCTTCCGTACAGTGCCGAGGCGGCTCCCTTCACGATTTCTATGCGTTCGATGCGTGCCGGATCGATGAGGCCCAGGTCGTTCTGTCCGCCGTTGTCGCCGTGGATGCGCTTGCCGTCGATGAGGATAAGGATATACGAGTTGCCCAGCCCGTTCATCTGCATCTGCGAGCCCATGTCGTCCTCGTTAAACGCAAAAGAGGCGGTCAGGCCCGAGAGGATGTCCTCCAGGCTCCGACCGCCGTACTGTTGCAGCATCTTTTGGGTGATGACCTCCGTCTGCACGGGCGCATTCTTCAGCAGGTGCTGGGTGCCAGTACCTGTGACGACGACCTCCGGGATGGTGTCCGTGCGGAGTGTCGTCTGTGCCATTAACGCCGGGCCCATGCACCATAGTGCCGTCCCGACAATCAGACGTAGTCCTTTCTTCATCTTTCCGCCTTCGCTTGTTCCTGAGCGCGCGTACATTTTTATTCCTGGTAGGCCTTGACCTTCGGTCGAGCCCTGCCGTCGCTCGGCATAGCAGAAGTAAACTTCGCTCTGCCCTCACTCCTGGTAGGTCTTCTGGCTTTCCCCAGTCTGCTTTACCTTCCCAGCCTCGTTCGGCCAGTGGCGTCATACAAGCAGACCCTTTCAAGGGGGATTACAGCTGCAGGTACAGCTCCGGACTCTCACCGGATTCCCTTGCGTCGAAGTGGCACTCTCGCCACCCAACTGCCAGGATTCGGTTGCAAAGATATGGCTTTTTTGTGAAAGTGCAAAGGAATTGGCCGGGAATTTCATGCCAGCTCCGTTCCCGTCGCCTACAGGTTTCGTCCCCATCGCCTACAGGTTTCGTTCCCATCGTCTATAGGATAAGTCTTTTGCATAACTATCTTACGTGCGAAAGATAACTATCTTACAGCCGAAAGATAACTATCTTAACGCTGTAAGATAACTATGCGTTCAGTGTAAGATAACTATCTTTCGCCATAGACATCTAAAGGATTCCTGTGAAACACCTAAGAGATTTTTGTGAAACGCCTAATGGCTTGCAGCGCGTCGCGGGGGCGTTTCCCACGTGGCAATAGGGGGCTTGTGGTCGGAAATGTGCCGACAAGTTTGGATTTTCGCTCGGATTGCACTAACTTTGCCCCCGTGAAACAGGCATTTCTCATCGCAGCACCCCATAGCGGCTCGGGAAAGACCACGGTGGCCCGTGGCCTGATGGCCCTCTATCGCAGCCGGGGCTATACGGTGCATCCCTTCAAGTGCGGGCCCGACTACATCGACACGAAATTCCACGAGGCAGTGTGTGGCCGGCCGAGCGTTAACCTCGACTCGTTCTTTGCCTCCGAGGACCACCTGCGACGGCTCTTCAGCCACTACGCCGAGGGTGCAGACCTTGCCATCGTAGAGGGCATGATGGGGCTGTTCGACGGCTACGACCGCGACCGTGGTTCCTCGGCCGAGATAGCGCGCTGGCTGGGCTTGCCCGTCCTGCTCGTCGTGGATGCCCGTTCGGCAGCCTACTCGATGGCGGCCCTCCTCCAGGGCTTCGTCCGCTTCCGGCCCGACGTGCGCTTCCTGGGTGTCCTGTTTAACAAGGTCGGCAGCGAGCGCCACGCCCAGATGCTCCGTGAGGTGGCCCGCGAGGTGGGCCTGCCCTGTCTGGGGTGTCTGCCTAAGTGTCCGAAGCTGGAGACCGCCAGCCGCTACCTGGGACTCGACTTTTCGGACCACCATGTCCCTGCCGACGAGTTGGTCGGTCTATTGGAGAAACATATCGCATGGCAAGAGATTTTGGCACACTGATAGCCCGCAACCGGGAGTCGTTCTCCTTCATCTATCAGGAGACGCTTGACCGTCTGGCCCAGTTCGGGCCCGTCCACTTCTTCGACCCCGAGGAAGACGCCCCTCACCTCTCACCTCTCACCCCTCACCTTCTCTACCTTCCTGGCGGCTATCCCGAGAAGCACCTCGAGGCACTCGTCCGTGCGGAGCGTACGCGACAGGCCATTCGTGACTTTGCCGAGCGGGGCGGGCGCATCGTGGCCGAGTGCGGGGGCATGATGTATCTCTGCCGGAGCATCGTCACCGACGACGGCGAGTACCCCATGTGTGACGTCCTGCCCTATCGGGTGTCGGCCAGGAAACAGGACCGCCGGCTCTCGCTGGGCTACCGCCGCTTCACGCTGGACGGTCGGGAGTTTCGCGGGCATGAGTTCCACTACACACAGTTTTGCGACGATCCGCCCTCGGCGGTTCAGGTGTTCAACGCCAAGGGCGAACCCGTGGCGACGCCCATACTCCGCTACAAGAACGTCCTGGCCAGTTACACCCACATCTATAATATAGGAGACCTGCTATGAAGAGACTACACCCTATGATGCTGGCCGGCACGGGCAGTGACGTAGGCAAGAGCGTCCTGGCCGCCGCCTTCTGCCGCATATTCCGCCAGGACGGCTACTGGCCGGCGCCCTTTAAGGCACAGAATATGGCCCTCAACTCCTATGCCACGCCCGAGGGGCTGGAGATAGGTCGCGCCCAGGCCATGCAGGCCGAGGCCGCCGGCGTTCCCTGCCACACCGACATGAACCCCCTGCTCCTGAAGCCCCAGAGCGACCACACGAGCCAGGTGGTCCTGAACGGTCGCCCTATCGGTAACCGCAATGCCTACGAATACTTCCGTCGCGAAGGCCGCGAGGAACTGAGGGGTCAGGTCTGCGACGCCTTCGACCGACTCGCGGGACGCTACAACCCCATCGTCATGGAGGGGGCCGGCAGCATCTCGGAACTGAACCTCCGCGATACCGACCTCGTCAATATGCCTATGGCACGCCATGCAGGGGCCGACGTATTCCTTGTGGCCGACATCGACCGCGGTGGGGTCTTCGCCTCGGCCTATGGCAGCATCGCCCTGCAGGGGCCCGACGACCGTCGCCGTATCCGGGGCATCATCGTCAATAAGTTCCGGGGCGACATGCGTCTGTTTGATGACGGTCGCCGCATGTTGGAGGATATCTGCCAGGTCCCCGTCGTCGGGGTCGTGCCTTACTTTCGCGACATCCACATCGAGGAGGAGGATAGCGTACAATTGTCGATGAAATCGGCCAAAATCGAGCAGGGGAGTGTCAATGTGGCCGTGGTCCTGCTGCGCCATCTCTCTAACTTCACCGACTTCGACGCCTTGGAGCGCGACCCGCGGGTCCACCTCTTCTATACCAGTAATCCCGACGACCTGCTGCGGAGCGACATAATCGTCCTGCCCGGGTCGAAATCGACTATCGACGACCTCTATGGCCTGCGTCGCAACGGTGTCGCCCAGGCCATCGTGCGTGCCCACCGTCAGGGTGCCACCGTGCTCGGCATATGTGGGGGCTATCAGATGCTGGGGCGTGAGGTCTGCGACCCCCATCATTTGGAGGGCGAGACGGAGCGCATGCCCGGTCTGGGCTTGCTGCCCGTGACCACCGTCATTACGGAGACGAAGACCACCCGCCAGGTGCACTTCTCCCTGTGCGAGGGCGTTGGCGACGGCAAGCCTGGGGAACCAACCATGACGGGCTACGAGATACACCAGGGTGAGACCCGTCCCTGCGACGATGCCGAGGAGCGGCCCCTCGTCGCCTTCGAGGACGGACAGCGCGATGGCTACCGGCTCGACGACCGTTGCATGGGGACCTACGTGCATGGGATACTGGACAATCCCGACTTCATCGACCTGCTCCTGCGCCCCTTTGCCGACAGACTCGAGGGCGGGGCAGAGCCGATGGACTACCGGGCGTTTAAGGAAACACAGTACGACCTGCTGGCCGACCACGTGCGGCGGCACGTCGATATGGAACTCATCTATAAGATTCTGCAAGGCAATGATTGAGGGACATGGCGACGACACCTATCGTTACGGGCACATTCGGCTGAACTTCAGTTCGAATATCCCCGCCTATACCGACCTGTCCGGCCTGGAGGCCCACCTGAGCCGCCACCTGTCGCTGATACGCAACTATCCTGAACCCTCGCCCCGCTCCTTAGAAGCAAAAATCGCCCATTCCATCGGAAGAAATCCCTCTCAAGTGCTCGTCACCAGCGGGGCCACGGAGGCCATCTACCTCATCGCCCAGTCGGCTCGGACGTTGTTCCCCGGCGAGGGTGGCCCAACCTACACTGTCGTGCAACCTACGTTCAGCGAGTACGAGTCGGCCTGCCAGATGTTCGGGCTACGGGAAGGGGCAGACGGCGACATCTGCTGGCTGTGCAACCCCAACAACCCCACTGGCGAGGTGCGCGACGAAGCGTACGTCCGCCGCCTGCTCCGGCACCATCGCCTGCTCGTCATCGACCAGTCATATGAGGACTACACCCAGTCCCCCTTGCCCGACCTGGGCGACCTGACGAATGTCGTCGTGCTTCATTCGATGACGAAGCGGTATTGCATCCCCGGCCTCCGCCTGGGGTATGTGACGGGCGCCCCAGAAGTGATTGAGGTGCTGCGCCATTGTGGCCGGCCTTGGTCGGTGAATGCATTGGCTCAGGAGGCTGGCGCATGGCTGGTGGAGCATAGCCCTCGGCTGCTGGACATCGGGGCGTATCTCCGTGAGGCCCAGCGCCTACGGAAGGCCCTGAATAGCATCCCGGGCATCGAGGTAGCCCCGACACAGACCAACTTCATGCTCGCCACCATCCGGCCGCGGACTGCCGCCGAACTGAAGGCCTACCTGGCCGAGGAGCATGGCATACTGATTCGGGATGCGTCGAACTTTCGTGGG
Organism: Bacteroidaceae bacterium; assembly: GCA_017469925.1. Classification (GTDB taxonomy): domain Bacteria; phylum Bacteroidota; class Bacteroidia; order Bacteroidales; family Bacteroidaceae; genus Physcousia. The sequence continues at coordinate 20,067 of JAFUFK010000010.1, read as the reverse complement.
CTCTCGGCCCACCACTTCCGCGTAGCCGCACAACGGCCTGAGGACGACGATGTCCTCGTGGGCGCAATCCGACAATACATGGCATGACGGACGAAACGCTGATATATCCCTTGCTCTTGGCCTGGGGGCTCGACCTCCTGCTTGGCGACCCCCAGTGGCTGCCCCATCCCGTGGTGGGCTTTGGCAAGTTGATAGCCTGGGGTGAGCATCGGCTTAACCAAGGTCGGCACCGCAGGCTGAAGGGCGGGTTGCTGGCCCTGGTGCTCGACCTCCTTACGTTTGTGGCGGCGTGGGGCCTGTTGCGGCTGACTGCGCCATGGCCTTGGCTCTCCTTTGCCGTGTCGGCCGTCCTTATCTTTTATTGTCTGGCGGGCACGACGTTGATATGGGAGGTGCGTCAGGTCTTCCTGGCCCTCGACCGTTCGCTGGAGGACGGGCGTCGCCAGGTGGCTCGCATCGTAGGGCGCGATACGTCGGAACTGTCGGCCCAGGAGGTACGTACGGCCGCCCTGGAGACTCTGGCCGAGAACCTGAGCGACGGGGTGGTGGCCCCTCTGTTCTGGCTGGCCGTGGGTGGGGTGCCTGCCATGCTGACGTACAAGATGATAAACACGCAGGACTCGATGATTGGCTACCGTACGGAACGCTATCGTGAGTTCGGCTGTGTGGCGGCGCGCACCGACGACGTGGCCAACTACCTGCCGGCCCGGCTGACAGCCCTGCTGATGGTGCTTGCCTCGGCTGTGCTCGAGCTGCCCTCCCGCTTCCGTCTGCCTTCGCTGTTGGCTTTCGTCCGTCGGTTCGGTCCGGAACATGCCAGCCCCAACAGCGGTTACCCCGAGTCGGCCCTGGCGGGCATTCTGGATTGTCGCTTTGGCGGTCCGCACCATTACTTCGGGCAACTCTTCCCCAAGCCCTACATCGGGACGACCGATCGTCCCCTGAGTACAGCCGACATGCGCCGCTCGGTGCGCGTCTGTCGCCTGGCGGAGGTCATGATGCTCCTGCTGGTGGTGGGAGTAAGCCTGCTTTTTTGATGCTTCGGACGCGCAGAAGTCGAAAAAAGGCGCGGCAGGGTTTCGTATTTCAATATTATTTTGTAATTTTGCCACCGCAATGCGGATAAGGGAATCAGGTGGAAGTCCTGGACAGTCCCGCTGCTGTAAGTCCTTGCAAAACCCCTGCGGCAATTGACCACTGGCCCGCAACAAGGCTGGGAAGGCGCCACGGAAGGGGAGGATAAGTCAGAAGACCTGCCGCACTTGCCATCCACAAACCACTGCGCGGACAGTATGAGGAACAACATCTTATTCACTAAAACAATAACCAAATGAAAAAGTATCTTTATTTGGCACTTGCCCTGTGCATGGGCTTTGCCATGACTTCCTGTGAGAGTGACGACGAGAACATGACCATCCTGACCTTCGAGGGCGACCAGTGGACTGCCCTGGTGGACAATCCCCAGTACAATGGTGCGCTGTTGTATGGCGAAGGCAAGGACTCCTATGACTGGGCCGACCAGATTACGGGCCTCCAGGGTGGCCTGACCCGTGCCTGGGGTGGTAGCTATGGCTACTCGGAGGGCGGTATTGCCGTTTCCAACTACGTTTGCGACAGCATCCAGACTCATGGCACCTACACCTACCAGTTGGAAGTGCCCGTGTCGAACGGCAGCAACAACTTTGCCGTGGTATATTGCGACGCCACACTCCACTTTGCCAAGGGCGTGAAGCGCATGATTCGCTCGATGGACGTTTGCCCCACCACCTACCTGCTCGGCGTGGAGACCTATGGCGACGGCTATGCGAAGGCACTGACCGAGGCTGGCGACAACATGACGCTGACCATTACGGCCGACAATGGCGCTACGCTCGATGTGGACTTCGCCCGCGACGGCGACATACTGAAGACCTGGAAGCGCATCGACCTCTCCGTGCTGGGTAAGGTGAACAGCCTTACGTTCACCATGGATGGCAGCGACAGGTCGAGCTGGGGCGTCAAGCATCCCAAGTACTTCGCCTTCGACAACGTCCGTGTCGTAATGGACTAACCAGTGAAAATCTCTATCTATATATATCGGTTCATGCTGCTGTCAGCCTTCGGGCTGGCGGCAGCATGCTCCAATTCCGACCATGGCCCCGGCGAGGAATCCTTCTCGGACACGGGCCAGGGTGTCTTCGTTCTGTGCGAGGGCAACTTCAATAGCGGCAACTCCACGCTCTCGTACTACAACCCCGAAACTCGGGAGGTCGAGAACGGCGTGTTCCAGCGTGCCAACGACCGTCGCCTGGGCGACACGGGCCAGTCCATCCAACTACATGGTGGGGTGGCCTATGTGGCCATGGAGAACAGCGGCATCATCTGGGGACTGGACACCGCCACGTTCCGCGTCCGCGGCCAACTGACCACGGGCCAGACAGAGCACATGATAAACCCGCGCTACATACACTTCCTCAGCGACGACAAGGCGTACGTCACCGACCTCTATTCGCCCTACATCACCATCTTCAATCCGCGTACGTTCCAGTACGTAGGCAGTATATCGACCCGTCAGGAAGCCTCCTTCGGCTACAACTCGACGGAGCAGATGGTTGCGTGGGGCGACCGCGTGTTTACCAACTGCTGGAGCTACTCGAACAAGATTCTGGTCATCGACACCCGTCGCGACGAGGTGTGCGATAGCATTGTGCTCTCCAGTTGGCAACCCAAGAGCATGGCCATGGACGCCCGTGGTAAGCTGTGGGTCATCACGGACGGAGGTTACTCGACCGACGAGGACTCGTTTAGCGACAACATACCGCACCTCTATCGCATCGACGCGGCGACACTGGCCATCGAACTTGACCAGGCGCTGGACACCGACGAGGCCAACGTGCAGTTGGCCACGAACCCCGCGGGCACGGTGCTCTACGTCATCAACAACGATGTCTATCGTATGGACGTCTCGGCCAGCCACCTGCCCGTGCGCCCCTTCATCGAGGCTCCCCGTGGTGCAAACGGCCGTCGCCACTATCTCTATGGCATCGGGGTGAATCCCCGTAATGGCGAAATCTATGTGGCCGACGCGGTCGATTACCGTCAGTCGGGCGTGGTCTATCGTTACGCCGAGGACGGCACCCTGCTTCATCAGTTCCGCGTGGGCATAACCCCTAATAGTTTTGCATTCAAATGAAAAAGTTCCTCCTCCTTCTCCTCCCTCTCTTGCTGCTTGTGTCTTGTCACGACGATCCCGAACCTTCCGGTCCCTTGCCCGTCATCACCTGGGTCATGTCGTCGGGCCGCTTCCGCATCCAGACGGGCGAGAGCATACAACTGGTGCCCGACATCGAGAACCTGGACGAGACCTCGGCCTACGTCTGGACCTTCGAAGGCAGGGTCGTCGGCCACGACAATTACTACACCTTCACCACCGATTCTGCGGGCGAGTACTATGTGAAGTTGGCGGTCAACAACCGCTTCGGCCAGGTGGAGGACGAGGTGAAGATAACCGTCACCGAGGCCGAGAATCAGGAACTGCCCGAGATTCCCGAGATTGCGGAGTGGCAGTACCCATGGACAGAAATCAACATAGCCCAAGGGCGCACCATCAAGGTGCGGGCTTACATGACAGGGTCGGAGGAGGCCAGCACCGTATTCACGGCTCAGGCCGAAGGTCGCCACGTCGTCACCCTTACTAATCCCCGCGACGGCAGTCAGCAGGAGATGGTCATCAACGTCTGTCCGCCGGCAGGTGCTCATCGCCGCTCGTCGGAGGGGCAGGCTATGGTCAATCGGGTGTATGAATACATGCCTGCGCCGGGCCACCAGGTAAATGGCTACATCATCACGGGTAAGCCCTATCCCGACAATTGCACCCACGAGCAGGCCTGCGACTCAGTGCTGGCGCATTTCAGCCGAAAGTGGTCGGTAAGCCTGGGCGCTCAGGGCGGTTATCTCATCGCAGGCTTCGACCACAGCGTGCCCAATTCGGGTGGGTACGACCTCTGCATCAAGGGCAACCCCTTCAGCTATCAGTCCGAGCCTGGCATTATCTGGGTCAGTCAGGACGACAACGGCGACGGCCTGCCCAACGACCAATGGTTCGAACTGGCTGGTTCGGAGTATGGCACCGACAACCACTCCATGGAGTATGCCATCACCTACTACCGGCCCGAGAAGGCGAAGTCGGCCGTCGGATGGCGTGACGCCAACAACGACACGGGCTACATCCCCTACATGAGCTACTGGAACCCTTCCGCCTACTACTGGCAGCCGTGGCAGGTGGGCATCTCTGAGATGACTTTCTTCGGCTCCCGCCTGCGCGACCGCAGCACCTACGAGAACGGAATCTCCGACATCCCGCCCTATGACTGGGGCTATGCCGACAACTTGGGTGACCTCATCGACGGCCCTGCCGGCAAGATGGGTTATTATAAGATATCGAACGCACGCACGTGGGATGGCCGGCCCGCCGACCTCGAGTACATCGACTTTGTAAAGGTTCAGACGGCCCAGACGGGCGCCACGCCCAACCTTGGCGAGATAAGCACCGAGGTGTATTACATCAGCGATTACCATCTGGAATGAAGCGTGGGTTGGTATTAGTGGGGCTGTTGGCATGTTCTGCATTGTATGCGCAACAAGACAGGCAACTCGACGAAGTCCAAATTACAGCCCATCGCCGACTGAAGGATGCGGGCGTGCAGAAGACCGTGCTTGACACGGCCGTCCTCCACCAGAACGTGGCTCTCTCGATGTCCGACATACTGACGCAGCACTCCACACTCTTCATTAAGAGCTATGGCCGGGCTACGGAATCGACGGCAGAGTTCCGCGGCACCTCACCCAGCCACACGCAGGTCTTGTGGAACGGCATGAAGATAAACTCCCCTATGCTCGGTACGGTCGATTTCAGCACCATTCCCGCCTACTTCATTGATCACGCCAACCTCCTGCATGGCGCGTCGTCGCTGACGCTGACGGGCGGCGGCTTGGGTGGTGCCGTAGAGATGCAGACGCGCCCCCTCTTCGGTCAGGGCTATGCCCTTCAGTACATTCAGGGTATCGGCTCGTTCGACACCTACGACCAGTTCCTCCGCTTCACCTACGGCAACGACCATTGGAGCACGAGTACGCGCCTTGTCTATTCCACGTCGGACAACGACTTCAAGTACACCAACTATGACAAGAAGGTGGATGTGCGCGATGAGGCGGGCAATATCCTTCGCTCCTACCATCCCACGGAGCGCAACCGGAGCGGCTATTTCGACGACGTGCATGCCCTTCAAGATGTCTATTACCGCGACGACCACGGCAACCGCTTCGGCGGCATGTTGTGGTACACCCACAGCCTGCGCGGTCTGCCCTTCCTCAGCGTCGATTACCGCGACAATGTCGATTTCAAGAACGAGCATCGGCAGGACGCCCTCCGCTCGGTACTCTCGTGGGACAAGACCTTCGGCACCTGGAACCTCGGGACACGCGCTGGCTACGTCTGGCAGGATATTGCCTACGACTACTACACGACGCGCGAGACCGTCAGTACCGACATCACCCACTCGCGCAGCCACAGCCAACAAGCCTACGTCCAAGCCGATGCCGACTGGATGCCCACTCGTCGTTGGCTCCTGACGGCCAACCTGGCCACCTACTACAATCACGTGCGCAGCTCGGACAAGAGTCCCTTCCACATCGGTGACAACTACAACCTCGGGCGTATGGAGTACAACCTCTCGCTCTCGGCCAAATGGCGCCCCACCGACCGTCTTTCGCTCTCGGCCGTCCTGTGCGAGGAATGTTATAAGAAGGATTTCGTGCCAGTCATCCCCGCCCTGTTTGCCGAATACGTGTTGTATCGCCCCTGGGGCCTTGTCTTCAAGACCTCCGTGGCCCGCAACTATCGCTACCCGACGATGGACGACCTCTACTTCCGTCCCGGCGGCAATCCCAATCTGCGCCCCGAACGCGGCATCACCTACGACGGTGGTCTGGAGGGTAGGGTAGAGCGCGAGCGCTTTTCGCTCAGCATGAATCTCTCCGCCTTCGACTCCTACATTACTGACTGGATTCTCTGGACACCCAATGCCAAGGGCTACTGGCAACCCTCTAACCTGCGGAAGGTCCACAACTATGGCACGGAGATGATGCTCTCCGCCGAGGTGCGCCTGCCCCATGCGTGGACCATAGGCCTGACCGGAAACTACGCCTACACGCCCTCGATAAACAAGAGCGAGGACCTCGACGACAACGATGCCTCCTACGGCAAGCAACTTGTCTATGTGCCCCGCCATTCGGCCAACCTCTCGGGCCGGCTTACGTGGCGGTCGTGGACTCTCCGCTACCAGTGGACCCACTACAGCGAGCGCTTTACTACCACCAGTAACGAGGTCTCCTACATCACAGGCCGCCTGTTGCCCTACTACATGAACGACGTCTCCTTGGAGAAGCAATTCCAGTGGCGCCGCGTCCATGCCTCGGTTAAGGCTGTCGTGGGCAACCTCTTCGACTCGGAGTACGTCACCGTCCTCTCCCGTCCCATGGCTGGCCGTAACTTCGAAATATTCCTCGAAATCAAACCGCAATGGAAAAGAAACTGATACCCCTGGCCCTGTGCCTCCTGTTTGTAGCCTGTGGTTCCCATAAGACCGACGGCAATGCCTCCGAGGGCGACACCATCCCCATGCGCTATGCCCACAACCTAACGATGGTGCGCTATGCCGACCGCACCGAGGTCACCATCCGCAACCCCTGGGACACCACCTCCGTGCTGCATCGCTATGTCTTGGTGGATGCTAGAAACTATAGTTTATATAGAGATACTAGAAAATCTAACCCATCCACCATCATCCCCGTTCCCCTGCAACGGGCGGGTGTCTTTACGTCGGTCCACTGCGGGCTCTTGCAGGAGTTGGGCGTCCAGTCCGCCATCCGGGGCATCTGTGAACTGGAGTACATAAACATTCCCTACGTCCGTCAGGGCGTGGCTGCGGGGCGCATCGCCAACTTCGGCTCGGCCATGGAGCCCACGCTCGAGGTCATCATGGATGCCGAACCCGATGCCCTGATGATATCCCCCTTTGAGAACTCGGGCGGATACGGACGTGTCGAGCGTCTGGGCATCCCCATCATCGAGTGTGCCGACTACATGGAGTACAGCCCCCTGGCCCGTGCCGAGTGGATGAAGTTCTACGGTCTGCTCTTCGGCGTACCCGAACGCGCCGACAGCCTCTTCCAATCTGTCGAACAGCGCTATCTGGCCCTGAAGGCTCAGGCCGCCCACGTCGCCCACCGGCCTACGCTGATTGCCGAGAAACCCTATAGCGGCGTCTGGTACGTGCCCGGTGGAGGCAGTGTCATGGGCATACTTTATCGCGACGCAGGGGCCGACTATCTCTATGCCGACCGTCCCGAGACGGGCAGTCTGGCGCTTAGTGTAGAGACTGTCTTCGAGCGTGGTCAGCGGGCCGACATCTGGCTCATCAAGTACAACCAGTCCTCGCCCCTCACCCTGCGCCAACTCACGAGCGACTATCCGCCCTTTGCCCACTTCCGCTCGGTAGGCTCGGGTGGTGTCTATGGTTGCAACCAGGCCACCTCCCGCTTCTACGAGGAGACGCCCTACCATCCCGACCGCCTCCTGGCCGACCTTGTGCGAATAATTCACCCAGAACTTGGAATCCAGTCGGAAAAGTCGTACTTTTGCAAAGTCGAATGAAAAGTAACACTTCCATCATAGCCCTCGTGCTGGCAACTCTGCTGTTGTTCATCCTGTCGCTCTATCGCGGCAGCGTCAGCATCCCCGTCGAGGCCATTACTGACATCCTGCTCGGACGCGGCTGTGCGGAACATCCCTCGTGGCAGTACATCATCCTCGAGAACCGTCTGCCGCAGGCCATCACGGCCGTTCTCTGCGGTGCGTCGCTGGCCGTCAGTGGTCTGCTGTTGCAAACCGCCTTCCGCAACCCTCTGGCCGGCCCCTCGGTGCTTGGCATCGACAGCGGTGCCCACCTCGGCGTGGCCCTTGTCATCCTGGTGGCGGGCGGCTCTATGACCACGGGCATGCTCACGCTGGGTGGCTTCACGCTCGTCATTTCAGCCGCTCTCGTAGGGGCGCTCTGTGTTATGGCCATTCTGCTGTTGCTCAGTCGCCTGTTGCAGAACAACGTCATGCTGCTCATCGCCGGTATGATGGTCGGCTACATCACGTCGAGCATGATTAGCCTGCTCAACTTCCGCGCCACGGCCGAGGGCGTCCACACGATGACCCTCTGGGGCATGGGCTCCTTCGCCTCCGTCTCGCTTGATCGTCTGCCCTGGCTCGTCGCCATCAGCCTCGTGGGGCTCACCCTGGCCCTCCTGCTCATCAAGCCCCTCAACGCCCTGCTCCTGGGCGACAACTATGCCCGCAACCTCGGCATCAGCATCACCCGCACGCGCACCCTCCTGCTCTTTACCACAGGATTGCTTACGGCCTCCAGCACAGCCTTCTGCGGTCCCATAGCCTTCATCGGACTGGCCGTGCCCCACATCGCCCGTCTCCTCCTGGGCAGTGCCAACCACCGCACGCTGCTGCCCGCCACGTTGCTCACGGGCTCGTCGCTGGCCCTCCTCTGCAACCTCATCAGCACCCTGCCCGGCGAGTCGGGCGTCATCCCCATCAACGTCATCACCCCCATCATCGGTGCCCCCGTAGTCCTCTGGGTCATCCTCCGGCTGGAAAAGTAGGAGGTCGCCACCTCCTCGCTGCATCATTACGTCCTTACAGGCGCATCTTTATAAAGATGCAGCGATAAGGACCCGAAGATACACGTGTATCTTTACTAAAGATGCAAGGCACCACAAAAATATAACCGATTGTTTGTTTTTTCGCTCGGCTGACCTATCGATTTTTCTCTCCTCCTCACAAGGCAAATTCCAAAGTTTTTTGCATTTGCGCCTGCTTCGTCTTTTTGTACGGCACAAGTTTGTGGTATAAGAAAAAAGTATTATCTTTGTGGCGAGAATGAATTCTAAAACGAATCCTATCATGAAAAGAATCTTCCTTACCCTGTGTGTGACTTGTATGGCCGCCATCGCTTGGGCCCAAGTGAGTTATGAGGTAATCCCTCTGCCCCGTAGTATCGAACTGAGCAAGAAAGGCGAGACGTTCGTGCTCGGACAGCATGCCGTGGTGGCCTATCCGGCCGGTAACGAGCAGATGGCCTCGAATGCCGAACTGCTGGCAGAGTACCTGCGGACGGATGCCGACTTTGCCCTCGAGCCTAAGGCCGATGCAGGCAAGCGGGCTGCCATTACCCTCAGCCTGGGGCTGAAGAAGGAGAATCCCGAGGCTTACCAGATTACGGTGGGCAAGCGGGGCATCACCATCCAAGGCGTGACGGAGGAGGCCGTCTTCCGTGGCATCATGACCCTGCGCAAGGCCATTGGTACCGAGGGTGGCGAACGGATAGAACTGCCCTACGTCACAATTCAGGACGAGCCGCGATTCTCGTACCGCGGTGTCCACTTCGACACGGCGCGCCACTTCTTCCCGGTGGATTTCCTGAAACAGTTTATCGACGTCATGGCCCTGCACGGCTGTAACCAGTTCCACTGGCACCTGACCGAGGACCAGGGTTGGCGCTTCGAGGTGAAGTCGATGCCCGAACTGGCCGAGAAGGGCAGTGTCCGACAGCAGACTGTCCTGGGCCGCAACGCCGGCATCTACGATGGTCAGCCCTATGGCGGTTACTACACGCAGGCAGAGTGTCGCGAGATTGTGGCATACGCTGCCAAGCGTTTCATCAACGTGATTCCCGAAATCGACCTGCCCGGCCACATGCTGGGTGCCCTGCACGTCTATCCCGAACTGGGTTGCACGGGCGGCCCGTACGAGGTGTGGCCTCACTGGGGTGTGTCGGAGGACGTGCTCTGTGCCGGTAACCCCAAGACGCTCGAGTTCCTGAAGCGTGTCTATGACGAGTTGTGCGACGTGTTCCCCTCGAAACTCATCCACATCGGCGGCGACGAGAGTCCGCGCGTGCGCTGGAAGCACTGCCCGAAGTGCCAGGCCAAGATGAAGGAACTGGGCCTGACGCGTGAGGCTGAATTGCAGACCTACATCAATAAGGAGATGGACAAGTACCTGACCGCCAAGGGTCGCACCCTCATCGGTTGGGACGAGACGCTGGAGGGTGGACTGAGCGAGAACGGCATCGTCATGTCGTGGCGTGGCATGAAGGGCGGCATCGAGGCTGCCCGTCAGCACCACCGTGTCATCATGACCCCGACGGACTACTGTTACATCGACTACGCGCAGTTGAAGGACGACTGGGCACAGCCCCAGAGCATCGGTGGCTACGTGCCCGTCTCGAAGGTGTATAGCATGGAACCCGTGCCCTCGGAACTCTCGGAAGAGGAGGGCAAGTACATCATCGGCCCACAGGTGAATCTCTGGACGGAGTACGTCGGTTTCCCCGAACACGCTATGTATATGCTCCTGCCCCGACTGGATGCCATGAGCGAGGTGCAGTGGCTGCCCAAGGAACGGAAGGATCTGGACTCCTTCAAGGCTCGCCTGCCTCGCATGCTCGAGCTCTACCGCAAGCTGGGCTATAAGTATTGCTATAAGCAGGAATAACTTTACACGTTGAACTTTGCACTTTGAACTGAAAAGTCTGGTCATCGGATATCCCGGCCACGAAGTGGCGGGGCCGATGAATGCTACCCTCCGCGAGGGGGAGCTATGCTGTCTGCTTGGCGCCAACGGTGCGGGCAAGAGTACATTGCTCCGGACCTTGGCGGCCTTCCAGCCGGCCCTCGGGGGGGAGATACGTTTGGGCGAGCGACGCCTGACGCAGATTGCACCGCGCGAACTGAGCACCCTCATCGGTATTGTGCTGACCGAACGCATACGCACCGCTGGCATCACCGTGCGCGACATGGTAGCCATGGGGCGCAGTCCCTATACCAACTTCTGGGGACGACTGACGCGGGAAGACGAGACCCACGTCGATGAGGCCATGGAACAGGTGGGCATTACGGCGTTTGCCAACCGCCAGATTTCGACCCTGAGCGACGGCGAGCGGCAGAAGGTGATGATAGCCAAGGCGCTGGCCCAAGGCACCCCTATCATCCTGCTCGACGAACCGACGGCCTTTCTCGACTTCCCCAGCAAGGTGGAAGTCATGCTCCTGCTGCGCCGCCTGGCCCATGAGATGGGGAAGAGCATCTTCCTCTCGACCCACGACCTCGACTTGGCCTTACAGATGGCCGACCGCTTGTGGCTGATGGGGAAAGGTATGCCGTTGGCCGTAGGCACACCGTGCGAACTGGCAAAGGAATTACCCGATTTCTTCCCGAGCGAGCACCTCGACTTCGATGCTGCAACACTTCGGTTTACGATTAAATTGTGAAATTGTCAAATTGTGAAATAATGTACGATTACCTCATTGTGGGTTCAGGCCTGATGGGTGCCACCTTTGCCCACCTGGCCACGAAGGCCGGAAGATGTTGCCTCGTAGTAGAGCGCCGCAATCATGTGGGCGGTAATATCCATTGCGAAGAGGTGGAGGGCATCAACGTCCACCAGTACGGCGCCCATATCCTGCACACCAGCAACCGCGAGGTGTGGCAGTTCGTCAGCGACATCGTGGAGATGAACCGTTACACCAACTGCCCCGTGGCCAACTATAAGGGCAAACTCTATAACCTGCCGTTCAACATGAACACCTTCTACCAGATGTGGGGCGTGACCACGCCCGCTGAAGCACAGGCCAAGATAGACGAGCAGCGCGGCGAGGCGCTGAGGCGGCTGGGTGGCCGCGAGCCACAGAACTTGGAGGAACAGGCTATGCTGCTTGTGGGACGCGACATCTACGAGCGCCTCATCAAGGGCTATACCGAGAAACAATGGGGGCGGGCGTGCACCGAATTGCCAGCCTTCATCATCAAGCGCTTGCCCGTTCGCATGGTCTTCGACAACAACTACTTCAACGACACCTATCAGGGCATTCCTATTGGTGGATACAACCGTCTTATCGACGGACTGCTTGAGGGCATAGAAGTGTATCTCGGCATCGACTACCTCGAGCATCGCGACAAACTGGACGTGCTGGCGAAGCGCGTGCTCTACACAGGGCCTATAGATGCCTACTTCGACTATCGTCTGGGTCATCTGGCCTACCGCACGGTGCGCTTTGAGACCGAGGTACTCGACATGCCGAACTACCAAGGCAACGCCGTGGTCAACTACACCGAGCGCGAGGTGCCCTACACCCGCATCATCGAGCACAAGCACTTCGAGTCGTTCGGCCCACAGGTTGAGGCCAATCCCAAGACCGTCATCAGTCGTGAGTACAGCACCGAGTGGACACCAGGCATGGAGCCATACTATCCTGTGAACGACGAAGCGAACAGCCGTCTGCTTGTCCAGTATCAGCAGTTGGCCCAAGCCGAACCGAACGTCATCTTCGCCGGTCGCTTGGCCGAATATCGCTACTACGATATGGCGCCCACCATCGAACGTGCCATGCAGCTCTGGGAAGCAGAACCTAACTAACAAGCAACACATACCATGAAAACCCGATTATTCCCTTTGCTGGGCATACTTTTTGTGCTCACCCATCTTTCGGCCCAGACCGATGTCACCAGCCAGTACCTGACGAACGCCGACTTTGAAGGGAGTTATGAGGTCCAATCCTACCCTCGGAATGACGGTGACAATGCACGGGCGATATACAAGCCCGAAGGATGGACCGTGACGTACACGAATGGAGAATCTAATGACATGACGTCACTTAACAGCTCCTGTCTTCAGTGGAACAACTTTTCCAGTCGGCCACAGCCGGCCGATGGCGGAAACAATGTCTATTGGATTCGTTTTCGTTGGGGAAGTAGTGTAAGCATCAAGCTTTCGCAAACTGTGAGTTTGCCCGCAGGAATGTACCGCCTGAGTGCTGATGCGTTTTGGATAGAGTCTTCATCAGCGGCAACAATTAGTGCCGGCGACCGGAGCGTAACCATAGCTTCGCGCGATGCATGGGCCAACTATGCCGTTTCCTTCACGTTGACAGTTCCTGCGGAAGTCGAAATTGCTTACACGTTCACACAAAACGCTCAGGCCGAATGCATTTCTGGTGTTGATAACTTCAAGTTGGAGAAATATGCTGAGGGAGACTTGGACATGACGTCAATGGTTAGCAATGAGACGGATGCATGGACAAATCCCCAAGGTGCGCCCAATCATGGAACAGCCTCGGCGAATAGTGTCACGATGCCCGAACGTTGGTTCTCGTGGATTCCTACTGGCGAGATTATGTCGCAGAGCGTTGACCTCCCGGATGGCATTTATGAGGCTCAGGTCTATTGTCACGGTCATGTGGCATGGGTTGATTCACCAGTAACTACTTCTGGAGCTACAGGTTACACGACACTTTCCGTAAACGGGAAGAAGGTGGACATACCTGTCATACTGAATACTGGGTGGGAAGCAGACGAGCCTCGGCTCTACACGCTGAGCGATATCCCTGTGGTCGATGGGAAGATGACCTTCCGGCTGACAGCCAATAAGGCTGGAGCCAATTGGTTTACGATAAACGTGAAAAGCCTTACTTGCCTCGGTTCCTTACCTTCCCTCCGCTACACCATCGGCGACGTGAACGAGGATGACGATGTGACCATAGCCGACGTAACGTCGCTGGTGAACATCATCTTGGGGAAGACGACCGACTATCGGGAGGAACTGGCCGACGTGAACGAGGATGGCGACGTGACCATAGCCGACGTAACGTCGCTGGTGAACATCATCCTGGGTAAGCAGGAGGCAAAGGTCGTGGACCAGACGTGGACCTATGCCGACCTCGCTGCCACCGTCTATGCCGAGCAGTCGGCTACGGAGAATGCCGGCGGTGCGGGCTATGCCCTGAATTCCGCCATCTGCATACTGACACATGAAGACGTAAGCGACAAATACGATATTGCGGACTACCTGACCACGCTACGTATTACGACCACGCTCTCGAACGTGAAGAGCGTGAGCGTCTATGCCAAGGGCAAGGAAAGCATCGCGGGCCTGATGAACTATCAGACTGCCTACGAGAGTGCCACCTACTCGGCGGGCGATTCTCCTTCGGTTTATGCATCTGACGACCAGAGCAATAGGAACATGCAGAGCGATGTCGTAACCGTGACGGGGACCAATGCCGGTACGTATGTAGCCTACCTGCTGCCGATAGACCTTCCTAATGGTGTAATCGTAACCATACGCGACTCGAACGGCAAGTACTATAGTCAGGATTTCAGCGTGACGGCTGGTGCCGTAAACAACCTGACCTTCACTGCTACCGCCGCTACCAACAACTGGATGGCCACCATCCCCGGCAACATCAACTTCTCGATGCTTAGTACACCGGGAGCCCATAATGCCGCCACGAGCAGCGTCAGCAGCAGTTATGCCAATCAGGCTAAGTGCCAGAGCGAGACCATCGCCCAGCAGTTGGCCAATGGCGTGCGTGCCTTCGACCTGCGCCCGCAATATAAGTCCAACAGCACCATTACGGCCGACAACCTCACCATCTACCACGGCACCGTCAGCACGGGCGTATTGTATAAGGATGCTATTGCCACCATCGCTTCGTTCCTCGACGCACATCCCTCCGAGGCTATCTCCATCATCATGGCGAAGGAGGAAGGTAGCGGAACAGACCAGACCAGCACATTGATATCTGTTGTCACAGAGATTCATAACACGTATAGCAGTTACTTCAAGGTGCTTGACCACTCCTACTACACGCTTGATGACTTCCGTGGCAAGATATTCTACGGCTGTCGTCCCAACTGGTACAATGTAACGGGTGCCGTGCGTGTAGAGAACTGGCCCGACGATTCTTCCGTTACCGACTATAGCGTAGCGGTGGGTAGCACCTGTTCGGCCAGCGTAGAGGATGCCTACAATACCAGCGGTGATTCGAAGAAATCGGTAGTGAATGCCATGCTCAACTTGGCTTCTGCCAACGAGGATCGCAGTCACTTCCACTTCACCTATACCAGTGTGGCATGGAAACTTTTGGGTTCGGCCATATCTACCCATGCCAACACACAGAACCCGGCAGCGGCTACGTACATTACGAATACGCTGACGGGTCCTGCAGGTTACGTCTATGCCGACTTCATGGGTAGTAGCAGCTACAGTGGCCAGACGCTGCTGAAGGCAGTCATCGACCAGAACTACAAGTACGTCTTCAAGGGGCGTAGCCGCATAGAGTAGTCATCGCGCTACTCACGCACTAACGTGAAGTTTAGTTGCTTCCGCTCCAGGTTGGCGGAAGCAATTTTTATGCGCACCTCGTCGCCCAGCGAGTAGCGGTGGTGGTTGCGACGTCCCCAGAGGCAGTAGTTCTTCTCGTCGAACTCGTAGTAGTCGTCGTCGAGGTCGCGCAGGGGCACCATACCCTCGCACTTGTTCTCGTTCAGTTCGACGTAGAGCCCGTACTCCGTAATGCCCGAAATGATGCCGTCGAACTCCTGTCCGATGCGGTCCTGCATGAACTCCACCTCCTTGTACTTGATGCTTGCGCGCTCGGCCAGTGCAGCAGTCTGTTCCATCTGGCTGGCGTGCTCACACTGTTCCTCCCACTTGCTCTTCATCACGCTGCGTCCGCCCTCGGCATAGCGATAGAGCAGGCGGTGAACCATCAGGTCGGGATAGCGGCGGATGGGGCTTGTGAAGTGGGTGTAGTAGTCGAATGCCAGTCCGTAGTGGCCGATGTTCTCGGTGCTGTACTTGGCTTTCATCATGGCTCGTAGGGTCACCATCTCCACGAGGTTCTTGGCCTTGGTCTGCTTGGCGTCGTGCAACATCTTGTTGATGCTCTGGCTCACCATTTCGTTCGAGCCCGTGGGCTTCAGTTTCAGGCCAAACTTCGTGACGAACTGCGACAGGTTGATGAGTTTCTCCTGGTCCGGTTGCTCGTGGATACGATAGACGAAGACCTTCGGAGTTTTTGAACTTTGAACTTTGGACTTTGAACTTTGAATTTTTCCAATGCTCTCTGCCACGGTGCGGTTGGCCAGCAGCATGAACTCCTCCACCAGTTTGTTGGCATCCTTCGCCACCTTGAAATATACGCTCAGCGGCTTGCCGTTTTGGTCAATCTCGAAACGCGTCTCCTGACGGTCGAAATCGACTGCCCCTGCGCTGAATCGGCGCTTCCGCAGGGCCTTGGCCATGCGGTTCAGGGTGATGAGTTCCTGGGCAAAGTGCTCGGCAGGTTCGTATTCGGGACGCTCGGGGTCCATGTGGTCGCCCGGGTTCTGGTAGTCCTCGGGGCTGGCCTCGCCGTGGGCCTCCAGCACCTGCTGCACCTCTTCGTAGATGAATCGACGATTACTCCTCGTCACCGTCTTGGCCAGATGCCAGTCGTGGACGTTGGCCTCCTCGTCCATGAGGAAGACGACGCTGTACGTCAGTTTGTCCTCGTTGGGCCGGAGCGAGCAGATGTTGTTGCACAACCGTTCGGGCAACATCGGTATGGTGCGGTCAACGAGATAGACACTCGTGCCGCGCTTCTGTGCCTCACGATCGATGATGTCACCCTCGCGGACGTAGTGCGACACGTCGGCAATGTGCACGCCCACCTCGTACATTCGTGTGCTCACCTTGCGAATCGAGATGGCATCGTCGAAGTCCTTTGCGTCGCGCGGGTCGATGGTGAAGGTCATCACCTGGCGCATGTCCTCGCGCCGGCGAATCTCCTCCTCGGGTATCTCGTCGGGGATGCGGTTGGCGGCATCTTCCACCTGCTGCGGGTACTTGTATGGCAGACCGAATTCGGCCAGTATGGCGTGCATTTCGGTCTCGTTCTCGCCCGACTGCCCCAGCACCTCCACGACGCGCCCGATGGGATTCTTCGACTCTTGGGGCCACTCCACAATCTTGGCCACTACCTTGTCGCCCTGCTTGGCACCACGCAGTCCTTGGCGCGGGATGATGATGTCGTTGGCCAAGGTACGGTCCTCCGTGATGAGGAAGGCCAGGTCGCGATGCACGTCCAGACGGCCTACGTACTGCTTGTCGGTCCGTCGGACGATTTCCGTCACCTGTCCCTCGCGTACGTGGTTCTTTCTCCGGGCCATCATCGACACGCGGACGCGGTCGCCGTCCATGGCGTGCAGCGAGTTGCGCTCGGCGATGAGTATGGGCTGTCCGCCCTCGTCGGGCAGGAAGGTATTCTTGCCGTTTGCCTTGCGGTGGAAGATGCCCTCCAGCCGCTGGCTCTGCAATTTCAGTTGGTAGGTGTATCGCGGTTTCTCGGTGATGATGTCGTCCTGCATGAGGTCGTCCAGCACCTCCATGCAGAGCATCTTGGCCGGATGGGTGTCCAGTCCCAGCAGTCGGAACACCGACTTCAGTTCGTACCTTTCCGAGGGGTGGCTGCCGAAGAGACTCTCCAGCATGGCCGTCATCTGCTTGCGCGTCACTCGCTTGGCAGTCTTGTTCTTTCCTTTGCTCATGGTATGGTCAATTTTATGAATTCACAATGCACGATTCATAATTCTTCCTGCAAATATAATGATAATTGTGAACATTTTCTTACTTTTGCAAAGAAATTCTGAATTGTGCATTATGAATTGTGAATCAAAGACAGTCCTCGTCACCGGTGCCTCGGGCTTCATCGGCAGTTTTATTTGCAGCGAAGGACTCGAGCGCGGCTACCAAGTCTGGGCCGGCATGCGCCGTACCAGCAGCAGCCAGTACCTTCAGGATGAACGCCTCCGCTTTGCCCAGTTGGATTTGGGCGATTACGACCGCCTCTGCGAGCAGTTGCGGGCCTATAAGGCTGAGATGGGCGGTCGCGGCTGGGACTACGTCGTACATGCCGCCGGAGCCACCAAGAGCCTCCGTCGCGAGGGTTTCTTCCGTACCAACACCGAGGGTACCCGCAATCTCGTCCGCGCCCTGATGGCTGAGGACATGGTGCCCCGGCGCTTCGTCTTCGTCTCCTCGCTCAGCATTTTCGGAGCCATCCGCGAACAGCCATACCCCTACGAGCCCATCCTCACCACCGACACCCCGCGCCCCAATACGGCTTACGGCGAGAGCAAGTGGCAGGCTGAGCAGTTCCTGCAGACCCTCGACACGGACCGTTTTCCCTACATCATCCTGCGCCCCACCGGCGTCTATGGTCCCCGTGAGCGCGACTACTTCCTCATGGCCCAGAGTATCTGTAGGCATGTAGATTTCGCCGTCGGCTACCGTCCTCAGGACATCACCTTCGTCTATGTCTCCGACGTCGTGCAGGCTGTCTTCCTTGCCTTCACGGCTCCCAACGCCTTGGGCAAGGGCTATTTCCTCTCTGACGGCCAGGTCTATAACAGCCGTGCCTTCAGCGACCTCTTGCAGCGGGAACTCGGCAACCCTTGGGTCCTCCACATCAAGGCCCCCCTCTGGTTCCTCCGCCTCGTCTGTGCCGTCAGCGGTACGGTCAGCGGCTGGCTGGGCAAACTCACTACCCTCAACCTCGACAAGTACCACATCCTCAGCCAGCGCAACTGGCAGTGCGACATCGAGCCCACCCGTCGCGACCTCGGCTACGAGCCCCAGGTCCTCCTGCCCGAGGGTGTACGCCGCTCCGTCCAGTGGTACAAGTCCGCCGGATGGCTCTGATAAGCGAAAATCCAAAGACAATTCAGGGGGAGGCCCTCATCGCTCTTCGTGCATGGGTAGCTGGGCTGCCTTTCGTATGACGACTAGAAATCCTATCGCAAAGGCACGAGGAACTTCTTCCCCCCTTGTATCCTCACCCCTCGCTGCCCGTCGCTGACGCGACGCCCGCTGAGGTCGTAAAGGGATTTATCTGACCATTTACTATTTACGATTTCATCCACTCCGTCAGTCCATACAGCATGGGGGTTGTCATAGAACGTATTATCGCCAATGGTCACTCGTACCAGACAACTGGTGTTGCCTGTCTTTCCTCCGTGGCCGACATTTTCTTCCGGACTGTCCATGACACCGATACCTTCCGTCCAAGCATAGGAGAAATCCTCGCGCAGCATATGCTCAAACTCATCGCTATCTCCAATATCTTCCTTCAAACTTTCCACCTCCTTCAGCCCTATGCTGTCGTAAAGCAGGAGGTTACGCAAACTGCCTCCCTTTTCCTCGCAGACATAGCAGATTACTTTCTGCCCTGCAGAGGAGGTGAAGTCTGTCACCTCGGTACGCTCTCCTGCCGAGACATTGAAGTCGTATAGCAACTGCGGTTCATCCTCACCAGCCCGGAAAAAGTACACCTTGCGATTCTTCTCGAATAGGGGAGCCAGAAGTTTCCCGTCCTTCATCCAACGCTTGCAAGGGACATCAGCAACCACGGTGTCCCCCTCGAAATAATAGCGTGACATACCGAAAGGTTCCTTGCTACAGTCGCCATAGGGATAGTGCCCTACATACCAAATCTTTCCTTCTTCGATGAACGGATGATAGTCCGTTTGCCCCATCGCATGACTTGTCATGAGAAAAGGGAAGATAAAAAACATCATCATTCTTTTCATGGCTTACGATTTTATGATTATTGCAAGACAAAGTTAGTGATTATTTGGGTCAATTTCAAATTCTGCACCGAGTTTAACTTCAAAACCGTTGTTGAATGGTCACACCCTGAGGGCTATTGCCTGACTACCTTTTTCCCATTCTGAATGTATATTCCCTTCTGGGCAGACGAGGGCTTGACACGGCGGCCGCTGAGGTCGTAGGCGGGTCCGTCATGGTCAGTTGTCAATTTCCCTTTGCCAATATCCCTGATGCCATCCTCGCCACCGCAGACCACGGTCTCCCCGTTGATGATGTATGTGCCAGGAGTAAAACCTGGGATTCTTGCCTCGAAGTATCTCATGACATTCCCCGTAGGATATAAGTCCTTGTAAACATATTGGCCAATGTTTACTTTAATTGTGTTCTCCGCAATAATACATTCGGCGTAGCTTGTCAGGTAATTAAGCGTTTCCTTTCCTTGCACCAATAAGGTGTCATCCACAAAGGAATAGCGTATTTCATTGTCTTTTAAGTCTGGAACGTCCGTATAGTTCGTGATGGGGAACAAATTCATTTTG
>JAFUFK010000009.1 GCA_017469925.1 Bacteroidaceae bacterium | reverse complement strand
ATAGAGTCTCGGAAACTTTCGTCATAGATGGAATCCCAAAGTTCGTTCATCCCATTGCCTTTTCCGTTATAATCCGTGATGTTGAATGCAACGGGCGTGTCGTCCCCTTCCACAACTCTTGTTCCACCAGCACCTCCGAACTGCACCTTCTTCGGGAATCCCGAATTGTCGAGGTTACACGATGCCAGCAGCATAGTGGCAATGGATAATAAAATAGCAGTTTTCCTCATATATGATACGGTTGTGTCGTTAGAGATAGGCAATGTCGCTTTATATTGGGCAAAGGTACGAACTTTCGCCCGTACCTTCTGCCTCTTTTGTGTTAATAAATATGAACAAGGACTTTTTCATCAAAACGAGTAGCGTGCCCGCAGCCCCATGATGGGCTGTTCGCGAATCAGGGTGTTTCCTTCGATGAAGGCTCCTACGGCCCAGTGGTGAGTAATATTGAAATCGTAGGCAATGCCCAACGTCAGTTCGAAGCCTTTCTGTGCCTGCTCCCCCATACTGTATGTTGTCATATCCTTTGCCTGATAGCAATAATTGTTCGTCTCGTTCCGTAGCGAATAGCCCAAGCCCACATACGGTCGGATGTGGTGACGCCAGTTGCCACGGATGAATCGCAGGAAATCATACCCTAAGTTCAAACGTAAGGTCATGAATGTCTCATTCCGCTTGCCATCTAAAAGACTTGCGAAAATGGCTTTATCGCCATAGTCATAATATGCCAGGCTGTTGACTCTGTTATCTCCCCACCGGTTGCTGTAGAAGTCGAGTTGTGCACTCACGTCCAGCCCCTTGTAGTTATAGCCCGCCTGCATAGAGACATCCGCTCCACGGAAGGCCTTGTCATTCACTTTGGTGCCCACACCTACGGATACGAATGCTCCGTTCTCCTGTGCCATTATTGCCATTCCTAAGGATAGCAGACACAATGATAGCACTATCTTTTTCATCATTATGTGGTTTTATAAAGACTAATAATGTTGTTTAACAAAAGGTAAAAGTACGAACTTTTGCCCGTACCGTTTACCTCTTTTGCGTTAATTTTGTTTAAACATCTTATTCGGCTGAAATGGGAGCAACCATAGTTACCTTATTATTGTCAAAGGTTAGTATGGAATCCTGAAGCATATAATCTCTATTCAATACCAATTGGCCGATATATTCATCTTTACTCTTGTACGTAATACTACATTCAACTGAAGATGTGATGCCACTTACCGGATCTTTGAATTGCACTGCGAGCTTTATACTAACATTATCTCCACCACGGTCTCCTTCTGTTAGGACCATACCATTAGTTATCTGGTTAGGCAACCAATTGCTGTTAAGTAGAGCATTTACATTCTTCCACTTTTTCTTTCTGATATCCTTCCTGGAAAAAAATACTCGGATTTTGTTAGGCATAGAAACATTTCCTGTAGATATGGGATACGCTATCTGGATGTCAAAATCAGAACCTCCTCTAAAAATCCCGTCGTACTGATGTGTTACTTTCATCCTCTTAAGCCGCCACACATATATCGGATTAGCCTCCGAACGTTTCTTTACGTACATAGGAGCATTTCCTTCCTCTATACTAGCATCAGATGTAATGGCGTATACCACATTGGGGTCTTCCACTTCTTGATTTACAACCCATACGGGGTGCAATTCAGCATAGTCCTCATTGACCAGAACTTTTTCATATTGCAAACCGTCAGTTCCGTCGATAATACGCAAACCATATGCCTCTTCAGCATCTTCGTCTTTTGGGGCGGCTACCAGTGTGGGCAGTTCCTTGCCATCCCAGTTCTCTGAGTAGGGCCAATAGATGATGAAATCCGAATCGGCCAACTCGTTAAGTAAGTTTGCGTCGGCCAAAGTTCCATTGACACTTCTTGTCATTGCTCTTGAAGTTATCAGGCTCTTAATCCGCTCTGCAATCAGTGCCTGTCCATTGGCACGAGTCTTTACATCACCAGAGAGCATCTTGTTGAAGCTGATTTTCTCGTCTCGGCCTGAAGCCATAGCGTCGCTGACAAAACTATGGATTTCACTGGCCAAAGTTGCATCAATATTGATGTTCTTTAGTACGTTAACGACTTCTGCTCTTGTCAAACTCTGCACAGTCTGAGGTGCTTCCGTGCTCTCTTCGTTGCTGCATGAAGCAGTCAACATGCCAGCTGCCAACATTAGGTAACCAGCAAACTTTGAAATAATTTTCTTTTTCATTTTTTTTGATGTGATAAATATTAGTTAGGAATTAGTTAAAGTTCAATCTCTCCCCAAAAGTGTTGTTCGCCACGAATTACTTCAATGACATAACTCCCCGTTAGAGTGCTGGGCAGAGTGAGGATTTCGGTTTGGGCTAGTACAATAGAGCTGTACTCCAACGTCTTCTCTCCATCTTCGTCCAGAACATAGAAATTTACAAAAAAGTCCATTTCATCGAAGAAATAGAGAGTGTGACCATCCAGACTAACCCTGGGCGCACGAACAGGTGTGCGAGGAACATTCAGTTCTGGGTCAATTTCTGGTTTTTCAAAAGTGAGAGGAATAAGATTTCCTGTTACTTCCTGTGCACAAATAGGAAGCGTGCTCAATGCCATTGAGGCAAGTAGCCCCAACATAAGAATTTTTCTTTTCATTTCTGTGTGTTTTTAAGTTATTAATGTATAGTGTTGCTTTTCGCGGTGCAAAGTTACAGACCTTACTTCGTCCGACCTAAGAAAAAACTTTGCATTTTCTTTCAAAAACTTTGCATTTGCGCTAAAACGTCGCATTTATCACCATTTCCTTGCATTTTCTTTCTTTTTTGCGATGAAAAAGACGTATCTTTACACTCCGAAATATCAAAGTGGCATGAAAAACATTACTAAAATATTTGTGGGGACTGCCGTCTTGTTGGGATGCACTGGCCGGCCGAATGAGTCCGAGATGAATGGCAGAATGGCCAAAGAGATTACGGAAGATGTTGCCAAGAGAAACAAGAACTACGAGACACTGACAGCTCGGGACGACACGATGATGCAGCGCGTGGTGGAGTTTTACAATCAGAAGGGGACACCAAACGAACGGATGGAGGCCTATTACCTATTGGGCAGCGTTTATCGCGACCTGCACGAGGCACCCAAGGCCGTGGAGGCCTTTATGAACGGAATCCATGCCGCAGATACGACGGCAGATGATTGTCGTTACGACATCCTGGCCAGGCTTTACGGACAGCAAAGCGACATCCTGCGACAACAGAAACTTCGACAAGAATACATGGAATCAACCCTTACTTATGTAAAGTATGCGGAGAGGGCCAAGGACTCGCTGCACGCAATATCCGGTTATTGGCATCTCATAGGAGAGCATTTCGCTTACGGGGACTACGAGACAATAGCCAAGGAATGTTGGGGATTGCTGAAAAAAAGTGAAGAGTGGGGACTCCTACAATCTGCTGCATCCAACCTCTGCACCAGCATACTGGCCCACATAGAGTTGGGGCGGATAAAGGATGCCCAACGGCTGATGGACATCTATGAAAAAGAAAGCGGGAGCGTGGACCTGCAAACGATGGAGTGTTCCTTCCCGATATATTATTATGCGAAAGGACGACTGCTGCTGGCGCAGCACAAGACTGACTCGGCGGAGATGTTCTTTCGCCGCGAGATGAAACAGGGAACGGACTGGAACAATCGGCAGGCGGCCTATCGTGGGTTGCGTGAATTGTTCGAAGAACGTAATCAAACAGACTCGGCCCTGAAATACGCACGGCTACAGTGCGAGGCAGTGGATAGTGACTACCAGACCATGCTGTCGGAAAACGTGCAGAACCTGCAAAAGCTCTACGACTACAGTCGCACGCAGGAGGATAACTATCAGAAGGAATTGCAACTGCAACGGGAACTGCGCCAAGCCACATACCTACGTTTCTCCCTTGCTTTCGTGCTACTCTCGCTGACGTTCCTCCTCCACTACCTGCACTCACGCTACAGACAGAAAGTAGCAAAGGCCGAACTGGAATTGGAACAGGCCCAAACATCGCTGGCAGAACGGGAGAGCGAACTGGAACGGCTGCGCAGAGCCATGTCGCAGGCAGACGATGGTGCCCAGAAAGCCGAATTGGCCCGGCTGGTGGGAGAGGCCGAGAGCGAGGTAGAGGCACAGCGAGAAGAAGTAATGCGCAAGGGAGACCTTCTGGACGAATTGCGTCGGAAAGCCCTGCACCATGCCAAGACGCTACGACAGAAGTATGGTGACACCCCTGTGTTCCAGCGTCTTACGGCATACGCTAAAGAAGGGAGAACGGCACAGACAAAAAACTTCGAAGAGATAAGGCGAATGTTGGAGAGCGGAGACCATAATCTGACGCACCGTCTCAAATCCCTGACACCCCCTTTGTCTGAAATGGAGATAAAAGTCGTACTGCTTCTTAAGGTTGGCATGCGCAAGGCCGAAATAGCGAAACTGACGGCACGTGCCGAATCCTCTATCTCGTCCACCCTGAACCGCCTGTTTGAAAAAGCAAACCAGCGGAAACCCATAAACAGCGGTGAAAGCATGGAGTGGGCCATTAGGATATGACGCCGCCATATTGCTTTGGGGGAAGTTGTCGTCAAGGTGAAGCATGCGGCCCTCCTTCATGATTTATCGTAAAAGTACGAAAAATAATCGGAAACGGCAAATCTGTCTGCCCTGGACGAGAAACTGCTTCCCTGGCAACCAGTCACTGGTTAAATTTTAACCAGTGACTCCTTTCGGCGAAACCAGTGACTGGTTTCGGCTTAACCAGTCACTGGTTTCCAACGCGCATGTACGAGCGTACGCGTGAGCGCGCACACGATAAATAAGAATCGGTATAATCCTCCGGCGGCAACGACCATTTCGGCGTGAAAATACTCACTTTTGATTATTGCATATATGCAGGGAAACCTGTACTTTTGTACTGAAGTACAAAACATACGAGCAATGACACTGAACGAACTGAAGGTTGGCCAGACGGCCCGCATAGAAAGAGTGGGTGGCGAGGGTGCCCTGCGACAGCACTTCCTGGACATGGGCGTGATACCCGGCGCCGAGGTGACCCTGATGAAGTTTGCCCCGATGGGCGACCCCATGGAACTGCGCATCCACGGCTACGAACTGACACTCAGGGTGGGCGACGGACGGAAGATAGAGATAGACCCCTCCCAGCCTCCACGAGAAGGGAAAGACCCTCTCCAGACCTCTCCCTTAAAGGGCGAGGCTTCCCCCCTGCCTCACCCGGGACTGGGCGAGGGCGGCCGCTACCACGACGAGTCGCCCGAGGCCCATCGCAAGCCGCTGGCGTCGGGGCAGACGTTGACCTTTGCTCTGGCGGGCAACCAGAACTGTGGCAAGACGACCCTCTTCAACCAACTGACGGGGGCCAACCAGCATGTGGGAAACTTCCCCGGCGTCACCGTGGAGCATAAGTTCGGCCAGATTAAGGGCCACCCCGAGGCCCGGGTCATCGACCTGCCGGGCATCTACAGTCTCTCGCCTTATACGAGCGAGGAGGTGGTCTCGCGCCGGTACATCCTGGACGAGCACCCGACGGCCATCATCAACATTGCCGATGCCACGAACATCGAGCGCAACCTCTACCTGACCCTGCAACTGATGGAACTGGGCGTGCCCATGGTGCTGGCCCTGAACATGATGGACGAGGTGGAGACGAACGGCGGCAGCCTGCGCATCAACGAGATGGAGTCCCTGCTGGGCATCCCCGTGGTGCCCATCTCGGCCATGAAGAACGAGGGTGTGGATGAACTGGTAGAGCATGCCCTGCACATCGCACGCTATCAGGAACGGCCCCAGCGACAGGACTTCTGCGACCCCGAGGACCACGGTGGCGCCGTACACCGCGCGCTGCATGCCATCATGCACCTGACCGAGGACCACTGCCAGCGGGCAAGACTGCCGCAGCGGTTTGCCGCCTGCAAGTTGGTGGAGGGCGACCAGATGGTGGTCGAGGCGTTGGCGCTGGACCAGAACGAACGGGAGACGGTGGAGCACATCATCCGACAGATGGAGGAGGAGCGCGGACTCGACCGCCAGGCGGCGATTGCCGACATGCGGTTCGCCTTCATCAAGCGACTGACGCGCCAGACCGTAGTGAAACCGCAGGAGAGCCGCGAGCACCGTCGCAGCCAGCGCATCGACCGTGTGCTGACAGGCCGCTGGACGGCCCTGCCTGCCTTTGTCGTCATCATGGGACTGGTGTTCTACCTGACGTTCAGCACGCTGGGCGTCTGGGGGCAGGACCTGATGCAGGCGGGCGTAGATTGGCTGACACGGGTGACCGACGAGGCCCTGACGCGCTGGGACATTGCGCCGGCGGTCCACTCGCTCGTCATCGATGGCATCTACAACGGCGTGGGCACCGTCCTGGTGTTCCTGCCGCTGATTGTCTGTCTGTTCTTCTTCCTGAGCATGCTGGAGGATACGGGCTACATGGCCCGCATCGCCTTCGTCATGGATAAGTTGCTGCGCCGTCTGGGACTGTCGGGCCGCAGCATTGTGCCCCTGCTGATAGGGTTCGGCTGTTCGGTGCCCAGCGTGATGGCCTCGCGTACGCTACCCAGTGAGCGCGACCGGCGGATGACGATACTGCTGACGCCCTTCATGTCGTGTACGGCAAAGATTCCCATCTATGCCTTCTTCGCCGCAGCCTTCTTCCCCAAGAGGGCGGGACTGGTGATGGCCTCGCTCTACGTCATCGGCATCGTGGTGGGCATCGTGGTGGCCTTGTGTATGAAACGGACACTGTTCCGGGGCGAACCGGTGCCCTTCGTCATGGAGTTGCCCAACTATCGCATGCCCCTGGCCCGGAACGTGCTGCGACTGCTCTGGGACAAGGCGCGCGACTTCCTGCAAAGGGCCTTTACGGTCATCTTCCTGGCCTCGATGGTGATATGGTTCTTGCAGACGTTCGACTTCCACATGCAGATGGTCGGGAATCCCCACGACTCGATGCTGGCGCGGGCCGCAGGCCTTGTGGCACCCGTCTTCGAACCGCTCGGCCTGGGCGACTGGCGCATCGTGACGGCGCTGGTCAGTGGTTTCATGGCTAAGGAGACGGTGGTCAGCACCCTGGGCGCCCTGTTCGGTTCGGCCGACCTGACGCTGCTGTTCTCGCCCGTCGTCATCTTCGGCCTGCTGGTCTTCTGCCTGCTCTATACGCCCTGTGTGGCTGCCATCGCCACCATCCGTCGCGAGTTGGGTGGGCGCTGGGCCCTGTTCGTCGTCGCCCTGCAGTGTGTGATTGCGTGGATTTGTGCCTATTTGGTTAACCTTATTGCCCTTGCCTTATGAACCTGCAAAGTATCGTACTTCTAATAATTATTGTAGCCCTGTTTGTCGTTGTCGGATACCGGTATGTCAGAAGACAAAAAAGAAGCCGCGGTTGCGGGTCGTGCAATTGCGGCTGCGAGGGAGGGGATGAATGCCCATTAAATGTTAAATAACATATTTTTTAGCCTATCCTCAAGTTTTTTTCGTACCTTTGTGGCCGATTACGAAAGGGACAAGCCGAAAACCCTTGAAAAGAGTAGGTATTAACTAATAAGGTAAAAAGAACATGAAGAAATTGTTTTTGATGGCTTTCATGGCCATTTGTGCAGTGAGCGCTAATGCCCAGGTATGGGTAGGTGGTAACCTCGGTTACGACTACGACAGTAACTTCGGCGGTCAGAAAGTACATGCACTCAGCATTTCTCCCGAGGTAGGTTACAATCTGTCTGACAAGTGGGCCATCGCCTGCAACCTCGATTACACCTTTGGTAAGATTGTTGACGGTGCAAGTGTCAACACCTTCACCATCAATCCCTATGTTCGCTACACCTTTGCAAAGACTGGCATTGCAAGTTTCTTTGTTGATGGTGGCATCGAAGGTGGATTCCAGAAGGTGGAAGACCTTGACGCAACGGGTATTGTAGGCGTCGGCATTCAGCCTGGTGTAGCCTTGCAGATCAGCAAGAAGGTTTGCTTGGTAACGAAGCTGGGTTATCTGGGTTATCGCCACACTGACGACCGCGACCAGTTTGGTATTGGTGTGAACAACGAAACCATTTCCTTTGGCGCATACTACGCTTTCTAATTGGAGGAAACACTTGAAAATGATAAGCACCGAAAGTTTCTTGCTTTCGGTGCTTATCGTTTTTTTTTACTTTATTACTTTCCGTCCGTTTCGAATGTATAGGCTCTTCGGGGCTGATGAAGGGGAGACGGGTCGCCCGCTCAGGTCGTAAGTGGCGTGTGTGGCAGTGGCATTGACGTCTTGGATGCCTACGGGCACGTCGTCGAGGTAACCGAAGTTGTTCTCGATGATGGCCCGCACCAACTCCTTTCCGCGTGTGGCATAGCCGTCGCTCTCATCTACTCCGGCGTAGTCCATCAGGACGATACCCGTCGGGCCCGGCGTATGGGTCTTGAGGTAGTCGAGCATGGCGGCGTGGGTGTGGGAGGCGTTGTCGCGATAGCCCTCGCTCGTCGAGACGTCGGTGCCAAAGAGCGACTGCACCTTCGAGTAGGCCGACATGAAGTTGAGCACCCAGACGATGCTGAGCACACTGGATGTCTTGTGGGTAGTGCTGTAGTCGAGCAGGCGGGTCAGTGCCTCAATCTTCGTATCCACCCCGCCCGCGTTGTGGGTGTCGGAATAGTCCTGCATGTAGCAATTGGCCGTATAGGTCGAACTGGTGCTGGCGCCGGTGATTTTCCCCTGCGTCTGCTTTGCCCAGTTGGCTTCGCCCGTCCAGTTCTGGAAGAATCCGCCGATGGGCTTCGAGGCGTACTTGTCGCGGCTGAGGATGAGTATCTTGCCACGCATGTCGCCTACGGTCAGGTTGCGGCGGAAGCCGACGAGGTAGTCCTTGAGTTCGTCGCTCTGGAGCACCTGCTGGATGCGTGTGTTATAGGCGTTCTCCACCTGGTCGCCGTCGGTCTCGTGCAGCATGTGGATGACGACGAATTCCGTCGGGTTGGCTATCAGTGAGTCGCGCAACTGGGCCATGACGTCCTCGAAGTGCAATGTGGTCGGCATGATGCCATGGTTGATGTTGAGGTAGTCCTCATAGACACAGGGACGAAGGTCGAAGGCGCGCACGCCGAGGCTCCACTGCTCGGCAATGGTGAGGTCCTGAGTGCGGGCGAAGAGGTCGCCAAATGCCTCCAGACTGGCCCATCCGCTGCCTGTGGCAGAGTCGTGCGAACCGGGGATGGAGACCACCGACAGGAAGGTCTTGTCGGGCAGGCGATACTGCCAATTCTCGGCCTGGCCTTGCTGGCAGAGCAGGGCGAGGAGAAGGGTGAGGAGTGTGAATCGTTTCATGTTCGGTATGTTTAAGTGTTATCGTACGAGTTCGCGGCAGACTTGGTCCTGGAAGATGCGGCTCTCGGCCACGGGCGAGTCTTCGTTGATGATGGCAAAGGCATACCAGCGTCCGTCGGCTCCCTTGGCATAGCCGGCCAACGACGAGAGGCCGATGGTGGTCAGTGTGCCCGTCTTGACGAATATCCTGTTCCGAAACATCGGGGCCGACATGCGTCCCAACAGTGAACCGTGGCGAATGGGATGGGCTGGTGTGGCAAGGGCCTGGTCGATGAGTACGTGGCGCATGCCCTCGTCGGCCCAGGCATACTGAAGCAACTGCACGAGGAAGTGGGCCGTCAGTCGGTTGTCGGGCGAGAGTCCGCTGCCGTCGTTTACGACGAAGTTCTGCCAGGCGTAGTCGTGGTCGATGAGTGCTGCTTCGCTCAATAGCCAGTCGCCCTCCGACAACTCGATGAAGGGCAGTTGCTGGCACTTGCGACCGATGTGGTAGAAGAGGCCGTCGGCCTTGATGTTGCTGCTGTGGATGAGCATGGGCGCCAGTACGTCGGTGAGCGGCGTCTGGTGGAGGTAGATGGTGCGCGTGGGCAGGTTCTGGTCGGTGATGGGCTGGCGGCTGAGGGTGATGCCTTTCCGTTGAAGCATGTACTTCAGGTCTTGCTCGATGTGGCCACGCCCCTTTAGCAGGATAGGCAGTCGGTGGTAGGGAATGTCCCACGTGGCGGCCGAGGAGTGGGCGCGCAGGGTGTCGTCGCGCATCAGTCGTAGTTCGATGTCACCCTCGATGTGGGTAATGCCTTGGCGGCGAATGGCATCGACCAGGGGTTCGAGCGACTCCACCATCGGGTCGTTGTCGAGTTGCAATAGGACGATGCCGTGGAACGTGTGACCCCGTTGTTCGCCTCGCGTAATGACTTCGGTGGTGTATTGGTGGTCGGTACCCAGCAGGTGCATGGCCGTGACGGCCGTCAGCAGTTTCATGCACGAAGCGGGTGGGGCCAGCCGGTAGGCGTTGCGGCTGAAGACGAGATTGCCCGAAGCGATGTCGCGTACCTCGATGGCAATGCGGGTCGTGTCGAGGCGCTGGGGCGAATGGAAAAGGCGGTCGAGACGCTGGGTCATCTCCGCGAGGTCTGCAGGCTGCTCCGTGGCGGGGGCGTGGTCTTGGAAGTCCGGAAAGTCCTTAAGGCCCTTAAAGACGTTAAGGTCCTTTACCAAGAAGAAAAGATACACCAGAATGGGCACTGCAACAATCAGTGCGCAGCCCCGCTTGACGCTTTTCTTCAACCGACGTTTCCGTTTCTTTGCCATTATCCGTAGCTATGCATGCCCCCCAAGAAGAAGTTCACACCGAAGTAGGTCATCAGCAACGAAGCCAGGGCAAGGAGGCTGTAGATGCGGTAGTTGCGCATGGAGCGGAACCACGGCAGACTCTCCTCGTGGAGGGGCAGACTATATATCAAGAGGGTCACCAGCGCCCAACTCTCCTTTGGGTCCCAACTCCAATAGGTACCCCAAGAGACGTTGGCCCAGACGGCACCGAGGAAGATGCCCATGGCCAGAAGGAATACGGCGGGGCGAAGCAGTTCGCGCCGCACAATGCTCGTTACCAGCAGGATGTAGCTAAGCATGATGGTGCCCACATGGACAAACAAAAACGGCGAACGCAGAATGGGTACCAGCGGGGCCTTGCTGATGGCGATTACCATGTACGAGGCCATGGCTGTTCCGCAAAAGCCCAGTAGTACGGCAGGTAGCCACGAACGGCGTTTCTCGTTCGTCTCCTTCCTCCTTCTTACCTTGACCGAGACCAGAAGCATGCTGAATGCCAAGAGCAGGTAGCCTGCGTACGTGACAGCGGTGCCCCAGGGGTCGTAGCTAATGGTGAACACACTTCCCCGCTCGTCGTCGTCGTACGAGGTCTGGTAGATGCGATAGCCTTCGATTCGGCCTATCTTGTTCATGGAGATGGTGACGTCCTCCTTCCCTTTTCGGGTAGAGATGACGACTTGGCTGATGTAGTCTGCGGGCGTAACGCCGTCGGCATCGTACTGAATCCGGAAGTCGTGCAAGGCCAGATAAAAGGGCAGTGTACCAGCCTCCGTGTACCTTCCCTGTTCGTTCTTCATCCAATAGGTAGAGGTGGCCTCCCCTTCGCGCAGATGTGTCATGCCGCTGTGGCTGCTAATATGGGTAATGAAAGCCCCTGCCAGTATGAGCAACAGACTCAGGTGGAGTAAGAAGACGGGTAGCCGTCGCCATATTCTCTTCTTCCACAGGAGCCAACATCCTGCCATCGCAATCAGCCCCCAAAGGGCAGTGAACCACCAGGCCCCATAGACCGTCTGCCGGGCGTAGGCCGTACCACCCGAGGCCTCAACGAAAGTGGCCGCAGCGATAACCACTGCGGCCAGTATCAGTAGGACGAACGGAATTTTAGAACCGACGGAAATGTTCATTATGAGTCTCCTTTATAGCGATGCACTCCATCTCGATGAGCCATGTGGGGCGACAGACGGGAGCCAACGTAATGACGGTAGGAATGTCGGGGAAGCGTTCGCGGAACATCTCGGAGACCACCTTGTAGTCGCCTGTGTCGCGCAAATAGACCACCAGGTGCATGACATCGGAGAAGTCCATACCGCCCTCATGGAGCAGGGCCTCTACGTTCTCCCACATGCGGTGGGTTTGCATGCGAATGTCGCCGACATGTACGACTTCGCCACGATTGTTGATACTTGCCGTGCCCGAGATAAGGACATGGCTGCGGTCGCCGTACGTCATCTTCGTGCCACGTTCGAAGGTGACACCGTATTCGTACGTCGGATTTAGGTGGGTCTTGGCATAGAGATACTGCTGTTGTTCGGGTTCGAATCCCTTCAGTGCATACGTGCCCAACTGGATGAGTGCCTTCGTATCGCCCGGATTGCCACCAATGCCCGTCGAGGCGATGTAGTGGGTCTTTTCGGTAAGTCCCTGTTCCACGAAGTTTTCACGACGGGCACGCACCATGCCGGCATATTGCGTATCGACGTCGCGGACGAAGAACCACGTGCGGATGCAGTTGTCGGCCAACGTGGCGTCGAACCCACGAAGGAAGGCTTCGTAATCGAGCAAGACATGCGTGGTCTGCTGTGCAGAGTCGCCTTGATTCCAGGTCATGCCCATCTTCCAGAGATGTTGATATCCGTTGTGGCTGACCACGACGGCACCTTGTTCCGTGCGGATGTCGGCCTCGCTAACGAGATAGAGCCAGGCGGCAATCTTCGACCCGTCGAGCGGTTGCTGCTGGATGACGGAGATGGCTACGTCCTGTTCCTGTCGCATTAGCGATTGCTGGTTGGCGCTGTCGGAGAGGAAATAGCGCTTCAGCACATAACGTGCGCCCTGAAATTCAGGTCGCTGGGTAAGCATATCCTCTGCTTCATAGATGCGATTCATCTGTCCCTCGAAAGCTTCCTCGCGAGGCTCCACATGCAGTATTACGTGCCATTCGCCCGCCCCTTGCTCAGGACGGTAGGAGGCAAACTCTGCCGTCACACCTACGTCTTCTAATCTTATTGTCTGGTAATTCATGCGTGCAAAGATACGAAATAATTACGAGTTACGAGTTACGAGTTGCGAAATAATTGCGAATTACGAATGATGAGTTATTCCTCAACTTTCAGTCCGTTTATCCACTCGTCGATGAAACTCAGTACCCCATCTTGGTTGTTTTTGAATTGGCTGCTCACCACTTCCGTGTGGTTATAGGTAAGGATGTTCTCGCCACCAGCGTTCAGCAATTTGTGCAGGAGCGACTCTTCGGCCCGGCCGCTGACGACACGGTACATGCCGTCGATACGCGAACTGGGTACATCCACCAGATTGGCGTAGGCCTGGCCCTTGGTAAGGTTCAGTCCGGCCGCACTGCGTCCGTTGCCTCCGTGGCACTGGATGCAGGCCTTGTCGAACACACCAAACTGCAATGCCCCCAGAAGGTCAACATCCACTTCGCCCAGATCCATTCGGATGGTGTCGGTGGCATTGCTGTAGTCGGCCATGACGATGCTGCTGAGTGTAACGATGCGCTTGCGCAGGTTGTTGGTGATGGCAAACTCCACGGTCTCAATCTGTTCCGTCAGATTGCTCAGCACCAGTTCCACCTGTGTACCGTCGGGAGTCGATGAGGCCAACGTACGTTGCATTGTGGCATAGTTTTCGTCTTCGCTGAAGCCGGCCAAGGCTACGGCATAGCCATTGTCCCACGAGCCGACACCCGACACCGTGGCCGTCAGTTTCACGACCTTGCCACGTTCCTGTACCGTGTAACTGCGCTCCTCAATGTCGCCCGAATCACAGGCCACCATCGTGAGCAACAGGGACAGAATGAATACAATCTTCTTCTTCATCGTTTAGAAACTAAACTGTACTTGCAGGGAAGCATAGTGGGTCGAGACGCCCAGGTCATCGTTGTCGCGGTCGAGTTGGGTCTCATGACCATAGCGCCCTGTGAACTGATACATGCCGGAGAGTTTCAGGTGGGCCTTGGGTACGTAGTAGTTGCAGACCACGGCGGGCATGTTCAGGAAGCCGTCCTTGCCCGTGCTGTTGCGGTCCATGAAGTCGTAGCGCAGGCCAAGTTGCACGGAGGGAACGACGAAGTAACCCACCTGACCGTAGGCACCCCAGTAGTTGAACTTGTCATCAATCTTCTGTCGCTTTGTGAAGCCTACGTGCATCCAATAAGCCTCGGCACCGACGTACCAACGGTTGAGGAGCATCGAGAACTCGGCACCCAGGCGGGCATCGTTCGTGCTCTCGCTTTCGCTCTCCACGTTCAGTCCACCGCTTATGCCGAACTGCATGTGGCGGCCCCGAAGCATGCGGCTATTGCCCTGTGTCATGGGCATTTGGCCCCAGGGCATGAAGGTCAGTCGGCCTGCATACAGCAGCGAGGGGATGTGCCAGTCGTCGGAGAAGGTTTTTGTGGCACCGTTCACGGCCGAACCGCTTCCGTTCCACAGTCCTACCTCGTAGCCCGTCAGCCATTGTGAGCCTTGCTTCAGCCTGGCGGTTCCATGGAATTCCACGCCCACGTCGAAGCCTGTACCAATCACGGGAGTGACGGCATTCAGCGTGTGGGGCATGATGCTTGTGGCCGTAAGCGAAGTGGGCAGGGTGGGGAACAATGTTTCGCCCAGTGTCGTCAGGTAGGCATGGGTGAAGGGTGTCTTGAACTTACCGGCACGGAAACGTGCAGCCGGGCTCAGGCTATAGTCAATCCACGCCTGTTGCAGTACGTTGGCCCCCGTAGCAGCCGCATTGATGCTGAGGTTGTAGTCCAGACAACCGAAGGTCTTGCCCGTGAAGCCCAGGATGGCATAGGGAATGGCGAAGCCTGAGTTGGCCACGTTGTCCTGGTTGTAAGCCTTGTCCAGTCCCTCGTCGTCGTAGTAGTTCAGTTGCCCGCGCGTTTGCAGGAACAGGTAGGGCTTGAAGACGAACTTGCCGTTCTTCGATTGCAGGGTGAAGCCGCGGTCGTCGGCAATGCCCAGCACGCCGTTCTCCATGTCAATACGGCCTTGTGCCGGTACTTCGTCTGCCATCAGGTCGTTGTTTTCTTCGGCCAAGGCAGGCAACACGACTGCGGTAAAAAGTATAGATAAGAATATCTTTTTCATATCATCGTTATTTATAAGGATTCAAGGAATTTTATCAGTGCCTGACGGTCCTCGCGGTCCATCTGCTTGTAGAGATTCTTCGATGCCTCGCCTTCACCGCCGTGCCACAGGATGGCCTCTTGCAGGTTGCGGGCCCGACCGTCGTGCAGGAAGTAAGTATGTGCGTTCACCTTCTCCTGCAAGCCGATACCCCAGAGCGGTGTCGTGCGCCATTCGTTGCCACGGGCCAAGCCGCTCACGTAGTTGTCGTTCAGCCCTACGCCCATAATCTCCGAGCCCATGTCGTGGAGGAGGTAGTCGCTGTACGGATGGATGGTTTGGTTACCCAGCCAGGGCAGTTCGGTGCCATTCAGCAGTTTGGCGCCTCGCGGACGAGTGTGCAACGTAGTGACGTGGCACAGGTGACACTTGGCCTCGTAGAACCGTTGTTCGCCAATGGCCACGTGTTCGCGCTCCGTGATGGTGCGACCCTTGTAGCTGACGGGGATGGTGGTCGAACCCAGTCGGCGTGCCGGCACGCCCAGTCCGTGGAGGTAGTAATCGACGTC
This sequence comes from Bacteroidaceae bacterium, assembly GCA_017469925.1. Taxonomy (GTDB): domain Bacteria; phylum Bacteroidota; class Bacteroidia; order Bacteroidales; family Bacteroidaceae; genus Physcousia. The sequence goes on along the minus strand of JAFUFK010000009.1, from coordinate 43,696 downwards.
CTCCATGTCCTCCGTGCCGATGTCCAACTTGTCGTAGAGCAGGCCCATCATCGAGCCCTCCTGCATCTGGCGCTGTCCCTCACAAATCTCCTCGGGATAGCGGCTGTTGGTCACACCCATGTCGCTCGAGAAACCGAGTTCCACCGTCAGGTCGGCATGTTGTGCCTTGTTGCCCGATAGGCCGAGTTGCAGTCGTCCGCGTTCGTTGATGTAGTTGGCGCGGCCCGAGATGCCGTATTCGGGATAGTTGGAGCGGGCAGCCAAGGCCTCAATCTCTGCCGGGTCGAGGGCCATCATCTGGCCCATGCCGACGTGGCGCAGGGGGATGCGCACCGTGCAGAATAGGTCTTCGGGGCGGATGGGTTCGTCGGTATTGCGGTAATTAGGCTGGTACCAGTCGGTGATGGTGTATTCGGGATAGACCAGCGAATACACTTCGCCGTCGGGGAACTGGAACTGCTCCTCATGCCAACGGCACTCCAGTTTACCCTCAGCCGTCACGCCCATGATGCTCTGGTCGTGGATGACGCGCCCATAGTCCTGGAAGAATGCCCCGTTCTTGCGGGTCACATAGACCAGCATCGACGAGAATCCGTACGAACCGCTGCCATAGACGGGTGTGCCGTCGGGGTCAGTGCCCGTCTGGGTCCACAGGGCAGGTTTCGTGCGTCCGGCGTTGCGGTGGCACGAACCGCACGAGTAGCCTGCATAGACAGGGCCCAGTCCGTTACCGGAGTTCATGGGGTTGTCGTAGAGGCGGTCGCCGTGGGTGAAGCGTTTCGAGTTGGCCGGGATGTTGGCCACCCAGTCGGCATCGGTGTCGTAGGCAAAGCTTGAGTTCTTGAAGACCGTGCTTGTCCCGGCCGACAAGGCATAGCCCTCTGGCACCTCTATGTCCGTGACATCCAAAACGCCATCATTCTCACAGCCCCAAAAGGCCGTGAGAACGATGCACCAAAATGTATATGAAAGAAAAACTTTTCTCTTCTGTCTCATTACTTGTTATAGGTACGGGGTTTGCCGCTCTTGAAGAGCAGGAACTCCAGTGTGTGGAAGCCACGCACATTCTGTACGGCCTCTATGTCTTCGTTCTCTTCGTCGTATTCACCTTCCCACTTGATGAGTTCCTCTATCTTGCCACTGTTCATGACGTCCTTGATGGCATCTACGTCGAGGGGCCACGAGTCCATGTTGGGGTCGAGACCCAGGTCGGCCACGGGACCGAAGAGGAATGCCTCGCTCGTCTCCCACGGTTCGCGGGCAGCCATCCAAACTTGGGCAGCCTTCTCGAAGGCAGCGGTGCTGGGCTGTGCGCGCAGGGCGTCAACGGCCAGCTTCAGGGCAGCCGTCTTCGTGACCAGGTCGGCATAGGTGGGTTCAACTACGTTCTCCACGTAGGTCTTCACGATGGCATCCAGTTCGTCGCCCTCGGCACGGGTTACGAAGGGCTTCAGTTCGTTCTCCAGGGCATCCACCAACTGGGCGCAAGCCTCCTGGGCAGCCAGTACGGTAGCGTTGCCGATGTGGTCGCGGAAGGGGGCCGTCATGCCCGTCTTGATGGCGTTGTAGGCTGCGTCGATGCGTGCCTTGACGTTGCTATACACTGCGTTGTCGGTCTTTTTGGCCAGGGCAGCGATGGAGTGCTGGGCCTCGGTATTGTTGCGCGTACCGTTGAAGGCATTGCGGATGGACTGGATGTTGTTGGCATAGTCGTCGATGGAGTGGAAACTGTACCACGACTCTACGGCATAGACGGCCTCGGTGTAGTTGCCGGCTACCCACAGGTCGCGGGGTTCACCAATCTTGGCGGTGCCTACCTCGCTGGCGATGTCGATGCAGCCATCGACAATCTGTTCCAGACAGCTGACAGCGCTCGTGTAGGGGGCCTTGTTGTGGTTCTTGAAGGTCTCGGCAAAGGGTTCGCCGTTGTAATCTACCGACCAAGCCTCGTTCAGGTCGCTGGCGTCGTTGGCCAGCAGCTGGGCTACGGCGCTGGCATAGAGGGTCCACGTATCGACGTTGGCCGCAGTTACGTCCAGGTTGTTGTCGTTGATGGTTACTTCACTTGTACCCTCGGGCACGTACTTCTCATCATCGTCGTCACAGGCGGTGAAGCCCAGACTCAGTGCTGCCAAGGCAGCCATAAAAAAATACTTCTTCATTTTGTTCTGTATGATTTGGTTTTTAGTTTCTCATTTTCTTAAATCGGTTGTCCGACAGGAACCATCCCGTAAAGGCCACGCCCAGGGCAAACTCGTTCTCCGACTTGTAGTTGCCGTCGCCGATGCGGCGCTTCGTGTAGTCGGCCTTTACGACCAGATTGGGCAGGGGACGATAGTTCAGGCCGGCCACCCACATCGAGGTCTTCAGTCTCGGGTCGGCCGACTTCAGGTTATACTTGCTCACGACGACCTTCTCCTGTGCGTTGTAGTATTCGTAGCGCACGAAGGGGATGAGGTCGGGCATGCGGTCGGCTACGACCATGTTTCGCAGTCTCAGGCCAGCCTCTGCGCCATAGCTGACGGCGCGTTGGGCGATGGGGGCCAGTCGGCTGTAGGGCGACGAGTTGCTCAGTCGGTTGTTCTTGGCCGAGAGTTGGTCGCTGTTGCCCACGTGTCCGCCCAGCAGGTTGCCGCGTACCGTGAAGTAGCGATGCTGGTACTGGGCATCGACCGACCAGATGCGAACGGGGACCTTGAAGGCGTACGTCTGTGGCTTGTCGCTGTTCGAGGCCGCATTGCGGATGTAGTAGAACGAGGCACCCAGCCTAAGGCCCGGGATACCTTTATAATTAACGCGCGCGACGTACGCGGGCGAGGTGAAGTTATCGACCTCGAAGAGTCCCTGCTTGCCGCCGGCCACCCACGTGTTGCGGTCGAATCCGTTGGCGTTCAGTCCGGCTACGACCATGGCCTGGTAGTCGAACGAGGCCCACCGACGGCCGAACTGACCCATGACGGACAGACCCGTCTCGTGCCACGTATTGGGGATGATGCTGGTCTCGCCCTCGGGGCGCACGGTGCCGTAGAAGAGGATGGGCTCGTGGTGTTCGTTGTTCAGGCCCACGGGCACTATCTGGTGGCCGACACGGACCATGAAGGCATTATTGAGGCGGTACGTCAGGTGGAACTGTTCCAGGGCCACTTCGCCGCCCTTCTCCACCTCGGTCTCGTACTCGCCGTTCTCGGTGTTTTCGATTTCGTAGGCTGCACCCGTGCCGCCCGCTTCGAACTCAATCTCTACGCCCAGTGCCCAGTGGCGGTTGAACTTATAGTCGCCCGCCAGGACGAAGCGTGGGATGCTGATGGTGTTGCGCCGGACGCTGGAGTTGCCCGTCGAGGTCCCGTTGAAGCGGTTGATGCCGTAGTTCTTGAACTGGGCCACTGCCTCGCCGTAGCCGCCGACGCGGTATCGGTCGTACGAGTCCATCTCCGTCGAGTCTTGGTTCCATTGTGCCATGGCGGTGGTCGAAACCAATGCCACGACGGCGCTCGTCAGTACTTTCTTTATAGTAGTCATTTTTCGCATTGTGATTATCCGACTGCAAAATTACTGCCTTTTCCGATACCTTGCAATACTCAAAAAATGCGATTTTACGAGCTTTCGGAGCCATTTCTCCTACTTAAAATTGGTTAAAACAGCGGCTTTTTGTACCTTTGCAGCACAAAAAACCACACATTATGAGCGGACGATATCACGAAACCGACCCCATGAGCGACGTCATCAGCGACGATTATCGCATGTTGCAGATGATATGCCGCTTCGGTATCACACTGGGCTTCGGCGACCAGACCGTGGCCGAGACTTGCAAGGCGGCCAACGTCGATGCCACCACCTTCCTGACGGTTGTCAACTTCCTGCAGGACACAAATCATGCCCACATCAACGAAATGGTGGAGCGGATAGACATGCCCACCTTGCTCCTCTACCTCCGAAACTCGCATACCTACTTCATCGACTACCGCCTGCCCGCCATCCGCCGCAAGCTGCTCCAGGCCATCGACATGCGTTCCCAGATAGCCGTGCTCATACTGAAGTTCTACGACGAGTACATGGCTGAGGTCACTCGCCACATGCAGTACGAGAACACCCACGTCCACCCCTACGTCGAGCAGTTGCTCCAGGGCCGACGCGGCCCTCAGAGCCTCGCCCAGCTTACCAGCGAGCACGAGGGCAGCCACTCGAGCATCGACCGTAGCCTGACGGAACTCAAGAACATCATCATCAAGTACTACCCCAGCGACCAGAATGCCGCCCTCCTGGGCGACGTGCTGATGGACATCTACATGGTCGAGGAGGACTTCCTCAACCACTGCCACATGGAGGACACCCTCTTCAGCCAGTGCGTGCGACGACTGGAGGAGGAGGCTCCCCTGAACGTACCCACGAGGGAGGAGGAACCCCTCCCCGCCAAGGGGGAACAGGAGGGAGCCCTGAGCGAGCGCGAGCGCGAGGTCATCCGCCTCGTCGCCATGGGACTGTCGAACAAGGAGATTGCCGAGCGCATGTTCATCTCCGTCAACACCGTCATGACCCACCGCCGCAACATCTCCCGCAAGCTCGACATCCACGCCGCCGCCGGCCTCACCATCTATGCCATCGTCAACGGCATCATCAGCGTCGAGGACGTAAAGCTCTGATAACCACCCCTTTTGCAAGTAGTTCTCCAGCCTCCTGAAGGGTGGTCCAGACCCCCCTTGCCGAAGGTTATGTTAACCTATCGCCGAAGGTTATGTTAACTTGTAGGCATCGGTTATGTTAACTTAGGGCCGAAGGTTATGTTAACTGATGGGCGTAGGTTAAGTTAACTTCCAACACCCCCTTCTGAGACCCGACGAAAAAGCCCCGTTTCTTGCTGAGAAACAGGGCTTTACGTAGTGTCGTCATGAATGTCTCCTTCCTACGGCAGGAGGTGGTTGGCGATGAGCGAACGGACGGCGGGGGGCGTCGGGTGGTTGACGTCGAGCCGCTCTACCTCGGAGAGCAGGCCGAGGGCCTTCGTGGTGTGGCCGAGCCCGAGGTGGCCGAGGGCCATCAGGAGGTTGCAGTGGACGACGTTGGCGCGCCCCAGATCGCCCTCCCAGATGAGCAGGTCGGGCAGGGAGACGGCAAAATAGTCGGTACGCGGGGTGTCGAAGAGGTGCTGCTGGCCGTAGTTGATGAGTTTGTGGCAGAGCCCGTTGGCCTTGGCCTCGTCGCCCAGTTTGCGGTAGGCCAGGGCGGCATAGAATATCTTGTCGGGCTTGGCATCGTTGTAGTACATGGCTGCGGCGGGCTCGGTGGGGCCGAGGGTGGCGAGTTCGTAGTGGTGGCGGGCCTGCTGGGCATCGCCCTGGCGTTCGTAGGCGAGGGCGAGGAGGTAGTGGAAGTCGTTCTCCTGTGCGCCGTAGAGCTTGCCCTCGCCCAGGTGGGGCGGGTAGCTGAGGCACTCGGTCAGGAGACGGATGGCCGTGGGGCCGAGGTCTTGCTTGGCCAGTTCTACACGAGCAATCTGGTACTGCGCAGGCACCTTGCCTTCGCCACCCTCCCACGGATGGAAGTGGTGGGCATCAAGCCGTTGTTTGGCCTCCTGGAAGCGGCCCAGTTGGTTGAGCAGGGTAATCTCTTCGAGCAGGAGGTCGTCGCGCTGTCGGACGAGGTCGGAATGCCGTTGCAGTAGGGCCAACCGCTCGGCGTGGGGCCGCTGCATGACCTTGTAGAGTTGGTCGAGTTCCATCAGGACGCGGGCGTCGGTCTCGTCGAGGTGGAAGGCGCGTTCCATCATCTCGAGGGCCACCTCGGGCTGGCGGGCCTTATTATAATGGTATAGGGCCAGGTTGCGCCAGACGGTGGGGAACGCTGGATTCAGCCTTGCCGACAGTTCCCAGTTTTCCACAGCGACGTCGTATTGTCGCTTGTCGTAGTAGAGGCAACCAAGGAGGTAGGAGGCGAGGGCGCCCGTCTTGCTCTTCGAAGAGGGGCTGATCAGGGACTTGGCGGCAGTGAGCACCACGACATCTTCGAGCCGGTTGGGGAAGCATAGGTCGGGAGAGCATTCCTCGGCCTCCTGGCAGAGCGCCTCAAACTCCTCGGGCAGCCCCATCCCGGCGTGGAACCAAGCACGATGGAAGAGGGTCAGGGGCGAGGGCGTGCCGACGAGGGCGAGCACGTCGTCGGCCTCTTGCCACTGATAGGCCAGGGCATAGTCGAGGGCCAACTCGTGGTAGTTGTGGATGTTGCCGTGCATGAGTTCTTGGAGGTGTGCGAGACAGGCCTTGTCGGCGGTCAGCAGGTACTGTTCGTAGAGACAGCCGTAGTTGAAGCGGTCGATGGCCAGGGACTCGCGAATCCACGTCAGGGCCTCGTCGTGGCGACCGAGACGGCGCAGGATGGTGGCCTTGAGGGCACGGGCCTGGTGGTTGTGGGAGTTGCTGATGAGGGCGCGCTCCACCTCGTCGAGGGCATCGGTCAGACGGCCGTCGGAGAGGCTGATGCGGGCGGCCTCGAAGTAGGCGGCGTCGGCCCAGGCCTTGTTCCACGAGGCTTTCCAGAAGAGTTCGTAGGCCTCCTGTTTGCGAATCTGGTATTTCAGGGCCAGGGCCAGGTTGAAGATGGGCTCGCCGTCGTAGGGGTTGGGATTGCGACGCTGCCAGACCCTTACGGCGCGGCGCAGGTACTGCTCTGCCTTCTGGAAACGGCCTCGACGCAGGTACCAGAGACCTATCTGGTTGAGGCAGCGGACGTCGCGCGGGTCGCGGCGCAGGGCCTCCTCGTAGTAGTCGAGTGCCGACCAGGTGGCGTGGCGATACTGCTCGAGGTGGAGGCCGGTGAGGTAGAGTTGGTCCACCGTCTTTGTCTCCTCAGGCGACAAGGCTGCCTCGGCGGCGTCGGGGATGGGGCGCACCTCGTCGGGCTCGGCATGCCACGTGAGGGGCGAGAGACAGGGGTCGAGGGGCGAGAGGGTGAAGTAGAGTTCGCCCAGGGCGGCGCCCCGGACGTCGATGTCCTTCGTGAAGACGGTCTCGGGCGAGAGCGTGTGGGTTTCGTCGAGGAGGGTTTGCCCCTTGTGGCTCAGTAGGAGGTGCACCTCCTGCCGCGAGGTGGCCAATATCCAGATGCGCACGCCGTGCTCGGTCTCCTTGATGTTGAAGATGAAGTCCCTGGAGGCCTGCTTCACCACGCCCAGTTCGCGGTAGGGCATGAAGTACTGGGTGAATTGCTTCTCTTCGTAGGGCATGAGCCACGTAAAGTCGGGCTGGTTCTCCGTATATACGCCTGCCATCAGTTCGATGTAGGGGCGGTAACCCGTGCGGTCGATGTGGTGGGCGGCGGCCTCCTCGGGCGTGGCGGGGTCGGTCAGGTTGCGGTCCCAGGCGCGTCCGAAGTCGCCGTTGCCCCAGGTCCACTGCTTCTTGCCGGGCGACAGGTGGTGGCTGGCCACGTGGAGCATGCCGGCTTGGGTGTCGTTCTCGTAACCACCCTCGAAGTCGTACTTGGAGTTCACGGCCATGTACGACGTCGGCACCTTGATGTTCTTGTAGTTCGAGATATCGACGCCGGCCGAGTAGTCCATCTTGTAGTACGTGCCCGTGGCGATGGGGAACGAGGAGACGGCGCGCTTGCCGTGGTCGAAGACGGCATTCACGTCGGGCGGGAATACGCTCTGGTACTCGTCGTTCACCTCCACGGCGGGGTTGGCCCACCAAAGGAAGGTCTGGGGCAGGGGGGTGCGGTTCGATAACTGGGCATGAATCTCCAGGTAGGCACAGCCGGGACGCAGCGTGAAGCCGACAAGTCCCTTCTGGTGGAACATGCGCTCCATCTCGTTGCACCAGACGGTGACCGAGCCGTCTTGGGCCTCCTCCTCGATGGTGCAGTCGATGGGCAGGAAGGTCGATGGGCGGTGGTGCTGGGGCCAGTTGAACTCGATGCCGCCGCTTATCCATGGGCCCGTAAGTCCCACGAGGGCAGGCTTCACGACGTGGTTGTAATAGACGAAATGGCGTTGGCGAAGTTTGTCGTAGGCCATCTGTATGCGCCCACCCAGTTCGGGCAGTATCATCACTTTTAGGTACTCGTTCTCGAGATAGACGGCATGGTACGTGTGGTCGGTGGGTTCGTTGGCGATGCTCTCCACCACAGGGTAGGGATAGACCACTCCCGACGAACCCTGATAGACCCGCTTCTCCAGGAATATGGGGTTCTTCTCCTCACAACCTACCTCGTAGGTAGGAATGACAATATCTTCGCGCCAGGCCAATACCTTGTCAGCCTTCGCGATGTTTGTGTTATTCATAAGTGTAAGGTTTTTGGATGTTTTTCTCAGACGATGGAGAGGGTGTAGAGATAGACCACCGTGGCAGGCAGGGCAAGCAGGGAGGAGTCGAAGCGGTCGAGCATGCCCCCGTGGCCGGGCAGTATGCGGCCGCTGTCCTTGATGCCGAGTTGGCGCTTCAGGAGGCTTTCGACCAGGTCGCCCCACGTGCCGAAGACAACAACTACGAGGGCAAACCCAAGCCACTGGGGCAGGGTAAGCGAAGCGTCGTAGTGGCTGACGATGAGGGCTGCTACGAGGGCCAACAGGGCACCACCTACGGAGCCTTCCCATGACTTCTTGGGCGAGATGCGCTCAAAAAGGCGGTGCTTGCCGAAGAGCGAACCGACGCAGTAGGCCCCCGTGTCGCTGGTCCAAAGGAATAGGAATACGGCCAAGGGGAACGTCCAGCGGTAGTCGGCGGGTTGCATGGGGTGGGCGCTGTCGGTGATGTAGCCAAGCACGGGTACCATGCAGAGGGGCAGGGCAACGTACATCTGGCTCATCATCGTGTAGGCCCAGTTGTTGATGGGGCTTTCGCGCTGAAGGTAGAGTTCGCTGATGAGCAGATAGACAATGCTGATGAGGTAGGGCACGAAGACGGCTGGCGTAGGTGTCAGTCCGCTCAGGTAGCCGAAGAAGGCCAGGAACAGATAGGCACCGGCGAGGGTGCATATCATAGGATTTATCTCGACGTCGTCGCGCTCGGAAACGATTTCACAGAACTCGTGGACGCTGAGGGCGGTGATGAGGGTGAAAAGAAGGCCCATCGTCAGGGGACTATAGACGATGCCGCCTATCATTACGACCAGGAAGAGGATGCCGGTCAGGGTGCGGATGATAAGGTTGCTTTTCATAGTTCAAAGTTTCTCACTGTTTTCAAGCAGTTCGTCGGCTCGGCTGGCCCAGGGACGCGGACCGAAGATGCGTTCGACGTCCTCGGCAAAGATGACCTCGCGCTCGACGAGCAGTTGGGCCAGTTGGCCATGGCCTTCGGCCTTCTCGGTCAGGATTTGCTTAGCACGGGCGTACTGCTCGTCAATCATCTTCTGTACCTCCTGGTCGATGAGGCGTGCGGTCTCCTCGCTGTAGGGCTTCGAGAACTGATACTCCTCGTTATTGTAGTAGCAGAGGTTGGGCAGTCGGTCGCTCATTCCCATGTAGGCAATCATGCCGTAGGCCTGCTTCGTGACGCGCTCGAGGTCGTTCATGGCGCCGCTGCTGATGTGGCCCGTAAAGAGTTCTTCGGCAGCACGTCCGCCCAGGAGGGAACACATCTCGTCGAGCATCTGTTCGCGGGTGGTTATCTGTCGCTCCTCGGGCAAGTACCAGGCAGCACCGAGGGCACGGCCGCGCGGTACGATGGTAACCTTGACGAGCGGGTTGGCATACTGGAGGTTCCACGAGATGGTGGCATGGCCGGCTTCGTGCAGGGCGATGGTGCGCTTCTCCTCGTCGGTCAGCACTTTGGTCTTCTTCTCCAGTCCGCCGATGATGCGATCTACGGCCGAGAGGAAGTCGTCCTTCGTCACACTGGTCTTGTTGTGACGGGCGGCAATCAGGGCAGCCTCGTTGCAGACGTTGGCGATGTCGGCACCCGAGAAGCCCGGAGTCTGGCGAGCCAGGAAGTCGATGTCGAGGGAGTTGTCCACCTTCAGGGGCTTCAAGTGGACTTGGAAGATTTCCTTACGTTCGTTGACGTCGGGCAGGTCAACGTGAATCTGTCGGTCGAAACGTCCTGCGCGCAGCAGTGCCTTGTCCAGGATGTCGGCCCGGTTGGTGGCGGCCAGGATGATGACACCGCTGTTGGTGCCGAAGCCGTCCATCTCGGTCAGCAACTGGTTGAGGGTGCTCTCGCGCTCGTCGTTGCCACCCATCATGGCGTTGCGACTGCGGGCACGGCCCACGGCATCGATTTCGTCGATGAAGATGATGCAGGGACTATTCTCCTTGGCCTGACGGAAGAGGTCGCGGACACGACTGGCTCCGACGCCCACGAACATCTCCACGAAGTCGCTGCCCGACATGGTGAAGAAGGGCACGTCGGCCTCTCCGGCTACGGCCTTGGCCAACAGGGTCTTACCTGTTCCCGGCGGGCCTACGAGCAGGGCACCCTTGGGAATCTTGCCGCCGAGGTCGGTAAACTTCTTGGGATTCTTCAGGAACTCCACAATCTCGCGCACCTCCTGCTTAGCCCCGGCCTGGCCGGCTACGTCGGCGAAGGTGACCTTCGACTTCTCATCGACCTCGACACGTTGGGCACGACTGCGCCCGACGTTGAAGATGTTCATGCCGCCCATGCCGCCGCCGCTGCCCATGCGGTTCATGATGAAGACCCAGAAGAAGATGAGCAGCAGGAAGGGGCCGAAGTTGATGAGTATGTGGTAGAGCATGCCGTCGTTCTTCTTGTACGTCACGCTGCCGTCGAAGTTTCCTGCCTCCTGTTGGGCATCGAGGAACTCCTCGAGTTTGTCGGTCGAACCGTACTCTACGACGACGCGCGGTTCAGCGCCGCCGGCGTCCTTGCCGGCACTGCGGAATACGTCGCGGATGTGTTCCGCCTTGACGTACATCGTCACCTGCTGTTGGTCGCTGTTCACCTCGATGCGCGAGGCGTAGCCCTGTTCCACGTACTGGCGAAACTCGCTGTAGTTGGCCGTCTTCGTCATGCCGCCGCCACCGGTGCCCTCGCTGTTCAGGAAGAGCCAACCCAGCACGACGGCGATAATCAGGTAGAACCAACTCAGGTTGAAGCGCGGCATCCGCTGCTTCTTGTTATTCTTATTCGCCTTGTTCGGTATTTTATTGTTGTTTTGTTCAGCCATAATCCTTAAACGTTAAACCTTAAATGGTTAATCCAAATCCTTAATCTCCGTCAGTTCGGCATCGGCCCAGAGGTGTTCCAGGTCGTAGAACTCACGCACTTCGGGCAGGAAGATGTGTACCATCACGTCGGCATAGTCCATGGCCACCCAGAGCGACTGGCGCAGTCCCTCTACGGCGATGGGTTTGGCACCGGCCTCCTTGCGTGCCACGTCGGCGATGCTGTCGGCCAGGGCCTGTGCCTGGGTGGGTGAACCTGCGGTGCAGAGCACGAAGGCCTTGCAGATGGTGTCCTCGATTCCGCGCAGGTCAACGATGGTCACGTTGCGACCCTTCTTCTCCTGTATGCCTTTGACAATCTTGTCGATAAGTAGTTCCGTGTTGTCCATATATTATTCTTTGTTGTCCTTTTGACTAAAAAGCGGGGAGAGAACAAGATGTCTTTCCCCGCTTTCGTACCCAGAGCCGGGGTCGAACCGGCACGGGTTGCCCCACTGGTGTTTGAGACCAGCGCGTCTACCGATTCCGCCATCTGGGCTTTTGCGGTGCAAAGATACGACAAAAAGTTGAAAGTGGAAAGATGAAAGTGAAAAATTTAGTCTTTCCGAAGTATTTTTGTGCCGTTTTGGATATATACCCCCCTCTGGGGCTCGGCTACGGGGCGGCCGCTGAGGTCGTAGATGCGACTGGTCCGTACGGTGGTCGTTGGCCCGTCCTGAGGGCCCTCGACGGCGGTTCGCTCGCTGTCGATACCGTTGAAGACGTACACGCTGCTTGCGGGTAGCAAGAGCGAGAGCGTCTGGTCGATGTCGATGGGTGTGCCCTCAGTGAGTCCGCTCAGGCTGGTTTGTACGCGGAAGGCCTTCGACAGCGTGATGCTGCCCGTGACCGAGGCGGGGATGTCGAGCATCTGGCGCAGGGTGGTGGTGAAGCGTTGGGCCGAGTTGCTGCCGTTGCGCAGGGTTACGACCGACTTCAGTCCGTTCCAGGCTGCCCAGCCGTAGATGTTGGCCTTCGAGCCGTCCCACGGGTTGCCGCCCACCCAGTGGATGTCGGGCAGTACGTCGGCCTGTTCCCGTTGCCATTGGATGCACTCGGCCAGGTCGGCCCACAGTTTGCCGCCGTTGATGCTGTTCATCAGGCTGTAGTCGTTGTAGAGTTCCACCATGCCGCTGCCGCAGGCAAAGGCGCAGCGCATCTCGCGCAGTACGGCCTGGTAGGTGCGGTTTTGGCTGACGTTGCCGTGACTGGAGAGGATGAATCCGTGGGTCATCAGCGTATTGATGGGGCATAGCGGGGCGTTCTGCACGAAGTTCTGATAGACCAGCCGGTCGCGGTACGTAATCCAGTTTTCGCGGTCGATAGTGTTGTTGCCGATGGTGCCGTAGTCCTGTTCCTGTCGCCAGACGGCGTCGGTGAAGTGGAACCAGAAGGGGCTGGCCCACGTGCCTACGGTGGTGTTGAAGAAGATGTCGGGGCGCAACTGCTGGCGTATCTGGCTCTCCATGTCGATGATGGCCTCGGCGTTCTCCTCGCCCGTCGTGCCCGAGTCGGGCCCTGTGGCCGAGAACTGGGCGCTGATGCCGTCGAACTTGAAGAAGCGGAAGTCGTAGTGCTCTACCATGTACTTACAGGCGTCCCAGAACGTCTGGTAATATGCGGGGTTCGAGAGTTGCACGCCCCCCTTGTCGGCCCAGTACTGGCGCCGGTAGTTGCCGCTCTGTCCGTAGCCGCCCACGGGGCCCAGCCAGGCTCCGATGCCGCTGCCCATCTGGCGTGCCACGTCGTCGGCCTCCTGGAATCCGTTCGGGAAGTTGGGGTTGAAGGTCCACGTGCCGTAGTGGTCCCAGCCGTCGTCCCAGACGAAGGCCTTGACGTCCGTCTGATAGGCGTCGGAGAGGTGGGTCTTCCACTGCTTCATCACGTCCACGCACTGCGAGATGTTCATGTTCGTCGTGTAGTCGGGGTCGTTGTTGCGGTCGATGTTCAGTTCGTACCAGCTGATATAGACGGGCATCGGTCGCCAGGGCACGGCGCGCTCCCGTTCGCTGTAGGCCAGGAACGAGCGCCGCTGCTGTCTCTCGCCCATCAGGCCCACGACGCTGCTCACCGTCCACGACCGTCCGGCCTCGAGCAGTACGTTGCGGCTCCACGTGCCCGTAATCAGCGTCGAGCCGTCGTCCTGACTTGCCGTCTCGTTGATGCCCATCGGCGTCTCCAGTCCGGCAAACAGGCGTTGGCTTGCCAGCACCGAACCGCGCGTGTTGCCCGATACCTTGGGCGTGTCGCCCTCCACCTGGTACTGCATGGCTACGATGTGGTGCATGCGTATGTTGCGCAGGGCGCGGAGGTGCATTTCGGTGCGCAGGTAGTGGCTGCCGTCGCGCAGTACGGCCCGCCACGTCACTTCGAGCGAGGTGCCGTAGATGAAACGGGCCACCAGCGCCTTGCCGTCGAAGTGTTCGGCGCCGCGCGTGGCCGTCGGGCTGCCCGTGAGGTCCTCGGTATAGAGTGTGTCGAGCAGCAGTTCGCTGCACGCCTTCGTCAGCGTGCCCGCCGAGCCCAGGGTGAACGAGAACAGTTCCGTCCCCGCGCGCAGTCCCAATGCCTCGCAGCCGCCGAAGCGCAGGCTGCCGTCCTGGCAAGTGAACGAGGCCTCCAGCACCTCGTTGCTCAGGGTGAATACGGAGTCGCGCACCGCGAGCCGGGCCTCGCCCACCAGCGTCTGCTGTTGGGGATAGACCTGCGGCACGTACGTCTGTGCCATAGCGCCTGTGGCGGCGACGAGGAGGATAAGTCCGAGGGTGTGTCGTTTCATACCATTTCGTCTTTTTCGTTAGTCTCTGGGTGCAAATATACGAAAAAAGATTCTTTTCCGCCCCTATTTTTATGTGATTTAGTTCATTCCCCTTCTGAAAAATCCTTACAACCGACCGGTGTGGCGTGGCGGGCTCCGTCCTTCCACATCGCTCTCTGCCCCGTAAGGACGTAACGTCCTGGCTGTCAATGATAAACGGCGGTTCTGCATCAGATCTCAGAAGGGGTCGCCGGAAGTTATGTTAACCTACGCCCCTAAGTTATGTTAATCTGGGGCCGACGGTTAATATTATCTCGGCCCGTAGGTTAACATAACTTCCATCGGCAGGCTCCAGGGCCCCCGCCGGGAGGTCGCAAAAATGTTGACAAAAGAGAGGGGGGCGGGTTACTTGCCGCGGAGTTCCTTCTCGATGGGGTCGTCGTACTGTTGCTGCAGTTGGCGCAGGCGGCGGTGCATCTGGCGCTGCACTTTCTTGTACTTCGGATTGCCATAGAGGTTGTGCATCTCGGTGGGGTCGGTCTGCAGGTCGTAGAGTTCCCACTGGTCGATGTCGCGATAGAAGTGGATGAGCTTGTAGCGCTGGGTGCGTACGCCGTAGTGGCGCTTGACCTGGTGCTCGGCGGGGAACTCGTAGTAGTGGTAGTAGATGGCGTCCCTCCATTGCTCCCCGCTGGAGCGGGCGTCCTCCTTCAACAGGGGCACGAGCGACTGTCCCTGTATGTCGTCGGGGACAACGGCCCCGGCCATCTGGAGGAAGGTGGGGGCATAGTCGATATTTTGCACCATTTCATCGACGATTCCGCGCCTTTCGTAGCCCTTGGGCAGACGCATCAGGAGGGGGGTGTTGAGGCTCTCCTCGTACATGAATCGCTTGTCGAACCACCCGTGTTCGCCCATGTAGAAGCCCTGGTCGCTGGTATAGACGACGAGGGTGTTGTCCAGGAGGTCATGGTCGCGCAGGTACTGCATCAGGCGCCCCACGTTCTCGTCGAGGCTCTTGGTGACTTTGGCATAGTCGCGCATGTAGCGCTGGAACTTGAACTCCGTCAGTGCGCGCCCCGTGAGGGGGTGGGCCCGGAAGGCCTGGCTGAGGGAGTCGTGGAACTGGAAGTAGGTGCGCTGGTCGGCGGGGGAGAGCCGGCGGACGTAGTCGAGATAGAGTTGGGAGAGGCGGCTGGTGTCGCCCGGCTGGTATATCTTGTTGTCGTAGATGAGGTCCATGTCGTGCGGGCTGGCGATGCTCATCTCCTGCTGCTGGGCAGCCAGGCGCCCGTCGTAGGTGTCCCAGAAGTTTTGGGGCAGGTCGAAGGTCTGGTCCTCGTAGGCCCGGAGGTCCTTGAGGTCGGGAAGCCAGTCGCGGTGGCAGGCCTTGTGGTGGACGAAGAGGATGAAGGGCTGCTCGCGGTCGCGCCCCTCCATCCACTGGATGGCCTTGTCGGTGATGATGTCGGTGCAGTAGCCCGGTTCGCGGCTCTGGGTGCCGTCGTCGTGGAGGAAGGTGGGGTTGTAGTATTCGCCCTGCCCCTCGAGGATGTCCCAGTGGTTGAAACCCGTGGGCTCGGAGACGAGGTGCCACTTGCCGATGAGGGCGGTCTGGTAGCCCGCGAGTTGCATCAGTTTGGGCATGGTCTGCTGCGAGCCGTCGAAGATGCCGTGCTCGTTGTTGGTGAAGCCGTTCTTGTGGGAGAGTTTGCCCGTGAGCATGCAGGCGCGGCTCGGCCCCGAGAGCGAGTTGGCCACGAAGCTGTGGGTGAAGCGTACACCCTCCTGGGCCAGACGGTCGAGGTTGGGCGTCTGGATGGGGCTCTGTCCGTAGCACGACATCATCTGTGCCGTGTGGTCGTCGGTCATGATATAGACGATGTTGGGACGCGCGTCGCCCTGCGCCATGGCATGGAGACTGAAAAGGACGACCCCTACCCCCATCCCTCCCCGAGGGGATGGCGTATAATGCCTTGCTAATTGTAGGATATTTTTCATGATATTATTATTAAGGATAAATGCTATTCACGCCCCTCCTGAGGGAGGGGATTGGGGTCGTAGATTGCCAGTGCACGGTCTTCGCAGGCCTCCATCACCTCGCGCTCGCCCGGGCCCTTGTCGTTGATGCCGCAGAGGTGGAGCACGCCGTGGATGACGACGCGCAGGAGTTCGCGCCCGTAGGGCACGTCCAGTTGGAGGGCATTCGAGCGGACGGTGTCGAGCGAAATGAAGAGGTCGCCCGAGATGTGTCGCCCCTGGGTATAGTCGAAGGTGATGATGTCGGTGTAGTAGTCGTGCTGGAGGTACTGGCGATTGACCTCCAGGATGCGCTCGTCGTTGACGAAGATGTAGTTGATGGTGCCGACGCACCGGTCGTGGCTGGCGGCTACGGCGCAGACCCATTGGACAATGCGACCCTGGTCGATGTCGGGCATGGCCACGCCTTCTATATTAAAAGAGATGCTCATTCCTAATTCTTCTCTCTTAATTCTTAATTATTAAGTAGTTCCACCGCCTTCGCTATCATGGGGTCGCCCTCGTAGATGATGGCAAAGTACTCGCTCATGTCCCAAAGGTCGCGGGCCACGAGGGCACGGATGATGCGGCGCAACTCGGGGATGGTCTCCTCGCGCTCGGCGTCGTCGCGGGGCTCAACCTTCTGCTTCTTGCCCTCGCGCATGATGTCCTCTATCAGGTTGTCGGGCACCTCGTATTGCGTGCGGAAGGTCTCGAAGTCGGGATATTGCTTGGCGAGTCGCTTGCGATTCTTGTCGGTGTAGCGCAGGTTGGCGTTGATGATGATGCTCTTGGCCGAAAGTTCACGATAGTAGCGGGTGTATTTCGTCGTGTCGAGCGGGATGAAGTAGTCGGGCATGATGCCGCCGCCGCCATAGACCGTGCGGCCGAGTTTGCGCGTCTGGTAGCGCAGCGAGTCGGGGAAGTGGATGCTGTCCTCGTGCAGCAGTTCGCCCGAGTTGTAGCGGTTGATGAGGTCGCGCGAGTAGCTGTTCTTGTCGCCCTTCGTATAGGGCTTCTGGATGCAACGGCCCGAGGGGGTGTAGTAGCGGGCTACGGTCAGGCGTATCATGGAGTCGTCGGGCAGGTCGATGGGGCGCTGTACGAGGCCCTTTCCGAAGGAGCGCCGGCCGATGACGAGACCGCGGTCCTGGTCTTGGATGGCACCCGTCAGAATCTCAGCCGCCGAGGCCGAATATTCGTCGATGAGCACGACGACCTTGCCCTCCTGGAATCCGCTGCCGCCCGTCGATACAAAGACCTGGTCGGGGACGTTGCGCCCGTGGGTATAGACTATGGTATCGCCCTTGGGCAGGAACTGGCTCGTAATCTCAGCCGCTGCACCCAGCAGTCCGCCTCCGTTCTGCTGCATGTCGATGATGAGGCTCTTCATTCCCTGTTGCTTCAGCTTGCCCAGTGCGGCCATCACCTCGTCGTAGGTGGTCTGACCGAAACTGCTGAAACGGATGAGTCCAATCTCGGGCGTGACCATGTAGGCGGCGTCGAGCGTGTTGACGGGAATCTTGTCGCGCTTCACCGTGAAGTACGATATGCCCCGGACGCCCTGACGGACAATGCCCAGGCGCACCTTCGACCCCTTGGGGCCACGCAGGCGGCTCATAATCTCCTCGCGGCTCATCTTGACACCGGCAATGGCGGTGTCGTTGACCGATACGATGCGGTCGCCGGCCAGGATGCCCACCCGCTCCGAAGGACCCTTCGAGACGGGCTGGATGACGATGAGCGTGTCCTCCAACATGTTGAACTGTACGCCAATGCCTTCGAACGAGCCCTCCAGGGATTCGTTCATGCGCTTTGTATCTTTGGCATTCGAGTATTGCGAATGGGGGTCGAGCTTCGAGAGCATGCCGTTGATGGCGGCCTCCACTTGGCGATCCACGTTTACGGTATCGACGTAGTAGATGTTGGTGAGTATCGTGGCCATGCTGAGCTTGCGCATGGCGCGGTCAATCTCGTCGGCCTTTGGTTGCTGGGCAAAGGCGGAGAGAATGAGCATCTGAGCAAATAGGAAAATCAGGGATAAGCGTTTCATACGTTGTAGGTTAGGCCCTTGGGGAGCCAGTTTCGGATGTCGCGGCAGAAATGGGCCAGTTCGCGCACGATACTGCTCGAGAGACTGGAGAGTTCGGGCGTAGTGAAGAGGGCAACGGTCTCGATGTCGGGAGCCAGTTCACGATTGATTTCGGCCATCTGGAGTTCGTATTCGTAGTCCTTGTGGCTTCGCACGCCGCGCAGGATGAATGGTGTCCCCTGTTCGCGGGCAAAATCGACGGTCAGCGTGTTGTACTGCTCGACGCTGATGCGCGGTTCGTCCTTATAGAACTCGCGCAAGGCACGGACGCGCTCGGCAATGGGAATCCAACCTCGCTTTTCCTCGTTATAGCCTACGGCAATGACGATGTGGTCGAAAAGCTGAAGCCCACGCTCCACAATGTCGGCATGGCCAAGGGTAAACGGGTCGAAGGAACCCGGGAATATGGCCTTTTTCATACTTCGTCCTCCTCTGCCAGGTCCTCCTCGATGACGAGGTTGTCGATGATGAAGTTCTGGCGCTCCATGGTGTTCTTGCCCATGTAGTACTCCAAGAGTTCGGCCACCTGGTCGCTCTTGTGCAGACTTACCTGCTCCAGACGAATGTCGGAACCGATGAAGGTCTTGAACTCGTCGGGACTGATTTCACCAAGACCTTTGAATCGCGTAATCTCAGGGTCGGGACCCATGTCGGAGATGGCCTGCAGGCGCTCCTCCTCGGTGTAGCAGTACTGGGTAATGAAGTCGGTAGTCTCTGATATTTGGCGACGTACCTTAGCCTCTTGGTCCTGGGCGGCATCTTGGAGTTCCTTCACCTTCGTCTTGCCCAGTCGCGACTTGCGGGCCCGGACGCGGAAGAGCGGCGTCTGCAGGATATAGACGTGACCCTTCTTGATAAGTTCGGGGAAGAACTGGAGGAAGAAGGTTATCATCAGCAGGCGGATGTGCATGCCATCGACATCGGCATCGGTGGCCACGATGACTTTGTTGTAGCGCAGTCCGTCCAGTCCGTCCTCGATGTTCAGTGCGGCTTGCAGGAGGTTGAACTCTTCGTTCTCATAGACCACCTTCTTGGTCAGACCGAAGCAGTTCAGCGGCTTGCCTCGTAGGGAGAAGACGGCTTGCGTATTAACGTCGCGGCTCTTCGTGATGCTTCCGCTGGCCGAGTCGCCCTCGGTGATGAAGATGCAGGTGTCCTCGCGAAGTTCGCCCTTTGTATCGGTCAGGTGAGCCCGGCAGTCGCGCAACTTACGGTTGTGCAGGTTGGCCTTCTTGCTGCGTTCGCGAGCTAGTTTGGCCACACCGGCCATAGCCTTGCGCTCGCGTTCGCTCTCCTGCACCTTTTGCAGGATGATGTTGGCCACTTCGGTATTCTTGTGCAGATAGTTATCTACCTGCTCTTTAACAAAGTCGCCTATAAACTTGTCAATCGATATGCCGCCCTCTGGAGCCGTCGTCAGCGAACCGAGCTTAATCTTCGTCTGGCTCTCGAACATAGGTTCCTGGATGTTGATGCTGATGGCAGCCACCAGTCCGTTGCGGATGTCGCCGTATTCGTAGTTCTTGCCCGAGTAGTCCTTGATGACCTCGGCAATGTATTTCTTAAACGTTGCCTGGTGGGTGCCGCCGAGGGTGGTGTGCTGACCGTTGACGAAGGAATAGTATTCCTCACCATTCTGGTTACAATGGGTAAAGGCTATCTCAATGTCTTCGCCTCGCATGTGGACAATCTCGTAAAGCGGATTGTTGGTCATGCGGTCGGTAAGGAGGTCACTGAGGCCGTTGCGCGAAAGGATGCGGCGACCGTTGAAGAGGATGGTCAGTCCGGTGTTCAGGTAGGTGTAGTTGCGCAGCATCGTCTCGATGAACTCGGGCTGGAACTGATAGTGCTTGAACAGGCTGGGGTCGGGTTCGAAGAAGACGTACGTTCCGTTCTCCTCGTCGCTGGGCAGGGTCTCGTCGCTCGTGAGCTGGCCTTTCTCGAAACGTGCACGGCGCATCTCGCCGTCGCGGACGCTATAGACTTCGAAGCGGGCACTGAGGGCGTTGACGGCCTTCAGACCCACACCATTCAGTCCGACACTCTTCTGGAATGCCTTTGAATCGTACTTACCACCCGTATTCAGCATCGAAACGGCATCGACGAGCGAACCAAGGGGGATGCCGCGTCCGTAGTCGCGAACGGAGACACGTAACTGCTCCTCCATATCGACCTCGATGCGCTTGCCGGCGCTCATCTTGAATTCATCGATGCTATTGTCGATGACTTCCTTCAGGAGGACGTAGATGCCGTCCTCGGCATGCGAACCATCGCCCAGTCGGCCAATATACATGCCGGGGCGAAGGCGTATGTGCTCCATGTCCGAGAGGTGTTTGATGGCCTCTTCGTCATAGTCGGCTAAAGATTGTGCTGTGATATTCTTTTCTTCTGTCATAGTGCTTTTTTGAAAGCGCAACGGCGCTTATGGATTTCGCAGTCCAAGTTCTTCCATTGTGCCTGGCTGGGTATGTTGTCTTCCAGCTGGTGGTGTGTCTCGGCCCACTCGTAGCCGTCCTTGATGGCCTGCGGAATGATGTCGGCAAAGATAAGGGCATTAGCACCCTTTTCCTGATACTCGGGCAACACACCTACGAGAAGCATATCAAGAATCCGCGGGTGGCGATTGAACCAGAGTGCCTTAGCCATGTGATACCATCCGAAGGGGAACAGGCGGGCCTTAGCCTTTTGGATGGCGCGGGATAGGCTGGTAATGCAGATGCCCATACCAATGACTTCGCCCTCGGCGGTCTCCACGACGCTGAGGTAACGCTTGTCGAGGTAGGCCAGATACTGGTCGGCATAGGTCTCCATCTGCTCGGGGTCGAGTTCACAATAACCATAGAGGTTGGCGTATGCCTTATTCACAACATTGAGCACCTTGGGGATGTAGCCCTCGCGACGTATTTCGGCCTTGTTCTTGAACTTGCGGATGCGGAAGCCGTAACGTTTCTCCACCAGTTCGGCTATCTTGAAATACTTCTGCATGTTGCCCTCGTGCCCGTTCCTAGGGACGAACACCTTACGTTCTACCCATCCCACTTCCTTCTCGTAACCCAGTTGGCGCATGTGTTCGGGGTAGTAGGGATAGTTGTATATGCTGTTCATTGTCGAGAGTTGGTCGAAGCCGTCGGTGAGCATGCCCTCGAGGTCCATGTCGGTAAAGCCCAAGGGGCCCACGATGGTATCCATTCCACGTTTGCGTCCCCAGTCTTCGACGGTTTTCAGCAGGGCTTCGGTCACGCGGATGTTGTCGATGAAGTCTATCCACCCAAAGCGTACGTGCCGCTCGTTCCACGTCTCGTTGGCACGGTGGTTGATGATGGCAGCCACACGGCCCACCGTCTGTCCGTCGCGTAGGGCCAGGAAACAGGCTACGTCACAAAATTTCAGGGCCGGATTTTTGTGAGGATTAAAGGTGTCGAGCGTGTCCTCGAGGAAATCGGGCACGGCATAAGGACAGTTTTTGTACAATTCCCAGTTGAAACGAACAAAGCGACGCATGTCTTTGCGGCTACTGACTGGCTTAATCTCGATGGATGCAGTACGTTGTTCCATAAGGTAAATAAACTTGCGATTGAAGGTCTTGTTAACCTACATTCCTTAATATTAAAGCACAAAAGTACAAAAAAACATTGATAAATAGCCACTTTTGTGTTGTTTTTTGGGATATTTTGTCTTGTTACCCGTATTTGTACCGTAATTTTTTTGGTAGGAATCAAAAAAGATGTTAATTTTGCCCAATAAAGTGTGAAAATATCGGAAAGGAAATAACCAACTTAAATGATTATCAAAATGAAGAAACTTTTGGTTTTGGCACTCTTGTTTATCACTACGGTGCCCGTCCTGGCTCAGGACCTCGAAGAGAACGGACATGCTCTTCCTCCCTACAACTTCATTGGTCTGCAAGGTGGTGTTCAGAACACCTTCAACAATGAGTTCAACAACTGGAAGACCTTTACCCCGACTGCAAGCATCAGCTTCGGTCGTTGGTTCACTCCTGTCGTAGGTGCTCGCCTGCACTTGAACGGTGCATGGGACAAGTCTGGCGTCAACTATCTGTTGGGCGACAAGGACGGCCACTACAACTACAACTACGTTACCCCCACTGCCGACGTGCTGGTCAACCTCTGCACACTTTTCGGTAAGAAGGAGTGGTATCCTGTTAACCTGATTTTCGTAGGTGGTCTGGGTGCTAACTATGCATTCGAGAACTACTATCGTGCCGAGGAGAAGGCTCCCGGTTCGACCATGCTTTATGCCGACAACGACCATCGCTGGGCCTTTAACGGCAAGGTTGGTCTGATGCTCGACATCCCCATTTGCAAATTCCTTAGCTTCAACCTCGAGGCTGACCTCAATAGCCGCTACGTAGGTAAGAAGGAAGTCTTCAACGACGACATCCTGCAGTTCGTAGGCCAGGCTGGTTTGACCTTCAAGTTCGGCTACAAGAAGGCTAAGCCCGCCCCCGAACCCGCTCCCGTCGTAGAGGCTCAGCCCGTTTATCGTACCCGCATCGACACCACTTGGTACGACGACGTACAGTACAAGGACAAGTTCGACGGCCAGAAGACCGAGTGGAAGGTTTACTACGGCCTTGCCGACAGCGAATTCCCCGATGCTGCCAAGGAACTGAAGGAAGCTTGCGATTTTGCCAAGAAGTACGAAGGCGTGAAGATGAACGTCGTAGGTTATGCAGACAAGGGTACGGGCAATCCCACCATCAACATGAAGTACTCGAAGGAGCGTGCCGAGAAGGCCGTTAAGGCACTCACGGATGCCGGTATCGACGGCAGCCTCATCACGATGGATTACAAGGGCGACACCGTTCAGCCTTTTGCCGATAACGACAAGAACCGCGTAGTCATCATCACCGCCGAGGGTACCGAGAAGACCAAGGAGAAGGTGACCGTCAAGAAGTTCCGCACCAAGGAAGTTCGTGAGCGTGTTCAGTAATCCCTCCCAAATACACATTTTAGAGATAAAAGCAAACCATAAAACGTAATACTATGAATCAGATTAAGAAAATCTTTGCAGTAGCTCTGTTGTCAGTCGTTGCTATTTCTGCCAGCGCACAGAGCACTGAGAAGGACTACAAGCCCTTCCCGCACATGTTCGTAGGTGTTCAGGGCGGTGCACAGACCACCTTTACCGACTACGACCAGTTGAAGTTGATTACCCCCACTGCCAGCGTCTATTTCGGTGGTTGGTTCACTCCCGTAGTGGGTGCCCGTCTCCACGTCAATGGCATCTGGAACAAGGGTGGTTACGACCAGGATGGTCTGAACTTCAAGTACAACTACAAGTACATCACTCCCGACCTTGACCTGATGCTGAACCTTTGCACCCTCTTTGGTAAGAAGGATTGGTATCCCGTTAATGTCTATCTGATTGGCGGTATCGGCCTCAACTATGCTTGGGACAACGACGACGCCTATGCCCGTAAGGACGTGATGCCCCTCGCCTGGAAGGACAATCGCCTGAGCCACAATGGCCGCATCGGTGCTCAGTTGGACGTTAACCTGGCCAAGCACTGGAGCCTCAACCTGGAGGTTGCAGCCAACAGCCTGAGCGACCGTTACAACAGCAAGGTAAACGACAAGGACGACTGGAGCCTCACCGCCCAGTTGGGTCTGACCTATAAGTTCGGCTTCAAGAAGAACAAGAAGGTCGTTGAGCCCGCTCCCGAACCCGTCTTCGCAACCCGTATCGACACCACTTGGTACGACGACGTTACCTATAAGGACGTTACTGCCGACCGCGACATCAAGAAGGAAATCTTCTTCGCCATCCGCGAATCTGATGTTAATTCCGAGCAGGCCCAGATTGCCCAGGTTGCTGAATTCCTGAAGGGTGTGAAGGATGCCGAAATCACCATCACTGCCTATGCCGACAAGGGCACTGGTACTCCCGAACTCAATATGAAGTATTCTCAGGAGCGTGCCGAGAAGACCAAGCAGGCCCTCATCGACCGTGGTGTTGATCCCAGCATCATCAAGAAGGTAGAGTGGAAGGGCGACACCGTTCAGCCTTATGCCGACAACGACAAGAACCGCGTCTCCATCATCACCGGTCATGGCGTTTACGCTGACAAGGAAAAGGTTGTCAACAAGAAGTTCCGCACCAAGGAAGTTCGCTATCAGGTGCAGTAACCTTTAAGTAATTCAGATAAGAAGTAAGGCCATCCTCCAAGGTGAGGGTGGCCTTACTCTTTTTTCATACCTTTTCGCAACGGATAAGGGCGTGCCGGCCCTCGGCCAACGTGGTGGCGAAGAGATACGTGTCGCCTCCCTCGGCCAGACGCAGTTGGCGACGCAGTTGGGCCACGGGCGTCGGGAAGTTGCGTGTCGTAAGGTTAGCCTGACGCAGGTTGCCAAGGAGCGCCTTGAGACCAGACTTACTGAAGTCGCTCCAACCCGTGATGCGGAACCGTCGGCCTGGGAAGTGGGGGACGAGTCCGGCCGAGACGAAGAGGTGGCTCATCGGATGCAGTTTCCCGACGCCATAGCGACGGCAGAGCACGTCCTGCACCCCCGCCTTCAGCACCGAGGCGTTTGGCTCGTAAAGAAATTGAGGGGGTGGGGAAGTGAGGGAGTGAAGGGGTGCCTCCTGCTTGCTCATTATCTCGTCTTCTCCATTTCTCATGATTACCACGTCGTCGTCCGTCCCCAGGTTCACACAACGATACGTCACCCCATCGGCGCCCCCGTTCATAACGAACAGGAGTTCCTTACACTCGCCCCGCACGCTGACGACGTGTACCTCGCTGACCCCGCGCAGGCGGCGCAAGGCCTCGCGGATGTCGAGCATCGGGGAGAGCTTTACCATAACATATTTCGCGCGTGCGAGGAGTTTGTCCTGCCACTCCACGAGGTTCGGCTGGCAGTCCTCGATGGCCACCGTCTTTCGTCCCGCGCCGTCGCGACGGGCAGGGTCGAGGAAGAGGAGTGAGAAGTGAGCGGTGAGAGGTGCGAAGTGAGAGGCGTCGGCGACAGCGGCATGGGGCAAGCCCAGCAGGGGCATGTTGTGGCGGGCCAGACGAACGAGTTCGGGTTGCAACTCCACATAGGTCGCCTCGCGGAACAGCGGGGCGAGGTACGAGAAGTCCACCCCCAGCCCGCCCGTAAGGTCGGCCATACTGGCACGCTCGTCCTCGGCGGGCATCAGCCGTTCCATCTGGGTGCGTTTATACTGCGCCGTCTCCTCGCTCGAGCACTGTTCCATCGAGAGCCGCGGCCCGTACCAGAGGCCTTCCGTCGCGGCCCACTGAGGCAGTTTGCGCCGAGCCACCTGCCAGCCCTCGATTTGTTGCAGGCACCATCGCATATCTACCCCCTCGGGCGCCCTCGAGAGCGCCAACCGACGGACGTCGTCGAGGCGATGCAGGCGGATAAATTCTTCGTTCGTCATACCAGAGGGGGGCGAAGGTCTTAGTCGATGTGTTTGCGCCCTCGGCTGACGACGATGCCTTGATGGCCCCTGCCGATGCGGCGCCCGCTCAGGTCGTAGGCCTGACGGGGGCTTTGTGTACTTAACGTTGCTGCCCGGACCTGTCCAACGCCTGTGGGCACGACGCCCAGCGTCTTCGACAGTTCGGGGTAGCGGTCAACAGCCTCCTGAGCCGAGAGGAAGTCGATGTCCTGTATGTAGGCCGTGCCCGAGGCTGTCGTGGCGGCCGTCAGTCCGAAGCAGGTTATCATGGCCCGTCCGTTGGCCGAGATAAGGATTTGCCCCTCGTCGTTCTCGGTCCAGTAGTCGGCGAGCCCGCTCTTCGTCACGTCCCAGATGAAGTAGTAGGGCATTGTGGCGCCTGCGGCGTGGTAGCTGTAAGTGGGGGCTACCTGCGAACCCTTGTTGCAACCGTTGAGCCACCAGAGGTAGCTCATGCCCGTCCCCGTGCGCAGTTGGCGCCCACGCACGAGCAGCAGGTTCTGGTCGGGGCGTACGTAGGAACTGTCGCTCCGTTGCATCGAGAGTTGGAGGGCGATGTTGTTCTGTCCCGTCTTGCCGTTCACCTCTACCTCGTCGCTGGCCGTGTAGGCCACGCTGTTGACGCGGTTGGCATCGGCGCTCACCCACTGCTGGGGCACGAAGGTGTAGTGCTTCAGGCCAGGGCCCTCGTACTCTTTCAGCAGGCGGATGTAATAGACGCCCGGCGTAGGCGACGTGCCCGAGGCCGTGAAGCGCACCGTGATGGTGTCCTTCGGCGAACCATCGTCGCGGGTCAAAAGTTCCGATGAAATGGGGTATTCTACGTTATAGAATCCGCTGGGCGTGCCCGAAATCGACACTTCGCGCAGGGTCTGTCCGTCGATGCTGATGGTGCACGTGCGCCCCTTGTCGGCACCCGTGTAGCGGACCATCAGCGATACGCTGTCCACGACGCCCTTCGTCTCCAGTTCATACTGGAACCACCGTCCGCTCTGGGCGTCGATGTAGTATTCGCCCTGGTAGGTGCCCGTGCTGAAGGTGCCCGTACGGGCGTGGCCGGCGTCGCTCTGCTGTTCGCCCGTCGAGATGGCGTCGAGCGTGCGCTCCTCCAGTCTCATGCGTGCGGCCTCCTCGGCCTCCACCTCTTCGCGCACTTTCTCCCATTCTGTCTCGCTAAGTTGCTGGAAGTAGGTCATATAGCGTGCTTCGTGGACGGTGAAGAAGGGCTGCAACCGGAGGTCTTTCCATCGCTCGCTGCTCAGCCATTCGGGTCGGAAGCGGAAGATGAGGCTGTCCGCATTCACGGCTTCGATGGCCTCCATCACCCGTGCACGCTCGCCAATGAGCATCGGCGCCGACGTCAGGCTCAGCTGAGTACCCAGCGAGGGAGCATGGTCCATACGACCCTCGCCGGCAAACTGGCCTGCCAGGTTCTCGGTCGAGGTCTTTGCACCGAGCAGTATCGGTCCGTAGCGGAAGGCGATGTAGCCCGTCAGTCCCGGGCAAGTCTCGTAGCTGAGCGACATCGGCAGGTCGATGTCCACCACGTCGCCTGCCTTCCAGTCCCGGGTCGTATAGGTGTAGGTCGAGGCTTGGCCCGTGGCCCACTCGGGGCGACGTATGGCCAGGGTGAAGGTGCCGTCCTGCGTGACGGTCAGTCGCGAATGTTGTTCGTAGGGGAAGCGAGTCTCCTGCCTCAGTCCGAAGCGTTCGTTCCGCAACTCGCTGTTGACGAAGAGGTTGACGAAGAGCGTATCGCCCCGGTGGGCATAGATAAACTCGCCGTACTTCGAGTGGTTCTCCATACCCGTCCCGACGCAGCACCACATGCCCTGGTTCACCTGGCTATACATGCGGTAGTGCTGTGGGCGCAGGGAGGTGAAATAGACGTAGCCGCCTGTCGTCGGGTTCTGGGTCGAGAGGATGTGGTTCATCGTAGCCCGCTCGAAGAAGTCAATGAGTTCAGAATTGCCCATTTCATCGAGGAAAAGGTCCTCCGTCAGTTTCAGCATGTTGTTCGTATTGCACGACTCGGGGCCGTTGGGGTTGTTGACGTATCGTTCGGCATTGGTGCGCGGCAGGAAGTGCTCATCGACCGAGTTTCCGCCGATGCACACGGTGCGGTTGCGCACCACGTCGCGCCAGAAGTTCCAGGCCGCCCGGCTGTACTTGGCATCAGCCTTGTCGCCCGACAGTTGGGCAATGCGCTCGAAGCCTATGTACTTGGGCACCTGCGTGTTGGCGTGGCGATTGTCGAGGAAGGTCGTCGAGAGCGACTGCATGCCCGACACCATCGTCTGGTGGCTGTAGCGCTTGGCGGCGGCCAGGTATTTCTCGTCGCCCGACAGCAGGTAGGCGTCGGCCAGGGTCTCGTTGACGCCGCCGTGCTCCGTGTCCAGTATCGACTGCATCTCGCTGTCCGAGAACCGTGCCACCAGGTCGATGGCCCAGTCGCACATCTTCAGGAACATCCCGAGTGCCCGCTCGCTGCCGCCATAGACGTAGGCATCGCGCAGACCGGCCATGACCTTGTGCTGGACGTACAGGGGTACGTTGCCGCGCGATTGGTTGAAGGTCGTCATGTCGCCCGCGTAGAGGGTCGTCCACAGCCCGTTGTCGGGGTAGCCGCCGATGTAGCCGCGCAGCCCCGTGGTGTTCTGGTCGAAGTGGGTCTGGCAACGCTCCATGACGTCGAGCATGTAGTCCATGCGCTCGCGCAACCGCTCCTGCCCCGTAGCGGCATAGGCCAGGGCCAGGGCCGACAGGTAGTGGCCGCCCACGTGGCCGTCGAGGCGGAACGAGCCGCTGCCCCAGTTCGGGAAGTTGGGGTGCCGCTGTTCCCACGTGGCGTCGATGCCGGCCTGGCGCACGAAGGGTGTCAGCAACCGATCGACGTCGTACTGCATCAGCACGTCGGCATTCAGCAGGAGGGCCGTCTGCAGGGGGCCTTCGCCCAGCGTAACCTCCGAAAGGTCAAACAGATGGGGGTAGAGTCTCGACTGTGCCCAGCCCGTCGTCAGGGCTGTCAGGAGCACGAGGGTCGTCAGAATGCGTTTCATGTTTTTCGTTTCAGTTAGTTTCTGTCTGCAAAGATACGATTAAGCGAGCAAAATGCCAAACTTGTTAGAGTTTTTTCAAGTGTCGGGAATCTGCCGCCGAAAGTTATGTTAACCTATCGGCCGAGATAATGTTAACTTCCGGCCACAAAGTAACATAACCTGGGGGCATAGGTTAACATAACTTCCGGCGACCCCTTCGGAGGCATAAAGG
Organism: Bacteroidaceae bacterium; assembly: GCA_017469925.1. GTDB lineage: Bacteria > Bacteroidota > Bacteroidia > Bacteroidales > Bacteroidaceae > Physcousia. The sequence goes on along the minus strand of JAFUFK010000009.1, from coordinate 14,974 downwards.
AAACGCCCCGCTTATCGTTGATAAACAGGGCGTTACGTTTCGAGGCTGGGGCGGCGATGTCGGAGGAGGGCTCGCACTATTGCCCCGGGCGGTTGTAAGGATTTTTCCTCTCTTATCAGAGCAGTTTCTGGATTTCCTGTTCGAGGTCGCCGAGGAGTTCCATGCGGCCGACGAGGTTCGACTGGCGGTCGATGAGGAACCAGGTGGGGATGGCCTGCAGGTTGTAGATGCGGAGGATGTCGTTGTCGAGTCCCTCGCTGTCCCAGACGCAGACCCAGGGGAGTTGGTCGGAGAGGGTCTTCCAGTAGTGTTCGTCGGCATCGACGGAGACCTGGTAGATTTCGAGTCCGCGCGTGTGGTACTTGTTATAGAGTTCGCGCAGGGCGAGGGTGCGCTGTTGGCTGTCCTTGAGGCTGTAGGCGGTGAAGTCGAGCAGTACGACCTGACCCTTGAGTTCGGAGAGTCGGCGCTCGCGGCCCGTCTTGTCGGGGAAACTCATGTCGATGATGCCTGACTCGGCGACCTTGTCGGAGTCCATGTTAATCTGGATGACGCGGCGCCGGGTGTTGCGGTGGCCTTGGAGGGCGATGTTGCTGAGGTTCTGCGTGCGAGGGCAGTCGGGGTAGCGTATGTCCCACGAATTGGCCAGGGCGGTGAACCACGTGACGTCGGAGGGGTCGCTGACGGGGTTGAAGACCATCTGGCCGTCGATCATCTGGAACATGGCGTAGTAGCTGGAGGCCCGGTCGTAGCGATTCTGGATGTACTGGAGCTTGACCTGTGTCTTGTAGTCGCTGACGAGGGCTTGTATCTGTTCGTTGCGCTCGGCCAGGGTGAGGTCGCGGTTGTCGGCTACGCGGCGCACGCGCTGCATGAGGGAGTCGAGCTTGAGGCAGAGCAGGCGTATGGTGTCGCAGTTGCCGCTGCCCTCTACCTGATAGCCCAGGGTCATCTGGGGCAGCCGGGCCCGTACGCGCACGGTCTCGGTGGAGTCGATGCTGAGGTTGACGACCTGGTGGCCGATACGCAGGCGGTAGAATTCGGGGTTAGAGGGCTGGGGGCCGTGGAGCCGAAAATCGCCGGTTTCATCGAGTTTTATGGAGTCGAGACGTACTACTCCGTCGCCCAGTGTGAGGTGTTCGAGATAGAGCATCGTGTCCTGGGCTTCGGTGATTTGGCCTTCGACGGTGAACTGGGGGCCGCGTTGTTTGCAGCCGCTCATGAGAAGGAGGGAGAGGAGTAGGGGGGGGAAGTACTTTTTCATCGTTTGTTTGGTTTACGATTGCAAAGGTAGTAATTTTTAAGGTTTTAATATTTAACTTTCAACTTATTTTTGTATCTCAGCGTCTCTGCGAGCACCGAAGACGGGCTTCACCTTGGAAAAAGGCAGTAAAAATTTGCTTTTTCGCTCGCTTTGCACTATCTTTGCGCCCGATTAATGCGCATAGGCGCATATTTTACACATTTTTTATACACATTTTTTAGATGAACGTAATTACAAAGACAGTCGAGTTGCCTGATGGCAGGACCATCAGCATCGAGACCGGGAAACTGGCGAAACAAGCCGATGGTTCCGTTGTCGTTCGTATGAACAACACCGTGCTCCTGGCCACTGTTTGCGCCGCCAAAGATGCCGTTCCCGGAACAGATTTCATGCCCTTGCAGGTAGAGTACAGAGAAAAGTATGCCGCTGCCGGACGATTCCCCGGCGGTTTCACGAAGCGCGAGGGTAAGGCTAACGACGACGAGATTCTGACCTGTCGTCTGGTGGACCGCGCACTGCGTCCCCTCTTCCCCAGCAACTATCATGCTGAGGTGTATGTCAACGTGATACTATTTTCTGCCGATGGCGTGGATATGCCCGACGCTCTGGCCGGCTTTGCCGCCTCTGCCGCTCTGGCTGTCAGCGATATACCCTTCGAGGGTCCCATCTCGGAGGTTCGCGTAGCTCGCATCAATGGCGAGTTTGTCATCAACCCCACCTTCGCTCAGCTGGAGGAGGCCGACATGGACCTCATGGTCGGCGCCACCGAAGAGAACATCATGATGGTGGAGGGCGAGATGAAGGAAGTCTCGGAACAGGACCTGCTTGCCGCCCTGAAGGCTGCCCACGAGGCCATCAAGCCCATGTGCCGTCTGCAGAAGGAACTCAGCAAGGAACTGGGCAAGGACGTGAAGCGCGAATACTGCCACGAAGTGAACGACGAGGAACTGCGCGAGCAGGTGAAGCGCGAGTGCTACCAGCCCGCCTACGACGTGACGAAGCAGGCCCTGGAGAAGCACCAGCGCGCCGAGGCCTTCGAGAAGATTCGCGAGGACTTCAAGGTTCGCTATGCCGAGGCCCATACCGACATGACTGCCGAGGAACTGGAAGAGAAGAACACCCTGGTGGACCGCTACTACCACGACGTAGAGCGCGACGCCATGCGCCGCTGTGTGCTGGACGAGGGTATCCGCCTCGACGGTCGTAAGACGACCGACATCCGTCCCATCTGGTGCGAGGCTGGCACACTGCCCGGCCCCCACGGTGTGGCTATCTTCACCCGCGGCGAGACCCAGTCGCTCTCGACGACTACGTTGGGTACGAAACTCGACGAGAAGTTGGTTGACGACGTGCTCGACAAGAGCTACATGCGCTTCCTCCTGCACTACAACTTCCCCCCGTTCTCTACGGGTGAGGCCAAGGCCCAGCGCGGCGTAGGCCGTCGTGAGATTGGTCACGGCCATCTGGCATGGCGCGGTCTGAAGGGCCAGATTCCCGAGGACTATCCTTACACCATCCGCGTCGTGAGCGACATCCTCGAGTCGAATGGTTCCAGTTCTATGGCCACCGTCTGTGCAGGTTGCCTCTCGCTGATGGATGCCGGTGTGCCCATCAAGTCGCCCGTGAGCGGTATTGCCATGGGTCTTATCAAGAACCCCGGCGAAGAGAAGTATGCCGTACTGAGCGACATCCTTGGTGACGAGGACCACCTGGGCGACATGGACTTCAAGACCACGGGTACGCCGAAGGGTCTGACCGCTACGCAGATGGATATCAAGTGCGACGGCCTGTCGTACGAAATCCTTGAGAAGGCGCTGATGCAGGCCAAGGCCGGTCGCGAGCACATCCTGCAGGAAATGCTGAAGGAACTGCCCGCTCCGCGTCCCGAACTGAAGCCGCACGTTCCGCGCATCGAGCAGATAATCATCCCGAAGGAGTTCATTGGCGCTGTCATTGGCCCGGGCGGAAAGATTATCCAGGGTATGCAGGAAGAGACGGGTACCGTCATCACCATCGACGAGGTGGACGGCGTCGGCAAGGTGCAGGTGAGCGCTCCCGACAAGGAGAGCATCGAGGCTGCACTGGCTAAGATTCGTGCCATCGTGGCCATCCCCGAAGTGGGCGAGGTATATGAGGGCGAGGTGCGCAGCATCATGCCTTACGGTGCCTTCGTAGAGTTCATGCCGGGCAAGGATGGTCTGCTCCATATTTCGGAAATCGACTGGAAGCGCCTCGAGACCGTCGAGGAGAGTGGCCTGAAGGAAGGTGACAAGATTCAGGTGAAGCTTATCGACATCGACGAGAAGACGGGCAAGTTCAAGCTCAGCCGCCGTGTCCTGCTCGAGAAGCCCGAAGGCTACGTAGAGCGTGAGCGTCGCGAGCGTCGTCCCCGCCCCGAACGTGGTGAGCGTGGAGAACGTCGCGAACGTCGTGATGGCGACCGTCGCAACAACGAGAACCGCGAGCGTCGTCCCCGTCCCGAGCAGCAAGAAAGCCACGAGGAGTAACACCCTCCGAAGGGCATAAATAGAGAGAAGCACCGCATCCCCATTGTGTGAGATGCGGTGCTTACTTTTTTTCGTGTGAGTGTGGTCGGTCAGTCCTCGCGCCAGATGGGCATGGTCATGCACCGGGCACCGCCGCCGGCACGGGGGAGTTCGGAGCCAGGGAAGGCTGCTACGAAGCGGGGATATTGTTGCACGTCGATGCGGCCGCTGACGATGTCCTCGGCGTTGAGGATGGCGAAACCGGCATGGTCGAGGGCCTCGAGGGTGGCGGTGTTGCGTCGGTAGCCCAGAATGCGCCCTTGGTCGAGGGCAAAGAAGTTGGCTCCGCTGTGCCACTGTTCGCGCAATTGCACCCACGAGTCGCTGCCGCCACAGATGACGGGCTCCATGTCCCAACCCACCCGGCGCAGGCCGTCGAGCATGTTGCCGACCTGGTGGTAGGTGATGCGTCCGTTGCGGATGCGGATGAGCGTAGTGGCCTTGTCGGCAAAGAGTCCTTCCTTGCGAAGCAGAGGCTCGAAGGCCATGCACTGGTGCTGGGAAAGGAAGGTGAAGACCATGTCGAGGTGGATAAACGATTCGGGTTGGGTGGGCAGTTCCTGTACGAGGATGTTGAAGTGGTCGCGCTCGCGGGCAAAGGTCTGTGCGAGGTAGTCGATGCCTTTGGCGTTGGTGCGTATGCCCTCGCCGATACAGAGCAGGTCGGGGGCCGCGATGTGGATGTCGCCGCCCTCGGTGCGGGCCCAGGGATTGTGCGAGGTGGCATTGAGCATCTCCACACCGAAGAAGTGGCGGAAGATGGTCTCGTAGATGAGCGTCTCGCGTTCGCGTACCTCGAAACTCATCGAGTTGATGAGCACCCGGTCATAGATGGTGGACGAGGCGTCGCGGGTGAACATGAGGTTGTAGAGCGGTTTCAGCAGGTAGCGGTCGTCGGAGAATCCGTCCCATTGCTCACGCTCGTAGCCCTCGATGAGCACGCGGGCCAGTTCGCGGCTGTCGAGCGACATGAGGTGTTCGTAGAGGCTCTCGATGACCTGTTGTTGTTGCGAGGTGCGGCGGTCGTGGCGCAGACTTTCGGTGACGAGGTGCTGGCGCACGTCGTCGTCGTGGAGCAGCGTCGCCAGGATGTCGAGTACGTAATAGACTTTTGTCCAGCGTTCGAGGACTCCACTGAAGAGGCCGTACTCGTGGTCAACGGTGGGTTTGTCGAGAATGTCGCTATAAAGTGCCTGAGTGGCGTTCTGGGGTGTCATGCGCTCAACCTCGATGCCTGGTCGGCGAAGCAGAACGGCGCGAAGGCGCCCAGTCTCTGAGGCTACGTGTACTTTGCAAGGCTGCATGCTTATGTTATTAAGAATTAGGAAAAGAGGAACAAGGATGTTTAGTAGATTTCGGCCAACATGCAGCGTGCACTGCCGCCGCCTGCAGTCTCGATGGCCGAGAGATGAGGAGCAAGGATGCGCGTTTCGCGCTCGAGGAGGCGGAGTTGCTCGGGAGCCAGCGACTGGTGGGCGGCCTGGCTCATGATGAGCAAGGGCTGGCCAGCGGTGTTGCGTACCTCCAGCATGTTTCCGGCGAAGTGGTGCATCTGTGCAAGACTGATGCCGACCACCTCCTTTCCACTCTCGCGAAGGCTCTGCTCCACGGCCTCCCGCTGGCTGGCGTCGCGGATGCTCTCCAGACAGACAACGGCCTGGCGGCGGCCGACGTTCATGACGACGTTGGTGTGGTAGATGGGTATATCGGCCTCGTCGCAGCAGTCGAAGAGCAGGTAGGTGTAGTCGAGCTGCCGGGCCCAGTCGGCCAGCACGCGTTCGCTGGTACGGGGCGAGCGACAGGCATAGGCAATGCGGTGTTCGCGGTCGAGCACGAGGGAGCCCGTGCCTTCGAGGTAGAGTCCTTGCTGTTCGTAGTGGGTGAGGTCGATGATGCGCTGGAATGGCATCTCGTTTAGCCGTGGCAACAGTTTCTCGCGTTCGAGCCGACGGTTGGGGGCAAACATCGGGTAGAGTACCAGCGTGCGACCGCCCTCCTCGTCGTGGGTGGAGAAGCAATTGTTCGGGAAGATGGAGTCGGGCGTGGGCGGTTCGGGCACGTCCTGAACGACATCAATGCCCACGCCCGCTTCACGAAGCAAGCGGACGTAGGCATCGAATTCACGTATCGCCTCCTGTTGCGTGCGCAGGGCGGCCTCGTCGTCGGTAGCCCTTTGCTGGAAGGCATTGTTCGCGGCCGTCTGCTCGTTGAAGGCAAAGCGCACGGGGCGCACCATCAGCAGTTGGCTGGTCGTCTGTCGGTTCATCGTAGTCCGCGGGTTTTCAGATTTCCTCAAAAGTCTCGCGGATGATGGCGATGGCCTGCATGAGGGCTTCCTCGGTGATGGTGAGGGGCGGAGCGAAGCGGATGATGTGGTCGTGGGTGGGCTTTGCCAGCAGTCCCTTGTCCTTCATTCGGAGGCAGATGTCCCAGGCCGTGCACCCTCCGACGGGACGGGTGACGATGGCGTTGAGCAGTCCGCGACCGCGGACTTCTAGAATGGCTTCCGACTTGATTTTCCGTACTTCGCGACGGAATATCTCGCCCATGCGCTCGGCATTCTCCACAAGGTGTTCGTCGCGGACTACCTTCAGTGCCTCCACGGCCACGCGGGCGGCCAGGGGGAAGCCACCGAACGTGCTTCCGTGTTCACCGGGAAGGATGTTGAGCATGATGTCGTCGTCGGCCAGACAAGCCGATACGGGCAGTACGCCACCGCCGAGGGCCTTGCCCAGTACCACGATGTCGGGACGGATGCCGTCGTGCTCGCTACAGAGCATGCGACCCGTGCGGGCAATACCCGTCTGTACCTCGTCGGCTATGAAGAGCACGTTGTGCTGGTGGCAGAGGTCGAAGCAGGTCTTCAGGTACCCGTCGTCGGGCACGAAGACGCCAGCCTCGCCCTGGATGGGTTCGGCAATGAAGGCACACACCTCTGGGCCGTGCTCCTCAAGCGCACGGCGCAGGGCCTCGGTGTCGTTGTAGGGGATGCGGATGAAGCCCGGCGTAAGCGGTCCGTAGTTGGCATACGAACTGGGGTCGTTGCTCATCGTGATGACCGTGACCGTGCGGCCATGGAAGTTGCCCTCGCAGCAGATGACCTTGATGCGGTCGTTGGGGATGCCCTTCTTCACGGCACCCCAGCGGCGAGCCAGTTTCAGGGCGGTCTCCACGCCCTCGGCTCCCGTGTTCATGGGCAGTACGCGGTCGTAGCCGAAATACTCGTGGATGAACTTCTCGTACTCGCACAGGGCATCGTTGTAGAAGGCGCGCGAGGTCAGGCAGAGGCGGTCGGCCTGCTCCTTCAGTGCACGGACGATGCGCGGGTGGCAATGTCCCTGATTGACTGCGGAGTAGGACGAGAGGAAGTCGAAATACTGCTTCCCCTCTACGTCCCAAACATAGATGTCACGTCCCCGGCTGAGCACGACGGGCAGGGGGTGATAGTTATGAGCACCATAATGCTCCTCCAGGTCCATCAACTGCTGGCTCCTGGACTTTGTAGTGTTTTCCATAATGCGGTTATTAGTTTTTCAAAGTATCGTGCAACCCTGGCAGGGCTTCAGTTGTTTGAAGAAGTCGTTGCCCTTGTCATCGACGAGGATGAAGGCGGGGAAGTCCTCCACCCGTATCTTCCAGATGGCCTCCATGCCCAGTTCGGGATACTCCACACACTCAATCGACTTGATGCTCGACTGCGAGAGTACGGCAGCCACGCCACCGATGGTGCCCAGGTAGAAGCCGCCATGCTTCTTACAAGCATCGGTCACCTGCTGTGTGCGGTTGCCCTTGGCAATCATCACCAACGAGGCGCCGTTGGGCTGGAACTCATCGACGTAGGGGTCCATGCGGTTGGCCGTAGTCGGGCCCATCGAACCACAGGGCAGGCCCTCGGGTGTCTTGGCCGGGCCGGCGTAGAGCACGGGATAGTCCTTGAAGTACTGGGGCAGTCCCTCACCGGCATCCAGACGGGCCTTCAGCTTGGCGTGGGCGATGTCGCGGGCCACGATGATGGTGCCCCGGAGGTTCACGCGGGTAGAGACGGGATACTTCGTCAGTTCCTGGCGCACGGCGTCGATGCCCTTGTCCAGGTCGATGACGATGGTGTTCCCTCCCTCGCCAGCCTGAGCCAGTTCGGCCGGAATCAGTTCTGCGGGATTGGCATCCATCTTCTCCAGCCAGATGCCGTCCTTGTTAATCTTTGCCTTGATGTTGCGGTCGGCCGAGCAGCTGACGCCCATACCGATGGGACACGAAGCGCCGTGGCGCGGCAGGCGGATGACGCGGATGTCGTGGGCCAGGTATTTACCGCCGAACTGTGCGCCGAGGCCAATCTTATAGGCTTCCCGGAGGAGTTTCTGCTCCAGGTCGATGTCGCGGAAGGCACGACCCGTCTCGTCGCCTGTCGTGGGCAGGTTGTCGTAGTACTTTATCGAGGCCAGTTTCACGGTCAGCAGGTTCTTCTCGGCCGAGGTGCCGCCGATGACGAAGGCGATGTGGTAGGGTGGGCAGGCTGCCGTGCCCAGGTGCTTCATCTCCTCTACGAGGAAGGGCAGCAGCGTGCCTTCGTTCTGGATGGTAGCCTTGGTCATGGGGTAGAAGTAGGTCTTGTTGGCCGAACCGCCACCCTTGGCCACCATGACGAAGCGATATTCCATACCCTCTACGGCCTCGATGTCGATTTGTGCCGGCAGGTTGCACTTGGTGTTCACCTCGTCGTACATGTTCAGGGGGGCATTCTGCGAGTAACGCAGGTTGTCCTCGGTGTAGGTGTTGAAGACGCCGCGCGACAGGGCCTCCTCGTCCTCGAAACCAGTCCACACCTGCTGACCCTTCTCACCGTGGATGATGGCCGTGCCCGTGTCCTGACAGAAGGGCAGTACGCCCTTGGCAGCCGTGTCGGCATTGCGCAGGAACTGCAGGGCCACGTACTTGTCGTTTTCCGAGGCCTCGGGGTCGCGCAGTATCTTGGCCACCTGCAGGTTGTGCTCGCGTCGGAGCATAAACTCTACGTCGTGGAATGCCTGTTGTGCCAACAGGGTCAGTGCCTCGGGGCTTACCTTCAGCATGGGGTGACCCTCGAAGTCGCCAACACTTACGCCTTCCTTCGTCAGGAGGCGATACTCAGTTTCGTCCTTGCCCACCTGGAACATGGGGGCATACTTGAATTCGGGTGATTTTGCCATAATAGAGTGTAGTATTAGATGTTATTATGGCACAAAGATAAGATTAAAAATTGAAAATTGAAAGTTGAACGTTGAAAATCCTCAATTCTTCCTCTTCAATTGTCATTTCTTTAGGTGTTCGCGCATCAGGCTGTCGGGGTCGATACCCTCGCGGATAAGGGCCTCGCGCAGGAGTTCGTTGTCCGACTTTATGAGGTCATACTCCTGCAGTTTCTTCATGGCCTTGCGCATGCGCTTCTCCTTCTTCCGCTGGCTGAAGGCGAAGGGGTGCATGATCACGTCCGTAGCCTTGGCCCCGATGATTTCGCTCAACGACTTCACGTGCGGATGCTCCTGGGGGTCCAGAATCTTCTTGCTGGGGAAGATGGGCAACCGTCGGTCCTTCGTCACGACGAGTTCCTTCATCTTCGCTCCCTGCATGGTCGTGTCGTTGGCCGTCGAGTCGGCCTTCTCTTGGGCTTGTGCGGAGAGGGTCGTAAGGATAAGGAACAAAAATAGCAGTAATCTGTGCATAACGGGTGCAAAGATACGTTGGAAAATTGAAAATTAAAAATTGAAAATTAAAAATTATCGCTTTTTTAACTTACCTTTGCATTTGATATGCAGTTGCCACCGCTTTTCAACCCGTCCAACGACATGGCCCTGGCCACCAACGTCGCCCAGTACTTCCCTCCGCGCCGCATTCAGCAGATGGAGAGCGACCTCCGCGACCTTGCCCGCCTGTGGGACGAGGGGCCCTGGGGCTGGAGCCTGGCCACTCGCCAGCACTATCTGCGCCTGGGCATCCCCGCCAGTGAACTCCCCAGCGACGGGCAGTTGGCCGAGGTCCGCAGGCTTTCCAGCCGAGAGTTTGGCATATCGTATTACCGGCAACTGGTTTCTGCTCTTCCGCCGGCATGGGCCCCCTCTCTCGTTCCCTGCCGTGCGCGTTTTTCCATCCGCCCCGACGAGATTGCGGGTGACCTCATCCTCAAGTCCCCCTGGTCCAGCAGTGGACGGGGCAACATCCTGCTCCGAAGCGAGCCCGACCAGGCAACCCTGCGGCGCATCCGGCGCATCATACGCGAGCAGGGCGGCATCGCGGTGGAACCCTTCTATGCGGACAAGGTGCTCGACTTCGCCATGGAGTTCCAAGTTGCCGACGACGGCGCCCACTTCCTCGGCTACAGCGTCTTCCAGGCCGATGCCGAGGGCCGTTACGGGGGCAATTATGTGGAGAGCCAGGAGTCGTTGCTCCGTCGTATCGACCTGCCCGACTCCCTCCTGCAATCCCTCATCCGTCACCATCGGGAGGCCCTCTCCCGTCTCCCTTATCGCGGTCCCGTGGGCATCGACATGATGCGCCTCGGCGACGGCCGTGTCCATCCCTGCGTCGAAATCAACTTCCGCCGCACCATGGGCCACCTCGCCCTCCTCCTCTACGAAAGAGGCCTGACTGCCGACCAACTCCTTGCTGGCAACCCCACCCAAGGTTTCTCTGCTCAGATAGCTGATGGCTGCCTCACCATCACCTGCCATCCTTAGCCTTCGCGGCCTTCATGCAAAAACTCCCTCTGAAATAACCAGTCACTGGTTAAATTTTAACCAGTCACTCCTTTCGGCGCAACCAGTCACTGGTTTCCGCTTAACCAGTCACTGGTTTCCAACGCGCACGTGCCTGCGTGTGTACGCATGTAATAAGAGTTAGGAATGAAACGGTGAGGCTATGGCCATCGATGTCGGACCCATGGGCGACCGAAACGCCCCGGGGAACACGAAATTGCAAAATAATTATTCACTCTTATTTTTTAATTCTTAATTAAATTGTAATTTTGCCTCCATGAAGACGAATATAGCGAACAATGGGGTTGTCCCTCCCGACATACTGCGGCGCTACGGACAATACCTCAGACTCGAGAAATCCTTCTCGGCCAATACGCTCGATGCCTACCTGCGCGACTTGCAGAAACTCATCGCCTACTACGGCGAGCAGGGTATCGACTTCCGTGCCGTGACCCTCGAACAACTCGACCAGTTTGCTGCCTCGCTTCTCGACCGCGGCATTACGCCCAAGACCATCGCCCGCATACTGGCCGGCGTTCGTTCGTTCTATCGCTTCTTGGTACTCGAGAAAGAGGTGGCGGCCGACCCCACTGAACTCTTGGCTTCGCCCAATCGCGGCATCCACCTGCCCGAGGTGCTAAGTATCGATGAAATCGACGAAATTGAACGCGCCATCGACCTCCGGACCCTCGAAGGCCGTCGCGACCATGCCATCATCGAGACCCTCTACAGTTGCGGACTGCGCGTCTCGGAACTCTGCAACCTGCGCTTCTCCGACCTCTTTCTCGAGGACGGCTACATCCATGTCCGCGGCAAGGGGCAGAAAGACCGTCTCATCCCCATCTCCGAGACGTGCATCGCCGAACTTCGGCAGTGGTTTGTGGAGCGCCAAAGCATCAAGGCCAAACCCGGCGAAGAGGACTACGTCTTCCTCTCTCCCCATCGCGGTCGCCACCTGAGTCGCATCACCGTCTTCCACAACATCAAGCGCTATGCCTCGCTGGCCGGTATCGAGAAAGAGATATCGCCCCACACCTTCCGCCACTCCTTTGCCACCCACCTGCTTGAGCGCGGTGCCCACTTACGCGGCGTTCAGGCCATGCTTGGCCACGAATCCATCTCAACGACCGAAATCTACCTTCATCTCGACCGCCAGCATCTGCGCGAGGAAATCCTTACCTGCCATCCCCGCAACCGTAAGAAACTCTAATAGGAACTCTCCGCCCCCTCTTCCGCCGCCATCATGGGCGCTTCCTCAGGCAGTTCGTACCGCCTGACGGTCCTGTCTTGCAGGAATATCCTGTTGAGCGTATAGGCCAGCGACTTCAATGTCTCTTCCCGCTTCGCTGGCTTCAGTTCACACTCCCAAATGGTGATGGAGTGCCAACCCATCGCAGCCAGTTCATGCTGCACTCTTAGGTCCCGTTCCTGATTTCGCTGTATCTTCGCCACCCAAAACTCCCTGTTCGTCTTCGGAATCTTGCAGCACACAGAATTCTTCTCAATTGTGCATTGTGCATTATGAATTATGAATTGAACATCGTGCCCGTGCCAAAAACACCCATTCACAAATATGCACGTCCTGTACTTCCGCATCACAATGTCCGGCTTCCCCGGCAGTCGCTTATGGTTCAGCCGATACCGGAACCCATGTCTCCACAGCCACCTCCTCACCACCATCTCCGGCTTCGTGTCCTTCGAGCGGATGGCGGCCATGTTCGCGTGGCGTTGGGGAGGTGTGAGTTTATCCATAATGCGAAGTATGCCTACAGTAAGCCATCACTATACTTGGATAGTCGAAAATCATATCACTTGAACAAATAATATTTAGGTAACGATTCTTGTTTCTTTTTCACCATTCCGATGAAGTCCAACAAATTACTAAGCGAAGATTGGTATTCGGCAGGGAATGTTGAAATATTCTTTTGTGGCACAACGAGTTTTACACCGTTATCAGCCATTTCTTTCAACTGGCTCTTAGATATGCCCGGCTGCAATGTGAACAGGTGCTTTATCTCAATGCGGTCGGCCTCATTGATAACTTGACGCCAGCGGTCTTTGCATGTTGTCTTGGCACCAAGCATAGTCAACTCCTTGGCCGGGAACTGGAAGTTATGGTAGCACTCGGCATTGGGGAAGAGGAAATCGGGCTTCTTGTTGTCCTCGGTCACGGCTTGCTCATCGAATATATAAATAATTCCTAATTTTTCCTGGAAAATGTTAATACTATTGCCTGTGTCTGCAAATAGTGCTAATTTTGCATCAAAAAAAATGAACAAGAAAAGAATAATAACCGTTCTTGAAAGCGACCAGCTTTTACTGCAATTTGGAGAAAAACTCATTAAAGAAATTAACGAAGATGATGAATCGCTGGTTAATGTAGCAAGGCAGTTACTTTTGTTGTGCCTTCGTGATGAGAAAGCGGATGATTTCTTCATTGCCATTAGTGGTTGGAATATTGACAGTCTTTTAAATAAGATTGGCGTATGAATACTCATTGTTTGTCGAAGATGCAGTCTCGATGCCATTCAAGAAAGGCAGGATTGATGTGATACTTCCTTGGTGTGACAAGCATGGCACCTTCGATGGGGTGGAAGTATTTTGCGTAGTATTCTTTACCGACGTTCGCTTTGAGACGTGCAGAAAAGATAACATGATGGTCGCCTGTGAAACTGATGAGTCCTTTGTCGAATGCCTTGTCATAAAGTGAGGAAAGGCAGATTCCGTTTTCGGGGTTTAGACGTTCTTGCTTGTTCTCAGCCCAAGGGATGATGTGGCTGGCAACGAGTAATTCTGTAATGTCTATACCTGTGAGGGCACAACGCCGGTCGTAATTGGCGAGGACAATCTGACGAAATACATTCTGATTGACACGAGTCTTAACTTCACGGACTTTTGTATCGCCAACAATATCTTCTGGTATATTGCGTATTTCTTGTTCGTATTTTTTCTCAATGGTTGTGCCCTCACGTTCGGCAAGGATACGCTCACTCTCGAAAAGAAGCCGTTCTCGGTCGTTTATGAATTCATTCCAATACTCGCCACACTTCTTTCCGCCGTGCGCCATACCTGCTATTCCACGCTGTTTGAGCTGAGGATCGTATGATGCATAGTTGACGAGCCGAAGTGCAACCGCATTAGCCGTCCTTCCAATAATGTTTGCAAGATGAATGACATCTGGATTGCGCCTGTCCATCTTGCCAAATGGCAATTTGAGGTACAAATTCAGGACCAAAATCATCTCGTCGCGCGTCCAAAGTTCTGTCGCCATATTTTAGCTGCTTTTAAGATTTTAAGTACAATGTCTGGGGCGAGGATTTTGCGGATGGTTCTTGTGGCTTCGTGCCATCCTCTGTGATTTCCTCGGGGAAGGCTTCAAGTTTCAGGTCGTTGTTTTCTTTCTTCTTTGCCATAATCTTTGTTCGAAGGCCCCCAAAAGCCCCCTTTCCGTTTTTTTTGAAAAGAGGGCGCAGAAGAAAGACGTGTTTAAGCAAGGCCTACCACAGCCCACATCAGACAACAACCATTCTGTCCACGCCCTCATGTTGAAGAGCGTAAACATCCGTTGCCTTGTCTAACCGATATGTTCGTCGAAGTGGTAGTTCTGCTTAATCAGCCGCGTCAAGGATGTAAAAGACTCAACTATTCTTTATGTCATATTCTCTGTTTTTATCGTTCCTTATTTTGTTTTCAATTATGCAATTGGCTTATCGCCAGTCATATTTCGTTTGCAAAAGTAAGCATTTTCTGCGACATCAAAAAGGAATATTCAAACGAATTCCGATAATACTCATAGAGCACTATCGTTATCTGTTCTTCCGTCCAATTGTTGCTCGTCTTTGCCATATATCAATAGTAAGGTTTATGCAATCTCACTGAGTTGTGCAACCTTCAATACCTCCACCTTTCCATTACTTGCAATAAATATTCAGTATTTGATTGCAAATATACAAGAAATTGCCAAAAACAACGAATGTTTTAACGTTTTTCAAGTAAATACGTTGTGCTTTCGCATTATATCACATGCTTTTTTGTGTAGAAACACTGAAAAATAGCTGGAAAGAGAATGAAAAGGGGGCTGCGGGTTCATTGAAAATATGAGCCAGAAACACGAACTGGCGCCGTTTGTTGATACAAAACTTAAAATCAGCAACTTGAATTTCTTCTAAGTTGCTGATTTTCAGTGTGGACTAGGTAGGGCTTGAACCTACGACCTCCAGATTATGAGCCGCAAATAACGATTTTTATGATACTCTATGACATGTAACTATATTGATTTTCAAAAACTTACACAGTTGTGATTTTCACAGAATCTTATAAAAATACCCCTAACTGAAATAAAATGTTTACGCATTGTTTACGCAAAATAGGTAACCAGCAGGCTATAATCTTTAGCTCACTTCGTCATTGCATATTCAAAAATGAAGTGATTGGGT
>JAFUFK010000017.1 GCA_017469925.1 Bacteroidaceae bacterium | reverse complement strand
TAGCGCCAGGGCGCTGGGAAAGGCCCGTCGGGCCTGGTGTTAGCACTTCATGCTGGCATAAGCACTTCGTGCTGGGGAGAGGTGAGAGGGTTTCATAACAAAAAAACCGAAAAAAACCCCTTTTCTTTCCTGCCAAGCCTGTGGCTCTTCGATTGGGCAATTGCGTGCCGAGTCTCAAACGAGTTTGGGCTCGGCACGAAGTGCGCCATTCGGGGACGGAGGCGCTGGGTGAGCTTGCTCAGCAAGGCGACTACGGTCGCGAGGGGCAGCGTCACAGACGCGAGACCATTGGCAAAGGGTTTTTCCGGTTTTTGTGAGATAAATGCCGTGCACTGGTGAGAGGGGACTTCTCGAACCTACCATCGTTCGATCGTGATGGAACGTTCGTTCAATCGTGATGGAACGTTCGTTCGATGCGCATTGAACGATGAGAGGGTCGAAGGTTTCTAAAATAAATATTATAAATCATTTTGTATTTCCCCTGACTTTCATTAACTTTGCAACGCAAAATTTGCGCCAATGAAACAAGTTTGTTTTTTAGCGATACTGGCGTTGAGCCTGCTGATGCCGGGCACGGCAGGGGCCTATACGTTGGTAATCGACGCAGGCCATGGAGGCAAGGACGCCGGAGCACTGGGCTTCACCTCGAAGGAGAAGGACATCAACCTGGCTATCGCACTTGAGTTTGGCCGATTGGTGGAGCAGAACTGCCCCGACGTGAAGGTGGTATATACCCGCAAGACGGACACCTTCATAGAACTGGACGAGCGGGCTCGCATAGCAAACCGGAACAAGGCCGACCTGTTCGTGAGCATACACACGAACTCGACGGCAGCCGGCAAGGCAGGTACGACGGCCCGAGGCACGGAGACGTACACGCTGGGTATGCACCGAGCCGCCGACAACCTGGCGGTGGCCAAGCGCGAGAACTCGGTCATCACCCTGGAGGCGAACTACGAAGAGAGGTACGAGGGGTTCGACCCGAAGTCGAGCGAGTCGTACATCATCTTCGAACTGATGCAGGACACGCACATGAAGCAGAGCGTGAAGTTCGCAGGAATGGTGCAACAGCAGTTTGCCACGCATGCTGGGCGCGTCAACAAGGGCGTGTATCAGGCGGGGTTCCTGGTGCTGAGGAACACGTCGATGCCGAGTGCGCTCATCGAATTGGGATACATTAACAATAAGGCGGAGGAGGCTTTCCTGAACTCAAAGGATGGCGTGGCCAAGATGAGCCGTGCGATATTCAACGCCTTTAAGAACTACTATAAAGATTGAATGTGTATGAGACGTGAAGTAAAGATAGGACTGACGGGTATTGTGGCCTTGGTGCTGCTGTTCTTTGGGATGAAGTTCCTGAAAGGCATGAAGTTGTTCAACACCAACGATACCTATTACATACAGTTTAAGGACGCGAAGGCGCTGTCGAAGTCGAGCACGGTGTATGCCGACGGCTTCAACATCGGCATCGTGAGCAACGTAAGCTACGACTATAACCATCCCGGCAACGTCATCGTGGCCATCAGTGTGAACCGGAACGTGAAGATTCCGCACGGGACCATCGCAGCACTGGACGAGGCCATGCTGGGCGGATGTACGCTGAACATGACAATGGGTCCCAACCCTGCCGACCGATACATGCCGGGCGACACCATCGTGGGCACGGCGGCTAACGGGCTGATGGGGGCCATTACGGGGGCAATGCCTCAGGTGGAACTGGTGCTGGCCCACGTGGATTCGCTCATCCAGACACTGAACACGCTGGCCCAGAATCCCAACCTGGCACAGACGCTCCAGAACGCCGAAACACTGACGGCAAGCCTGAACGAGAGTTCGAAGCGACTGAACACCCTGTTGGGTAAGGATATCCCGCAGATGACTACGACCTTCAACAAGGCGGGTGAGAACGTGGCTACCCTGACGGACAACCTGACACAACTGGACCTGCAATCGACCCTGGGACGCGTGAATACGACGATGGACAACTTGCAGGCTACGACCGAGAAACTTAACCGCAAGGACGGCAGCCTGGGGATGCTCCTGAACGATACGGCGCTCTATGGCAACCTGAACTCGACGGTGAACAGTGCTACGAACCTGCTTGAGGACCTGAAGCAGAACCCGCAACGCTACGTCCACATCTCACTGATTGGGAGGAAGGCGAAGTAGAAGAAGGGGAGAAAATGAGAAGGTGAGAAGTATGGCAACAGCGAACGCGGATAAGAAGTGGGAGAGGTGCCTTGAGATTATCAAGTGCAACGTGAAGGAACAGGAGTACCAGACCTGGTTCCAGCCTGTGGAGTTCGTGGCCTTCGACACGGAGGCTAAGGAACTGACGTTGCGCGTGCCTACGAACTTCTTCTTCGAGATGCTCGACGGACAGTTCAAGCCACTGATGTATAACGTCGTGTGGCGTGTCTTTAGCAAGGGCGTCAGCATCATCTACCGCATACAGACCGACAGCAACAGCGACATCGACATCGAATTGGAAGGGCCGTCGGACGGCGTCAGACAACAACGCATGTCGAAGGACAAGGTCTTCAAGCAACCGGTGCGCCGGCCCGCCGAAGACGACCTCGACTCGCAACTGAATCCCGACTATCGCTTCGAGAACTTCATCGAGGGCGAAAGCAACAAACTGCCCCGAAGTGTGGGAAAGAGCATTGCCGAGAACCCGAAGCAATCGACCTTCAACCCACTATTCATCTACGGCAGTTCGGGCGTAGGAAAGACGCATCTCGTGAATGCCATCGGACTGCTGGCAAAGGAGTTGCACCCCGAGAAGCGCGTGCTCTACGTCACGGCCCACCAGTTTATGGTGCAATTTACCGACAGCCGGCGCGACAATAACTTCAACAGTTTCATCCACTTCTACCAGACCATCGACCTGCTCATCATCGACGACATACAGGAACTCTCCGGAGCAAAAGCCACGCAGGAGGCCTTCTTCCACATCTTCAACCACCTGAAGATGAACGGCAAGCAGATAGTCCTGACGAGCGACCGCGAGCCGGCCAGCATGCAGGGCATGGAGGAGAGATTGCTGACACGCTTCAAGTGGGGACTGATGACGGAACTCGAGAAACCCAACCAGGACCTCTGCCGAAAGATTCTTGTAAACAAGATGCGCCGCGACGGCCTGAGTATTCCCGAGGATGTCATCGACTACATTGCGGCTAACGTCAACGAGAGCGTGCGTGACCTGGAGGGTATCGTCAACTCCCTGATGGCCTTCTCGGTGGTCTATAACCGCGACATCGACCTGGCGCTGGCCGAGCAAATCGTCCGCCGTACCATCAAGTATCAGGCAAAGCCCGCCACGCTGGAGAAGATTATCGAACAGGCTTGCGAGCAATGGAGCATCAGTCAGGAGGATGTTTTCTCGAAGAGTCGCAAGGCTAACATCGTCCTGGTGCGTCAGGTCGTCATGTATCTGGCTCAGAAGCACACGAAGATGACGACGAGCAAGATTGGTCTGCACATCGGCAACCGCAACCATGCGACAGTGCTCCACAGCATCAATCAGGTGAAGGACCGCATGCTCACGGACAAGGACTTCGCCAAGGCGATTGGGGAAGTGGAGAAAAGAATGAAGGAAAGTTAACGGAATTAACGAAGTTAGGGAAGTTAGCGAAGTTAAAGACGACACATATTATGGCGAGTAAGACATTTAGAGAAGTACGAGCATGGCAAAAGGCTCATGATTTCGTACTTGCTTTTTATGCCACAAAGCAGATGTTCCCTGAGGATGAAAAATTTGCGTTGGTACCTCAGTTTCAACGAGCGGCTGTTTCCATTGCCGCAAATATTGCCGAAGGATATAAAAAACTATCTAAGGCAGACAAACTTCGGTTTTTCAACATTGCACAAGGGTCACTTGAAGAATGTAGATATTACATAATTTTAGCACATGATGTCGGATATTATGACGAGACGACAGCCAACAACATGTGGGAGAAGATTGAAACTACAAGTTCGATACTTAATGCGTATTGCCAAGCAATAAAAGAAGACAAAGGCATTGGAGACGAGTTTTAATCTATAGAAAGCGTGTCGTCTATAACTTCTTAACTTCTATAACTTCTTAACTTCTATAACTTCTTAACTTCTTAACTTCTATAACTTCATTAAGTCCATTAAGTCAAGCACATTGCTATTCAAGGAACCCTTGCTTGCGGAGGGTGTCGAGAAAGAGCTGGGACAACGATTCGTTGTCCTTTTTTGTATAACGTATCTCGGCAAAGACCTGGGCAAGCGTCTCCTTGTTGTTGACAGCTACGAAATGACGGTTCTCGGGCAAGGCCTCCTTGGGCGTGTAATAGCGGTCGATGTCGGCTGGCGAATAATCGTGGTAGCGTTCGTCGTGGACAAACGCAGCCATGGGGAGGCGGTCGCTCAGGGCAGGCACCTCGTCGGGCCACCCCACGGTAAGCGTGGCAATGGGCATCACCAGGCGCGGAAGGCCGAGTATGTCGATAATCTGCTGGGGCTGATAGACCGTGGTGCCCAGATAACACACGCCCAATCCGGCCTCCTCGGCCAGGCAGGAGAAGGTCTGCGTATAGAGCAGGGCATCGCTTGCGGCATTGATGAAACTGAGCAGATTGTCATAGCCGGGGACGGCCTTGCGATTGCGACACCACTCCGAGGTGCGATTGAAGTCGGCACAGATGGTCAGCACAACAGGAGCCTGCATGACCATCGGCTGACCGAAATGGGCTGGCGAGAGGCGGCGTTTCATCTCCTCGTCGCGCGTGACCACTACGCTGTAGAGTTGGAGATTGCCCATCGTCTGGGTGCGTGCTGAAGCGTCCAGAAGACGGTTCAATAGCGCGTCGTCAACGGGGGCTGAGGTGTACTTACGAATGGTTCGGCGGGTCTTTAATAGGTCTATCATAACACACAAAGTTCATTATCTGTTGCAAATTTACAAAATTATTTTTAATTTTGCACAATCAATACCCTTCATTATGGAACAACAGAGTATCGAAAACGTGCAACCCGAGGTCATCGAGAAGCGTCCTGAGGTATTGGAATGCGACGTCGTGCGCTTCCAGAACAATAAGGAAAAGTGGGTGGCTTTCGTCGGTCTGCTGAACGACCAACCCTACGAAATCTTCACCGGTCTGATGGACGACGACGAGGGCATCATGCTGCCCAAGAGTGTCAGCAAGGGCCGCATCATCAAGGCCATCACGGCAACGGGAAAGCGTTACGACTTCCAGTTCGAAAACAAGCGCGGCTATAAGATTACGGTCGAGGGACTGAACGAGAAGTTTAACAAGGAATACTGGAACTACGCCAAACTCATCTCGGGCATGTTGCGCTACCGGATGCCTATCGAAAACGTAGTGAAACTGGTGGGTTCGCTCTCGCTCGACGACGAAACCATCGACACATGGAAGGCTGGTGTGGTACGTGCGCTGAAACGCTACCTGCCCGGAGGAAATGAGGAGGAAAGTGAGAATTGAAGATATTTGTCAACGATATTAGGGTGTATGCCTATCACGGCGTGATGGAACAAGAGCGCGTCGTGGGTGGCTGGTTTCGGGTGAGCGTGGAGGCCGAAGCGGACTCGGAGAAGTCCTCGGAGACGGACGACCTGACCGACACCGTGAGTTATGCCGACCTGGCCCGGGTGGTCTGTGAGGAGATGAAGACTGCGAGCCAACTCCTGGAGCACGTGGCCGGACGTATCGCCCGCCGCATACTGCACGACTACCCCACCCTGCTCAATGCCACCGTGCGCCTGACCAAGGAGAATCCTCCCATGGGTCTGAACTGCAATGGCGCAGGCGTGGAAATCACCATTAAGCGGTAAACATTAAACAATATTATACTATATACTATGAAAAAGAAAGTAAGATTTAGCCTCGTCTATCGAGACATGTGGCAGAGTTCGGGCAAGTTCCAACCCCGTAAAGACCAGTTGGCACGCATTGCCCCGGTCATCATCGAGATGGGATGCTTCGACCGAGTTGAAACAAACGGAGGAGCCTTCGAGCAGGTCAACCTGTTGGCTGGCGAGAATCCCAACGAGGCCGTCCGCGCCTTCTGTAAGCCTTTCAACGAAGTGGGCATCAAGACCCACATGCTGGATCGCGGCCTGAATGCCCTGCGCATGTATCCCGTGCCCGACGACGTGCGCCAGCTGATGTATAAGGTGAAGAAGAAGCAAGGAACGGACATCACCCGCATCTTCTGCGGCCTGAACGATGTCCGCAACATCATTCCAAGCATCAAGTATGCCAAGGAGGGCGGCATGATTCCGCAGGCCACACTGTGTATCACCAACTCGCCCATCCACACGGCCGAATACTACTCGGCCATTGCCGACCAACTCATCGAAGCCGGTGCACCAGAAATCTGTCTGAAGGACATGGCCGGCATCGGCCAGCCCGCCATGCTGGGCAAACTGACGGGCATGATCAAGCAGAACCACCCGGACGTCATCATCCAGTACCACGGCCACTCGGGCCCCGGTCTATCAATGGCCAGCATACTGGAGGTCTGCAACAACGGTGCCGACATTATCGACACGGCCATTGAGCCACTCAGTTGGGGTAAGGTTCATCCGGATATCATCAGCGTGCAGTCGATGCTGAAGAACGAGGGTTTCGACGTGCCCGAAATCAACATGTCAGCCTACATGAAAGCCCGTTCGCTCACACAGGAGTTCATCGACGAATGGCTCGGCTACTTCATCAATCCCGCCAACAAGCACATGACCAGCCTTCTGCTCGGTTGTGGCCTGCCCGGTGGTATGATGGGCTCCATGATGGCCGACCTAGGCGGCATCCAGAGCGCCATCAACATGCTACGCAAGAAGAACGGTGAACCGGAACTTACAACCGACGACATGCTCGTGGCCTTATTCAATGAGGTAGAGTACGTCTGGCCGATGGTGGGCTACCCCCCATTGGTAACCCCCTTCAGCCAGTACGTGAAGAACATTGCCCTCATGAACCTGCTCACGATGGCACAGGGAAAGGGTCGGTTCGTCATGATGGACGACTCGATGTGGGGCATGATTCTGGGCAAGTCGGGCAAGGTGCCTGGCCAGATTGCCCCCGAGCTGGTGGAGATTGCCAAGCAGCAAGGTCGCGAGTTCACCGACACCGACCCCCATACGCTCTACCCCAACAAACTCGACGAGTTCCGCAAGGAAATGGACGAGAACGGATGGGACTACGGACAGGACGACGAAGAACTCTTCGAACTGGCCATGCATCCCGAACAGTATCGTAACTACCGCTCTGGCCAGGCCAAGAAGAACTTCCTTGCCGACCTGCAGAAGGCCAAGGACGCTAAGTTGGGAAGCAAATTATCTCCCGCCGAACTTGCTGCGTTCAAGCACGCCAAGGCCGACCCCGTTGTTGCTCCGGTCAATGGTCAGGTGTTCTACGAGTTCCAGGGCGGCTCAGAGGCTGTTGCCTGTCTTGAGCCCTTCATCGGCCAGCAGTACAAGGATGGCGACGTGCTCTGCTACATCCAGGCTCCATGGGGCGAGTTCGTGCCCGTGCCCGCAGGCATTGGTGGCCGACTGGTTGAAGTGGCGGCCAAGCGGGCATCCTTCGTCCACCGCGGCGACACGCTGGCGTGGATAGAACGGAGCGAAAAGTAACTTTGCAACCGAGTTGCACGAAAGATTCAGTACCTTTGCAGCAGAAAACGAATAAAACGTAATGCTACTATGGTACTGAATCTTCTTTTAGACATTTGGGGTATGACGGCAGAAATGGCGCCGTATCTGTTGCTCGGCTTCCTGTTGGCTGGCCTGATGCACGAGTTCATCCCCCATCGTGTGTACGCCGACTACCTCAGTCGCCCAAACTTCCGGAGCGTGCTACTTGCCGCGCTGTTTGGCGTGCCCCTGCCCTTGTGTTCGTGTGGTGTACTGCCTACGGCTATGGGACTGCGTCGCGAGGGAGGTAGTCGCGGAGCCACCATCTCCTTTCTGATTGCCACGCCGCAGACGGGTGTGGATAGTATTATCGCCACTTACTCGCTGATGGGGTTGCCCTTTGCCATCCTGCGCCCGATAGTGGCCTTCGTGACGGCACTCTTTGGTGGTACGCTGGTAAACGTATTCCAGTCGGACGACGAAATCGTCGTGGCACGGCGCTCCAAGGAACCGGGCGAGCACAAGTCCATCATACAGAAGCTGAAAGACAGTATTATGTATGGGTTTGTTGAGATGATGGGCGACATTGGGAAGTGGCTTGTCATCGGACTTATCGTGGCTGGCATGATTACGGCACTGGTGCCCGACGGGTGGTTCGCGGTGTTCAAGGACAACTCGTTGCTCAGCATTCTCCTGGTGCTCTGCATCAGCGTACCGATGTACGTCTGCGCCACGGGCAGTATCCCCATCGCCGTAGCCCTGATGATGAAGGGCCTGACGCCGGGTGCCGCGCTGGTGTTGCTGATGGCAGGTCCGGCCTGTAACGTAGCCAGCATGCTGGTCATCAACAAGGTTCTTGGTCGTCGCACTCTCCTACTCTACCTATTCGCCATTGTGAGCGGTGCCGTATGCTTCGGGCTGGGCATCGACTACCTGTTGCCTCGCGAATGGTTTACGTCGAGCCTCATCATGCAGGGCAGTTGCTGCACCGAGGATAGCTTTAGCAAGTTCAATATCGTGTGTGCATCCCTGCTCATATTCTTCTTGCTAAACGCCCTGTTGCATCACCATGACGATCACGACCATGAGGCACTGGACGGCACTGATGCGGAAACGACGGAGTTCTGTGTCAAGGGCATGAGCTGTAGCCACTGCGCCACAAACGTAGAGCGGGCCATCCGCTCGGTGGAGGGCGTGGAAGACGTGAGCGTAAGCCTATCGAACGGCTCTGCAACCGTGTCGGGAAACTTCGACTCGGAGGCAGTAAAACAGGCCGTACAAGGCATTGGGTATGAAATAATTTAAGCAAAGCTTGGCTGTTTCACAAAAAGTTATTACTTTTGCATCCAGAAACGTAACAAAACGTCAAGAGAAAGATGAAGGGTTCTTACTTTTACGCCTATACCTATTACTTTTACTTTAGCAATAGAGTGAAGCGGGAAGGCGTGTAAGAAATTGAAAAATAGAGAAAATGAGAAAATGAAATACAAGTCCCGCTTCCATGAAAAGGAGCGGGATTTTTGTTAAAAAGGACGCGATATGAGACAAAGAGTAGCGATACAGGGCATAGAGGGCAGTTTCCACGACATTGCTGCCCACCGATACTACGAGGATGGGGAGGTGGAGCTTATCTGTTGCGACACGTTCGAGGAGGTGTTCGAGGCCGTACGCCACGACCCTCACGCCGTGGCTATGGTGGCCATAGAGAACACCATCGCAGGCAGTCTGCTACACAACTATGAACTCATGCGCGACTCGGGCCTGACCATCGTAGGGGAACACAAACTGCGTATCAGCCACAGCCTCATGTGTCTGCCCGACGACGACTGGGGCGACCTTCAGGAAATCAACTCCCACCCCGTGGCTCTGATGCAGTGTCGCGAATTCCTCTCGGAGCATCGCGGCCTGAAGGTGGTGGAAGTGGCCGATACGGCAGGTGCCGCCGCCGACATTAGCCGCGGACATCTGCACGGACACGCCGCCATCTGCCACAAGGATGCGGCCGAAATCTATGGCATGAAGGTCTTGCAGGAAGGCATAGAGACGAACAAGCACAACTTCACACGCTTCCTCGTCCTGGCCACGCCGGAGGAGGCGCCACGCCAGCGCGACCTGCGACGGGTGGACAAGTCGAGCCTCGTCTTCACCCTACCCCACGAGGAGGGCAGCCTGTCGGCCATATTGAGCGTGCTCAGTTTCTATAAGTTGAACCTGACGAAGATACAATCGTTGCCCATTATCGGCAAGGAGTGGCAATACATGTTCTACATCGACCTCTCCTTCTCGGACTATACCCGCTATCGCCAGGCCATCAATGCCATCACACCACTGACCCGCAACCTCAAACTTTTAGGAGAATATAAGGATGGGAAACAAAGCATATAGCATACAACCCGCACGTCGGCTCGAGAATGTCCAGGAGTACTACTTCAGCCAAAAACTGAAGGAGGTGGCCCGCATGAATCAGGAGGGACTGAACGTCATCTCACTGGCCATCGGAAGCCCCGATATGCCTCCTTCGGAGGAGACCATCGACGTGCTGTGTCGCGAAGCCCGAAAGGCCGACACACACGGCTATCAGCCCACCGTGGGCACGCCCGAACTCCGTCAGGCCATGGCGGGATTCTATAAGCGCTGGTATGGCGTAACACTCGACCCTGCCTGCGAGATACAGCCCCTCATCGGCTCGAAGGAGGGCATACTGCACGTCACCCTGGCCTTCGTCAACCCCGGCGACAAGGTGCTCGTGCCCAACCCTGGCTATCCCACCTACACGGCCTTGAGCCGACTGCTGGGTGCACAGATCGTGAACTACGACCTCCGGGAGGCTGGCGGGTGGCAACCCGACTTCGACCAGTTGGAGGGGATGGACCTCACGGACGTCAAACTGATGTGGACAAACTACCCCAACATGCCCACAGGGGCTAATGCCCAACGCAAGACGTACGAACGGCTGGTGGAGTTTGCACGCCAGCACGGCATCGTCGTCGTCAACGACAATCCCTACTCATTTATCCTCAACCGCGAGGAAAGGCTGAGCCTCCTTCAGGTGCCTGGTGCCAAGGAGTGCTGCATCGAATTCAATTCGATGTCGAAGTCGCACAACATGCCCGGCTGGCGCGTGGGCATGCTGGCCACGAATGCCGAGTTCATACGGTGGATTCTGAAGGTGAAGTCGAACATCGACTCAGGCACCTTTCGCCCCATGCAACTGGCCGCGGCTCAGGCCTATCAGAACAGCGACGAATGGCACCTGCAAGCCAACGTCGAGACCTACGCCCGACGCCGGCAACTGGCCGAGGAAATCCTGCACACGCTGGGGTGCACCTTCGACCCTCGTCAGGTGGGCATGTTCCTCTGGGGGCGCATCCCCGACGGCGTGGACGATGCCGAGACGATTACCGAACGAGTGCTCCACGAGGCGCGTGTGTTCCTGACGCCTGGCTTCATCTTCGGCTCGAACGGCCGACGCTACGTCCGCATCTCGCTTTGTGCCAAAGAAGATAAGTTCCGGGAAGCACTGGAGAGAATTAAAAAATTGAAAGATTGAAGATATGGAACTCGAACTATTACCACTTAATCTGCCCAGCGACCGGCCACGACCTTTCGTCATCGCAGGTCCATGCTCGGCCGAGACCGAAGAACAAGTAATGACCACTGCCCGCCAGTTGGCCGACAAGGGATGCCACATGTTCCGTGCCGGTGTCTGGAAGCCCCGCACCAAACCCGGAGGCTTCGAAGGCCACGGCGAACCCGCCCTGCCCTGGCTCCAACAGGTAAAAAGGGAGACGGGCATGCTCACGGCCATCGAGGTGGCCAAGCCCGAACACGTGGAACTGGCCTTGCGCTACGGCATCGACATCCTGTGGATTGGTGCGCGCACGACGGTCAACCCCTTTGCCGTACAGGCACTGGCCGATAGCCTGAAGGGTGTGGACGTGCCCGTGCTGGTGAAGAATCCCGTCAGTCCTGACCTGGAGTTGTGGATTGGTGCCCTGCTGCGCTTCAACCGTGCCGGCATCCGCCGACTGGGAGCCATCCACCGCGGATTCACGAGCATCGACCAGAAGATTTACCGCAACACACCCATGTGGCACATCCCCATCGAACTGCATCGCCGCTATCCCCAACTGCCCATCGTGTGCGACCCGAGCCACATGGGAGGCCGTCGCGACCTCGTGGCCCCGCTCTGCCAGCAGGCCATGGACATGGGCTTCGACGGACTCTTGGTCGAGAGCCACTGCAATCCCGACCAGGCCTGGAGCGATGCTCCTCAGCAGGTGCTGCCCGATGTGCTCGACTTCATCATCGACCGTCTGGTTATCCGCGACAACGCCGAAATGACCGAGTCGCTGGCCAGCATGCGCAAGCAAATCGACGACATGGACAACCAACTCATGGACCTCCTGACGAAGCGCATGCGCGTTTCACGCGAAATCGCCACTTACAAGAAGGAGCACAACATGGCCGTCGTCCAGGCCACCCGCTACAACGAGATTCTCGACAAGCGCGGGGCGCAGGGTTCGCTCTGTGGCATGAGTTCCGACTTCGTGCGCCGCATTTATGAGTCCATCCATGAAGAAAGCGTACGACAACAAATGGAAATCATTAACAAATGAAAATTTTAATCCTCGGTGCCGGAAAGATGGGGAGTTTCTTTGCCGACGTGCTCTCCTTCGACCACGAGACGGCCGTATATGAGACCGATGCCAAGCGCATGCGATTCCTCTACAACACGCTACGCTTTACCACGATGGACGAGATACGCGAGTTCCATCCCGACCTGGTCATCAACTGCGTAACGCTGAAGTACACCATCGACGTCTTCCGCCAGGTCATTCCCTTCCTCGACGGGGACTGCATCATCAGCGACATCGCCAGCGTGAAGACGGGCCTCCACGAGTTTTACGAGGAGTCGGGCATGCACTACGTCAGCACCCACCCCATGTTCGGCCCTACGTTTGCCAATCTGGGCGCACTCTCGTCGGAGAATGCCATCGTCATCTCCGAAGGCGACTACCTGGGGCGCGTCTTCTTCCTCGACCTCTATCGACGGCTGGGGCTTAATGTCCACGAATACACCTTCGAGGAGCACGACGAGGCGATGGCCTACTCGCTCAGCGTACCGTTTGTCTCGACCTTCGTCTTCTCGGCCGTCATGAGGCATCAGGATGCCCCGGGCACTACCTTCAAGCGCCACTTGGCCATTGCCCGTGGCGTATTGTCGGAGGACGACACCCTGCTGCGCGAAATCCTCTTCAACCCGCGCACGAAGTCGCACGTCGAGGGCATACGAAGCGAACTAAAGGACCTCATCCAGATTATCGACAAAAAAGATGAGGAAGCGTTTATGCGCTTCCTCACCCGAATTCGTAAGAATATTAAGTAGCCTTACTTGATTTCAATCTGGCGGCTGACCTTCACTTCCTCCTTCTTCACCTTAGGCAGGGTGACGGTGAGGATGCCGTGCTCAACCTGAGCAGCAATCTTGTCGCGATCGACGTCGTCGGGCAACGTGTAGCTCTGCTGGTAGTTAGTGAAGGAGAATTCGCGGCGCAGGTAGTGCTGCTTCTTGTCTTCCTCCTTGTGCTCCATCTTGTTCTCGATGGCAATGGAGAGGTTGCCCTCGTCGTTGATGTGGACGCGGCAGAACTCCTTCTTGATGCCCGGAGCGGCCACCTCCATGGTGTAGGCCTCGTCGCTCTCTTTGACGTTTACTGCCGGAGCAGTCACATGGTTGTGCGGCATGATGTCGCTGTTCAGGAAATCGTCGAACACTGTTGGGAACCAACTGTTTCTAAGCATTACTGGTAACATAGCTGTAAGTTTTTAAAGGTTTAATAGTTTAATCGTTTAATGGTTTAACCGTTTAATAGTTTAATCGTTTAATAGTTTAATCGTTTAATAGTTTAATCGTTTAATGGTTTAACCGTTTAAAGGTTTCGCCCTATAGGTTACAACGAGCGTGCCAAGGGCGACGAGGGGACATTTTGGCACAAAACCGGGACAAAAGGGCAGGAAAGTGGAAATAATGTTGTATCTTTGCACCTGATATGAAACGTATTATCCTCATCACGGGCGGCGAGCGTAGCGGGAAATCGGCCTACGCCGAACAACTGGCCCTCCGTCTGAGTCCCAACCCTGTCTATATGGCCACGGCCCATCCGTGGGACGAGGAGTTCCGCGAGCGCATACGCCGTCATCAGGAACGGCGCGGGCCGCAGTGGACCAACATCGAGGAGGAGCGCCACCTTTCGTGCCACGACGTCCGGGGGCGTGTGGTTCTGGTAGATTGCCTGACCCTGTGGGCCACCAACTTTTTCTTCGACCGCGAGGGCGAGAAAGTGGAGCAGGTGCTGGACGAGCTGAAAGCAGAGTTCGAACGCCTGACCCGTCAGGAGGCCACCTTCATCTTCGTGACGAACGAAATCGGCATGGGAGGCGTATCGCCCAACGCGGTGCAACGCCGCTTTACCGACCTCATGGGGTGGTTCAACCAGTTTGTAGCCAGCCAAGCCGACGAGGTCACACTGATGGTGAGCGGAATCCCGATGAAAGTAAAGACCCCCTCTAACTCCCCCCGTGGGGGCGAGAATTGAATCAAAAATTGTCCAATTGTGAATTTGTCAAATTGTCAAATGAAAGCGTCGTTACAGACGAAGATTGACAACCTGAACAAGCCCAAGGGCTCGCTCGGGCGGCTGGAGGAGTTGGCCCTGCAGATAGGACTCGTTCTGGGCACGCTCTCGCCCACCCTACGCCATCCGTGCCACCTCTTGCTGGGTGCCGACCACGGCATCGAGCGCGAGGGCGTAAGCGTATCGCCCCGCGAGGTCACGTGGCAACAGATGCAGAACTTCACCCGAGGCGGCGGGGGCGTCAACATGTTCTGCCGCCAGCACGGGTTCCACCTGCGCATCGTCGATGTCGGTGTCGATTACGACCTCTCCGACTTCCCCACCATTATAAATAAGAAAGTACGCGCGCACGGGACAGCCAACTTCCTCCACGAACCCTCGATGACCGAGGCCGAGATGGAGCGCTGCCTCGCCATCGGGCGCGAACTCGTAGATGAGTGCCACCGCGAGGGTTGCAACATCCTCAGCATCGGCGAGATGGGCATCGGCAACACCAGTCCTTCGAGCCTCTGGATGCACCTTCTGCTCGGCATCCCCCTCGAGCAGTGCGTCGGAGCCGGCGCCGGCCTCAACCAAGAGGGCATCAAGCATAAGTTAAGCGTCCTCCAGCAATGCCTCCAACGCTTCTCACCTCTAACCTCTAACCCCTCACCTCTAACCTCTAACCCCTCACCTCTAACCTCTAACCCTCTCCCCCTAAAGGGGGCCGAGGGGTCTATCATGCGCGAACTGGGCGGCTTGGAGATGGTCACCGCCGTAGGCGCCATGCTCCGTGCTCAGGAACTGAGGATGGTACTGCTGGTCGATGGGTTCATCATGTCGGCCTGCGCCCTGATGGCCATCCGCCTGCGTCCCGAGGTCAGGGAGTGCGCCATCTTCTGCCACGAGGGCGACGAGAGCGGCCATCGCCTCATGCTCCAGGCCATGGGAGTCAAACCCCTCCTTTCTTTAGGCCTGCGCCTGGGCGAAGGCACGGGAGCCCTCTGCGCCTACCCCATCGTAGAGAGTGCCGTACGAATGATAAACGAAATGAACAACTTCCAAGATGCAAAGATTACGAAATACTTCTGAACGCCTCTGGGCGGCCCTGATGTTCTTCACACGCCTGCCCTGGTGGCGCATCCACCAACCCCGTGCCGAGCACTTCCGCCACGTCGTAGAGTTCTGGCCCTTCGTCGGGTGGCTCACGGGTGGAGTGTCGATGCTCCTCTACGGCCTGCTACTCTCTCACCTCTCACCTCTAACCCCTCACCTCTCACCTCTCACCTCTCACCCCTCACCCCTCACTCCTTTCCTCCTCCTCATCATCGTCGTCAGGGTACTGCTCACGGGCGCCCTCCACGAGGACGGGTTGGCCGACTTCCTCGACGGCATGGGTGGCGGCCAGGGGCGCGAGCGCACACTCGCCATCATGAAGGACTCCCACATCGGCACCTACGGCGTCATCGGCCTCGTGCTGTATTTCCTTTTCCTCTACTCGGCCCTGCCCCACCTGTCGCCACTCCTGTTGCTGACGGCCGACGTCTGGGGCAAGAGCGTGGCCTCGCTGCTCATCCTCCTGCTGCCCTACGCCCGCACGGAGGCGGAGGCCAAGAATCGCACCGTCTATGTCCGCTACCGCTGGTTGGGCCAGTTGGTGCGCATCCTTGTGGCCATGCTACCCGTCGGCCTGCTCTGGTGGTACGTGGGCATCGTGCCCCATCCCCTGCTTCTGGTCGTCCCGCTCGTCGTTGCCCTGCTCCTCGCCCTATGGATGCACCGCCGTCTGGGCGGCTACACGGGCGACTGCTGCGGCGCCACCTTCCTGCTGTGCGAAGCCTCCATGCTACTCACCTACCTAATCGTTTAACCCATGCTCGGCACCATCACCAACACCTGCACCATCATCATCGGTTCCGTCGCCGGAGCCCTGCTGAAGCGAGGCATCCGCCCCGAGTGGCAAAGCGTGCTCTTCAACGCCATGGGCCTTGCCTCCCTGGCCCTCGGCTTCAATGCCGTCTGCCAGAACATGCCCCACAGCCAGTACCCCGTCCTCTTCATCCTCAGCCTGAGCATTGGCGGCCTGCTGGGCACCATACTCGACCTCGACGGGCGTTTCCGCCGACTGGTGGACAGGTTCTCAAAGAAGCCGGAAAGTCCGGAATCTCCGGAAAACCCGGATAAAGTGGCTCCCAGGGCCAACCTTGCCCAAGGCCTCTCCACGGGCATCCTGCTCTACTGCATCGGCACGCTCTCCATCGTGGGCCCCATCAACAGCGCCCTGCTGGGCGACAACACCTACCTCTTCACCAACGCCACGCTCGACCTCGTCACCTCCGCCGTCCTGGCCGCCACCTATGGCCTGGGCATGGTCCTGGCCGCCCCCGTCCTATTCTGCTGGCAGGGCGGCATCTGGCTGCTGGCCCGCCTGTGTGGCGACGTCATCCCCCCTGCCCTGCTGTGCGAGATGCAGATTGTCGGCGGCGTGCTCATCGTGGCCTCCGGCCTCGCCATCCTCAACATCCGCGACCTGAAGGCGCTCAACCTCCTGCCCAGCCTCTTCGTGCCCGTCATCTACTTCCTAATCCTCGCGGTGCTGTAAGGGGGAAGGACACTAAATCCGAAGGCGATAGGGCATCATCGGTTATATAAAGACGGGACTACCTTTGCAGTCCCGTCTTTGTTATTGAGTCTTTGGGACAAAAGTCGCTGATGGTTAAGTTAACTTAGGTCCGCATGTTAACTTAACTTACCGCGATAGGTTAACTTAAGTTAGGGTTGCAGGTTAACATAACTTGGGCCTGTAGGTTAACTTAACTTGCGAACACGACTATTCAGTCTATAACGAAAACGCCCTGCTTCTTACGAGAAACAGGGCGTTACGTTTGGGATTACTTCAGCGATATTCTTCCCCCACCCGCTACAGGATGGAGTGGAGCCAGCGGAAGAGGTCGTCGAGATTGTAGTCGCCCTCGTGGCGGCGGTTCCAGGGCAGGGCGAAGTTGACGTCGCGGCCCTCGTTCATGAGTTTCGTGGCCAGGTTGACGGGGATGGGGAACGAGGTGTCGCGGTCGATGGCCCCGTGGCGGATGTACCAGTGGGGAGCCGTTGTGGCACGGGGGTCGGAGATGTAAGGCATGGGATTCATCATGCGCACGCGCTGCCGCAGTTCGTCACTGAGGCCGTCGCCTGTGAAGTGGGCGGGATTGCCCTCTGCGTCGCCAAAGAGGCTGCACTCGGGCGAGTCGAGACGGTCGAAGGCGGGACGCTCCTTCAAGGCCTGACGGCTTGCCACATAGTGGAGGTAGTTGTCCATATCGACGTCGGAGAGGGTCTCCGACTCACGGGCCTTGGCACGTATCAGGCGAGGGCCGCCGGGGCGGTGACCGGGCGTCTGGGGGAAGTAGAGGTAGCGCTGGAAGCCCAGCGAGTCGTCTATCACGCCGCCCTCGTCGGTGAAGCGCTGGGCAGAGGCCAGGAGCCACGACTTCAGGTAGTCCATATAGTTGTCGGCGGTGAGAGACTCGCCCGTCTTGGGATTGCGGAGGTGGAGGGAGTTGATGTACTCGTCGAACTGGCGGGCCATCGGTCGCGAGGCCTCGGTGTCGGGGCGCTGGTGGAGGTAGAGCCACTCGTAGGCCATGTCGGCATGGTCGAGGTCGGTGATGGGGCAGTAGCAGACGGAGGCAAAGACGTCGTCGCGAGCCCGTGCGGCGCCCATGGCCTTCAGGAGGGGTTCGTAGTCGGGGTGGTTGGCCGTAGCGCCCAGCAGGGCACTCATGGCTCCGCCCGCGCTGGTGCCGTCGGTGATGATGCGTTCGGCCGAACCAGGCATGCGCTTGTCGTTGTGGCGGAGGTAGCGAATGGCGGCCTTCAGGTCGAGGAGTCCCCGTGGGGCCTTGCCCGTGAAGCGGCCATCGACTTCCGAGTTATTGCCCCGGCTCGCGGGGATGCAGACGCATAGGCCCTCGACGAGGGCACGGCCGGTGGCGTCGGTGGCCGACGGGGTCTTGGCAGAGGCGGCCATGTAACCGCCCACGTAGGTGCGCAGGAGGATGGCCGAGCGACTGGTGGCACCCTCGGGCACGAAGTAGTTGAGTACCTGGAAGTTGGGGTCCTCGGGGTTGCTTACGTAGGGGATGTTCAGGTAGGCCGTGTATCGCACCACGCGCCCGTCGAGGAGGGTGAGTTCCTGAGTTTGGCCTTCGGCCTTGAAGGCCAGGGGGTCGTTTTTTGCCACCGTGCATGCTGATGTGGCGAGGATTGCTGTCATTACCAATAGCTTTTTCATCTTACTTTTACGCGTTTTATAGTTTTCTTCTCGGCAAAAATACAAAATTTATCAGGAATCTGCATCCATAATTCGCAATTTAATTATAAATTTGCGAAGATGAAACGTATTGCACACATCGAAAACGACCTGACGACGAAGTTTGGCGTACCCCGACAGAGCGGACTCGCCACGGCGCTGAAGGGGCGCATCGTCTTCGAACCCGAATATCGCAACCCCGAGGCCCTGCGCGGGCTGGAGGGCTTCTCGCACCTGTGGCTCCTGTGGGACTTCTCGGAGGCCCATCGCGAGGGGTGGTCGCCCACGGTGCGGCCACCTCGTCTGGGCGGTAATCGCCGATTGGGGGTGTTTGCCACGCGTTCGCCCTTCCGTCCGAATCCCATCGGGCTGTCGGCCGTGAGGATTGAGCGCATCGAACTCGACGGGCCGGACGGGCCTGTCATCTACGTCGAAGGGGCCGACCTGATGAATGGCACGCCCATCTGGGACATCAAGCCCTACCTGCCCTACGCGGATTCACACCCCGAAGCAACCGGTGGCTTTACGGATGAAACATACAATCTGCCCCCCTTGGAGGTAGCCCCCCTACCCGACTCGCTCGCCAGCCGACTCTCGGACAAGCAGGCGGAGGCCTTGTGCCAAATCCTGTCGGCCGACCCGAGGCCTCACTACCACACCGACCCCGACCGCGTCTATGGCATGGCGTATGCGGGCATGGACATAAAGTTTCGGGTCAACAAGAATAAGATAACCATCATAGAATGAACGATATAAAGAATCTGGTATTTGACCTGGGAGGGGTCATCGTGGACCTCGAAGTAGCGCCTGCGCTCAAGGAGTTTGCAGGCCTGGGACTCCTGCCCGCGGGCGTGAGCCTGGAACAGATTTCGAGGCAGGGATTCCCGCGTGAGTGGCCACTGGCTCGGCTGATTCACCGCATGGATTGTGGCGAGATAGACACGCCGACGTTCTTCGCCATCCTGCGAAGGGAACACGGCATCGAGGCCAGCGACGAGCGGTTGGCACAGGCCTTCAACCGCGTCATCCTGCTGCGGAAGATTCGGCTCGAGTGGCTCTGCGCCCTGCGCAAGCGCTATCGCGTCTTCCTGCTCAGCAACCTGAGCGACCTGCATTGGCAGGAGACGCGCCGGCAGGCCCTGGCACTGGGCATCCCCGTCGAGGAGTGCTTCGACGAGGTGTTCCTCTCCTACCGCCTGCGCATGGCGAAGCCCGACCCGCGCATCTTCCAGCACCTGATACAGACGACGGGTATCGTACCAGGGGAAACGCTCTACATCGACGACCTGCCCGACAACATCGAGGCGGGCGCTCGCGCGGGTCTGCGTGCCCACAAAATAGAAAGTAACACGCTGGAATGGGCCTTGCCTAAACTATTTCCCGAATTATTGTAGGTCGAACCAAATATTATTCGTATATTTGCAACGGATTGACTACTAACACTAATATCATAAAGACATGCAAAAAGTCACCAAACACCTACTCGCGTTCCTGCTCCTGTGCATGACCATAGGCCTGAGCGCAGCACCCATCACGCGCGAACAGGCGCGTCTGCGTGCCATCGAATTCCTGAAGAAGGCGCCCGGCAGTCGCCAACTCTCCCCTGTGAAG
This sequence comes from Bacteroidaceae bacterium, assembly GCA_017469925.1. Classification (GTDB taxonomy): domain Bacteria; phylum Bacteroidota; class Bacteroidia; order Bacteroidales; family Bacteroidaceae; genus Physcousia. The sequence continues at coordinate 70,021 of JAFUFK010000017.1, read as the reverse complement.
AACCTTGCCAAGCTCTCGCCCCGCCGTAAGGCAAGCGCACAGAGCCAGACGGAACTCTACTACGTCTTCAACCGTGGCCAGAACGAGGGCTTCGTCATCGTCTCCGGCGACGACCAGACGCGCGCCGTACTGGGCTATACCGAGGAGGGCGAGTTCGACTACAACCAACTGCCCGAAAACATGCGCTTCTGGCTCCAGGGCTACGAAGAGGAACTGGCCTTCCTGAGCGAGAATCCCTTGACCGAGAAGCCCATGTATGCACCTACGCACGACAAGATTGAACCCATGGTCACCACCAAGTGGAACCAAGGCGACCCCTACAACCAGGAGTGCCCGATATATACCGACAAGAAGCGCTGCATCACCGGCTGCGTGGCCACGGCCATGGCACAGGTGCTCTACTACCAGAGGGCTAAGTCGGTAACGGAAATCCAGGCCGACATACCCGCCTACACCTCGGGGGGGGGCGACAACTTCCACGTCGATGGCATTCCCGCCGGGTCGCCCATCGACTGGGACAACATGCTCAACACCTACGGCAGCGGTGCCACGGCGAAGCAGAAACTGGCCGTGGCTCAACTGATGCACTACTGCGGCGTGGCCGTGAAGATGATGTACACGAGCAGTTCCTCCGGCGCATACTCCTCGAACGTGGCCGACGCCCTGCCGAAGTACTTCGGCTATGGCTCGTCGGTGAGATACGTCACCAAGAGCAACGGCTATAACGACGACACCTGGGACGCCCTGCTCTACAAGGAACTGGAGGAGGGACGACCCTTCTACCTCAGCGGCTCGAACTCCGACGGCGGACATGCCTTCGTGGGCGACGGATACGACGGCAATGGCTGTTTCCACATCAACTGGGGCTGGGGTGGTTCGTCCGACGGCTATTACCTCTTGACCAAGCTGAACCCGGGTTCGCAAGGCCTGGGTGGCAGCAGCGGAGGCTATAGCGACTGGCCCGAGGCCGTCATCGGCATCGAACCCGAGAACTACGCCGAGAAGGCCATGCCCATCAGCAACGCCACCGTCAAGAAGTTGTGTCTCGAATCGTTCGATGCCAACGAGGACGGCGTGTTCACCTTTGGCGAGGCCGCTGCCCTGACCTCCTTGGGCACGGTCTTCAAAGGCCAGGGCATCACAGCCTTCGAGGAACTATACAACTTCACAGGCCTGACCTCGATTGACGACGATGCCTTCAGCGGTTGCACGCGCCTGACTACCGTCAAGTTGCCGAAACGACTGAAGCACATCGGCGCCCGTGCCTTCGAGAACTGCCGTACACTGAAGACGCTCACCCTGCCCGAAGGACTGACCTCCATCGGCGAAGGAGCATTCACGGGTTGCCGCGTGCTGCCCAATCTGGTCTTGCCCATGGGACTGGCTCGCATCGAGGACCATACCTTCGACGGCTGTCTGGCCTTTACCTCCGTCGAACTGCCCCTGGGCATCCAGCACCTTGGCGAACAGGCCTTTGCAAATTGTACGAAGCTGACCACCGTCACCGTGAAGAGCGTCTCCCCACAGGAGATTACCCTCGGAGCCGACGTCTTTGCCGGCATCGACTTGTCGGCTGCTACCCTGAACACGACGCAGGGCACGCGCGAATACTTCCGTACGGCCGACCAGTGGAAGGAGTTCGGCAACCTCTACGAAGAGCGCAATCTCTCGCAGGGCAATTTTGCCACACTCGAAACCAACAAGAAGTTCTACCTCTATAACGTAGGCACGGGCTACTTCCTGACAAGGGGCGAGGCCTGGGGCACGCAGGCCATTGTGGCCGACACCGACGAGCCCATGCGCTACGAACTGCGCAAGACTGCAGCCATGCCCGACGGCACATATTACCTCTACACCGACGATGCGGGCAATGCCGACCGCCACTACCTCTTCCGCACCAATACCGACGGCAAGGTGGGCAACGGCGTGAAGGCATGCTTCGTCGATGGAGCGAGCCTCACGGCATCCACCTGCTACTGGAGGATTCTCCCCGTAGAGGGCCAAACCAACGTCTATACCATCCAGACTCCGAGCACGGCCACGGGTTACAACGCCAAGCAGTATCTGGGCGTCCAGCTCGACCATGCCAGCAATGCTGCTGCACCTACGTATGGTATCTACAGCGACATCGTCTATGACGACTATACGCGCAACTGCCAGTGGATGCTCGTCACCTACGACGAGTCGGCCACAGAGACCTACAAGGTGGCCCTGCAACTGAAGAACCTCCTGGACATCGGTAAGAGCAAGCGCATCGATGAGGTCAACGAACAAGCCGTCTATGACAACTTCGACAGCAGCATCGACGAACTGGAGAAGGCCATGAGGTCGCTGCGCCGCAAGCTGAACTTCATCAACTTTGTCGATGCCGCCGCACGTCCTGTCTTCATCTCGGCTAACGACACCGACGGCAACGGGGAACTCTCCTACACCGAGGCTGCTGCCGCAAGCAGCATCGACACCGAGTTCTACGGCAACACATCGATTGTTGACCTGACCGACCTGCGCTACTTCACGGGTGCCAAGTACCTGAGCGGCAATAGCTTTAAGGACTGCACCAAACTGCGCACCATAATCGTGCCCAAGAGCGTGACGGACATCTACTATCGTGCCTTCATGAACGACACGAAACTCGAGACCGTCGAACTGCCCCAGTATCTGAGCAGCATTGGCGACGATGCCTTCAACGGCTGTAAGTCGCTGAAGGAGGTTCGCATCTCTGTGGCCAATCCCGCCAACATCGACCTGGGCGACAACCTGTTCTCGGGCGTCAACCTCGCGAATGCCGTACTCTACGTGCCCCGTGGTTCGAAGGAACTCTATGCCGCCGACGACGTGTGGAAGGAGTTTGGTGCCATCAAGGAGATGCGCGCCATCGCCACGCCGAAGTTCGCCAAGCCTGAGGTCAATACCGACTACTACGTCTATAACCTCGGCATGCAGAAGAGCATCACCAAGGGCGAAGCCTACGGCACGCAGGCCGTCGTTGACCTGAACGGATTTGCCTACCAGCTTCGTCGCAACAACAACATGGCCGAGGGCCTCTACTACCTCTATGCCGAGGGTTCGGGCACGACCAACCACGTGCTCTTCCGCACCTCTACCGACTCGAAGGTGGGCGAGGGTGTGAAGACTTGCTTCGTCGATGGAACCCTCTCGGCCAAGGCCTATTGGAACCTGCAGGAGGTGGAAGGGCTGGAGAACGTCTATACCCTCTCCCTCCCCACTACCGACGCCGACTACGTGGAAGGCGAGTTCCTGGGTACCGACTACTACCACTCGACCGACTACGCCTATGGCACGCGCGGCCTCTATTGGGATATCAGCAATGCCACTGACCCACAGAACACCCAGTGGGGCTTCATCAGCGTCGATGAGGTTAAGCAGGCACAGGCCTTCTTCGACCTGACGGAACAGCTGAAGGAGTTGCTCGTCATTGCCGACGCCCAGTCAATCGACGATGCGGCCGAACACGCCGTCTATGACAACTTCGACAGCAGCGAGGAGCAAATCGCCTCGGCCATCCAGTCGCTTCGCGGCAAGCTCCACTACATCGAATTCCTCGATGCCCGCGCCAAGACGCTGAGCGTCAACCGCTGGGACGACAACGAGGATGGCGAAATCAGCCTGGAGGAGGCTCGTGCCGTCACCGACCTCGGTACGGTATTCCGCACGGCTTCGGCCATGAAGAGCTTCGACGAACTGCAATACTTCACGTCGCTGACCACCATACCCGACGAGGCGTTCCGCAGTTGCACGGGACTCGTGTCCATATACTTGCCCGCCGGCGTCACTTCGATTGGCAAGAACGCCTTCGCCAGCAATACGGCGCTGAAGTACATGGCCGTGCTCAATCCCGCCAACATGCTCGATGCCAGTGAGTCGGGGCTAACCAGCAAACCCACCGTATTCGTACCGAAGGCACTCGTCGATACCTACTCGGCCGACGAGACCTGGGGCAAGGGCGAGATTAAGGAGTTTACGGGCACGCCCGTAGTCGCTGCCGAACCCGCCAGCCGTATCTATGGTCGTTCCAACTCGTCCATGACCTACGTCGTCACGGGAGCCCCCATCAATGGTGTGCCCACCCTGGCCAGCGAGGCCGAGACCACTTCGCCCATCGGCGACTACCCCATCATCATCGAGGCAGGAACCATCACGACGCCCAACGTGCAGTTCGTCAATGGTGTGCTCACCGTCGAGCGTGCTCCGCTCACCCTTACGGCTCGTTCCTATAGCCGCAACATCGGTGAGGAGAACCCGACCTTCGACTTTGCCAACACCAGCCTGAAGAACCGCGAGAAGATTGCCGACGTGCTGCTCGTACAGCCCACCCTCGAGTGCGACGCAACGCCCGAGAGCCCGGCCGGCATCTACGAGATTCGCATCTACGGAGCCGAGACGGCTAACTACGAGATTACCTACGTCAATGGCACGCTGACCGTGATTGACCCCGTGGGCGTTCGTGGCGTGGATGCCGACGACCAGGCGGAACGCATCTACGACCTCTCGGGCCGACGTGTCGAGAAGGCCAAGCGTGGCGTCTATATCGTCAATGGCCGCAAGGTTGTAAAATAAATAACTGAACCTATAAAAAGATGATAGGATGAGACGAATTCTGTGTTCCCTGTTCCTTGCACTCGCATGTGCTGGAGCGCGAGCTCAGGTATCCTTTGGTCAGGCTGAACAGTTCAACGACGGTTGGCTGTTCAGCCTGTCTGATGATGCCCGCGCCCGCCAAACCAAGTACGACGACTCTGCGTGGCGGCGGCTCTCCCTCCCCCACGACTGGAGCATCGAAGGCCAATACTCGCGCCAATGGGCCAGCTGCACGGGCTATCTGCCTGCAGGCATCGCCTGGTACAGGAAACACTTCGAGATACCCTCTAACCCCTCACCTCTCACCTCTAACCTCTCACCCCTAACCTTCATCTACTTCGAAGGAATATACAACCGGAGCGAGGTCTATCTCAACGGCCATCTGCTGGGTAAGCGTCCCAATGGCTACGTCTCGTTCCTCTACGACCTGACACCCTACCTCCGACGGGGCGACAACGTCTTGGCCGTTCGTGTTGACCATAGCCGATATGCCGACTCGCGTTGGTACACGGGTTCCGGCATCTATCGCGACGTATGGCTCATCCGTTCGCCCAAGGTCCACTTGGCACAATGGGGCACCACCTACCGGCTCAAGGAATTGTCCGAGGAGGGGAATGCCCTGGTGGAAGTGGACGTGGCCATAGACAACCTGAAGGAGGCGCGAGGCAGTCTTACACTTAACGCCTCGGTATTTGATGCCGAAGGCCTAAGGGTTTGTGCCGAAAGCCTTAGGCCTTCCGACAATAACACCTTGGTCTTATCCGTCCCACACGCAAGGCTTTGGGACCTCGGGAATCCATACCTCTATCGGCTGGAGGTGGAGCTCATCGAGGATGGGCAGGCCATCGACAAGGCGACCATCCCCGCAGGCCTGCGCACGCTCCGCTTCGACCCCGACTACGGCTTCTACCTCAACGGGCAGAACGTGAAGGTCAAGGGCGTCTGCCTCCACCACGATGCGGGCGTACTCGGAGCCGCCGTGCCTCGCGAGGTCTGGGTGCGTAAGGTCAGCGAACTGAAGTACATGGGCGCCAACGCCATCCGCATGAGTCACAATCCGCAGGCCCCCATGCTCTACGACATCTGCGACCAACTGGGCATGCTCGTCATCGACGAGGGGAGCGACGAGTGGGAATTCCCTAAGCGCAAGTGGGTGGAAGGCTGGAACCAAGGCACTCCGGCCTACGACGGCTCGTACGACTTTTTCGAGGAGTGGATTGACCGCGATGTGGCCGATATGGTCCGCCGCGACCGCAACCATCCCTCCGTCTTCCTTTGGAGCGTGGGCAACGAGGTCGATTATCCCAACGACCCCTATTCCCATCCCGTGCTCGACGGCGGTAATGCCACCATCAACCAACCCATGTTCGGCGGTTACAAGAAGGATGCGCCCAACGCCGAGCGCATAGGAAAGATTGCCAAGCGCATTGCGGCCGTCATTCGCAACATCGACACTTCGCGACCCGTCACCGGAGCACTGGCCGGCGTGGTCATGTCGAACCAAACCGAGTACCCCGAAGCCATCGACGTCGTCGGCTATAACTACACCGAGAATCGCTACGATACCGACCATCGGCTCTATCCCCAGCGCATCATCTACGGCAGTGAGACTGGCGTGGGCTACGACGCCTGGAAGGCCGTACGCGACCGCCAGCACATCTTCGGCCAGTTCGTCTGGACGGGCACCGACTACCTGGGCGAGTCGGGCCGATGGCCCTCGCGCGGGCTCAACACGGGCCTGCTCGACTTCGCCTCGTTCCGCAAGCCGCGCGGATGGTTCCGTGCCGCCCTTTGGAGCGAGGAACCCGTCTGCTACATCGGTACCTATCCCTTGATGCCCATGCGCCAAGGCAACCGCAACGGACGCCGGCGGGGCAACTTCGTCTCTCCCGAGGCTCAGGACGACTGGAACTGGAACGAGGGCACAAACGTCCGTGTCGTCTGCTACACCAATGCCCCGCAGGCCCGTCTCCTGCTCAATGGCAAGGAGGTGGGCGAAATGAAGCCACAGAACGACACCACGGCCATTATCTACTGGGACATCCCCTTCGAGGCCGGAACCCTCCGTGCCGAAGGGTGTGACGGGGAGGGGCGCGTCGTCTCCCACTACGAGATTCATACTCAGGGACACCCCGCGGCCCTGCGCGTCAGCGAACTGCTCCCCGACGATTGCTCCGAACTCCACCAACTGCTGATTGAGGTGGTTGACCAAGAGGGGCACCGCGTCCATTCGGCTCAACCCGATATCGCCTGCAACCTCACTGGCCCTGCCCAACTGCTCGGTCTCGAAGGCTGCAATAACGCTGACATGAGCGACTATCGCGACAACCACCAGCCCGCCTATCGAGGTCGCCTCGTTGCCTACGTCCGTCGCACAGGCCCTGGGCCCATCACCCTCACCCTGACCGCCGAAGGCCTTCCCCCTCTAACCTCTCACCTCTAACCCCTCACCCCTAACCTCTCACCTCTAACCTCTCACCTCTAAAGCCATGGCCCGTATAGCTATCAGTCTCTCAGGCGGAGGATTCCGCGCCGCCACCTTCCACTTAGGAGCCCTCTCCTACCTCAACCACCTGCGCACGTCCGACGGCAAGACGCTGCTCAACCACGTTCGCGCCGTCTCCACCATCTCGGGCGGCACGCTCACCGGCCTGTGGTTCATCCTCGGCCAATGCCGCGGACTCTCCAACGACGAGAACCTGCGCCAGCTCTACCACCTCCTGCTCGAGGGCGACGTCATCGGGCGGGCAAGCCTCGAGTTCCTTTGCGGCAAGAGCACCAACCACTCGCTCATTCGCGAAATGGTGCGCATATACGACGAAGACATCTTCAAGGGAGCCACGATGGGCGACCTTATGGACAATATCGAACGTATCGACATCGACGATTTCTCAGCCAACGCCACCGAGTTCAGCAACGCCACTGAGTTCCGTTTCCAGGTGGGCAAGGAGCAGAAGACCGAACGGGGCGGCTCGTCGCAAGGCATCATTGGCAATGCCTTCTATAAGATACCCCACGCCATAGCCCGCCAGATTCGCCTGGCCGAGGTGTTTGCCGCCTCGTCGTGCTTCCCCGGCGGGTTCGAGGCGCTGTTCTTCCCGCGCGACTTCCAGTTCAGCAAGCTTGCCGAGAATGCCGACTACATGTCCCAAGCCAAGCCCATTGCCCTGATGGACGGCGGCGTCGTGGATAACCAAGGTATCGAACCCATCAACCTCCTGCGCAAGCGTCGCGATATCGACCTCTTCATCATCTCCGATGCCGGTCGTGGTCAGGACCAGCCCTACACCTTCGAGGAGACCGACGCCCTCTCGTGGTTCACCGTCCGCCGGTGCAACCTCTTGCTCAACCTCATGGTGCTCTTCGTGGCCCAATTCCTGCTTTGGGTACCTCGTGGCTTCTGGTTCGGCTTCTTCCTCGGCCTCACCATCCTGTTCGTGCTCATCCGCCTGGTATCGGCCATCGCCTCGCGCGTATATATCAAGCGCCGCTCGAAGGACGTTCCCTTCAGTTTCCGCTGGAAAGGGCTGCTCACCATCTCCTTCTCGAAGTACATCGACCTCATCCGCTCGCGCGCCACATCGATGTACACCCTGAGCGACAAGGTCTTCATGAAACACATACGCACGCTCAACTACAACACCATCTACCTCGACGAGAAGTGGCGCAACCGCCGCATCATGAATGCCCTCTACGAACTGGGCACAGGCCAACGCTGGGACAAGCACCTGACCAAGGAGGAACGGGTGCTCATGGAACCCAGCGAGGCCATCCTTGCCAACTCCGACCTCGCCACCAGCATGGGTACCACCCTCTGGTGGAGCGACGAAGACCGCCGTCTCGGCAAGCCTCAGGCCCTAATGGCCGCGGGTCAGCACAACATGTGCTGGAACCTGCTCGAGTTCATCTACCGCCTGCGCCGCGACAGCACCAACCTCAGTCCCGAGGCCCACATCATCACCGAACTCCAGGAGACCCTCGAGGCCGACTGGCAACGCTTCCGCGAGAATCCCCTTTGGCTAACCTATAACCTATAACCTATAACCTTTAACCAATAACCTTTAACCAATATGAAACCCACATCCGCCCTCATCCTGGCCGCCGGCCTCTGCATCATGGGATGGTGCACGAAGTCAGGCATCGAGAACTTCAAGCGGCTCGACCGCAAAGTAACCGTCAAGGGACTCTCCGAACGCGAAGTGTCCGCCAATAAGGTCACCTGGCCCCTCATGTATAAGGAACTGGGCAACGACCCCTCGCAGATGTATCAACTCATCGGCGAGAAGAACGAGAAGGTAGTCGCCTTCCTGAAGTCGGGAGGCATACAAGACTCCGAGATTAGCGTCAACCCACCCACCATCAGCGACCGTCAGGCCGACACCTACGGCAACGAAATCATGAACTACCGCTACAAGGCCGCCTGCGTCATCACCGTCACCTCCACGAACGTCGATAAGGTGCGCGCCCTCATGCGCCGTCAAAGTGAACTGATGCGCCAGGGCATCGCCATCGTCAGTGAGGAGTACGGCTCGAACAACGTCTCCTACGAATACACGAGCCTGACCGACATAAAGCCCGAGATGGTGCAGGAGGCCATGCAAAACGCCCGAGCCACGGCTGAGCAATTTGCCAAGGACGCCAACACCCGCCTCGGCGGCATCGTGACGGCCAGCCAAGGCCAGTTCAGCATCGACGACCGCGACGCAAACATTCCCTACGTCAAGCGCATCCGCGTGGTCACCACCGTCGAGTATGCACTCGACTAATTTCTATCCCCCCCATAAAAATCCCCGAACGCCATGAAGATAAGACTCCTTTACCTCCTTTGCCTGTTGCTGACGTGCCTTGGCACACACGCACAGACACGCAAGCAGTATAGCAACCTGCCGACTGTCTATATCCAGACGGCCAATAATGCCGCCGTCACCGACAAGAAAACCTTCGTCAGCGCCACTTGGACGCTGGTCGATGGGGACAAGACAGAGAGCATCGCCGGACTGAAGATTCGCTGTCGCGGCAACTCCACCTTCAACTCGGCAGGCGCCACGAAGAAAGCCTATCGTCTGAAGTTCCTGACCAAGGAGGCCCTGTTAGGTCCCGACGGAGCCCAGGCACAAAGCTGGGTACTGATGGCCAACCACTTCGACAAGACCCTCATGCGCAACGCCCTGACATCCAGTATCATGGCTCGTTTCGTGGGCATGGAGTTCTGTCCGGGCGCGCGCTTCGTCGACCTCGTCCTCAACGGCACCTACCAAGGCACCTACCAGATTACCGACCATCCCGAAGCCACCGAAGGGCGGCTCGACGTCGATACCCCCGCCCAACTCAAGGAAGGCGAGGAAGCCAGCGAAGGCTTCTTCCTTGAGGCCGATGGTTGGGAAGACCATAAAATCGTGAAGACCACCCGCAAGTCCGTCCCCATCCGCATCCACAAACCCAAGGATGGCCAGGTTACCGCCGCCCAGGAAACCTACGTCCGGACGTGGATAGACCGCTTCGAGACGGCCCTCTACAGCAGCGACTTCCGCGATGCCGAGAAGGGCTACCGCCCGCTCGTCGACTCCACGTCACTGGCCAACCTTTATATCTGCACCGAACTCTGTGCCAACATCGACGGATTCTTCTCCACCTACCTCTACAAGAAAGCCAACGACCAGCACCTCTACTTCGGTCCGCTCTGGGACTACGACATCGCCTACGGCAACGACCAGCGCAAGGGCGACACCTCTCGGCTGCTCATGGTCAACGACGGCTATGGAGCTGCCCGCGTGTGGTTCGTCCGCATGTGGCGCGACCCCTGGTTCCGCCAACTCATCCTGCGCCGCTGGGCCGAGCTGAAGACCCAGGGCATCGAGGCCCATCTGCTCGCCTCGGTCGATAGCATGGCCGCCGAACTTAGCCAATCCCAGACCCTCAACTTCCAGAAGTACGGCATCGCGACCCGCGTCTATAACGAACGCGTCCTCCACAACAGCTACTTGGAGTACGTCCAGGACCTCAAGGACTTCATCACCACCCACGTGGCCTATCTCGACCAAGAGTTCCAGAAGAAAGCTACCGCCGACACGGGTGACGCCACAGACTTCCAGCTCATCTCCAACTACTACTACCGCATCCGCTCAGCAGGCGTAGGCACCAACTTCGACGTCGTTGGCGAGGGCATCAAGCAGGGCGACAAGGCCTGCCTCTGGTCGCACGACGAAGGGCGCCGTACCCAGCAGTGGAGCATCCGCCGCGTGGGCGACTACTACCAGTTTATCAACCGAGCCAGCGGGCTGGCCCTCAACGAATCGAGCGCCACGCTGAAGACCCAGCTCGACCTGGTCAGCCCCAACGAATCGAGCGACAGCCAACTCTGGCAGATAACCCTAGCCGACGAGGACAACGACTACTTCAACATCATCAACAAGGCCCACCAACGCACCGCCAACGTCTCCGACGGACTGGCCGACAACGGCACCCCCCTCATCGCCTGGGAGAGCAACGAGAAGAACCAGACCAGCGTCAACCGCCAGTGGTTCATCGAACCCGACGAGATAAACTCCGACAGCATCGTCCTCACCGGCGACATCCAGCTCATGCTCGCCGACACACTGGCTGCCTACCAAGCACGCATGGCCGCCGAGACCCCTGGCACTGACCTCGGCCAAGTCAGCCCCACTGCCCTCGACGCCGTCGCCCAGCTCATCGCCGACGCACAGGCCACCATCGACAGCGGCCAGCTCAACATCAATCTCGCCCACACTTACATCTACTACCTCCAGCGCGCTTGGCAAGCCGTCGAACAGAGCCGCATCACCACCGACTACTCCGCCACCGGCAACTACCGCCTCTTCTGGACACCTGCAGAATCCAGCCTCACCGCGTCCGACCCAACCTTCAGCCAGAACGACGACCAGCCCTGGGGCTACTACGCTTACAACGTCGAAGCCGGCACCTACCAACGCTTTACCACCTACGACAATCGGGGCAAGTGCGGCTCTGCCACCGAGCGCGGCCTCGCCTGGTATCGCGCCAACGAGTACTGCTTCGTCTCCTCCACGGGCCACTTCCACCCCTGCACCACGGGCGTCTCCGTCACCGTCTCCTCCCCCGCCATCGTCTTCACGGCACCCGCCGACGGCATCTACTACGCCACCCTGACCGTGCGCCGCAACGTAGCCAACCAACAGAACACCCTCTACCTGCGCAGCCGCTACCTCGGCCAGGGCCAGATGCAGGCCCCCAAGTCGCAATACCTCTTCGAACAGGCCTACGGAACCCCCGCCGTCGATGGCAGTGACGGCCGCACGCCCCAAACCCTCGACTTCTACATCAACCTTCGTCAGGGCGACCGCTTCACCCTCGAGACTGAAGCCTACACCTCGGGTAGCGACGCCAGCGGGCGCACCATCATCACCGACCTCAGCGTCACCAGCTGCCACAGCACCGACCAGCCCTACACCCAGGCCGAAGCACAGGCCCATCCCCGCTACTACGACGCCATGGCCGACGCCCTAACCGACATACCAGCCCAGGCCGACCCCGCACCCGCCATCTACGACCTCTCCGGCCGACGAGTGACCTCTCACTTCAAAAATGGCCTGTATATTATAGGAAACAAGAAAATCCTCGTCCGCTGATGCATGGAGGCAGAAACGGGACTAAAAAACGAATGCAACAAATTGATTCGTCGATTTCTCTTTTGCCGTTTTCGGCTGACAAAAAAGAATCGGGAGGCCTTTTAGCCTCCCGATTCTTAGCTTATTGCATTTGTTGCACTCGGATTTTATAGACTTTATTCCTGCCCGTCCTGTTCGGTCTCTTGTTGTGAGTCGAGAGCGGGGGCGGGGTTGTCAGCCATGGCCTGGCGGAGCCGGCTGGCAATCTCGTCGCAGAGTTCTGCGTTGTCGCGCAGCAGGCGCTTCACGGCGTCGCGGCCCTGGGCGATGCGGGTGCCTTCGTAACTGAACCACGAGCCTGCCTTCTTAAGAATGCCGTACTGGACACCGAGGTCCAGAATCTCGCCTACGCGGCTGATGCCCTCGCCGAACATGATTTCGAACTCGGCGCGGCGGAATGGGGGGGCAACCTTGTTCTTGACTATCTTGACCTTGGTGAGGTTGCCGACGACGCGGTCGCCGTCCTTGATAGGGGTCGATTTGCGAATGTCGAGGCGCACGGAAGCGTAGAACTTAAGGGCGTTGCCGCCTGTGGTGGTCTCGGGGTTGCCGAACATTACGCCAATCTTCTCGCGCAGTTGGTTGATGAAGATACAGGTAGTCTTGGTCTTCGAGACGGAGGCGGTGAGCTTGCGCAGGGCCTGGCTCATGAGGCGGGCCTGGAGGCCAACCTTATTGTCGCCCATATCACCTTCGATTTCGGCCTTGGGGGTGAGGGCGGCTACGGAGTCGATGACGATGATGTCGATGGCGGACGAGCGGATGAGCTGGTCGGCTATCTCGAGGGCTTGCTCGCCGTTGTCGGGTTGACTGATCCAGAGGTTATCGACGTCTACGCCAAGGCTTTGGGCGTAGAAGCGGTCGAAGGCGTGCTCGGCGTCGATGAAGGCTGCGATGCCGCCCTGCTTCTGGGCTTCGGCGATGGCGTGGATGGCCAGGGTGGTCTTACCCGAGGACTCGGGGCCGTAAATTTCAATGATGCGTCCCTTGGGATAGCCGCCGACGCCGAGTGCGGCGTCGAGTGCGATGGAGCCGGTGGGGATGACTTCGACGTCTTCGATGCGTTCGTCGCCGAGTTTCATGATGCTGCCTTTGCCGAAGTCTTTTTCTATCTTCTGCATGGCTGCCTGCAGTGCCTTCAGTTTGTCGCTGAGGTTGGAGGCAGCGACTGTTTCTTCAAGTTTTTTTGCCATAGTTTACTCTTTTTTAGTGAAAAGTGAGGAGGTTCAATCGAATTCCAGGTCTACGTTGTGCATTTCGTGCCAAGGGAGGCCGTCCTGGCGGAGACGGTCCATGAAGGGGTCGGGGTCGAACTCTTCGACGTTGTGGACGCCAGGCTTTGCCCACTTACCTTCGAGGAACATCATCGCGCCTATCATGGCCGGTACGCCGGTTGTGTAGGAGACACCCTGCATGCCCGTCTCTTCGTAGGCGGCTTGGTGGGAGCAGTTGTTATAGACGTAGTAGGTACGCTCCTGGCCACCCTTGAGGCCGCGGATGCGGCAGCCGATGGAGGTCTCGCCGTCGTAATTCTCGCCGAGGTCCTGGGGGTTGGGCAGTACGGCCTTGAGGAACTGCAGAGGGACAATCTTGACGACAGTGTCGCCCGAGCCGTCAGCCTTGGGGGCTTTGTACTCGATTTCGTCGATGCGGGCCATGCCGATGTTCTGAATGACGTCGAGGTAGTTGAGATACTGCTGGCCGAAGGTCATCCAGAAGCGTGCGCGGCGGATGGTGGGATAGTTAAGGACGAGGGACTCCAGTTCTTCGTGGTGGAGGAGGTAACTCTCCTTCGGTCCGATGTTGGGGTAGTAGAGTGTCTGGTGTATCTCCATGGGTTCGGTCTCCACCCAACGTCCGTCCTCCCAGTAGAGGCCTTTCTGGGTAATCTCACGGATGTTGATTTCAGGGTTGAAGTTGGTGGCGAAGGCCTTGTGATGGTTGCCGGCGTTGCAATCGACGATGTCGAGGTACTGAATCTCGTCGAAGTAGTGCTTGGCGGCGTAGGCAGTGAAGATGCTCGTCACGCCAGGGTCGAAGCCGCAGCCGAGGATGGCGGTCAGCCCTGCCTTCTCGAAGCGTTCGCGATAGGCCCATTGCCAGGAGTACTCGAAGTGAGCTTCGTCCTTAGGTTCGTAGTTGGCGGTATCGAGGTAGTTGCAGCCTGTTTGGAGGCAGGCTTCCATGATGGTGAGGTCCTGATAGGGCAGGGCCAGGTTCATGACGATGTCGGGCCTGAAACTGCTGAACAGCTGTACCAGCTGCTCTACGCTGTCGGCATCGACCTGAGCGGTCCGGACCTTGCGGCCGTAGCGTTTCTCGAGAACCTCGGCCAGGGCGTCGCACTTACGCAGGGTGCGGCTGGCAATCATTACTTCCGTGAACACTTCTGGCTTCTGAGCCACCTTGTGAGCAGCCACCGTGGCCACGCCGCCTGCTCCGATAATCAAAACTTTTCCCATAGTTGTTTCTCTATTTCTTGATTTGTAACTCGTTACTCTTGCCCAAGCTCCTCTCCTCGTATGCCCATGGCGTGCATGAGGCTGTAGCCCAGGATTTCGGACTGGAAACCGCGTCCAACCTCGGGCTGCATGGCCAGGAGGGTAACCTGCTTGCGACGCCCCTCGCGGGCAAGGAGCGACTTCAGGGCTGCTCCGTAGTGCTCCATGTCGGGCACGAGGATGAGGGTGCTCACAGCCTCGGCGCTCAGGAGCGTCTGGACGCATTCGACGAAAAAGTCGTCAGAGGCCAGCCCCTCGTGGCCGACCACGCTCATCAGGAACTCACCCAGTCGGGTATCCCGGAAGGCCTGGCCGTCGAGGTCGGCATAGTTCCCTGGGGCGAAGTTTACCAGCCCTGTTTTTGTTTTCTGGCCGCGCAGGAAGATGACCTGAAGTTGCCGGGGCGAGGCTTCGCCCTGCCCCACCCCGCCGTCGAGTGCCACACAGACGAGCCACTGGGCCATATTGGCCTGCGGAATTCGGCGCATGAGCATGCGCTCGAAGTTGACCGTGAGGTCGAAGGCTACGCCATCGGCGTATTCGGCATCGACGAGGATTACCGTCGGCAGGAAAGCGTTCTTTTCCATGATGTAGGCAAAGTTAGTGAGAAATGGGGAAACGGCAAAACCTTTTACCTACTTTTTTACACAAAAAAGGGCCGCAGCCCACATGGGGAACTGCGACCCTTTCCTTACCTTAACTTTTTATTAACCTATGCAAGAGGAACTTTAGAAGTCAGCGCCACCGCCGAAGCCACCCTGGCCTCCGCCGAAACCGCCACGACCGCCGCCCTGAGGACCGCCGAAGCCACCTTGGCGCTGCATGCCGCCCTGGCGCTGCTGTTGCTGGCCCTGGCGCTGGCCAAAGATTTTCACCAGTTGCTGGGGAGTCAGCGTTTTGCTGAGTTCGGTGCAATACTTCTTCTCTATCTCCAGGCGCTTCTGTTGCTGGGCGATTTGTTCCTCCTGACGCGAGAAGTACTCCTCGAGCTGCTTCTGGGCCTGTTCGCTGGTCAGTTTCTTGCTGTCGGCCTGCTCGCCACGCTCGCGGCCTGTCTGGCGCTGGCGGCCTTGCATCATGGTGCTCGCCAGTTCGTCCTGATAGGCCTTGTAGGTGGCCACGAAGTTGGTCTTGGCATCGCCCTTCAGGTCAAAGTCCTTGGACAGACGGTCGGCCTGTTTCTCTATCTGCTCGGCACGGCGTGCCTGCATCTCTTCACGACTGGGACGATTCTGAGCCGTTGCGCTCAAGGTAATCATTGCCACGAGGGCCATCATCATAATCTTTTTCATAATTATCCGGTTTTTAGGGTTAAAGGTTTTTAATAAGTTTTTTTGATTGTGCACGACTTTATGACCCTCGCCGGTGGCGAAGGTTTAAAACGAAACACATTTTAACTCATCGGGTTGTGATGTGGAAGCAACCCTGCTTCACCTCGTAGCGAATGTAGCAACGCTCCTGTTGGCGCAGGTCGCGCAAGACCTCGGAGAGGACGTACTTCAGCGTGTCGTTGCGCACCTCGCGACGATGCTCTCCGGGCGGGCAGACGGTGTTGTAGCGGTTGTAGGCAATGTCGAAGGTGGTGCCGAAGCGGTGGCAACTCTGGTCGCTGGCGTTGCCGTTCTTCAGCATCAGTCGGGCCACGTCCTCCTCGCTGCGAAGCACGCTGGTGACGATGATGCGGTGGAGGGGAACTCCCTTCATGGCAAGCGAGTCGAGATAGTTGCGCCCGATGTCCTGCAAGAGAAGGGCTGCACGCGGCACCAGGTAGGGAATGCTACTCGTCATGCCGCGGTCGATGACGTAGTAAGGATTGGAACCCACGAACACGAGTTCCGACTTGCGGCGCTCGGCCTGCTCGCGATTGGCCACAGGACGTACGCCCCAACGGCGGGCAGCCACTATCTGGACGTCCTGGACGTCGGGGAAACACAGCGAATAGCTGTGCACCCCACGAATCGGATGGTAGGCAACCTTCGTCGCTTGCTCCGCGGGCATCGTGCAAAGTACAGAGTCGGGCTGCGCCTCTGCGCTCGGCACTTGTGACACTTGGCTCGCCGGTGGCTCCCCCATCAATCCCGGATTGCAGGCGCGCACCACAGCTAATGCGGCAAGCGTAGTTCCGCACAGGCCAAGGTAGATTTTCTTCTTCAGACGTCGCATCAATTCACAATTCTGGCACAAATATACACAATATTTATGATATTTGAATTGTAAATCTTGAATTAAATCAGTATCTTTGCGCTGAAAATGAAGCTATGATAGAAAAACATATCATTCTGGACGACGTTGACCCCATCATTTTCTACGGAGTCAACAACGTGAACTTGCAAATGCTGAAGGCGCTCTATCCCAAATTGCGCATCGTGGCACGCGGAAACGTTATGCGCGTCATGGGCGACGAGGAGAGGATACAGGAATTTGAAGGGTGCATAGCCCGCCTGCGCCACCATTGCCTGCAATACAACAGCCTGGGCGAGGAGGACATTCTGCACATCCTCCGGGGCGAAAAGACCAGCAAGGACGGTGTGCAGGGCGTCATCGTCTATAGCACACAAGGCCGTCCCATCAGTGCCCGCAGCGGCAATCAGCAGCGACTGGTCGAGGCCTTCCATCGCGACGACATGGTCTTTGCCATCGGTCCCGCAGGCAGCGGAAAGACTTACATCAGCATCGCCCTGGCCGTGCGCGCACTGAAGAATAAGGAAGTGCGCAAGATTATACTCTCGCGCCCTGCCGTCGAAGCGGGCGAGAAACTGGGTTTCCTGCCGGGCGACATGAAGGAGAAAATCGACCCCTATCTGCAACCTCTTTACGACGCGCTGGAGGACATGATTCCCGTAACCAAGTTGCAGGAGATGATGGAGCAGAAGATAATCCAGATTGCCCCATTGGCCTTCATGCGCGGACGCACGCTGAACGATGCCGTAGTCATCCTCGACGAGGCGCAGAACACCACCATCCCACAGCTGAAGATGTTCCTGACCCGAATGGGCATGAATACGAAAATGGTCATTACGGGCGACATGA
This sequence comes from Bacteroidaceae bacterium, assembly GCA_017469925.1. Classification (GTDB taxonomy): domain Bacteria; phylum Bacteroidota; class Bacteroidia; order Bacteroidales; family Bacteroidaceae; genus Physcousia. The sequence goes on along the minus strand of JAFUFK010000017.1, from coordinate 52,227 downwards.
CGCAAATCGACCTGCCCCACTCTACCCAGTCGGGACTGGTCAACGCCATCCATGTACTCAAGGACATCCAGGGAATCTCGTTCATCGAAATGGACAAGGGCGACATCGTCCGACACCGGCTTGTAACGCGCATCGTGGAGGCCTACGAGAAGCAGACCCTCCCCCCAGCCCCTCCCTTGTAGGGCGGGGAGTAAATACCTTTCAAGAATCGACAACCAAGTAAGATAACCTTTTAAACTTTCATACATGAGTAAGCCATCTTCAGAAGTAACAACTCCCCGCCCTACAAGGAAGGGGCTGGGGGGAGGGTCCTTGACAAAGACATCCCTGAATCTGCCCGGGCAGAAAAGCGTGTACCACGGTAAGGTACGCGATGTGTACAACATCAACGACGACCTGATGGTCATGGTGGCCACCGACCGCATCTCGGCCTTCGACGTCATCCTGCCAAAGGGAATCCCCTACAAGGGACAGGTGCTCAACCAGATTGCCGCCTCGTTCCTCGACCTCACGGCCGACATCGTTCCCAACTGGAAACTGGCCACACCCGACCCGATGGTGACCGTAGGACTGAAGGCCGAAGGCTTCCGCGTGGAGATGATTATCCGCGGCTACCTGACAGGCTCGGCCTGGCGCGAGTATAAGAATGGTTGCCGAGAGCTGTGTGGCGTGAAGTTGCCTGACGGCATGCGTGAGAACGAGCGCTTCCCCGAGCCCATCATCACGCCGACGACCAAGGCTGAGGAGGGACACGACGAGAACATCTCTGCAGAGGAAATCGTTCGTCAGGGGTTGGTGAGCAAGGAAGACTGGGAGACGATGGTACGCTACACCCGCCTGCTCTTCCAGCGCGGCACAGAGATTGCGGCAAGCAAGGGCCTCATCCTCGTCGATACGAAATATGAGTTCGGCAAGCGCGACGGCAAGGTCATCCTCATCGACGAAATCCACACGCCCGACTCGAGCCGCTACTTCTATGCCGATGGCTATGAGGAACGTTTCCTGAAGGGCGAGCCCCAGCGCCAGCTCTCGAAGGAGTTCGTGCGTCAGTGGCTCATCGAACACAACTTCATGAACCAACCCGGCCAGGTGATGCCCGAGATTACCGACGAATATGCGCAAAGCGTCAGCGAACGCTACATCGAACTCTATGAGCACATCATCGGGCAGAAGTTCGTGCCTGCCGACACCGAAGGAAACCTGGAAGAGCGCATCGCCCGCAACGTAACTGCATGGCTTACCAACAGGAACTGATAAAGCCCTACAACAAGGAGGAGGGGAAACGCACGCAGGTGGAGCGAATGTTCAACAACATCGCTCCCACCTACGACCGCATGAACCACACCCTGGCGCTGGGCATCGACCGCCTTTGGCGCAACCGGGCCATCGACTCGCTGAAGCCCTACTCCCCACAGCACATCCTCGACATTGCCACGGGCACGGGCGACTTTGCCATCCTTGCCGCCAAACGGCTGAAGCCTCGGAGCATCATCGGAGCCGACATCAGTGAGAAGATGATGGAGGTGGCCCGCCTAAAGGTGAACCAACAGCAGCTGGAGCGCGTCATCTCGTTCCGCCACGAGGACTGCATGCAGCTGAGTTTCGAGGCTGACCGGTTCGATGCCGTCACCGTGTCGTATGGCGTACGCAACTTCGAAGACCTCGACAAGGGACTACGCGAAATCTGTCGTGTGCTCAAGCCAGAGGGGCACCTGTTGCTCGTGGAATTGTCCTCGCCCGCCTCCTTCCCGATGAAGCAACTCTTCTGGCTCTATTCGCATTGTGTCATCCCACTTCTGGGTTTGATTTTCAGTCGCGACGTGAAGGCCTACAAGTACCTGACCGACAGCGTACAGGCATTCCCGCAAGGCGAGCAGATGGAGGGCATCATCCGCCGTGCCGGCTTCCGCCAGGTTAGGTGGCGACGCTTCACCTTTGGCATCTCGACCATGTATCTGGCCACAAAATAATAAAGGGAAAGACTATGGACGACAGGCAAGAATACGGACTCATCGGCCACCCGCTCGGGCACTCATTCTCGCGCAGGTTCTTTACTGAAAAGTTTTTACACGAAGCCATTGATGCCGAATATCTCAACTTCGACATCCCGTCGGCCGACGAGTTACCGGGAATCATTGCCAATCACCCCCGACTCCGTGGCCTGAATGTGACTATTCCCTACAAGCAGGCCGTCATCCCCCTCCTTGACACGCTTTCGGATGAAGCACGCGAAATCGGGGCCGTCAATGTCATACGGATTGAACGAAAGGAAGATGGAAGCCCCATCCTGCGAGGCTTCAATTCCGACATCATCGGCTTTACGGAAAGTATTAAACCATTACTTTCACGCAAGCATCGTAACGCGCTGGTTCTCGGGACGGGAGGTGCATCGAAAGCCGTCGGCTTAGGCCTTACGAAACTGGGACTCGATTGGCAGTACGTGAGTCGCTCCCGACGCGAGGGGATGCTGACCTACGACGACCTCACCCCCCGGCTCATGCGAGACTTCCAGGTGATAGTAAACTGTTCGCCCGTAGGTATGTTTCCCCACATCGGCGAAGCCCCCCTCCTGCCCTACGAGGCATTAAGCGGGCAGCATATACTCTTCGACCTCGTCTATAACCCCGTCGAAACCCTGTTTATGCGGCTTGGAGCCCAGCATGGAGCCACCGTAAAGAACGGGCTTGAGATGCTCCATCTCCAGGCCCTTTCCAGTTGGGACATTTGGAATCAAAAATATTGACATTTAACATCCGGAATCGTATGAAACCCTACAGGTTCAAGCCATACCTAAAGACCGTCATCTGGGGAGGCGACAAGATTGCACCGTTCAAGGGCATAAAGACCGACAAAGAAAACATTGGCGAGAGTTGGGAAATCAGTGGCGTACCTGGCCACGAAAGCGTATGCACAGACCGCGGTCTGGCTAACGACGAAGACCTGGGACTGACCCTGTTCCAACTCATCGGCAAGTACAAGGAACGTCTGCTCGGCAAGCACGTTTACGAACGGTTTGGCTCTACCTTCCCGTTGCTCATAAAGCTCATCGACTCGCGCCAGGACCTGAGCATACAGGTGCATCCCAACGACCAACTGGCCCGCCAGCGCCACAACTGCGCAGGCAAGACCGAGATGTGGTATATCATTCAGGCCGAAGAAGGCTCAAGAATACATGTGGGACTAAAAAAGCGAATCACCCCTGAGGAGTACGAGCGAATGGCCCTGTCCGAGGCCGAGGAAGGCCACAACCCCTTTGCCGACATCATGGCCAGTTACGAAAGCCGTCCGGGCGACGTCTTCTTCCTGCCTGCCGGCCGCCTGCACGCCATCGGGGCGGGCAATCTCCTGGCCGAAATCCAGCAGACGAGCGACATCACCTACCGCGTCTATGACTACGGGCGGAAGGACGCCGACGGGCACCCCCGCGAACTCCATATCAAGCAAGCCAAGGACGCCATCGACTACACCATACACCCGGAGTACCGTACGCCGTACGACAAGTCCCAGCCCTCTGCCGAACTGGTCTCGTGCCCCTACTTTACCGTCCGTCGCGAACGGGTCGAGGGCGAGCAGACCATCGATTACGGGTGCGACTCGTTCGTCGTGGCCATCTGCCTCGAAGGAGAAGCCACCATCAACGACATAAGGGTTCGCCGCGGACAGACCCTACTGATACCCGCCGAGTGCCGCGCCATGCACATCCAAGGCAAATGCACGCTGCTGACTGCAACTGCATAGGGGACAACAAGGCAAAGTTGCAGATGGCAGGACACTGGAAAACATGAATCTGTATGTTATATTCCACAATAGTCCAGAGGGACGAGACCGGTTTCAACCAGATATATGATGCGGCACGCGATTTTGAGGAAGAAAACGTGCTGGAGGCACTGCTGACCTGCAAATTTGACATGAAGAAGGTTGAGCAGACGCTTAATCTTGTCCGCATATACCAGAACAGGCTCAACATCGAGTCGATGGACTTGGTGGAGTTCTCCGAGAACTTCATCGAGCAGTATGCCACCGACCACAACGAGTGCTTTCGGGTTGCCGAAAAGCTTGTCCGCCGTATTGGGACTACCATTACGGGCAGCATGAAGATTTTCCGCAAGTTCTGTCCAAGGGTGCATCGGAAACTGGACAGCATGGGCAATATCGTGCCTGTGCTTGACTATTCACGACTTACCTTTCGGAGGTTCCATGGCCAGTTCTTTGGCGTTGAGGTCTATGCCGAGACGGTGCAGACGTTGCTCCACGAGCTGACGGCCTTCTTCTATCATCTTGTCGCGACGCTGAAGGTCTGCAAGGACATGATTCACAGGGAGGATGAGGTCAGGGGCGACTTCAAGCAGCTGAAGTGTATCTATGAAAAGAGTTGTGACGAGGTGCTCCGGTCCGTCCGCGACGTGTTCGACACCTTTGGGCAGGTGAAGCTGATTTCCGACGAGGAATTGGCCGAACGCCGACGGAATGCGCGTCCCCTGAGGGAAAGGCTGGCCAGCGACTACAATGCCCACGACAAGCAATGGATGAAGCGCGAGGCCTATATCTATCAGGCTGCCTCGGGCCGCCAGTATGGTCTCGACGAGAAGGCGTCTGTCTTATGGAAGAATAATCCCGACTGGGGCAGGAGGGTTTGCGACGTGATTGCGAAGCTCGATACGCTGAACATCCCGTATAAACACAGCAGGAAGGCTGAGGCCCAGGGCAAGAAGGGTACGTTCGATGTCCGCGAAATGGTCTATCTCGTCAAGTGGAGCGGAGTGAGCAGGCCGGGCGCTGACGGAAAGTCGGTCGTGGACGAGCCTAACGAGAGGCAGTTCTACCTCTACATGCAGGAGCAGTACCGTGGCGACTACATGTTCCCCTCCTGGCAGGCGGTTTGCCGTGAGAGGAAGTTTTTTTATGACAGAAAGGTGACTATGCGGTGGATGGCACAGCAGTTTGAAGAACGAATCCCCCAGGAGTAAGCCATCCGACTAAGGTTTATCACAAGCGTTTTGACAGGTTACAAAAAAGTAGTCTGTCTTTTTTTACGCTTTTTTGTCTCTGACGTAAACATATTTCGGCCAACTTTTTACAAGGGTATCAGGTCCCGTAAAAACTTTTCGCCATAATCGGCGCCCCGACCTTTCGCCCCGTAAAAACTGCTTTACGAGCGACCGCAAACGCTTGTAAGTGAGCGCCTTTGGCCGTAAACCCATATCCCCGTTTTTCCTTTGCCCCCTCTCCATATCTTCGTAACTTTGCAGTGGAATCCAAGGGAGGAAAGCCCCAGCGTGGCTCCCGCCAGTCTCGGTAAGCATCTGGCCATAGGACTGGAAACGCTACAGATGTTCACTTCCTGTAAAAATAATAAGAAAATGGAAGAAAAGAACATTTATCCAAGAAGAGCCGACCACGAGGGTTGGCACCCCTGCACGGAACTCTCCGTGGACGTAAAAACGCTGTTGCGCACCGACCGCCGCATACTGACGGGCAAGGAGTACCTGGGGGTGCTCCGACGCGACTCGGAGGCCGAGGTGGGCGAGTTCCGCTACCGCGACGCGCACCTGACCTTCACGGAGATGGCGCCGTCGGCACCAAACGCGCGCAATCCGCGCCTCTTCGACGGGCGCCTGGTCACCCTGACGCAGTGGGGCGACGGCTCGCTCCACCCCAACTTCAAGCGGATGCCCCGGGGGCTGTCGGCCGATGCCTATGCCATCGCGGTGTGTAACGAACTGCGCCAGGCGCTCGGAGGCCTGGTAGGAGAAGTGTGAGCCATGTCTGTCTCAAATCTCAAATCTCAATCTCGAAAAATGTCACAACCTACATCGACACCCTCTTTCGTGACCATTATAACTAATTAATAATCAATTATATATAATATAATAAGAGGAGATGGTGAGTGCCATTTAAAGTGTTTGAGATTTGAGATTGAGATAGCGATTTAAGATTCCGGTAGTAACAATTAACCATTTAACATTCTAAAAAGCAATGACTTACGACATTTTTAAGAGCACCGCTCCGGCGATGCCCCAACCTACGAAAGGTACGGAAATATGTAAAATCCTCCTCTCTCAAGCCTCCCGAGACATGCGCGAACCGCTTGTCCCTATGGCAATACCGGCTCTTGCAGCCCACTTGAGCGGAGTGGAGTTCAAGTACAGCGACAACAAATATTACGAACTTTGCGGCCAGATGGGCCATCTGATAGGCCCTTCGGGTGTCGGAAAGGCCCAGTTGACCCATCTCATCGAGGCCATTATGCGCCCGTTTCGAGACCACGACGAGACGGAGTACAGGAAACTGGTCGATTGGCAGCGTCAGGTGAAGACCCGTGGGGCGAACAAGGAGAAGCCCGAGAGGCCCGACGTCGCTTTCTGGTTCCCGCCTGCCGACCTGACGAATCCCGCCTTCATCCAGAATGCGATGGCGCTGGAGAAGCAGGGGGGCCGCACGCAGTACCTCAACCTTCCCGAGGTGGAGATGGCCGACCGCATGTGTGGCGGACACCGACAGGTGAGCCAGACCGTCCGCAACATCTTCGATTGCCAGCGTGCGGGGGCCCTCAGGGCTACAGCCGACGGCGTGACGGGCAACCCCCTGCTGCGCGTGAACCTCACTTTCAGTTCTACGCCGGAGGCCGCTCGCGCCTTCTACAGGAGGGACCTGACGAATGGTTTCTTCGGCCGCATCCCATTTGTCTATAAGGCGCGTGGCGAGCGGCGAGGGAAGATTCCCCGACAGGGCAGTTTCGACGAGGATTTTCTGGCAAGACTCGATGAATACATCTTGCGACTTGCCAACTGCAAGGGAAGGTTCGTGGTGAAACCGTTGAACAAGATTGCCGACCAACTGGCCGAGGAGATGGCCTCGCTGGCCGACCTGGCCGACGACGACGTGCTCTTCGAACTTTCGCACCGGAGCATCTTCTCTGCCTGGAAGAAGGGTGCCACGCTATGGATTCTGAACGACCAGGCATGGACGCGCTCGATTGGCGACTTCGTGGTCTGGTTCTGCTACTACGACCTGTGGTCGAAGGTCCGCGTGTTCGGCGACATGCTCAAGTCGGGCGACGTTGCTTCGGACAAAACCGGGAAGATTGGTCCCAGAAATATGCTCAACGGCCTTGGAAGCCCATTCACGGAACAGCAGTTGGAGGCGCTTCGCCTAAGCCTGGGCAAGAGCGCGGAGGGCACACGTCACCAGCTAAGCGTATGGAAAGACCGCGGCTTCATCACCTACAGCGACGAGACGGGGCTCTACACAAAGACGGAAGAGTACCTAAACCGTACACGCTAATGGAACGCCACGAACTGCAAAAGCTTCGCGACCTCCCCATCGAGGGGGTCGCGGAGCGGCTGGGGCTGGAGGTCGCGCGGCACAAGGCGCTCTGCCCCTTCCACGACGACCATCATGCCTCGCTCTCCTTCTCCCCGAGCCGGAACACCTACCGATGCTTCGCCTGCGGAGCCCACGGGGGCGTGATAGACCTGGTGATGAACCGCCTGGGCAAAGGGTTTCGGGAAGCATGTGAGTGGCTGGGAGCGACCCCCTCTCCATCTCTCCCCGAGGAGAGAGCGTATATAGGCACTACTGAACACTCCTCCCCCTCGGGGGAGGTCGGGAGAGGGGTCGCCTTCTACGCCCGTTTCTTCGAGCATCCCTTCCTCTCCGAGGAGGCCCGCCGCTTCCTCTACGACGAGCGCAGGCTCGACCCGCGGGTGGTCCGCTGGTGCCGCCTCACGTCGTGGCGCGACCGCCGAGGCGTGCCCTGGCTACAGATACCCTACTACGACCGCGAGGGACGGCTCGTGGGCCTGCAGAACCGCAATCTCGTCCCCGGCGCCCTGCCCCGATTCCGCTTCCCCCAGGGCGCGCGGTGCGGCATCTACAACCTGCCCGTACTCGCCCGCCTGCGCCCGGGCGACGACCTATGGATTACCGAGGGCGCCAGCGACTGCTGGGCCATGCTCTCCGCCGGCCGCAAGGCCATCGCCATCCCGTCGGCCACCCTGCTCACACGCGAGGACCGGGAACTGCTGCTATCGTTATCGCCTTCGTTATCGTTGACGTTCCGCATGTCGCCCGACCGCGACCTGCCCGGCGAACAACTCTTCCTGCGGCTCCGGGAGGTGCTGCCCACGCTCCGGCGCCACCAACTTCCCCCCGACTGCAAGGACTTCAGCGACTACTATCTGCGCCACCTCCGGCCGCCCTGAAAATAATTAAACCTTTACTTGAAAAAAAGTGGCGGAAATGCTTGCGTATTTGCCGATTATTTAGTAACTTTACATTGTGGAAGAAGGGGGGAAACGCCCCGGCGAACGTCGCGAAACGCCACGGCAAGCCCCACCCCACGCCACGGCGAACAACAACAACTATTACTAACAACTAAAAAACAACTATTCACCATGAACAAGACAATTGGTAGCATCAAGTACAGCCTGGCGGCTCGCAGTTCGAACCCCGGGGAAGAGGGCGCGGAGAAGATGATTGTAGCCGTCGCCCAGAGCGACGAACTGGTGACGACCGAGATGCTGGCCGAGCACATCGCAGAGCACAACTCGGTATTCTCCCCCGGCACCATCTTCGGCCTGCTGAAGGACATGGCCGCCTGCGTCCGCGAGTTCCTCCTGGCCGGCAAGCGCGTCCAGCTGGCCGACCTGGCCACCGTCCGCGTCACCCTCTCCAGCGAGGGCGCCCCCGACGCCGAGAAGTTCACCACGGCCCTCATCAAGAAGGTCAACGTGCGCTTCGCGCCCGCCGACAAGATGAAGAACCTCCTCGGCGACGCCGAGTTCGAGCACGTAGTCAGCCTGAAGGAGGCTGCCGAGGCCCGCAAGAAGGCCAAGCAGGACCTGAACTCCGACATCGAGGCCTCGGGCTCGGGCAGCGGCTCGGGCAGCGAGTCGCAGGGCGGCTCCGGCAGCGGCGACCCCGGCGACGTAACGCCCTAAGAGAGGGACCCTCTCCCCAACCCCTCCCCCATAATGGGGAGGGGCTTTTTAATCCGTTAAACTTTTAAACGGTTAAACGGTTAAACTTTTAAACGGTTAAACTTTTAAACCTTATTATTTCCCCAATTCATTTTTTTTACGTATCTTAGCGCCCAAATTAAACTGCTATATAAGAAGTATGGACAAACAACGCTATATGCTGCGCGGGGTGTCGGCCGCCAAGGAGGATGTCCACAACGCCATCCGGAACATCGACAAAGGCCTCTATCCGCAGGCTTTCTGCAAGATTATCCCCGACATCCTGGGCGGCGACCCGGAGTATTGCAACATCATGCATGCCGACGGGGCCGGGACGAAGTCGAGCCTGGCCTACATGTACTGGCGCGAGACGGGCGACCTCAGCGTCTGGAAAGGCATCGCGCAGGACGCCCTCATCATGAACACCGACGACCTGCTCTGCGTGGGTGCTACGGACAACATACTGGTCAGCTCGACCATCGGCCGGAACAAGATGCTCATCCCGGGCGAGGTCATCTCGGCCATCATCAACGGCACGGACGAACTGCTCGGGCAGATGCGCCAGATGGGCATCGGCATCTATGCCACCGGTGGCGAGACGGCCGACGTGGGCGACCTGGTCCGCACCATCATCGTCGATTCGACCGTCACCTGCCGCATGCGCCGCAGCGACGTCATCGACAACCGGAACATCCGTCCGGGCGACGCAATCGTGGGTCTGGCCAGTTTCGGACAGGCTACCTACGAGACGGAGTACAACGGCGGCATGGGGTCGAACGGACTGACCTCGGCCCGGCACGATGTATTCTCGAAATACCTGGCCGAGAAGTATCCCGAAAGTTACGACAAGGCCGTGCCCGAAGAACTGGTGTATAGCGGGCGGTACCGCCTAACAGACCCCCTACCCCCCTTCAGGGGGAACCCTTTGGCAGACTCCTCTCTCCCCCTAAAGGGGGTTGGGGGGTCTGTGGGCAAGCTCGTCCTTTCCCCTACCCGCACCTACGCTCCGGTCATCAAGAAGATGCTGGACGAGATGCGACCCAGGATTCACGGCATGGTCCACTGCACGGGCGGCGCCCAGACGAAGGTGTTGCACTTCGTAGGCGAGAATTGCCGTGTCGTCAAGGACAACATGTTCCCCATCCCGCCGCTGTTCCGCATCATCCAGGAGGAGAGCCAGACGGACTGGCAGGAGATGTACAAGGTCTTCAACATGGGACATCGCATGGAGGTCTATGTCAGCCCCGAAGATGCCCAGCGCGTCATCGACATCTCCCGGAGCTTCGACATCGACGCCCAGGTCGTAGGCCGCATCGAGGAAGGCAAGAAGAGCCTCTGCATCCAGAGCGAATTCGGAACCTTTGAGTATTAAAGATTAAAGAAGGAACATATGACAGCAACGATTAACCTATCCCTTGACATTCCTCGCTACTACAACACGGACTTGCTGAAAGAGCAACTCACGGAGTATGCCAAGCAACTATTAGCGCTTTCCGCTAAAAAGGAACGAGCAGTACCCTATACCATCGAAGAACTACACGAGCGCGTGGCCGAATCCGAAGCACAATATGCTGCTGGAGAATACTTCACCCAAGAAGAGGTACATAGCATGATGGATGAGTTTGTACGGCAACAAGGTGCATTATGAAAATAATCTGGACGAAACGAGCATACCAGTCATGGCTTGATGCGGCCAAATACATCAGACAGGAATTTGGTCAGGGGGCACTGAAAAAATTCCAGGACAACACACACCAATGGGAGACGGTTCTTGAATCCATGCCTCAATCCGGAATAGTTGAACCCTTGCTGAAAGGAATGAAGAAGGAGTACCGCAGCATCGTTATAAGCAAACAAAACAAATTGATATATACCATAGAAAAGGAACACATAAAGATAGACGACTTATGGGACACCCGACGGGAACCCCAACAACTGAAAAAGGGACTGAAATAACAACGACATAGAGCGAAATAACATAAATGGAGAATAATTCATTGTTACAGAAGCTGGAAGGCCTGGTGGCCCGATACGAGGAGGTATCGACCCTCATTACCGACCCCAACGTCATAAGCGACCAACGGCGCTACGTGAAGCTGACCAAGGAGTACAAGGACCTGGGCCGCATCGTGGAGGCCAGGAAGGAATACATGGGACACCTGCAGAACGTGCAGGACGCCAAGGAGATGCTGGCCCTGGAGGACGACCCCGAGACCCGCGAGATGCTGCGCGAGGAAATGGCACAGAGCGAACGGCGACTGCCCGAACTGGAGGAAGAGATAAAACTGCTGCTCATCCCTGCCGACCCCGAGGACGACAAGAACGTCATCATGGAAATCCGGGGCGGCACGGGAGGCGACGAGGCGGCCCTGTTCGCCGGCGACCTGTTCCGCATGTACTCGAAATACTGCGAGTCGAAGGGTTGGAAGACCTCCGTCTCGAGCTTCAGCGAGGGGGCATCGGGAGGTTACAAGGAAATCGTGTTCTCCGTGACGGGCGAAGGGGCCTACGGCATACTGAAGTACGAGTCGGGCGTGCATCGCGTACAGCGCGTGCCGGCCACCGAGACGCAGGGCCGCGTGCACACCTCGGCCGCCACCGTGGCCGTGCTGCCCGAAGCCGAGGAGTTCGACGTGGAGATTAACGAAGGGGCCATCAAGTGGGACACCTTCCGCTCCAGTGGTGCCGGTGGGCAGAATGTGAACAAAGTGGAATCGGGCGTCCGGGCCCGCTACATGTGGACGAACCCCAACACGGGCGAGACGGAAGAAATCCTGGTGGAATGTACCGAGACGCGCGACCAGCCGAAGAACAAGGAGCGCGCCTTGGCCCGCCTGCGCACCTTCATCTACGACAAGGAGCACCAGAAGTACATCGACGACATTGCCAGCCGCCGAAAGACGATGGTCTCCACCGGCGACCGTTCGGCCAAGATACGCACCTACAACTATCCGCAAGGGCGCATCACCGACCACCGCATCGGCTACACCATCTACAACCTCTCCGCCTTCATGGACGGACAGATACAGGACTGCATCGACCACCTCATCGTGGCCGAGAATGCCGAACGCATGAAGGAGGCAGCATTGTAAAAGCCCCTCTCCCTTAACGGGCGAGGAGATAATTATGAATTATGAATTGTGAATTATAAAATATGACCAGACAAGAACTGATAGACAACATCCGGCGCAAGCAGAGTTTCCTCTGCGTAGGACTGGACACCGACATCAAGAAGATACCCCAACACTTGCTCTCGGAGGAAGACCCCATCTTTGCGTTCAACAAAGCCATCGTGGACGCCACAGCACCCTATTGCATCGCCTACAAGCCGAACCTGGCCTTCTACGAGGCACACGGCGTGAAGGGACTTATGGCTTTTGAAAAGACCGTCAGGTACATCCGCGAGCAGTATCCCGACCAGTTCATCATAGCCGACGCCAAGCGTGGCGACATCGGCAACACCTCGAAGATGTATGCACAGACGTTCTTCGGCGAGTACGACGTCGATGCCCTGACCGTGGCTCCCTATATGGGCGAGGACAGCGTGACACCATTCCTTGGCCACGAAGGCAAATGGGTGATTCTGTTGGCACTGACCAGCAACAAGGGTTCGTTCGACTTCCAACTGACCCCTCTCCTGACCTCCCCCGAGGGGGAGGAAACAAAGGGGGAAAGATTATTTGAGAAAGTCATCTTGAAAAGTCAGGAATGGGGTAACGACGGGAATATGATGTACGTCGTGGGTGCCACACGCGGTGAGATGTTCACGGACATCCGTCGGGTGGCTCCCCGTCACTTCCTGCTCGTGCCCGGCGTCGGCGCACAGGGCGGAAGCCTGGAGGAAGTCTGCCGCTACGGCATGACCCCGGATTGCGGACTTATTGTAAACTCCAGTCGCGCCATCATCTATGCCTCCAATGGCGAGGACTTCGCCGAAGTGGCCGCAGAGAAGGCTAAGGAAGTGCAGCAACAGATGGCACAGGAGATTGCAAGAATGAAGGCGTAGCCCAATTATGCATTATGAATTGTGAATTATGAATTATAATAAGATGGAATTTTCAGCAAAGCAAATAGCAGGCCTCGTGGGAGGCACAATTGAGGGAGATGCCGGAGTCAAGGTTAACGACTTCGCAAAGATTGAGGAAGGCCGACCGGGTTGTATCTCGTTTCTGGCCAACGCTAAGTATGAGCACTATCTGTATGAGACAGAAAGCAGCATCGTGCTCGTGAATAAAGACTTCCAACTGGAGGGCGAAACCAAGGCAACCCTAATCCGCGTGGACAACGCCTACGAGACGGTAGCCAAGCTGCTCACCCTCGTGGAAAGCATGAAGCCCAAGAAAAAGGGCATCAGTTCGCTCGCCTTCATCGACCCGACTGCAAGCGTTGGCGAGGATTGCTACATTGGTCCCTTTGTAGCCATCGGCGAGGGGGCTGTCGTAGGCAAAGGGTGCATCTTGCATCCCCACGTGACCATCGGAGCAAAGGCAAGCGTTGGGGACAACACCGAGATATACAGCAACGCCGTAGTCTATCACGACTGCAAGGTGGGCAGCAATTGCATCTTGCATGCCGGATGCGTGATTGGAGCCGACGGATTCGGCTTTGCACCTTCGGAGGAGGGTTATGAGAAGATTCCGCAGATAGGCATTGTCACCATCGAGGATAATGTGGAAATCGGAGCCAACACGTGTGTGGACCGTTCCACTATGGGTTCCACCTACGTTCGCAAGGGCGTGAAACTCGACAACCTGGTGCAGATTGCCCATAACGACGACATCGGAGCGCACACGGTCATGAGTGCTCAGGTGGGCGTAGCAGGAAGCACGAAGGTGGGCCAGTGGTGCATGTTTGGCGGACAAGTAGGCATTGCCGGACACGCTACCATAGCCGACCGCACACAGGCTGGTGCACAGGCAGGCATTCCCAACAGCGTAAAGAAGGAAGGAACCGCCCTACAGGGTACTCCCGCCATTGAGTTCCGCAACTTCTGGAAGTCGAGTGCCGTCTTCAAGAACCTGCCTGAACTGAGCAAGCAAGTGTATCAGATGGAGAAGGAAATCGCCGAATTGAAAAAACTAATTGCAGAGAAATGACAAACAAGCAAAATACACTAAACAGCAGCTTTTCCCTAAGCGGAAAGGGATTGCACACGGGATTGCAACTCACCGTCACCTTCAACCCCGCCCCTGAGAATCATGGCTATAAGATACAGCGCACCGACCTACCCGACCAACCCACGCTGGATGCCATAGCCGAGAATGTCATCGAGACTACCCGAGGCACGGTATTGGGCAAAAAGGACGTTCGCGTGAGCACTATCGAACACGGACTTGCAGCACTCTATGCCCTGGGGGTAGATAATGTGCTCATACAGGTTGATGGTCCCGAATTCCCCATCCTCGACGGTAGCGCAGAACTCTACGTAAAAGAAATCCGCCGCGTGGGCATAAAGGAGCAGGAGGCCGACAAGGATTACTACATCATCACACGCAAGATAGAAATCAAGGACGAAACGTCAGGTTCGTGTATCACCCTGTTGCCCGACGAGGAATTCTCCATTACAACGATGATAGACTTCCAGTCGAAGTTTATCAGCAGCCAGTTTGCCACGCTCGACAACATGGAGAACTTCGAGACGGAGATTGCCGCCGCACGCACCTTCGTCTTTGTGCGCGAGATTGAGCCCCTGCTAAAGGCAGGTCTCGTGAAGGGTGGCGACCTGGACAACGCCATTGTCATCTATGAGCGCCAGACCACTCAGGAAGCCCTGGACGAACTTTGCGACAAGACAGGGGCCGAGCACCACGATGCCAACGTGTTGGGATACATCCAACACAAGCCCTTGGTATGGGAGAACGAACCTGCCCGCCACAAACTGCTTGACATCATTGGCGACATGGCCCTGATAGGGAAACCCATCAAGGGACGCATAATTGCCACCCGACCCGGGCACACCGTCAATAACAAGTTTGCCCGACTGATGCGTAAGGAAATCCGTAAGAACGAGGTGCAGGCCCCTATCTACGACCCCAACAAGAAGCCCGTTATAGACAACATTCGAATTCGGGAAATATTGCCCCACCGCTACCCAATGCAATTGGTTGATAAAATTATTGCCCTCGATAAGAAAGTAGTGGTCGGCATTAAAAATATCACAGCCAACGAACCCTTCTTCCAAGGCCACTTCCCGCAGGAGCCAGTCATGCCCGGCGTGCTCATCGTCGAAGCTTTGGCTCAGACGGGTGGTATTTTGGTGTTGAGCGGACTCGACGAGCCCGAACGCTACAGCACCTACTTCCTGCGCATCGACAACGTGAAGTTCCGCCAAAAGGTGGTTCCTGGCGACACCCTTATCTTCAGGGCGGAAATCATTACGCCCCTGTCCCACAGCATTGTCTCGATGCAAGGCTATGCCTTCGTGGGCGAGAGCTGCGTGGCAGAAGCCACCCTGACCGCACAAGTGATAAAAAATAAATAGTAAATCGTCAAATAGTAAAATTGATATGATTAGTCCTTTAGCATACATACATCCCGAAGCCAAGATTGGCGAGAACTGCGAGATAGGCCCATTCTGTTACATCGACAAGAACGTGGTCATTGGCGACAACAACACCCTGATGAATAGTGTCACCGTGCTCTATGGTGCACGTATCGGCAATGGCAATATCATTTTCCCTGGAGCCGTCATTAGTGCCATTCCGCAGGACCTGAAGTTCGTGGGCGAAGAAACCACTGCCGAGATTGGTGACAACAATAAGATTCGCGAGAACGTGACCATCAACCGAGGTACAAAAGCCAAGGGCAAAACGGTGGTCGGCTCCAATAACCTCCTGATGGAAGGCATGCACGTGGCTCACGACACTATCGTGGGCAACGGTTGTATCATCGGCAACGGCACAAAGTTGGCAGGCGAGGTTGTCATCGACGACAATGCCATCCTGAGTGCTCACGTCTTGGTGCACCAGTTCTGTCGCATCGGTGGCTACACCATGGTGGGTGGCGGTTCGAAAGTCAATCAGAACATTCTGCCCTACACCATGACGGCACGCGAACCGGCAAGCTATTGCGGTCTCAACCTCGTGGGGTTGCGGCGCAGGGGATTCTCTCGCGAGACCATCGACCTACTCCACCGCACCTTTATGATTATCATGGGCGAAGGCCTGCTGGCTGACAAGGTGGAACGCGTGAAGAGTGAAATCGGAATCACGCCCGAGACCGAGTACATCCTCGACTTTATCAAAGACACCGAAAAGCGTGGGTTCATAAGATAACAATCATTGAACATCATACCATGACACTAAGACTAACCCTGATAAGTCCCGAGGTTGAGGACTTCATCCTCGAGCTGAAGATTGATGCCGATGCTTCGTTCGCCGACCTCCACCGGCTCATCCTCAAGCATTGTGGATTCGAGGAAGTGCCAGGACAGCGATTCTTCGTTTGTGACGATAGCTGGAAACCCATCCAGCGTATCTTGCTCGGCGACGAAGAAAAGGTTGACATCGACGAAGACGTTTTCCTCATGGACGACACCGACCTGGGAGAATTCATCGAGGACGAGGGCCAACGCCTAACCTACCGCTTCGACCCGGAGAATCGTCGCATGTTCCTCCTCGAACTTACCGAGACCACCTTTGGCGACCCGGTTCCTGAGGCTGGAGTACTCACCCGCCGACATGGCAATCCACCTGCGCAGTTCATCGCGGAGGAGGAGCCTGTGACTGGCATTCAGACCGTCGTCTCCGAAGAACTGGAAGAAGAGTTCTATGGCGAAGACGGATTCGAAGAGGAAGACCTCGACTTGGAAGGTTTCGACATACTGGAATGAAGACACTCGTCGTGCTACTAGGTCCCACAGGAGTCGGGAAGACCGAACTCAGCCTCAGCCTGGCCGAGATGTTGGGTTGTCCCATCCTGAACTGCGATAGCCGACAACTCTTTGCCGACCTGAAGATTGGTACTGCCGCACCTACTGCTGAACAACAGCAGCGTGTGCGGCATTACTTTGTGGGCATACTGAACCTCGACGACTACTATAGCGCTGCCCAATACGAGGCCGACGTGCTGCAGTTGACCGAACAATTGTTCCAAACCCACGACACCTTATTGCTCTCAGGCGGCAGCATGATGTATATCGACGCCGTGTGCCAAGGCATCGACGACATCCCGACCATCAGCGACGAAGTACGCACGCAGGTCAAGGCCATGCTCCACGACGAAGGGCTCCCCGCCCTGGCCGAACGCCTAAGGTCGCTCGACCCCGAATACTATGCCATCGTCGATAAGAAGAACACCCGCCGCATCGTCCATGCGGTAGAAGTCTGCTACATGAGTGGCCAGACATATACGTCCTTCCGCATACGCCGTTCGAAGCAGCGCCCCTTCCGCATCATCAAGGTGGGCCTCAACCGTCCGCGCGAGGAACTTTTCACCCGTATCAACCATCGTGTAGATCAGATGATGCAAGAAGGCCTGTTGGACGAAGTGCGCGCACACGCCTCCCATCGCGATAGTAATGCTCTGAATACGGTCGGATACAAGGAACTGCTGCACGTGCTCGATGGCGAATGGCCGCTCGACATGGCCGTAGAACGCATAAAAAAGAACACACGAGTTTATGCCAAGAAGCAACTCACTTGGTTTCGTCGCGACGAGTCCATCCGCTGGTTTCATCCCGATGAGGCCGAGGCAATTAAAGAATACCTAAACCTGAAGTTACATGAAAACATTATGGCAGAAGATTAAGCACACGATACACGCTATCTATAGTGGCCCCTGGTGGAAGCGCATCATCGTCTGGATAATCACGCTGATTGTCCTCCTCTTGCTCTTCCTGGGTGCGGTCGATACCAACTTCCTGTGGCTATTTGGTCGCTCACCGGGTTTCAATGACATCAAGAACCCCATTACCAGCGAGGCCAGCATCATCATCAGTGCCGACAGCCTCCCCATTGGCAAGTACTATAACGAGAACCGCACCCCCGTCAGCTATCAGGAGATAAGTCCCATATTGGTGCGCACCCTGATAGCAACCGAAGACGAACGTTTCTATCACCACCACGGCATAGACTTCAAAGGCATCTTTGCCGCCGTGAAAGACATGTTCGGAGGCCATGCCCGTGGTGCCAGCACGATTTCGCAACAACTGGCCAAAAACCTCTTCCGCGTACGCACTAAGAAAGAGTATTCCACCGGCCTCCTCGGAAAGTTCCCTGCTACCCGCATGCTAACGATTAAGGCCAAGGAATGGATTGTAGCCAGCAAGTTAGAGATGCTCTTCTCAAAGGAAGACATCCTCACGATGTACTTCAATACGGTAGATTTCGGCAGCAATGCCTATGGCATCAAGACGGCCTGCGAGACCTACTTTGCCACCTCGCCCGACAATCTGACTTACGAACAGGCCGCTACGCTCGTAGGACTCTTGAAGGCCACCAGTACGTATAACCCGAAGCGTAATCCGAAGAACAGTACCGAACGGCGCAACGTCGTACTGGCCAATCTCTTCAACAACGGGATGATGATTATCGACGGGCAGCCCGCCACAGAGGCTCAGTTGGACAGCCTGCAACAAATCCCCATGGCAACGGCCGACCGACCTTCGGGCAAGAGCCACTTGGGACCTGTACCCTATTTCCGGGAGGCGTTGAAGGACTACGTCGAAATCTTATGCAAGGAAGGCCTGATAGCAGGTTACGATGCCAACCGTCCGCTCGACCTGGATGTAGCAGGTCTGAAGATATACACGACACTCGACACCCGCATCCAGGAATATGCCGAGGCCGCAGCACGAAAGCAGATGAGCGTCTTGCAGAAGCGCTTCAAGGAACATTGGGGCTCCACGTCTCCCTGGCGCGACGCCCATGGCAAGGAGATTCCGAACTTTGTCGAGGACATTGCCAAGAAGACGCCCGAGTATGCCTATTTGCAGAAGAAGTTCAACGGCAATCCTGATTCCATCAACCACTACCTCAATCTGCCCCACCCTGCTGAAGTCTTCACCTACAATGGCACCGAGACACGCGAAATGAGCACGATGGACTCCATTCGCTACATGGTCAGTTTCCTCCACTGCGGTTTCGTAGCCATCGAACCCGACACGCGTCAGGTCAAGGCCTGGGTGGGCGACGTCGATTACAATTCGTGGGAGTACGACAAGGTGATGGCCAAGCGCCAACCAGGCTCCACCTTCAAGCTCTTTGTCTATACCGAAGCCATGAACCAGGGCCTGACGCCATGCGACCGGCGCGTCGATGAGTGGAAGTCCTACTCCGATGCCAAGAGCGGTAAGGACAAGACATGGACGCCCCACAACGCCAACGGCCACTTCTCCTATGCCAACATGACGCTGAAGCGAGCCTTTGCCCAAAGCATCAACAGCATCGCCGTCAAGTTGGGCTACGAATGTGGCATCCCCAACATCATCAAGACCGCCCACGCCATGGGCATCAAGTCGGAACTCGAGAACATCCCCGCCCTCAGCCTCGGTGCATGCGACGTCAGTCTCTTGGAACTCGTCAATTCCTATTGCACCATTGTCGATGACGGTATATACAACATGCCCATGCTGGTTACCCGCATCGAAGACCGCAACAGAAAGGTCATCTACGAAGCCAAACTGAAACAGGAGCAGGCCATACCCTATCGCTCTGCCTACCTGATGCAGCAGATGCTGCGCGGCGGCCTGACCGAACCCAGTGGCACGACAGCAGCCCTTTGGCAATACATCCATCCCGTGCTCGACAAGACAGAGTTCGGCGGCAAGACCGGCACCAGCAACAACCACTCCGATGCCTGGTTCGTCGGAGTCACGCCCGGCCTCGTGGCAGGTGCATGGGTGGGTGGCGAATACCGAAGCATCCACTTCCGCACGGGCGCACTCGGACAGGGCAGCCGTACCTCGCTCCCCATCTTTGGCTACTTCATCCAGTCGGTACTGAAGGACTCACGCTTCTCCCGCTACTACCGTAAGTTCGAGGAACCGAAGGAGGACATTGACCCGCAATGCTGGACGTGTTCAGGCTACTACTATCCTGCGGAATCGCTCTCGGGCGACAGCATCGACTTCACCCCGGGCGAGGAAGCACCCAGTTCGGGCACATTCGTGACGGAGACCGAGGTCGAGGTGGAACCGACAGAGACTCCCGGCGGGGACGAATAGTTAAATTTATTTAACACTTTTAACCGAATGACGACTAATTGGTCAAATATTTATATATTTGCCTGTTCATAAGCTACTAACTAATAAATACATAATGCTATGAAAAACGTATTCAAGCGAGTAGCCTGCATGGCTGTTTTAGGTGCTACGGCACTGATGGCATCGGCCAAGGACAACTACGTAGCTTATCTTTTCACCTACTTTACCGGTAACGCGCCCGAGAAGGAGCAAATCTGTTACGCCCTTAGCCACGACGGCTGGAACTATACCCCCCTGAACCAGGGCATGCCCGTCATCGGCAGCGACTCCATCGCCCTGACGGGGTGCGTGCGCGACCCACACATCCTGCGTGGCGAGGACGGCTACTTCTATCAGGTAGTGACTGACATGAAGTCGAGCCTCGGCTGGAGCAGCAATCGTGGTATGGTACTGATGCGCAGTCGCGACCTCATCCACTGGGAGCACCACACCATCCACTTCCCCGACCGCTATCAGGGCACCATGTTTGCCAGGGTAGTTCGCGTCTGGGCCCCACAGACCATCTACGACGAGTCGGCTGGCAAGTACATGGTCTATTTCTCCATACTTACCGACGACGAAAGTTGCCCCTACGACCGCGTATATTATGCCTATGCCAACAGCGACTTCAGCGATTTCGAGGGCGAGCCCAAGGTGCTCTTCGACGTGAAAAATGCCAGCATCGATACCGACATCGTCCGTGACGACGAGGGACTGTACCACGTATTCTTCAAGACCGAAGGCCAGAGGCAGAAGGGCATCAAGCAGTTCATCACCCCCGACCTGCACGACCTGTCGAAGTGGGAACTGCAACCCGGTTTCTGTCAGGACACGAACAAGGCCGTTGAAGGCAGCGGCGTATTCCGCCTCCACGACGGCACATGGGTACTGATGTACGACTGCTACACCAGCTACCACTATCAGTTCTGCAAATCGACCGACCTGCGCACCTTCAAGCAGGTACAGGACACCAAGACCCACGGCGTCTTCACCCCCCGCCACGGAACCGTTATTGCCATCACCCAGTCCGAATACAACCTGCTCACGGCATGGTCCGACCTGCTGGAGGCCACGACGGAACTTAAGACACGCCCCACCCCCACGCTTACGCTCCAGCAACTGGACGGTCGCAAGGCCATGCTCGAGGCCGCACAAAAGGTGCTCGACGGCCCCACCTCGGCCAAGGCGTATAAGGCCCAAGCCAAGAAAATTCAGAAATTCTTAAAATAACCAACTATGAAAGCCAAATCACTCTTTCTACTCGTTGCCCTGCTGCTGTCCGCAACTGCTTTTGCAGGCAACACCGTGACCACCGTAACACAGGTGACAAGCGGAGTGACACTGACCGACGACGTCGATTACACGATTACCAGTACCGAGCCGTTCACCACTGCCGGCAGCATCGACATTGTCAACACCGAGCACGCAGTAGTCATCTTCAAGAACATCAAGCCAAGCGTTGTCATCAGCAAACACCTCGGTAACATACTTATCAACGGAGCAAAGGCTGTAAACAACACTAATTGCCAAGTCCGGATGTACGCCCAAGGTGCCATCGTATTCCCCTATGCCAGCACCATAAAGCCGCTGACCTGCTACACCGGCCTCAACTTCGAGGGCGACAGCTACAGCAACTACAGCCTGGGCAACAGCGGTGGCTACATGAACACGATGAACAAGACGACGCTCAACAACATGGTCCGTTCCTTCAAACTGAAGCGTGGCTACATGGTCACCTTCGCCGTCGGCACTGGCGGATGGGGCTACAGTCGTTGCTTCATCGCCGACATGGAGGACCTCGAGGTCAGCAATGTGCCCGCCCCGCTGAATGGCAAGATTTCGTCGTATCGCATCTTCCAGTGGTACAACGCCCAGAAGAAGGGCTTGGCCAGCAACGGTGACAAGGCAGCCAATGCTGCCCTGAACACGTCGTGGTGCTACGACTGGGCACAAGGCAATGCCTCGCTGCTGCCCGACCAAGAGTGGGTACCCAACCACATCTATGAGGACTGGCCTTCGTCGGCCACCTGCGGCGGTGTGACGGGTTCGTGCCACATGAAGACCAACAACGAGCCCGGCAACTCGGCCGACGACCATCCGCAGACGGTGGCCGAGGTGCTTGCCAACTGGCAGAACCTGATGCGCACCGGTATGCGCCTGTGCTCCGAGTCGTCGCACGACGGCAGCATGAACCACCTCAAGGCCTTCATCGACAGTATCGATGCCCGCGGCTGGCGCTGCGACATACTGGACCTCCACTGCTACTGGGCATCGGGGTTCAACAACCTGACCTGGTACAGCGACAACTACGGCAAGGGCCGTCCCATCTGGATTTCGGAGTGGATCTGGGGTGCATCGTGGAACCGAAACGGCGCCTTCGGTACCGACAACGAGACGACGATTCTCAACGAGACCAAGAACATCCTGAACACCCTCAACAGCAATTCGCGCGTCGAGCGCTACGCCTACTGGAACAGCGAGTCGAAGGCCCATATCTACGAGAACGGCAAACTGACCAAGTTGGGCGAGTACTATGCCTCGATGGAGAGCGGCATGGCCTACAACAAGGCCAACGAATACGTGCCCAAGATTGTCTATAAGGCACCCGGTGCCCTTTCGGGTACCTACACCAAGGCTCGCAAGACCTTTGCCCTCAGCTGGACCGACCCCAACGGCGACATGCTGGACAGCATCGTCGTAGAGTGCAAGTTGCCCGGCTCTTCCCGCTGGACCAAGCGCGGCAACGTGACGCCGAAGGACAAGACGAGTGCCAGCGACGTCAGCTACACCTACACCGACACCATCTCCGACCCCGGCATCTACTACTATCACGTGGCAGAGTACTACAACAACGCCCGCAAGTACATCACCTCGGAAGCCAGCGTAAGCATCACGGCCGCCGACGCCGTGGGCTCGCTGCAATACGGACAGATAAAGATTGCCAACGACGAGAGTACGACCATCGACCTGACGGCCGGCGACGCCGTGCCCTATGTCGTAGTGGGCATGATATCGAACAAGAACACCGCCAACGGCATCACCAACCAGGTACAGAGCCTGGCCAAGAGCAGCTTCAAGTTCCGTTTCTACCCCTGGCAGCTCACCACGCCCGTTACCTTCTCTGCGGCTGAGACGGCCGACTATCTCGTATTGCCGCCCGACACCGTTTACCACCTCTCCGACGACATGATGCTCATCTCGAAGAAGATTGGCAACGTCAAGGGCGACGAGGTGGAAGTCAGCTTCCCCGAGGCCTTCCCCGAGGGTGTCGTACCCGTAGTGGTTGCCCAGCAGAACACGAGCGTGGCCACCTATGCCCCCGTCACGGTCAAGGTCTATGACGTCACGAACACGGGCTTCAAGGTGAAGTTGGTTCGCCAGGAGGGTGTTACCAGCAACTTCAACAACCAGAACGTCAACTACTTTGCCGCCAATCCCGGCCAGATTGCCATCGGCCAGGGTAAGTTGCTGACCGTAGGCCGCGACACGGAGACCCCCGTGGGCGGAACGGCTCGCCAGAATGTTGTCTTCAGGAACACGGAGGGCGATACCCTGCACTTCCTGAATCCCTACATCATCGCCGCGCCGCAGACCAACAACTACGGCAAGGCCAGCATCTTCCGCATGCACAGCACGTCGAGCACCGACGAGGGTGTCTATAGCGCCAGCATCCGCCGACAGGTAGATGGCACCAACACCAGCGAGACGGCTACCAACAACGCCAAGAACAATGGCGACTACATCGGTTGGTTCGTCATCAGCGACGACCCGAACGGCACGGGCGACGAAGAGCCCATCATCGTGCCCACAGCCATCGCGGCGGTGGCTGCCCACGACGGCTTCAGCGTCAGCGTGGCCGACGGCATCATCCACGCCGATGGCGAGGGACTGACCGCCTATGCGCCCAGCGGTGCCCGCGTGGCACTGGGTCAGCGCCTGCCGAAGGGCGTTTACATCGTCACGAACGGCAAGCGCAGCATCAAGGTGCAGGTGAAGTAGGCCCATAGCCACCGCCCCCGACGCACTACATAACGCCCTGTTTCTCAATGAGAAACGGGGCGTTTTGTTTATACCCCGACGGTGCCGTGCTTGCAAGTTAAGTTAACCTGTGCGCACAGGTTATGTTAACATAGGGCCATAGGTAATGTTAACTTGGGGGCGCAAGTTATGTTAACATAAGGCGGCAGGTTAAGTTAACCTTCTCCGGGAGGCTGATTTTTCGCGCGCGTAATATATATAATATGGTATGCGACGCCCTAAGTAGGGAAGAATAGGAGGAAATGTCGCCCCGAATTGTTAAAAGAAGTTAACAAAAGCAAAAATGTAGGCTAAAAAACCTTAACAGGTCTTAAAATAAGGTTATATTTGTAACTTGAAAAACCATGAAATGACAAAAACAAAACAATAATTAAACCTAAACTCTTAATTTGTATGAAAAACCGTTTAAGCAAACTGAGCAGGGCCGCGTACTTCATGTTGCTCCTGCTGGCGGTCAGCGGTGTTTCGACATCATGTAAGGACGAGTACGTGTTGGACGATGAAAAGCCAACGTGGCTCAGTACGAGCATTTACGAGGGTTTGGACGAAGACGGACACTACAAGAACTACCTCCGTCTGCTGGCCGACCCCGATGTCAACCCCACTGATGCACGCCCCCTCACCGAGGTGCTTTCTCGAACTGGTTCGAAGACAGTGTTCGTAGCCAACGACGATGCCTGGAACGAATTCTACCAGCGCAACGCCTTGCTGCCCGAGAGCAATCCCTGGCACACTGCTACCAGCTACGAGAACCTGTCGGTAAGCCAGAAGAAGTTGCTCATCCACACGAGCATGCTGAACAATGCCATTGTCATGGAGAACCTCTCCAGCAGTAGCAGCAACATCGACTCGCGAGGCGACTTCATGCGCCGCTACACCGACGTCGAGGCCACCGACACCATCACCTACCTCGATGGCAACTCGCTGCCCGTCAACTACAACGAGCGCAATGGCGAGAACGACTATTGGTGGCGTTTCCGCGAGGAGAACGGCGGTAAGGGACTCTACATGGTCACCGACTCCTCCCTGTCGATGATGCTCCACTTCACCAGCGAGCACATGACGAAGAACAACGTCACCGACGAGGACTTCGCCATCTTCATGGGAGAGCCCCGTAACACGGCCGACGTGCACATCTACGACGCCAAGCTGATTGCCAAGGACAGCGTAGCCGAAAACGGTTACATCAACAAGACCTCAAAGGTCATCGTCCCCCTGCCCAACATGGCAGAGGCCATCCGCACCAGTGGCCGGACCAACATCTTCAGCCACATGCTCGACCGCTGGAGTGCACCCTTCTTCAACTACAGCGTGACCGAGGCCTACAAGAACGTCATGGCTGCCCGCGGCATCCAGTGGACCGACTCCATCTTCACCAAGCGCTACTTCTCGAAGATGAGTTACGGACACCGCGAACTGAGCTCCGACCCCGACGGCCAGCCCGTAGCCGGTAGAGACGTCGGCCTGCTGAAGTTCGACCCGGGATGGAACGCCATCGCCATGGACGACGACCGCTGGCGCACCACCAGCGCAACCGCTCCCCAGTACGACATGACGGCCATGTTCGTCCCCGACGACGAGGCCCTGTGGCAGTACTTCTCGGAAGGCGGTGGCGGCTGGCAGCTCATCAAGACCTACTACCTGCGTGAGGGACTGGAGGACGAAATCCCCTACACCGCCCCCACCAACCTCGACGAACTCTACTACCAGATCGACCAAATCCCATTGGGTACGCTGGGTAGCCTGCTCAACGTGGTCATGTTCCCCAGCTTCACCGGTTCCGTGCCCAGCAAGATGACCAAACTGCGCGACGATGCCCAGGAGCAACTCTTCTTCCCCGAAGACATCGACCACATCAAGGGCACCATCCTGGCCAACAACGGTATGATATACATCACCGACAAGGTATATGGCCCGGCCAACTACACCTCTGTAGCCGCACCGGCCTACATCAGTAACACCAACACCATCATGAAGTGGGCCATCTACAACGGTGACGCCGAGACTGTCAAGGGTACCGACTACATGGGCTTGAACTACTACGCCTACCTGAAGGCCATGCAGAGCCGCTTCGCACTCTTCATGCCCAGCGACGAAGCCATGAAGTACTACTACGACCCCGTCAGCTTCAAGAGCCAGAAGGGACGTATCCTCCACTTCTACTATCGCAACCAGGCATTCCCCATCGCCTTCTACATGTACGCCTACACCCCGCAGACGGGCGAGATTGGCCAGCTCTACAACCTGGAGCGCATGAGCAACGGCGAAATCACCAACCGTATGAAGGACATCCTCGAGAGCCACACCATCGTGCTCGACGGCGTTGACGAAATCAACAGCGGCGTTGACGAGTACTACCTGGCCAAGAACGGCGCAGCCGTCAAGGTTACCCGCGAAAACGGCCGTGTGGTGAAGGCCCAGGGCGGCTTCCAGCTCGAGAACGAGGGCGAAGGCATCGAAGGCAGCATCGGCGCAGCCAACCGCAACGCCTACACCGAGATACGTGGTATGCAAGTCAACAACGTCGTGGACGAGCAGAAGATGTCGAATGGTACCACCTACATCCTCGACAGCCCCATGATTCCGGCCAGCCGCAGTGTCTATAACATCATGACCAACGACGGCAAGTTCGACAGCGAGGCGTACGAAGCCTTCTACGACCTCTGCGAGGTGAACGAAGATGTCGTTCGTGCCTGCGGTCTGGTGGACGAGACCAACCTCACCCCCACCCAGCAGCGTGCCGAACTGAAGAAGTATCAGGTCTTCATCAACGACAACGGCCCCGACTTCAACGTACAGTTCTTCAACAACTATCGCTACACCATCTTCGTGCCCACGGCCGAGGCCATCAACCAGGCCATCGCCCAGGGCCTGCCCACATGGGACGAGATTACGGCCGACTACGCTGAGATGGCTCCCGTCGTACACGAGCTCGACTCGCTGAAAGACGTCATCAAGGGGGCCGAGGCACGTGGCGAGACGCCTAATCCCGAAGACGTTGCACGAGTAGATGAATTGTTGCCCACCGCACAGGCCGACAGCCTGCTGCTGCAAACCAAGGTCACTTACCTCATCAACTTCGTACGCTACCACTTCGCCGACAACAGCGTGTTCGTCGATAAGAGCACCTTCAACTCTACCGACTACGTGACGGCCAGCTACGACAACGTGAAGGGTCTGTTCTGCAAGATCAACATCCAGCGCCCGCAGTCCGACGTGCTGCAAGTCCAGGATGCCAATGGCGGACAGTGGATTACGGCCGAGGGCAAGACCAACGTCATGGCCCGCGACGTAAGTTGCTCCAAGTCGCCTATCAACCAGCAGACCATGAATGGCATCACCATCGATGGCACCAGTTTCGCCGTCATCCACCAGATACCCGGTGTGCTGAACCACACCCAACTGGTCAACGGACGCTACGACAGCACTTGGGCCAATACGGGCGAAGCCAAGAAGTACCTTAAGAGATTTGCTATCCACTAAACCGAATAAGCCATGAACAAATATATCAAAATGTTAATGCTTTGGGCAGTCGTGATGTGTTCACTGCCCGTAAGCGCACAGATAAGCCGTATCAGCGGTACTGTATCTGACGAGTTCGGTGGCATCCCCGGCATCCAGGTCAAGGAGTTGGACTCCAACAACCGTATCGTCAGCAGTGCTATTACGGATGCTAATGGTAACTTCACCATGGTCGTCAAGAACCAGAAGAACAAACTGGTCTTCCACGGCATGGGCTACACCGACAAGACGTACCAAATCAACAAGACAGTCTATAAGGTCAACATGGCAGAGGCCGTCAAGCAGATGAAGGACGTCGTCATCACGGCCAAGAAGAAGGCTCCCACGACGGGTCTCGACATCCCGCAGCGTGAGTATTCCGGTGCCGTTTCCACCATGAAGATGGACGACCTCGAAGGTCTGGCTTTCGAATCCGTTGACCAGGCCTTGCAGGGCCAGATTGCCGGTCTCGACATCGTGGCCAACTCGGGTAACCTGGGTTCCGGTACGACCATGCGCCTCCGCGGTACCTCGACCATCAACGGTAACGCCCAGCCCCTGATTGTCGTCAACGACCACGTATTCGAACTTCCCGAGGACGCTCAGACCATCAACTTCGAGGACATGGACAACGAGGAACAGTTCTCTACCCTGCTGAACGTCAACACCGAAGATATCGAGAGCATCACCGTGCTGAAGGACGCCGCCTCCGCTGCCAAGTGGGGTGTGCAGGGTTCGAACGGTGTCATCGAGATTAAGCTCCGCCGCGGTCACCGCGGTCCCACCCAGGTGAACTTCCTCTACAAGTTCACGGGCACCTGGCAGCCCAACGGCTACAAGATGCTCAATGGCGACGGCTACACCATGATGCAGAAGGAAGCCTTCTACAACCCCACGCAGCGCGCCACCAACATCCCTGAGTTCGACTACAACACGGAACTGCCCTACATCTACAACCACTACTCGCACAACACCGACTGGCTCGACGCTGTGAAGCAGTTTGGTAAGGAACACCGCTACTACGTTGGTCTCAACGGTGGTGGTGAGAAGGCCACCTTCCGTATCGGTGCCGGTTACAACACCTCCACCGGTTCTATCATCGGCCAGAAGATGAATCAGTTCACCGAATCTACGACTCTGGACTACACGGTCAGCGACCGCATCCTGTTCCGTGCTACCGTGAACATGACCTTCACCGACAACAAGCGTAACTACGGCAACGACATCCTGGCACGCGCCTACAACGCCATGCCTAACATGAGCATCTACGAGTACGACGCCATGGGACACCTCACGGGCAACTACTTCAACATGCTGCCGCTGGCTGCCAAATGGGGCTCAAGCGCAAGTGGTATCACCAACGACGGTACCATGACCTCCTGGGAACTCCGCAGCCTCTACGCCAACGGCAACCCCGTGGCTCGCGCCAACCTGGCCTGGAACAAGAGAAAGCAGTACAACCTGACCCCGCAGTTCGACGTAACGTACAAACTCTGGGGTAAGGACAGCGACCACCACCGTCTCGACTACGTGGGCGACGTACAGCTGAACATCTACAACACCAGCGACGACAACTACTGCCCCGCCGACCTTCGCACCATGCCTTGGGTATGGGGTGGCGACAACGGCGTTAAGGGTATTCTTGGAGGTAATGCAAAACTTACGAACGAACGCAACGTCGTATCGAACAACGAGTACAAGTCGCTCGAGTTCACCACCCGTCACGAACTGCGCTACTACTCACACTTCAAGAACGAGGACCACACCATGTCGGCCTTGGCTCGCTTCGAGATGAAGACCGGTAGCAGTTCGTCCCAGGACATTGCCCTCTGGAACGTGCCCTCCGGCATTACCGACCCCACGGTCGTTGCTCTTCTCGACGGTGCCAGCGCCACCAACGGCGAGTGGCGCAGCCACAGCTTCTTCGAGCAGGTGCACTACGCCTACAAGAGCAAGTACTCCATCGACGCCAGTGTCCGCACCGACGGTAGCACGTCGTTCGGCCGCGGCCACAAGTACGGTACCTTCCCCTCCTTCGGTGCTCGCTGGAACATCAGCGACGAAAAGTTCATGGAGCCCACCCGCAAGATCATCAGCATGCTGGCCTTCCGTCCGACATGGGGTATCACGGGTAACACCGGTTCCGCCGGCGGCAACCAGTACAACAAGTACGGCTCGGCCGGTTACTACAACGGCCACCAGATTGTACGTCCCGAGAACCTCTCGCTGACCGAACTCCGTTGGGAGAAGACGACGCAGTGGAACCTCGGTTTCAACCTGGGCCTGCTCGACGACCTGCTGACCTTCGAATTCGAAGTCTATAACAAGAAGACCACCGACCTGCTCATGAAAGACCTGCGCATCCCCAGTGCCAACGGCTTCAGCTCACTGAACTGGACCAACGGCGGCACCCTGCGCAACAAGGGTTGGGAGTTGAACGGAGCCACCGCTAAGTTTGCCAAGGTTGGCAAGTTCTCGATGAAACTCCGCGGTAACGTATCTCAGAACTTCAATGAAGTGGAAGAGATGGATCCCCTGCTGCTCGAGAACCTCAACGGCTCTGAGACCTGGAACCCTACCAACTATGATTACCAGCAGCGCGTACAACTCCACAATGCCCTGGGTTCAATCTACGGTATGAGGTTCAAGGGCATCTACCGCTACGACTACAACCACAACGGTTACGACAATGCCTCCTGGAAGGCATACGGATATGCCGAGAGCGTGCCCGACGGCAACGGCGGCTATCGCAACAGCATCTCTGCCGACGAGGCAGCAGCCCTGGGCGATGGTTACCACTGGAACCACAATGCCGATGGCACTTGGTCGCGTGGCGAAGCCATCAACACGGCAGCCGCAGCTGCCCGCCGTGGCGAGAACGCTACCTGCCCGCTGGCCTACGACGCCGCCGGCAACATGCTGACCGATGCCAAGGGTAACCCCCTGCCCATGTACTACTGCTACAGCGAGGGCAGCCGCTATCAGTACCAAGGTGGTGATGCCATCTACGAGGACATCAACCACGACGGTAGCATCGACCGCTACGACGTCATCTACCTTGGCAACTCGAACCCGAAACTCTATGGTGGTTTTGGTATCAACCTCTACTACGGTCGCTTCGAGTTGAATGCCTCGTTCAACTTCCGTATGGGTAACGACATCCTGAACCTGGCCAAGAGCCAGTACGAGGGTATGACCTCTATCAACAACCAGAGTTATGCTACGACTTGGCGCTGGCGCAAGAACGGTGACATCACTGAGATTCCGCGTGCACTGACCGGCATCAACGGTTTCGCCAGCTACAATTCTCTCATCTCCGACCGCAACGTGGAGAAGGGCGACTACCTGCGTCTCCAGTACATCCAGTTGAAGTACAACTTCGACCCCGCAAAACTGAAGAAGATTGGTATCCGCTCCCTCAACCTGTCGGCTACCGTCAACAACGTATTCTGCCTGAGCAAATATACGGGTGTTGACCCCGAAGTCAGCATTGGCGGCTTCAGCATGGCAGTGGATAAGAGTAAGACCCCGCGTGCGCGCTCGTTCACTTGCAGTCTTAACCTTGGTTTCTAAATCTTGACAAATATGAAAACATATAACAATCCCGTAAAGTTAGCCCTCCTACTGGGCTTCGCAGCATGGACCCTGTCTTCATGCCAAGATTGGCTGACCATCACCCCGACGACCCAGATTGTAGAAGAAGAATTCTGGGAAGACAAGAACGACTTGGAAGGTGTCCGCTATGCTGCCTACCAGCAGATGTGCAGCACCATTGATAAGATGGCACTTTGGGGCGACCTCCGCTCCGACAGCTACAGCCAATACAGTGGCGACGGAGCTACCTCTGTGGTAGCACTCTACAGCGAAATTCGCGAAGGTCGCATCGAACGCGACTCTGCCAATGCCTATTTCGACTGGAGCGGTTTCTACCGGACCATCAACTATTGTAACAAGGTGTTGCAGCATGGTGCTGACGTGCTGGAGCGCGACAAGCAGTTCACCAATGCCGAATGGCTACAGATGAAGGCTGAAGTCACCGCCCTGCGCGCACTCAACTACTTCTACCTGATTCGTGCCTTCAAGGACATCCCCTACTCTACCCAGGTGGTCAACAACGACACGGAGGTCAAGTTCTTCGGTGCCACCAACCAGTTGGTAGTACTCGACTCGCTGATTGCCGACGTCGAGAGCGTCAAGGGACAGGCCCGCAACCGTTTCTCCAGCAAGGCCGACACGAAGGGACTCATCACGAATCCTGCCATCTACGCCCTGCTGAGCGACATGTATCTGTGGCGTGCATCGTTGCACCATGGTCGTTATGACATCGACCACACCGACACGGTCTATATCACCAACATTCCGACTCGCGACAGCAGTTACGTAGTACATACCGTGAAGGGCGACTACCAGAAGGCCATCGACTATGCCGACCTGGCCATGGAGGCCCTGGTTCGCCAGAACGACCGCAACAACATGAACTTCGGTTCCTCGCTCAGCGAAACCACGAACTACGGTCTGGCGAACTGCTTCCTGTATAAGAACAAGTTCGAGAACTTCGTCAATGGCAACGTGCCCAGCCTGACAGCCTTCCGCGAAATCTTCAGCGGAAACAGCGAGGAGAGCATCTTCGAATTGCAGTTCAGCCAGAGCGAAGGCCGCACCCACAGCCTCAACGGAACGTCGTCAGGCGATGGTGGCATCTGGGGCTACGCAGACCGCACTCACCTGACCGTCAGCGATGGAACGCTAAACCAGATTTACACCGCCATGTCGGAATATCGCGCACGCGACAGCCGTCTGTGGTTCTCGGCCTGGAATCAGCTCGTTGGTTCGTCGCAGGCCCTGCCCGCCTTCTTCTGCTTCAAGTGGAGCCGCGGCTCGTTCGGATTCTCGATGCCCGACAGCCATCAGTGCCAGGACATCAAGGTCGAGAACAACAGTTCGGACTATTGCAACTGGATAATCTATCGTCTGAGCGACGTCATGCTGCAAAAGGCCGAAGCCCTCGCCGTTCTGGGTCAGGGTAAGGAGGCACTGCGCTACGTCAATGCCATCCACCGCCGTTGGTATTGCAACGACGACCGCAGTTCTACGGCTCAGCCTGTAGAAGACGTGACGGGCGACGATGGTGCCAACTACGCATCTAACGCTGCTGCCCGCATGGGCAACCTGCCTAAGGCCGAAAACGACGAAATCGCCGTACTGAACGAGCGTCAGCTTGAGTTCCTCGGTGAGGGTAAGCGTTGGTTCGACCTTGTCCGCTATGCCGAACGCCACGCCGGTGGCCAGAACGGTACGAAGGACGAGCGCGAATGGAGCGAGGAGAACCCCATCGGCAATGGACTCGCCGGCGTTACCGACATGGTGAACACCCTGATGAAGGGAGAGTTCAGCAACGAAAAGCGCAAGACGCTCATCAACCACCTGAAGAACCGCTACGGCCTCTACAACCTCATATATTATAAGGAGGTACAGGCCTCACACGGCATGCTTGAGCAGAATCCCGTCTGGAACAAGACGAAGTATGATTAAACATCATGGAGGACGTAAGTATGAATAAGAAGTTCAATATGATTAGGAACTACGGATTGCTGGCCGTGGCCTTGTTTGCCCTCTGCACGCTGATGCAGAGTTGTAAGGAGGAGATTGACATGTCGAATCGTTATACCTTCACGGAATATACGATTACGAGCTACCTCGACGAACATGACTCCACGTATAGCGAATACATCCAACTCCTGAAAGAGGTGCCCATCAGCCCGCGCTCCGAATCGACGGTGTATCAGCTGATGTCGGCCCGTGGTAAATATACCGTGTTTGCTCCTACGAATGGGGCCATTCAGAACTACCTGGACACCCTTTACACAAAGGGCATCCTTACCGAGCCCACATGGGACGGTTTCCGCTCTGAAGTTGCACTCGACTCCATCAAGAAGGTTATTGTCTATAACAGTATCCTCGATGGTACGCGAAATGACCTCGACCCCGTCCAGAGTGGTGGTTTCCCCGATGACGGACAGGAAATCTCGATTGCGAATATGAACGAGCGAAAGCTTACCATATTCTATGGGAAGAATCCCGATAGCATATATGTCAATGGTGCCAAGGACAAGGATGGCAACATCACCAAGGGTTGTCTCATCGACCTCAAGAACCGCGACATCTACACCATCAACGGTTACATCCATCAGGTCCACAGCGTCGTGGCTCCCAGCAACGAGACTTTGTCAGACTTGCTTAAGAGTTTCATCGACGAGAACAGTGGCGACTACATCGTCATGGCCAAGATGATGTTGGCCACAGGCCTGTCCGATACCCTGACCAAGGTGAAGGATGAAATCTATGAGAACCTGGTACAGACGAACGATCCCAGAGTGGATAAACTGCCTCCGTTCAACGATGGAAACTATGTGATGAATGGTGACCTGCCCGAGCATCGCTACTACGGTTACACGCTGTTCGCCGAGACCGACGACTTCTGGCGTACCGAACTGGGTAAGGAGCCTCAGGACATCACGGTCGAGGACATCCAGGCATGGGTCGTAAGCAAGGGCTTCTACCCCGAAGCAAAGGACGACAAAAACTATAAGGACGAGAACAATGCCCTGAACATGTTCTTCACCTATCACCTGTTGCCCATGCGACTTTCGCCTGAAAAGTTGGTTATCCACTACAACGAGCGTGGCTACAACTACGCCAACAAGAGCATGGCATACACCGTGCCTACGTACGAAATCTACACTTCGATGGGTAAGCGCCGTCTGATGAAGCTTTACCAGGCTGGTCCCCGCTTCTCGCTGGATGGCGAAAGCAAGGTTTACATCAACCGCTTCCCCGTGCTGAAAAACGGCCGTCGGGACGACTACTCTGAAGATCGCGTAACTCCCGAGAACGAAGGTATCGTAGTCCGTACGGAGAACGGCATCGACCTGGTCAATGCCTACATCTACCCCATCGACAAGGTGCTGGCTTACGACGAACACACTCGCGAAGAGTTGCAGAAGCAGCGCATTCGCTACGACTTGGCTTCCATCTGTCCCGAGTTCTTGAACAACGACCTGCGCGCCAACCGTAACAATACGCTCTATGCCGGTATGCCGTCGGACAACAACTACAAGTATCTCGAGAACATCGAACTGCTTGAGGGTACAGACTTCTACTACCTGAGCGGTCTGGCCTGCAACTGGCTGAACTGGCAGGGCGACGAGTTCAATATTCGTGGAAAGTACGAAGTTATCTTCACATTGCCCCCCGTACCAAAGGCCGGAACCTACGAGATTCGCTTCGCCGTTCAGTCGAACAGCAGCAAGCGAAGTATGTGTCAGGTTTACTTCGGCAAGGACAAGGACAATCTGCCCGCCATGGGTATTCCTCTCGACCTGCGCCAGGCCGGTACTTACCGGGCATTGGCTTCGGGTAACGTATCATCCACTCTCGTAGGGTGGGAAAAAGATACCGACGACGATGACTACAACGCCGAAGTTGACAAGAAGATGCGCAACAACGGCTTCATGAAGGGCCCGGCCATCTATGCCGGTACCCCAGGCGGAAGCAACTATGCACGCGTCAACGAGCAGAACCTGCGCCGCATCATCGTCCGCGAATACATGTATCCCGACGTGGTATATTACCTGAAGTTTAAGAGCGTACTCGACGACGACCTGAAGGAATTCTACATGGACTACTTCGAATACTGCGCAAAGGAAGTTTATGATAACCCCATGACTCCCGAAGACATTTGGTAATAAAGGCATATTGGACAATTGATAACTGAAAATTGACAATCATGAAAAGAATACAAAAGTACATCGGTGCCGCGATAATGGGAGGCATAGTCCTGGCCTTCCCCAGTTGCTCGGACATTATCGACGATCACTATCATCCGGGTGACGACCCCGCGGCTACTGAGACCCTGTGGGACATCATCTCCCAGAACGCTGAGTACAGCCGATTCAAGAGCATTGCCGAAAAGGCGACGTTCTATCGCGACGAGACTCATCCACAAGCGAATTACACCTTCAAGGACATGCTGGAGGGCTCTATGCTGACCACAGTGTGGGTACCCGCAAACGATGCATTTACGGATGCTGAATACCAGAAATGGCTCGACATGGCCGGAAGCGAAAACGGCTATACCGTACAGCAGCAGCTGATGGCCAACACCATGACGCTGTGGCGCCAGGTTGCTACGGGCGGCGGCGTTGACACACTGACCATGCTCAACGGCAAGAAGATGGTCTTTGACAAGAACCAGTTCTTGATGCAGGAAGTTCCCCTCGACAAGAAGAACGTGGCTGCCACGAACGGTACGTTGCACTCCGTCCACACACTCCTGCCCTTCAAGTACAACCTGTACGAATTCCTGAAGGACAAGACCAATGCCGAGAGCAACAGCATGAGCGTGTTCCACGACTATCTGGTCGAAAACGATACAACCTACTTCAGCGAGAACAACAGTATCGAGGGTAACCCCGACATTGATGGTAACCCCACGTATGTAGATAGTGTTTACTTCACGACCAACGCTATGTTCGCGAGCACGCATCGCTTCCCCTCGGAGACAAATACGGACCAGTATCTGACCTATGACGAGAGTTTCGGTGCCAACATCATCGGTGAAGACTCTACCTTCATCCTGCTCATGCCGACTGATAATGCTTGGAACAGTGCTTACCAGAAACTGGAGAAGTACTATAACTACGCTCCCAAGTACGTAGATAAGCAAAAGCAAGACCAGGGCACGAGCAACATTTTCCTGCCCAAGGCTGGTCTGCTCAACACAGACTCCCTGAAGGAGAAGAACATTATGATGGACATTGCATCGCCCCTCTGCTTCAACCTCCACTATCAGCCTAATGCCGCTGGCCAGATTGGCCGTTGGCATCTCGATGAATTCCTGGCTGAGAAGGGCCAGAGTGCTGAGTATTTCCTCAACACCTTCGGCGACACCCTTCGCACGGATGAGAACTGGGATAAGACGACGCTCCTGGATGGTAAGCAAGTGGATGTCAGCAATGGTGTGGGCATCGTGAAGGACGAGTGGAACTTCCCCGCCAAGCTCTACAAGCCCGACCTCTACGTAGAGGTTGATTATCGCAGTTTCTTCAACACCAGTAATGCACAGGGTACCTCACAGAGTTTCTCGTTCAGCAATTCGGCTGCCTCGGCATGGGTAGATAGTGTAGGACGTGTCAGCGAAGATAACTTCTACTTCCTCTATCCCCAAAGTGCCTCTAGTAACCCCCGTTTCGACTTCAAACTTGTGGGTACCGACGGCGAGAACCGCGAAAGTGAGGTCATGAGTGGTAAGTACGACATCTACGTGGTCATGGTCCCCAACTTCTATATGACCAGTAGCGACACCATCGTCGGCGACACCGTTAAGCACAAGATTCGTGCCACCATCAGCTATTGCAATGGTGCAGAAACCGGTCGCGAAGCTACGCTCCAGAGTGCCACCATCGACTACAACGGTGAGAAGGTTGACACGCTACTGCTCTTCGAAGACTTCGAATTCCCCTACAGCTACAAGAACTTGCGCTTCAGCTATCCTACACTGCAGTTGACGACAAATACCTCTGCCGCCGACCGTCGCAGCGGATACAGCAACGCAATCTGTATCGATCGTTTCATTCTGAGAAGTAAAGACTAAGAACTATGAAAAAGACAAGCAATAGATTCCTGCACGTAATTCTCAAAAGAGGGTTGTGCTTAATGATGCTTTCGTGCGTATGTTTCTCTCCGGCATTTGCTCAGGATGCAACTGAAGATGCAGATTCTGCAGATGCTGCTGCCATTACCATTTATAATAAGCGTAAGGCAGAGAACGAGAAAGCACAGAAGCAATACGAGATGCAGACAGTCAAGGGCCTTGTTACCGACAACGCCACGGGCCAACCCCTCGGCGGTGTGCGCATTCAGGCACTGGGCTACGAAAAGTACTCTGTACTGACGGAAGAGGACGGTACCTATTCTATCAGTGTACCAACCTTTGTCCACACCCTTTATCTGGTGGTTCCTGGCTATGTGCCTCAACAATTGGCCATCAAGAAGGACCGCGACATGAACACCTCCATGATTAGTGACGTGTTCAACTCCTACTATACCGACGGTACGACGATTACGGCAAAGGCCTCGGCCATCTTGGACCAGACCAGCAGCATCACTGTGGAGACTGACATCGAGAACAAACTCGCAGGCTCGATTCATAGCATTAGCCGTAGCGGTCTGCCTGGACAAGGTACCTACATGACCATTCGTGGTATCAACTCTCTCAACGCTAACGCCCAGCCCCTCATCGTCATCGATGGCAACATCATCGACCCCGAGTATGAGCGTACAAGCCTTCATGAGGGTTTTTATAACAATCTGCTTTCAGGTCTCGACCCAGAAAACGTGGAGAGCATCGAAGTGCTGAAGAACGGAACAGCTCTCTACGGTGCAAAGGGCGGCAATGGCGTTATCGTCATTAAGACCAAACGCGGCAAGAGCATGACCACGAAGATTAATGTCCGCCTGTACGGAGGAACCGAACTCACACCAAAGAAACTTGACATGCTGAATGGGCACGACTATCGTACCTATCTGGGTGACCTTACGAGTACGGTGAAGGACGTCAACGTGATGGGTAGCAATAGTGGTATCAGCAATGTAAACTGGGCTTTCCTCAATGACAACCCAAGCAACTATTATTACAAGGTG
Source organism: Bacteroidaceae bacterium (assembly GCA_017469925.1). Lineage (GTDB taxonomy): Bacteria > Bacteroidota > Bacteroidia > Bacteroidales > Bacteroidaceae > Physcousia. Next base: position 13,845 of record JAFUFK010000017.1, on the reverse strand, counting down.
TTCCACAACGATACCGACTGGCAGAAAGATATGTACCGCAACACCTTCGTGCAGAACTACAAGATTAATGTCGAGGGTGGTGACGAAATCGGTATGTACTCTCTGTCGCTGGGCTATACTAAGGCCGATGCTACGCAGAAAGGCACTGACTTCAGTCGTCTGAACCTGCGTTTCAACACCGACATTAAGATTGCCAGCAAACTGACTACGGGTCTGGACATTGCATACAACCAAACAGCCTATAACGTGCTGGATAATGGCTGGAGCGAGGACTATGACATGCAGAACATCGGTAGCACCAACGTGCTCGGACTCATCCAGAGCCCGATGATTAGCCCCTATGCCTACTACCATGACGATGCTGCGGGTCAGTTGCTGATCTCGAAGGAGTACTCTGGTAAGTATGCCAGTGGCGACAATACCACTTGGGTACAGAATCCTTTCAAGTTCCCCCAATACATGGGAATCAACGAGAGCCTGCGCAACCCATATTGGGTACTGCAAAATGGTAAGGGCAAGAATAAGAACTACGCCGAGCTTACCCAAATCAACATCAACGTAAGCCCGAAGTACCAAATCACCAAGCAGTTCAGCATCAGCGACCGCTTCAACTACCAGCTGAACCGCAACAATGAGAAGTACTTCCTCCCCATCGCCGGTACTACGCAATACATGCTGAACGACCGTGGCTATATCACCTCTGTACTGAAGTCGCAGTTCACCAAGGAAACGACCATCAACAACGACTTGCGTCTGGAATGGAAGAACTCCTACGGTGCTCACAACATCGACGTATTCGGAGGCTGGCGTTACAACAACTTCTCGTACTCCTACAGCTACATGCGTGGCTACAACAACGAGAATGACAAGTTGCCTAACCTCAGCAAGAACATGCAATACATCAACTACGGTGGCACGAAGGACAACTGGATTGACATGACGTACTATCTGGACGCATCCTATAACTATGCCCACAAGTACTTCGCCGACTTCACCATCAGTAGCCAGTCCAGCAGTAAGTTTGGTAACAACACGAAGGATGGCTTCCAACTTGGCGGTGTTAGCTGGGGCGTATTCCCCAGTTTGCAGTTAGGCTGGATTATCAGCAACGAAGACTGGTTCAAAACCGGTCGGGGCATTAATTACCTGAAACTAACCGCAGGCGTTGACCAGAGTGGTAATGACGACCTCGACTACTACGCAGCCCGCACATACTGGGAGAGCCAGCAGGTAACAAAGACCACCGTTGGCCTTGTGCTCTCCAACATTGAAAACAGCACCATCCAGTGGGAGACCGTCACGAAGTGGAACGTAGGTCTCGAAGGTTCGTTCCTGAAGAACCGCCTGCATGCAGGCATCGATCTCTTCCGCCACAACGTTGACAATCTGCTCACCATCAAGGACCTGCACTATGTATCTGGTATGCAGAAGTACTGGACCAATGAAGGTTCGATGCGCAACACAGGTTTCGAGTTCAACGTAAATGCTGCCCTCATCAACAAGAAGGACTGGAAGTGGGAAGTTGGTGCCACCCTCGGTCACTACAATAACGAGATTACCTCTCTGCCCAGCGAGAACAAGATTACCCTGACCGATGCCAATGGAAAGGTTACGAAGCAACTCAATGGCTACACCAGCAGCATCTATGGCACGGAGAATGTGCTGACTGCCGTCGGCTATGCCGCAGGTAGCTTCTTCGGTTGGCAGACCAATGGTATCCTGGCTAACGATGCCGATGCTTCGCAAGCTGGTGCCATGGGTTATCTGAAGTATCCTACAGGTCTGAGCGAAGATCCGTATCGCAACTTCCTTGCTGGCGACGTCCGCTTCGTTGACCAGAATGGTGACGGTGTCATCGACGATGCCGATAAGGTTGTCATCGGTAACCCAAACCCTGACATCTATGGTAACATCTACACCAGCCTTACCTGGAAGAACCTGCGACTGGATGTCAACTTCAAGTACTCTCTGGGCAACGACGTTTATAACTACCAGCGTTCGATGCTTGAAAGCATGAATACGACCTATAACCAGACCACTGCCGTACTGAGTCGTTGGACTTACGAAAATCAGCAAACCTCACTCCCGAAGGTATGCTACATTGAAAGCGACGACTGGCGCAACAACGAGCGCATGAGCGATCGCTGGATTGAGGACGGCAGCTACCTGAAGCTGAAGAACGTTCGCCTTACCTACAACCTCCCCTACTCCAACAGTTGGTTGCAGGGCTTGAAGATTTGGGCCGAAGGCAACAACCTGTGGACCATCACCAAGTACCTGGGTACCGATCCCGAAATGTCGAGCCGAAATAGTTCGCTTTATCAGGGCATAGACACGGGGCTCATTCCCAGTGGCCGCAGCTTTAATTTAGGTCTTTCCATCAACTTGTAATCCCGTACAACTATGAAAAAGACATCTATTATAAGTTTACTTATCTGTTGCATCGCTTTTGGTGCGATGACAACATCTTGCGAAGACATGCTCTCGCCCGATAGCGAGCGTCATCTCTATGAACCGGCTCAAGATACACTCTACAGTTACTGGGGTGTGCTGAAGCCCCTCCAGAATCTGGCTGAGCGCTACATCGTACTCGGAGAGTGCCGTGGCGAATTGGTAAATGGTACGGCTTACGTCAGCGACTCCATCAAGGCCATTCTCGACTTTGACATGGAGAAGGCCGTTGACGGTAGCTGCCGTTACTTGCAGGCAAGCGACTATTACCACGTAATCAACTCCTGCAACGCCTATCTGGCCTACTGCGACACCAACCGTGTTACGGGAACGTTGCAACCCTACATGATGAAGGAGGCAGCACAAGTCGAGGCCATCCGTGCCTGGACTTACCTGCAACTGGTTCAGGTCTATGGCGAGGTGCCTTTCTACACCGAACCTTTACTGACGACGGATGACATCAATGCTTTTGCACAGAACCACCCGACCGTCAATGCTGACAATTTGGTGGACATGCTGGCTCCCAGACTGACTCGCGCATTACAGACCGAATTGCTCTACGGCCAACCACAGTTGGGAAACTACGAGGCTGTTTGCCACAGCACAAAGGCAATGATACCGCTCAACCTTATTATGGGCGACCTCTATCTAACCAAGGGCGATCCCCAGAGTTGTGCCATTGCTGCTCAGTACTACTACGACTATCTGTCGAACAATCAGGGTATGGGCAAGATGGTTCCTGGTGGTGCACTGCCTGCAAGCAACTACTGCTATGGCTATAAGGGCGAAGGCATGGACAAACCAACTTATCTCTTCACCGGCAGCGCCCCATGGAGCCAGACGGACGTTGTCAGCAGTACGGACGAGTCTATCACGGCTATTCCCTCTTCTACGAACAGTCTTTGGGGTATTGTGCTCCGTGGCGTGAATGGTCTCTATGGTTATGATAGTGAGATTCGCGTTCGCACCGAGGAGACTAGCGACACCACGTCAGCCACCAATGCCACCGTCACACTGACTCCCCAGTATGATGTGAAGCAGTTGGCTGCCAGCGAGGCATACTTCGATCTTTGCAAGGCTCAGGACTTCGAACTCTACATCGCCTCCAATGCTACCGAAGCTGCTCAAGCCTCGATAACCATCGATCCCGAAATTGGCGATGCCCGCCAGTATTGGGTACGCGACATCTCTCAGACCTATCCCAACGGCCTGCGCAATACCGAGAAGTTCATCACGAAGCTTAACCCATCTGGATTTAGCACCGTGTCGCACATGATTTATCGTAAGTCAATGGTATGGCTACGCTATGCCGAGGCCTTGAATCGTGCCGGCTATCCCAGTTATGCGTTCGCCATACTGAAGAATGGTCTCTGCAAGAACGACAACTGGTATCCCGAAGCCAACAGTCCCGACTATGCAGTAAAGGATAGCACTTGGATTGCCGTACTCGACTCTATTGGTATCGTTCCCACCACTTGGGAAGAGGGCACTTGCCCCACTCGGGAATCCCTCGATGCACTCTTAAGCCAGATGCTTGAGGATAGCGTTATCACGGAGGAAATACTCGCCAATGCCCGCTATAACTGGGCTGCCCTTTCCTATGAGAACTACCCCGACGAAGGATGCTCCGCAGCCCTCTATTACCTCGACCAACGCGAGGTAAAGAAGTCGCCCAGTTTCCTCAACTTCTCATTTGAAACGCTGAACGGTAACAACGCTACTGAGCGTATAGGATATCGCACCTCTCTGACCTCACGCATCTGGATCTCCACGTCGGTATCTGTCGATGGCGATGACGGCATTACCTATGGTATCCACACACATGGTTGCGGGACACCGCGCTACAATGACAAAACCAGTTCCTTCGACTATGTCAAGAAAGTCATCGAGAAGGCAAAGGAATATGGCGTTACCCTTACGAAGGAAGACATCTATAGTGGCGATTACGACGACGTTGTACAGAACTGCGTTGAAGACCTCATCGTTGACGAAGAGGCACTTGAACTGGCCTTCGAAGGCACTCGTTTCTTCGACCTCATGCGCGTAGCCCATCGTCGTAGCGACCCCAACTATCTTGCTACCCGTGTGGCCCGTCGCGACCAGACTCTGCTTGGCAAGCTTCAGGATACCAAGAACTGGTACTTCCCCTTACCACAGAGATAAGCAAATAAGACAACTGGATAATAGAAGGGGCTTCGGAGCAATACGCTTCGAAGCCCCTTCTATTATCCGAGCCAACCTGATGTCAAGCCATAAACACCTATGGCATAGACCAGAGCAGCTAAGATGTATGGCCATGCACGGAAGAACAAAGCCAAACGAAAATAGCGTTGCGGAACCTCGGGCTTACGAAGGGCCTCCAAGGGTGTCAATAAGCAAAGTAAGGCTGCATACCAAAAGACAACGCCCATCCACGGCAGACAGAAATCGACAGCTCCGTCCCATGGCAGCCGAGTAGTGAGTGACATCAGTCCGTGTTGAGCCGCGACCAATACTTCCAATACAGGGCGAAGCAGGGGAAGCATCCCTATGGGGGCAAGCAAGCAAAGGGTCAGGGCCATGTACATTATGCTGGTGGGCAATAGTATGTAAATGGGACTCAACAGAATTCCCGATAATGGAAAGCGATGGAAGTAATGAAGTAACAAAGGCATTACACCTAATTGAGCCGAAAGCGAAACGAGGAAGGTTTGCCATATGCGACGCACCCACCGATGAGACGGCAACCCTACATCGGCCAACGGGCGGAAAAACAATAGGATGCCCGCCACGGCTACAAAGGAGAGTTGGAAGCCCACGTCGTAGAGAGAACTGGGGCTGATTAGCAATAGGGTAAAAGCTGTCAGGCCAAGCGCATGCCAACTATCAGTACCCGTCAGGCGCATTTGTCCAATGATGAGTAGCGTCATCATCAGCGAGGCCCGGCAGAGCGATATTGGGAAGCCTGTCAGTAAGGCATATCCCCACATGAGCACTATCGCCATACAGCCAATGAAATAGCGCATGCGATAAGCTACTATGTGGAGGAAGAGAAAATGGATAAGACCAAAAAGGATGGTCAAGTGCAGACCAGAGAGCGCGAGGATGTGGGCAGCTCCCGTTTGGCGATATAGTTCCTTCAGTTCTGGCATAATGGCATCACGCTGTCCAAGCAGCATAGCATGCAGGAGGGCATTCGTAGTCGGGGATAAATCAAGGTGAGATAGTGCGTCCGCGAGGTTACGAGATGCTCCCCCACTCCATGCGACAAGGCTATTGGGAATCAAGGACACATCCGGTAGGTAGGCACGCAAATATCCTATCAGGAAAAAGAAAGCCGTCATGGCCATCCACGCCCCATACCCTCTGCGCAAGAGCCACATAGCACGCAAAAACAGAACGGCCGCTGCCAACAAAACAAAAAGCGCACCCGAGGGCACGCTAAGATATCCGGCAACAAGTATGCCAACAGCCATACTGGCTGTCATCCAAAGGAAATAGGTCTGCTCCAAAATCACGAAAGGGCCTTGAGGGCTTTGATACGAACTGCGGGATCGTCGGCACCAAAGACGTAAGAACCTGCAACAAGTACGTCTGCACCAACCTGAGCAAGCTGCCGACCAGTCTCGAGATTGACCCCGCCATCGATTTCTATCAAAGCATGGCTGCCCGTCCGGTCGATGAGCTGACGTAACTGGTTGACTTTTTGCAAGGTTTGGGGAATGAACTTTTGTCCCCCGAAACCAGGATTGACAGACATGAGGAGCACCATATCAACGTCACAAATGATGTCCTGAAGAAGACTGACTGGTGTAGAGGGGCAAAGTGTAATAGCTGGATGGAGCCCCGCCTCACGAATCTGTTGGATGACGCGATGATGATGCGTCAAGGCCTCATAGTGGACATTCATATAGTAGGCGCCCAGGTCAGCAACCTGTTTGATGAACTTCTGAGGTTCCACAATCATGAGATGCACATCAAGGGGCTTTTGGCAAAGGCGTACCACATGTTTCAGGACAGGAAAGCCGAAAGAGATGTTCGGAACAAACACTCCATCCATAACATCGAGATGGAGTAGGTCGGCCTGGCTCTCATTGAACCACTGCATTTCCCGTTCAAGGTTGCCAAAGTCGGCAGCAAGTAACGAGGGGGCTACTAACATGACGGACGGACGGGTTTATAGGTTCGTGCAAAGTTGCGAATGTACTGCAGGACAGCAGGATTGGGCCGAAGAGGTTCTTGGGGTAATGTTTGCGTCATAGGCTTATTGAGGTTAGAGGTCTTGCTTCTTTACTCCTATAACGAAAAAGGCCCCCGGATTATTGCATCCGAGGGGCTCTATTTTTTAGGAAAATTGACGAAGAGCTACACGGCCAGGTACAGGTCGCGATGCTGGGCCATCCGGCGCAGGTTAATTAGGGCATAGCGCATACGGCCAAGGGAGGTATTGATGCTAACGCCAGTAGCCTCGGCTATCTCCTTGAACGACATCTCGCGGTAGTAACGCATAGTAACCACTTCACGTTGAGCCTCTGGCAGACGATTAACCATCATACGCACATCGTCGTAAGACTGTTCCACCAACATACGCGACTCAGCATTGGGCTCACAGAGGTCAGGATTATTAAAAAGGTCGCCTATAAGGTCGCCCTCTCCGTCGAACACCTCGTGCGAAATGACGTTATGAGCTGAACTGCGCAAACTGCGGAAGCGGTCGAGCACTTGATTGCGGGCAACACGCTTAACCCACGAGAGGAACTGACCCGACTCAGTATAGTTTCCATTACGGATGGCCATGATAACCTTGACGAATGTATCCTGGAACACGTCGTTTGCCAACTCATTGTCGGTAACCATCGTGCGGATGTAACCAAAGACATTGTCCTGGTGTCGCTCTAACAGAATATCGAATGCTTGGAAGTCGCCTTCTTCGTACATGCGTACCAACTGTTCGTCGGTCAGCTTTACGTAATTCTCCATTACCTTCTTTTTAATCGTTTATCGGGGTAATGCTGTTTCGATAGGCGTGTATTTTTTAAGGTTTCGACTGCAAATGTAAGTATTAAATACGAATTACTAATCACGAATGACAAAAAATCTTTCGTTCTAACGTTAAAAAAGTGTTAAATGACACACTCCGAGGCAAAGTGTGCACCGCGTAGGAAGTCCTGAACGTCCATCCGACGCTTACCTGCAAGCTGAAGGGAGAGTACATCAACCCAACCTTCCTTGCAGGCAATACGCAGGTAGGTCTTGTGTTCGGTATCGATGGTTCCAGGGAGGGCATTAGCCTTCTGCCCTTCGACTTTGACCTTGTATATTTTCAGCATCATGCCATCGAGAGTGGTCCAGGCCGCGGGGTATGGCGAGAGACCACGAACGAAGTTATAGACCTCGTGGGCAGTCAGTTCGGCCCATCGTATCTGACACGTATCCTTAAATATCTTGGGCGCAGGACGTAAAGGGCCATCCACAGTTAGTTGGTCTTGGGGGATGGGAGTCACCGTACCATTGGCCACGTCATCAACCGTGCGAAGCACAAGGTCGGCTCCCAAAATCATCAAGCGGTCGTGAACGGTCTCTACATCGTCATCCTCGAGGATGGGCACAGCCTGACGATGGATAACCTGTCCCGTATCGATGTCGTGGTCGAGGAAGAAGGTCGTAATACCCGTCTCGGTGTCGCCATTGATGATAGCCCAGTTAATGGGGGCAGCACCTCGGTATTGTGGCAAGAGAGCAGCATGGAGATTGAAGGTCCCCAGACGAGGCATAGCCCAAACGACCTCGGGTAACATACGGAAGGCCACCACGACCTGAAGGTCGGCCTGATAGGTACGCAATTCTGAGAGAAAGGCTTCATCCTTCAAGCGTTCAGGTTGCAAAACGGGGATATTGCAACTGAGGGCATATTGTTTGACAGGACTCTGCTGGAGCACATCGTGGTGGCGTCCCACAGGCTTATCGGGCATGGTAACTACGGCAACGATGTTGTACCCGCCTTCCACAAGACGGCGCAGGGGCTCGACGGCGAAGTCGGGAGTGCCCATATAGATGATGCGGAGAGAGTTCATAGGAGATGAAAAAATAGGTTACTCATTACTGATGTCGGCCAACATCTGGCGATACAGGGTAAATACGCGCGACTTGCGGATAAAGCCTACGAAGCGGCCCTCGGAATCTACAACGGGAAGCGTCCATGCACCCGTCTGGCTAAAGGTCTTCACAACGACCTCCATCTCGTCGAGCGTAGAGAGACGGGCGGCAGGCTGCACCATGAGTTGTTTGACACGCAATTGCTGGTAGAGTTCTGTACGGAACATGATGTGGCGGATGTCGTCGATGTAGAGCACGGCCACCAGCTGGCGTTGTCCATTAAGCACGGGGAATACGTTGTGCTTCGAAACACTTATCTGGCTAACGACCTCACCAAGTGTCATCTCGGGTGTCAGGAACTTGCTGTAACGGTCGATGACAGAGTCCATCGACATCAGGGTCAGGATAGAGCGGTCGGTATTGTGCGTAAGCAGTTCGCCCCGCCGGGCCAGACGCATAGCATAGATGCTGTGAGGCTCGAAGATGTTGATGGTAACGTAAGCCCCAATGGAAACAATCATCAGAGGCACGAAGAGCTGGTAGCCACCCGTAAGTTCGGCTATGAGGAAGATGCCCGTAAGCGGAGCATGCATGACACCGCTCATCAGTCCGCACATACCCAAGAGGGCGAAGGTGTTCTCGGGCAGAGTGATGTCGAACATTCCCTGGAGGTTCCAGAAGCGAGCAAAGACAAAGCCCGCAATACAACCAAGGAAGAGCGAAGGGGCAAAGATACCACCACAACCGCCTCCACCATTGGTGGCGGTAGCGGCAAAGACCTTGAAGACAACAACCAAGGAGAGATAAACGAGCAAGAGATTGTTGTGCCCGTAGAAGAGCGATTGGTTCATGGCCGTAAGCCAGTCTTGTTCGCCTTGTCCGTTGAGCAGGAGTTGGATGAGGTCGTAACCTTCACCATAGAGCGAGGGGAAGAGGAAGATGAGTACGGAGAGCATCGCCCCTCCCACGGCCAGACGGGCGTATGGGCCACGTAGCCTGCGGAAGCCTTCTTCAAGGGCATTCATCGTACGGGTAAAATAGAGCGACACCAGACCGCAAAGGATACCGAGCAGGATATCGGCAGGTATGCGCGAGGCCATGAAGGTGTAGTCGATATGGCACTCAAAGACTGAGCCCCAGCCCGAGAGGGCAAAGGTGACGGTGGCCGCCGTAACGCACGACACAAGCAAGGGCACGAGACGCGACATCGTCAAGTCTATCATCAAGACCTCCAGCACGAAGACGAGTCCGGCAATAGGTGCCTTGAAGATACCGGCCACAGCCCCTGCTGCGCCACACCCTACAAGCAGCATCATCTGCTTGCTGTTGAGTCGGAAAGCACGCCCAAGATTGCTACCGATAGCCGAGCCTGTCAGCACGATAGGGGCCTCGGCTCCGACCGAGCCACCAAATCCGATGGTGATGGCCGAAGCGATTACACTACTCCAACAATTGTGGACCTTAATGTAGCTCTGCTTGCGGGCTAAGGCAAAGAGTATCTTGGTCACGCCATGCCCGATATCGTCGCGGACGATGCGGCGGATAAACACAGAGGTCAAGAAGATGCCGACCACAGGATATAGCAGATAGAGCAAGTTAGAGGATTCATCGCTAAACTGATGGGTCAGCACATATTGTATCTGGGCAATAAGCCATTTCAGGAAGAGCCCGGCCAAAGCAGTCAGTATGCCGACCACGAAGGCGAGGAGCAGCATGAACTGGCGTTCGCTAATGCCCCGACGGCTCCATATCATGAGCCGACTAAAGGCACGTCCGAGGTATGTTCGTTTTTGCTTGGCCATGGGTCCTGGTTACTTCCTTATTATGGTTACCGCACCATCCTCTGTGAGCTTAATGATACTCGAGGGACGACCGCCGGACTTACGCCCGCGGGCAAACTGGACAATGTAATCGACCCTGGAGGTTATCTCCTCCGGTATATCGTAGAAGTTCTTGGGCGAGGGCTGACCGCTGAGGTTGGCCGATGTGGAGACGATAGCCTTCTGGAAGCGGTAGCAGAGTTGCTGCGAGAACTGCTCCTTCGTGACCCGCATACCCAGCGAGCCGTCCTCGGCCACGAGGTTGGGAGCCACATTGACCGCTCCGTCAAGGATGAGGGTCAGGGGGCGGTCGGCATAGTCGATGAGGTCCCAAGCCACGTCGGGCACACGGCGGAAATAGCGTTGTATGCGGTTGGCCGAATCGACAAGGCAGATGAGTGCCTTCGAGTCTTCTCGCTGCTTAATCTCATAGATGCGGCGCACGGCATCCTCGTTCGAGGCATCGCACCCCAGGCCCCAAATGGTGTCGGTCGGATAGAGTATCACCCCACCCTGCCTGAGCACGTCAACGGCATTCTTGATGTCAATATCGCAATTCATAGGTCAAAACTCGCTGGTAAAGTGGAACTTGATATGCTCAAAATCTTGCTGGGCCATCTGCAGGACATAGCCCGAGTCGGCCAGGAATACGTCGCGTCCCTCGCGGTCCTTGGCCATATACTGGTACTTGCGCTTCTTGAAAGCCTCGAGTTGTTGCGGGTCGTCGCTCTCTATCCAACAGGCTTTGAAGAGCGACAAGGGCTCCCAACGGCACTTGGCCCCGTATTCGTTCTCCAGACGATATTGGATAACCTCGAACTGAAGTTGACCGACCGTGCCGATAATCTTGCGATTGTTGAACTGGTTGACAAAGAGCTGTGCCACACCCTCGTCCATCAGCTGCTCGATGCCTTTCTGAAGTTGTTTGGTCTTCATCGGGTCGGCATTCTCGATGTACTTGAACATTTCGGGCGAGAACGAGGGCAGACCGCGGAAGTGCATTACCTCGCCTTCGGTCAGGGTGTCGCCAATCTTGAAGATGCCGTTATCGGGCAGGCCGATGATGTCGCCAGGCCATGCTTCCTCGATGGTCGATTTCCGTTGAGCCATGAATTGGGTGGGACTGGAGAAGCGCAAGGTCTTGCCCTGACGGACATGCAGGTATGGGGCATTGCGCACAAAGCGGCCCGAGCAGACCTTACAGAAGGCGATGCACGAACGGTGGTTAGGGTCGATGTTGGCCGTAATCTTGAAGATGAAGCCAGTAAACTTAGGCTCGTCGGGACTTACCTCACGCTCCTCGGCCAGTGTGGGACGGGGAGAGGGAGCAATCCGGACGAAGCAGTTAAGGAGTTCCTCGACGCCAAAGTTATTGAGCGCAGAGCCGAAGAAGACGGGGGCCACACGCGCATCGAGGTAGTCCTGCACTTCGAAGGGGTCATAGACGCCATCGATGAGTTCCAGGTCGTCGCGCAACTTCTGGGCATCCTGCGCGCCTACGTATTCGTCCAAGGAGGTGCTGTCGATATCGACCTCCACCTTCTCCGTCACCTTCTGTTTGTCGGGAGTGAAGAGGTTTAGGCCCTGTTCGTAGATGTTATAGACGCCCTTGAACTTGGCCCCTTGGTTGATGGGCCACGAAAGGGGGCGCACCCGGATTTGCAGTTCCTCCTCCAGTTCGTCGAGCAGGTCGAAGGGGTCCTTGCCCTCGCGGTCCATCTTGTTGATGAAGATGATGACGGGCGTACGTCGCATACGGCAGACAGTCATCAGTTTACGCGTCTGGGCCTCGACGCCCTTAGCCCCATCGACGACGATTATGCACGAATCGACGGCCGTCAGCGTGCGGAAGGTGTCCTCGGCAAAGTCCTGGTGGCCAGGGGTGTCAAGTATATTCACCTTGTAGCCTTGGTAGTCGAACTCCATTACGGAGGTCGTCACCGATATGCCGCGCTGCTTCTCGATTTCCATCCAGTCGCTCGTGGCTGTCTTCTTTATCTTGTTGCTCTTCACGGCACCGGCCACCTGTATCTGTCCGCCGAAGAGGAGGAGTTTTTCCGTCAGGGTGGTCTTTCCCGCATCGGGGTGCGAGATGATGGCAAAGGTGCGTCTTCTGGTTATTTCTTCGTTCATAGTTCCAGTGTTCCTTGTTTTTCTTTGTTCCAGGCATCGGCCAACAGGGCCAGCAGGTGTGAGATGGCGGAGAGGGCCGTCTGGGTCTCGGCGGTGACGTCCTTGTGCTGGAGGCGCAGGAGCATGACGCCGTAGAGGCCATTGAGACAGATCTCCAACTCGCCTACCTCTTTATTATTACGCGCGCGCAATTCGACGATATAGGGCAAGGCCTTATAGTAGGCGGCCGAGTAGAAGGGGTGTTTCGGGCTGCGGAGCAGCTGCTGGTGGAGGTCAACCATCAGGGAGAGAGTCGCCTGATTGATTTGCAGGTGGCCCTGCTCCTGACGACCCTCCTCGTGCATCATGCGACAGAGGTTGTCCATCCACTCTTCCTCCCGCCGGCGTTCCTCGTCGGTCAGTTGGAAACCCGAGACATAGTCGGCCCGGATGCGCTCGGCGTCGCATCCCAGCGCCCTTATGGTGTCCTCGACCTGCCACATATAGAGCAGGTACTCACAGACGTTCTTTTCCTTTAATTCCTTAGCTATTTTCAACATTCAACTATAACTCTTTACTAATACAGCGCCTTCCCGCGCAGGGTGAAATAGAAGCCCATGAGCGACACCACCATGACCACGATGCCGATGGTGCGGTTGAGCCAGACGATGCCGCGGATGTCGAAACGGTTGCGGACCTTGTTGATGGAGTACGTAAGCCCCGTCCACCAGGCCACGGCCCCCAATACGATGGACAGATAGCCCAGGGCCTGCTCCACAGGGTGGGCGGGCACAATGAAGGCAAAGCGGGCAAAGAGGGCAATGAAGAGGAAGACGATGAGCGGATTGCTCAGGGTCACGAGGAAGCCCGTGAGGGCGTTGTGCATCAGGGTTCCGCGCTTCTTGCTGGCGGGGTGCATCTGCTTCGTAGGGTTCGACTTATAGGTGTAGTACCCGAAGAGAAAGAGCATCACGGCCCCGACGAGTTGCAGGAGATACATGTTGCGCGGGCGCTCCACGAAGTCCATGACGAAGCTCATGCCAAGGCCCGTAATCAAGGCATAGATGATGTCGCTCATCGCCGCTCCCAGGCCCGTCACCAGACCATACCAGCGCCCCTTGTTCAGTGTGCGCTGGACGGTAAGGACCCCCACAGGGCCCATAGGCGCCGATGCCACGATGCCTATAATCATGCCCTTGAAGACAAGGTCGATTGCGTCAACATTCTCTATCCACGTCATAATAGGCCGCAAAGGTAAGAAAAAAAACTGAATATCGCAAACATTGCCACGCTTTGGTGCATACATTATAACGCCTAAGGCTTCGTGGAAGAACACCTAAGGCTTTATGTCGAAACGCCTAAGGCCTTTTGACGAAACGCCTAAGGC